>CAVQJV010000062.1:0-83621 GCA_963712805.1 uncultured Acidobacteriota bacterium | reverse complement strand
ACCCACCGACCCAAACTGCTGACGCGCCGCGCCGTATAGCCATATAGCCGCTCAGCAGTTGCGACCCGCAGGAAACACCGCTGGTGATGCGGGAAAAGGCTGCATCAACACCTTTTTGCGTATAGTGCCCGTTGGCCGTGGGCCGTTAGCTCAATTGGCAGAGCAAGTGACTCTTAATCACTAGGTTGGAGGTTCGATTCCTCCACGGCTCACCATTTTCCCAAATGCGAAAGTGGCGGAATTGGTAGACGCGCGAGACTTAGGATCTGGTCGTGCCCCCATGGGGGTTCGAGTACCCCTTCGCACCAGCCTTCTCAATCGACCGGCCCGCCGGAGCTAAATATATGTCGTACACACTGACCCACCGAGCAAATCACACCGTCGAAATATCGGCCCACCTCGAACCGACCGAAGTAGACCGTGAACGCGACGGGATTGTCCGTAGATTCCGCAGTAAGGCCAGCGTACCCGGATTTCGCCCGGGCAAGGCGCCGGTTGCGGCGGTTCGTGCTCGCTTTGCCGATGAAATCCGAGACGAGCTCCAAGAGCACCTCACCGGCCTCCTGTGGGGAGAGGTCTTTGATGGCGAGAGTGAGATCGAGCCGATCACTAACCCGCAGATTCGAGAAGCTCTCGTTTGCGGAGGACGGGGCTTTTACGTTCACTGCTGAGCTTCGAAGTGCGCCCGGTGACGACCTCCCTGAACTCGGAGAGCTCAGCCTGCCCGAGATCTCCTTGGAGATCAGTAGACTGAAATCGATGAGGAATTGACAAAAGTCCAGGAGGAACAAGCGGTGTGGGAGCCGGCCGAGGATGACGAGGCCGGCGATGGGATGCTAGCCGAGGTTGATCTGCGCGGGGAAATTGAGGACAGCGACGAGGAGCCGTATATCGAGGATGGGGCGAGCCTCATTATCGGATCAGACTCGGTGCCGCCGGAAATCAATGAGGCTCTTCAGAATGCAAAGATCGGTGACGAACGCGTTGCCACGAAGGCGCTTTCTGAAGATCTGGAGGACAAGGAAAAGGCTGGGAAAACAGTCACTTACACTATCTCGGTGCGGGGGCTCAAACGCAAAAATTTGCCAGAGATCGACGATGACCTCGCAACCACGATCGGTCTCGAGAATCTCGAAGAGCTGCGGCAACGAGTCCGTGACGTCCTCAAGCAGCAGAAACGGGTAGAGCGACGCAACAGCTGGCGACGATTCATCCTCGATCATCTGGAAGCGAAGATCGACCAGGCCGAGCTCCCGTCTCACTCGTCCAGTCGACACTCAAAGAGCAGCTTGACCGATATGCGTACACTTTGGCCATGCGGGGGTGGAATTCGACCCTGAACAGATCGACTGGCACGAAATTTCCGCGAAAGCGGACCGGCGGCGCGCCAGGAAGTTCTCGACACCCTCATTCTCGAACAGCTTGCAGAGACCTGGGAAACCCCGGTCCCCGAAGCAGAGGTCGATGCTTACGTCGCGACGGAAGCTGCGCGCCACGGCGTGCCGCCAGCTGAGCACAAGGCGAATCTGGCCGCGGAAAGAAAGTTGGAGCGAGTCCGCCACGCGGCGCGTGTCGCAGCGACGGTGGACGAAATGATCCGCCGCGCCGGCGGGGGGGTGGAGTGATGCTGATACCGGTTGTCGTCGAGCAGACGAGTCGTGGCGAACGCGCCTATGACATCTACTTCGAGGCTTCTCAAGGACAATGTGATTTTCTCGGCACCAACATCGACGACCAGGTGGCGTCGCTGGTAATTGCACAACTGCTTTTCCTCGAAGCTGAAAAGCCCGAGAAGGACATCTACCTCTACATCAATTCTCCTGGGGGATCACCACGGCCGGCCTCGCCATCTACGACACCATGCAGTACGTCAAACCAGATGTCGCGACCATTGCTCTCGGCCAGGCGGCGTCGATGGGCGCGGTGCTACTCGCGGGGGGGGCCAAGGGAAAACGTTTCGCGCTGCCGCATTCGCGCGTGCTCCTCCACCAGCCATTGATGGCCGGCCTCCAGGGCCAAGCGTCCGATATCGATATCCACGCCAAGGACATCGTAAGGGTGCGTGAGATTCTCAACCAAATCATCTCCATACATACGGGTCAACCGATCGAAAAAATTCACGAAGATTCTGACCGCGACTTCATCCTCGAGGCGGAGGCTGCCAAGGAGTATGGTCTGGTTGACAAAATCATTGTTTCCAGAGAATAGAGACGTGGTTGTCGCAGTGCCAAGCGTTCGTTTGTTATACAATGGGACGAGGAGGGTCTGATGTCCCAGCGCGACGGTGACATGCTGCGGTGCAGCTTCTGCGGCAAAAACCAGCATGAGGTGCGCAAGCTCATCGCCGGACCTACGGTCTATATCTGCAACGAGTGCGTTGAGGTCTGTCTGGACATCATCGCCGAGGATGAGCGTCACGATTCCAAGGCTCGCGATCAGGTATTGCCGAAACCCCAGGAGGTCAAGCATCACCTCGACGAATACGTGATTGGCCAGGAATGAGCCAAGAGGAAGCTCTCGGTCGCCGTTTACAATCATTACCGTCAATCGAGTACCAGAAAGACCGAGGGCGCAACGATGTCGAGCTTGCGAAGTCGAACATCCTCCTCATCGGCCCCACTGGAACCGGCAAGACACTCCTCGCCCAGACCCTCGCTCGCCAGCTCCAGGTGCCATTCACCATTGTTGATGCGACAACGCTGACAGAGGCAGGGTATGTGGGTGAGGATGTCGAAAATATTCTCCTCCGGCTCTATCAGGCGGCCGGTGGTGATCGGGACGCGGCAGAGCGTGGCATTGTCTACGTTGATGAGATTGACAAAGTGGCACGGAAGGCAGAGAACCCCTCGATCACCCGTGACGTTTCAGGTGAGGGGGTCCAACAAGCGCTGCTCAAGATCCTCGAAGGCACGGTAGCGAATGTTCCGCCGCGGGTGGGCGCAAACACCCGCACCAGGAATTCCTGCAAATCGATACAACCAATATCCTGTTCATCTGCGGTGGCCGCCTTCGTCGGGCTTGACGAGGTCATCGCGGATCGCCTCAACCAGAAGCGGCTCGGATTCGGAGTCGATCTCGGTGGTAATGAGGCTGGCTCGGCCGAACTTCTTGCCGAGGTCCACCCCGAGGACCTCATCAGGTACGGCATGATCCCCGAATTCGTTGGTCGGATACCTGTGGTTGCCGACCTGCATGAACTGGACCACGAGGCACTGGTGCGAATTCTCACAGAGCCCCGCAACTGTCTTGTCCGCCAATACGAAACAGTTCTTTCGTTCGAGGGCGTCGATCTCTCATTCACCGCAGATGCTCTCGATGCCGTCGCCGAGGAGGCCATCACCCGCAAGGTTGGTGCCCGCGGCTTGCGGATCATCCTCGAGGAGCTGATGCTCGACATCATGTACCAGATTCCCTCACTGCCCGAGGCTCGGAGCTGGTCATCTCGCGGGAAGTGGTTAAACGTCGAGTGCCGCCACTGCCCGCAGTCCGCAAAGTCAGTTAGAATCGACCGCGGTAGGTAGTCCCCACGCCGGACGGAAAAATCCTCTCATCAAAAGAGCTTTACATGACTTCGTCCAAACCGTTCAGCTTCCCCGCAGTTCCATTGCGGGACATGGTGGTTTATCCCCACATGATGGCACCGTTCGTGGTAGGAAGGCGGCCGTCAGGTGGTCGCCCTCGAACGTGCCCTGGGGCGGCCCGACAAGCAAATATTCCTCGCCACTCAACGTGACCCGAAGGTCGAATGGCCAGCAGAAGGAGATATTCATCGCCTCGGGGCGCGGTGCTCCTCGATGCCTCGGGCGCGGTCGAGGTCAAGGCGGATCGGACGATCTTCGCCTACCTCGACTATTGGGGAAAGAAGGGGGCCGCCGCTCTCCGAGATGGTTGGAAGCTCATCGAGCCCCTGTCGGCCGATTTCGGTTCCACAACCGAGCTCTATCGCCACGACGAGGACCGGGTCGAGGCAAACGACCTGGTGGTCCCATCACCGGTCCGGACGGGTTGGCTGTTGGCCCAGTTGCAGGTCGCGCTCCGAGGCCAGGGCGTCAGCCTGACCACCGAGGTCGACCCCGAAACCCGGGCCCAACTCGAAGCTCTCGGGTATATGCATTAGTCGTCGATATGCACTAGGCTTGGGGGGCGAGGCTCATCCGGGAGGACCAGATGTCACACGATCATCTCCAGCCCAAGAGCCGGGTGCTCATGATGCCCCGGGACACCAACGCCGCCGGCACGATTTTCGGGGGGGTCATCCTCTCGTATATCGATCAGGCCGGCGCGGAGGAAGCCGTCTGGCAGGGCGCTCGGCGGGTCGTGACGGTGGCCATGAACCAGGTGGTTTTCCAGGCGCCGGTCTATGTCGGCGATCTGGTTTCCTTCTACACCGAACTCATTTCGGTGGGTCGAACATCGGTGACGGTCAAGGTCCTCGTCAAGTCGGCCCGACGGTTCAACCGCGACGAGCTGGTGGATGTCACCAAAGCCGAAATCACCTACGTCAACGTCGATGAGAATGGTCGCCCCGTTCCGATCTCTCAACCGCGCGGAGTCGAGGTGTGACCACCGATCGAGAACCGACCATCCGCATCCTCCTCGAAAGGGGGATTCGAGCCGGATCGGCGCCGGGAATGGTTGCGGGCTGGCAGTCGAAGACCGACCCGAATCCCGCCATCCTGGCCGCCGGTCGGGCGTCGATCACCAAGGCATCGACACCGACGACACCGGAGACCTGGTTTGATCTCGCCTCGTTGACCAAACCCCTGGTGGTCGGGACCCTCGCCCTTCTGTTGATGCGGGATGGCGCGCTTGCACCCGAGACGACAGTGGGGGAGGTCCTACCCGAAGCCCTGCCATTCCGAGTCGGGGCGCGATCGGTTCGCCAACTCCTGACCCACAGTTCGGGGCTCCCAGCTTGGGAGCCGCTGTTCACCCTGGCCGGCGGTCACGCGAGAGCGGCGCTTGGTGCCCTCTTGGGAGTGACGATCGAGGAACCCGACAGCCACGTCGTCTACTCGTGCCCCGGGTTCATCCTCCTCGGAATGATGATCGAGAAACTCGCCGGCGCGGACCTCGCGGTGCTTTTCTCCAGGAGGGTGGCCGAACCCCTCGGGCTCACGGGTGAAATTGGCTACCGTCCGGGTTTGCATCGCCCCCTGGCGGGCGGCGCGACGGCGCCCGTGGCCGAGCAGCGCCTTCTGACCGAGCGAGGGCTCGAATCGGACCATATCCCGGCCGCCCAACCAGGACAACCCGACGATGGAAACGCGAGATTTCTCGATGGTGTCGCGGGCAACGCCGGCCTGTTCGGCACCGCCAGAGGCGTGCTCGCGATGGCGATGGTCTATCTCGGAGCGGGCGAGTTTCTGACTCCGGAAGAGATCGAGATGGCAACCGCCGACTACACACCCGGCCTCGAGCAACGGCGGGGTTTTGGCTGGCAGCTCGCCGCCTCACCCGGCTGCTCGGCCGGGCCCGCCCTCGCTGCGTCGGCCTTCGGCCATACCGGCTTTACCGGGACCTCGTTGTGGATCGATCCGACCAGGGGCCTCGCCATGACCCTCCTGACCAACCGGGTCCACCCCGGCCACCGTCCCACCGATCTCCATCCTCTGAGGAGACGGTTCCACCAACTCGTCCTGAGTTGAACCAACAATGTCGGCATGCCGACATGGTGCTCTCGAATTCTGTTTGTACGTTCCTGGGCCGCCGTCCGGCCTCATTGGTTCATCGATTCTCCGCCCTTCAAGAACGAATGAACCGCTAAGTACGCCAAGGCATCCATCACAAAGCACGCAAAGAACATCGCATGGTTGATCCATCGCACCGTCCCAGGGTTCCATCGAGTATTGAAACGATAGGAGAGGCGAAGGCATCGACTGCAGCGTTGCCAGAGCCCAACTCAGGAATGCGATGGCCTTCGCGCCCTTGGCGTCCGCGCTTGGCGCCCCTGGCGGTTCACACTCGCTACCGGAATCGACACCCGACACCGGAAGTCATCGATCGTCCCGCCGCCATCGGTCCTCTATCCCCGCGTACTGATCAGGTGCGGAGAGTGGTGAGGCGGTTGATGGCGAAGAGGGTGGCGAGGATGGCGGGCGCCCAGGCGCCGATCACCGCCGGCAGGACCTCGGCCTCGCCGAGCTTACCGAAGAACGCCACAGCGACGTAGTAGATGATCCCGAGCACCAGGGCGAGGGCGATCCCCTGCATGGTCGTCACCCGGCGGCCGCCGCGGTTGAGACCAAACGGCAACGCGAGGAAAACCATCAAAAACGCCGACAGGGGATAGGCGAGCTTCTGGTGCCATCTCACGGTCAACCGGGCCGGGCGGTGTCCCGAATCCACGAGCTCGTTGATATGGGCGCGCAGCTCCTTCACCGACATCTCCGCGGGCACCCTCCGCTCGACTGCAAAGTACTCCGGATTCTCGGGAATCCCCACTTCGGTGGGCCCGGTGATCATCTCGAACTTCACCGTGCCGTCGGGCTCGATCTGCCTGAACCAGCCCGACTGCGCGATCCATGCGCCATTTGTGAAGGTGACGCGTTGCGCGAAGAGATGAAGGCGGAGCTCCATGCCCTCGTCAATGGTGAGTTTTGTAAACCGGACCATGGACTGATCCGATTCGTCGAACTGGAGAAAATTGTAAAAGCTGAGGTCGTCGCGCGACAGGAGCCACTGCCGACCTCCTGCCGAATACGATCGGGGGGTTTCGCGCCCCTTGATGATGTCCAGTAACTTCTTGGCCTTCCGGTTCGAGTTCGGCACCACCGATTCGCTCAGAACCCACATGGCGCTCGCCGCCAGGGAAGCGATCAAAAGAATCGGCACCACAACGCGATAAAGCGAGATGCCGGCGGCCTTGAAGGCGGTCAACTCCTGTTTGCGCTCGAGAAGGGTCAGCAGAATCAGGACCGAGATCATCAACGCAAGCGGCATGATGTCCATGATGAGTTGGGGCACGAGGTTGACGTAGTAGCCGACGATGACATCCAATGGCGTGTGATTCTTCGCCATGTCATCGACGTTGTCGGTGAGATCGATGACCACGTAGAGCAGCGATGTGCTCACGAGGACCATCGCGAACGGCCCGAGGAGGCGACGAATGACGTAGATATCGAGGAGCGTTGGAAAACCCGAGGAGACCCTTCGCCGCTGGAGACCCACCGGGTAGGCGCTCGACAACGCCTCCTCGTCGGCCCCCGCTCGTCCCGAGATCGCCCGAACCCTCCGTTTGATCTTCCACCGCCGAATCCAACGTGCGATCGGACCCTCGGGTCTTTGCCGTTCACCCATCCATCGCCCCATCCGAAAAATGAGGACGAGAGCAAAACAAGCCAACACGAAATTGGCGATCCACACCCCCGTCCAGGCCGGAATCCGACCCTCGACGGCGAGGAGTTCACCGTTGTTGTTCATGATGTAGTAGGCGAGGATGACCCCGATCGAGACGATGAACCCGCGACCCCGACCACCGGACCTCGAACCGACGCCGAGGGGCACCGCAAGGAGTGCGAAGACCACGCAGGCAAAAGGAATCGAAACTCGACGGTTGAGTTCGATCACCGCCAGCCGTCTCTGGAGTGACTCCTTTTCCGGATCCGGTGATTCGAGATCGTCATTGACGGTCTCGTCATCGAACGAACCGCCGCGGAGATAGTTCACGATGTCGGTCGTCTGTCTCTCGCGCATATTGAGTTGATATCGTGAAACGCCCTTGTTCCCTGTGGATCCCCTGGGACGAACGATCTGCTGATCGCTGCGGCTGAAGCGATAGGACTCGGGTTCGCTCCGGCTGAACTGGTGGTTGACGACATCTTCGAGAAGAATCCACCGCTCGGATCCGACACCGGTTCCGGACACATGAGCAGGGGAGGCTTCGGTTTCGGTCGTGACGATCCGGCCGTGCCGCGCGAGGGTTAAACGCTGTTCGACGGGGTCCGACGAGTCGAAGATCATCACGCCTCGCCAGCGACCGCCCCGATCGGCGACTTCACGGACATAGAGCAGAAGATTCGGGAATTCCTCGTAGAAGACCCCGGCCTCGATTCGACCGATGTTTTTGGCATTGGCGAAGATCTCGACCCTCATCTCCCTGAGGCTTCGATTGGATTGGGGAATCACCATCAGGCACATCCAACCGTTGAGCAGAGTGAGGAAAATCCCGATGATGATGATCGGTCTGAGCAGTCGGATCGAGGGGATTCCCGCAGCCTGCATCGCGATGATCTCGTTGTCCGAGTTCATTCGGCCGACGGCGATGAGAACGCCAAAGAGAAAACTCATTGGAATCGTCAAAACCAGGACATGTGGAATGGTGTTCGCGAGGACCCTCGATGCGGCTTCCCAAGCCACGCCCCGGACCAGAACCATTTCAACCAGGGCGAAAATCGGGCGCATCATCAGCAGGAAGGTGTAGACCAGTAAACCCATCAGAGCGGGTGGAGCCACCTCACGGATGGCGAATCGATCGAGACGCCCGAAAGACTTCACAAGACTCCCTCAAAAACCAGCCGACAGTCTACATCAGAGTTATCCGCAGGATTATCCACAGGTCAGCACTTTTCCACAGATCCACTGTTCGAATGCAATGTCCGATAAGATATATTATGTAAACCTGAATCCGAAAAGACCGAGGATGGACACACTTCTCCACCGAAATGCCCTCAAAAAGGAAATCAGTTCTCGTCGGAGCCGGAGGGTTCGCTCTCTTGCGACAAACCCGATTCGATTTCACGAATCAAACTCCGCAGAGCCTCGATCACATCCCGGGGTTCCGGTTCCGACTCGGTGCGGAATGACAGGGAAACCCCGAAGGGACGCGCATCAGACGGTTTGAAGCGTACGATGAATGGCCGCAGCGCCGAGCTCGATGCGTTCTCCCCGGTTGCCTGCTCCTGCTTCTCCTGTCGACGACGGCGGAGTTCGGCGCGGTCGAGGCGCTCCTCGACGATCTCCTGAACCAGCGCCAACATGGAATCGGCATCGCCCGCCCGTGCAATTTCCAGGAGCATGCCCTTGGCCGTGATGTCGGCATGCCGACATGCGTTCCGAACTTCGGGCGGAATCACGAGGAGCTTGAGGGTCTCGGTGACGGTGACCCGCGAGCGTCCAACAGCCGCCGCCACTTCTTCATGAGTGTAACTATATGTATCGATGAGGGTTGTGAAACCTTCGGCCTCTTCAAAAGGAGTCAGGTCTTTGCGTTGGAGATTCTCGATGAGGGCAATTTCGAGGGCTTCCTGGTCCTTGATCTCGAGCTCGACACACGGAACCTCATCAAGACCGGCCATCATCGCAGCGTGAAAACGACGTTCTCCTGAAATGAGCTCATGTCCCCCATCAGAACGCTGCCGGACAAGCAGCGGCTCCAGCACGCCGTGTCGGCGAATGCTGGCCACCAGGTCGGCGAGGTCTCCGAGGTTGGTTCTGGGCTGATCACGATTCGATGAAATCTGCGTCACCCGCACCATCACCCCGAACCCGTCACCGGAACGTGGCGTGACGAGCTCATCGACATAATGCCGATCGTGGCGCATTCGGCGTCGAGGCGGGAGCCCCACGTTCTTTCGACTAGTGTCCGACACGCTCGAGAACCTCCTCGCACAGACGGTAATACTCGTAGGCGCCACTCGAATCCGGTGCATGGTCGAAGATGCTGCACTGGTGCGCCGGGGATTCCTCGAGCCGAACCGACTTGGTGATGGTGGTGTCGAAAACGAGATCCCCGAAGACACCTTGAATTTCCTCGGCAACCTGCCGGGCCAGAATCGTTCGGCGGTCGAACATGGTGATCAGAACACCGAGAACCTTGAGCTCGGTGTTGGGACGAGCCTTGATCTTGTCGATGGTGTCGAGGAGATCGTCGGTGCCCTCCAGGGCGAAGTACGACGATTGAATCGGGATGATGACGTGGGTCGCGGCAACCAGAGCATTGACCGTGGTCAGCCCCAGGGTCGGCGGGGTATCGATCACGATGGCCTGGAATCGATCGGCGACTTCGTCGAGGCGGTCCTTCAACCGGTAGGGCGAGTCCAACTCCCCCACCATGGCGACTTCGAGTTTGGCCATGGCGATCCGCGAGGGTGCGATCCACAGATTCTCCTGACCGGTCTGGATGATGATCTCCTCCAAAGCCAACCGCCCGGTGAGGACATCGAACATGTTGCCCTCGACCTGCCTGAGATCGGTATTGGACATGGTCGAGTTGGCCTGGGGATCGGTGTCCACCAGGAGCGTCGAGAGTCCTTTTTGTGCTAATCCGGCGGCAAGGTTGACCGCTGTTGTGGTCTTTCCCACCCCGCCCTTCTGGTTGGTGATTGCAACGATCATGAACTTGGATGTGCCTCCTGGGACCCGCGACGACAATCATAGGGGCGCGGCTTGCAGAGTGTCAAACGATCTCGGTCACAATCGGACTCTGCGACTACATTTCGTAGTCTCCCATATCCTCCGGGCGCATCTGCTCGAGGACCGCCTTCACCGCCTCTTCCCGGGTGGCTTCGCTGACCACAGCTCGTTCGAATACCGACCTTGCGACCAGAACGTCGGCATCGGCTCGGAGCGCAAGGGCAATGGCGTCTGAAGGACGGGCATCCACTTCTCGGGTTTCGCCATCGCTGCCGCTGAGATGAACCGATGCCAGGAACACACTCTCATCGAGACTGTGAATGAGGACGTGGTCGAGGGAAAAACCGAGATCCCGAATGAGGCTTCCGATGAGATCGTGGGTCATGGGGCGAGGAACCTCGACGCCCTCGAGATTGATGGCGATGGCGTTGGCCTCGCAGATACCGATCCAGATCGGCAGGTAGATGTTGTCCTCCTCCCTGCCGAGAATCACGACGGGGCTGTTGGTCGCCGGATCGACGACCAACGCCCGAACCGACATCTTGACCGGGTCAGAGTCTTTCTCGATTGTCATGCTTCCAATGTGTCCGTGCGAACCCGAGAAGTCAAGCCGGCGGTGGTCACCCCGCGGAAACCAAGGGCAACCTCTTTTCGCCGCCGACGATCCGCCCCTTCAGCGAGTGCGGGCCGGCCCGGTGGATTTCGACTTCGACGACATCACCGATATCCTCGAGTCCGCTCTTGGGGAAGTTGACGACCCGGTTGTCCTCTCCCCTTCCCTGCCAGTGATCCGGGCTGCGCCGACTCTCGCCGTCGATGAGCACCTGCGCCAGGCGACCGATCAGTTCCTCGTTGAGCTCCAACGAGATCTGGTTCGAGACCGCGAACAATCGTTGCAGACGTGCGCTCTTGATCTCTTCGCTGACTTCCGGCCGGTACCTGGCGGCGGGAGTCTTCGGACGAGGCGAATAGCCGAAGGCGTAGACCTGGCCGAAACGCACCTCGGTCAGCACTCTCATGGTGTCCTCGAAATCGGATTCACTTTCGCCCGGGAATCCGACGATGACATCGGTGGAGAGATTGATTTCCGGCGCGGCCGCGCGAATCCTGTCCACCAGGGCCAGGTATTCATCGCGGGTGTAATTGCGATGCATCTTTTTGAGGATGGCGTCCGATCCGGATTGAATCGGGAGATGGAGATAACGGAAGACATTGCGGTTCGCGGCGAGGACATCGATGAGGTCGTCGCCGAAGTGACGTGGGTGGGAGGTGATGAAACGCACCCGCAAAAGGCCTTCCACCGATGCGACGGCCTCGAGCAACCGGGCAAGTCCCGCACCGGTCTCGGGGCATTTGTAGGCGTTGATGGTCTGTCCGAGCAGTTCCACCTCTTTGATTCCATCTCCGGCGATGGAGCGTACCTCTTCAACGACGGCTCCGAGCGGGCGACTCACCTCTCGTCCCCGGGTGTAGGGAACGATGCAGAAAGTGCAGAACTCGTTGCAGCCCTCGATGACCGTGACCATCCCACGGGTTGTGCTTTTTCGAAATATCGTGTGGAAGTTGTACTCGGCCTCGGCGTCAAAACCCGTCAGGACCGGACGCTCCCCCTGCTCCACCGCTCGCACCGCCTCGCCGATCCGTGCGGTCTGACCCGGACCGAGGACAAATCCGACGGCGCTGGATCGATCGAGGAGCGAACCTGCTTCCTGTTCGGCGACACAGCCGCAGACGCCGATCACCGTCTCCGGCCGCTGTTTTGCGAGAAATCCGATCCGGCTGATGATTTTCTGTACCGGTTTTTCACGCACCGAACAGGTGTTGAGAATGACGAGATCGGCTTCGTCGGCGGCCGTCACCGGTGACATCCCGTGCTGACGCAGCTGTCCCTCGATCAGCTCGCTGTCGTGCTGATTCATCTGACAGCCCCAGGTTTCGATAAAGAATGTTTTCATATTGAGATTGATTTTCACTCACAAGTTCAACGTTCCACGGCAGCGGATCTTATCCTGTCGAGTTGGAATCTGCAAATGACAGTGCAGACATGGGTTGGCCTCGATCAAACCTCGCCGATCACGGCAGAGGACGCTCAGCGAGGCATGATGCCTTCCGTCGGTTTCGGGGTCGGCGGTTTGCTGAAACTCCTGAACCAACCTGGCTGGCCGCCGTCTTTCCGTGAATCGACGACGATCTTGTCCAGTTTGCTTTCGGCCTTCTGCATATCGACCTCGAGCTTTTGGCGCTGGGCCAGAGCTTCATCCAGTTTCGGTTTGATCACGCCGTCCCGGTATGCGGGATCATCCCAGGAGTAGAAATCCCGCCAGAGTCCCGGGATGTTGTAGTCGAGGATGTCGATCTGTTTGCGGATGTCCTCCACCAACGAGAGTTGTTGGCCGTAGATCGCCTGCCAATACTGTTTCTTTTCCTGGGATTCGATGAACTCCGGGTTCTGACCCTCGACCCCGGCCCCGGTGCCCGTCACATCGGCCAGACCCCGACCAGGCTGGGCGGGTCCCGATTTGGTGACCTCGGTGAGGTGACCCTTACCGGCGAGAGTCGACAGATTTTCATTGCTGATGACGATGGACTCTGATGCGCCCGCGGCCTTCTTGTCAAGCTCGATGCCACCGGCGACGTCGGACAGCGTCTTTTCCGAACCGGTGTTCGGTGTCGGCGTTTTCGTCGGTTCGCTCGCCCCGGCAAAGGCCGCGACGGTGGCGACCAGAATGGCTGCACCCAGGTGATTTGAAGCGAGATATTTTCTCATCGGCGCACCTCCAGCATATCTCCGACTCAGGGAGCGTTGGTTCCCCGTCGTCCGTAGCGGTCTTCGAGCCGGACCACATCATCGAGATGATTGGTCGAGACCTCGAGAAGGCTGCAATCCGTCACCGCGATCATTCGGTGAAGCGTGCCCGGCGACACGTGGAAAACGGCTCCCTTTTCGAGGAGATGAGTTTCGAGGCTGTCGACATCGGCTCCCACGACGAGTTCGAGTTCGCCATCGAGCACTCGCAGGGTTTCTTCCTTGACCTCGTGATACTGCAGGCTCAGCGCCTCACCCTGGCGGATGAATAGGATCTTGCCGACATAGTCCTGGGTCTGGGCAAAGACTTCTTCATGTCCCCAGGGTTTATCGACAACACGCGCTTGTAGGTGGACTTTCACCGATGTCTCCTATACCCGAATCTTGATCTTCGCGAGGGAAATCGCAAGCTTTTCCAAGAGAAACTCCTCCACATCACGCGCCGTCGCCATCTTGCACGCCTGCCTCGCGAGTTCGACCGATTCCCGATAGGACAATTGTCTCACCAGAGCGCGCACGACCGGCGTCGCCTGAGGATTCATACTGAATTGGGTGAGACCGATACCGAGCAACACGGGCACCATCAAGGGGTCCGCGGCCATTTCTCCACACATCGAAACCGGGATGCCCTCGGCGATTCCCGCCTCCACCACCTTGGAGATCAGCCGGAGAATGGCCGGGCTCGTCGGCCGATAGAGATGAGCGACAAGTTCGTTCGACCGGTCGACGGCGAGCGAATACTGAATGAGATCATTGGTTCCGATGGAGATGAAGTCCACTTCACGAGCGAGTTCGTGGGCCATGACCGCCGCAGACGGAACCTCCACCATGGCGCCGATCGGCACCTTGTCGTGGACCTGGTGACCTTCGGCGCGGATCTCCTCAGTGATCTTTCGCACCAGCAGCCGCGCGATCCGAAATTCCTCGAGTCCGCTGATGAGCGGGAACATGATCCGCACCCGGCCGAGTGGAAACTCACCCGCGAGTCGAACCAAGGCCCGCAGCTGGGTCCTGAAGAAATCCGGTTGGGAGAAACAGAGTCGAATCCCCCTCAGACCGAGGACCGGGTTGGCTTCGGTTGAACCGATGACCTCCCGCGCGAGTTTCTTTCCGCCGAGATCGAAGGTCCGAATGGTCACCGGATAGGGACTGATTCGAGAGGTGATTTCGCGATAGGCGTCGATATGGTCTTTCTCGGACGGCAGGTTCGGGCTCATCTTCATGTAGAGGAACTCGGACCGGTAGAGTCCGATACCGGCCGCGTTCCACTGTTGCGCCAGTTCGACCTCGTTCGGCAGGTCGATATTCGCGAGGATGGTGATTTCGTGACCGTCGCGGGTCACCGACGGCATCGCCCGCATGGCGAGGAGCTTGGTCTGCTGCTCCTGGTACTCGGTCTGCCGGTTCCGATACTCGGCGACGACCGCCGGTTCCGGATCGAAGACGATCTTACCTTCGAAGGCGTCAAGGGCGATCAGCCTCGATTTCCTCGCCGCCTCGCAAAGACCTTGAGCGCCGACGATGACGGGAATTCCGAACGACCGAGCGATGATCGTTGTGTGGGCTGTCGGGCCGCCGGTTTCGAGCGCGAATCCGAGGATTTTGTCCATGGGAAGCTGGACGGCCTTGGACGGCGGCAGGTCATCCGCGACGAGGATCGACGCGCGGTCGAGATGGTCGAGCTGTCCGAGATCGAGACCGTGCAAGGCGTTGAGAATTTGTCTCGCGACGTCGAGAACATCGAGCTTTCGGTCGGCGAGATCCGCGTGGGGCAGCGCTTCAAATCGGGAAACCAGCTCACCGACGACTTGATCGGTGGCCCACTCGGCATTGACCCGTTCTTCCCGGATGATCTTCTTCACCGGTTCGACAAACGACGGGTCGGTGGCGATGAGCTGGTGCGCCTCGAAAATCCCCGCATATTCATCGCCCATCTGGATGCGGGCGCGTTCCCGGTTCTCCCAGATCCGGTCGACGGTGGTCGTGACCGCAATCGAGAACCGGTCGATTTCGGATTCGACCTGGTCCGAAGCAATGGTGATCCGCAAGGTCGCGATCGGGCGCGTCTCGTGAACCACCGGCTCGCCGATGGCGATCCCGGGGCTGACCCCGAGCCCGGTCAGGCTGCTGCTCACCCGCCCTCTCCGAACTTGTCGTGGAAGAGCTCGACAAGCGCTCGGACCGCATCCTCTTCGTCGGGGCCGTCCGCGCGGACCGTCACCGAAGTTCCCTTCGACGCGGCAAGGGTCAGCAAACCGAGAATCGACTTGGCGTTCACCTCTTCATGCTCGCCACCAACGAAGACCTCAGATCGGAAGGTGTTCGCGGTGTGAACCAGCTTGGCTGCGGCGCGCGCGTGCAGACCGAGCTTGTTGGTGATCATCACCTGCTGCTGCATCATGTCCTTCGAACTCCTCGTTGCGGTGGTGTTGCACCCACCGGCGGTTGTCATCGCTTTCAGCCGGGGATGCCTGTCCCTATTGTAACCGGTGTTGGGATGGCCGCGCCGTGGTCAACGACCCCTGAGAAATTCGCTGGCAAGCCGAATGCTCTTCTGCCCGGCCGCGGCCAATCGGCTCGCGAGTTCATTCAGGGGGATCTCACGTCCTCGTAACGATCCCAACTTGACCAACATCGGAAGGTTGATTCCGGTCACGATCTCGATGCGATCCGGCTCCAGAAACGGCAGCGCGAGGTTGGTCGCGGTCCCGCCGAACATATCCGTGAGAATGAGAACGCCGGTCCCGTTATCCATCAGTTTCAGACGTTTCCTCAAATCAGCTGTTGCGGCATCGGTGTCCACCTCCCAGGGCAGAGTCACCGCGTCGGTGTTGTCGACCAGATGAGGATCGATCATCCGCGCCGATTCCAGAATCGAAATTGCGAGATCACCGTGCGTGAGCACGAGCACCGGGATCATGAATACCTCCACTGCTCCTTGTCTCGATGGCGCAATACCGACTCACGCCCTTGAGCCTTCAACGCTTCCGCCACCCTTTCGGCGACATAGACGGATCGGTGTCGCCCACCCGTACAGCCGATCGCGATGGTGACGTGGCTCTTGAGCTCATCTCGGTACCTGGGCACGAGGTAGAGCGCGAGGTCGACGATGCGTCGAACCGCCTCCTCGACCTCCTCCTGCCCGTTCAGCCAGTCCTTTACAGGTTCGTCATCTCCGGCCAGACCGCGGAGATCCTGTTCAAAGTATGGATTTGGCAGGAATCGGACATCGAAGACCAGGCTCGCCGTCGAAGGAACCCCCTGGAGATACGAAAAACTCTCCACCTCGACGGTCAGCGTCTCGGGACGTTCGGTGACGCCTGAACCGAGGGTGAGAATCTGTCGCCTCAAGTCATGCGGTGACAGATTCGTCGTGTCGACGATGAGGTCAGCCAACTCACGAACCGCGACGAGCGAGCTTCGTTCGGCGGCGATGGACTCCTCGATCCCTCGGTCCCGAATCGGGTGCGGCCGGCGCGCCACCGAGTATCTCCGCAGCAACACCACGGGATCGGCCTCGACAAAAATCAACCTCAGCCCCTCATAGCCGAGCTTGAGATCGCGGAAGATCCTTGGAAATTCCTCGGCCATTCCCTGCGCGCGAACATCGAGCACGATCGCGAGTCGTTGGATGTCCTTGTCGGTGGTGTCGAAAAGCGAACTGACGAGCTTGAGGGGGATGTTATCGACGCAAAGATATCCGATGTCCTCGAGCGCCCGCGACAGGATCGTCTTGCCCGAACCCGAGAGACCGGTGATGACGAAAGGGCCGCCAAAGCGATGATCAGTCATCGGGGTCCCCCTGCGCGAGTTGGTTCACCACATCGAGAAAATCGCGTTCATCCTGGATGCCCCGTTGTGCCAGGAGACATTTTCGAACCGCGGTTTCGACCATGATCGCGACATCTCGGCCGGGGGCGACGACCATGGTGTACTTCGGGATCTCCACGCCGAGAATGGTCTCGGTGGAAGTCCACGCGCGCGGACGTTCCATCATCTGCTCGCGCCACCTCTGCTCCATCGCCTTGGCGCCCGAGCTCAACTTGATGAGCTGGATCACCAGCGAGATGGTGACCGAAGGTTGGGTCGCGGTCATTCCGAAGTGCTTTCGAATATCGATGATTCCCACGCCTCGGAGTTCAAGGTAGTTTTGCAGGAGCTCGTGCGGAGAACCCACCAGACCGCGATTGTGGGTGCGGCGGACGATCACGAGATCGTCGGCGACGAGCCGGTGCCCTCGATAGATCAACTCGAGGGCGCACTCCGATTTGCCGATGCCGGCATCACCAACGATGAGGGTCCCCAATGAAAACACGTCGAGGAGGACGCCGTGCATCTGAACCCTCGGCGCGAGCTCGTCCTCGAGAAAACCCGAGATGATCTCGATCGTCTCCGAGGTCTGGGCCATGGTTGTCAGTACCGGCAGCTTGCGCTCGTTGCAGGTCTCGATGACCCGTTGCGGCGGCTGATTCCCTTTGGTCGAAATCACGCACGGAACCTCGAGATCGACGATCTTGCTGAGTCGATCCGCGGCGAGTTCTTCGCCGAGGGTATCGAGATAGGAATATTCAGATTCGCCGAGAATCTGAAGGCGCCCCGTCTTGACGTACGGCAGGTACCCCGCCAACGCGAGTCCCGGCTTCTGGATTCTCGGGTTCGAGATTTCTCGCGACTCGAGCCCGCCCTCGCCGGCGGTGATGTGCAACTTGAGAGGCGCAAGTCTCGGCTCCCGCAGGAGTCGACTCACCGTAATCGGCGGCGGGAGCTTCACAGACCCTCCTGCTCCGCAGCACGCTGAATCGCGGTGGCAATGGACTCGACGTCAGTCGCATCGAGAAGCTCTTTTCGGAGATCCGCATTTTTCAAAATCCGAGCGATTTGAGACAGCACCTGGAGGTGCTCCGCCGGTTGATCCGGTGGCGAGAGAACCAGAAAAAAGAACCTCGCGGCCGCGTGTTTGTTGGCGTCACCAAAATCGACGCCCTCGTCAAAACGCGCGAGCGCGACGACGATCTCACCGAGGTCCTGGAGCTTGCAGTGCGGGATCGCAAATCCGTTCCCGACCGAAGTCGATCCGAGCCGCTCTCGTTCGATGAGCGCGCTTTTCACCATGACCGCATCGAGCCGTGACGCGGCGGAAAGCTCACGCGCCATGACGTCAATAGCCGACTCGGCATCCTCGGCTTCAAGGCCGAGGAAGACGAGATCCGGCTGAATGGCGTCGCGGATTTTCATCAAAGCTCCGGGGTGATCAGCCCCAAGTGCTTGTCGCCCCGCCTGTAGAGCACGTTGATCCGGTCGGTGTTCGCGTTGCGGAAAACCATGAACTGGTCCGGACTCTTCTCCAGCTGGAGAATGGCATCCTCGACCGTCATCGGCTTGATGGGCATGCTTGAGCGCTCGACGATCCGCGGCGGTCCGGATGTCTCCGTGTCGCTCTCGAAGACCTCGACCTCCCAATCCTGCACCTTCTTCATTTCACCGCCACGAGGTTTGTGGTCCTTCAGCCGCGTCTTGGCGCGGCGAGCCTGAATCTCAAGCTTGTCGACGCCTTCCTGAAGGGCGGCGCCGAGTTCCTTGTTCTGGGTCGTTGCCTGGATGTCAAAGTCTTTTCCCTTGACAAAGAGATCCAGCTTGTAGAGGTGGCGCTCCTGAGCAACCTCCACCCTCATATCGAGGATGTCGTTGAAGTACTTGGTGATCTTGGCCAGCTTTTTCTCGGTCAGTTGGCGAAAGCTCTCATCCAGGGTGACTTTACGGGCGATGTAGTCAACTCTCATAGTGTCTCCGATCAGAAAACCTTTTTGCGTTTGTCGGATGACGGAATCGCCATCTCTTCTCGGTACTTAGCAACAGTCCTCCGCGCGAGGCGAATTCCTTCACGCTGGAGCATTCGCATGATTTTCGAATCCGACAACGGCCGCGACGGATCTTCCGCCTCGACCAGTTTTTTGATTCGCTCTTTGACGACCAGCGAAGAGATATTCTCCCCGCGCGCCGAGTCGACGCCGGAATGGAAGAAGTATTTCATCGGAAAGAGTCCGCGCGGCGTGTACATGTACTTGTTGCTCACCACCCTCGAGATGGTGGACTCGTGCATTCCGATGTCCTCCGCCACCTGCCGGAGCACCATGGGTTTGAGGTGTTCAATCCCGAAGTCGAGGAAATTCCGTTGAAAGGTCACGATGCTGTTCGCGACCTTGTAGATCGTGCGCTGACGCTGGTCGATGCTCTTCATCAACCAGACGGCGCTTCGCATTTTTTCGCGCAGATAACCCGCCACCTGAGGGTCGACCGTCGCACCTTCGAGCATCCGGGCGTACCTCGAATTGATCCGTAACCGAGGCAATCCGTCATCGTTGAGGTGAATCGTGTATTCATCATCAACCTTACGAATATGGACATCGGGTTCGATGTACTGATTCCGTTCCTGATGAAAGATGCGACCGGGTTTGGGTTCGAGTCGGTGAATGACCGAGACGAGATCCTTGAACGAGGCGATCTCGCAATCGCATGCGTTCGCGAGTTTCTCCCACCGCTGGTGCAGCAGATCGTCCCAGTATTCCGAAATCACCATCTGCGCGCGCTTGAGCAATTCAGCTTCGGCATCGTCGTCGGCGACCGCGACGAGCAGGTTGATCTGCATCAGAAAGCACTCTTGCAGGCTTCTCGCCGCCACCCCGGGTGGATCAAGCGAACGAACCGCTTCGAGCGCCTCGACCACCTCTTCAGACCGCGCGCCCGTTCCTGACGCAATCTCCTCGTCAGATACGTGAAGGTACCCGTCCTCGTCCAGATTTCCGACGATGTACTCGGCGATCCTCACGATTCGCTCGCCGCAGTCCATCATGTGGAGCTGCCATATCAGGTGTTCGCCGAGCCCTTCTGATGACGAAACGACGTTCTCCAGCGGGATCCCGTTGCCGGGATCGGAGGCGGCCATCGAGGGACCCTCCGGTCGGTGATCGGCGAGGTAGTCGGAAAAAAACGCCTCGACGTCGATATCGTCGTAGGCCTCCTCCGCCGATGGCAAAATATCTTCACCGTCGGCGGCTTCGGTCGGAATGTCGGCGAGCGATTCCTCCCCGAATTCGATCTCGGCAGCGGCGGCCGCCGAATCTCCATCGTCGGTTTCCAGCTCCGCGGCCGATGCCTCGTCAGACTCCTCCGTCGATTCCTCGACATCGAGGACCGGGTTCTCGAGGATCTCCTGAGCCAGAGTCTCCTCGAGCTCCAGCCGAGACAGCTGGAGCAGCTTGATGGCCTGTTGCAGCGACGGCGTCATCACCAACCGCTGCGCCAACTTCAAACGGAGCTTCTGCTCGAGCGCCATGTATCTCGCTATCTCACCCTGCGCTGCGGCGCCGCGGGGAGGGTTCTCGATGTTGTTGATTCGTCAGATCGGACACCTCCAGCTTTCGGGCTCGCAAACTCACGGTCGGTCGCCCTTGATTCCGGCGATCGTGTCCGACGGGTCTAGAGTTGAAAGTCCTCGCCAAGGTATATCCTGCGAACATCCTCGTTACCGGCAAGATCAACCGGGTGCCCTGTTGCAAAAATCTTGCCGTCTTTGATTATATAGGCTCGGTCGGTGATCTTCAATGTTTCTCGAACGTTATGGTCCGTGATTAAAACGCCTATTCCCAATGACTTGAGATGAGCGATGATCCGCTGTAGATCAAGTACCGCGATGGGATCGATGCCGGCGAACGGTTCGTCGAGGAGAATAAAGGTCGGTTCAGTCGACAACGCCCGGGCGATCTCGAGCCTTCGACGTTCGCCGCCCGAGAGGGTCTCGGCCCGTTGGCCCTTGAGGGACTCGAGTCCAAAATCCCGAATCAGTTTCCCGATTCTGTCGTGCGCGGTCTTGGAATCAACTCCCAACGCCTCGAGAATCAACCAGATGTTGTCCTCCACCGAAAGATGTTTGAAGGCGCTCGGCTCCTGCGCGAGATAGGCAACCCCCATCCGAGCTCGCCGGAACATGGGCATTGCGGTGATGTCACGCTCGCCGAGGACGACCCTCCCCTGATCGGGCTCGATGAGACCCACCATCATGTAGAAGGTCGTGGTCTTCCCGGCGCCGTTCGGTCCCAATAGCCCGACAATCTCGCCAGGTTCGATGGTCAGTGAAACCCCATCGACCACCGAGCGCCCACGATAGGACTTCCTCAGTTCATGGGCGACAAGGTCGAGCGCTTTAGGGCTCAGGGGTCTCCTCCGGGTAGTAGATCAATTCGGTGCCGCCACCGATCGAGACCGTACCATCGGCCTGATTCCAGGTCAACGACTCGCCCGAGGCGATATTTCCGCGCGGGTCGGCGAGTTGTGCGGGAGATCCGGTGACGGTAATGACCTGGCTCTTGACCTCACGCGTTGCGTGCTGGCCGGTCAATCGCCTTCCCATCGCGAGATCATTGATTTCCACCGCCCCTTCGGCCTCGACATCGGAGATCTCGTCGTTCTCGTCAAAGGCGATCACCAGTCGGTTGGCGGCGAGTGTGTACTTCGGATCCGAGTAGTGGACCGAGCCGCGAAACACCGCTCGGCCCCCCGGCCCGTCGTAGTCCAACGAGCGCGCGACCACCACCACATCCTCGTCCTTGGATGCGGCGGCGTCCATCTGATCGGCCGGGAAGGTCAGCCGAACATGGCCCCGGGCGGCGACCGATTCGGTCTCGTGCCGATACACAACGTCATCGGCGAGGAGCAGGCGATGGCCCTGCCAGATTCGGGCGTTGTCGCGGAGAGAGTAGACTCCGCCCCCCTCCTCGACCTCGATGAGTTCACCGGCAAAACGGACGGGATCGTCATCGTCCCTCGGACCCTCCGACCCCAGGAGGCTGGCGTCCAGAAGCTCACCATGAACCTGGCCCCTGGCTTCGATTCGGCCCTCACGATCAAAGAGGGTCGCCTCGTCGCAGGACATCCTCCCACGACTGGAATCCAAACCGACCCGGTTTCGACCGGTCGGATCACCCTGGAGCATGGCCAACCCCGAAGCCTGGACAAGCCGCGCCCGCTGTCCTCGCGCGAGCATGTCTTCGGCGGTGATTTCAACCTCTCCGTCAAACTCGACATCGGTCAACTGCCCGTTGTTGAACCAGGCACGGGCGCTCTCCGCAGTCACCGATCGCGGCGGACCCTCCAAGGGAACCTCGTTGAGGCAGACTCCTTTGTCCGCATTCATGCTGATGATTCCCTCGGTTCCCATCACCCCGCTGAGGACCATGGTTTGCAGCGTCCGTTCGTAATAGTCCGGTCCGCCGGTGAAACGAACATCGACCCACTGTCCCGTGGAGCGAACCTTGATGTGCCACTGTCCGTTGGCGTCTCGTTTCAACACCACCCTCTCGCCCCACATCTCGACCAGCGCACCGGTCGACTCGACGGTCGTCGTGAGCTCAACCCCGCCCGACATTTCGATCATCTCCGGTGGGCCGTCGTTCGAGTCGAGGGAAACCGTGGCCCGCGGCGCCCTGAGTCGAGAATGGTACTGGGTGAGATCGACGCCGTCGGAAAAGAACACCTTTCGCTCGTCCCGGCGGTACACCAACCTCGGCGCGATCAGCATCGCGCCGTCCTCGGCTCTCAGGGCCGCGTTGCCTTCGAGCCTGACCCAATCCTCCTTGAGGTTATAACTTGCCCTTTGCGCCTGGCCAAAGGTGGGTCCGTCGACATACAGCACCGGCGCATCGGAGACAAAGGTCTGTTGTTTCGACAGGAACTGACCGGCCTCGGTGTTGAGGAATGCGCCGTTGGGAAAGACGACGTGGATACCGCCCTCGAGCCTCGCATCCCGGGTGTCGATGTTGAAGCTCGCCTTCTCGGCGGTCAGAACGGGTCCCTGCTCTCCCTCGCGAAAGAACTCCAGGCGGACACCCTCGATCTCCTGCCACCCCGAGGCCATGCTCAGCGTTCGTAACGAGTTGAGGATGAAGATCGGTTTACCCTTCATCGTCTCGGTGTGTTGGAATCCCTTGTAGAGCCCGATGGCGACATCCGCCGCATCGAAACCGACCTCCGTGGGGTCAACCCTCCTGGCACCGTCTGAGTTCCGGCGGGTCCGTTGGTAGCCGACCGCGGCAACCCCAATCAGGAAAGCCGCGATCAGCAGAGCCGATCCGTAGCGGATCCAGGCTCGGCTTCTCGCGCTCATACCGCGTTACGGTGCCGGGTGCAGACGACGACCGGCGACACGGTGGGGTCGGTGATGGGCAAAGCCATTGTGCGGCCCCGTCTCAGCGAACGGCGACCATTCCCATTGCCCGGTACTTCTTGTAGCGACGGGCGACCAAAGCGTCCGGTCTGATCCTTCGAAGCTGCTTGAGATTGCGCCTCACTGCCGCTTCAACTGTCTTCGCCATGACCTTGGGATCCATATGCGCGCCCCCTGACGGTTCCGGAAGAATCTCGTCGGTGACCCCGAGATCTTTGAGGTCCTTGGCGGTCAGCCTGAGCGCCCGTGCCGCGTCCTCGGCTCGGGCCTGGTCCTTCCAGAGGATCGCTGCGCACCCTTCGGGGGAAATCACCGAATAGACCGCGTGTTCGAGCATCAGGATGCGGTCCCCTACCCCGAGACCCAGGGCCCCGCCGGAACCACCTTCTCCGGTCACCACCACAATGATCGGCACCGGAAGCCGAGCCATCTCCATCAGATTGAAGGCGATCGCCTCCGCCTGCCCGCGTTCTTCCGCATCGATCCCTGGATACGCTCCCGGAGTATCGATGAAGGAGATCACCGGCCGGCGGTAGCGACCCGCCATCTCCATGACCCGCAACGCCTTGCGGTAGCCGTCAGGTCGGGGCATTCCGAAATTGCGGTAGAGCTTGGCTGTCGTGTCGCGCCCCTTCTGGTGGCCGACGACCGCTACAGGATCGCCGTCGAAGACGGCAAAACCGGAGATCACAGCCGGATCATCGGCAAATCGACGGTCCCCGTGGAGTTCGGTGAACTCGCTGAACATCGACGAAATGTAGTCCTGGGTGTAGGGCCGATCCGGGTGCCGGGCCACCTGGCAGCGCTGGTATGGGGTCAACGATGAAAAGACGCTGTCGATGGTGGATGCGAGTGCTCGCCGAGTCTTGACAAGTGCTGCGCTCGGCTTCGAGCCTGCCGACGCGAGTTCGAGATCGCGGATCTGCGCTCGGAGACTCTCGATGGGCTCGAGAAAGGGTAAGGTGGGAGACGCCATTGCCGGACTCTACCAGAGAGGCGAAGAGGGGGTCAATCGCACCTTCACGAACCCACCGCGGAGTTGCCCTCTCCTGATCGGGTCACGATCAAGGAAGGCAGGTAGTCGGCTGGCGACTCGAATCCGAGCAGCAGGAGCAACGTGGCGGCCAGGTTTCCAAGACCGGGTCGTTCGACCCGGGGATTCGGCTCGAAGCGATCGGCGTCTTTTCCGGTCAACAACCAGGGTACCGGAGAGAGCGTGTGGCTCGTCTTGACCACGGGGATCCCATCCGGTCCGCACTTGATCTCACCGGTCTTCTTGTCGACTTCGAGCATCATATCGAGGTTGCCGTGATCCGCGGTCACGATCATGGTCCCACCAACCCTGTGAATCTCCTCCTCCAGGAGCCGTAAGCACTCGTCCACCGTCTCCATAGCGGAGATCGCCGCTTCGAGAACGCCGGTATGACCGACCATGTCGCCATTGGCGAAATTGACCCGAATGAAACCGAAACGGCCGCCGGCAAGAGCATCGAGGACCACCCTACAGACCTCCGGCGCCTTCATCGCCGGTGCATTTTCGAACGGGATGACGTCGCTGGGGACCTCCACCCACTCTTCGAGTTCGGAATCGAACTTCTCGGAGTTGTTGCCATTCCAGAAATAGGTCACGTGACCGAACTTCTGGGTCTCGGCGGTGGCGAGTTGGCGGACGCCGTTGTGAACGAGATACTCTGAAACGGTCCGACCGATGGCCGGCGGATGGACAAGATAGAGCGCGTGGGATCCCGAGATCACCGTCGTACTCCATCATCCCTGCGTAGGTGACAACCGGTAGCCTGCCGCGATCGAAGCGATCGAATTCCGACTCGGTGAAGGCTCTCGAGATTTCGATGGCGCGGTCGCCCCGAAAATTGAAGAACACGACGGCGTCCCCGTCGTTGATTGTTCCGACAGGGTGACCGTTTCCATCGTGAATCACAAATGGCGGCAGATCCTGATCGATGATCCCCGGATGTTCCTCCCGCAAGGTCGCGATCGCCTCCATGGCGTCGGCAAAAGGCCCGACCACGACCGAGCACATGGGTCTCCCAACCCAACCGCACCATCTCCCAGTTGGCGTTGTAGCGGTCCATTGTGATGGTCATTCGCCCTCCGCCCGAGGCGATCGCCGCGTCACAGCCGCGTGAATCGGAGTGCTTCGAACAACCTCTCCAGACGCTCGACATAGCGGTGAAAACTCACCGGATCGACATCACGGCCGTCGGCGAGCGCGTGCAGTCGAATCCGTTTGATCCCCTCGGCGGCCGCCTGTCGCACGAGGGCCTCGATGTGATCGATGTGACTGTGAACATTGCCATCGGAAACCAGTCCCAGGAGGTGAAGCGTCCCGTCGTTCGCGACGACCTCGTCGATGAGGCGGCGCCAGACCGGTCCCTCGAAAATCGCCCCGCTCGCGATGGCGTCGGCGACGAGTTTCGCGCCCTGCGCGAAGATTCTCCCCGCTCCCATCGCATTGTGTCCGACCTCCGAGTTGCCCATGTCACCCGCGTCGGGAAGACCCACCGCTGGGCCATGGGCCGCGAGCTCCATCCGAACGTCAGCATGTGCGAGGAGTCGATCGAGATTCGGGGTCGATCGCCAGATCGACCGCGTTGGCCGGATATCCGTCCGCCTGTCCGCGGTAGAGACCCACCCCGTCCATGATCACCAACAGCAAGGGACCCGACACGCCGGCGAAATCGGGATTCGGCGGGAGATTGAAATCGTCCATCTACAAACCTCTCAAATATCGGTCGATGCGTGAGTTTCAAAACCCGACGTCGCAGAACGACCACCACGTGCCTGGGCTGGACCGTGTGCCGCTGATCGGACCTTGGCTCGGCCGTCCGCCGCCGATCTTACGCCTCGGCGGTGATCTGGGATGCACCGAGCAGAACCACGGTGACGTTGTCGTTGCCGCCGTGGTCGTTGGCTGCGTCGATGAGCTTCTTGCCCTTCTCCTCCAGCGTTCCTTCGATTGCGAGCAGGGTCTGGATTTCGTCGTCGGTCAGCATGGAGTTGAGGCCATCCGAGCACAGAAGATAGAGATCACCATTCATGAGCTCGGTTTCCAAAAGATCGACCTTCGGCTCGGCGCTTCCGCCGAGAGCCTGGGTCACGACATTCTTCAACGGATGGGTCCGGGCTGCCTCTTCGGTGAGAAAACCGGCCGCCACCTGTTCGTGAACCCAGGAGTGATCCGCGGTCAGAACATCGAGACGGTTGTGCCGCAGGCGGTATGCCCGGCTGTCGCCGACGTGACACACCACCATGTTGCGGCTCGCCGCGGGATGAACGGCCACGACCACCGTCGTACCCATGCCCTTGAGGTTCTGATCACGGGTGACGGCGTTGGTCACTCGTTCGTGCCCGGCAAGAATGGCATCGACCAGCAGATTGGCCGCGGCGCTTCGTTTCATGTCCCAGTGATCCGGCCAGGTCTCCTGGCTCAACGTCGAGCGATCGCTGAAGCCGCGGAAGATCTCGTCAGCCGCCAGCCGCGACGCGACTTCACCTGCGGCGTGTCCGCCCATTCCGTCGGCGACGAGAAAGACACCCAACTCGCTCGTCGACGAGGAATACGTCCTCGTTGAGTTGCCGTTTCCGTCCGACGTCGGTGGCGCCGAAGGCTTGGAGTCGGTAGCCGACTACACGATTTGGGTTGGTGGCCACGATCGATCAGCTCCTCCGCCGGAGGCGGCCAATCAGACCCTCGCCCGACTGTGAATCACCCTCGCTCTGAACCTGAGCCAGCACCGAGGAGGCTTTCTTGTTTGTAGGATCGAAGCTCAGCGCCTCTTCGGCCAGTCGCTGGGCCCGGGCCCGCATACCGACCGTAAAAGCGAGATCGGCGGCTTCGGACAACATCACCGCGTTTCCGGGCTCGAGTGAAATCGGCCCTTTCCAGATGGCGCAGCCCGTCCTTCTCGCGGCCGCTGATCTTGCCGAGTCCGACTCCCATGAAATAGTGAGCGCGCGCGCACGAATCGTCGTGGTCGAGAGCGGACTTGAGCTCCGACAGGGCGTCCGTCAACCTGCCTTCGCGCATGGTCTGCGACGCCTTCGCGGCGAGCCTGCGCGCGATCTCCTTGCGATCCATGGCGGCGCCCGTTCCACCGGTTCTGTCCTTGGGCGAAGTTCGTCATCGTATTTCTCTCGACTATCCGGGTGGCTGAGAACGTTGAACGCTTCAGTGATTTCCTGAAAATGCGTCTTCCGCCTGCTTCCGTTTGTCACCGGAGAACCGATCGGGGTGATGCTTGAACGTCAACTTGCGAAACGCAGACCGAATCTGCGCCTCGGTTGCGTCTCGTTCGACCCCGAGAATGTCATAAAGACTGAATGCGCTTGCCATTACCTTCTCACGGTGATTGTGCGGTCGTGCCGCGTTGATTAACTACCATAATCATAAGATCAAAGCAATGATACAACGTCCAGCAACGCTTTGGTCACAATGAGATTCCGGGTTCGGCAAGACAACTCAACGCCTCCTGCCTGCAAAGTTCACTGCGGTGCGGCGAATCACTGGATTGATGTTGCGACTGTCCGAAAGCCGTTTCAAATCTCGGACATTGAGCCGATTGACCAATCGCATCCCGAGATCCACCGGAGTCTTCGGGTTCGATACCAGCTGCCAGACCACCTGGTAACGCCTCATCCAGCGTGAATTGCGGTAGATCACCCGCAGAACCTCGGCATCGACTGTTCGCATCCCGGCGAACTTCTCGACCTCGGCGTCACTCAGCTTCGGGCTGCCCAGAACCGCACGTACCACGAGGCGGTTACGCGAGTTGATGAGGATCGCCCTCTCCTCCCGATTTCCCTTGAGCGCACACAGCACCTTGTCCTTGATGCTCATATTAACCAGGCGAGCAAAGGTCGATTGCTGACTTTCGGCATGAGCGAGCGCTTCCCGAAGACCCTCGTCCTCCGACCCCTGGTACGGCAGCCGTACGAGTTCGGGAATGTGGGCGCCGATCTGGCGCAAGGGACGTCAGCGCCTCTTCGATGGTGGGAGTCTCACCGCTGGCGATGGACTCCTCGGCGGCGATGGCCTTCTCGATGAACTCGTGCTCGAACTCAGACGACTCTTCGGAGCACCGTCTCCGTGACCCGCACGTTGTCGCGCAGATCATCGAGAATCTCCAGACAGCCGAAAATCCGCACCTGGTTGGTGATGACGATGTCCTGGACCACCGGGGGCCGTTCTTGGCCAGAACCCGAAGCGATTCGTCCGACGCGCTCGCGTGTCTTGCCACCTCGATCCAGATTTCGTCTTCGTCGCGGAGCCGGAGGACCAGATCGAGCACCATCGGCTCGAGGTCATAGGACCTGAGCCACTCGACGATCTTCTCCGGTGCAGACTTCGGCGATGGAGGCCTTCGCGATCTCAGCGAGTTCGTCGTCAGGATCGGTCGACAACATGAACTGCAGGCGAAGCAGATCTTCTTGAGAAATCGGCAACAGGCCCTGCGCCGCGAAGAGCCGAACCTGTCGCGGCACCTGACCTTCGAGAATGCCGTTCAAGAGCTGTTCGGTGGTTTCAAATCGTGTCACGGAGTCTCGCTCTCGTCCGACCCGAGCGGAGTGAATCTCCCGTGAGTCACTTCGGTGTGAATCACCTGTCCCGGCAGACCGAGATCGCGGTAGAGAAGACCGTCGACGGTGAGTTCGACGGCGCCTGCATTCCCCACCGTGAGCTTGATCGGACCTGCGAGTTCGAGATCGAGTTGCTGCCCGTTGGCCAGGAGTCGCTGGCCGGTCATCCCGTCACGATCCCGATAGTGGATCCAGCACTCTTCCCCGGGATCCACCTGGACCGTCATCTTCACCATCGGTTCGTCCTGCTCCTCCTCCCGCTCCTCCTCCGGCGAACGGGCCGGTTTCGAATGTGGAGTCGGGCGGATTGCCGGGACTGCGCCGCGCGGTCTCCCCGACCTGTCTGGCGCCTGATCGACGAGGATCGGGAGCGAGTCCCTCGCTGATCGAGGTCGTACTTCGGAGGATCACCGCCGCCGCGATCAAGAGGATCAAGACACCCGCGGCGATGGGAAGCCAGAACCTCCACCTGATCGAGGGCCCGAGATCGTCGGAGAGCACCTCGAGGTTCGGGTGGATCCCGGATGACAAGGAGTACTGCTCCCATGCCGAGTCGAAGGCCTCCAGCAGCGGACCCTCGTCGGACCCGACGATTCGGGCGTACTGGGCGACAAAGCTCCTACTGAACACGCGCTCCGGAAGAAACTGAAAGCTGCCGTTTTCCAGGGCCTCGAGGATCGCCCTGGAGACTT
Source organism: uncultured Acidobacteriota bacterium (assembly GCA_963712805.1). Classification (GTDB taxonomy): domain Bacteria; phylum Acidobacteriota; class Thermoanaerobaculia; order Thermoanaerobaculales; family Sulfomarinibacteraceae; genus JAHECW01. The sequence continues at coordinate 53,953 of CAVQJV010000062.1, read as the reverse complement.
TTGTCTCTGCAACGATGTCTTCGAGCCGTAAACCCGGACTCTTCGCGGGTTCCCCGCAGCTGCTCTGCAAAGACAGCGGGACTGACCGACTCCGCGTTGTTAACGTTCACCACCGATTGATCTTAACCTAAATCGAGCGATTCTCACCGGGCGATCTGCACCAACTCCTTGCGCTTCAGCGTTCGCAAAAAGCCTCGACCATACCACCAGTATTCCTGCATTTTTTGCAAATCACCAGAGCATCAAGGACTTGGCACAGCTCATCCGGCGAAATTCGCTCGTTGGTCTCCAAGATTGAGCGATTCTGACGGTGAGACTCGGTCAAGATTGTGAATTCGGTTGGATGCGGCGCTGCGCCGTTCGCGGGTCTGCGCTCCTCGCCGACAGGGCCGCGGCTGCAGACCTCACTCGATCGGAGATATCGGTTACGCTCGGCGATTCGCTTCTGATCCGACTTGGGCAACTGAACGAGGACGCTCAGGGCGAGAGGCAGACGGCGTATCGAGGATTCGACGATGGCCTCTGCGAACGCCATAGCTCTTACCCCACCGATGATGGCGCGCCACCACGGTAATGAACTCGACCGGCGGTTTTCCGGTGTTGATGAGGACCACGAGGTCGTTCTCGACCAGACGAGGATTGTCGAGAAGCGCGGTCAGGATCTGGTCGTCGCAGCCGGCGATCAAGGCCGGGAAAAGCGCGCGGTGGGCGCGTCGCGCCACGGCGATCTTCTCTCCGAGGCTCATGGTGGGCATCTGGATAGATCAACTTCCGTTCGGCCTGGCGACGGACGAGCGCCGGCGTCTCTCGGCGTCTGGGCCACCGCGATCAGCGCCGACCCAGGACAGCGATCCCAAGAGATTCATGGCCTGCGCGTTGCTCAATCCCGGGAAGCCCGCCAACTTTTCCCGGATCGCCTGGGTTCCCAGATGCTGCGCGGTTCGACGCGACCAATTCCGCGATCTGAGTCGTGCAGAATGGACTCCGAAGCACATCGAGCATCTGGAAATCGTCGAGGTTGCCACCACGGACGAGTGCCATGAGTTCATCGGAGGCGAGTTCGGCGATGCGCTTCTTCACACGACCATGGTAGGTCCGGGCACGCCCTCTCAGCCAGTCAGATCATCTTCTTCAACAGAGCTTTGACATTGAAGCTTGGCCCGGATCTGCTGCCGAAGCCGGACGACTTCGAGCCCCGCGAGCTGCGACTCCTCGTCCGGAAGCCGCCTCACCGCGTGCTTGCGAAAGGCCAGCCGGGTGAGCAGCCGTGCGAGAACCGTCCGCTCGCGGCGGGACGGCCACCAATCGGATCGAACGCGGCGACGGTAGTACGGGATGACCTCGACCACCCAGGCGGGAACGACGTCGAGTTCGACCTCTTCGGCGAGCTCCACCCCCAGGATTCGCTGCTCCGACCGGAGAAAGCCGACAAGCCCGAGAAATACAAGCGCGTACAGAACCGGGACCGCGACAAACCACCGTGCCACGGGAACCGCAGCACTCCGAGGACTTCCATCTGCAGCAGCATGAAATTCCACCCGGCGTGGATCGCGACCGCCAGACTGAGGCCGACGATCCAACCAGATCACCCGCTCGCTCCGTTTCCGCGACAGATAGGCGAAGCCGAGGAAGCCGCCAAATGTCGCCGACGACACCGCGTGGATGCCTGCGGCCAGAGCGGTGCGGACGAGGACGAGCAGCAGGGTTCCACCAATGGCGGCATCCGCCCACGCCAGCGAGGGTGTAGACGAGATTCTCCGTCGCCGCGAAACCCAGACCCGCGGCGGTGCCGTAGACGAGGCCGTCGGTCGGATTGTCGAATTCCTTCGACAAAAGGACAACGAGCATCACCCCGATCGCTTTCGCGAACTCCTCGACGAGGGGGCCGATCCAACTGCCAAGACGGTCGGATCTAATCCCAAACCGGCGGCCAAAGCCGATGAGCCGACGACGGCAAGGACCGGCGCCGCAAGCGCTCCCCAAAGAAACACGCCGACCACGAGGTGCACGGGTTCCCGATCATAGCGATCGAACCACCACACCGCCGCAACCACGGTGACCAGAAGAATGGTCGACACGAACAACGCAACCGCCAAAGCGACGATGTCGATCGGTGTCACGGAACGATGAATCCCTGCGACTCGACCGGGTGCTGGAGAAAATACAACCGGCTCGCCTCAACGTCCTTTTGGATCTGTGCCATCAATTGGACCGTCGAGGGGAAACTCACCTCGTCGCGAAGACGTTTGACGAAAAACAACCGCACCGACTCACGGTAGACATCAGCCATGAAGTCGAGGAGGTGGGTTTCAATGGTCAGAATGGAATTCTCGTACACCGTCGGTCTGGTGCCGACATTCGTCACCGAGGCGAAGGTGCGACCGAAGGATGGGATGTGAACCGCGGAGATGTACACCCCGTTGGCGGGTTCGATCTCGTTCTCGACCTCGATGTTGAGGGTCGGAAAGCCGAGTTTTCGTCCCAGACGCTTACCCTCCAGTACGCAACCGTCGATGAAGTGATCGCGGCCCGAGCATGTCGTGCGGCCTCCATCATCTCTCCGTCCGCGACCGCTCGACGGACCCGGGTTGAAGAGACGACGCCTCCTTCGATTTCGACGATGGGTGATGCCGCGGCCTTGAAGCCGAGTTCGGCGCCCATCCGTTCGAGCAGGGCGACATCACCGCCGCGATCGGCGCCGAATCGGAAATTGGCGCCGATATAGACCTCCCGGATCCCGAGTCGTTCGACGAGCACCTCCTTGACGAAGTATTCGGCCGGCATCCTCGCGAGCCGGTGGGTGAAGGGAACCACGAGCGCGACCTCGATCCCGGTCCGACCGATGAGTTCGAGTCGCTGGTCCAGGGTCGAGAGGAGCTTCGGCGCCATTCGCGGACGGAGCAGCTTGATCGGGTGCGGATCGAGGGTCATGGCCGCGCCGACGGTACCGAGCCCGTCGGCTCGGTCGACGACATATCTCAGGATCGCCTGGTGTCCGAGGTGGACGCCGTCGAAGTTGCCGATCGTCAGAACCGCTCCGCGAGGAGGTTCGTCGACTCCGAGCGGGTCTGAGTAGATCTTCATGTCGTCACCGTCAACCGATCACCGGAAGCATCCGCGGCGCCTCGGCCGGTGCCCGCACCACCCGAACAACCTTTCCGACCAGATCATAGGGATGCGCTTCCGTGATCTCGGCCTCGATGAGCGAACCGGCAGCGGCGACGCCGTCGTTGATGAGCAGTCGACCGTCGATCTCCGGAGCCTGGCGCTTCAATCGCGCTTCGGTGAGCAACTCCATCTCGGCCAACGGGCCGACGACCATCGCCGGGAGGGTCTGACCCACGAGAGCGAGGTTCTGTTCCATGGACACAGACTGTTGCACCTCGAGCGCCTCTGCGCGGCGTTCGATCTTGAGCTCCTCGGGAACCGGATCACCGAGCTCCGCTCCGGGATTCTCCTCCTGCCAGGAATAACTGAAGACACCGAGGTGGTCAAACCGCGTTTCTCTGATGAAATCCAACAATTCCCGGTGTTCGTCGTCGCCCTCGCCGGGAAAACCGACGATAAAGGTCGTCCGCAATGCCAGATCGGGAACTGTCGCTCGCGCCCGTTCGATCAAACCCGAGTAGCTCTTGGCGTCGCCGCCCCTCCTCATGGCCTTGAGGACCTTCCGGTTCGCGTGCTGCAACGGGATATCGAGGTAGGAGACAAACCGATCGTGCTCCGCCATGAGCTCGAAAAGACCTTCATCGAGGGTCGCCGGGTAGGCGTAGAGAAAGCGAATCCACGGTAGATCCGTCTCGTCGAGAAGCGCGGTGACGAGCCGTCGAAGACCGTGATCGATCCCGAGATCCTCGCCGTACCGGGTGGTGTCCTGAGCGATGAGCACGATCTCGCGAACACCAGCAGCCTCGATGCGCCGGGCCTCAGCGACCAGATCGCCAAGGGCCCGCGATCGGAAGTCCCCGCGCATCCTCGGGATATGGCAGAACGAACACGGGTTGCCGCACCCTTCTGCGACCTTGAGATAGGCGTATCCGCTGGTCGAGAGAAGACGGGGGTTGGCGTGATCATAAATTCGGACCGCGCCGTGCTGATCGGGTATGTGGTCCTCGAGCTCCCCCCGCACCGCAGCGGCGATCTGCTCGAGCTCGTCGAGACCGATGAAGGCGTCGATCTCGGGGATCTCCTTTTTGAGTTCCTCGGCGTAGGCCTGCGCCATGCAACCCGAAACCACCAGCCGACGAACGCGACCGGCGTTCTTCGCCTCGACGACCTCGAGGATCGAGTCGATGGACTCCTGCTTCGCGTCGGTGATGAAACCGCAGGTATTGACGACGACGACATCGGCCTCGCGGGCATCGGCCGTCACCCGGATCCCGACGGATTCGAGGTGACCCAACATCACCTCCCCGTCGACCAGGTTCTTGGCGCACCCGAGGCTGATCATGCCGACCTTGACGGTCGATTTCCTCCGATTCGGTTTCTTGGCCGCCGCGCCGCTCATGCTTCCTCCAGGCGCGCGATTCTACCATTGGGCGAGACAACCGACTTGTTCTCCCCTGACGGCTCGACCGGCGCGAGTCGGAGAAACCAACTCGCGCCGGGCGAGGAACCATCTCAAAGGTGTTCGAGAACGGCCTCGGCAGCTCGCCGCGAGGCGCCGGGAGAACCCAACCGCCGGCGAACCCGTTCCAGGGCCGACCGCTGTTCGTCCCCACCGCTCGCCAGCAGCCGGCCGCGAAACATCAGCCAGGCGTTCCGGCTGCCACTGCCCCTGGATGAGTTCCGGCGCCACCCGTTCTTCGGCGATGAGGTTGACCAGCGCAACGTGGGGAACCCGCACCAGAAGCCGGGCGATGGCGAAGGTCAAGGGCTGGAGCCGGTAGCCCACCACCATGGGCACGTCGAGAAGGGCGCACTCGAGAGTGGCGGTGCCCGATGCCGTCCAGGCGAGCGAGCACGACGCGAGCTCCCGACGCCGGTTCGGTCCGCTCACGCGACGGATCCGATCGCCGCCGCCGTGGGTCGCAAAGATCTCGTCCACCACGCCACTCACTCCGGGGGCTTCGATGAGAACGGCTTCCGAGAGACAGTCAGTCTCGAGTTTGTTCGCCGCCACGATCATGGTCGGTAGCAGCGAGCGCACCTCCATTGCCCGCGAGCCGGGCAACAGGGCGATCTTGCCCGCGACCCGCGCGACCTCGTGGTCGAGCAGACCGTCCCTCGCCACATCGTCAACCAAAGGGTGGCCGACGTAGCGGGCGGGCACTCCGTGCTCGGAGTAGAACGGCACCTCGAACGGAAGCAGGCACAGAACCTCACGGGCCAGACGCCGGACAGCGCGGACCCGACCCCGCCGCCACGCCCAGAGCTGCGGCGACACGTACAACACGACCGGTATTCCGAGCCGGCGGAGCCTTGCCGCCAGACGGAGATTGAAGTCGGGTGAATCGACCAGGACGGCCAGACGAGGCCGTCTCCGATCAGCTTGACCGACCAACCGTTGCATGATCCGACGAATTCTCGGCAATTCGCGCAGCACCTCGATGAGGCCCATGTGCGCCAGTTCATCCGTGCTCGCGACACAGTCGAGACCATTTTCGAAGAGGCGCTCGCCGCCGACACCGAATGCCTCGATCTCGGGGTTGAGGATCCTCAGCTCCGCAAGCATATTTCCGGCGTGGAGATCACCCGAAACCTCACCGGCCACGATCATGATCGAGTCGTTCAGTTGACCCTCCGCGCATTTCTCCAGCCGATGCCGGCGATGACGCCGCAGCAAATCAGCGCCCCGACGGCGTTGGCAGCGAGGTCCTTGAGTTCGACCGTCCTCGCGGGCTGGAGAAATTGCAGGCATTCAGTCACAGCACCGAAGACGCCCGCGGCGACGACACCGACGACCAGGGACCGGCGATGGCCGAGCGAAGGCAGCGCAGCCCAATAGACAAGCGCCATCTGGATGCCGTAAGCCATCGCATGGGCCAACCAATCGGGAACGGAGAGCCAACGCCCGTGAGGTCGACGGCAGTACCGCCATGGTCACCAATAGTATCGCGTAGCCGCCGTTGGCGGCCCAGCGAAAAACGATCGACGGCCGGTGCATCGTCCGGGAGGGCGTGGGAGGCTCAAGCTCGGCTTGTGGGTCCGGATCCTCGTCGAGGCTCAAAGACCCTCTGACTTTGTCGATCACGGGAACGGGAACATGAGCCATCCCAGGGCGATGGCACCCACGAACATGATCAGAAAGGTCTTGAGGAACAGCCCCTTTCGACCGCGCGTGTCGGACCGCCAGAGAAAGGCGAAAAACACGGCGACCAAGAACGCGTGCCAGAAGAGGAGAAGAAAGTGGTCCATCTCAGCTCTTGTCGCCACGCGCGATGTCGTGAACATCAAGCACCACCAGGAGATTCATAAGACCGGCCGTGTAGAGAAAAGTCTTTCCGTAGAAAAACCCGGCCGACACCGGGTCGCCACCACCAGACAGTCCGTACGGGAACGCCGCGCTGAACAATCCGTCGAACCCATTGACCCACAACAATCTGACGAAATAAAGCCACCCGTTGCCGATGCAACCGAGGGTGAAGAACCACGATAGCGGGCTGTCCTGTTGCGGTACCGCGAGTTCTCCGTGCAGGAGGATCCCGGTGATGAACGATGCGGTCACGATGGCCGCGAAGACCGCCGCCCGGACCCGCTTCCCGAGCAGCCAGTGGCCGAGACCGGGCACCAACCATGACAGGAAGAGGAGCGATTTAGAGACCGGATTCGACGCGTCCTCGCCGCCGCCCTTCCCATCACCACTCCCGCGTGTTTTCTTTTCGGCAGTCACGACCCGTCACCAACGATCACTGGTGGAGCAGTTCTTCGCGGAGGTGTTTACCCGGTTTGAAATAGGGGATTTTCTTTGGCGGAACGTGGACCTTGTCGCCGGTCTTCGGGTTGCGCCCGGTCCGCTCGTCGCGCTGTCGGATCCGAAATGATCCGAACCCGCGCAACTCGACCTTTTCGTTTTGTTGCAGCGCATCCACGATGCTGTCGAGGACGACTTGAACCACCTCGTCAGCCTGCTTTCGCGGGACGTCGGCGTTCCCGGCAACTAATTCCACAAGATCAGCCTTGGTCATCGTCATATGCCCAATCCCCCGTTCCCTTTCGCCGGTCGATCACCCCCACCGGTCAGCTGCTCTCGCCAGGCTCCTTGTTTTCTTCCTCATCTTCTGAGTCGACCGCTTCGGCTTCGACGACCGCTTCCTTGACCGCTTCTTCGGCGTCTTCGACGACCGCTTCCACGACTTCGGCTTCCTCGACCGCTTCTTCGGTGGCTTCGACGACCGCCTCCTCGACCGCTTCTTCGGCGGCTTCGACGACCGCTTCCTCGACCGCTTCTTCGGCGGCTTCGACGACCGCTTCCTCGACCGCTTCTTCGGCGGCTTCGACGACCGCTTCCTCGACCGTTTCTTCGGCGGCTTCGACGACCGCTTCCACGGTTTCGACTTCAACGCCGTCAGTCATTGCCTCGATCTCAGGCGGAAGTTTGTCATCGACGATGCCGACGGCAGCCTTCAACGCTGCTCCCATTGCGGTCTCGATCACCGGGGCGTCCACCGAGGCCATCGTTTCACCATCGTCATCTTGATCGACGCTGTGCATGGAGAGCCCGATCCGGTTCTCGTTCCAGTCGATCCGGAGAATGCGGCAGGTCACATTCTGCGTCGGGATGAATGTCTCGGCCAGCGTCAGACCACCATCGCGATCGATCTCCGAGATGTGGCACAGACCCTCGACACCCGGGGCGAGTTCGACGAAGACGCCGAAATCGGTGATGTTGGTGACCACACCGGCGACCAGGTCGCCGACGCCGTGGGAGTTGGCGTACTCCTCCCACTCGTTGGGCAGCAGTTCCTTCATCGACAGCGAAATCCGCTGGTTCACGACATCGACCGAGGTGATGACCGCCTCGACCTCTTCGCCCTTCTGAACCACCTCTGAAGGGTGATTGATGCGGCGGGTCCACGACATGTCCGAGATGTGGACCAGACCATCGACACCGGGAACGATCTCGACGAAGGCGCCGAAATCGGTCAGGTTGCGCACCACGCCCTTGATCCGGCTGCCCACGTGGTGGGTGTCGGCCACCTGCTCCCAGGGGTTGGGCTCGATGGCTCGCAGGGACAGCGAAAGACGCCGCTTGTCGGCGTCGACCTCGGAGACCACGACCTCGATCTCCTCGTCCGATGTCGAGAATGGACCGCGGGTTCTTGACCTTTTTGGTCCACGACATCTCGCTGACGTGGACCAGGCCTTCGACGCCCTCTTCGAGAGCGACGAAGGCACCGTAGTCGACGATGCTCACGACCTCGCCGTGAACCCGCTTGCCGACCGGGTACTTCTCGGGAACGAGAATCCAGGGATCCTCGAAACGCTGCTTGTATCCCAACGAAACCCGCTCACGCTCGCGATCGAAGCGTAGAACCACGACGTCGACCTCGTCGCCGACCTTGAAGTACTCGCTCGGGTGACCGACTCGGCCCCAGGAAATGTCGGTGATGTGAAGCAGACCGTCGAGCCCGCCGAGATCGACAAACACGCCGTAGTCGGTGATGTTCTTGGCCACCCCGGTGACGAGCTTGCCCTCCTCGAGGACGGCCATGGTCTCGTCCTTGACCTTGCCCACCTCTCTCTTCCAGAACCGCCTTTCTCGACAGCACGACATTGGACCGCCGACGGTCGAAGGAAATCACCCTGGCCTCGATCTCCTGGTCGACATAGTCTTCGAGCCGCCGATTGGGCCGCAGATCGACCAACGAACCGGGGAGGAATGCCCGGATGCCGATGTCCACCGCGAGGCCGCCCTTGACCCTCTCGAGGACTCGACCCGTTGACCGAGGCCCCGTTCCTTGTAGGCCTCTTCGACGACGCTCCAGATCTTGAGCTTCGAGGCGCGGTCGCGCGACAGACGCACCCGTCCCTCCGATTCGTCGAGCCGCTCGACGAAAACATCGACGATGTCGTTGACGGCGACCATGCACCTCCCCGGTTTCCGGATCCGTCATCTCGCCGATGGGAACGATGCCTTCGCACTTGTAACCGATGTCGACAAGAACCTCGTCCGCGTTCACCGCGACGACGGTTCCCTTGAACGACCTCGCCTTCCCGCAGAGGTCTGGAGCGAGGTCTCCATCAACTCTTCCATCGAGAGCTGATCCATTCCCGCTACCGTTGTCCATCTCACCGTTCAGTTCAGGGTCCATGTTCAAGACGACTCCTCCTCGATGGGCGCAGACCTCCTGCGTCCCAACTCTCCGTGGTTTCGAGACCTTATGGTGTTTTCACCGTTTGTGTCAAGGCAGTAATCGGACGATCGCTTGCAAGCTCGCGAAGCAACCGCTCCACGACCTCGTCGAGGGTCAGCTCCGGTGGTGTCGACCACCACCGACCCCCGGGCGACGTGGAGGGGCGAGTCCGCACCGCGACGTGTCCTGCAGATCGCGATGGTGCTGCTGCTGCTTGACCTCATCCACCGACGTCTCGATTCCCTTGTCTTGAAGATCGAGATGACGGCGCACGGCCCGCTCGTCCGGAGCTGGCCGTGAGATAGACCTTCAGGGTTGCATCCGGGAAAAACCACGCTGGCGATGTCGCGACCCTCCATCACACAGCCGTCTTCCAGTCCGATCGACGCTGCATCGGTACGAGCGCGCGTCGGACACCCGACACCGCCGACACGGCGGATGCCATGAGCGCGCACTCCGGGGTTCGGATCGCCTCGCTGACGTCCTGACCGTCGACCATGACCCGGACCGACCCGTCCTTGTCTTCGAGTTCGATGACGTGATCGCTCGCCAGAGCGGCAACCTGCATCTGCTCGGCTTCGTCAAGCGGATCTGGAGTCCGGCCCGGATCGCCAGCAGTGCCGACCGCGCGGTACATGGCCCCGGTATCGAGGTAGGGAATCTCGAGACGGCTCGCGAGCAGGCGTGCGACCGTCGATCTTGCCGGCGCCGGCGGGACCATCGATGGCAACGACCAGGGGTTTGGTTGATTCAGGAGTTCGACACAGGAACATGCGGGAAGGCTTTCTTCCATGACGCACCGGGACCGTTATTGTACGTCAGTTCCGCTGAGAGTCCAGCCCCGAATGCCGAAGACACGAGAAAGATCCAGCACCCGCAGCTTCTCGACACCTATCCCGCCGTCCCCGTGTTACGGTTTGCCGGGTGGGACGGAGAATCAATCCCAGCCAGCAGACGGATCTTCTCGGAGATGAGCGCCGTCGGACTCGTGCTCCCGACAGGGGCGACTCAGGGTCGGTGTCGGTTATCCGAACCGCTACCACGTCGCGCTTTCATCGCTCGCCTTTCAGTGGGTCGTGGAGCTCGCGGCCGGCGTCCCGGATGTCGCCGATGTCCGCGATTTTTCGCGCCCCCGGACGGCGCCGGACGAACCATTCGAGGATGACACTCCCCTCGCGTCCCTCGACCTCCTGGCATGGAGTTGTTCCTTCGAACTCGACGCCGTCAACCTGATCCACACCCTCGACGCCGCCGGCATCGCCCGCCGCACGACGCGATCGTTCACCCCGCGACCCCTCGTCGTCCTCGGAGGCGCCGTCGCCTCGATCAACCCACTGCCCCTGAGCCGCGCCGTCGATGTCTTCGTCCTCGGTGCGGCCGAGCTCCTGTGGCCGCAACTGCTCGAGCTTGCCCGAGAAGAACCGGACCGTGATCGCCTGCTGGCCGAACTCGCCAGCCGCGACGGGTACTTCGTCCCGAGCCACCATCTCGACGGCGAGGGACGACCCTCTCGGGCGTCTTCGTCGGATCGAAAAACGCGATCGCGAGATGAACGACCCGGCGCTGGTTCCGAGTTCATACGTCGTCACCCCGAACACCGAGTATCGCAACCGCGGCCTCGTCGAGATGTCCCGGGGTTGCCCGGAGAAGTGTCGGTACTGTTGGGTGAGCTATAACTACGGCAAGCTCCGCTGCTACCCGGCCGAGGCCATCCTCGACCGGGTTCGAGGATCTCCGCAGAAATCACCGATCGGGTCGGATTCGTCGCGACCGCGGTCGGCGACCACCCCGAACTGCCCCGAGATCCTCCACGAGAGCCGCGAACTCGGATTCAACGTCGCTCTGTCGTCGCTTCGAATCCCGGCGATGGTTCCCGAGGTGCTCGCGCCCCTCGCCGCCTCGGGCGCTCGATCGGTGACCATCGCCCCGGAAACCGGTTCGGACGAACTCCGCGCGAAGGCTCAACAAACCGATCCCGAACGACCGCATCCTCGAGGCGGTCGAGACCGCCCAGGCCTGCGGCATCAGCAAGCCTGAAGATGTACTTCATCGTCGGTCTGCCCGGTGAGACCGACGACGACCTCGCGGCGATCGGCGAACCTCCTCCGTGAAACCCGCACGATCATGCTCGGCCACGGCCGCGATCGGGGACGGATGGGAACTCTCCACGCAGGCTGCAGCGTGCTTGTTCCCAAACCCTATACGCCGTACTCCAAGGAACCGGTGCTTTCGCAACCCGAGTACCGGAGACGGATGGCGCTGATCGAAAAGGAACTCAAACCCATCGACAACCTCAAATTCGACCGGCCGTCCTACCGGGAGGCGCTCTGGCAGGCCATCCTGAGCCGCGGCGATGCGCAGACCTTCGATCTCATCGAAGAACTCGCCGATCACCGCAGTCTCGGCCGGCTTCTCAGCGACCACAAGCACACCGCGGTCAGGCGAGCCACTGGAATCCGTCGAAGGCGACCCGCCCTGGCGGTTCATCTCATCCGCACCCTCGGGGAAATCCCCGACTCGCGGTTGAGCGCGTTGTCTCCGGGACGTCGCCGGTTACTCCAACGGCCGCGGCGGGGCCGGTCTTGCGAAGCGCTTTCGGTTCGATGAGCACCGGAATGATGAGCTCCGGCTGGGTCGGCGTCATCGGTGTCGAGAACCAGGCTTTCGAGCACCCGGTTGTTCAAGGAACCCGGAAGAACGTCATCCTGGAGCATGACGGCCACGGTGTGGGTCTGCTGCTGATGTCGCCGTCGACGATTTGCGCCCGGAAGAGCTCCGGACTCGAAGGCTGGGACCCGGTCACCTTGAACTCCCCTCGGAGATTGTGCTGCACCCGAACGAGCATCGTTCGAGACGAGGTGTTCCCCTCCTGGAGAAGCAGTCGAATCTCCGTCGGGTCGGCCTCGATTACGGGTCGAATTCGAAGCGAATAGGCGATCGAGACTTCGGAATCCGGGTGGTTGGTGTTGACCCTGACCTGGCCGCTCGCCGTGGTATCAGCCACTCCCGGCGCCAACGAGGCCACCAGCAGAACGTCACCGGGAACCGCCTGGTCGCGTCCGATCTGGACCGGCTCGGTCACCGGTTTGGTCGTGATCACGATTCGCTCGTCTCGGTGTTCTCGACACCGACGATCTTGAGTTCTTCGCCATCCGGACGGTGGAAGATCAGGGTTGCCGTCGGTTCGTCGCCGACGACGCCGTTGAGTTCAGATCTGCGGTCGCGGGAGCACCGTGATCGCGGAAACTGCGATAGAAGGTGACGCTCAACGTCATCCGCTGGGCGCCGGCGGCGTTGGTGGTCACCGCAATGCTCTTGGATACCGGACCACTCTGAGTCGTCGTGGTTTTGATCTTTGCCGTCAACGTTCCCGAGTGACCAGCCGGGATGACCGAGTCGAACTCGGTCACGGTGCAGCCTCAAGAGGGTTTGGCCCTGATGATCGTCACATCCACCGGTCCCTTGTTGTTAAAGACGAACGTCGCCACCGCCTCGCTGCCGGCCTTGATCTCGCCGATATCGATCCTCGGGTTCTCCGCCGAAAAGGTCGGGCCGCCCGACTGGGCTTCGACCTGATGCGACGATGCCCACCACGACAACAGCAGCACGAGGATCAGAACAGCTCGCTTCATCAATGCCTCCAAAATCGTCGGACGCGTCGCGCCGCGACGTGATTTCAGATCGGGACCGTTGTCGCTTCGATCCTGCGGTCACCACGACAGAAGCGGACCCGAAAGCGGAATCCCCCCGTTCCGATCGCAGATTGTACCCGTGTCGCCGGGTGGATTTTCCGTTTCTTTACACCGCTGTCCGTTCGAGCTCGAGTTCGTGCCGGACGCCTCCATCGGTTCCGATCACCGTGCAACTGATCGGCACCTGCCGCGATGCGCGCTTCCGCGCCTCGTCCACCAGGCGGACGAGCCCGCTGCAGCAGGGAACCTCCATGACCATCGACGTGGATCGAGGCGATCTCCGCGGTATCGATCATTGCGACGAGCTTCTCCAGGTAGATCTCCTGGTTGTGATCGAGCTTGGGACAGGCGATGGCGAGCGATGATCCGGCCAGATACCGCTGGTGGAAGTCCCCCACCGCAAACGGCACGCAGTCCGCCGCCAACAGAACATCGGCGCCCTGGAAGAACGGCGCGGTCGGCGGCACGAGGTGAAGCTGAATCGGCCAGTGGCGAGCTGCGAGGCAGCGGCGGGAATCTCGCCCGACGTCGCGACCGGGGGCGGTTGGAGCGTCTGCGCCCGCGACCCCGGGCAACCCCCTCCCCCTCCGGTCATGATCGGATTCACGACATTCAAAGGACGCAGGACCGGAATCGGTTCGTGGCCCCTGCCGATCTTGGTGAGATGAACCGCAACGGCCGCTTCGTCAAAACCGTCCGCATCGCGTTCGATGATCTTGATGGCGCCGACATGGCAGTCACCGATGCAGGCACCGAGCCCGTCGCAGTAGTTGTCACTGACGAGCTTCGCCTTGCCGTCGATGAGCTGGATGGCCCCCTCCGCGCAGGCGGAGACACAATCTCCGCAACCGTCGCAGAGATCCTCGTCGATCTCGATAATCTGTCGAACTGCCATACCGGCCTCCTTCGCGATCCGCGCTCAGTATCGCTCCTTTCCGCCAACACGTCCTTGACGAGAATCAATCCGATCGGCTCAGCGAGCCGACCGCGGCCAGACGTGGGCCTCGGCCATGACGGCGACCCGATCGTGAACGCCCTCCTCGCGCCAGCGATCGGCGACCTCGTCGAGATCGTCGACGGGGATGAAACCGAGCCGGATCGCCGTCTCTCGATCCAAGGATGACTTCAGAAAGACACGATGTTGTTCCGTCTTCTCGAGAATGCGCAGCAGGGTGTGTCCGTACTGGACATAACGTTCATCGAGACGATCGAGAATCGATGACGGACGCGGATCGGCGAGAAACGGCTCCATCGCCGGAGATCCGGGCCCCGATTCGAGCTCGGCGGCGAAGACCACCTCGGCGCCGGGTACAGCGAATCGGCACGCGGCGTCGAGTCCTTTGTGGGCCTGGATCAGGGTCGAGTCGCCTGGCCGGCCGCCACCACATGCCACGATGTGTTGAAAGCGCCCGGCTGGGAGTTCGTACCACTCGCGAACCCTCTCCACCGCCACCGTGAATGCCTCTCGCCAAGAACCCGCGCCGACCCAGGCGATCCCGCCATTTCGCCCCGGAACCAGACAGACGGCGAAATCGGGCGGCCTGAGATCCGCCGCCCCGGCGATCTCCTCCGCCACCGGATTGCCAAGGAGGACACCGGGCTCGCAACCGGGGTGGCGTTCGAGCCGGTCGTCGGTCGATGCAGAACCAGCGAGTGATTTGCCTGAATCTCGTCATGACCCGCGATACCGGGAAAGACCATCTTCGGTCCGCCGCCGAATCCGGCGAAATAGTGATGGCGAACCGCCCCGACGGTGACGAGCAGATCGGTTTCCACCGCCTCGCGGTCGAGCCGGAGAGGGACGCCGGGACGAATCTCGCCGACCTCAACGAGGGCGGCGATGTCGCGGCTCGAATGCTGTCGGATTCTGACCCCGAGAGGGAGCTCACCGAGGAGGGTCGCGACCTCGCCTCGAGGCGCCGGCGGATGGGTGCCGCAGGCGACGAGAACTGTGATGCAATCGGCCCTGATACCGGCCGCGAGCCACCGGCTGAGGATCACCGGGAGAACACCGGGCAGGCTTGCCCTCCGGGTCGCATCGGGAACCACAATCACCGCCGTCCGGCACTTCGCAGCGAGATTTCGGAGCCCTTCACCATCGACAGGATAGTCAACGGCCCGCGACAGCATCCGCCCGAGATCCCGGGATCCCTGGGGAGCCAACGGCTGCAGCGGCCGGACCTTGAGTCCCCGAAGATCAAAGGCGAGGTAATCAGAGCCGTATGGAAGCCTGACAATCACCGAATCACGATACCATCGAGTCATGGCTTTGAACGAAACCGTGCTGCTCGATGGCAACGAACGACAATGGCTCCTCGGTCTCGCCCGATCCGCCATCAAAGCGCACCTGCGATGCGACCACCTCCCCGACGAACCACCGTTGCCGGGCCCGCTCAGCGAAATCCGCGGCGCATTCGTCACCCTCACCCGCGACGGAGCCCTTCGCGGGTGTATCGGCCACGTCGTCGGCACCGAACCACTGTGGCTCTCGGTTCGCTCAAATGCGATCAACGCCGCCTTTCGCGATCCCCGGTTTTCGCCGATCACCGAAGAGGATCTCGCATCCATCGAGATCGAGATCTCGGCTCTCATCCCGCTGTGGCGGGTTTCGCAGTCCGGGTGAGATCGTCATCGGCAGAGACGGACTCGTGATCGAGCGGGGAATCCACCGCGGCCTGCTCCTGCCCCAGGTGGCGGAACGCTACGGCTGGTCGCCGGAGGAGTTTCTCGATCAGACCTGCCGCAAAGCGGGGATGAATTCGGGCTGTTGGAGGAGCGACAACGCCGAGATCTCGGCCTTTTCCGCCGAGGTCTTCGGAGAATCGTGAGTCGCGGCTTACGACTTACGCTTCCCTGAAGGCGATGATCATCCAGGCTATGATGTCCGGCGTCATGCCGGTTGCCTCGCTCGTCCTCGTTGAACCCTCGCTCGCCGGGAACATCGGCGCCACGTTTCGGGTGGCCGCCAACTTCGCGGTGCCACGAGTCGATCTGGTGAGACCATCGATCAGCGCAGACAACGACGAAGTCGTCCGCTGGTCGTGCGGCGCCAGGGATCATCTCGACATCCGCACCTGGGACGGTTTTGACGAGGCGGTGGCCGACTACCGGACCCTGGCGGCAACGGCTTCCACGCGTGGCCGCACCGATCTTCCCGTCCTGACGCCGTCCGAGGGCGCCACCCAACTCGCTCGACGCGGCTTTGGCGGCGCGGCGCTCGTCTTCGGCAACGAGACCCGTGGGCTGAGTCGCAGCCATCTCGATCGCGCCGACATGGTCATTCGGATCCCCACCGCTGAGCACTTCCCGGTCCTCAACCTCACCCAGGCCATCGCCATTCTCTTGAGCTATCTGACCCTCCAGCTCGAACCGCCGGACAGCAGCGCGCCACTGCCGGCCACCGGGACCCAGGTGGACGGTCTCATGGGCCACCTCGACGTCGCCCTCGCCGATATCGGGTTCGCCGACCCGGACAACCCCGAACGTATTATCAGAAAGCTCCGTCGTCTCTTCGGACGGGCGGGCATCACCGAGAATGAAGTCAAGATCGTCCGCGGTATCTGTCGCCAGATGCAATGGGCGGCAAAGACCGATCCCGAGATCGTCGCCACCGCCAAAGTCCCCGGCGATCGGTCTAAGGACGACGAGGGTGGGTCGTAAGTCCTAAGGCGCGTCCTCGGTTCGGGAGCGCTCGACGACTTCGTGAATCGGTGGTGGCGCCTTCAGTGAATCTTGTTCAACACGAAGGACATAAAGACCCACCAGGGTCTCCATGAACCACCGCAAACCAGAGTGGGATCTCGGCTCCGGCGCGCCACACAACTTCGTGGATCGTTCGGTGTGACTTCAGCGAACCATTTGAAACGCAAAGACCGCGAAGATCGCGAAGGCCATCTCAACGAACAGTTTTCAAGAGCCATCGCAATGGAATGTCGACGTGTGTTTTCTGGATTGAACGAGCTTATTGCTGGGAGGCCGTTTTTGCTGCGGACCTTCGCGTTATCCACTTGATGAGATGGTGCGGTGGAATCTTCGTCCATCTGCGCTATCTGCGGTTTCTCCGTGCGATGGTGCGATGGTGCGATGAGTCAGAAATGCGATGTTCTTTGCGATGATCTCGGCGTTCTTTGCGTTCTTTGCGGTAAAACTGCGATGGTCCAACCGTCGCCGGGACTCGCGAAATCGACTTACGATCTACGACTCACGATTCACGCCTCACCGCCGTCGCACCTCCGCCCTGAGCCGATCCGCGAGACCGAGCAGCCTCGGGTCGGTGGGGAAACGATCGAGGGCGTCCGACAGGGTGACGGTCGCATCCATGAACCGACCCTGTCGAAGATAGAACTCGACGAGCGAAGCGGCGAGATTCGGGTTGCTCGGATCGGCGTTCCTCGCGCGTTCGAGCGCAAGGCGCGCATCATCGACCTGACCCGCCTTTTCGGCGATCCGCGCGACCGAGAGGAGCAGAGGCACATCGGTGGGATTCATCCCCCACGCCCGCCGCAGATGGTCGAGGGCTTCGTCGACATCTCCCCGGCGTTCCGCCAATCCCGCGAGAACCCGGTACGGGGCCGCCGAACGCGGATCGTAGGTCAACGCCATATCGGCCGCCTCGACCGCGCCTTCGATGTCTCCCTGGCGGTCTCGAACGGTGGCCATCACAGCCCAGGTTTCGGCGAGCAGTGCCGCCGGAAGACCGCTTCGATCGGCCAAACCGTTGAGACGGATCTCCGCCTCGGCGATGAAACCATCGTCGAGATCCCATCGGGCGAGTTCGAGCTCGATGCGCGGGTCCCACGGTTCCTCCTCGAGGTAGGTGCGGCCGATTTTCGCCTGATCCCGTTTTCGGAGTTCCCTGGCAAGCGCGATCACCCCCGCGCTTCGAGCCCGCGGGTAGTACTCCAATCGGCGCTCGAGACCCTCGATTCTGACCCAGTCCGTCTCCTCGGGCGTCAACTCCATTCGCAGGGGACCGTCTCGGGATCCCAAACCGGCTGAGGTCGCAAGATGGTCGAGGGCACTGGCGTTGGACCCCCGAGCCCGCTCGGTGAGCGCCATCAACCAGTGGAGATCCGGCGAGGTCGGGTTGCGGACGATGGCGCTGTCAAGAGCCTCCATCGCCAGATCCAAGGATCCTTCGATGAGTTCTGCGCGCGCGCGGTTGACAAACCCGGCGGAGTCGGCGGGCACCCAGCGGATCTGGCTCCGGCTCAGTGAGCCCAACGCAGCCACCACGAGATCATCACGAGCTTTGCCAAGATCACGAGTCGGCATTCTCCGCGAACGACGAACCGCAGACGGAAGGCGAAGGAACAGATCCCGCGATAGAGCAAGTGCGCCCTCGGCCGGGCTCACTTCGATCAATCGACTGACTCTGCGCCAGCTCCACCACCCCGCGAACCCGACCGTCTCGATGAGTACCGCGAACACCGCCGCGATCACCAACAACCGACGACCGCGTTTCATAGGGTGGTTTCCAGCCCGTCGTCGTCGACAAAGACCAGCGCCGAAATCAGTTCCACGCCGGTGGCGGCGGCGACCCGATCGCGGGCGCGGCGGCAGAGATCCAGCACATCCCCGGCTGTGGCCGATCGCCCGGCGATGAGGTCGTTGCCCCCGTTGCCGCCGATTCGAACTCCACCGACCGTCAGATTGCGGCACCCGGCCTCGGCGAGGAGATCGGCCGCCGTGGCATCCTGGGAGTCGAGGAAGATCGGACCCGTCGAACGCAGGGCCCGGCTTCGGATCGATCTCAGGGTGCCAGGGAGGATCCTGACCACCGGAAACGGTCGAAGGCGAAACCGGATCCTGGTGACGACCTTGCGGTGAATCTGCCGCCGATCGGGAATGGATTCATCGTCGGTCGCGTGCCACCGCTGCGGTCCGCAGCCCGGAGCTTGGAGATCGATCCAGTCCAGCACACTCCCGAGATCGACCACCCCGTCGATGGCGGCTCGGATCACTCCGCCGACGCTGTGGTCCCTGGAATCGAGGGACTCCAGCCCGGAAAGCCCGGCGCGACGAGCGGCCCGGCACACCTGTGCCAAGTTGGCACCAGCGCCTGCCTCGATTCCGTCCACCTCCACCTTCCAGCGCGCGAGCTCCCCGGTTGCACTCACCACCGGGACGCGGATCCCACTGTCCGGTGCGATGATCCGTGAGCCGCTTCCCAGCACCAACCAGCCCAATCCGTGCGAAGCAGCCAGGTTGAGGGTCTCAGCCACCGAGGATGCGTTGTGACAGCGCACAACCAGGGTTGCGACGCCGCCGACGCCGAGACACGTCCAGGCGCGCAGATCCACCCTTTCGTGAAGTTCCACGTCCGCATTTCGGCGCAACTCTCGAAGACCGAATTCCAATTTGTCTCGCTGACCAACCAGCAATTTCTTCCCCGCTTGGAATGTTGGCACGATGCTTGCTAGTTGTAAAGATAGCCGGGCACACAACGACCTGGTAAACGCATCATACCTCCTCCTTCCTCCTGCGGACCGCACGGTCCGCATCTTTTTTGTCCCGCATATCGGCGCTGCAGGCTGGACCTCAGGCGTCACAATGCCAACGAGCTTGTCCCTGTGCCCACAGACCGCGCGGGCGATCGGAGGACAAACCGAAACCCAGAGGATGCGATCAGGCTCCGAGCCCGAGTTTCCTGATTTGATAAAGCAGCGCCTGGCGTGAGATGCCGAGTTCCCTTGCGGCGGCGCTTCGATTCCCCTTGTGGCGGGACAGGACCTCGGTCAAGAAGCGACGTTTGAAATCGCCGACCGTGCTCTCCCAGGTTCCACGCAGCGCGGTCGGCTGCTCGGTCAAGGGAAGGTGCTCCGGTCGAATCGCCTCCCCACCAGCTCGCGCCATGGCGACCTCGACGGTGTGCTTGAGTTCCCGGACATTGCCCGGCCATCGGTGGTTGAGCAGCCAACGCTCGGCTGCGACGCTCCATTTCGACACCTGTAGCCCGTGCCGATGCGACGCTTCGTGTTCGAAAATCGACCGCAACATCAAAATGTCCTCGACGCGTTCCCGCAACGGCGGGACGAGGATCTTGGCGACCGCGATCCGGAAGAAGAGATCGCCCCGGAACCGACCCTCCCGAACGAGACGGTCGAGCTTCCGATGGGTGGCGCAGACGACTCGAACATCCATCACCCTGGTCCGATCGGAACCAACCGGCCGGACCTCGCCCGACTCGAGAAAACGAAGAAGCTTGACCTGCAACGCAAGATCGAGATCCCCGACCTCGTCGAGAAAAAGAGTGCCACCATCGGCCGCCGCCACCAGACCCCCTCGAGACCGTTCCGCACCGGTGAAGGCTCCCTTCACCGAACCGAAGAGTTCCGCTTCGAGAAGGTTGATCGGGATCGCGGCGATGTTGACCGACACCAACTCTCCCTTCCGCCCGGAAAGCCGGTGGAGTTCCCTGGCGACGACTTCCTTGCCGGACCCGGTCTCACCGTGCACGAGCACGGCATATCCGGGTCCTGCATGGAGCCGCACATCCTGCCGCAACTGCTCGATCCCGCGAGAGGAGCCGTCAATGCGAACTTCGCTGCGATCGACCCTCATCTCGGGGGTTCTGGCGACCGGGATCATGAGTTCCAGGAGATCGCAGAGAAGAGTCCATGCCGATCCTCGGATCGGTTCCGAACCCAGGGGAACCACTTCGAGCGAACCGCGGACTTCGCCGCTGGCCGACCAGCCGGTGCCGATGCGCAAGAGTTCGCAATCCCGATCCACCATCCGAACAACGAGCCCGGTCACGCCGAACTGCGAAAGCACACCCTCGAGGACGCCATCGACGTCCTGCCCCGAATCATGAGTTCTCAGCAACCGAACGAAGTTCTGAAGCAACGCCTCCACCTCGGAACTCCCCCACCTGATCCGCGCGGCCCAACCCGTCAGCCCGCGGCCGGCAAGAACGACCGCCGCACGCGTCCTGAGGTCGGGCCCGGGCCACCCCGGCCGACAAGCGAGCTGTGCACACAGCGTCACCGCGAGGGCCTCGCGATGATCGAGAGGCTCGTTGATCAACTCGTCCAGTTCTCGAACCGATGGGCTCTCGCGGCTGACGCGCACCAGGAACGCGGCGCGTCGTACCCCCCACCCGTCGCTGTGGGATCCGGTCGATCGGTCGTCTCGTCGGTCGATGGCGTCAGCCAGTTCAAGCCAGACCAGGCCCTCCTGTCCCCCGGCTCGCAACAGCGCCGCCGCCGCTTCGGCCGAGGAAAAAAACAACGCCTCCACCCCTTTGAGAAACGACAGGGCCTGGATGATCTGCGGATTCGAGAGGTCGTCCATCGACGGCAATCCTCGGAGCCGAGATCGAAAGAGATCGAGATCCCCGACCGCCAATGCCAATCGGCTGCGCTCGATCTCGACAAACAGGGTGTGCTGGGCTTCAGCAACCGCGTCGAGCCGGGCGCTCGCCCGTTCCACACGAAGCTGATCGATGTCCATCACGGCCAAATTGTGCAGGGCATCCCAGAGGCGATGCCGGAATCCGGCCGCCTGAAAAAGCCGAAACGCGCCAAGGGTCAACGCTTCCGCCACCTGGTGGTGACCGGCGTCGGCCTCGAGGGTGCCGAGGTTGACCTGCATGAGGGCCAATCTTCCCGGGGCGCGTTCCGCCGCCATCACTCTCCTGAGAAGGCGGTTCGCGCGCTTGAACTGCTCTTCGAACATCGCTCTGAGCGATCTCTCGAAGAGGATCAGACCAACGAGTTCGGGGTGGCCTCCGGTCATTTCCCGGCGCCAACCGGCATCGGCCAGCCGCTCGGGCTCGACCAGAGCGGTCAGTTTGATCTCCACCCATCGCCGAGCCGTACCGTTGAGACAGGCCAAGCAGGCGTGCACGAGTTCCAGCGCCTCCTCGGCGGATTCGGTCTTCCACCACAGCGCTCGTCTGACGCTCACGAGAGCGATCTCGGCGCAGGCGCGAGGAGCCTGACGAAGATCCACGGGATGCGGAATCTCGACCTCGAGTTCGGGCGGTCGATCCATGAGGCGAAGCCAATTCGCCCACGGCCGCGCGATCTCGTCGTTCAACCCGTTCAACGCTCGACGGGCCCCGTGGATATCGGCCAGGCAGAGACACGCCTCGGCCAAAGCCGCCTGAACCCCGGGCCCGAGGGCGCCGGTCTCCAATCCGGTCAGCAACCCTCTGACAGCCGCTGCGTCGAGATTGTCCAGTCGAGCCCGCGCCCACGCGAGGAGCTCTCCGGTGTTGCCGTCGGCGAGCGCTGAGTGCAGCAGCCTCCTGGGATCTTCCTCGTCGAAGAACCGGGCCACCTCGGCGTGACGAGGGTCGATGGTCAACGGCCGCGGCTCGGGAACCGTGACACACCCGTGACGGAGGACCACGGCACGATCCTGACGCGGCCGCTTCGAGATCATCCTCGCCGACTCCAGCCATCTCGAGGGCGCTCGGGACCGGCACGCCATCCGGAGCCAACCCGGCGACGTGGACGAGGTCCCGGAACCTCGCGCTCGTGCGCCGACGGGACCCGGAAAAGAGCTCTGCGGCGCAACCGGTGAGCCACCGGCGATCGGCTGAGGAAAACGGGTTGAATCGTCCGTTCCGCTCTTCAATCCAACGCAGCTTCTGCGCCGGTGAGAGACCCGCTATCGTGAGGTGGACCGGAAGACGATCGAGATGAAAGACCGGCGCCGGTGCCGGGTTCCACCCCTCGGGAAATCGACCGAGGGCCACCGCGCTTCCATCGAGGTTGCCGTCTCGATCCATGAGCGATGCGAGGATTCGGTCGCCGAACTCCCCCGCCAGAATTCGAACTCCACCGCCCCCCGGATCCCCGACATCTCCTCGACCGCGCCATCGGCGCCGACGATCTCAAAGCTCGCCGCGTACCCGCGGCGATGCGCCGCGGCCCACATCGCCACACCGATCCGTCGGCGAGTCGCGGCGTCGGCAATCGCGAGAAACCTCGTGTCTCCGGCCTCAGGACAGGTCGGCAGCGACCACCGCAGCATCCACAACGAACGCGCGGTTGCTGCATCGAGGGGCAGATCGAGCTCACCGAGCCATCCCGCGAGGACCCCGTCGAGGAAAGAAACCGGTCTCGAACCCCACCGTGCCACGCCCTTTCAGATCGATCCCGGTCGCCTCGGAAATGGTGCTCAGCACCGCGGTCCGGGTTCGTTCCGCCGCCGGGTCGCCGCCTCCCAGCTTCGACCAGATCCGTGAAAGCGACACCGGCAGGGACGGGAGCAGCACCCGCGGTCCGTCATCGGTCGATCTCGACCATGGCGCGGCGCAGCGCCCACCGCCCCGGCCAGAGTTCGAAGTCGGCGAGCAACGCGGTGACCGCCACCAACTGGACCGCGGCCGGTAGCGATCGACGTGACCGAGAGACCTCAATGGGACCAGCCCTCGGATCGGCATCAGTTGACTCGAACGGCTGGGCAACGCCGGGTGCTCGACGAGGAGCGACCGCGGCGAGGGCGGGTTCATCTCGCCTCCCTCCCCCATCAACCAGTGTGTCCCACATCTTCCAGAACTCCGGAAAGGACTTTCCGACACAGCCGCCGTCATCGAGTTCGAGTTCACCGGCGGCGAGGGCCGCAACCGCCATGGCCATGGCGACGCGGTGGTCGTCCGCGGCGGTCACCCTGATGACCCCCGGGTGATTCCGCTCGATGCCCTTGCGAACTACGAGAGATCTGGGACCGAGATCGAAGACCGCGCCGAGCCGACCGAGATTTTCCACCATCACCGTCAAACGGTCGCTCTCTTTGTGCTTGAGATGCTCGATCCCGGTCAACACCGATCCTGCGGGGCCGGCGGCCGCCACCACGACCAGGGCCGGGAAGAGATCAGGAGTTGCCGTGAGATCCGCCTCGAACGGCCGGGTCATGCGCCCCGAAATCTCGAGATCCTCCCCCGAAAACTCGAGTTCGAGTCCGGCGCGCTCGAGAATCGCGCAGATCGCGCGGTCACCCTGGGAACTCGTCGAGGAAAGCGGTCCGATCGTCACCGAGCCCCCGACCGCCGCCACCGCCGCCGCCGCAAAGGCCATGGCGGACCAGTCGCCCTCGACGAGATAGGTGGTCGGTCGTAGGCCCCCCGGTTCGACCCTCCAGCGATCCGACTCGTCCCTGATGATCGACGCGCCGAAATCCACCATCACGTCACGGGTGAGATCCAGATAGGGCCGTGAAGGCACGGGACCAATGACCTCGAGCACGAGACCGTTTGTCATGAGGGGCCCTGCGAGCAGGAGGGAGGAGACGAACTGCGATGAAACCCCGGGACGAAGCTGCAGGCGACCTCCAACCAGTCGGCCGCCGACGAGATCGACCGGCAGGAAACCGCCGCGGCTGCAGATTTCCGCACCGAGCGCCGTGAGGGCCTCGACGAGCGGCAGCATCGGTCGCTCCCGGAGGCGGCTGGTTCCATCGACTCGAAATCGCCCGGAGACGCACGCCAGCAGACCGAGAATGAGCCGGGCTCCGGTTCCCGAGTTGCCGAGATTCACCGCCGCCTCCGGCACCGGTCTCCGAGGAGAGATGTGGATCTCATCCTGCCAGGCGACCGGCCAGCCCGCCTGACCCAGGGCGCCGGCAAGAAGCCTCGTATCATCGCAGTCGAGGGGGCGGTGGATGCAGCCGCCGCCGGCTGCGGCCGACGCGATCAGCGCCCTGTTGGTCAGGCTCTTGGAGGTCGGAACCCGCACCGCGGCCGCAATCCCGCTCACCGGCCCCGGCAGCAGACGGGTCACGGCAGCGGGCCGATCCGCGAGCCTGCCGGAACCTCACGGTCGACGCGACCGAACCGGTTCCTCGTGGGCCTTTGAACATCAACTCATTGTGAAAAGCGGACCGCAGGGTGTCAAGTTTTTCTCCACCTGCACGGCGTTGCCGTCATCATCGACCAACACCGCGATTCCGGTGTCGAGCCAATCGGGAAGAATGACGGCGACGCGATGATCGCGGGAGTACCCCCAGTTGGTGTGGAAGTGGCCCCAGAGCAACACGTCGACACCTTGAGACCAGGCCTCGTCGGCCGCCCGGCGAAGCGAATCGATCGGCTTGTAATAGCGAAAGCGCCGGTTGGTGTCAGCCAGCCGAGCTTCCATGGACCGGACGATCCAGACCGCCAAGGAACGGGGCAGCAAACGAGCCCAGATCCTCGCCAAGCCTGATTTGGAGACCCGCGACCAGAACCGGTATTGAAAATCCCTCAGGTTGACCTTGTCGCCGTGAATGAGTCGGAACCGACGCGACCCCGACTGAAAATCATGGACGAGCCCGGACCAGTCGATCTCGGACGCCAACTCGGGCGCATCGAGAAAAAAATCCCGGTTTCCCTCGATCACCCCGATCCCGACACCGAACGCCGCAGGAGCCGCCAGGTCTCGATGACCTCGATGACTCCGGCTGTCCAAAACTTGGACATCCCGATCAGGTATTGAAACCCATCCCCGAGATAGATGATCTCGGTCACACCCGAATCGCGGGCGTTGAGTAACATCGAGACCATGTCCGCGACATCGTCGGTCCGCTGGCCGACATGGGCATCGGCAATGATGAGTCGTTTCACAACGGCCATACTACCGCAAGGTCGGCGGCCCGCGGCTCGGACCACCGTGCGGTATAATGACGGTTCATCTCGAGAACCCGCCTCCCTCGAAGGGTTCGCGATACGCGGCGAATCGACCGGATGGGCTTCCGCCATCCATCGGGAGACCTGGGAGGGTGGGTCGAGTTCGGAGGCTTGGCGAGCGTGATTCGACGCGACCTGCACCCCCATTCCTGGCGTCCATCGCTGCTCTTGTTCTCGCCGGCGTGGGCCCGGCCGGGCTCTGCTCGAGCGCCGAATTGGCGCCCGAGGTCGCCGAGGCCTTTGCCGCCGGCCGGACCCAGCAGGTCATCATCCACCTCGCCGCCGACACCGACACCAAGATGGTCCTCGGCCGCGCAGCCGGCGCCGCCGACGAACGCCGCCTGAACGCCGTCGCACGAGCGTCGCCGCAGCCGTTCAGGGTTCACCGAAACCATCCGAGCCCGGCGATTTCGATCTGGTCCGCGGCTTTCGCCTGCAACCGGCCCTGACGGCCGTGGTTTCGGCCCGGGGTTTGGCCGAACTCCTCCTGAGCCCGAAGGTGACGTGGGTGGAGCCCGATCGTCGTTGGACCCTGCAGACCCTCGAGGGACTCCGCTTGATCGGCGCCGATTCGCTCCACCAACTCGGCGTCGCCGGTGAGGGAACCGCCGTCGCGATCATCGATTCCGGCGTCGACTATCTCCACCCGACCCTTGGTGGAGGACTCATCCCGAACGCGAAGGTGGTCTACGGGCTCGACACCGCCGATGATGACGACGATCCCATGGACTGCAACGGTCACGGCACCGCCGTCGCTTCCGTGGCGGCGGGCTCGTCGTATCAGTGGAGCCCCAATCGACGTTTGCGGGCGGAGTCGCCCCATCGGCCAAGATCCTCGCCTACAAGGTGACCTCTGACGCCGAATGCGGAATCGCGACCACCAGTGCGGTGGTCGAAGCCATCGAAGACGCGGTTCTCCACCGCAACGGCGAGGACTACAGGCTGGCCGCAATCAACATCTCCCTTGGCGGCGGCGAGTTCTTCGGGCCCTGTGACGAGGCCAACCTCGCCTATGCAGAGGCGATCAAGACCGCGACCGAAGCCGGCATCACGGTCGTCGCCGCGGCCGGGAACAACGGCTACCGCGGTGCCCTGAACGCGCCGGCCTGCATCACGAGGACCGTCGCGGTCGGTTCTGCCTGGGACGCCGACCCCGGATGGCTCCCCTACCGTTTCTGCCTCGATCCCGAGTGCGCTGAGCTGTGCGACGACAGCTTCCGATGGAAACGCGCTGTCACCTGCTACTCGAACTCGAGTTCCTACCTCGATCTCGTCGCTCCATCCGAGTTTCTCAAGGCGGCGGCTGCCAACAGCGTCACCGTCGATTTCGGCGGCACCTCGGGAGCTGCGGCCTACGTGACCGGCGCGGCGGCGCTCATCGAGGAGGCCAGACCCGGCAGCGATCCCCACACGATCAAATTTCTCCTCGCCGCCACCGGGCAGCCGACCATGGACGACAAGAACGGCCTCATCCGGCCGATTGTCGATCTCGTCGAGGCCGTGCAGGCCGCCTCGAGAGTTTTTGTCTCCCCGGAGTCCGCCATCCCCCTCCGGACGCTGCCGAGTACGCCCACGATCTCGGCAATCTTCGTCGATCGGGAAGGCGTCGTCGGCAGCCTCAAGGTGCTTGTCGATCTCGCCCACCCGGCGCCGGAGCACCTCCGGCTCATTCTGACCGCGCCGGAGGGCACTCAGGTCGTGCTGCACGACCACACCGCCGGACACAACGGCATCTCCGGAACCTACCCGGATGATTTCGAACCGGTGCAGAGTCTCGGCCTCCTCTCCCAGATTCCGATGATCGGACCCTGGACGCTGACCGTCGAGGATGACCGCATCCTCGACGACCCCGAAGAAGGAACGATCCTCAACGGCTGGGCGTTGAGCATTCAGGAACCATCACAACCGCCCTTCGAATCCGCAACCATGATCTACCCCGTCGTGGCGCATTCCGAAGGTGCCCAGAACACCACCTGGCGCTCCGATGTGCGGATCTTCAACGCCGCGCCGTCGACGGAAGCCGAGGTCCGTCTTCTCCTCACTCCGCCCTCGGGTTCGACCGGCGTCGGTGTACGGCAGACCGACGTGATTGTTCCGCACGGATCCGTGGTTGCGTTGGACGATCTGGTCAAGAAACGATTTGGCCTCGACTCCGCCCAAGGCAGTCTCCTCGTCCAGGACACCGCGGGCGTCGTGGTTCATGGCACATCGAGGACCTACACGACCGCCGCCTCGGGGACCTACGGTCAGTTCGTGCCACCGAGGGTGGCGGGGGATCAATCCACGGGAGCCGGCGAACCCGCGATGATCGTGCTCCCCACCGCCGGTCCCGACCACAGGGTCAACATCGGGGTCACCGAGACCACCGGCCACCCGGCCAAGGTGGCCGTCACCCTCCTTGACAGTCAAAGCGGCGTCGCCCTGGGGGCATCCACCTTCCTCCTGATCGAACCCCACTCCAATGTCCAGATCAACGGTGTCCTGCCCGACCACGAACGCGCGCCCGGTGCAGACCCGTATGTCGCGATCGCCGTGGTCCAGGGCGACGGGCGTGTCACGGCCTACGGATCGGTCATCGACAACCGGACCGGCGACGCCGTATTTGTCACCGGTTCAAGACCGGAGGTCACCCCGTTTCTCCTGGTTCCCGTGGTCGCCAACAAACAAGGCCAGGCCGGCACCGAGTGGCGAAGCGATCTCCGGGTCCTCAACCACGGCAGCTTTTCGGTTCACGTCGACGCGGAACTTCGATTTCAAGGCGCCATTGGACTCCCGCCGGTGCTCGCGACCTTCGAGCTCCGACCCGGTGAGGCCAGGACCATCGACGATGTGGTCGGCAGCTTCTTCGGTTTCAGCGGCGTCGCGGGCTCCCTGCGGCTCGTGCCGCGGGAGGGACCCGCGGCGCTTTGTGCGACCTCGCGAACCGCCAATCACGGATCGGAAGGCACCTACGGCCAGTACGTCCCGGGATCCGTCCCAACCAGGGTCTGCGCGGTCGCGGCGTCCTCATCCACATCGACAGCGATGCGAACTCTCGAAGCAACCTCGGGATCGTCGAAACCGACGGATTGAGCGTCGGGGTGGAGATCCGGCTCTTCGATGCCCTCGGTCGATCCCTGGCGGCCCCGGAGGGGATGACCCTCGGCGCATGGGAATCGATCCAGATCAACGACGTTTTCTCCTTCTTCTCGGTCCCCGGCCAACGCAACGCTCGGATCGAGCTCGTCCGGACCTCGGGTTCCGGCGGTTTCTTCGCCTTTGCTTCGGTCATCGACGCGGTTTCGGGCGACGCCATTTCGTTCCCGTTGCCGAGCTCCCCTGACCCTGAACCGCGACGTCGAGGTTTTTGTTTACGACGGCAACGTCCCGATGACTGGCACCCACAGCCCGTAAATTCCGCCGAGACGCCGACGGCACTCTTCTGTTGGATTCGCGAACTATCGAACCGGCTCGTGATCCCGGTCACCCGCCACAACCAGCGCCGTGACTATCATCAAGATGAAGGAGAATTGCGCGCTTGCGAAGCCACCTTGCCCTGCTTACGACCCTGATACTGACCGTCACCGGCGGGACCATCAGCGCACAGGTTTTCTGTGATGGGCCGCCAGCGCTGACCGTTCTCACGGGCGACTCCATCAGCGTGTCGGGACTCGACAGCGAGGGGCACCCGAACACCTATTCGTGGTTCATCACCCCCCCGGGGCGGTCCGGTCCCTAACAGGCCCACCTCGACCACCCCGGTGCACTCCTTCTCGCCGGACGACCCAGGACTCTGGAGCGTCGGTCTGGAGACCCCACTACCGGCACACCGCCCCGCTCGGAGGACTATGGTCATCCGACGATTGCGTCACGGTTCATGCCGCCAGCGTGGTTGCGTCCATCGGTTTGGCGAGCAATCAGGTCGCCACCGATGAAGATCTCCAGATCCATGGTTTCGGTTCGCAGTGGTCTTCCGGAGTGACTCCATCGGTCGAGTGGCGGGTTGACGGCCAGGCCCTCGGCTCGTGCAATGGAGGGCCACCACCGTCAAATCCCGGAGATCTGACCTGCACCATTCCGGGGAATTGGCTTTCACCGGGATGGCACACCGCGGGGCTGCTCCTCGACCGATCCTCGTCGGGTCAGAACAGCCTTTCGACGGCCGACTTCGAGGTCATCGAAATCGTGCCTCTGTCTGTCGACTTCAGCTGGGCTCCGACGGAACCCGATCCCGGCGATTTTGTTCACTTCATCGCATCGGTGTCGCCTCAGATGCAGGAGAGTGAGTTCATCCGGGTGACCTGGGATTTCGGGGACGGGACCGTCGTAGTCCACGAACTCTGCCCGCTGCCGTGGGGCTCGTGTCTCGAGTGGATTCCCGTCCTATCCAACCGAAGGTTGGTACGACGTGACGGTGACCGTCGAAACCGCCGACGAAATCTTCTCGCGGACCCACACGGTCAAGGTCGGTGATCCGGTGGCGCCTCCGGTTGCGTCCTTCACCCTGACGCCGACAGCACCCATGATCCGGCAGTTGGCCAACCTCGCATTTGACGGCAGTTGTGACGGAGACTGCAGTTGGAGCTGGGATTTCGGAGACGGCGGGCACAGCGACGCTGCGAACCCGAGCCACGCATGGGAGGTCCCGGCTACCTATTCGGTTTCGCTCACCGTTGCCAATGAAGGCGGCAGCGATCTCGTTTCCGTGCCCGTGACCGTCGGCAGTTGTTGGCCGCCTTCACCGACTCCAGGCGGGAACACGCCACGGCGGCCCGGTTCACCTCACCGCAGCCCCGGGCAGTGCGTGGTTCTGGAGCACCGGCGCTACCACGAGGACCGTCGCAACCCCCGGCGGGCGCCTATTGGGTCAATATCAATGACGGTACGGGTTGTTGGGGGCACGCTCCTGACGACGGTTGTCCTGAACAACTGCGGGGACGAGAACGGAGACGCAAGCTCGACGGGACCACGGACGCCGCGGATGTATCGGCGCTCGTCACCGAGCTTACCGATGGCGACGGTGACCGGTCGTCGGCGCCGGCGGCGGCGACCTCACGGCGCCGGGCGGCGATGTCACCGGCGACTTCCGAATCCGGGTCGACGATCTCCTGACCATCTTCATGGGACTCTTCGACTGATCCGATCTTGTCGCCGGTTTCCTCGCCCTTCCCTGTTCTCGACGGGTGAGGTTAATCTATGGCGATGAAACCTGAAGAAATCGGGGCGCGAGCGCGGCTATCGGATTCTCCGCCATATCGGCAGATGGAGGCATGGGGTCGGTCTATGAGGCCGTCCTGCTCGGCGCGGTGGATCTTCAAAGAACGTCGCCATCAAGACCATTCTCGAGAACCTACGCCAACACTCGGAGTCGTCCGCCTCTTTATCGGCGAAGCGAAGCTCGTTGCTGATCTCGTTCACGAGAACATCGTCCAGGTCTACGACCTCGGGATTCTCGCCGATGGCAAAGTACTACATCGTCATGGAGTACGTCGACGGGCTCAATCTCGAGGTCTTTGTCCGAACCCACCTCGACCGGGGTCTTCCCCTTCCTCCCGATCTCGGGGCCTTTATCGCCAGCCGGGTTTGCCGGGGGCCTTGACTACGCCCACCAGCGAACCGACCGGAACGGCGTCCCTCTCGGCATCGTTCACCGGGACATCTCACCAAAAAATGTCCTTTTGAATTACGAAGGGGTGGTGAAGATCACCGACTTCGGGATCGCGAAAGCACGCGAGGTGACGGAACAAAACGAGGAACTTCTCGTCGGACGCCTGGAATACATGCCTCCCGAACAGGCCACTCGTAACCCACCGACGCCCGCGCCGATGTCTATGCCCTCGGTGTTCTCACCCACGAACCGCTGACCGGAGGGCTGCCCGACCGCGGCCGATGGTCGCTTCAACGCCTCCACAAGCTCGGGACTGTCGTTCCCAAAACCCATTGCCCAGACCCGGCCCGATATCCCCGACGATCTCGCAGCGATCATCGACCGTGCGCTCCAACCCGATCCCGCCGATCGCTTCCAGACCGCCGCCGATATGGGTTACGCCCTCGAATACCATCTCTATCTCACGATGGCTATGGCGAGGACCCACCAACGTGACCCTCAGGGACTATATCTCAGAGAGTACTTTCCGAGCCTGTCGGCGCACCCGTGGATCGACCCGACCCTCCGGCCCCGACCCCTCTCGGCGAGCCTCATCGAACAGAGGCCGAACACGATCTTCGGCAGCCGGTTGGATGAGGAAGCGCCGGAGTAGAGGCTGGGGGCTGGATAAGGCCATCGCACCATCGCAATTCAACGAGGGCGCAGATAGCCATCGCACGTCGCAAACACGAAGACGCAAAGACTCGAAGGTTTCACGAAGCCATCGCGAATGAAAGTTCGCAGCACGTGGATTGAACGATGTCTGACTTTGTGGCAGCGCGCCACCTGCTGAAACGGGTCTGAAGGGGCAGGCTGAAAAGCCCGCCCCGACAATCCATCGCAGATCACGGTTTCGGGTGGAGGAGTGGCCAGTTGCTATGAAATCCCATGTCAAGGGTTGCCTCGCGGCGATTCGTCATGCCCTTGCCATCGGCCATCTCAGCGGCTACGCGTGATTGAAAACCAGGAGGTGATCATGCTGCCCCGGCCGCCGCGCTGACGGCTTCCCGGAGCTCGGCCTTCTGGGCGGCCTGTGGCGTCCCAGCGTCGCTCGATCAGCGTGGTCGGAGAGCAGAACGGGAAGAACTGCGACCACGCTGATCGAGCGCCGGCGGCCTGTCCCGCGGCCGGGAGAGATGCACCGGTGCGTTGTGCCGCGAGGGGTTGCCCGGTATGACATTGTGCGGAAGGCCATGCGTTGCCGGATGGGTCAGGGGAGCACAATGTCAAACCCGGACGCCCCGGTGAGCGGTGGTCTTGCGCGCGCCTTGGAGCGCTGCTGCTGACGCTGGCGCTGCCCCGGACGCTGTCGCGGGCGTGGCCCCGGTCTCTGTCGCTGCCGCGGCACCGGACGCTGACCCCGCTCCGGCCGCGCCGTTCCTGAAACAACGACCCCCGACAAACGTCGGGGGTTGTGATCGGGTCAGGCGGCGCAAGCGCCGCCGAGTCAGCGATTCGCGGCAGCGATCGCGTCATGAAATCGGCGAGGTATTCGACGCCCTCGAGAGGCATGGCGTTGTAGATCGATGCCCGGCAGCCGCCGACCGAGCGGTGGCCCTTGAGACCGCACATCCGGGCAGCGGTCGCTTCGGCGACGAACTTCTGGCCTCGAGTTCCTCCGACGGCAGACGCCACACGACATTCATGTATGACCGGCTTGCAGGTTCGACCGGGCAGCGGTAGAAGTCGGATGATCGGTGATGACGCTGTAGAGAAGATCGCCCTTGCCGCGATTCCCAACTCCATCGCCCCGCATACTGCCGCATCCTTCACCCACTCGAGAACGTTGCGCACCATGCAACGGAAAAGGTCGGCGGAGTGTTGTAGAGCGAGTCCTTCGACGAGTGGGGTCGAGCACCCTCAGCACTGGCTCGGATATTCTTGTTGGCGGTCTCGATCCACGATTTCTTGACGACCACGATGGTGACCCCGCAGCGGCTGTTACGTTGCGCGCCGGCGTAGATGAGCGAAAAGGCATTGGCGTCAAAAGGCCGCCACAAGAAGTGGACGACATGTCCGCCACGCAGCGGGAGGTGTCCCCACATCGGGGAACTCGTGGTACTGGGTCCCCTTGATGGTGTTGTTGCTGGCTATGTGAGCATAGGCCGCCGAGGGGTCGAGGTCAGACCCACCCCGTCTCGGTATCCGGGTGAATCCATCGGGTTCACTCGTCGCCGCGACCCGCCCGTCGGCGACGATCTTGGCTTCTTTGATCGCCTTGGTGGACCCATGTGCCCGTATCCACGTAGTCGGCCGAGCCACCCGGCGGGATGAAGTTCATCGGCAGCATGGCGAATTGCGTCGAGGCCCCACTGGTGAAAAGCACCTGATGATCCTCATCGAGACCCAGAAGTTCGCTCATGAGGTTCATGGCGCCGTAGTGGAACGACATCGTATTCCTTGGATCGGTGTGAGGTCTCCATGGACCATGTCCGTGCCCAATCGAGATCGGCTTCGGCGCGCTCGATGGCGGGAGCGGGTCTCGCGGGCCCGGCGTAGAAGTTCCAGGTTCGATTCATGGCTATCTCCGTCAAGTTCAAAGTGTCGTTGGTAGGAAATCTTCGAGGATCCGTACGACGACATCGCCGATACGGAGCATGTTTCTTTGATGATGCTCCCAGGTGCGGGACGATGATGATGTTTGGGGTGCGTCGTAGAGAGGACAGTCGTCCGGCGGCGGGTCCGACATGAAGACATCCGTGGCGTAGGCGCGCACCGCGCCGTATTTGCGCGGCCTTCATATCGACTTCGTTGACATAGAGCGCGAGAGGTGTTGACGATCACCACACCGTCCTTCATCCGACCGATGGTCTCGGTGTCGATCATTCCTCGGGTTTCGTCGGTGAGCGGTACGTGAAGCGACATGTAGTCGGACTCGGTGAGGAGTTCCTCCATGCTGACCAGATCCACCGCCTCGTGGCTCTTGAGGAAGGGGTCGTAGGCGATCACTCGCATCCCGAAGGCGATGCGGCGGCGAGCGAGTTCGGTGCCGATGTTTCCGGCGCCGAAGAGCCCGAGGGGTCTTACCCATGACTTGGTCCGTTTGAAACCTTTGAGCCACTCTTTCCTGGTCATGCCGAGGTGGCCTTCGACCAGACGGGTGGGGACCGAAATCATGAGCGCGAAGGCGAGCTCGGCCGCGCCCACCGCCGACGCCTCGGCGGTGTTGAAGACTTGAACGCCTTTTGACCGCGCGTACTCGACATCGATGTTGTCGAGACCCACTCCACCTCTGATGATAAGTCGCAGATTCGTTGCTTGATCGATATAGTCCCGCACTTGGTCTTCGACCAGCACGACATCCATCTCGGCGAGTTGGTCCTTGTCCTCGGTGACCTCACCAAACGCGGTGAGTTTCTCGGGCAGGGGCGGATCAAAAGCGTCAGATATCAGAATTTTCATTTTGCCTCCTCGATGGACCAGCCGTCGGCGGCGATCGGTCGATCAGTCGTCCAAGGGTCTCACAATCAAACCGGAGCGGAGCTTCGCTCGAACCACGTCGATTTCGGCGGCATCACCGTTTTCGGCATCCGCCACGCTGAAAAGCTGTTCGATGGCGGTCGGATGGAGCGCGAACGCCCAGCTCCACTCACCCGAGTCTACTTTTTTCGAGTCCTTCGAGTCCTCGGATCCCGCCGACGAAATCGATATTCTCATCGCTCCGCGGATCACCGATGCCGAGGACCGGCGCGAGCAGATTGTTCTGCAGAATGGCGACATCGAGACTCTCAACGGACCGAAAGCTCCCGCTCTTGGCCTGAAGGCGAAACCACTGCCCCCCGAGGTACATCCCGAAGGTCTCCGGGAGAATCGGTTCCGCGCCGCACAAGGGGCCACTTCGAAGACCTCCTTGACCTTGGCCAGAAAGGTGTCCCGATCCAGACCGACGGTGTCCTTGACCACCCGGTTGTAATCCATGATCAACATCTGGTCGTGCGGGAAGATCACGCTGAGGAAGTAGTCGTATGCCTCCTCACCGGTGTGGTCGGGGTTCCTGTGGTTGCGCAGCGCTCGCACCCGGGTCGCGGCTGCCGAACGATGATGACCATCAGCGACGTAACAGTTTGGGGACATCGGCAAAGGCCGCGACCAGCGCATCGACATCGGCCGGATCGGCGGCGACCCAGAGCACATGCTGGATGCCGTCGGGGGCGATGAAATCATAGGTCGGATCCCCGGCGGTCAACCTCTCGACCAGAGCATCGATCTCGGGCGGACGATACATCAGGAAGACCGGACCGGTGTTCGAGTTGAGGGCCTCGACGTGGCGAGTCCCTATCGTCCTCTTGGGTCGAGTGTGCTCGTGTTTCTTGATCAGATCGGCTTCGTACTCGTCGACGCTGGCTCCGGCCCCGTCTGAACATGGTCGCCCATCCTTTGTCGGTAGAGATAAGCGCCGGACGGTCCTCCTGAATCAGCACACCATCGTCTTTGAGCTTTTGCAGATTCTCCGCCCCCTTTGGCAATACCGGTCGGAATAGAGGTCGATGCCGGGCTCGAGATCGATCTCGGGTTTGACGACGTGCAGGAACGAGCGGGTCGGCTTCTGCAGCCATCTGACGCGCCTCGTCGCTGGAAAGGACATCGTAGGGCGGGCGGAGACGTCGCCAAATTGGTCCGGCCGAGGCCGCCACGCACGGAAGGGCTTGATCTGCGCCATTGCACTCTCCGAAATTGAGTTTTTTGGCGGCCCGAAGGACACGAAGTGAAAAGAGCACATGGAGCTCCGCAAGGCCACCATCGCGAGGGTGGGAGAATATTTGTAACCATCCCGAGTTGATCGGTATAGAATTGAATAGATGAGCAGATCTGCACTTGTTCTCATCGGCATTTTTCACCGTGCACCTCCCGGCGCAGGTGGGTGTGCGGTGGCCGCCGCTGCTGAACATGCATGCTGCGCCGAACCGGCGCCCGAACCGACTTCTTCCTGCTGTTCGAACGCGGACGAATCGGAATCTCGAACCGAAGCCGACCATCAAACCGGATGCGACGACCGGCATCCCCCATCCACACCGTTCGATGTGGTGGCTTCGACCGCCTCACCCGGGCCCGGCGATGACACGTCGCTGGATCTAGGACCAAAGACCGTTTCTTCGCCCGCACCCTCCAGAAGTCTGATCGTGCCGCGATCGCCTTGTTCGCATGATCCGCCCCCACCGGTCTTCTTCTCGACTGCAGCTTTCTGATCTGAGCGCAATTCGCCGAGGCGATTTGCGGCTGGGCGTATCTGCGCCCATGAAACAGAATATCAGATCATGAAGGCATATGCGAACTGGATCATTGGTATATTTTCCGTGTTGTCGGCCATCACGCCGCTCAGCGCTGGAGACGCTCGAGATCAACAAGATTCGAACCGGGGCCGGCCGATTTCATCATCGCCAACCTGTCGGACAACCGGGTCCGGGATCTCCTGACCGAGATCCTCGAACGCAATCCCGGGATCGCCGAGCTCGGCAAAAGCCCGGATGTCGGCGGCGGGTTCCCGATCGACCGCCGTACGAAAACTCCCCGATCCGACGGCTGAGGTCACGGCGTTCTTGTTGCCGCCGGAACCGGGTCGAACCGCAGCGTTTTGCGGCGCGCCTCAACCAACTTCCGGAGGCGGCAAGCGGCATCTCCGAAAAGGCCGCGGATTTCGAGCGCCAGGTCTGCCGAGATCCAGGTCCTCCGTCTCCAACTCATCAGCGAGGCGCGCGCCGACGTCGCGAGGGGCATCGACGAGGCCCGGCGTATCATCGCCCGCGATCACACGACCTTGAAACACTATGAAGAGCTCGCCCGGGCACGATACGCCTCCGGCGAGGGTCTGCAGATGGATGTAATTCCCAGCTTCAGGCAGAAATGTCCGCCTCGACCGACAAACCGAATTCGATTAACGGCGGGCCGGCGTGGTCGCCGAGATCAACCACTTGCGCGACCGATCCGGGCGCGAGTTGACCTTGAGGTACCGGTGGCGGCGCCTTCGGATCGACTGGGCCCGGTTCCACGATCTCGCCCTGGCCGACGCCCCGAGTTGACCGTCGACATGGCGCGGATCGAGCGATCGGGGCGCTCATCGATCTCGCCGGCAAGGGCCGTTCCCCGGACTTCAGCGTCGGTCTCACCTATACATGTCTTGAGCCGACGAACCGACGTCGATGTCCCTGAGACGGTCAGGATGTGCTCGGTATCAGCGGCGGAATCACGATTCCGTCTTGCAAGACGGAAACGACGCCGAGATCGATCCCGCCACCCAGATGCAGCTGGCCGAGGAGGGATCGCGGCGCTCCACCATCAACGGGATCCAACGTCAGCTCGAAGATCTTCGGGAGGATCCCAAGAGCAAAACGCCGGCTCGCATTGCTTGAAGACATCCTGCCGATCCAGAGCGAGCAGGCCCTCGCCCTCGGCCCGTACCGCATATGCGGCGGGCCGGGGTCGACGCCCTCGCGCTCCTCGACGCCGAAAGGCTGCTCCTCGATGTCCGACTCGACCGCCGCGGAGCGACCGATCTCGCCATCGCATTCATCGATCTCGAGGCCGCCGTCGCTGCACCCGTCACCACCACCGAAGGAGACCGGTCATGAGAAACTCTCAGCTTCACCGACCAGGGTTTCCGGGTCCACTCGACTCGGCGCGGGCCCCATCGGCGTCTTGTTGTGGGCGTCGCACTCATGTTGTTCCCGTGACCTGCTTGATCTTCACGGTGTCGATGATCGGCTTCGCGGATCCTTTGGTGACCACAATGCACACGTCATCGAGCGACGCCAAGGTGCAGCTCTGGACCTGCGGGATGCACCCCAACGTGATCCAGGAAGCCGGGCACCTGCCCGAATTCTGTCAGATGGATCTGGTTCCGCTCAGACATGAACCAACCCGCGCCCGCCACCGAGCCGCCACGGTCTGGACCTGCCCCATGCACAACGTGATCTCAAGACCCGAGGTGCGTCCGATCTGCGGATGGATCTGGTCCCGGTGGTAGGCGCCGATGCCCACGTGAAGCACGGCGGCCGGTCGGCAGCCGAAGACGGGCTGGAAGTCACCATCGACCGTTCCATGGTGCAGAAGATGAATGTCCGGTTCGCTGAGGCGAACGGCGAGATCTGAAGTGACGGATTTCAACAGTCGGAACCTGGACTATGACGAAGAACGAATGGTTTCCGTGACCACCCGGTACTCGGGTTTCATCGAGAAGGTGTTTGTCAACCACGTCGGTCAGCCCGTGCGCCGCGGCGACCCACTCTTCGAGGTCTACACTCTCCGAACTGGTGCAGACCCAGCGCGAGTTGATTGGCGGTCAGTTATGCGCAAATGTTTTCATCAACCATCGACCAGTGCCCCGCGCCGAGGCACTCGTTGAAGCTGCGCGGACCAGGCTCGAGTACTGGAATCTGCCGATCGCGTTGCCGAGATCGAGGCCACCGGCGCGATCCACCGAACCCTCACGGGCTCTTCGCTCCTTCGGACGGGGTGGTGATGCAGCGGATGCACGGTCTCGACAAAGCCATCGTCGCCCAGGAAAAACGGTTTCTGGGTCTGACGTCGGGCGTAACCGGTCGAGTGCATGTGTGGTGGGAAGAACCGTAACCCTGGATGAGGTTTCGAAGAAGGTTACGAGCCGGTCCATATCGGTGTCGGTGCCGGATTCCGCCGCGGTTGAATATTCCGGCGAAAATCTTATCCGAATTCTTTCCGCCAACGAATATCTGACCCGGGCCAATCTGATGAAGGCTTATCTTTACCCTGAGGTGGACACCCCGATTCCCCGGGCCAAAAATGTCGTCGTGCCTGGGAGCCGGTAGGGCGGATGGATTCCGCCCCTGGACCGCCCATGCGTTTGGGGTGGCGGATAAGGTCCGCATCGTGTACCGCCGTTCCAGGCACTTTAACGCCGGCCAGAAATTGCGGGAATTATGATGCCCAGAAGTAGGGCATCGAATTTTTCCGAATTGACTGATCTACGGCAATAAAAAAGGACGGTTGACCGGTATGGAATGTTTGAAGATGGAACTGGGTGAGCCTGATATTACGGTTCCCATCAAAGGCTCGGAGTTTGACGGATGCGAGACTGCTGTGTCGTGGCGGTGGGGTCCGGCGCCAATCCCCGTTGACCGAGTCGACCCCGGATCTGAAAATCGAATAAATGGGGGTATATCGACGCGGACCCGGAAACAGGCAAGACATACAAAAAAGGGGTCTGGGCCGGAGGTGATATCTCGCCACCGGTGCGGCCACCGTCGATGGTGCGGGTCTCAAGGCCTCCGATTCGATCCATGAATATTTACGGTAAGCGGCAAAGAGCATGGTGCATAGTGTATAGGGTGTAGGATAGAAATATTCGGATTCAGATGACAGAAACAGAGCGGCACAGAGGCCCCTATTCCATACGGCTTTGAAGGTTCGGAATCTATAGTTTTAAAAAAAAGCCGGCAGGGGATTTGCCTGACCGGCTTTTTCTTTAGCAAATTCAGAAGCCGGCATAAAATTCACGTTGCTCGGAGCCCTGAGATATGATAGCCTGCCTGCCGGTGAAACGGCTACCACGGGTCCAAGTTCCGGGATCATGTCTTTGCCCCGGCGTCAACAGAAGCATTTTTCTTAAAAAGGCCTTAATCCTGTTATCAGGAAGCGCCGACATGTGTGTGGCACCGTTTCACCAATCGCAGGGAGCCAGGCCCTTGATACCCCCTTTCCTTACGATAACGAAGTTAAATCCCATCAATGCCGTCCAGATAATGTCAGCAGAAATAACCATAAATAAAGATTATATTTTAGTGGAACCCAAAGAAGGAATCAATTACCGGAAAATTCGCGCCTGTTGCAAGGTTGTTTTATGTGCTCTTTCGAGAAAAATGGAATTGGGTATTCCGTGAAGGCTCAGGAAAAGTTTTCCTACGATGATTTGTTTAAGTTAAGAGATATCATTAAAGAAAATTACCCCAGAGATGTCAAAATCAGCAAAACCGCAATTGTTGTCTAAAAAATTCCGCCATTCTTGACTGAAACCCGGATTCGACAACAATTGCGGTTTTGCTGATTTTGACATCTCTGGGGTAATTTTCTTTAATGATATCTCTTAACTTAAACAAATCATCGTAGGAAAACTTTTCCTGACCTTCACGGAATACCCAAATTCCATTTTTCTCAGGAATTCCAGGCACATAAAACAACCTTGCAACGGCGCGACGTATCTCCCGGTAATTGATTCCTTCTTTGGGTTCCACTAAAATATAATCTTTATTTATGGTTATTTCTGCTGACATTATCTGGACGGCATTGATGGGATTTAACTTCGTTATCGTAAGGAAAGGGTATCAAGGACCTAGCTCCTGCGATTGGTGAAACGGTGCCACACACATGTCGGCGCTCCTGATAACAGGATTAACTGTTTATAAATAAACATGTCCTGACGCCCCGGGATTTTCGCAAGCCGGTATTTGGACCCGTGGTCACCGTTTCACCGCAGGCAGGCTATCATATCTCAGGGCTCCGAGCAACGTGAATTTTATGCCGGCTACTGAATTTGCTAAAAGAAAAAGCCGGTCAGGCAAATCCCCTGCCGGCTTTTTTTTAAAACTATGATTCCAAACCTCCAAAGCCGTATGCAATAGTCTGTGCGGCTTCTGTTTTCTGTCATCTGAATCCCTGATATTTTCTTATCCTACACCCTATACACTATGCACCATGCTCTTTGCCGCTTACCATCCCCGCATTAAATATTCATGGATCGAATCGGAGGCCTTGCGACCCGCACCCATGGCCAAAATGACGGTGGCCGCGCCGGTGACGATATCACCTCCGGCCCAGACCCCTTTTTCGTATGTGTGCCTGTTTCCGGGTCCGCGTCGATATACCCCCATTTATTCAATTTCAGATCCGGGGTCGACTCGGTCAACAGGGGATTGGCGCCGGACCCCACCGCCACGACACACATGTCGCATTCCAGTTCAAACTCCGAGCCTTTGATGGGAACCGGTCGGCGGCGGCCCGATTCGTCGGGCTCACCCAGTTCCATCTTCAAACATTCCATACCGGTCAACCGTCCTTTTTCGTTGCCAAGATATCGGGTGGGATTGGTCAATAGGAAAAATTCGATGCCCTCTTCTTCGGCATGGTGAATTTCCGCAATTCTGGCCGGCATTTCCTGCCTGGAACGGCGGTACACGATGCGGACCTTATCCGCACCCAAACGCATGGCAGTCCGGGCGGAATCCATGGCCACATTACCGGCTCCCAGCACGACGACATTTTTGGCCCGGGGAATCGGGGTGTCCACCTCAGGGTAAAGATAAGCCTTCATCAGATTGGCCCGGGTCAGATATTCGTTGGCGGAAAGAATTCCGATAAGATTTTCGCCCGGAATATTCATAAACCGCGGCAGTCCGGCACCGACACCGATATAAACAGCCTCGTAACCTTCTTCGAAAAGCTCATCCAGGGTTACGGTTCTTCCCACCACGGCATTGCACTCGACCGTTACGCCCAATCGCTCCAGAAAGTTGACTTCCTGGGCGACGATGGCTTTGTCGAGACCGTGCATCCGCTGGATCACCACCCCGTCCGAAGGAGCAAAGACCGTGAGGGTTCGGTGGATCGCGCCGGTGGCCTCGATCTCGGCAACGCGATCGGCAGGAATTTCCCAGTACTCGAGCCTGGTCCGCGCAGCTTCGACGAGTGCCT
Organism: uncultured Acidobacteriota bacterium; assembly: GCA_963712805.1. Lineage (GTDB taxonomy): Bacteria > Acidobacteriota > Thermoanaerobaculia > Thermoanaerobaculales > Sulfomarinibacteraceae > JAHECW01. Next base: position 12,064 of record CAVQJV010000062.1, on the reverse strand, counting down.
CGGCGCGGGCGCGGACATCGGTCGATGGTTGATGAAAACGTTTGGCATAACTGACCGCCGATATCAACTCGCGCTGGGTCTGCACCAGTTCGGGAGAGTAGACCTCGAAGAGTGGGTCGCCGCGGCGCACGGGCTGACCGACGTGGTTGACAAACACCTTCTCGATGAAACCCGAGTACCGGGTGGTCACGGAAACCATTCGTTCTTCGTCATAGTCCAGGTTGCCGACTGTTGAAATCCGTCGCTTCAGATCTCGCCGTTCCACCTCAGCGAACCGGACATTCATCTTCTGCACCATGGAACGGTCGATGGTGACTTCGGGCCCGTCTTCGGCTGTCGACCGGCCGCCGTGCTCCGCGTGGGCATCGGCGCCTACCACCGGGACCAGATCCATCCCGCAGATCGGACACTCGCCGGCCTCGGGTTCTGAGATCACGTTGTGCATGGGGCAGGTCCAGACCGTGGTGGCGGGTTCGGTGGCGGCCGGGGTCGGTTCATGTCTGAGCGGAACCAGATCCATCTGACAGATCGGGCAGGTGCCCGGCTCATCCTGGATCACGTTGGGGTGCATCCCGCAGGTCCAGAGCTGCACCTCGGCGTCGCTCGATGACGAGTGTGCATTGTGGTCACCAAAGGATCCGCGAAGCCGATCATCGACACCGTGAAGATCGAGCGGGTCGAGCAACAGGAACGACGTGAGTGCGACGCCCGCGACAACGCCGATGAGCGCGCCGAGTCGAGTGGACCCGGAAACCCTGGTCGGGTGAAGCTGAGTGTTTCTCATGACCGGTCTCCTTCGGTGGTGGTGACGGGTGCAGCGACGGCGGCCTCGAGATCGATGAATGCGATGGCGAGATCGGTCCGGCTCCGGGCCGCGGTGAGTCGGACATCGAGGAGCAGCCTTTCGGCGTCGAGGAGCGCGAGGGCGTCGACCCGGCCCGCCGCATATGCGGATTCGGCCGAGGCGAGGGCCTGCTCGCTCTGGATCGGCAGGATGTCTTCTAGCAGCGCGAGCCGGCGTTTGATCTCGGGGATCCTTCCCCTGAGGTCTTCGAGCTGACGTTGGATCCCGGTGATGGTGGAGCGCCGCGATGCCTCCTCGGCCAGCTGCATCTGGGTGGCGGCCTCGATCTCGGCGTCGTTTCCGGTCTTCCAGAGCGGAATCGTGATTCCGCCGCTGATACCGAGCACATCCTGACCGTTGTTCGGGACATCGACGTCGGTTCGTCGGTCGACATAGGCATAGGTGAGACCGACGCTGAAGTCCGGGGAACGGCCCTTGCCGGCGAGATCGATGAGCGCCCCCGATCGCTCGATCCGCGCCATGTCGACCGTCAACTCGGGGCGTGTGACCAGGGCGAGATCGCGGAGCCGGTCCCAGTCGAGATCGACCGAAGGCGCCGCCACCGGTACTTCAAGGTCAACCGGCTCTCCAGATCGGTCGCGCAAGCGGTTGATCTCGGCGACCACGCCGGCCCGCCGTTCATCGAATTCGGTTTGTCGGGATTCGAGGCGGGACATTTCTGCCTGAAGCTGGATTGCATCCATCTGCAGACCCTCGCCGGAGGCGTATCGTGACCGGGCAAGCTCTTCATAGTGTTCAAGGGTGGTGTGATCGCGGGCGATGATACGCCGGGCCTCGTCGAGATACCCCAGTTCGGCGACGAGTCGCCGCGCCTCGCTGATGAGTTGGAGACGGAGGACCTGGATCTCGGCGGCGAGGGCCCGGCGCTCGAAATCCGCGGCCTTTTCGGAGATGCCGCGCTTGCCGCCTCCGGGAAGACGCTGGTTGAGGCGCGCCGCAAAACGCTGCGGTCCGACCCGGGTTTCCGGCGGCAACAAGAACGCCGTGACCTCAGCCGTCGGATCGGGGAGTTTTCGTACGGCGGACGATCGGGAACCCGCCGCCGACATCCGGGCTTCGAGCTCGGCGATCCCGGGATTGCGTTCGAGGATCTCGGTCAGGAGATCCCGGACCCCGTTGTCCGACAGGTTGGCGATGATGAAATCGGCCGGCCCCGGTTCGAATCTTGTTGATTGTCGACGGTCTCCAGCGCTGACGGTGATGGCCGACAACACGGAAAATATACCAATGATCCAGTTCGCATATGCCTTCATGATCTGATCCTCTGTTCATGGGCGCAGATACGCCCAGCCGCAAATCGCCTCGGCGAATTGCCCTCAGATCAGAAAGCTGCAGTCGAGAAGAAAGACCGGTGGGGGCGGGTGGATCCGAACAAGGCGATCGGCCGCACGATCAGACTTCTGGAGGGTGCGGGCGAAGAAACGGTCTTTGGTCCTCAGATCCAGCGACGTGTCATCGCCGGGCCCGGGTGAGGCGGTCGAGGCGACCATGTCGGCCGGTGTGGATGGGGGATGGATGCAATCGCATCCGGTTTGATGGTCTGCTTCGGTTCGGGATTCCGATAGGTCCGGGCTCGAACAGCACGAGGACGTCGGTTCGAGCGCCGGTTCAGCGCAACACGCATGGTCGGGATTTGCGGACATCGCACACCCATCCCCGCCGGGGGGAGCCCCGGCGAGAAACACGGCGATGATGCCGACGAGAACAAGTGCAGATCTGTTCATCTATTCAATTCTATGCCGATCAACCCGGAATGGTGACTGAAATATTCCCCACCCTCGCGATGGTGGCCTTGCGGACCGCCATGTGCTACTTTTCACACGGTGTCCTTCGGGTCGCCAAAAAACCCAATTTCGGAGAGTGCAATGGCGCAGATCAAGCCCTTCCGTGCGTGGCGGCCTCGGCCGGAGAAGGCCGAAGCTGGTGGCCAGCCCGCCCTACGATGTCCTTTCCAGCGACGAGGCGCGTCAGATGGCTGCGACCAACCCGCTGTCCTTCCTGCACGTCGTCAAACCCGAGATCGATCTCGAGCCCGGCATCGATCTCTATTCCGACCCGGTCTATGCCAAGGGGGCGGAGAATCTGCAAAGGCTCAAAGACGATGGTGTGCTGATCCGGGAGGAACGTCCGGCGCTCTATCTCTACCGGCAAAGGATGGGCGACCACGTTCAGACGGGGCTCGTCACCGGAGCGAGCATCGACGAGTACGAAGCCGATCTGATCAAGAAACACGAGCACACTCGACCCAAGAAAGAGGACGATCGGACTCGCCACGTCGAGGCCCTCAACTCCAACACCGGTCCGGTCTTTCTGACCTATCGTGCCCGGCCCGAGATCGATGCTCTGGTCGAGAGGTTGACCGCCGCGGATCCGACCTATGATTTCATCGCCCCCGACGGCATCCAGCATGTGCTCTGGGTCGTCGCCGATCCGGCCGATGTCGATGCGCTGGTCGCGGCCTTTGCCGATGTCCCCGAACTCTACGTCGCCGATGGCCATCACCGGTCGGCGGCCGCGACGCGGGTGCGGGCGCTGCGCAAGGACCGGAACCCCGACCACACCGGTGAGGAGGCCTACAACTACTTCCTCAGCGTGATCTTCCCGCACGACCAGATGTTGATCATGGACTACAACCGGGTGGTCAAGGACACCGTCGGTCTGGATCGGGACACCTTTCTGGCCAAGGTCAAGGAGGTCTTCGAGAGTGGCCCCCTGTGCGGCGCAGAAACCGACCTCTCCCCGGACCTTCGGGATGTACTTCGGGGGTCAGTGGTTTCGCCTTCAGGCCAAGAGCGGGAGCTTTCCCGCCGACGACCCGGTTGCAGAGTCTCGATGTCGCCATTCTGCAGAACAATCTGCTCGCGCCGGTCCTCGGCATCGGCGATCCGCGGAGCGATGAGAATATCGATTTCGTCGGCGGGATCCGAGGACTCGAAGGACTCGAAAAGAGAGTAGACTCGGGTGAGTGGACCGTGGCGTTCGCGCTCCATCCGACCGCCATCGAGCAGCTCTTCAGCGTGGCGGATGCCGAGACGGTGATGCCGCCGAAATCGACGTGGTTCGAGCCGAAGCTCCGCTCCGGTTTGATTGTGAGACCCTTGGACGACTGATCGACCGATCGCCGCCGACGGCTGGTCCATCGAGGAGGCAAAATGAAAATTCTGATATCCGACGCATTCGATCCCACCCTGCCCGAGAAACTCACCGCGTTTGGTGAGGTCACCGAAGACAAGGACCGGCTCGCCGAGATGGATGTCGTGCTGGTCCGGTCGAAGACCAAGTGCCGCCAGGGACTACATCGATCAAGCAACCAATCTTCGACTCATCATCCGAGGTGGTGTGGGGCTCGACAACATCGATGTCGAGTACGCGCGGTCAAAAGGCGTTCAGGTCTTCAACACCGCCGAGGCGTCGGCGGTGGCGGTGGCCGAGCTCGCCTTCGCGCTCATGATTTCGGTCCCGACCCGTCTGGTCGAAGGCCACCTCGGAATGACCAAGAAAGAGTGGCTCAAAAAGCAGCTCAAACGCACCGAGCTCATGGGCAAGACCCTCGGGCTCTTCGGCGCCGGAAACATCGGCACCGAACTCGCTCGCCGCGCCATCGCCTTCGGGATGCGAGTGATCGCCTACGATCCCTTCCTCAAGAGCCACGAGGCGGTGGATCTGGTCAGCATGGAGGAACTCCTCACCGAGTCCGACTACATGTCGCTTCACGTACCGCTCACCGACGAAACCCGAGGAATGATCAACACCGAGACCATCGGTCGGATGAAGGACGGTGTGGTGATCGTCAACACCTCTCGCGCCGGCTGTGTCAACGAAGTCGATATGAAGGCCGCGCTCGAATCCGGCGCGGTGCGCGCCTACGCCACGGATGTCTTCATGTCGGACCCGCCGCCCGACGACTGTCCTCTCTACGACGCACCCAACGTCATCATGACCCCGCACCTGGGAGCGTCGTCGAAAGAAAACATGCTCCGTATCGGCGATGTCGTCGTACGGATCCTCGAAGATTTCGCCCAACAGACAGCTTAGCCAGCCGAACTTGACGGAGATAGCCATGAATCGAACCTGGAACTTCTACGCCGGGCCCGCGACCCTTCCCGCTCCCGCCATCGAGCGCGCCAAAGCCGATCTCCCCGATTGGGAAGGCACGGGAATGTCGGTCATGGAGACCTCACACCGATCCAAGGAATACGATGTCGTTCACTACGGCGCCATGAACCTCATGAGCGAACTTCTGGGTCTCGATGAGGATCATCAGGTGCTTTTCATCCAGGGTGGGGCCTCGACGCAATTCGCCATGCTGCCGATGAACTTCATCCCGCCGGGTGGCTCGGCCGACTACGTGGATACGGGCACATGGTCCACCAAGGCGATCAAAGAAGCCAAGATCATCGCCAACGGGCGGGTCGCGGCGACGAGTGAACCCGATGGATTCACCCGGATACCGAGACGGGATGAGTATGACCTCGACCCCTCGGCGGCCTATGTCCACATCACCAGCAACAACACCATCAAGGGGACCCAGTACCACGAGTTCCCGGATGTCGGGGACACCCCGCTCGTGGCGGACATGTCGTCAGATTTCTTGTGGCGGCCTTTTGACGCCAATGCCTTTTCGCTCATCTACGCCGGCGCGCAGAAGAACATCGGCCCCTCCGGGGTCACCATCGTGATCGTCAAGAAATCGTGGATCGAGACCGCCAACAAGAATATCCCGACCATGCTGAGGTACTCGACCCACTCGTCGAAGGACTCGCTCTACAACACTCCGCCGACCTTTGCCATTTACATGGTGCGCAACGTTCTCGAGTGGGTGAAGGATCAGGGCGGTCTTGCGGCGATGGAGTTGCGGAATCGCGCCAAGGGCGATCTTCTCTACAGCGTCATCACCGATCATCCGGACTTCTACCGCTGCCCGGTCGAACCTGCAAGCCGGTCATACATGAATGTCGTGTGGCGTCTGCCGTCGGAGGAACTCGAGGCCAAGTTCGTCGCCGAAGCGACCGCTGCCCGGATGTGCGGTCTCAAGGGCCACCGCTCGGTCGGCGGCTGCCGGGCATCGATCTACAACGCCATGCCTCTCGAGGGCGTCGAATACCTCGCCGATTTCATGACGCGATTCGCTGCCGCGAATCGCTGACTCGGCGGCGCTTGCGCCGCCTGACCCGATCACAACCCCCGACGTTTGTCGGGGGTCGTTGTTTCAGGAACAGCGGCCGGAGCGGGGACAGCGTCCGGTGCCGCGGCAGCGACAGAGACCGGGGCAGCGCCCGCGACAGCGTCCGGGGCAGCGCCAGCGTCAGCAGCAGCGCTCCAAGCACGCGCAAGACCACCGCTCACCGGGGCGTGCCGGGTTTGACATTGTGCTCCCTAGACCCATCCGGCAACGCATGGCCTTCCGCACAATGTCATACCGGGCAACCCTCGCGGCACAACGCACCGGTGCATCTCTCCCGGCCGCGAAACAGGCCGCCGGCGCTCGATCAGCGTGGTCGCATTTCTTCCCGTTCTGCTCTCCGACCACGCTGATCGAGCGACGCTGGGACGCCACAGGCGGCCCAGAAGGCCGGAGCTCCGGGAAGCCGTGACCGCGGCGGCCTCCGGGGCAGCATGATCACCTCCTGGTTTTTCTCAATCACGCGTAGCCGCTGAGATGGCCGATGGCAAGGGCATGACGAATCGCCGCGAAGGCAACCCTTGACATGGGATTTCATAGCAACTGGCCACTCCTCCACCCGAAACCGTGATCTGCGATGGATTGTGGGGGCGGGCTTCCAGCCTGCCCTTCAGACCCGTTTCAGCAGGTGGCGCGCTGCCACAAAGTCAGACATCGTTCAATCCACGTGCTGCGAACTTTCATTCGCGATGGCTTCGTGAAACCTTCGAGTCTTTGCGTCTTCGTGTTTGCGACGTGCGATGGCTATCTGCGCCCCTGCTTTGAATTGCGATGGTGCGATGGCCTTATCCAGCCCCCAGCCTCTACTCCGGCGCTTCCTCATCCAACCGGCTGCCGAAGATCGTGTTCGCCCTCTGTTCGATGAGGCTCGCCGAGGGGTCGGGCCGGAGGGTCGGGTCGAGATCCACGTGGTGCGCCGACAGGCTCGGAAAGTACTCTCTGAGATAGTCCCTGAGGGTCACGTTGGTGGGTCCATAGCCATCGTGATAGAGATGGTATTCGAGGGCGTAACCCATATCGGCGGCGGTCTGGAAGCGATCGGCGGGATCGGGTTGGAGCGCACGGTCGATGATCGCTGCGAGATCGTCGGGGATATCGGGCCGGGTCTGGGCAATGGGTTTTGGGAACGACATCCCGAGCTTGTGGAGGCGTTGAAGCGACCATCGGCCGCGGTCGGGCAGCCCTCCGGTCAGCAGTTCGTGGGTGAGAACGCCGAGGGCATAGACATCGGAGCGGGCGTCGGTGGGTCTACGAGTGGCCTGTTCGGGAGGCATGTATTCCAGGCGTCCGACGAGAAGTTCCTCGTTTTGTTCCATCACCTCGCGTGCTTTCGCGATCCCGAAGTCGGTGATCTTCACCACCCCTTCGTAATTCAAAAGGACATTTTTTGGTGAGATGTCCCGGTGAACGATGCCGAGAGGGACGCCGTTCCGGTCGGTTCGCTGGTGGGCGTAGTCAAGGCCCCGGCAAACCCGGCTGGCGATAAAGGCCCCGAGATCGGGAGGAAGGGGAAGACCCCGGTCGAGGTGGGTTCGGACAAAGACCTCGAGATTGAGCCCGTCGACGTACTCCATGACGATGTAGTACTTGCCATCGGCGAGTCCGAGGTCGTAGACCTGGACGATGTTCTCGTGAACGAGATCAGCAACGAGCTTCGCTTCGCCGATAAAGAGGCGGACGAACTCCGAGTGTTCGGCGTAGTTCTCGAGAATGGTCTTGATGGCGACCGTCTTTTGAAAATCCACCGCGCCGAGCAGGACGGCCTCATAGACCGACCCCATGCCTCCATCTGCGATATGGCGGAGAATCCGATAGCCGCGCTCGCCCCCGATTTCTTCAGGTTTCATCGCCATAGATTAACCTCACCCGTCGAGAACAGGGAAGGGCGAGGAAACCGGCGACAAGATCGGATCAGTCGAAGAGTCCCATGAAGATGGTCAGGAGATCGTCGACCCGGATTCGGAAGTCGCCGGTGACATCGCCGCCCGGCGCCGTGAGGTCGCCGCCGCCGGCGCCGACGACCGAGTCGCCGTCGCCATCGGTAAGCTCGGTGACGAGCGCCGAGACATCCGCGGCGTCCGTGGTCCCGTCGAGATTGGCGTCTCCGTTCTCGTCCCCGCAGTTGTTCAGGACAACCGTCGTCGGAGCGTGCCCCCAACAACCCGTACCGTCATTGATATTGACCCAATAGGCGCCCGCGAGGGGTGTTGCGACGGTCCTCGTGGTAGCGCCGGTGCTCCAGAACCACGCACTGCCCGGGGCTGCGGTGAGGTGAACCGGGCCGCCGTAGCATGTTCCCGCCTGGATCGTCGGTGAAGGCGGCCAACAACTGCCGACGGTCACGGGCACGGAAACGAGATCGCTGCCGCCTTCATTGGCAACGGTGAGCGAAACCGAATAGGTAGCCGGGACCTCCCATGCGTGGCTCGGGTTCGCAGCGTCGCTGTGCCCGCCGTCTCCGAAATCCCAGCTCCAACTGCAGTCTCCGTCACAACTGCCGTCAAATGCGAGGTTGGCCAACTGCCGGATCATGGGTGCTGTCGGCGTCAGGGTGAAGGACGCAACCGGAGGCGCCACCGGATCACCGACCTTGACCGTGTGGGTCCGCGAGAAGATTTCGTCGGCGGTTTCGACGGTCACCGTCACGTCGTACCAACCTTCGGTTGGATAGGACGGAATCCACTCGAGACACGAGCCCCACGGCAGCGGGCAGAGTTCGTGGACTACGACGGTCCCGTCCCCGAAATCCCAGGTCACCAGGATGAACTCACTCTCCTGCATCTGAGGCGACACCGATGCGATGAAGTGAACAAAATCGCCGGGATCGGGTTCCGTCGGAGCCCAGCTGAAGTCGACAGACAGAGGCACGATTTCGATGACCTCGAAGTCGGCCGTCGAAAGGCTGTTCTGACCCGACGAGGGATCGGTCAGGAGCAGCCCCGCGGTGTGCCATCCCGGTGAAAGCCAATTCCCCGGAATGGTGCAGGTCAGATCTCCGGGATTTGACGGTGGTGGCCCTCCACTGCACGAGCCGAGGGCCTGGCCGTCAACCCGCCACTCGACCGATGGAGTCACTCCGGAAGACCACTGCGAACCGAAACCATGGATCTGGAGATCTTCATCGGTGGCGACCTGATTGCTCGCCAACCCGATGGACGCAACCACGCTGGCGGCAAGAACCGTGACGCAATCGTCGGATGACCATAGTCCTCCGAGCGGGGAGGAGTGCCGGTAGTCGGTCTCCAGACCGACGCTCCAGAGTCCTGGGTCATCCGGCGCGAAGGAGTACACAGGGGTGGTCGAGGTGGGCCTGTTGGGGACCGGACCGCCCGGGGGGGTGATGAACCACGAATAGGTGTTCGGGTGCCCCTCGCTGGCGAGTCCCGACACGCTGATGGAGTCGCCCGTGAGAACGGTCAGCGATGGCGGCTCATCACAGAAAACCTGTGCGCTGACGATCCCGCCGGTCGCGGTCAACATCAGGGTCGTAAGCAGTGTGAGGTGGATTCGCAAGCGCACAATTCTCCTTCATCTTGATGATAGTGACGGCGCTGGTTGTGGCGGGTGATCGGGATCACGAGCCGGTTCAGATAGTTAGCGACTCCCACAGAATGAGCGCCATCGGTCGTCCTCGGCGAATTTTACGAGGCTGTGGGTGCCAGTCATCGAGACGTTGCCCGTCGTAAACAAAAACCTCGACGTCCGACCGGGTTCAGGGTCAGGGGAGCTCGGCAACGGGAACGAAAATGGCGTCGCCCGAAACCGCGTCGATGACCGAAGCAAAGGCGAAGAAACCGCCGGAACCCGAGCTCCGGACGAGCTCGATCCGAGCGTTGCGTTGGCCGGGGACCGAGAAGAAGGAGAAAACGTCGTTGATCTGGATCGATTCCCATGCGCCGAGGGTCATCCCCTCCGGGGCCGCCAGGGAACGACCGAGGGCATCGAAGAGTCGGATCTCCACCCCGACGCTCAATCCGTCGGTTTCCACGATCCCGAGGTTGGTTCGAGAGTTCACATCGCTGTCGATGTGGATGAGGACGCCGCGATCGCGCAGACCCTGGTTGGGACGGATCCCAGGAACGTACTGGCCGTAGGTGCCTTCCGACCCGTGATTGGCGGTTCGCGAGGTCGCACAAAGCGCCGCCGGTCCCTCCCGCGGCACGAGCCTCAGGGAGCCCGCGACGCCGCTGAAACCGAAGAAACTGCCGACCACATCATCGATGGTCCTGGCCTCACCGGGCCGGAGTTCGAAGGTTGCGAGCACCGGCGGGAGTCCAAGGGCGCCTTGGAATCGAAGTTCCGCGTCGACGTGAACCGAAAAGCTGCCTTGGTTGAGGACCCTGAGATGGCTTCGCCACTCGGTGCCGGCCTGGCCTTGTTTGTTGGCGACAACGGGAATCAGGAGAAACGGCGTGACCTCCGGTCTTGTAGCGGCGACAAAAACGGCGTCGCCGGTCCGGTTGTCGATGACCGATCCGTAGGCCGTGACACGCCCGTCTCCCTGGACCACGGCGATCGCGACATACGGGTCTGCATCGGGCGCGCGTTCGTGGTCGGGCAGAACACCGTTGATCTGGACATTGGAGTGGGGTTCGATCACGAGGAAGGTGGATGCCCCCAGGGCGACGCCGCTTTGACTGTCAAGGAGCGTGACGGCCACCTTGGCCGGGTGGCCGGTGGTCTCGGTGACCCCGATGTTGACCCTGTGGTCGGGACCGGCGGTGGGGAGCACGATCATCGCGGGTTCGCCGGCTCCCGTGGATTGATCCCCAGCCACCCTTGGTGGCACGAACTGACCGTAGGTCCCCGATGCGGCGGTCGTGTAGGTCCTCGATGTGCCATGGACCACGACGCCCGCGGTGTCCTGGACGAGGAGACTGCCTTGGCCGGAGTCGAGGCCAAATCGTTTCTTGACCAGATCGTCCAACGCAATCACGGATCCGTGCGGAACAATCACGTCTGTCTGCCGTACACCGACGCCGGTCGAACCCGAGGGCGGAGTGAGGAGAAGACGGACCTCGGCTTCCGTCGACGGCGCGGCGTTGAAGATCCGCACATCGGAGCGCCAGGTGGTGTTCTGGGTACCTTCGGAATGCGCCACGACGGGGTAGATCATGGTTGCGGATTCGAAGGGCGGTTGTGATGGTTCCTGAATGCTCAACGCCCAGCCGTTGAGGATCGTTCCTTCTTCGGGGTCGTCGAGGATGCGGTCATCCTCGACGGTCAGCGTCCAGGGTCCGATCATCGGAATCCGGGAGAGGAGGCCGAGACTCTGCACCGGTTCGAAATCATCCGGGTAGGTTCCGGAGATGCCGTTGTGTCCGGCGGTGCGGTCGTGCAGCACAACCTGAGTGCCCTCCGGCGCGGTCAGAATGAGCCGGAGGTGCTCCGGCGCCGGGTGGGCGAGATCGACAAGCACCTTGACGCTGCCGACGACGCCTTCCCGATCGACGAAGATTGCAGAGATCGTGGGCGTACTCGGCGGCGTCCGGAGGGGGATGGCGGACTCCGGGGAGACAAAAACTCTCGAGGCGGCCTGCACGGCCTCAACGAGATCGACAATCGGCCTGACGAGGCCGTTCTTGTCGTCCATGGTCGGCTGCCCGGTGGCGGCGAGGAGAAATTTGATCGTGTGGGGATCGCTGCCCGGTCTGGCCTCCTCGATGAGCGCCGCCGCGCCGGTCACGTAGGCTGCAGCTCCCGAGGTGCCGCCGAAATCGACGGTGACGCTGTTGGCAGCCGCCGCCTTGAGAAACTCGGATGGAGCGACGAGATCGAGGTAGGAACTCGAGTTCGAGTAGCAGGTAACAGCGCGTTTCCATCGGAAGCTGTCGTCACACAGCTCAGCGCACTCGGGATCGAGGCAGAAACGGTAGGGGAGCCATCCTGGGTTTGCGTCCCAGGCAGAACCGACCGCAACGGTCCTCGTGATGCAGGCCGGCGCGTTCAGGGCGCCGCGGTAGCCGTTGTTCCCGGCCGCGGCGACGACCGTGATTCCGGCGTCGGTCGCGGTCTTG
>CAVQJV010000061.1:0-74341 GCA_963712805.1 uncultured Acidobacteriota bacterium | reverse complement strand
GTCCCGCGAGATCTTGAGTGTTTCGAGCCGCCGCCACACAGATTGTTGACTGCAGCCCAGCCGTTGCTATAATGCCGGTCCCTGTACGGGGTTCTGTTGGGGTGTCGTCCAATGGCAGGACATGCGGCTCTGGACCGTAGTATTGGGGTTCGAGTCCCTGCACCCCAGCCAAAGCAATTCACAAAAACGCCTGGCTCCGGCCAGGCGTTTTTGTGAATTGCACAGGAGTTGATGACGTGCAGTCGATCCTCGGTGAGAGTGCGTGCCTGACCGCCGCCCTGCTCTGGGCGATGGCCGTTGTGATCTTCCGCGTCCCCATCGCCGCATGGGGCCCGCGAACGGCGAATCTCGTCAAGTGCCTGTTCGGGACCGCCCTGCTACTGGCGACCCTTCCATTCTTCGGCGGGTTCGCCGCGTTTTCGGTCGCCTCGCCTCGCGATCTCGGCCTCATCGCCCTGTCAGGAATCATCGGCCTCACCATCGGCGACACGCTGCTCTTTGCCGCGATCGGCCGCCTCGGCGCACACCGCACCCTGGTCCTCGGCACCTCGGCGCCGGTCTTCGCTGGTCTCCTTGCCGCGGTCGGGGGCGAACGGCTGTCCGCCGGACAGTTCGCGGGTGCCGCGGTGGTCCTCGGTGGTGTTGTCATGGTGGTGGGTTCGGGCGACAAACAAGACGGCGGCGGCAGCCGCATCGCCATCGGCGGGATTGCGTTCGCACTGTTCGCCGCCGTTGGTCAGGGGGCGGGGGTCGTTCTGGCAAAGGAAGGCCTGGACACCCTGGGCGCCATGCCCGCGACCCTGCTCCGGCTTGCCTCCGGGACCGCAGGCCTGCTGGCGGCCGCCGCCCTGCGCGGAGGCTTCGATCGGCTCCGGAATACCTTCCATGACGGTCGAACCATGCGCCGGATGCTGCCGGCGGCCTTCTTCGGGACCTACCTCGCCCTGCTGCTGATGATGGTCGGTGTGGCGCTGGCGCCGGCGACCATCGCGGCGGTCCTGCTCGCAACCTCACCCATCTTCAGCCTCGTCATCGAAGCGGCGGTGGACCGGAAGCGGCCGACGGCCCTCGCGGTCATCGGCACCATCGTGGCGGTCGTCGGGGTGGCGATCCTTGTGGGTTCTTAGGTAGCCCAGTTTTGAGTTTTTAGTTTTTAGTTTTCATTCAGATTTTTGGCGGGGTCCACGTGCGATGTTGCGATGTAACTCAAAACTCAAAACCAAGAACTCAAAACTCCTGTCGATACCACCTCGTGACGACAACCGCTCCACCCTGCGCGCGAACCGTGACCCGATCCGAGACCGCCTCGTTGGAGATCGACGGATTCCCGGCGAGATCGATGGCGGTATCGGCGATCGCCCACTTCACCCCCTCGAGGGTGACCCGCACCTCAGGGTCGAAGGTGAAAAAGGACCAGGTCTCACCGGGTTCGGCATTGAAGGCGTGCTCTCCCGTCACCGCGACGACCCGGTGGTCGTCGGCGGCAAAGACGAGACGCTCGCCCAGCGCCCTCTTGGCGAGCAAACCGAGATTGCCGACGGCGTGGTCGAGCCGGCCACCGGTGGCGCCAAACACCGTGAGCCTTTCGAGGACGAGCTCGTCGAAAGCGTACTCGAGGGCCTTGTCGAGATCCGTCCGGTCCTGATCCGGGCGGTGGATCATCCGCTCCTCGCCGATGAATTTCCTGATCCCGGGACTGATGGAGTCGAGGTCGCCGATGACGGCGTCGGGCCGCAATCCGATCCGGCCGAGGTGGTTGGCGCCACCATCGGCGGCGAGGAGCGGCTTCGCCGCAGCCGCCAGGACGGCGGACGCCTCGGTCCAACGGATGGGACCATTGGCGATAAGGACAGGGTGCGATTTCGGCATCAGGAGGATCTTACCGCTTCATCGGGGGTTCAAACGAAGTGTGAAAACCTCTCCGGGTTCAGCCTCAACAAATCGATAGGAAAGAATCTCGTTCCAGAATGGTAGACTGGGTTTGGCAATGCACATCACTGCGGACGATCTTTCAGGCACGGTCTATATCCCCGATACTTCGGCGCTGATCGAAAATCCCGACGCGCTCGACCGTCTTCTCATGGACGGGAACATCGTCGTTCTCATGCACAAGGTCATCGAGGAACTCGGGCGGCTCCAGAGTTCTCGCTCCAAGTCCGACGGTGTTCGCAACGCCGCCCGCCTCGTGACCCGAAAGATGCTCGAGTACCGTCGGCAGGATCTCATCCACCACGGTGTCGATCGTCTCCTCCAGCACCAGGCCAGCCCGGAGGAGTTCAACCGAACCCCATCCGGCGGGCTGCTGACCTGGGAGCCCGACAACTCCACCATGGATCCCTATCCCTCCGAGTCGGGCGACAATCACATCCTTGCCAGCGCCCACCGCATCGCCGAAGTCGCCAAATCCAATGGCCAGCCCCATTATCAGGTGGTCGTGATCTCGGAGGATTCCAACCTCCTGCTCAAGTGCGACGCGCTCGGGATGGCGGCCGAGAATCTCCGCTACGGCAAGGTCACCCTCGACAATGTCGATGAGATCTACCGGGGACTCGTCTGCGGTGGAATCGACGAGAACGCCCTGCAGGATTTCATCGACAGCGGCGCCCCGGGCGAGCGATCACTCTCCCTCGACAAGGTGAAGGTCTCCGAGCCGGTCGAGTACCTGTGGAACATGGGCGTCGTTCTTGCCTGCGGTGAACACACCGTCCTCGGCCGGGTCAATGCCGACACCGGCAGGGTCGAGGATCTCAAATACGCCCAGTACTGGGACCGCAAACGCAAGGACTACCGACCCCGGCCGATCCTCGGTTTTGCGCCCCGCGACCCACAGCAGATCCTGGCGATGGAATTCCTCCTCGACCCGGACGTCCAACTCGTCGTGCTCGACGGGCCCGCCGGGTCCGGAAAAACCCGGATGATGGTGGCCACCGGGCTCTACATGCTCATCGGCCAACCCACCACATGGCGGGTGGCGCCGACATCCCAACCGCTCGCCCCCGACTACGGTTACGATCACGGCATGCTCCTGCTGCGGCCCGAACACGCCTCGAGCCAGTACGACCTCGGGTATCTGCCGGGTGACTACGAATCCAAACTGAGCCCGTGGCTCGAACCGTTCTTCCAGGCGGTGCGGTCGCTGTCACTGGCCAACGAACACGATTTCCTCGACGAGCTCCAGTCGACCGACCGACTCACCATGGTCTCGACCTCGATGCTGCGCGGTCTCGATATCGAGCGCTCCATCGTCCTCGTCGACGAACTCCAGAATGGCGACCGCCACCTCGCCAAGACCCTCATGTCGCGATTCTGCGCGTCGTCGAAGGTCGCCCTGGCGGGCTGTCTCGACCCGATCCAGATCGACAATCCCTACGTCGACTGGCGGTCCAACGCGCTGACCCGGATCAAGGAGACCTACAAGGGCTTCGGCCCCGAGGTCGCGCAGGTCAGGCTCGTCCACAACTACCGTGGACCGATTTCGACACGAGCGGACAAGCTCTGATCAATTCTTAATTTTGAATTCTGAATTCTCAATTGCATCGCAGAAGTTTACTATTCCTCCCGAAGACAACGTGCGATGGTAATTAAGAATTCAAAATTGAAAATTCAGAATTCAGATCACGACCGTCTCGGTCGTGATCTCCGGCGGATCCTGAAGTGTCTTCTTCACCGCGCAGGTGTTGGCGGCGCGGACGAGGGCCTTGTGGTACTTGGCCGGGAATTCGGGCGGAACCTGGATGCGGATGACGACTCGGACGAGCTTTTTGTCCTCGGCGCGTTCCCAGCTTTGGTGGAGGGAGACGCCGTCGGTCGAGATCTCGCGGCCCTCGCAGAACTTGAGCACGTAATAGCCGGCGCAGGTGGCCAACGAGGCGAGGAAGAGATCGTAAGGTTCGGGCGCAGTGCCGGCACCACCGGAATCGACACCCTGATCGGTGGCAATCTCAAAACCGTCGTAGTGCGCCGTGACCTTCTTGCCACCGGGAAAACTCACCGTCATTTCAGAGCTCATCCGACCTCCATCGAAGGTGGATGATAGCGCGGATACTCGTTGCTCGATCAGCTTGGAGTTTCGCAGTAGCCGCATTCGAGGCTTCAACGGTGAGTGAACCGCAAAGGGCGCAACGTACATCTCACGCGAAGATCGCAAAGGGCATCGAAATCATTGAGTGGGCATTGATCTCGTCCTCGCTGCTCGAATCCCTGAACGCGGTCCACCGTCAAACGCCTCCGCCAATGGTCGATCGAATCTGCTTCCATCTGCGCAGTCTGCGATTTCTCCGTTCGCTGGTGCGATGACTCAACCATGCAATGGCTTTGCGTTCTTTGCGTCCGACCTTCGCGGCCTTTGCGGTTCACATGCCACACCGGCAACAACAAAGGGTCCTACCTGGAAGGCGTCTCGCGCACCCGGAAGACGGCGAGTTCCTCCTGGTTGCCCTTCTGGCCCCGGATGGGTGAGGGGATGACGCCGATGAGCTCGAAACCGAACTCGGTGATGGCGGCGACGGTGCCGTCGATGACCCGACGACGCACATCCTCGTCGCGGACGATACCGCCCTTGCCGACCTGGCTCCGCCCGGCCTCGAATTGGGGTTTGACCAGACACACGAGAAAGGCCCTCGGTTCGAGATGGGGCAGCAGCGCCGGCGCCACGAGTCGCAGCGAGATGAAGCTCAGATCCATGGTCGCGATACCCACCTTGAACGGCAGATCATCGGGGGAGAGGTGGCGCGCGTTGATCCCCTCCATGACCGTCACGCGATCGTCGGTTCGAAGCCTCCAATCGAGCTGCCCGCGACCGACATCGAGCGCGATGACCCTTCGTGCTCCCCTCGCGAGCAAGAGGTCGGTGAACCCTCCGGTGGATGCTCCGACATCGAGGCAATCGAGCCCCGCGGGATCGATGCCGAAGGCGTCGAGGGCAGCCTCGAGCTTGAGCGCGCCGCGGGAGGCGTAGGGATGATCGGGTTCGGCTACTTCGATGATGGCGTCGGCCGTCACCTGGGCTCCGGCTTTGGTCACGGCCTGACCGTTCACCGTCACCTTGCCGGCAAGGATCAAAGCCTGGGCGCGGGCGCGGGAGGGCGCCAATCCACGCTCGGCAACCGCAACATCGAGCCTGAACCGCTCAATCATCCGGGGCTCAACTCCGCCTTCGCGCGACGTACCGGGCAATGGCGGCGAGATCGCCACCCGGTCCCTCGATTTCGGCGGCCTGAGCCCCCAGCCGCTCCTCGAGGTCGGTGAGTCGCCTTCGGGCGTTCTCGAGACCATAAAGTGTGACATAGGTGAGCTTACCGGCCTCGGCGTCCTTTCCCGGGGACTTCCCGAGATCCCGAGCCGAGGCGGTGGAGTCGAGAATGTCGTCGGCAATCTGAAACGCGAGACCGAGTCCGGCTCCGAAGTCGGCGAACAAACCGCGATCATCGTCGCTGACCCCGGCCAGGACCGCTCCGAGCTCGACCGACGCCGCCAGAAGACAGCCGGTCTTGGCGCGGTGGATGCGGTCGAGCCGGAGTTTCGGGTCTTCACTCAGGCTCTCCACCTGACCGGTGGCCTCGAGGTCTTCCATCTGACCGCCGACCATCCCCCGCGCCGACACCGCTTCGGCGACGAGCTCGACGGCATCGGCGCGTCGAGAAGCCCATTCGGCTCCGCGGGGGTAGCGGGCCAGGACAAGCAGTCCCTCGGTGAGCAGCGCATCTCCGGCGAGGATGGCCGTGGCCTCATCGAAGGCGACATGAACCGTCGGTTTGCCGCGCCTCAGGACATCGTCGTCAAACGCCGGCAGATCGTCGTGGATCAAAGAGTAAGTGTGGATGAACTCGAGGCCGCACGCCGCTTCAGTGATGGCATCGGGATCGGACCCGGCGGCGCGATGGGCGACGCGGGCCAGGATGGGCCGCACCCTCTTGCCGCCGGCAAAGACCGCGTGCGCCATGGCGCGATGAAGCCGCTCGGGCCAGGCATCGACGGGCAACAGCCGCGTCAGTGCCGATTCGACGGTCTCGCGTTCAGGATCGAGGTTATGGTCGATCACCAGACCGGCTCCTCATCGGGGTCGGTCTTTCCGTCACTCTCCAAGGGCGCGGTTGCGGGTTCCTCACCCTCCTCGGTCTGGAGCAGTTGACGGACCCGGTTCTCGACATCCTCGAGACGAGCGCGGCAGCTCTTGGCCAGCTTCATCCCATCCTCGAAGAGCCCGAGGGCCTCCTCGAGGCCCACGGTCTCGTCCTCCAAACTGGCGACGATTCCCTCAAGTCGCTCGAGTTGATCCTCGAAGCGCTCATCCTTGTCTGTTTTCTTAGTCGGTGCCATCTCGGTCTCCCGGTTGGTCAGAAGGGTCGCCGAAGAGCGACGGTTGGTGATCGGCGGGGGCCGTAGCCGGGGGCCGGCGTGATGAGCGATCGGCAACCAACGATTGGATTTCTCCGCCGGCGAGCCGGGTCAGAAGGATCTGACCGGTTCGGACTTCGGCGGGGTCCTTGATCGGTTTTTTTGTCCCCGTGATCGTGGTGATGGAGTAGCCACGTTCGAGCACGCGCCTCGGACTGAGGTTTTCGAGGGCTCTCTGTTTGGCTGCGAGCTCGCCCGCCGATTGCTGGAGCCTCGATCGCATGAGCTGAGCCATCTGTTCGCGCCTGCTGGCAAGCAACCGGCGGTGGCCGCCGGCGGCGATTCTCGCCGGCACCCTCGCGAGCACCGCCTCAGCCCGGACAAGGCGGGCCCGCGCTCGGTCGGTCATCCCGCGCAGCGCCGGTCCCAACCGCCGGGTCCGATCCAGGCGGTCTCGCAACAGCCTGAGCCGATGCGGCACCCGGGCGAGGCCGCGGGAGCCTTCGAGACCACCGAGACGCGAACGCGCCATCGCCAGGTGGCGGCGGAGATCGCGGTCGAGAGCCGCAACGGCCCCGCTGAGACGTCGATCCTGGTCCTCGAGCCGACTCGCAACGAGCTCCGCAGCCTGGGTCGGGGTGGCCGCCCTCAAATCAGCGACAAAATCGGCGATGGTGAAGTCCACCTCGTGTCCGACGGCGGAAATGACCGGCACCGGACACGCCGCGATGGCCCGCGCCACGGGTTCCTCGTTGAACGCCCAGAGGTCTTCGAGGCTGCCGCCGCCCCGGCCGACGATGATCAGGTCAACGAGACCACTGGCAGCAAGACGATCAATGGCGTCGGCGATCTCTCCGGCCGCGCCATCGCCCTGCACCGGGGTCGGAGCCACCACCACCTCGAGGTGGGGGAGGCGGCGCAGGACCTTGAGCATGTCCTGCAGGGCGGCCCCGGTCGCGGATGTCACGATCCCGACTCGATTGGGCAGGGCGGGCATGGGCCGTTTGCGCTCCGGCGAAAACAGTCCCTCGGCATCGAGTCGCTTTTTGAGCTGTTCGAAGGCGAGCTGAAGGGCGCCGATTCCCTGCGGTTCAACGGCGGTGACCACGAGTTGGAAACGACCTCGCTGCCGGTAGATCGTCAGCGAACCCCGGACTCGGACCGCGAGGCCATCCTCGAGATCAAACCTGAGTTTACCTGCCCGCGAGGCCCACATCACACAGTCGAGATTGGCGTGGTCGTCCTTGAGGGTGAAGTAGATATGTCCCCGTCCGGAGGTGCTGGCGTTGGTGATTTCGCCCTCGACCGAGATCCCCGAGAATCCGCTCTCGAGAAGCGAGTTGACCTCGGCGATGAGGCCTGACGGGCTGAAGACTCGGTCATTCACGACGCGACCTCGGCGGTCCGGTTCCCAACTCTGCCAGTCAACCCACGGAGCGTTCCACGAGCGACTCTCAGCCGTCGATCTCGGCTCGGGAAAGCGCTTCGTCAGCAAGCATCACGGGGATCCCGGAAACCACCGGATAGACCCGGCCCGCAGGAGAAGCCAGTCCAACCTCGACCACGGGGTCCTCATCCTTGAACTGCTCGCGGTATTTCTCCACCAGGCGGGCGCAGATCTCGCCCGGCAACTCAACGACCTCGAGCGGGGTCTTGTCAACCGGACAGACGAGAATTTCAAGCAGCTTCGGGTCGATGGCCATGGCACCTCCAAATCGGGCATTCAGTCTACACCGGACGAGGACTCAGCAGGCCGGCCACGATCGCTCGCGGCGATGGATGTGCGATACACTGAACAGTGGTGCAACTGAAGGGGAAGGGAGCATGACCCAAAGAAACCGGAGCCGACGCAGAGCCCGAACTCGCCGGGCGCTCTTTGGGCTCCTTTGTTCGTTCTGGTTTGTCATCGCCTTGGCGCCGGCCGGGTCCCTCGATGCCGGGTCCGAGCGAGCCGTCGACCAGCCGGGCGCGGTCGTCCCGACCTTGACGGCTGATGACGGCCTTGCACAGCTTCGAACCCTCTCTCCGGAAGACGACCCGACTGAGTACATCCAACTCGCTCGCCAGGTCCTCGCCACCCACCCGGGCAAAGATCAGCCTGCCCTCGCGGCTGAAATCCGAAGCGGGCTCGGCCTGGCTCTCAGGGTCAATGAACAACTCAACGAGGCGGTGGTCGAGCTGCGCGCCGCGGCCGATTTCGCCGAGCAGGTCGGAAGAGAAGATATTCAATCCCAGAGCCTCGCCGACCTCGCGCGCGCCAGCTTCCACCTCGGCCATTTTGCCGAGAGCGAGACCGCCTGCCGTCGGGCGCTCGCGTTGCCGAGCGTCGCCGGCAACCCCGATCGTTCATGGGTTTTTCAAAACATACAAGCTGCGATTCGTCTCCATCAGGGCGACTTCGACGCCGCCATCGAGACTTCTTCTCGCGCCCTCGAGGGACGGGTCAAGGCAGGCGACAAGACCGCCGAGGCGATCCTGCTCAACAACATCGGCGTCGCCCACATGTACCTCGGAGATCACCAACCCGCTCTCGAGTACCTGCAACGCGCACGAGTCATCAAAGCCGAACTCGGAGAGACCAACGGGGTCGCCGATATCTTGTCCAACATTGGCGACATCAAACACCTCCAGGGCAACTCCGGCGAGGCCATCAGAGTCCACGAGGAGGCGCTGAGGTTGCGCCTGGCCGAGGGTAGCGAACTCCGCGTCGCGCTGTCCCACCGCAGTCTCGCCGCAGCCCTCCACGCCGTGGGTCGAGATCGCGAGGCGCGTGCCCACATCAACGACGCCCTCGAGATCGTTCGACGTCTGGATCTCGAACCCGAGATCGTCGCCTGTCTGGCCATCGAGACCGAGATCCTCGCCGCGCTCGGGCAGACCTCAGCCGCGATCACCGCGGCCACCGAGAGCCTCGAACTCGTTCACAGGCTGGGGATGAAGGGTCGCGAAGTCGTGGCTCTCGATGCCATGATCGTCGCCCAGATCGCCGCCGGCGACACAAAAGCGGCGATGGAGTACCAAACCCAGGCCCGGGAAATCGAAAGGGAACTCGTCAAATCCGAAGTCCTCAGCGAATTCGCGGAATTCCAGGCGGAGTACGAGGCGAGGGAGAGAACCACCGAAATCGAACTGCTGCGAAAGAACAACGAACTCCAGGCGTTGGCTCTACGCCACAATAGCCTGTGGCGCATATCGCTGATCATCGTCGTGGTCCTGCTCGCGATCATGGCTGCCGCAGGATGGCATCGGGTTCTCAGCAAACGGCGGGAAATCCACGATCGGCAGCGTGCGGATGCGGCGCTGCTGCGGAGCATCGAACGCTATCGTCTCCTCTTCGAACGAAATCTCGCCGGGGTGTTTCAAGCCGACCTCAACGGCACCATCAGCACGACCAATCGGGCGTTCGCAGCGATGCTCGGTTACAACGACACCGACGACCTCAGTGGCCGGTCCATCGCTGACCTCGCCGGATCTCCCGAGGAGATCGGCCTCTTTCTCAAGGAACTCACCTTCAAACGTGAACTCCACAATCGCGAGTTCACCATGATCATGCGGAATGGGGAGTCGGTGACGATTCTCCTCAACGCCGGGAGGATCGACGACGGCAACAACGGCGGCGAACTCATCGAGGGGATCGCCATGGATGTCTCCGACCGCAATCGGGCCGAAGAGGACCGCCGCCGGCTGGCACATCAACTGCAACAGAGCCAGAAGCTCGAAAGCCTCGGCGTGCTCGCCGGGGGCATCGCACACGATTTCAACAACATGCTCATGGCGATCCTGAGCAACATCAGCCTGGCGAAGAGAACATCTGCGGGGTCGGAGGAAACCCTGCGCCGGCTCAACGAGGCGGAAGAGGTCTGCCTTCGCGCCACGAGCCTGACGCAACAGCTGCTCACCTTTTCCAAGGGCGGGCGACCGATCCGAAAGGTCGCCTCCGTTGGTCGGCTGATCGAAGAGGCCACGGCGACAGCGGCCCGCGGCGGCAACTGCCACTACGACCATCGATCCAACCCCGATCTCTGGCCGGTCGAGGTCGATGAGGGGCAGATCTTCCAGGTCATCCAGAACCTTGTGACCAACGCGATTCAAGCCATGCCCCAGGGCGGCACGGTTTCCGTCACCAGCGACAACCTCCACCTCGTCGATGGGGATGTGTCGACTCTCGAGGCCGGTCGGTACCTTCGGATCGAAGTCGTCGACACCGGCATGGGCATCCCGGAAGAAGAACTCGAGAGCATCTTCGATCCCTTTTTTACCACCAAGAAGGGAAGCAGCGGTCTCGGTCTCGCGACGGCGTTCTCCATCGTCCGCAGCCATGGCGGCGCCATCGTCGTTCATTCGCAACCGGATCAGGGATCGAGGTTCTCGGTCTATGTGCCTGCATCCGAAGAAGAGCACCTCATAGGAACTGTCGGCGGCGAGGATTCCATGCACGGCCACGGCAGACTTCTGATCATGGACGACGACGAGGCGGTCCGATCGGCGGCGGCGGAACTCCTCGAGACCATCGGCTACGAGGTCGGCACAGCGGCCGACGGTTCTGAAGCCATCACGCTTTACACCCGGGCCATGGAGGAAGGCCACCCCTACGACGCGGTCGTTCTCGACCTCACGGTTCCCGAAGGCGTCGGCGGGCGCGAGACCATGACCCGGCTGCTCGCCATCGACCCCGAGGTCAAGGCCATCGTCTCGAGCGGGTATTCGACCGACCCGGTGATGGCCAACTACCGCGAGCACGGATTCTCGGGCGTGGCCGTCAAACCGTACCGCCTCGCCGACCTGGCAAAAACGCTGAGGCTCGCCATCGACAAGGGCCGGACCTCCAAGCCCGCAGGCACGCCACCCGCGATCGGTTGAAGCGCTACGATGGCCGAATCAAGTTCAAAGGTCGCTTGAGAAACCGACATCGACACCCGACCTTCACCAACGAATTCCGTGTTGCGGGTGTTTATTCGCCGTTTGACGAATATCCTCATATTGAGATGAATCTCTTGCAATCAGACACTTGAGGGTGGACCATCCCTCAAAACCAACCCTCATGTTATAATCCGCGCATCAGAGTTTGTGATCGGGATCACGTAATGATCTCCACCGAGGAGGGCCGGTGACAGATCGCGGATTCGACCGATCAGCAGGCCCGGCACGGGGGACATGAGCAGCCTTCCACGAATCCTATTGATCGACGACCGCGAGGGGGACCGGGAACTCGCTTCGGTGGTGTTGACTGGCGAGTTCGAGCGCGTCGACATCGATCAGATCGGCTCCGCCGCCCAGTTCTCCGCCGCGATGGCGGCCGGTCTCTTCGGTCTGGTCATCGCAGAAGTGGATCTCGAGTGGAGCGACGGTCTCGAAGTCGTCGAGTTGATTCGGGATCTTCGCCCCGAATGCCCCATCATCCTCTTCACCGCCTCGGCGGGAACCGAACTGTGGAACGACGCCCTCCGGCTTCACGTCGACGGTTATGTCCCCAAATCCAGCGAGGGCTTCGTCGAGTTGCCGTCCGCGGTTCGTGCCGCGCTCTTCCGCGCCCGCCGGCGTGCTCTGGCCACGGCCAAGGACGCGCCCTACCGACGCCTCGTCGAGGGTCTGCCCGTTGGTGTCGTGGTTTCGACCCCAAGCGGTGAGATCCTCGAGGCCAACCCGGCGTTTGCGGCGATGCTCGGACTTGCCAGCCCCGAGGCCATGAGCCGGCGTTCCTTCACCGAGTTCTTTGCCCAGCCCACGGCGGCTTCGAACTGGCGCTCCCAACTCGAAGAATCACTCTCTGTCGGCAACCTCGATGTGCAACTTCGGCGAACCGATCGAACTCTGATGTGGGTTCGGATCTCGTCCTGGGCCGTTGAAGACGGCCCAACCGGTGTCCGTCAGGTCCAGAGCATCATCGAGGAGACCGACGAATTCCACGCCGCCCAGTTCGAGCTCGCCCGTCGCTCCCAGGCGCTCGCCCGGTCCAACGCCGAACTCGAACAGTTCGCATACGTCGTCTCGCACGATCTGCAACAACCGCTGGGGATGATCTCGAGCTATCTCGAACTCCTCGAAACCTCGGTCGGCGACAAACTCGACGACGAGTCCAGGGACTATCTCGATCGCGTCGTCCGCGGCGCGGACCGGATGCAGGAGATGGTCGACGCCGTCTTGGGATATGCCCGCGTCGACACCCGCGGCGGCGACTTCGGCGCCGTGGATCTCACCTCGGTTCTCGACAGGGTGGTAGGTGAGCTCGAAGAGGAGATCACTGCAGCCAAGGCTACCGTCACCCACGATGAACTGCCGACGGTGGTCGCCGACGGAGCGCAGGTGCACCAGTTGCTGCACAATCTGCTGAGTAACGCCATCAAGTTCGTCGGCCCACGCCCGCCGCGGATCCACATCAGTGCCGCCCGTAACAACGGTGAATGGCAGGTGTCGGTGCGCGATAATGGTATCGGGATGGAGTCCAACGCTGCCGAACGGATCTTTGTCATGTTCCAGCGCCTCCACACCCAGGATGAATACCCGGGTACGGGAATCGGTCTCGCGATTTGCAAACGAATCGTCGAACGCCACGGTGGTCGGATCTGGGTCGAAAGCCAACCACACCGCGGATCGACTTTTGTCTTCACGTTGCCAAAACGTTCTGGAGGGGAAGATGCGGCACACGACTGAACGAATCCGGTCGCGACGAGGGGGAGCGTCGACGACGCCTCACTTGAGTGCAGAACCGGGAGGACAGCCACATGAGCCAACACCCTCGGATCCGGGTGCTCCTCGTGGAGGACAGTCCCGATGACGCTCAACTCATCCATGTCCTGCTGAGTAAAACATCCGAATCCGGCTTTGTGATCACCCACGAAAATCGACTCGGCAAGGGCGTCGCTCGTCTGAAACAAGATCGTTTTGACGTCGTCCTGCTCGATTTTTCGCTGCCCGACAGCTTTGGCTTGGACACCTTCCTCAGTATCCACGAGGCCGATCCGAGAGTCCCCGTGATCGTCCTCACGAGTCTCGATGACGATGACCTCGCGGCCCGCGCGGTCCGCGAAGGAGCTCAGGACTACCTCGTCAAACGCGAGGTCGACACGCGGTTGTTGGTGCGCTCGATCCGCTACGCCATCGCACGCCAGACCGCCGACGACGCGCTCCGCGATAGCGAGGAACGCTATGCCCTCGCGGTTCAGGGCGCCAACGACGGCGTATTCGACTGGGATTTCCGTTCGGACACCGTTTATTTTTCTCCTCGGTGGAAGAAAATGCTCGGCTACTCGGAATTCGAGGTCGGCCCGAGCACGCGCGAGTGGTTCGAACGGATTCACCCCGACGACGAGGCTGCGTTTCGACGCAAGCTCACCGCACACCTCGATGGCGAGACCGAGCACTTCCGCCTCGAGCACCGGATGAGGTCGGCGAGTGGCAACTGGCTCTGGGTCCTGACCCGCGGATTGGCGGTTCGCGGTGCCGACGGCCGGCCGTCCAGGATGGCGGGGTCGCAATCGGACATCACCGCCCGCAAGGTTGCGGAGGAGAAACTCCAACACGATGCCCTGCATGATGATCTCACCTGTCTTGCCAACAGGGTTCTGTTCATGGATCGCCTCGCGTGTTCCATGGCCGATTACGAACGCACTCCCACCAACCAGTTTGCCGTTCTCTTCTTCGACCTCGACCGCTTCAAGAACGTCAACGACAGTCTCGGTCACCCCCTCGGCGACAAGCTGCTCAAGGGCATCGCGCAACGCCTCGAACACTATCTCCGGCCCGGCGACACCGTCGCCCGCATCGGCGGCGATGAGTTCGCGATTCTTCTCAATCGAATCAACGACATTCCGGGCGCGATCCATGTCGCCGAGCGGATCCAGGAACTGCTCGGGATGACCTTCTCGATCGACGGTCACGAGGTCTTCGTCACCGCCTCCATCGGCATCGCCCACAGCGCCACCGGCTACCGCACCCCCGATGAGATCATGCGCGACGCCGATATCGCCATGTACCGTGCCAAAGCCGCGGGCAAGGCGAGGTACGAGGTCTTCGACCGGAATATGCACCAGAGCGCGGTCGCGCTGCTCAAACTCGAGACCGAACTTCGTCTCGCCGTTCAGAACAATGATTTCGCCATGCACTATCAGCCCATCGTCAATCTCAAGAGCGGTCGAATCGTCGGTTTTGAGGGTCTGGTACGGTGGATGCACAGTGAACGCGGCATCGTTTCGCCGAACAGCTTTATCGCCATCGCCGAGGAAACCGGCCTCATCGTACCCCTCGGTTGGTGGGTCCTCGAGGAAAGCTGCCGCCAGGCTCGTCATTGGCAGGATCGGTTCCCTGTCGATCCGCCGCTCTTCATCAGCGTCAATGTCTCGGGCAAGCTCTTCCTGAAACGCGGAATCGTCGATCGATTGTTGGGTATTCTCGAGTCCACCGGGCTGCCGCCCGAGAGCCTCCGTCTCGAGGTCACCGAGAACGTGGTGCTTGAACATGTCGATACCGCGTTGGACAACCTCCAGCAGTTGCGGGCGCTCGGGATCCAGCTCTCCATCGACGACTTCGGCACCGGCTACTCGTCGCTGAGCTATCTCCAGCGTTTCCACTACGACGAGCTCAAGATCGATCGCTCCTTTGTCAGCCGGCTCGGCCAGGGTTCGGACTCACGAGCCATCGTCGAGACCATCTTGGGTCTCGCGAGCAACCTCGGGATCGGTGTCGTCGCGGAAGGGGTCGAAACCGCCGAGCAGGCCGACCGCCTGCGCCAGATGGCCTGCCCCCACGGTCAGGGATTCTGGTTCTCGCGGCCGGTGTCCGCGGACGACGCCGGCAATCTCCTCGCCGCCGGACCCGAGTGGTTCACGGGAAAGGGTGGCCTTCCGGCCTGATTCAAAGATCGCTTTCGCAAACGAAATCGGTTCGCGTTCATGACAATATGGCGGAGCATCGATGATGGACCCGGAAAACAACCAACGGAGGGACCGTGACGAGGAACAAATGAGACGACGTCTTTTTCTGACGATCCCGCTGCTGATTCTTTGGGCGGTCGCGCTGCCCCGGTGAGCGAAAAAACTTCGTTGCCCGCCAAGCTCGATCGCGCCGGACTCGAGGAAACGCCCGTGGACACCAACGACGGGACCACGCCGCAGATTCCCTGCAGGCGCGATCGTCGCGGCGACCTTGGTGCTCGCCATGGGCGACACCACCCCGGGAGGGGCCGGCGTCGTGACGACCCTCAACCAGCCCTTTGTCAACGGCGCCGAAGATCCCGGCTTCACCGCCGCCGCAGCCGAAAATTTTGTGTTCTCCGGCGCCGGCGTGATCTGGGTGAACAGCGATGGACTGCCGGCCGTCTTGACGGGCGCCGAGTTCACCATGGGGATCGGCGACCTGGGTGAGTACATTTTCAGCCCTTCCACCGATGGCAGGGACAGCCTATGGACCGACGCCGGCCTGCCCGCCGTCGAGAACGTTCAGGCGCCCTGGCTGACGACGGCCGGTTCTTCATACAGGCCGATCTCGACTTCGGGGCCGGCGATAGCCGCCATCATCGGTCTCGAAATCGACACTTGTTACGTCTACGCGGATGGCTTTGAAAACGGCGACACCAAGGGGTCGAGCGCGGCGGTTCCCTAGCTAGACTTAGTCGACCTTGAATTCGAAGCTGCCGCCATCGGACCCGACGAGCTTGACCCTGATCGAACCGGCGTCCTTGGCGCTCAGGGTGGCTGAGCCGTCAAGGAGGCACTCGGCAACCGCCCAGGGCATCTTGACCAGGAGACCGCCGCCACCATCGGCGTCATCGAGTTCGATTTTGAGGCTGTTGCCCGAACGCCGTGCGGTGATCACTCCGTCGTCGTCGCGGATGGTGGCGCGGGAGCCCCGCCCACCACGATCGAGCTTGTGGAGCATGGCGGCGAAATCGCCGTCGATGTCCGAACCGCATTTGAGATCGGCGCCCAACATCCCTTCGAGCAACGAACGGGCGAGGGCCTCCGACATGGCGACCACCAGACCGTTTCCGTCCTTGGTCTCGGAGATGGACACCGATTTGGTTTCCTTCTTCGATGCCGCACCGGCTCCGAGGGCCAGAGGTGAGAAGGCTGTCAGTATGAGAGCAGTCGCGATCGAGACGCGGAGCTTGTTCATCATTTCCTCCGTCCAAGACAACGGAGATTCCTCGGATAAGGTTCGGAAAACCAACGCTACAATACCCCGATGGCTGATTTGACCGACGCCCGCCGAGTCTTGGATCGTGTTGACCGCCAGATCGTCGAGCTCCTGCGTCGACGTCTGGATACCGTCGCCGAGATCGCGAGCATCAAGGCGGAAGGGCTGAACTTCCTCCGCGACCACGATCGCGAATCGGAACTCCTCGCCCGGATCGAGAGCATCGCGAGGGAGCTCGGCATCGACCAGTTCCGAGTCCAGGAGATCTTCCGCGAGGTCATCGCCATGTCCCTCAAGGCCCAGGAGGAAGCCCTGCTCCACCGCGATCAGGTCGAGCGGTCGGTCGGCGCGGCGCTGCGGGCCTCGTTTCAGGGCACCATCGGCGCCTACTCTCACATTGCCGCGCGAAAGTACTTTGCCGCACGATCGGTTGAAATGGAATTCATGGGGACCGAGACCTTCGCCGAGGCCCTCGAACTGGCCGAGACCGGGAAGGTCGGATATGCGGTGCTGCCCATTGAGAACACCACCGCGGGTTCCATCAACCAGGTCTACGATCTCCTGCGAGCCACTCCGCTGCGGATCGTCGGCGAGGAAATCCTCCAGGTGCGGCACTGTCTGGCGGGGCTCCCCGGAACCTCGGTGACGGACATCCGACGGGTTCTCTCCCACCCCCAGGGGCTCATCCAGTGCGCCAATTTCCTCGCTTCGCTCGATCGCGTCGAGCAGGTCGCCTTCATCGACACAGCGGCCGCCGCCCAGGAGGTCACCCGGCTGGCGGACCCGACCCAGGCAGCCATTTCGAGCGAGGAAGCGGCCGAGGTGTACGAACTCGAAGTGCTGGCCCGGAATATCGCCGATCAGGATGAGAACTGGACCCGCTTTGTCGTCATCTCCGGCATCGAGATCGACATCGACCCGCGGATTCCCGCCAAGACCTCGCTCGTCTTCACGACCCGCCACCATCAGGGCGCCCTGGCCGAGTGCCTCAATCTCCTTGCCGAACACGGTCTCAGCCTGAGCAAGCTCGAGTCGCGCCCGGTTCCCCGCCGACCCTGGGAGTACCTCTTCTATGTCGACCTCGAGGGCACGCTTCACGGCGACGATGCGTCGCTCGCCGTGGCCGGCCTTCGTCGAACGTGTCCCTATCTTCGAGTGCTCGGGACCTATCCCGCCCGCACCACCGCCGACGGGACGGTGGACCGGGTCAGGGCGGCGAGCGCACCGAAATCGGAGGGCCGATGATGACTTCCGTTCACCGCAACTGCTTGAGAATCCTCGGCCTCATCGTCGCTGCCGTCCTCATTCCGCTCGCGCCGATGGCCCGCGGCGACGAAGACAACACCCAGGATCTCGATGATTTGGCGTCGTGGATGATCGGTACGTTTTCCAGCGCCGTCCAGGCCGCCGAGGACCCGGATTTCTTCGCCGTCGATCTTCATATGGCTCGGATCTGGAGCGACCGCTCCGACGGCCATTGGCTCTATCTCGAGCAGGCGGTCAGCGACGAACCGCACCGTCCGTATCGGCAGCGCGTCTACCGACTCGTCGAGCTCGTCCCCGGGCTCTTCGAGGCCCAGGTCTTCACCTTGCCCGATCCCGGAGCTGCGATCGGTGTCTGGATTTCAGACGACCCCCTGCCAAAGCTCTCACCGGATGATCTCGAGGAGAGGGACGGCTGCTCCATCCTGCTCCGCCGTCGCGGCGACAGCTTTATCGGCTCGACCCTCGCTTCGCTGTGTACCGGCACACTGCGTGGTGCTGCCTACTCCACCTCGGAGGTCATCGTCACGCCCGATGGCATCGTCAGTTGGGACCGCGGTTTTGCCGATGACGGCAGCCAGGTCTGGGGTGCGGTCAAGGGCGGCTATGTTTTTGACCGGATCGTGCCCGATGATCCCGGGTCTGAGTCCGAGGCGGGGGCCGAGGCAGGGACGGGACCCGAGGCCGAATTCGAGTCCAATAGCGGCAGCGGCAGCGGCAGCGGCAGCGGCAGCGGCAGCGGCAGCGGCAGCGGCAGCGGCAGCGGCAGCGAAAAGATGATCGAGCTGCAGCGCGAAGTCAAACTGGATGAGGCTTCGCGCCCCGAATGATCACGGTCCGGTCCCTCCACATCTACCCGGTCAAATCGTGCCGGGGGATCAGCGTGGACAGCGCTGCCGTCGTGCCGACCGGTTTCCGATACGATCGTCAGTGGATGGTGGTCGCTCCCGATGGGGGCTTTCTCAGCCAGCGGTCATACCCGGTTCTGGCCAGGGTCTGCA
Source organism: uncultured Acidobacteriota bacterium (assembly GCA_963712805.1). Lineage (GTDB taxonomy): Bacteria > Acidobacteriota > Thermoanaerobaculia > Thermoanaerobaculales > Sulfomarinibacteraceae > JAHECW01. Next base: position 55,610 of record CAVQJV010000061.1, on the reverse strand, counting down.
CTCGCATCGAGAGCGATCACCTGATCCTCGAAGCTCACGACCGACCCCGGCTCGAAGTCTCGGTCGGCGAGCCCGAAGGCAATGAGCGGTCGGTCACGGTCTGGACCGACCGCTGCGGGGCCGTGAGTGCGGGCCCCGACGCGGCCGAGTGGTTCTCGTCCTTGCTCGGATCCCCGTGTGAGTTGGTACGACAACCGAATGCGGGTGTCCGCCAGGTGGACAGGCGTTTTGCCGAGGAGGGCGACCGGGTCGCGTTTGCCGACGGCTTTCCCTTTCTTCTCATTTCACAGGCCTCGGTAAAGGAGCTCAACGTTCGCCTCGTCGAACCGGTGCCCGCCGATCGGTTCCGGGCCAACATCATCATCGATGGCTGCGAAGCTCACGCCGAAGACCGTTGGGCCGAGATCACCATCGGCGAGGTGGGGTTTCGGGTAGCGAAACCGTGCGCCCGCTGTGTCGTGGTCACCACCGACCAGAAAAGCGGCGCCCGCTCTCCAGAACCGCTCCGCACCCTCGCGGGGTATCGCAGCGTTGCCGGCAAGGTCCTCTTCGGTCAGAACCTGGTGCACCTTGAGATGGGGGAGCTGCACGTCGGCGACGAGGTCCGCATCGAACCCCAACCCTGAGCATCACAGCGATATCGAGGAACTATATGATTCTGAGAATAGTTATTGATAGATTCATGATGTTATGATCTCGACCATGGAAACCGCAACCATGGCATCCAGGGTTTCCCAGGTGAGAGTCGCCGGCTGGGTCGGCCTGATCGTCAACCTGGTACTCGTCGCGGCCAAGCTGGCTGCGGGTGTGCTCGGGAACAGCCAGGCGGTGGTGGCCGACGCGATTCACTCTCTGTCCGACACCGTCACGGATATCGCCCTGATTCTCGGTGTTCGTTACTGGTCGGCCCCGGCCGATGAACAGCACCCTCACGGTCATCGACGATTCGAAACTCTCATCACCGTGTTTATCGGCCTCACTGTGGCGGCGGCAGCCGTCGGCATCGGGTGGGACGCGATCAGGTCCTTTGGCAAGCCATCCCACCCCCCTTCCACCATTGCTCTCGCCGCGGCGGTGCTCTCCATCGGAGTCAAGGAAGCCCTCTACCGCTGGACCCTGAGGATCGGCAGGTCGACAAGATCGTCAGCAATCATCGCCAATGCCTGGCACCACCGAACCGACGCCCTTTCCTCGGTGCCGGTGGCGATCGCGGTTTCGGTGGCCATGGTCGATCACCGGCTCGCCGTCGTCGACCGGATCGGCGCGCTGGTCGTCGCGGTCTTTGTTCTCCACGCCGCATTCCGGATCATCCGACCGGCCATCGATCAGCTCGCCGACGCCGGCGCACCAAGAGCGCACCGTAGGGAACTGGAACTTCTGGCGCTCGAAGTCGACGGCGTTCAAGCCGTCCATGCCCTACGCACCCGCTACATCGGCTCCGAACTCGCGGTGGACATCCATATCGAGGTCGATGCCGATCTCAGTGTCGCCGACGGATTCTCCATCGCCCGCGAGGTCAAAACCGATCTCCTCGAGCACGGTCCGATGGTGGCCGACGTCGTCGTTCAGATCGAGCCGCACGAGAAAGAGTGAGCCTCTGTTCCCTCCCGGGGGCGCGATGGAAGGGGTGCCATGCACCTTTTCGCGGCGAAAAGAGAGCCAGGCACGCGATCAGCTTGGCCGGATAGGTGATGGGAGCGGTGCGCAGGCACGCATCTTTGTTCGCGGCGAACAAAGATGGATGCCAGGCACCGGGTCCGCCTTCTTTCGAGGCGTGACCTCGCTACAGCAATAGGCGGTAAACCAGGGCCACGTCACGCCCCGGCAGCGGGGCGGCGAACTTGAGGAACGAGACGTGGTTGTAGGCTGCTGCGTCGGTCAGATTTCGGCCACGCAGAATGAACTCGTGCACGGTCTTGCCTGCGAAGATCCTGGTGCTGACGCTGGCGTTGAGCATCGCATAGCCTGGGGTCGGGCTCTCGTGTTCCGCGACCCGATTCTGATCGCCGACCCACCACCCCTCGATTCTGGTATCCATCCTTTCACCCATGAAGATCAGCGCCAACCGGCCGCGACGCGGCGGGATCCGGGGCAGCGGTTCGGCCGTTGTCCGGAATTCGGCGTCGACCTGATCGTAGGAGAACCCGAGATGGAGATGGTTGGTGCCGGTGTGGAGGACTTCGAAGTGACCGTGGAGCTCGAAACCGGTGAATTCGGCGTCATCCTGGGAGAACTGAAAGACCTCGAGGCCATCGATCTCTTCGCCGGATTCGGCCAAATAGACAAGTTCGAGTACCTCGTGGCGAACGCCGAGAGGGTCGTCTCGAAACGCGGGTACTCGACTCTCAGAGAGGCTTCGACACCGTGGCCCACCTCGGTCTCGAGACCCGGATCGCCGACCTCATAGGCGGAGGTGGCGGCGTGCGGGCCATCGGCGTAGAGCTCCTCCGGTGTCGGCGCACGTTCAGGCCGGTTGAGGCTGGCGGTCAGCCCCCAGTGATCGAGAAAGTCCCAGACCACGCCCACCGACGCGGTCCAGGTCTGGAAGTCGCGGTCGGGCAGTTCCGGGTCCGTCGAGCGCGTGTCCTGATTGTCAAACCGCAGACCGAACTGGAAACCGACGGGATCGACGGCCGTCTGTTCGAAAACATACGCGCCGAGCTTGGTGGTGTCGGTCGGCTCGACAAAGGCCTCTTCTCCGGCGGCGGCGAACTCGCGATCAACGAACTGCAGACCCAGGGTCCCGGTGAATCCGAGAAAGCGCTCGTTGCCGAGATCGAGCCGAGCTTCGGTCCACCGATTGTCGAAACGGGTGCCGAGTTCATCACCCTCCATCTCCTGGTGGTTGTAGTCTCGCAGACCGGCCGACAGCTTGAGGGACGAAAAGCCGCGGAAGGGGTCATCGAGTTGGCCGTGGAGATCGACCCGCCGCTGCTCGAGAACGGCGAATACTCCCGGCTCCTCTTCCTCGTGGTCCTCCTTCGACGGCTCGGTTTCGCCGTCGTGGTGGTGATGGTGATGACCGGGAATGCCGTACTCGGTCTCGTAGCCGCCGAGAGCGATGCCGATGAACCCTCGGTCGGCGACGTACGATCCGCCGACGGTCGCCCCCTGCGCATCGGCCCACGAGTTTTCCACCGCTCCGGTTTCCGGCTCGCCCTCGTGGCCCGGTCGCTCGGCGGGGCTGGAGTAGTCGTCCTGATCGCGCGAATAGAGATCAAGATGCCAGGCGAAGTGGCCAACTCCGCCGTCGAGCTTGGCGGCGCCTGACTTCTTGTTTGCATTCGACCCGTACTCGAGTTCGACCGCAGCAGCAACCGGCGCGGTCGCGGGCTTGTCGGGAACCCGACCATCGAGGACGTTGACCACGCCCCCGATGGCGTTGGCCCCCCACAGAACCGCCGCCGGGCCCCGCACCACCTCGATCTGTTCGGCGGCGAGGGGATCCATGGCCACGGCGTGGTCGGGTCCGATGGACGAGACGTCACCGGTGTCGAGCCCATTCTCGAGGATCCTGATGCGATCGGCGCCGAGGCCGCGGATCACCGGCCGGGAAGAGCCCTGGCCGTAGGTACTCGCGGTCACACCGGGCTGTTGAGCCAGGGTCTCGCCCAGGGTGGACTGCCGGCGCAGGACGAGGTCTTCACCACCGAGGACGTCGACCGGCTGGACGACCTCTCCGAGGCCGCGAGCGACGCCTGCCGCGGTGACGGTGATGCCCTGGGAATGGACCAGCTTGTCGAGGGTGATGTTGATGGGATCGGAGGACGCTGCCGTGATCGCGACTCGCTGGACGGCACCTCCGGCTCGAAGACTGGAAACGCTGACGAGGTACTCGCCGGGCGGCAGTCCTTCAAACCTGAATCGGCCTTCATCATCGGTGTGGGTCGTGCGTCGGAGCTCGGGAAGGCTGACTTCGGCTCCGGCGACCGGTTCGCCTCCGGCAGAAACGATGAAGCCCGAAAGCGCAGCCGAGTCAGCGGCAACCACGGGCCCCGGGTTCGCGAACCCAAACAGGACGACAGCCATCGCCACTGCGGCCACGATTCTGGATTGCAACATGGATTGGTTCTCCTCGCGGGCTGGGGGTGAGCAAGTGGCTCACACCGGTGGATCGTCGTCGATCAGGAAACAGATCTGATCAGACGATCCGCGGCGGTCCGCGAGGACTGCAGGTTGAATCAATGGAAAGATCGTTGCTCGTTTCGCAGTCGATCGAGACCGGAATGGTCGTCGTCAAGCACGCCGCACCGCCAACTTCAGCGGTCGGCTCGACCACCGGCGCCTGCACCGAACAGGCGAGACAGTGGTGGGTCGCACCAATGTGCGAGGTAGCCTGCCAGAGCCTGACCATCCACCGCTGAAGCGTGGGTGTGGGGCAGCGCTGCCACCATGCTCTGGATCACCAGAACCGTGGTCAGCAACGGTATCAGTCGGGGGCGATGCGGCATCGCAAAGATGCTACCACACGAAGTGAAAGTTGCCGGCGAGCGTCCTTTCGAGGACGCGCCGTTCAGATGTAGGATTGTAGGGTTGGCGTCGGGAGGAATTCATGGCTCAGATCAAAGACTTTGCCGGTGTTGCGCGCGCCCCCTTCCTGCTGCTCCCACCCACGCTGGTGGCGAGTGGCGCGGCGGCCTCCGACTGGGATGGCCACTTCTCTTGGCTGCATACCATTCTGGCCCTCATCGGGTTGGTGGTCCTCCATATGGCGGTCAATATCCTCAACGAGTGGTCCGACATGCGCACAGGCATCGACCTCGAAACCGAACGCACCCCTTTTTCCGGCGGCAGCGGCACCCTGCCATCGGGGGGCATGAGCAGCCGAACCGCCCTCGGTTTCGGTCTCGTGTGCTCCGCCATCGGGCTCGGGATCGGTCTCTGGTTCATCCCTCGCATCGGTACGGCCCTGGTTCCCATCATGGTCCTCGGCGCGGTGAGCGTCCTCGCCTACACCGATATCCTGGCGCGAATGGGGATCGGTGAGATCGCCGCCGGGTTCGGCCTCGGCGCCGGACCGGTCATCGGCACCGCCCTGGTCCAGGACGGCAGCTGGAGCCGAGCCGCCATTGCGGCCTCGATCCCGGCATTCTTCATGACCTTCAACCTGTTGCTGCTCAACGAGTTCCCCGACGAGAAGGCCGATCGCAAGGGCGGGCGCAAGAACCTCGTGATCCTCCTCGGCCGCCGACCCGCCGCGCTGGTCTACGCCGCCGCCGCCATCGCGACGCCGGTCGCCATCATCGTTTCGGTGGTCATCGGCTGGCTGCCGCCGCCGGCCCTGATCGGGGCCCTCCCATCGTTCCTGCTCGTCAAACCGCTCCGGTGGGCCTTCAGCGACACCGATCAGCCGGTGCCCATCCCAGCGATGGGAGCCAACGTCGCGTGGAATCTCGCGACGAACAGCTTGACCGCGATCGGGTTGGTGGTGTCGGTGTTGATGCGGTAGCTCTTCCGATCCGGCGGCGCGATGGGCTATGGGAGGGGTGCCAGGCACCTTTTCGCGACGAAAAGTGAGCCAGGCACCCAGCCCGCGTGCTGTCGAGGATTCGCGGATGGGGGCCTCCCTCGGGGAGCGCGATGAAATCTGCTCTCCCGGCTACGAGGCAGGCCGCCGGCGTGCCATCGGTGTGGTCGCAGCCCTCCCCGCAACCTCCGCGCGACCACGCCGATGGTGCGACGCTGGTCCACTGGGACGCCATGCGTCACAGCGGACCGGAAGGCCGGGGATGAGGGACAGGGGCAGGGGCAGGGGCAGGGGCAGGGGCAGGGGCAGGGCAGGGGCAGGGGCAGGGGCAGGGCAGGGGCAGGGGCAGGGGCAGGGGCAGGGGCAGGGGCAGCAAACCGTACCCCACGCGCGCCGGCTGTCAACCCGTGCCGATGACGGCTACCCGGCCAGCAACGCCTCGACGTACGCCACAACCCGCCTCTCGAGCTCATCCGCCGCGGCGGCGATCTCGGGGCTCAGCCCCTCGCCGAGCTCCTGAGGCGCCTCGATGGTGATCCCCCAGACCTGCCAGGGGGGAAAAGGATCGGCCATCTCGAGTTTTCTCAGCGCAGCCATGACGGTCCCGATGTCGGTCTGGTGGAGCGACGCGGCGAAGGCCCGCTGGGCCGAGCCGAGAACCCGGATTTCGCCGGGGTTGTCGCCGGCGATGGCATCGACGAAGAGGAACTCCTCGGCCTTGCCAAGGAAGTCGGAGACGGAAAAGAGGTCCCCGGGCAGGATTGCCACGAGGACCTCTTCGGTTTCGTTCCAGCGCTGTCGGAGGCGCTCGGCGATGAGCACCCCGACGCCGTCGTCGCCGGCGAGGGTATTGCCGATGCCGACAACCGCGATCTTGGGTTTTCTGCTCACTTCTCGTAGATCTTCACCTGGTAGCAGCACTTGGCACCGCGATCGGCCTCCATGAGCCGGAGCCGCACTTTGCCCATCTGACCGAGATAGCCGGCGAGGTAGTTGTAGAAGAGGACGCACATCTCGCCGCCGATCTCCTGACCCTCACGCTCGCAGGTCTCGCGGACAAAACAGCGATCGACATTGATGGTCAGGGCTTCGCCGTCGCGGGTCGTCGTGAACTCCCAGGCGGGCGCGAACTGTTTCTCGGCGAGCGCCAGGGCCTCGTTGAGTCCCTTGGGTTCGCGGTAGCGGGGCAGGTGCCGCGCCAGGGTGCGACCGGCCATGGTGCCGACTGCGGGCAAGGACCCCCCAAGGGTCCTCTTGAAGACCTCGGCCACCGAGCGCAGGCGGACACCGAGATCGGCAGCGGCGTTTTCCTGCGACGCGGTGTCGGACGGCACGTGAAACCGCCCGCCGACATCGGCGGCCAGTCGATTCGCGAGACGCAGCGCGTAGGGATCGTGGTAGTGACTCTCCGCGAGATCGACGCCCTTGTGGGTGATGCAGTGCGGCGGACAGATCTCGGAGCAGCTCAGACAACCGAAACACTCTGCGGGTTTGGCGACCTCGGGCACGCCCCTTTCCTCATCCCAGACAAAGACATCGGTGGGGCATATCTCGGCGCACAAAGAGCAGGCGACGCAGGCTTTTTCGTCAACTGAAATCTCGATCATGACGCAGCCCCTCTCCGGATCGTGCGCACCAGTTCATTGCCGCGCCGCATCTCCACGATCATCGGCATGCGGCCGGCGGTGTGGGTGGCGCAGGCGAGACACGGATCGAAGCACCGCATGGCGAATTCGACACCGTTGAGGAGTTGCTCGTCGTCGTTTTCAGGCAGGTAGTGCCGGGCGAGACCCTCGACCGCGGAGTCGATGGCGTCATAGTTGTTCTGGGTGGCGACGATGAGGTTGACTTTGGTGATGCGGCCGTCGGCATCGGTGGTGTAATCGTGGACCAGGATGCCGCGCGGGGCTTCGATCACCCCGACATAACGGCCCGCCTTGACCGCGGGGACATCCACCCTCACGGGGCCGTCACCGAGCTCGCCGCCGGCGATGGCATGGATCCGCTCGGCGCAGTTGAGCATGTCGACGAGCCGGGCCTCGATGAAGTCCACTGCCGAGAGCCTCGGCATTCCCGATGCGCGGAACGCATCGAGGTGAGTCTGGGCCTTGGGTGTGGTCATCTTTGAGTTGACATTGAGGCGGGCGAGCGGCCCGACGAAGAAGTTCTTGGGTCCCGGGTTCTTGAGCTGCACGCTCTTCATATAGGAGCCCGGCATGACGTGTTCGATGAGGTTGTCGCCGTAGTCGGGACCCGCAAAACGCCGCTCTTCGTTGCCTTCGGGGTCGACCACCACCCACTCGCCTTCGAGGAGGTCGACGGCCCCGTTGTTGGACAGTGCGAGTGAGTGATACGGCAGCTGGGTGGCCTGACGCAGCGGGTCGAGCTCCTCGAGCTTGGGTTTGAGGACCTCGATAACCTGCTCCAACAACGCCGTGGCTTCCTCGCCCCAGCCGGCCATGAGCTCGAGCTTCTCGGCACCGGGGCGCGAGGCCATCCCGCCGGGAATCGCCGTCACCGGGTGGACCCCGCGTCCGCCGACGAGCTCCACCGTCCGCTGACCGATGCTGCGGATCCGCAGCAGGGTCTTGCTGAGCTCCGGGTTGATGGCGAGCAGGTTGAAGACATTGCGTGTGTCGGCGGGAGCGTTGATCCCGAGAAGGATGTCCGGGCCCGTGAGCACGAAATTGGACAACGCGTGCGAATGGAGGACATGGCCGGCGTAGAGGAGCTCGCGCAGGAGCTTGGCGTCTCGCGGCGGGGTCACCCCCATCCCCTGCTCGATGGCTGCGGTGGCCACCAAATGGTGCGCCGCCGGACAGACGCCGCACAACCGCGCGGTCATCTGCGGCATCTTGAGCAGCTCCATCCCCTGGAGGAGTTTCTCGAACCCTCGGATCTCGAGCACCTGCATGTGACCGCTCTTGAGCTCGCCCGAATCCCCGATCTCGAGGATGATCTTGGCGTGGCCCTCGATCCGGGTCACCGGGTTGACGACGATGCGGCTGGCCATCACTCACCTCCCTGGACGGCCGGTTTGTCGCCGGCCCACGCCCGCATCTCGACGGTGGGCTTGCCGTGGATCACCGGCGAAGCCACCGCGTAGGCGTAGAGCGTCTTGGCGTCTTCCTGGAAGTACCGGGTGACCTCGTCTTCAGGGATCCCGGTCAGCATATTGAGTCGCCGCCCGATGAGGTTTCGAAGATCGAGGTGCGGCTCGGTGATGAGATCCACCGATGGCCCCGCGCAGCCGAAACAGGCGACACCCGACTGCGGACACGGCGCCTGACACCGGTTGAGCGTGACCGAACCGAGGCAGACGACACCCTGGCTGAGAAAACAGAGACTGTCCTTTTCCGCGGTGACCTCGCCGCGGCGCAACTGGGCACCTTGGTTCTTGTGCATCTTCCGATCACAGTCGGAGCAGACGCTCATCGAGGTGAGCTGGAGATCCGAGACCCCGAGCACCGCCCGCAACCCGGCGGCGATGAAAAACGGGTGCGGCGGACATCCCGGTAGGTAGGCATCGACCTCGACGACCTCATCGATGGGCACGACGCTGTCTTCGAGGACCGGCGCATCCGAGTCGGGTCGCTCGCCGCCGGCGTTGGTCGGACCGCCATCGTAGACCGCCGCCATCACGTCATTCCGTTCGTGCAGCCACCCGAGACCTGATGGACCGCCATAGACCGCACAGCTTCCGAAGGCGATGAGTTTGTCGACACTCGCGCGCATCTTTTCGAGGGCCGCGCGGTCGTGATCCGAGCGAACCGCTCCTTCCACGACGCCGACATCGGCCCTGGGGTAGTTTTTTTCGTCCATGAGAACCGGGATCCGGACAAAATCGACCTCATCGACAAGACCGAGGAGCTTTTCGTGGAGATCGACCATGGCCACGTGACAACCCGAACAGCCCGAGAGCCAATCGGTGGAGACTCGAGCTTTCATTGTTTGACCTCCCAGACCATTTCCTTGAGGCACCCGTTGGGGCCGGCGTGGATGATGTCGAGCTCGACCTTGGTGCCCGGCATGATGTTCTCCATGGCGCCGGCAAAGACCCCGTGGGCCATGTAGCACAACGACTGCTTCTGTTCATGGCCGTATCTGAAGAGTGCGTTGCGAACCATGCAGGTCTTGAACACGAGACGCATCTTGTAAGTCTCACCATTCGACTCCGTGGAGGATCCGCGGTCGCCCGCAAAGGGTTCGAAATCCCATACGATCCCCTGCTTTTTGAGCGCTTCTTGGAGGATGGCCACCGCCTCTTCGGGATCATCGGTCTGGCGAGAACCCTCCACCGCCTCCTGGCCGAATTTCTTACCGGCCATGGAACAGATGGAGAGGCTTCCACGGCCCAGATTCTGTTCTGCCCCGTGGGCCAATGCGCCCACGAAGTACGCAACATTGTGGAGCGTTTGCAGCTCTCGGCTCATCTGCGCCTCCCTTCCGACAACGCCATCGCCTGAGGTTCGCCTGTTGTCGAACAGATCGGGAACCCGTTCTTGGTGGTGCCGTCGTGTTTGAGAATGGGAACTGGTATCAATAGATGCTGGGTTGCGGCGGGTCCGGTTCTGTCGGGGGTGGTGCCGCTCCCCAGCAGCCTCACAATGCCTTCTCGATGGCCTTGATGCGTTTCTTGAGCTGAAAACGTACGTTGCCGAGGTTGGCATTGAGATCGGCCACCACCGCAACGATGGCGTCCTCACCGAGCAGGGCCATGACGATCAACCCGTCGTCGTACTCCACCATGCCCTGGGTCATGGCCCCGACCTCGAGCTCGCGACCCATGACCTCGGACGATCCGATTCCGGTGGAGATCACCGCTCCGACTGCGTCTGCATCGAGACTCGTCCCCGAGGCAACACCCTCGATCACGAATCCATCACGGCCGACGACCACCGCCGAGTTGATGCCCTCCACGTTGACGAGCTCGTTGAGTAAATCCGTCAGTTGCGACATTGCGCCATTCCCCTTTCCGGGCTCACCGACGGCGTCCCGCCGGAGAACCGGTCACTCGATACACGAGTCTTATCTCTCTTTGACATCTTTGATCTTTCTCGCGAGACGATCGACACCGATGGAAACCGCCCCGAGGGTGGCCCCCTGCTTTGCGGCGACCAAGAGCGCCGTTTGATCTTCCGGATAGCAGGTCACGACCAAGGTTCCGTCCTCGTCCTCGAAGAGCATGCGGTTGAGCTGCCGCCGGGGATAATCCTTGACCACATCGAGGACAGATGTGCGGATCTTCTCGAGCCATGGCGGAGTGTCGAGTCTCTCGGCGCCGCAGACATCCATGGTTCCGTCGGAGTGCATCAGGCAGGCGTGAATGGCATAGTCGTTATCAGCCAGGAAGTCGTACAGCATCCGTCGAACCTTGTCGGCGTTCTTGTAGGTCTTCTTCTTGATCGGCCTCTGCGGCTTTTCGGCGAGATTCGACTGCTCGATCGCGGCGACGAGTTTCGGTGTGAGATCACCGGAAAAACTCGAATCCTCGGTCAGCACATCGGGCCGAAACTCGAACTCACCGTCGTCCCAGCCGATGATGAGGTCGAGCACCGGCGTACCCTGCACATCTCCCGACACCAGGTGAACCAGGCTTCCATCCACGTAATAAAGACGGGCATCCTGTTCCTCGGTGGCGATCAGGAGTTCGCCGGTCTTGCGGCTGCCCAGCGGTATCTGCACGAGATCGACGATCGCGAGATCGGCCAGAGAACCCCTCAGCATCGGTTGGCCCTCCGTCGTGTCGATCTTCCCGAGGAACCAAGGAGAGGCATGGCGGGCCGGAGCGAGGGGTCATGCGATGCGAGTAGAGAGGAGAGGCGTGATGTCACCGAGAGCGTTGCCGCCGCCGGACCACCCGTGCGCTCACCCAAGACCACGGCGAGCACTCCACCACCAGGTCTTGGAATCGACTCTCTCGGCATGAATGCCCTCCACATCCAAATCGAGCGATTTATCAGCAAGAACCGTGCCGACCACCGTGATCGGAAGCATCATCGGTACACCCCGAACCAAGGGGCCAACCTCCATTCTACACACGGATCGGTAAAACCTCCTACTCATCACCCTGTTGAGCCCGCAATCGATCTGAATTCGAGCCATTTCAAATCCGCAGGCGGCGAAAAAGTCTTTGTCTCAATTTCATTATTTATTCACGATTGTTCAATTATGGGAACTCGACTTCCCGAAACAAAACACCGTCAGTCCTGTCCGGCACCCGTTTTCGATCCCCAAACCGGAATCATCCTTGCATCGGGAAGTTCCGATGATGAGCCTTCGCGAGCCCTTCCGTCGGACCGTGCGTCGATGCGTTTTTCCGCCGCGGAGACGACACTGCCTGTGCTCTCGATCCTCACGTCGAACCGACCTTCTCGGCGCGAACTGCGGTATTCTGGCACGAGAGGGCGGGCATGATGGGAGTTGAACCGGTCGAAGATCTTCGCGGCTCACTGGCGTTTACGACGCTGACCGATGTGTTGCAGTTCCTCAACACGACCGGCCGGACCGGTGAGCTGTGGGTCGAGGGCGGCCCCGACCACCACGCCTCCCAGGTCTACTTCGACCGCGGTTCCGTCTACCACGCGCAAGAAGGAAGCACCACCGGCATCGATGCCTTGGTCGAGATCATCTCGTGGGTCGAAGGCACGTTCATCTTCTCCACCAACAAGGCGTGTCCGACGGTGACCATCGAAGTCAGCCTGCAGAACGCCCTCGTTGAAGCAGCCCGCCGTCTCGACGAAAGCCGGCGCGAAATCGCAGAGCGCGATCAAAAAAGGGCGCCGCAGCGGCTGCTCGGATCCTTCGCCGAATCGTCCGGGGTCCTCGCCGCGATGCTGACGGCTCGTGACGGCTCACCGATTGCTTCGGCGAACCCGGGAGACGCGGTGAAGATGGACGAACTCGGTATCGGATTGAAGGCGCTCATCGACACCATCGATGGACTGGGCAGAGCTCAGGGCTGCCAACCGTTCGGGGGGTTTTTCATCGAGTTCGACCGATTCCAACTCCTGTGTCTGCCCGTCGCCAGCGCGGTGCTCGTCGTCGTAGCCCCCGGGCGAGCGCAACTCGGAGTCATTCGACACAAAACCCAACACCTGGCCGACGCCCTGGCCAAGGTGCTCCCCGAATAAAGAGGGGAAACGAGCCAAGATGCGGCAAGCAACGACCAACCCGAGATTGCCCGGCCATCGATCAGCGGCGGCCGGCGACATCGTTGAAGCGAGGTGCCAACCATGAGTCATCGAATCGTTCTGACGAGTTCCAAGGGGGGCACCGGCAAGACCACCACCGCGTTAAACCTGTCGGTGGCTCTCGCCGAGCGCGGGCGCAACACCATCGTCGTGGACCTCGACCCGCAGGGCGCCATCGGTCTCTTTCTCGCCAAGGAAGACAGCGACTGGGGCGGCCTCGCCGAGGTCATGATCGCAGGAGCAGCACCCAACGAGGTCCTCATGTCGACCTCGCTGCCGACCCTGCGGATCCTGCCGCGCGGCCGAATCGACCCGGTGGACACCTGCGAGTACGAGCTCCAGCTTCACAAGGGCGACGTGCTGTCGAAGACGCTCGACGCCATCGAGGAGGATGTCGACTTCATCGTCATCGACACCCCTTCCGGGCTCGGCCCGGTGACCCGCGCCGCCCTCTCCGTCGGCCGGTTCGCACTCCTGCCGCTCCAGGCCGAACCGGTGGCCTTTCGCACCCTGAGCCAGACCCTCAGGGTGATCGATCATGTTCGGCAGCACGAAAACCCCTCGTTGGCGTTGCTCGGAATCCTGCCGACCATGGTCCAGCTCGAAAACGAGCCGTCGCTCAACGTCATGAGCGCGGTGTGGTCCGGATTCGGCGGCGTCCTGGACACCGTCATCCCACGGTCCGATGTGTTCACCGAGGCCAGCGAGCTCGGAATCCCCTTGAGCTTCCTCGGCGGGCGCACCCGACCCGAGGCCCGTCGTTTCACCCTGCTTTCCGACGAGATCGAAGCTCGGATCAATCAATTGACTGGAGTCGAGGATGACAACGAACACCGCCGGCTCGTCTGACATGGACATCGCCCGCGCTCTGTCGCGCCGGCTCAGCGGTCTCGGATCCGGTCCCGCGCCGGCCGCGGCCGGATCGCGGCCCTACCTCCGCTTCGCATCATCCGCCTCCGAGGCGACGCCGGTGGCCGCATCCGGCGGCGCGCCCACCGACGAGCCGCTCAACGATTTCACACGCTGGGACGAGTTTCTCGCCTGGAGCCTCAACAAGGTCCGGTCTTCCGCCTCTTTTGCCGTCGATCCCCAGGGCTTTGTCATCGGTTCGAGCGGCAACGTCCCCGAGGATGGCTTCGAAGGCACCGGCGCCGAGCTCAGCTATGTCATGAGTCAGGCCGATGTCATGAACCCGGAGATGGGCTCCCTGCGGTCGATCGCGCTTGAGTTCGCGAACCGGCGCCTCTCGGGCTTCCGTTCCGAAGTGGCCGGCGGCGAGGGATTCGTCGTCGCCTTCATCGATGCCGAGGGCTTCAACAAGACCACCCAGGAGCAGATCGCACGGCAGTTGGAACACAGCTTCTCGGTGCTGTTGTAAGCGATGGGAGCGGTGCCAGGCACCATTTCGCGGCGAAATGAGAGCCAGGCACCGGGCCCGCGTTCTATCAAACTCCGGGCTACTCGACTCACTCCACCCACGTCAAAATCTCTTCGAGGGGCTTCTTTGAGATATCGGGAACCCTGCATCCGTCTGCGGGATATCCCACCGGGAAGAGGATGAAGGGCCGCTCGTTCTTGGGTCTGCCGAGAATTTCGTTGAGAAAGCGCATGGGCTGGGGCGTATGGGTCAGGGTCACGAGACCCATGTGGTGGATGGAGTTGATGAACAATCCACAGGCGATGCCGACCGATTCGTTGACATAGTAGTTGGTGATCTTCGAACCATCCTCGGCGACACCGTAGACCTCCTTGAATACCGCGACCAACCACGGCGCGGTTTCCAAAAACGGTTTCCTCCAGTCGGTCCCCAACGGCGCAAGGGCCTCGAGCCACTCTTGGGTCGCCCGTCCGCCCTCGTAGAACTCGCGCTCCTCGGCCTCGGCCGCGGCGCGGATCTTGGCCTTGGTTTCGGGATCGGAGATCGCCACGAAGTGCCACGGCTGGTGGTTGGCTCCAGAGGGCGCGGTGGCCGCGGTCGCGATGGCGATCTCGATGAGCGGCCGCGGCACCCTGTCGGACGAAAACTCACGGATCGAGCGCCGGCGCCGGAGGCTGCCGAGCATGGCCTGGCCTCTGAACTTCGACTCTTTGTCATGGCGGCGTTCGAACTCGAATGGAACGGTGGGGTATTTCTCTTGCGTCATGCAGAGAGGATAGCGTTTCCCCTTCCCCTTCCCGGAACCGGAACCCGCGCTCGGCTGGCGTGCGAGTCAGGCCGAGATCGTGAAGCGAGATCGGCTCTGACCGCAGACAGGCGAGGGTGGGTCGCGGTGCGCGTAGCGCACTAGCAACCGGAACCGGAACCGGAACCGGAACCGGAACCGGAACCGGAACCGGAACCGGAACCGGAACCGGAACCGGAACCGGAACCGGAACCGGAACCGGAACCGGAACCGGAACCGGAACCGGAACCGGAACCGGAACCGGAACCGGAACCGGAACCGGAACCGGAACCGGAACCGGAACCGCTGACCGTCGCATGGTCACTCCGGGTTGTTCTTGAAGTCACGGGTAGTCGATGGGATCTCCGGAGTCAAGGGGTGAAATGCATCGCCTCGAAGGCGACCCCTTGACTCCGGAGATCCCATCGACTGTGAAGGGTCCATGAACAACCCGGAGGTGACCATGCAACAGACAGCTCGAGAAACCGGATTCGATGCCCAGGATAAAGCCAATAGAGCCGCAGTCATCGCCATCTCGCTCGTGATGCGCGTTCCCGCGCCTCTGAAGTCCATCGCAGACCAGGTCATTCGATCGGCTTCATCGGTTCCCGCAAACATCGCCGAGGGCAGGGGCCGCGCTGGTCGCGATCGACTCCACCACTGGCGAATTGCCTACGGATCCGCCAGAGAGATCGACACCCATCTCCGTCTTCTCCTCGGTGCCGGTGTTATCGACGCCTCACAAGCCGAGTCTGCTCTCCAACTCTTCGACGACGTCCGAGCCATCACCTGGCGTCTCCTCCACCCCAAACCCTGATCTGCGATGGTTGTAGGGCCGGCGTCCCGCCGGCTCGTCAGACCCCTCCCCGTTAGTAACGCGCCACCACGAAGTCAGACAACACTCAATCCCCGCCTCACCCACTCTCAAATGCGATGGCTTTGCGCATCTTTGCGATGGATGTCCTTGGCGGTCTTTGCGTTTCAACCATGCGATGGTGCGATGCGTCTGCGCCTCTGCGTTGAACCGCGATGGTTGCGATGTCCTCGCGCCCCTTGCGCCCTTGCGGTTCAGGTCTCCTCGCCTGGGGCCGTCTCGTCATCGCCGCCGAAGATTCGCGGCATCACGGCGAGGGGCTCCGGGGCGGTCAGCTCACGCCTCGACTGTTCGGTGACCTTGAGATCGACGAGCTTCTGCCCCATGGGCAGGAAGCGGCGCTCGAAGGACCCCACGGCGACGTTGTAGGCGTCGACCGCGGTCTTGAGGCCGCGCCCGGCTTTCGCCAGGTCGTCGCCGACCTTGGCGGCGCGATCGTAGAGCTCGCGGGCGGTGTCGGCGATCTCACGCGCATTCTCGGCGAGAACCCGCTGCTGGTGGTAGATGGCCACCGTCCGAAGGAGGGCGACGAGGGTGGTGGGCGTCGCCACCAGGACCCGTGAGCGCAGCGCATCGACCTGGAGATCAGGGTCCTCGCCGAAGGCCGCCGCGAGGAAGGCGTCTCCGGGCAGGAACAGCACGACCAGATCGACGTCGCCATCGAGCTCGGCCGCGTAGTCGCGGGAGGCCAGCGCCTTGATGTGGGCCCGAACCGCCTGCACGTGCTCACGCAAACCGGCGTCACGGGCGGCGTCGTCAACCGCCTCCACCGCCTTGAGGTATCCGGCGAGCGGGACCTTCGAGTCGATGGCGATGAGACGGCCCTCGGGCAGCTTGACCACCATGTCGGGACGCTTGCCGTCGCCCACCGTGGTCTGTTCGGTGAAGTCACAGTGTTCGCTCATCCCGGCGAGCTCGGCGATGTTTCTGAGCGCGATCTCGCCCCACCGCCCACGGACCTGGGTGCCGCGCAGCGCCGACGCCAACGTGGTGGTCTTGTCCTGCAGGCTCGAAGTGGCGCCCTGGAGTTGGGTCAAGTGCTCTTTGAGGGCGTCGTAGGCGCCGCGGCGGTCCTTCTCCATGGCGCCGGTCTTCTCGTCGAGGTTCTTGAGCGTCAGCTTGAGGGGCTCGAGGAGCGTCTCGATGGCCGCTTTTCGCTTTTCGAGTTCACCTGCTGCCTCCTCGCGGGTTGTCTGCCAGCGCTGCTCCGCGAGCTTGAGAAACTGTTGCGAGCTTCCCTCGAGGGCATCCGAGGCGAGCGCCTTGAAGGCGTCCTCGAGCTGTTTGCGCGAGTCGTCAATGAAGGCTTTCTGCGCTTCGAGCTGTTCGCGGGCGGTCCGCACCTCGACATCGGTCGCCGCGACCTTGCGTTCGAGCGCGCTGCGCGCCTCGGCAAGTTCAGCGACCTCGGTTTCGAGCTCGGACCGGCGCTCGATCGCGGTCTCGGCGCGGGATTCGGCGGCCGCGGTCCGAGCGCCCTCGCGCAGCGCCGCCACCACCCATCCGAGCACGCCGCCGACCACCAGAGCCACCAGCACCATCACCGCAGTTGTCGTGGAAATCGTCACTAGGTGAACCCCCGCGCCGATTGTAGCGTGCACCGATTTCCGCCGCTGTCGCTGCACGAACCTGTCGCTGTCCGGGCGGTGGCCTGCTGTCCGCGATACCTGCGCGGTCTACTTCGTGGCGGCTTTGCGAGAACCACCTTGTTGTAGATCACCAGCATCACCGCGCGTCGATGCGGCCGAAAACAGCGAAGATGATCCACATGAGATCGGGGTTGTCGACACCCTTGGGACCGAAGTGCTGGTAGGCGACACCCGAGAGCAGACCGCCGAAAAGGTTGCCCAGCGCGACGCACCAGTAGAAGTAACCCATGTACATCCCGACCTTGTCGGGCGGAGCGATGCGTCCGGCATACTCCTTGGAACGGGGGCTTGCGAGCATCTCGCCGATGGAGAAGACCAAGATCGCCGACAGGACGATGAAGCCCGAGTTGCCCGCGAGATAAAGCATGAAGCTCACGACGGTGACCGAGACTCCGGCAATGATCGAGGTCAGTGGTGTGGTCTTGCGAACCAGATAAGCGATCAAGACCTGGAAGAGGACAATTGCGCCGGCATTGAGGTTGATCATGAACTCGGGCTTGACCTGGCCGTTCTCGAGGGCGGCGGTCCGGAATGTCTCGGGATCGATGGGGAGCACCCGTGAGAAGGACTCGAGGAAGGGCACGAGATCCGTGGTGTCCACATAGTCTCGGATGTATTCGGGCAGGGTCATGAAGATCTGATTGAACGAGGTCCAGAACCCGGCCATGAGCAGCAGAAAGACGAGATAGCGTCCCTCGCCCACCCGCATGGGCTGCAGATACCACGCGGCCCCCGGACCCTTCCCTGCCTTGCGCAGAAGAGCGTCGAGGATCAGGTTGAAGGCGAGCCAGACTCCCGCGATCAGGGCCACCTTGGGGAAGCTCCACCATTTCGAGCCCATCACGAGCATGACCAGCATCCCTGCCACCAGCAGGAAGAACCTGAAGTTGCCCACCACTTCGACCATTCCGTCAAAGACCTCGGCGAGGCTCCGCCGACTCTCGGCCTCCTCATCACGAGGCGGCTCCTTGTAGAGCAGAATGCAAGTGAGGCCCATGACGACAATCCAACCGGCCGAGGCCCAGAAGACATACTTCCAATCCCAGCCGCGAACGACGCCGGCCACGACCGGTCCGGCGAATCCGCCGATATTGACCATCATGTAGAAGATCCCGAAACCCATGGAACCGGTCTCTTCGTTGGTGGTCTTGGCCACGGTGGAGATCACCGCCGGTTTGAACATCCCATGACCCACGGCGACCAGGAAGTAGACCCCGAGAAAGCCCCAGAATGTCCGCGGGGCAGCGAGCAGAATGTATGCCGGCGCCATGACCACCGCCGACGCGAGGAACATCCGCTTGAATCCATAGCGGTCGGCGAGGGCGCCGAAGACCGCCGGGAAGAGATAGAGGAAGAAGGTGGCGATGCCCTGGATGACGCCGCGATCCTCGGAGGAAAATCCCAGACCTCCCGAAGCGATGGAACCAGTCAGATAGAGGGTGGAGACGGCGTAAAAGCCGTACCAGCCCATCCGCTCGAAGATCTCCATGACGTTGGCCATCCAGAATGACCGGGGAAAAAGGCGAAGGATGGACATGAAGGCTCTCCAGTTCGATTTTTGCCCATTCGGGCGCGGATCACCCGAACGCTGCAGAAAATGAGTCAGTTGTCGAACTCAATTGGCATGATAGACGTTCTGCCGCTGAGCTCCTCCTGAACACCGACAAAGACCCTTTGCCCGCCGCCCTCGATCTCCACCGTCGTGTGATAGCTGAAATAGCCCTTGACCACCGCCTGCTGGTAACGATCGGCCTCGACGGTGATGGGTTGCTCGTGGCTTGCCAACGCGGACTGGTTGCCCTCGGCATCCTCGGCAAAGAGGGAGATCCAGACCTTCGACCAGTACAGATCGCCGCGCTCGATCATCTCGAGACGACCATAGGGGATCTTCACGTGGAGCGGCACCTTGATCCGCTTCGAACCCGCGGCGCCGAGTCGAAATCGGCTTTCGGAATCACCGATGTCGACGCGGATGCCGAGGGGATTGGCATCGGCGCCGAAGAGCATGGCGGAGCGCAGGCGCTGCCCCGACCGCACCGCCGCCGACTGGTCGACATAGCCGGTCCGGTAGTCGACCCGGTATTCAGGGTGGCCCGGGATCCTGACCTTGATCGAGTAGGCCTTCCCATCGCCGGCGTGATCGGCGACATAAGCGACCAGGTAGTGGTGGCCGAGGGCCTTGTTGACCTCATCGACCGCTTTGCCGACGTTGCTTTCGAACAGGGCGTCGCCACCGGTGGCGGTGGCGGCGAGAATCATCGTGCTCTTTCGGTTCTGCTCGAGCCAGGATCCGAGGTTCCGGGTCTCGCCACCCGGGTCGAACGCAAAGGCGCCGTCGCCGGTAGCCGAGGCCACTCCGAGTTCGCCGGTCGGTCTGAAGACCGATCCCTCATCAAATGACTCCTGCAACGTATCGGTGATACCAACCTCGACATCCGAACCGAAGTTCACCCGAACCCCAGAGGAGTCCACGACAAAAAGCGTGAACCCGAGATCAGCGGCCTCGAGGGCGAGATCACGCCACAGATCGTGGGCCGGGTACCTCGCTTCGGCATTGACGAAATCCACCGCCGAGTAGTCCGGCGCCCAGCCGGTCCGAGGCTGGCCCGGGGTGAAGACCACCAACACCCGCCTGCCGTCGGCGGCCGCAAAACGTGACATGGTCGCGACCGCGGCATCCCCGACCCGGAGGACCTTTTCTTCCAACTCGCGGACGAATTCGCGGTTGCGCTGCCGCCGCTCGTACCAGGCCTGATCCCGTTCACCCGAGACCTGGGTGTCGATGAGCTCCTCCGAGAACGCAATCGTCTGTTGGTTTCCGCGCGTCTTGACATAGCCGATCTCGTCGAGAGCTTCGAGGATCTCCTTTTTCTCGTCGGTCCTGTCGGCAAAGGTCTCGAGCGCCCCGTTGAACGCGACGAGACTGATGCTCTGGCCTTCGGGCACACCGCGCTCATAGGCCGCGCGGAGACCCTCGATCGCCCGGTTCTTGCCCTCTCTATTCATGAGAAACAGATCGAAGAGATAGACGAGCTCGACGGTGCGGGTGCGGAGGTCCTCGGAGCCGGATTTCAACCGCTCCGAGTCGAAACCGCCGTCGGTGACCGCGTCGTCTTCACTGCGCCAAAGCTCGGCGAAGTTGGAAATCGGCTGGACGGCGCCATCCTCGAGGATCTCGAAGTCGGCCGCGGTGAGACCGACCACGGGTTCACCGGTCTCGTGGTCGACCACGCGCACCGGGACCTCGACCACGTTGACCGTGGTCTCGCCTCGAAACGGCGCTTCGTCGTCTCTGGCCGAAACGAACAAGGCGGTGGCGAGAACCGTAAACGTAACAAGAAGCGTGGATCGGACAAATGGATTCATGCGGCATCCCTCGCGGCCATACTACAGTGGGGCGTCCCCTCGCAGTGGTGTACGTAGCGAACGCCGGCGAAGTTACGAGTCGAACGAGCATCCCGGATCGGATCCGGAAACAAATGCTGTTTATAGTTTCGTGATCTTTGGTTGATCACAGCGTGATGTTCACCAGCCAACCTGGCACGGAGTTGATGATGACTTCACCCCGTAGGATTCTCGTTGTTGAAGACGACCCGGACATCAGGTGCCTGGTCGAGCTCCATCTCGCCGACGCCGGCTATGGGGTCGATCTCGAAGCCAACGGCCGGACCGGACTCGACAGGGCCCTCACCGAGAGCTTCGATCTCGTCATCCTCGACATCATGTTGCCCGGAGTCGATGGGCTCGAAATCTGTCGCCACCTGCGAACCGAGAAACCCGAACTGCCGATCCTCATGCTCACGGCCCGGACCACCGAGCTTGACCGTGTGCTCGGTCTCGAGATGGGCGCCGACGACTACCTCACCAAACCCTTCAGCGTTCGCGAACTCGTCGCACGGGTCAAGGCGATCTTCCGGCGCATGGAGGTCTACGACGCGCAGCCCCAGGCCGGGAAACTCAGCCTCGGCCCGATCGAAATCGACGTCGATTCGCGGCGCGTCCTCATCGACTCGGAGCCCGTGGACCTCACCGCTCGTGAGTTCGACCTCTTGACGTTCTTCGCCCGTCATCCGGGTCGGGTTTTCACCCGCGGCCAGCTCCTCGACAAGGTCTGGGGCTATACCCACGAGGGCTATGAACACACCGTCAACACCCACATCAATCGACTCCGCGGCAAGCTCGAGGCCGATCCGTCGCAGCCCCGGTTCATTCTCACCGTGTGGGGAGTCGGCTACCGCTTTCCGACCCTCGAGGAGCTCGAAACATGATGAAATCACTCCACGCTCGTCTGGTGGCGGTCCTCCTCGGACTGCTCCTCGGCCTCGGCGCCATCCTCATCACCATCAACTTCTACTCAACCAAGAGGTATGAGGAAGAAGTGGTTCAAAGGCTCAACCGGGCCTTGGCCTCTTCATTGGTGGCCGAAGATGTTCTTCTGGTCGGAGGCGAGGTCAACGAGCAAGCCCTCGAGCACGTCTTCCACACCCTGATGATCATCAACCCGAGTATCGAGGTCTATCTGTTGGATCTCGAGGGCAACGTGGTGCAGCACTCGACCCCACCTGGGAGAGTCCTGCGCAACAGCGTCGATATCGAACCGATCAAGGCCTTTCTCGCCGAGGACGCCAAGTTACCCATCCTCGGCGACGATCCACGCGACGAGAGCCGGCACAAGATCTTCTCGGCATCGGTCATCATGGTCGAGGACCGCTATGAAGGCTATCTCTATGTCGTTTTGGCGAGCGAGGCCTACGACTCGGTCGTCCAACGACTCGAGACGAGCCACATCCTTCGCCTCAGCGTCCTCTTCACCTCACTCGCACTGGTGCTCGCAGGGGTCGCCGGGATGATCCTCTTCTCCCACCTCACCCGGCGGCTGAGATCGCTCGCCGGCGTCATGGACGAGTTCAGAGGGAGCGATTTCTCGGCCCAGGTCAAGATGGAGATTCCTCGCGGCGGCGGGGACGAGATCGACACCCTCACCGACACCTTCGAGAGCATGTCGGCCCGGATCACGCAGCAGGTCAGATCCCTGAAACAAACCGACGAGCTCCGCCGCGAACTCGTGGCCAACGTCTCCCACGATCTGCGGACTCCCCTGGCGTCGCTCACCGGCTATATCGAAACCCTCCAGCTCAAAGAAGGTCGCCTCACCGATGAGGAGCGGGATCAGTACCTTGCCGTCGCCCGCCGCCAGAGCGAACGTCTCGGCACCCTGGTGGAGGAGCTCTTCGAGCTCGCGCGGCTCGAGTCCCGCGACATGAAGCCCGAGCTCGAACCCTTCCCGCTACCCGAGCTGGTGCAGGATGTGGTCCTCGATTTCCAACTCGAGGCAGAGAAGAAAAACGTCGGCCTCAATCTCGAACGGCCCACCGATGTCCCGCTCGTCTCCGCCGACATCGGACTCATCCAGCGCGCGTTGAGCAACCTCATCGGCAACGCCCTCAAACACACCGACGAGGGCGGCCGGGTCTCGGTCTTCATCGAACCCCTCGGCAGTAAGGTGGCGGTGCGGATCGAAGACACCGGCTGCGGCATTCCCGGCGCCGAACTCGAACAGATCTTCGATCGTTTCTACCAGGCGAGAAACCACGGCGAGACCCAGACCACGGCCGGCGGTTTGGGATTGGCCATCGTCAAGCGGATCCTCGAGCTCCACGGTTCCGCCGTCGAAGCCGCCAGCACCGTCGGTGAGGGAACCGTTTTCACCTTCAGTCTTCGCACCGCCTAGCGACAACGACCCGCTCCTCAAATTCTCCGGCCCGATCGTCAGACGATCGGGCCGGAGAATTTGAAAAGAGGAAGGACCGCCCACCCAACGTGAATCTTTCGTGAGATCTTCGGGACGCCCCCGTGAGACTCGGTCGCGATGATTAATGTGCAGCGGCGTGATTGCCGTGAGCTTCAATCCTGGGAGGGATCATGCGTTCAAACACGAAAACCCATCGTACCCACCGGGGGGCCTACGTTCTGGCCCTCATCACCCTTCTGGTTGCCGCTGTGCCGATCGCGGCCGCCGCGGACACCGCCTACCTCGAGTTCACCGCCGACGGGCTCGAGCCCCTCGGACCCGGCTTTGTCTACGAGGGCTGGCTCATCGTCGACGGCGCCGCCGTCAGCGCCGGCCGCTTCACCGTCATGGCCGACGGCTCGCTCTCACGCTCCGCCTTCGCCATCGAGGTCGACGATCTCGCCGCAGTGAGCACCTATGTGCTCACCATCGAGCCCGCGGTCGACGCCGACCCGGGACCGAGCCACACCCACGTCCTCGGAGGCGACTTCTCCGGCGGCAGCGCCACGCTCACCGCCGGCCACCCGGCCGCCCTCGGCGATGACTTCTCATCGGCCGCCGGCCCCTACATCCTCAACGCCCCGTCGGGCGGCGCCACTACCGACTATCGCAACGGCATCTGGTGGCTCGACCCGTCAGCCGGCCCCGGCCCCACCCTCGAGCTGCCGGCACTCCCCGCCGGTTGGGTCTACGAGGGCTGGGTCGCGAGCGCCGACGGTCCGGTCTCCACCGGTCGCTTCCTCATGGCCTCCGGCGACGACAGCGATCTCGGCGGGATCTCCGCCGGCCCGTACGGCACGCCGCCGTTCCCGGGTCAGGACTACATCAATCCCGCCTTCGATCTCACCGGCGGCTTCGCCGCGGTCATCAGCATCGAACCCGATCCCGACAACAGCCCCGACCCCTTCACCTTCAAGCCCTTGGTTGACGGCATGATCGACGATCTCGGCGTCGGTGTACCCCAGGACATGGACAACAACTCCGGCGGCTTTCCCACGGCGATGGTCAGCCTGCGGGACAGCTCGTCCATGGGTGAGACGGCTCAGCTCGAGCTCATCTTCCACGGCCTCGAGGACCTCGGCGCCGAGTGGGCCTATGAGGGCTGGCTCATCGTCGACGGCGCACCGATTTCCACCGGCACCTTTACCGTTGACGGCAGCGGGATGCAGTCCCAGACCTATTTCCCCGCCGAGGTCGTGAGCCTCGAAGGCATCTCCACCTTCGTGCTCACCATCGAGCCGGTGCCGGACAGCGATCCCTCGCCGAGTCACGTCCACATCCTCGGTGGCGACGTCATCGGCGGCCGCGCCGCGCTGACCATCGACCACATGGCCGCCCTCGGAACCGACTTCGGGACGGCCGCCGGCTCCTACATCCTCGCCGCGCCGTCCGCAGGTGGTTCTGCGCCGTACTACAACGGCATCTGGTGGCTCGACCCGCGCCGGACCGGACGCCACCCTCGACCTTCCCGACCTGCCCACCGGCTGGGTCTATGAGGGATGGGTCGTCGGCGACGACGGCCCGATCTCGACCGGTCGATTCACCAGCGCTTCCGGCGCCGACTCCGACGGCACCGGCCCCGACGCCGGACCCGAGGCTGCACCGCCATTCCCGGGTCAGGACTTCGTCGACCCCGCCATCGATCTGCGCAGCGGTGTGGCCGTCATCTCGGTCGAGCCCGAGCCCGACAACAGCATGGGTCCCTTCACCCTCAAACCGCTCATGGACCGTGTCATCGACGACATCGGCGAGGGCGTTCTCCAGCCCATGAGCCGCAACCCCGCAGCCCTGCCCAGCGGCCACGCCGCCCTCCTGCACGAGACCATGATCCCCGGCGGCGCCAATGTCGTCGGCTTCGGCGGCGCGCGCTGGTTCAGCGATCTCGATGTCGCCAACATGGGCGGGATGCCGTCCATGGTGACCATCCAGCTTCTTGCCGCCGATCAGGCCAACACGACGCCGGAGAGCGTGAGCTTCTCCCTCGCCCCCGGGATGAGCGTGCGATACCGGGATGCCTTTGCCGAGCTCTTCGACTTCGAAGGTTCCGGCGCGCTGCGGATCCTCGTCGACAGCCCGTATGTCACCATCTCCTCGCGGACCTATGCCGCCGATGAGGACGGCAGCTACGGCCAGGGCATCCCCGCCCACAACGCCGTGCAAGCCATCTCCTACGGCAGGGCGGGTCGCCTTGTCGGGCTCTCGGAGTCGGGCAACACCTCGGACGGCTTCCGCACCAACATCGGCATGGTCAACGCCACCGGGACCATGACCACGGTCGTCGTCGAGCTCTACTCGAGCGACGACACGTCTCATCGACACCATCGAGGTCGTGCTCGGGGCGCACGAGCAACGCCAGCTCAACCGGGTCTTCCCCGAGGCCACCGAGGTCGGCTCGGCCGTTCTGACGACTTCGACTCCCGGCGGCGCCTTCTTCGCCTACGGTTCGGTGGTGGACAACAAGACCGCCGACCCGACCTTCATCGCCGATCCAGTAGGGAGACTTCCCCTCTCCCACCCCAACCACGCCGGGGCGGCGACCAGTCGCCCCGGTGACTTTTTACAGCACCCGGATCGCGATGGGAGGGGATGTCAGGCACGTCGACATTGTTCGCGATCGCAATGTCGTGGAGATCTAGGCAGCGCAGCCCGCTGCATATGATGGCTGAGTGGACGCCGGAGCGTTCAGGGAACGTGGAAGTCACGCCGAGCACCAGAGCCTCACTCGGTTCCACCAAGAACACGGTGATCGGCGTCCCCGCGGTGACCCGCCGCGCACACAGTTGTGCCGGTCCGGCCATCGAGGGAGCCCGAGTCACTATTGCGATGCTCGGAGAAACCCCTGTGGTTCTTCGTGCCCTTGGTGTTTCAAATATGTCGCCGGCGTATCCAGGTCGCTCTCTGGAACCTCAGCGATTCAACCATCGCGCCCTGCGATGGACTGTCAACTGTCGACTGCGAACTGTTGACTACCGCCTCGTGGGCCGCCATGACGCGCTCGCGGATCTGCTCGAGGAAGACCTTCTCCTTCGGCGTCAGCGCATCCGGGTCCCTCGCGGTCGAGCTTCTGTCGCAGGCGCTGGAACTCCTCGATCTCCTCGGCGTTCATCGCCATCTGGAACGCTCTGACCCGCGGTCGGTCGCTTGAAACGGGTCCGCAGATACGAACGCCCAGAACAGGAAACCGCAGAGGGCGCCGCCGAGATGGGCGCCGTGCCCGATCCCGATCCCACCGCCACGGGTCTGGGCGAAGAGCCCCCAGAGATCGATGGCGACAAAGGCGAGGGCACCGACCAGGGCGGGTACAGGAATGACTCCGAAGATCAGGATCCGGTGCTTGGGAAAGAGCAGGGCGAAGGCGAGGAGGAGGCCGGAGACCGCGCCCGAGGCGCCGAGGGCGTTGATGTTCGGGTTGCCCATGAGCACCGACGACACGAAACAGTGCGACGCCGAAGCCACCACGGCTGCCGCGAAATAGAAAACGACAAAGACCCGGGTGCCCCAGAGCTTCTCGAGGATGGTGCCGAAGCTCCAAAGGACAAACATGTTGAGCGCGATGTGCCAGAAATCGATGTGCGAGAACGCGGCGGTGATGAGGGTCCACCAGCGACCGGCGAGAAGGTGGGAGGTGCTGACCAGAAAATTCCCGACCATGACCTGCTCGAGGGACTCGTCGACCCTCGCCGCCTGCCATGCAAGAAAAATCAACACGTTGACGGCGATGATGACCGGCACCGCCACGGCCCTCCGGTCCATGGGGTTCTCACGCTCTCTCAGACCACGTCCGTCATTGTCGAAACCTGTGCTCACAGATCCTCCCGTCGGGTTGCGGGCATTATGCCAGAGCCGACCTTCAGGCAAATTTTCGTGTAGGCTCGGATGCGGACCGGGAGGTAAGTGAATCGACCCTTGCTGCACTCGCCACAACGTCCATCCTGCTCGTCGCGTTCCACGCGTCGGCTTCCGATCTCGACGACCGACTCGACGGCAAGCTGAGGGGTGCCTGGGCCGTCCTCGAGCACGAGGTCTATTCATCCTGTTCCGGCACCTACTCGGACAATCAGGTCGGCGCCGCCGGGGTCGCGAGCAAGGCCGCCGCCGATTCGAGGTCGGCGAGTTGGTCAAGATCGACAAGGTCAAGGTCAAACGATCGCGAGTCGATCTCCTGACGACCTTCTCCGAACCCGTGCTGGTCGCGAGCCAGGATGGTCCCTTCGAGCTCTATCACGAACGGGAGTGCAAGGCGCAGCTCATCTTCGAGGTGCCTCGCGCGGTCATCAAAACGCGGGATGCCGATGCGGTTCTGACGACCATCAGATCCGCCCTCACCCTGTATTCGTCGCAGAGCGCCGCCATGGATTCCGCCGATTGGAACGGCCGGCAACGCAGGCCCTACCCCGAAGACTACGAACAGACCCTCGCGCGGCACGAAATCTGGAAGGCGGAGCAGACCAACACCGCCGTCGCCGCTGCCATCGATCGCTCCATCACCGAGGCCGCCTCGGCGGCCGAGGACATCGACGATGACCCCGACTATCTCGCCGGATTTGCCGCCGGAGCCGAAAAGATGCAGGATCTGCAACTCGGCGGCTGCGATCAACTCATCGACGCCTCGTTCTCTTCGTTCAAGGACCGGCCCCCATCCGACAAGAAGGCCAATGCCAAGTGGAAGAGTGGATTCGAGGACGGCCAGAGCCTGGTCTTCCACCTCTATCTTTCGCGCGAGTTGCAGCACTGCTTCGTTCCGGTTCCCCATACTCCACATCCATAGGGGCGGTCGATTTCTTACGAGAGTCAAACCGGGCGCCCGCTTACAGTGGAACCGCGGAGACGCTGAGGCGGCAGCAAGGGAAACTCACGTCCGAACAGTACGGCTCTTTCGGCGCCGACCGAGGCGCCGCCTCAATTCCCGGGCGGTAGCAGAATTGACGAATATCGGAATCGCGTGGAATACACCACCCCCTTCATTTTGCTATCTGTGAAGGGAATTGAATGGCTACAACCGTCACCGTCAAGGTTTTCTTCGAAGCCGCTCACCGGCTCCACAATCCGGAAAAGCCGGATGACTGGAACCGCGAAGTCTATGGCAAGTGCAACAACCCGCACGGCCACGGCCACAACTATGTCTTGGAGGTGGCCGTGGAAGGCGAGCCGAATGCCGACACCGGTTACCTGATTGATATGAAGGACATCAAGGAGATCATCCGAAGGGTCGTCGTCAACGATTGCGACCACCGCCACCTCAATATCGAGGTCTCGTGGCTTTCCGGGATCAACCCGACGTCGGAGAACCTGGCCCGGGTCTTTTTCGACCGGATCGAAACCGAAATGCCCGAGAAAATCCGCCTCGCCGCCGTGACGGTCCACGAAACCGATCGGAACTCAGCGACCTACCGCCGGAGTTTCGACTACTAGTCGAATCTCCGAATTATGAATTCTCAATTGTGAATTTTGAATTTCGCTCGCACCCGGCTCACTCTCGGACCGGGAACCGTGTGCGATGTCATTCATAATTCATAACTCATAATTGAGAATTGACTCAGACGGCTTCGCCGTCTTCGTTCCACTCCTCGAGCACCGACAGCATTCCGTCCCAGAACTCGGCGTCGGCGACGGCAAGGGTTCCCAGGTAGACCAGCGCCTCGCGGCCGTGCTTCGCGATGAGGTCGCGGGCCGGGCCGGCAGCGGCTTCTGCGGTGGGCGCCTCGAATTCGTCGGGCAGATCGAGAACGCCATCCTGGTGCGGCAGACCCACCGCATCGAGGTACTCGACCATGAGTTCCCGGCCTTCGGCCATGTGGAAGTGGAAGAGAAACTGGAAGAAGGCCGTCGCGGGCATCTCCGCCGCCAGCTTCGCCAGACGGGGCGCCACCTTTTCGGCGGAGAGTTTCCGCACCGACTGCGGCCGGAACTTCATCTCCTTGGCGACCACCATCTCGACGGCCATCCGGCTCTCACGGTCGGCGTTGACCCAGAGCGCCGCGGCGGCCTGTTTCTTCTCGTCATCGGTCATCAGATCCCACACCGCCAGCGGCCCACGGGCTTCGACGGCGTCTTTCAGGGTCGATTTTTCTTCAGCCATAGATCCTCCGCTTCACCCACAGGGTAGCGCAACCAACGCTCCGGAGACGCGATGGGAAGGGAGCCAGGCACGCAACATTGCGTCGCGACGCAACGTTCGGATGCCAGGCACCCTGCCCGCGATCACAGGCGGCGTCGTTGAGATGGTGCGATGGTGCGATGAAATTCATAATTCATAATTGAGAATTCATAATTGTCTGAAGATGGCGGCAAATGCCGCCATCTTCAGACCTTGTATTCGCCGTCTTCGATGATCGTCACCCTGCGACCGTCGGGGTGGACGATGTCGGCCCGTTCGATCTGGATGGGATTGCCCTTGGCATAGACGATGTCCTGGTGGACGACGTTCTTCGGTGATTCAAAATCGTCGACGCCGACGACGCCGCCGAGATGGTCCGACCGGCCGAAGGCCCAGTGGAAACCCGCCTTCTCATCCTCGAGGACGCAGCCCGTGACCTCGGCCATGTCGTTGACCCCAAAGGCCACCTCGGCGATGTTGGACCGGGCCGGATCGTCATTGAAGAACTCGGAGTAGCGCTCGGCGACCGGTCCATCGCCCTCGACCACCTGGACACAATTCGCGACCACGTGGAAGAGCACCATTTCGTCGTCCTCGACCACCGGGATCGTCCCGGCGGTCCACGACGGCAGACCGAGAATCTCGCCCTCGTACGGCACGATAAAGGTCTCGCCCGACGGCAGGTTGATGATGGGATCACCCTCCTTGCCGCGCGGCAGGAAACCGTCGTCCATCTCGGCCGAGCGTTGCCGCAGGTCGAACCAGCAGCGATGACCGGTGGAAAAGCGCACATCGCAGAGCTGGGCGCCTTCCATGGCGTCGAAAATGGCCTTGCAGCGGGCGGCGACCTTGGCGTAATCGGCGGCCAGAGCGGTGCCCTCCATGCGCTTCTCGACGCCCGGCATGGAAGCCGCTCGGAAATCGTCCGCAGCTTCGGCGATGTGGGCCAGCGGCGCCGTCGCCGAGAACTCGGTCATGGCGACAACCAGGGTCGAGCCCGAGAGCACCTCGACGAGATCGACGGTCTCGCCGTCCATGGTCGCCTTGGCGGGCAGATCGCTGTTGTTGGCGCCGGTGGCCGGAAAGCTCACGATCGGCCTGACTTCGAAGCCCCGTTCGGCCCCGAGTCTGATAAAGGCGTCGCGCCACTCTTCGGCCATCTCGCGCCGCGCCCTCCAGCCATCGTGATCGGGTACCGAATCGGTGGGTCGGTCGACGACGACCGCGACGAGTTCGCCGGCCTGTGGGTCGAAGACATCGATCAGAAGCTTATTGAGATCGAACATTGCATCCTCCTGCATCATCACTTCGTAAAGCCCGGAAAGACAAGGTCTCCCCTGAGTCGTACGCGTCGTCGACGCGATGACCGAGGAACACACTGGCTCGCCGACGACCGGGCTTCCGGCGACAGATTGTACTCCTTTGACCGGCTTCCGGTATTCTGCCGGCCATGAATGACACGATCCTCAAAGCCGCCGTCGTCGGAACCGGCCACCTCGGCCGCCACCACACCCGTATTCTCAGCCAGATGCCCGGTATCGAATTCATCGGCGCCTACGACGCCAACCCCGAGCAACTCGAAGCCATCACCAACGAGTACGGTGTCCCCGCTCTACCCTCGGTCGAAGCTGCGGGCGAGGCCGACGCAGTGGTGGTCGCGACTCCGACGGTCAACCATCGCACCACCGCCGGGATGCTCCTCGAACAGGGCTGCAACGTCATGGTGGAGAAACCCATCACCGCCACTCTCGAGGAGGCCGCCGAGCTCATCGCCATGGCTGATGATCGAAACCTCGTTCTCGCCGTGGGTCACGTGGAGTTCCACAACCCGGCGGTGCAGACGGCCCTCGCGCTCGCCAAAGGCGTGCGCTATCTCGAGACCCAGCGACTCTCGCCCTTCACCGCCCGGTCGGTGGATGTCGATGTCATCCTCGACCTCATGATCCACGATCTCCAGATCATGTTGGCGGTGGCCGGCGAGGCGCCGATCGGAGATCCGCGCCGTCGGCGTACCCGTGCTCACCGACAAGGTCGACCAGTGCCACGCCTGGATCGAGTTTCCGAGCGGACTCGTCGCCAACCTCACCGCAAGCCGGGTGTCGTCCGAGAGAATCCGCAAGCTCCGGTTGTTCGGCGGCGAGGCCTACTTCTCCGTGGACTATGCCGAGCAGAGCGTCCACTCAGCGAGCCTGGTCCGCACCGAGAGTGGGATCGAAATCGCGCCCCGGATCATCGAGGTCACCAAGGACGAACCGCTCAAGGTCGAGCTCGCCGCCTTCATCGCCGCCTGCCGGGGCGAGGGCTCGCCCCACGTCGACGGCACGACCGGCGCCGCCGCCCTCAAAGCCGCCATCGAGATCCGCAAGCAGGTGGAGAGCCGCTGAGGCCGCCGACTCGCGCCTCTTGCGGCCAATAACCGTAGGATTGGTGCGTTCGCAGACCGAATCGTGATCATGCGGGCGAGACGCCCGCGCCACAATAGCGCTCGGTCGTGGGCGATTGGAGCGTCGGTTGGCTCGATGAACTGTGAATGTCTCCGACGCGCACATGAAACCGGCAAGACGCGAAGCACGCCAAGGTTCCGCAAAGCATCGCTCATTGACCCGGGCTCCTTCTGTACCTGAACGGGCAGCCCTGATTGAAACTCTGCGATGAGTCAGAAAGTGGCTTCGCGGCACCTTTGCGACCTCAGCGTCTTGGCGGTTCCATTGTGCGACGAATCGACGGTCACCCGTCATCGAACGCACGGACCGCGTCCCCTCGCCAGCCCTGCGATGGAACTGTCAACTGTTGACTGTCATCCCTACCCGGAGAACTCGAAGCTCTCCAACACCGGAATGTCATCTCGATCGGTGAGCGCCAAGGCCTGCTTCAGCACCGCGCGTTGAAGTTCGGCGTTGTTCGGCTCACCGAGAGTGAAGCCGAGGGGCCAAGGCACATCGAGGGCGCGCGGCACACCGACTTTCTGACTGACTTCCGCGACGCAGGTGGCGCCGGTGGTGGTGATGCCCGCCTGTTCGAGCGCTCCCTGGACCAGACCGACGGTCTGGGGACAGACGGGTCAAACCGGAACCATGACAGCGATATCGACCTCATCGGCCGTCAGCGCGGCGACGATCTCGGGCACCGTCTTGCGGATGAACCTCCCGGGTGCGGTGATGGACCCCATGACCGAGATGTGGCGTCGAGCGACTTCGCCGATGACGCCGGCGGCGGCGAGTTCGCGCAATCGGTCGAGGGGCATCCCCATGTTGCGATCGGCTTCGATCCCCTTGTGGTCCCAGGAATCCGAGCGGTGGTGCTCGGTGAGGCTTCGGACATCGATCTCACCCGGGATCGAGCGCCAACTCGAGTCGCCACCCTTGATTCTGGAGTCATAGGGCTCCTGACCCGGCGCCACCAGCCCCGCCGATGACACCAGAGCCACCCGGCACTCGGCCAGATCCTTGATGCGGTGGGCCGCGGCGATCTCCTCGAGGCGCCGCCACGGATAGGTGCGCATGAAGAGTTTGAGCTTGAGATCCATATCAGCGATCTGCACCACGTGAACACCTCGCTCACTCCACGAGTCCCGGCTCCATCGGATGGATCCGGGACTCGTGGAGACAAGATAGAACCATACACACCATCTCACAAACTGCTACGCTTCACCCAAGATGGGAGTTCACATGACTCGAATCACCACCGCCATCATCTCGCTACTCTTGCTGATCGCGCCGACAGCATCGGCCATCGATTTTCTCGGGGTCGAGCTCTGCAAGGGTTCCACCGACACCGATGTGAAGATCCCCATCGGATCGTCGCTGATGCTCGAGGACGTCGAGATCGGCGAGCACGGCGGGCTCGTCATTCTGGTCAAGGCTCGCAGCGGCAACGCGATGAAACACGTCGACGACCTCATGACCGGTCTCACCGGCGAGCGCGGCGAGGGCGACGAGAACACCCTCCAGTGGTCGGGTGGACGGTTGACCGGTGTCGCCCAGAAGATGATCAAGAAGTATGTCGCCCTCGCGGTGACCAGCACCGACGACTGCTCCGGCACCGAGCCGGCGCCGGCTCCGTTGCCGACCGCCGCCGCCGATTCAACCGCGCCTGCCGCCCCAGCCGCGCCGACCGGGTCGGCCGTCGGTACCCCGCCGCCCGAACCCGATCCCATCCCCGCCGCCGCGGCGGCGGTTGTGGCGGCCGCAAAATCGAACTCCTCGCCGCGGCCGGCCCCGGTACCCGCCACCATCGTCGAGACCGACTTCGAACTCGTCGGCGAGATGACCCACTCGGCAGCTGACGAAACCTGGGTCGATGTCATGGGGACGATCGTCAACCACACCGACACGAGCTACAAAACCGCGACGTTCGACCTCAGCATGTACTCCGACGACGGTCTGCTGATCTGTGTCGACACGATCTCGGTGAGCATCTTCAAACCGGGCCAGAGGCGCGCTTTCCGCGATTCCATCCGGTGCGTCGGCTACGAAGCCGCCGAAATCGCCGAGGTGCGGCTCCAGTTCGCCGGCGGGTTCTAGACGCGGTTCCTCCGGTTGAGACGCGCCACCTCGATGGATCCCCTGACCGCCGCGCCGGCGAGCCGCCACGGGGTCATGGGCCGCGGCGTCTCGAGCTTGTCGGTAAGATAAAGCCGAAGGCTCTCCTGCCGCCGGAGCTTGCCTGAAGAGGTTCGGGGGAGGGTGCCGGGTGCGAGCACCTCGACACCATCGACCTCGAGACCGGTGGCCGACCGCACCTTCGTACGGCACGCCTCGGCGATGGCGGCGAAGTCGTCATCGGCGACCCCTCGGGCGGCTTCGACCATGAGCAGCAGGACCTCGCCATCCTCCCCATCGGGGAGCCACGAGACCGCCACCGAGCACCCGGTGCGGACGCCTTCGATTCCATCCACCGCCGCCTCGACCTCGGTTGGCGAGTGGCAACGCCCGCGCAGAATCAGAACATCCTTCTTGCGTCCCGTCAGAAAGAGCTCGCCCTGGTTGATGAAACCCCGGTCGCCGGTGTCGAGCCAGCCGTCCTTGAGCGCCTCGCGGGTCGCCTCCGGCCGGTTGAAGTAGCCATCCATGATCGACGGCCCGCGGGCGAAGACATCGCCCACCACTCCGTCAGGGAGCTCGACTCCGTCCTCACCGACCACCCGCACTTCGGTTCCCGCGATGGGGCGCCCCACCGAGACCAGCTCGAGCCCGTCCTCCGCCTCCACGGCCCGGTCGTCGCGACTCAGCCTGTCGCGGTCGAAACAGCGGCTGACAAACGGGCTCCGGAGGTCCGAAAAGGTCACCGCGAGGGTGGCCTCGGACATTCCGTAAACCGGGGTCAGCGCCTCCGGACGCAGCCCGAACGGAGCGAAGCGGTCGATGAAACGGCGCATGACCCGTGGCACCACGGGCTCGGCGCCGCACAGCGCCACCCGCCACGCCGACAGGTCGACGCCCTCGATCTGCTCGTCCTTGATCTTGTCGGCAGCGAGCCCATAGCCGAAATTGGGCGCCACCGAGATGGTCGCGCCGTAGGTCGAGAGGGCCCTCAACCACACTGCCGGTCGTGCCAGGAAGAGTTCGGGCGGAATCAGGGTCAAGGTCCCCGGCCGCTCCAGCGCGGTGAAGATGCAGCCGATGAGACCCATGTCGTGGTAAAGCGGCAGCCAGCTGACTCCGCTGTGGACGATGCCGTCAGTGGCCGGCCAGTGGGCGTTGAGTGAGACGGTCTGGGCCACCACCGCCCGGTGGGAGAGGGCGACCGGTTTCGGATCCACCGTGGTGCCGGAGGAGAACTGCACCATGGCGAGTTCGGCGGCGCCGCGGCGGACCACGTCTCCCCGACCACCGGAGAGGTCCTCGAGTATTCGGCAACCCAGGGGCGGCTCGGCCGAGGCCACCGCCGGCCCCAGAATCCGACGGACCCGGGAGTCGGCGAGCACCAATCGGGCCGTGACGGCCTCGAGCATGCGCGCGGTCCGCGTCTCGTACTCCTCGAGCCGGTGGAGCCGCACCGGCGGATAGAGCGGGACCGGAACCGCGCCGGCCAGGATGGATCCAAAAAATGCGCCGATAAAGTCGATGGATGTCGGATAGACCAACGCGACCCGATCACCGGGATCGACGCCGAGGTTCTGGAGACCGCCGCAGACCCCGAGGGCGCGCCGCCACACTTCGGGATACGGGTAGAACTCCGCATCTTCATACCGATCGATCAGCCTGAGTCCGTTTTCCGTATCGCAAGATGCCCGCTCGAGCAGGTCGACGAGGGTCTGTTCTTCAATCGGCAAGCAGCCTCCCGACGACATCCACCAGATCGCCGACGGTCTCGATCTCGGCCTCGACCTCGGGATCGAGCCGGACCCGGAATCGGTTCTCGATCTCGACGGCCAGGGTCAGCGCCCCGAGGGAATCGAGCTCGAGATCCTCCACCAACCGCATCTCGCGTCGGAGGCTGCCATCAAAGTCAACATGTTCACGGGCGACGTTCTCGATGCCGGCAAGGATCTCGTCAGGTCTCATTCTGCTCCCGGGATCAACCATCACTGCCACCAATCCAGTGTAGAGCACCCGGGAGTCGGACCGGAATCGCCTGCCCACGGCGAGCATGACGACACTCCCTCGGCGGTAACCGATGCCGGTATCTGCGACAATAGATTTTGACAACGTGTCTCGATCACAAGAAAAACCGCACTTATCACCTAGGAGGTAAAGAAATGAAGCACAACGTTGGAGTCGCGGACCGCGCTTTTCGTGCCGTCCTCGGGCTGGCCGTCGGCGCCGCTGGTCTCTACTACCAAAACTGGTTTGGCCTCATCGGGTTGGTGTTTCTCGGAACCGCCCTGATCGGCTGGTGCCCGGCCTACCTGCCGTTTGGCATCTCAACCTGCAAGGTCCGATCTGAAGGGACGCGATCATGATCGCTCGAAAACGACTTCTCATCTGTCTTGCCGTGGCGGCGGTCGCCACGGCCGCCTCCCCTTCCCAAGCGCAGACCACATGGTTCACGACATCCCTGTCCGGTGACCGGGTCACCGGAAACCCGGGCGACGGCGACGGTTGGGGCGCGGCTGCGATCGGAATCGACGGCGGCACGACCCGCTACTACATCTGGGTGACCGAAATCGCCGCGCCGACCGCCGCCCACGTCCACACGGGGGCCGCCGGGACCAACGGCGGCGTTGCCATCGACCTCGAGGCGAGTTTCACCGAGGTTTCGAACAACACCTACGTCGCTCAGGGAGTGGTATCGGGCGGCTCGACCGCTGCGTTGCTGAACACCCCCGGAGCGTTCTACGTCAACGTCCACAACGCCGACCACCCGGCGGGCGCCATCCGCGGCCAGGTTCTCGGCGACGGCGACGCCCGCACATCGCTCGCGGGCACCCTTCGCGGATTCCGGCAAATTGGATCATCCGGCGACCCCGACGGCGACGGTTTTGCCGTCGTCACCTTTGACGACAACACCGCCCACTTCTACTTCAACGCGGATAACGTCGCAGCGCCGACTGCCGCCCACATCCACATGGGCACCGCCGCCGAGAACGGAGCCGTCGTCGTCGACACCATGGCGTCCTTTGCCGACGGGGTTTCCGTGACCGCAGTCGATATCGACGAGGATCTGGCGACGCGGATTCTCTCCTCGCCCGACAACTACTACTTCAACGTCCACAACGCCGACCATCCGGCCGGCGCCATCCGCGGCCAGCTCCGGCCCACCGAAACCGTTCTCTTCTTTCCGGTGATCTCTCGCGCGGTCGGCCAGGCCGGCAGTCAGTGGACCACGGGTCTCAGGCTCATCGGTCTGGCTGACGAGACGGCGTCCGCCTATGCCGATTGGTTCCCATCGAGCACCTCCGGCAGCTCGGGGCCGGCGGACACCGAGATGATCACGCTCCACACCGGTGAACTCGCGGTCATCGACGACGCCGTGGCAGCCCTTTTCGCCGCCAACGGCAACGGCGCCGTCAAGATCGCCTCGTCGGAGCCGTTCCGCGGCGCCGCCCGGATCTTCAACGACCAGCGCGACAATCCCGAGATCGGCGGCACCTTCGGCCAGGCCGCGCCGGCCTACACCGAGGGCGATGTCATGTCCTCGGGGGTGCTCCTGCTCGGGTCGAACCGCCCGGCAAGCGATCAGGTAGGCCTTCGCACCAACGTCGGCTACTTCAACCCGTGGCCCGAGGCCGTGACGATCGAAATCGACGTCCGCGACGGATCCGGAGCGGTCCTCGGCGCCGACAGCCTGAGCCTGCCGGCCCTGGCCAACCGGATTCGCGGAATCTTCGACCTCGTTCCCTCGGTGCCGGCCGCGGATCGCCGTCAGGACGACATGCTCATCACCTTCTCGGCTTCAAAGCCCGTGCTCATGTATCTGTCGGCGGTGGACAACGCGACCAACGACGCCATCTTCGTCATGGCCGAGCCCGCCCCTGCCATCGCCGCGACATCCGACAACTCGCCACCCAACGGGATCATCGTTTCGCCGGCATCCGACGTCTCCATTCAAGAGGGGGAATCGGTCAACTTCGATGGCAGCGCGTCTGACCCCGACGGCGACGAGATGACCTATCACTGGGACTACGGTGACGGCATGAGCTCGACCAGCCTGTCACCCGGCGACCACACCTACGACAACTCAGGGACCTACACCGTGACCTTCACCGTCACCGACTCGCGAGGCGCCGTAGATCCGACACCGGACACCCGCACCATCACCGTCGAGGGCGGTGGCGGCGAAATCGCCACCTTCACCAGGGTTCAGAATCAGGTGTTCAACGCGAGTTGCGCCTTCTCGGGCTGCCACGGCGGATCATCACCGGCCCAGGGTCTCAACCTGTCGGCCGGCCAGTCCTATGACATGATCGTCAACACCGCCTCCGCCCAACAGCCGTCGCTCGACCGGATTGAACCCAACGACCCCGCGTCGAGCTACCTTTATCTCAAGATCATCGGCGACCCGTCGATCACCGGCAGCCGGATGCCCCGCGGCGCACCGGCCTTGTCGCAGGAGCTCATGGATCTCGTGCGCGACTGGATCGAACGAGGGGCGCCCAACGACTGAGCCGACCGAGAACCGGCGGCCCCACCATGGGCCGCCGGTGAGCATCCTTCCCGGAAAGGAAGAAAATGAGAATCCGAATGCGCCTGTCGCGCACCCTCGCTGTCTTCGCGGCGATCCTCTTCGCCACCACCACCGCCGGACCGGTTGCGGCCCAGGTCATCGACGACGTTGAAGAACTCGATTGGGACAGACCCGAAGCCTGGGCCATGAAGTACTTCAACTCGGTGAGCCTCCTGACCGGCATGGGAGCTCCCCAAGCTCGACGCCCTTGGTCATTCGAGATCGGTCTCGAGCTCGACACCATCCCCGGGCTCAGCGAGGACCAACGCCGCATCGGATTCGGCGGTTCGAAGGTCGAGGACCTCAACCGGTTGCCGGTCTTTTTCAGACCGAGGGTGACCATCGGGCTGCCGTCCCAGTTTTCCATCGACGTCGCGTGGGTGCCGCCGGTGAAGCTCGAGGGTCTCACGACGAACCTCTTCTCCATCGGGCTCGAGCGGCCTTTCTACTCGGCCGGAGCGTTGGTCTTGGGCGGCCGGATCTACGGCCAGATCGGCACCATCAAGGGCGATTTCACCTGCACCGCGGATGAGGCCTCGTACCCACCCGGTCCACCAAACAACATCTGGGGTTGCGAGGCGCCGTCCCAGGACGAACTCAGTCTCAACCACCTCGGGCTCGCCTTCACCGGCGGCTACACGGTCAAGAAGACGACCTTTCACTGGGGACTCGCAGCCACCTACATGGACATGGAGTTTCAGGTCAACGCCCTCACCGATGGGATCCAGGATCACACGCTCCTGCTCGCCGACGGCTGGACATGGTCGATCAACGGCGGCGCGTCGTGGAAGCTGAGCGAGAGATTCTCCATCGCCGGCGAGATCTTCTATAGTCCGCTCTCGGTGGTGCGGCCGCCATCCACCGACAGCGAAAACGACGGCCTGCTCAACCTTCGAACCATGCTTCGAATCCGTCTCTGACGGGAACACAAAGAGGACCCCATGCACCGAAAGATCATTGCCGCTCTCCTCGCAGCCGTCGCCGCAGTCCTCCCGGCCGCCGCCGCCGAAATTCAGGTCCACCTCCCACCGGAGTCGACCACCATCGAGTTCTCCCTCAAGGCCACCATGCACACGGTGCACGGCACCGCGTCCCTCGACCACGCCGACTTCACCTTCGACACCGTCAGCGGCGCGGCCTCGGGCGAAGCGGTGGTGGTGTCCGGCAGCGCCGACACCGACAGCCCGAAGCGCGACAAGAAAATGCACGACTCGGTTCTGCTTTCGGCCGACCACCCCGTTATCGTGCTTCGCGCCGAAAGCATCGAGGGCTCCCTCGAACTCGACGGCACCAGTGAGGTGGTTCTGGTCGGCACCCTGGAGCTCATCGGCGCCGAGCACCCCGTCCGCGTGCCCATGACAGTGACGATCGACGGCGGGACCGCATCGGTGGATGCGACCTTCACGGTGCCCTATGTCGAGTGGGGGCTCAAGGACCCGAGCACCTTCGTCCTGCGGGTCGGCAAGGAGGTGCCGGTCACCATCCACGCCGACAACGTCTCGGTCACTCCGGCCCCACCCCCTCGTGATGACGCATCGGCCGAGTAGCGTCCGTTGACTCGCAGGCCTCGGGCCTGCGACCACACTGAACGGCGGCAACGTCCGGACGGTGCGGTCGTTCAGTGTCTGTGGATGTCTTTGTGCATGAGCTCGCGGGTGGCGATGAGCCGCTCTTCGGCGGGCAGCCGGGCGAAATCGCGGTTGAGCTTCTCGTCGTCTTCGGCGGTGAGCAGATCGATCTGGTAGTCGATGACGCTCGCGGGAAAGACCCCGGCCTCCTCGTACATGGCCCGCCGCTCGCCGAGCAGGCGGGCACACTGGACGCAACTCGCGGGCAGGGGTTCGAGCCGCTGCATGACCTCCTTGTCGGAAAAGACGTTGCCCTCGACGTTGGTCGCCTCGGCGCGCTCGAGCATGCCGTCGGTGGTCAGGCCGTACTCGGCCGCGGTCGTGATCCCGGCGAGCAGGAGGTGGAACGACGCCGAACCGTCCGGCGAACGCAGTTCCACCGTCTGCCGACCGCGGGAATCGACATAGTCATCGGTGTCGGCCGGGTTCACGACCTTGGCGAGATGGCTCAGCTTCGACCACCCGAGGGGCACCCGAATGAGCGCCGACCGATTATTGTGACTCCAACAGATCCGGGTCGGCGCCTCCTGGTTGGGCACCAGCCGGAGGAAGGATGAGGCCACGGTGTTGCCGAAGGCCGAAAGTGTCGAGGCGTAGTCGACCAGCCCACCGATGAGCTTGCGCGCCTCAACCGACAACGCGCCGTCGCTATCCGACATGATGTTGTGGCCGTCTCTGAGGAGCTCCATGTGGAAGTGGAGCCCGTTGCCGGCCACGCCCTCCTCGATCTTGGGCGCGAAGGTGGCGAGCATCCCGTTGCGGTGGGCGACGTTGCGGATGATCCAGCGCGCGAGCCCGATGAGGTCGCCCATCTCCTCGATGGGCCGGGTCAGGAGCTCGATCTCGTGCTGTT
Source organism: uncultured Acidobacteriota bacterium (assembly GCA_963712805.1). Classification (GTDB taxonomy): domain Bacteria; phylum Acidobacteriota; class Thermoanaerobaculia; order Thermoanaerobaculales; family Sulfomarinibacteraceae; genus JAHECW01. Next base: position 14,788 of record CAVQJV010000061.1, on the reverse strand, counting down.
CGGCGCGGCGACCGGCGAGCAGCGGGAGATCCGAGCGGACCGAGTCGATATAGCCGACCTCGGCGTGGGCGTACTTCACCGCGCCGGTGATCTGGGTAAGATAGCGGACCATCTCGTTGACCACATCGCCGCCCTTGAAGAACGGCGACGATGCGTGGTAGCCGATCTGGCGGTGGGCGGAGAAATTCTCCGGCCCGCCTTCGCGGATGAGGAAGAACTCGAGCTCGCCGAGGGCGTGGAGTTCCAATCCCGTGTTGGCCTTGAATCGCTCATGGGCGATGGCGAGGATGTTGTCCGGCGTGAAGGCCGCCGGTTGTCCATCGCGGTCGAGGAATCGACAGATGAAGTTCAAGCTCGATGAATCGAAAGGGCTGAGAAATGCAGTCCGGTAGCTCGGCACGACATAGAGATCCGAGGCCGCGGCGTCGACGAGCCCCGCGAAAAGCGACGAGCCGTCCACCCTCTCGCCCGAAGCGAGGATCCGTTCGGCCTGGTTGAAGTCCGAAAACGGCAGCTTGAGCTCGCGAAGCTTGCCGTCGACGCTGGTGTAGTGGAAGGTCAGCCGCTCGATGCCGCGCTCGCGGATGATTTTGAGCATGTCCGCACGGGTGAAGTCGCTCCGCTCCTTGTCGAGCATGAGGCTGAGAGGGTTGGCGAGGGCGGCCTGTTCAATCATGGTTGGGCTCCGTCTTCATCGTCGGTCGTTGGCTTTGTATCACGACGGCGATCAAGAGTCGACGGTCCGACAGGCTTCGACTTCTCACCAACGACCTAGCGGCGGTTGATGATCTCGCGATAGGCCTTCTTCACCTCATCCTCGCCGTACTTCCGCTCGAGCCGCCGGACGATGAAATGGCCGCGGGCCATATCCTGGAAGTGCTCGATAAAGAGAACATTGATGGTCGCACCGCCGAGGGCGCCGATGATGGGTACCCCCTGTGCCACGATCTTCTCGCCGACTACGGTGTTGAAGCGAGCGGCGATCTGCGCCAGAAGCCGAACGATGACCGGCGCGCCGTCCTCGATCACGACTCTGTTGGCGACGTACTTGGTGGCTTCGCTCACCGCCTGCGCCAACGCCGTCCGGACCGCGAAATAGCCCGACTCGGTGGCGTCGTCCTCGTCGGACGATCCTCCCATGGCGAAGATCTCGAGGCAGGCGAGCCGCGACCCCAAATCGCTCAGGTCCTCGCCCTCGCTGCGGGCGATGTCGGCAATGGAGCGCATGATGACCGTCGTAGTGATAGGCAGTTCGATGGGAAGCGCAACCAAACCAAAGGCGCCGCCGATGCCGCCGGCGAGACCGGCCAAGGCCTGGTGGCTCCTCGACCTCGGTCTGCTCCGGCCGCGCGGATCCATGGTCTTGACCGCGAGGTTGACGGCAGCCATCAACGAGTCGTGGGTCACCTTGGTGATCTTGTCGGCGGCTCCCTGGGGGAGCGTCGCGAGGACGTATTCAATGGGTGTTCCGACCGCATCGGAGACCTTGGCGATGAGACCCGGGTTCTCGAGCAGGCCCACCGCGTTCTTCAGGTCATCGAGATCGGTCGAATTCCATTCCATTCGGTCTGTCCTCCCAGTCTCCAGCCATGGTACCGAACTTCGTCGGCGGCAGTTCGACGACCGGCCGACACGATGATCGCTTTTCCGATCGGGGTGTTCAAAAACCCCGGTCGAAGTCCCGCTGCAATCGGGTGATGGACACATGCAGGATTCTGAGGTATTTTTCGGTATCAAAACAGTACCCTGTTGTAAAACTGTTTCTCAATTGAACGACTGATGTACCGAACACGAGTCAAGGAGCCCTGTATGAGGTCAAACGAGCAGTGGGTCGCCGCCGCGTGCGTCATCGTCCTGGTGAGTCTTGCTGGTCAACCGGCAGCGACCCACGAGCTACGTGGTTGGGGAGGCGACTACGCAAATCAGCTGACCGACCTTCCTGCCGGGAACGATTTCACCGCCATGGCGGCCGGTGACGAGCACGGCGTCGCGCTCAAAACCGACGGCACCGTCGTCGCATGGGGGCAGGATTTCTATGGCCAGAACGTGGTGCCGGCGACCCTCGGAACGTGCATCGCCGTCGGCGCGGGCGGCGACCTCAGCCTGGCGATCGAGGAGGCCGGAACCATCGTCGCATGGGGCGACAGCTACGGGGTCCCGGCCGGAACCTACACCGCGGTGGACGCCGGGGAGTCGTTTCTCGTTGCGCTCGCGACGAACGGTTCAATCGTCGCCTGGGGATCAGACACTTACGGCCAAGTCTCGAATGTGCCGGCGGGAACCGACTTCCTCCAGGTCGTTGCCGGCGACACCCACGCCGTGGCGCTCCGCTCCAACGGTTCGGTGGTCAGCTGGGGCCATTTCTCCGGCACCACCGGTCAGCCGACCTCCGGTACCTTCACCCAGGTTTCGGCCGGCCACGACTACTGCCTGGCGTTGGCCGTCGATGGATCCATCGTGTTCTGGGGAACCGATACCTGGGGCTACGGGGTGGATGAGGTCCCCGCCGGCACCGACTTCGTCGAGATCTCGGCCGGGTATCAACACGGCCTCGCCCGCAAGACCGACGGTTCCGTCGTCGGCTGGGGCGCCGGAACGACGGCATCCGGTCATCCCCACTGGGGACAGGCGATGCCACCGGCAGGGAATGACTTCCAGGCGATCTCGGGAGGGCTGTACTGGAGCCTTTCGATGGTGGGCATCAACAATGACATCTTTGCAGACGGATTCGAATCGGGCGACACCCTTGGTTGGTCCTTGACCCCACCCTGATCGGAACCTCTTCCGTACCTTCCTCAGAAAAAAAGCCCCTCCGCGAGGAGGGGCTTGGTTGTATTCGGCTTGGTTTACCAGCCGCTGCCGCCACCGTAGCCGCCGCCACCGCCGCCGCGATTGCTGCGCTCTTTGGCCTGGGCCACGTCGACGCGGATCGTGCGTCCATCGAGATCGGTGCCGTTGAGGGCCGCGACAGCCTTGTCGGCCGCATCGTCATCCTCGAAGGTCACAAAACCGAAACCGCGCGAGCGGCCGGTGTCCCGATCGCTGATCACGACCGCTTCACTGATTTCGCCATGGACGCTGAACGCATTCCGCAGTGCGTCATCGTTCGTTCCCCAGCTCAAACTTCCAACAAACAGTTTCTTCGACATATCTTTTCCATCTCCGTGAGCGCTGCCGTTCGATGGAGCGCTCGTCTCGCAAATCGTGGTGGACCGTGCGTCCGCCTATACAGAAGCCGGCCCCGTTGGCCGGCGACAAGGCAGACACCATAGCACATATCTTCCTTTATTTGAGATATTTTTATTTCTGCGCCCCCTAATAATGAGCGCTTGATCTAGTCGTCAGCGCCAACCGGAGCGAAGTTGGCGTGCACCAACATCCACTTTCCGCCCTGTTTCGCGTAGACGCGGGTCGACTTCGCCAGGCTGACGGAGGTTTCGCCTTCGGCGTTCTTGTTGACCCCGAGGAAGTTGTAGGTGAGGATCGCGACGTCGCCGTACACCTGGACCTTGGCGTTGGCCATCTCTCCGGCGAGCATGCTTCCACCGCCTTCGGCCATGGCGTCAGCGAGTCTCGTGTTGAGAGCCTTGCCGTCGACGCGGGTCGGGTACTCGGAGTTGAACTCGGTGTAGTCATCGGCCATGATCGCCGCCGACCCTTCGGAGTCGTGGGCGATCTCCGCAGCCCACTGGGCGTAGGTCAGTTTGATAACCTCGTCTTCGGTTCCGGCGCCGGCCACGGCAGACAGGCTGAGCAGGGCGAGACACACTACGGACACACAACTCAATCGACGCATGAGAGTTCTCCATTCGGTTGGCGAGGCGTTGCTCAGGTTTCACGACCACGGCAATGCTTCGCGTGCTGACACATGCCCGTTTGACGGGTCCGGATTATTGGTTGCAGTATTCTTGCTGGTATCAACCGTCAAGTATCGACATGCATTCCGGCACCGACCCTCAACTCAGCCACAATGTATGGTTGTCGATATCGATGGCGGGGATCGCCGCGCGGAAATGTCTCAGCGAGGGGAGGGTCGGAAGATGACACTACAGGAACAAGATCAAGAAAGACCTGATCGATGCGATCAAAGCGAAAAACGTCGAACAAAGGGAGGCGCTTCGCGTCGTTCTCGGCGAGTTCGACCGTCAGGAAAACAAGGAATTGACCGACGACGAGGTTGTCGGGGTCCTGAGAAGGCTGGGCAAATCCGAACGGGAGACCCTCGAACTGAAGGGGGAAGCCGATTCGGGCTTCTTGCGGACCATCGAGTCATACCTGCCGCAGCTGGCGACGGACGAGGAAATCGCCGCCTACATTCGGGAGAACATCGATTTCTCGGAGTTCAGAAACAAGATGCAGGCCATGGCGCCGATCATGAAACACTTCGGCACGACGGCGGATGGCACCGCCGTCAAACGAGTCCTCCAATCGATGTGATTCCAGATTGGAATGACTGTCACCCGACGCCGCGTTAGTCTCGACAGCGCTGATTTCCTTCCCACAGTGCGTCAATCGGAGAAACAACCATGAAAAGACTCACAACAACCCTGCTTCTCACCTGCCTTGCGCTCACCGCAGCGCCCTTGATGGCCGCCGACGATTCACGCTTCAGCCTCGAACTCGAAGCCGGCCCTGTCTGGCAGAGCTCCAACGATGTCCAGATCCCGAACAGCGATCTCGGAACGAGATTCTCGCTCGAGGATCTGGTGGGATCCGGTCCGTGGCCGGCCGGCCGCGTCTACTTCACCTGGGACATCAACCAAAAACACGGTCTCAGGCTCCTGCTCGCACCGCTGTCCTACACCGAGACCGGGATCTTCGACGAAGAGGTGCTCTTTGCCGGTGAGGGATACGAAGCCGGGGTTCCCACCGAGGCGACCTATCAGTTCAACTCCTGGCGTCTTACCTACCGCTACAAGTTCAAAAACGGCGACCGCTGGCAGCTTTGGGTCGGGTTCACCGCCAAGATCCGCGACGCCAAGATCGAGCTCCGCCAAGGCGACACCACGAGCAAGGACGACGACTTCGGCTTCGTGCCCCTGGTCCACTTCGCCGCCGACTGGCGCTTCGCCGAAAAGTGGCACTTCATCGCGGATCTCGACGGCCTCGCAGGCGGACCCGGACGCGCCATCGACCTTGCCCTGAAGATCGGCTACGACATCAACGATCGCTGGTCCGTCACCGCCGGCTACCGTACCGTCGAGGGCGGCGCCGATGTCGATGAGGTCTACAACTTCGCCTGGTTCAACTACGCAGTCGTGTCGGGTGTTGTCAGGTTCTGATTTCAGAGTCCCCGTCCTAGCCCGGACAATTCATGAGCTGTCGGCTGCGGATGACGATGCATCGACGCGAAAAAGGGGACCCGCCGGCGACTCTGATGGCGATAGCGGTACACCTGGTGGACTCGATGTGGTTGGATGCGAGGCAGCGCAATTTGCTGCCGTGTTGGACGTGGCTAACCGCCGAAGATTTCGATGAGCCGCTGGCTGCGATGGGCGAAGATCCGTTCAATGTCGCGGCGAACTCCGAACCGGACCGCAAGGGCGCCGCCCCAGACCGCGTAGTCGACGTGGTCGATGACCCTGGTGCCGCCATTTTCGTCGACAAACCGGTGTTCGTGGTGCCACAGACGGTATGGCCCGCGGAGCTGACGGTCGACAAACCGGTGGGGAGGCTCCCAGGCGGCGATCTCGGACCGCCACCGCAGCGGAATGCCACGCCAGGCGAGCCGATAGTCGATGGTCGTGCCGACGGCCATGGGGATCGGGTCCGGGGTGAGAACATCGAAGCTGAGCCAACTCGGCGTCAACTCCTCGAGATTCCTCGCATCCGCGAAAAAGGGAAACACGTCGGCGAGGGGTCGGGGGAGCCACTGCTCGCTCGAGAATTTGAATGTCTTCATTCGCCGGTCCCCTGCTCCGCGAGCGCGACCACCTTGGAGACCATCCCCGAAAACATGATCCGGTGGATGGGGTAGAGCAGGTTCCAGTAGAGCTGGCCGCCGAGCCCGATGGGTTCGAAGAGGGCGGTCTGGACCACCCGGGTGCCGCTGCCTTCCGGAATCGCCTCGAACTGCAGCCAGGCCCGTCCCGGCACCTTCATCTCGGCACGGAGGCGGAGGAGGCTTGGCGGGTCGACCTGTTCGACCCGCCAGAAATCGAGGGCGTCGCCCTGTTCGAGTTCGCTGGGATGGCGGCGGCCGCGTCGGAGCCCGGGGCCGCCGACGAGCCGGTCGAACGACCCGCGCAGGCTCCACGCCCAATTCCAGAAGAGCCAACCGCGGTCGCCGCCGAGAGACGAGAACGCGCGGTAGGTCGACTCCTGATCGGCGGAGGTGAGACGGCTGCGGGTCTCGCGGATGAGCCCCTGGCTCTGGCTGAGTTCAAAGGCCGGCGCGTCGCCGAGAGCGCTGCTCCAGCGGGTCGAAACCGCGTTGGCCTCGGTGTTGCGGAGCGCGCGCTCGACCGCCTCGCGATAGGGCAGCGGCGAAACCTCGGGGAACTCCGCCCGCGCACGCGAACCGTCCGCCACCACCGGATGCACCACCCCTTCGATGAGCGGCACCGCCAGCCGATTCGGGATCGGCGTCACCAGACCGACCCACAGCGCGGCGAGTCTCGGCGCCAACACCGGCACCGGCACGATGACACGCTTGAGACCGCGGACCTCGGCGAACACCTGCATCATGGCCTTGAAGCTCATGGGTTCGGTACCGACGTTGAAGACGCCGGTCGTCATCGCGCTCGAGGGCGAGCAGCAGGTACTCGAGGACGTCGCGGACCGCGATCGGCTGCACCTCGTTGAGGATCCACCTCGGCGCGACCATGGCGGGGAGCCGCTCGGTGAGATAGCGAACCATCTCGAACGATGCCGAGCCCGAACCGATCACCGGCCCGGCGCGGAACTCAGCGGTGGGGAGTCCTTCGCGGAGGATCCGTCCGACCTCGGCGCGGCTGGCGAGGTGGGGCGAGATCTGATCGCCTTCGGGGAGCAGCCCGCCGAGGTAGATCACCCGGCGAAGATGGCCCGCGGCGGCGACGAAGCTGTGTGCCGCCTCGCGGTCTCTGTGGACGAAGTCGCGCCCGCTGTCCATCAGGTGGACCAGGTAGTAGGCGGCGTCGATTCCGGCGAGAACGGGGCCCAGCGTCGCCGGGTCCTCGACATCGCCCCGGACGACCTCGACGCGATCGGCCCACGGCCGGCCGGCGATGCGGCCGGGTCGCGGACCATGACACGAACGTCGTGGCCGCGATCGAGCAGACGCGGAACGAGTCGGCCGCCGATGTAGCCTGTTGCGCCGGTGACGAGGACCTTCATCTTCAGACCTCCCCGGGGTGTACCGGGCAATATACTCTCGCACCGGGACCTTGCGGGCGGTGTTGGCGGACGACATGTAGCGGACCTTGCCGAAGACCGGCCGCTCCGGGCCCCACGGCCGGTCGTGGCGGCCGAGCACCCAGAAGATCCCGCTCACCGAGTTGGGATCGCGACCGTCGAGGGCGTAGCGGTTGTTGAGCTCGAGCATGATCTCGAGCGCCTGCGCGGGGCGCTCGGTCCACTCGAGGATCTTCTTGCCCCAGAGCATCCGCAGGTAGTTGTGGATGCGTCCCTCTCGCAGGAGCTGGGTCTGGGCCGCGTTCCACAGCGGGTCGTGGGTTGCCGCAGCGGCGAACTGGTCGAGGTCGTAGAGGTGCTCGCGCGGTCGTCGGCGTGGATGGTCAGGGTCGCCGGCGCCCAATCGGGCAGCGACTCGCACCGGTCGTGGTCGGCCGGTGGTGGCAGAAGTGGAAGCCGAGCTCGCGCCAGGTGACCAGCTGGTCGAGGAAACGCCTCGGCGGCTCGCCGATGCCCCACCAGCCGGCGCGGCGACCGTTGGGCGGCGGCGCGACGTCCTCCGGTGGACCAGCGTTCACGCCGACATCACCTCCGAGAACGACCTCGTGCGCAGAGATGTGGCCGAAGTGGAGATAGGGGGACAGGCCGCTGCTGCCGTCCGTCGTCGGGCCGATTGCGGTGTCGGCGTAGCAGTCGAGCCGTCGTCGAGGAAGTCGACGCAGGACGCCGCCGGCCGGCGACCGCGCCGCCGCGAGTCGCGGTGACCTCGACCGAGTGATCGATGGGGAGCCGGGCGAGCAGCGTCCTCGGCTTCGGTCGGTCGAAGTCGGCGGAACCGTCGGCCACCGGTCGGAACCTCGACCGGGAACGCTCGCGGCGCAGCCGGGAGGGATTCGGCGAGCGGGTCCTCGAGGGGAAAGCCCGTCGAGGTGGTCGGCGAGGTTCTGCTGGAGGAACCGACGGAACGCGTAGGCGGTCGGGAAGGCGCTGATCCGGTCGCCGCGAGCGGGAGCAGGCCGTTGGAGTCGACCGCCTCCAGGCAGCACCGGCAGCCGTCGCGCGGCCGAGGCGACCATCCGCGGCAGAAAGAAGGTCGGGAAGTCGATCGGTGACGACCACCGCCGCGTCGGCTGCGAGACTCTCAAGCAGGCCGCTGCCGGCGCCCGGGTTCGGGCTCGACGTAGGGCAGGTACGTCACGCCGCGGGGCAGAAAAGCGGCTGCGTTGTCGGCCATCCCGTCGAGGAGGAAGCGGTGGAGGCGGTCGCTGGCCCACGGATAGTCGAAGCGAAGCCGCTTCGAGGATCAGCAGCGGGCGGCCGAGGTCTCGCGCCCAGTCGGCCGCGCGCTGGAGACCGAAGTTGAAGTCGACTCCGACGCGCGGCGATCATCCAGTACAAAACGTAGGAAGCCGATGGCTCAACCGGACGCTCATTGGACTTCTGGATCCGCAGGGGAGGGACAGCGGTGTTCACGGCCCGGTCAACCAAATTTTTTCAAGGAATATTTCGATTTTTTCTAGACGTTTGCCAGGTGCATTGGTAATTTCGGTTCGGATCTTTGTCATGCTGCAACCGAGCCTACCTTGCCGACACAGTAGACGAAAACGACGTCCAGGAGGTTTGGAATGAAGCTCAGAACGACATTCGAGGTCGGATCCGACAAACCCGCGTTGATTCTCTTCTGGCCGGATGCTGATGGCGGTCTGTGGGATTCTGAGGTCTCCGCACTCGTCGAGCTCCTCGAAGAGGATCTCGGTGTCTTTGTCACCTGTGTGGGTTCGGGGCGCGGCGCGTTGCGAATAGACGACGCGGCAGCGGCCGCTCGTTTCATGGGTTGCGAATCGCTGGTTGTCATCTCGCTCGAAGGCGACCCTCCGAGGCGCGAGGAGATCGAGGGCGCATCCGAAGGCATCCGGTTGGATGCCGGGTCGATCGGGGCTGAATGGACCGCCTCCGCGGTCGCTCGGGCGTACCGCCAAGCGTGCCATAGCGAACCGCGGGCCGCGTGATCTCGCCTCGGTCGCACACGGTGCAGGATCGAGCGCAGGGGTCGTAAGAATGGGGAGGAACGACGTGAACAAACCGAGCAGGCGAGATTCGAAAACAGGCGCGGACGAGGATCCCCAGTTGTGGCCCATGGGCGCGGTCACCCGTAGGACCGGCATTGGAGAGCACACGCTACGAGCATGGGAACGAAAATTCGGTTTCCCCTCCCCCATCCGTCTCGAGTCCGGGCATCGCAGATACCCGGTCGAACAGGTGCAGCGGCTATTGTTGATCGACACGGCGCTCAACGCCGGTTATCGGGCGGGAGATGTCGTTCCACTGGAAAAGACCGATCTCGAGGCGCTTCTGCGCTCCTGCGGCGCCCTCGATACAGGCGTGCCCTCGGGCATCACACCCGAGATCATCGAAACCACACTCGCGACAAGTCGGCGATTCGACCGTGACGCACTCGCGGCCGCACTCACCCGCGACTCCTCGTTGCTCGGCGTCGGACCATTCCTTCGAGAGAGAGTGGAGCCTCTCCTCCGGGAGGTTGGAGAATCCTGGGCGCGAGGCGAACTCGAGATTCGCCACGAGCACTTCTTTTCCGAGGTGCTCGAGGACCACCTTCGTGCACTGCGAACGCCCCTCGAAGCGTCGGGTTCGGGTCGCCCGGTCGTGCTCGCCACCCTGCCCGACGAACTCCACGGCCTCGGTCTGCAAATCGTCGCCTTGGCGGTGGCCGCGGCGGGTCGGAAAGTGCGGGTCCTTGGTCCACACCTCCCCGTCGAGGAGATCATCCAGGCTGCGGCTGTTCTCGACGCGGCTGCCGTCGGGCTCTCGGTCAGCATCTTCGGCGCGAATCCCCAAACCACCGCGGACATCGCCACGCTCCGCATGGGGCTGCGCACCGAAACCCGCCTTTGGATCGGAGGCGCGGGAGCCGCTCACCTCAAGGACCTCCCCGATCGCGTCGACGTCCTCTCTTCGCTCGACGATCTCGAGAGCGCACTTCAGACGATCTGACCCGCCGAGAATCGCGCCACAACCGGTGGCCGCCGGCTGAGCTCCGAACTCGGAGCGGCCCGAGCTTGCCCATTGAGGACGCACCGCCAGGCCGGAGCAGGTACGACAATCAGCACACAGATAATCCCACTCCCACCACACCAGACGGGTGATTCAGTCAGACCTGCGTGATCCGGAAAAAACGTGAAATCTATAAATTTTCTAGAAAAAATCAAAAAACACTTGACAAGGAGTTAGAAAGAACCTAGATTAATGGCCAGGGAGGACGCATGAACGACACGCTCACCACCACGCATGGGATTTCGGCTCCGCTCAACTGCCCTATCGCGACCAGCTCTTCAAGACCGCCCTCCGCATGACCCGATCGGTTGAGGAGAGTGAGGACTTGCTGCAGGAAACCTATCTCAAGGCCTACCGCCACTACCACCAGTTCACCGAGGGCACCAACCTCAAAGCGTGGCTGTTTCGAATCCTCAAAAACAGCTTCATCAACGGCTACCGGCGCACTCGGAATCGGCCCCAGATGCTCGACTTCGATGAACTTCGCGACTCCGGCGACGATTTCGAGGCCGGCGTACCGACGATTCACGATCCCGAGATCGAGTATCTCGGTCAGGAACTCGACCACGAAATCCGAGAGGCCCTCATGGCGCTGCCACACCACTACCGGATGGCCGTGCTCATGGTCGATCTCCAGGGCCTGAGCTACCAGGAGGTCGCCGACGCCCTCGAGGTGCCCATCGGCACCATCATGTCCCGGCTCTATCGCGGCAGGAAGAAGATCGAACGGTCGCTGCTCAACTATGGCCGACGCACCAACTATGTTCCGGGGAACCCTCGACGGCAGCGTGATGCTGATTGTCATTCTACCTAGAAAATAACTAGACAAACTAAGAAACTAACACAAACATTTGTAATCACCTTCGAAAACGATAAAAAATCTAGAGAAAACTTGGAATAGTGTCGCAACCATCGGAGTTATCCGATCGAATCAAACGGGAGGGGGGGCTGGGATCGAGCCACCGACAGGAGGGAAACAAAATGAAACGCTTTGTTGGAATATGTCTCGCCGGTCTCGCAACCATGGTCTTTTCCGCCCCGGTCGACGCGGCTGCGCCGTTGAATGCAGTGGCGCTCTCCGATGCGCCCGAAGGCGATTCGGGTAGCGCTCGGGTGCGTGTGCTGCACGCCTCTCCCGACGCCCCGGCTGTCGATGCTGCGGTCAGATGACAGCAAGGTCTTTTCCGAACATCAATTGAGGAAAGCACCAATTTCGTCGAGGTCCCAGCCGGAACCTACAATGTCCAGTCGAGTCCCGCCGGGCTCATGGAGCCCGTCGTGATCGAGGCCGATCTCGACTCATCGGCCACATCGACTACGTCGTTGCGGCGACCGATGTTCTTTGCCAAATCACTCCGTAATCCTGACGGCCAACAGTTCGACGCCGATGCGGGCAATCGATGGGTGCGTTTTCTGCATGCGTCGCCCGATGCGCCCGCGGTTGACATCGCTCTCGCCGATGGCGGTGCGGTTCTCTCTCAAACATCGCGTTCCAGGAGAGCGGCACCTACCTCCGGTCCCCGCCGGATCCTATGACCTCGAGGCCCGACTCGCCGGGACGAACGCCGTTGTTCTCGGGTTGCGGGTCGTGGTCGCAGGACGGCAGCGTCGCGACCGCCGTCGCCACCGGCCTGGCAGCCGACATCGGTGTGCTCGAGAACTTCTACTTCATCCCGGCCGCCGCGCGTGAGAAGGCGTCGGTGACTCGTTCTTCGTGACCAACGTGATGTCAACAACGGCGGCATCGCAACCGCCACCTACCAGGTGCTCTGGCTGCCGCGCGACACCGATAACTCGAGCCCCTCGGCGAGCGCCATGGTCAACGTGGCGTCCGGTCGCACCGAGCGCTGGAAGATGTCCTCGGCGCCGTCTTCAACGTCAAGGACGGCGACACCGCCCTCGGCGCCCTCGCCTTTATCTCCGATCGCAAGGATCTCAGGTTCTCTCTCCCGCACCTTCAACCAGAGTGATGCCGGTACTTTCGGCCAGGCTATCCCGGGGATCGCGAGCGCCGACCTCATCCCCGCCGGCGAGATGAAGCAACCTCTTCTTCACCGAGAACAGTGACTACCGCTCGAACATCGGTATTCTCAACGGCACCGGCTCGCCCATGACCATCAAGTGGCGCCGCTACACCGCCGACGGGATGATGGCCGACGAGTCCATGGCGAATCTCCCGGCCTGGGCAATGTCCAGCTCAACCGCGTCTTCACGCCGAAGCACCGGTCGCGGGCGGCTACATCAATGTCTGACCGAGACCGACGGCGCCGCCTTCGCCGCCTACGGTTCGGTTCTAGACAATACCACTCTCGGATCCGACGACCGTTCTGCCCCAGTAATGATCCGAACTGAAACATGAGCTCTCAGGGGGGGGCTTCGGCCCCCCTTTTTCAGGCTGAATGCGGAAAAACGAGAACGCCGCCGAGGGTGGCGTGACGGTCACCCCCCTCGGATGCGGGCCGGGCTACACCCGGTTTCGCAGCATCATTTCGCGCGGGTGCGGTTCGAGGTACAGCTGACCCATCATGTACTCGATCCGATGCTTGTAGACGTGGTGGCGCAGCAGGGTGATCGGCACGATCAGGGGCACGAGGCCCAGCCGGTAATCTTCGATCAGCTGCACAGCCTCGCGCTTCTCGAATGGGTCGAGCACCTGCTTGAGGTAGCCGAGCACGTGGTAGAGCACGTTGGTGTGGCGCTTGGCTGTCGCATTGCAATTGAGGGTGTCGTGAAACCCGGCCTCGTACGAGCGGAAGAGCTCGCGGTCGGGCACGCCGCCGGCACCTGCGACGATGCGACCCAATCGCCGGTAGCCGGCCTCGTTGTGGGCCCGCAGCAGCAGCTTGTGCGCGGTGTGGAACTCGACCAGGGCCCTTCTCGTGAGGCCGCGCCGCACCAGAGTGCCCCAGCGATGCCGGCAGAAGACGTGCTCGATGAAACGTTCTCGGAGCACGGGGTCGTTGAGCCGGCCCTCTTCCTCCACCGGCAGGGTCGGCCAACGCTCCATCAGAATCCTGGCGAACACGCCGACGCCGTTCTTGGTCGGAGAGCCACCTTTGCCGAAGACCTTGACCCGTTCCATGCCGCAGCTCGGGGAGGCGCGCTTGAGAATGTAACCGTCGAGGTCGCGCACCTTGAGCTCGTAGACCTTGGACTGCGAATACGTTTCCATACGCTCGGTGAGATCCTCGCCGGTGACGGGCTGGATCAGACGAGGAAACGGCTGACCGTGCACGAGGCGAATCGACGGACGCGGAATGCCGAGACCGATGTCGATCTCGGGACAGACCGCAACCCATTTGAACCACTCGCCGAGAACGTCGATGAGAAACCGATCGCGCTTGTGGCCGCCGTCAAAACGGACCTTTGCCCGAGAAGGCATGACGACACACCGAGGCGGATCGGCTCGTCATCGTGCCACTGCCGCCAGGAGGGCTCGGTGTGTGGTGTGTTTTTCATCTCAAGATCATGTCACAAATCCGGCACCAGAGGTTGCCCGGTCTCGCAGCGGCGCCAGCCCTGAGGAAGTTGGGGAGTTTCCCCGCATTGTCTGTTGCCGGAGGCGGGGATCGACCGCGCCGCCGGCGGCGGCCGACAACCGTGGTCGCCAGACAAGCTGCGCGGCGTCATTACAAACGATCGACTCGATGGATTCCGGTGGTCAACCGTTGAGTCTTGGCGAGTTCGTCGGCATCCGCGAGATCTCGTGGACGATCCGAGCTTCGCTTCACCTGAAGAAGATCCCCCAGGGAAATGATCTTGACGTTGACACCGTCGATATCCACGGACTGGGCTCCCTCGAAGATCGTGGTGTTTTCGACACCTTTGAGGCTCGTGAGAATGTCGATGCGATTCGGTTCGACACCGAGATGAACGGCGCCTTTGTCCCGCTCGAAGAGCTCCTGGGGAATCCCTGCCCCGCCAAAACCGAAAGCGGAAAGGGCATCCATGACCCGCTCCGCATTCTCGGACGTCGGCAACACCAGCAGATCCATGTCCTGGGTCGTCCTCACATAGCCGTAGTAGTTGACCGCGTGACCACCGACCAGCGTGTATCGCACCCCGTAGCTGCCGAACAGCTCGAGAAGCCTCTTCATGTCGGCTGAGAATTGCATGGGGAACCTACCAGGAAACCCGTTCCCAGGTGACTTTCCTCTGGATCGGCGCCTGGCCCCAGGAATCTCCCCACCGCCGCGCCTGCAACACCGCGAACTCCCGCAGCCGGTCCTGAGGATTCATCCCAGCCAGCCTTCGATGTTCGGCCGCGTTTTCCTCTTCGAAAGAGTCAAATACGCGGACCTCAGCGTCTCGATGCGATGATCGATCGACTGGACCCCCGGTTTGCTGGAATCGACGTTCGGCCATGCGGCCATCATAACCT
>CAVQJV010000060.1:0-45873 GCA_963712805.1 uncultured Acidobacteriota bacterium | reverse complement strand
TACCCACCCCAGTTTTCTCCCATTCAATCGCGGGAAGCACTACAACTTCTGGGCGCTGGTCGAGGAGGCGCCATTCGGTGTGACACTTCATCGGGTCGATGCAGGCGTCGACACGGGTGAGATCGTTGCCCAGCAGGAGATCTCGTATGACTGGGAGGACAACGGAGAATCGCTCTACATGAAGGCCCGGGACGCGATGTTCGAGTTGTTTCGGAGGACCTATCCGACTCTGAGGACCGGGCCGATTCAATCCAGACCTCAACGTGGTGACGAGGGTTCCGCACACCACTCATCGGAGATGGAAGTTGCCAGTTGCATCGACCTCGAGCGCTCGTACCGAGCTCGCGACCTCCTGAATCTGTTGCGCGCGCGAACGTTCGAGGGGCATCCGGGTTGTTGGTTTGAGGATGGAGGCGAGCGGTTTGAAATTTCAATCAGAGTGAGAAAGACTGACCAATGAGTAAGTATGACGAGTTCAAGCAAGAGGGTGAAATCGAAATTTCCGCCCTGGGCAGTAGTGCTCCACTCAAGAAGCTGACGAGTCGATGGATTGAATCGGTCAACTCGCTCAAGTACTCCTACCACTTTGAGTGGCAGGGACGGCCGATTATTCAGTATCCTCAGGATATCGTCGCGATGCAGGAGTTGATCTGGAACGTCACCCCGGATCTGATCATCGAGACCGGTATCGCCCATGGCGGATCGCTGATATTCAGTGCGTCGATGCTGGCGTCGCTGGATATGCGCGATGGGATCGAGATGGGTGAGATGATCGACCCCGGGGTTTCACAGCGCAAGGTCCTGGGAATCGATATCGACATCCGTGACTACAATCGCCAAGCCATCGAAACGCACCCCATGTCGTCGCGAATTCAGATGATCGAGGGATCCAGCATCGCCCCCGAGATCGTGGACCAGGTCCAACTCATCGCTTCGAACTATCGGCGAATTCTGGTCTGCCTCGATGCAAATCACACCCATGATCACGTGATGGCGGAACTGGAGGCCTATGCTCCGCTCGTTTCACGCGGGAGTTATTGCGTGGTCTTCGACACCGTGATTGAAGACATGCCGGCTGACATGTTCCCCGATCGGCCGTGGGGCCCGGGTGACAATCCGAAGACCGCTGTTTGGGAGTATTTGAAGACTCATCCGGAATTCGAAGTTGATACCGGTATCCAGAACAAACTCCTGATCACGGTCGCCCCGGATGGGTATCTGCGGCGTGTGAGCTGATTGAGTCTGTGAAATAGAATAATGCAGGGTCGATGATGAATCCCAAGCAGCCACTGGTGTGTATTGGTGTTCCTGTGTACAACGGGGAAGACAAGATCGAGAGTGCAGTGCATTCTCTTTTGAATCAGACATATACCAATATTCGAGTGGTGATTTCCGACAATGCCTCCACGGACCGAACTCGCGGCATCTGTGAGCGCCTCGGCGCTGAGGATCCCCGGGTTCACTATCTGAGGCAACCGGCCAACTTGGGTCCGTCCGCGAATTTCGCAACAGTGCTCGACCATGCTCGAGGCGAGTACTTCATGTGGTTGGGACACGACGATTGGTTGTCGGAGAGCTATATCGAGGAGTGCGTAGCCACCCTGAGCGAGAACTCCGATGTCTCCTTGGTTTGTGGGCAGGCAATCTACTATCAGGATGGAGAGGAGCTGTTTAGAGGCGTTGCCGTGCAACTGCCGCAGGAACGACCACATGAACGTGTTGTGACTTATTACAATATGGTCGCCGATAACGGAACCTTTTATGGTCTGATGAGACGAGAGCAGTTGGTCAAGGTGAAACTGCGCAACGTCATGGGCGCCGATTGGTTGACGATCGCAGCGGTCGCGTTCTTGGGGAAGGTGGTTACGTTGTCCTCGATCAGTGTGAATCGTGCACTCGGCGGTTCCACCGTTTCATACGAGAAAATTGCCTCGAGTTTGGGGCTGTCGAGGTTTCAGGCTTTTTTTCCACATCTGGCGATTGCTTTGTCTGCTTTTAGGGATATTGCTTGGCGCGACTCCGTGTACTCACTTTCTCGGCGCAAGAGAGTTTCGCTGGCTTGGGCCTGTCAGAGAACCATCAGATTACGTCATGATTCTTCTGTTGCTGGCATCCTTCGAAAGTGCATGAGCCTTGGTAAACAGTACGGTAAATGCCTCATCGGCTCTACCAGAGACAATGCGGCCGGAGACCGCGATCCATGAGGGTGTTGTATGACCACCAAACCTTCGAACTGCAGGATTTTGGTGGCATCTCCCGGTACTTCGTCGAGCTGCTTCGAAATAAGGCCGGTTTCAGGATTGATCTGGCGTTGAAACGTTCCAGCAACGCTTACCTGCATCCTGACGATCCATGGTGTCATGGCGTTGCGGCCCGAGAGGATGCCTTCGAACGAGCCCTGGCCGGGTTCGAATTTCGTGGCAAGGGCCGAATCCAGCAGGTCCTGCGTCAGCTCCGGTTGGTCGCCGATCCGAGCCGGATGAATCTAAGAAATTCGTTGGAGAACATCGGTCGTGGTTCCTTCGATGTGTTTCACCCAACCTACTACGATCCGTACTTCTTAGAGTCTGTGGGCAGGAAACCATTTGTCGTCACGGTATTCGACATGACTCACGAGGTCTTTCCCGAGTATTTCTTAAAGGGCGACCGAACAAGTGTTCACAAGCGGCTCCTCTGTGAACGGGCAGCGCGGATCATCACCATTTCGAACAAGACCAAGGCGGACTTGATCCGGTTTTTTGGCGTTCGAGAGAGCAAGATCGACGTGATTCACCTTGCGAGTTCTCTCAGCTTCGTCTCGGATCGTACCGGGGTCATCGATCTCTTTCCGCGGAAGTACATTTTGTTCACCGGGAACCGTCTTTTCTACAAGAACTTCAAGTTCTTCCTACAGTCGATCACCGACGTGTTGAAGGAAAATAGGGAGCTCGTTGTCATCTGCACCGGTCCGACCTTCTCAACCGATGAACTTGATTACTTTGATGCCCTCGGGGTCCGGGATCGACTCATCCATGTTCCGGCCGACGATGAGCAACTCGGACGAGCTTTATCGACGAGCCGAGATGTTCGTTTTTCCATCCCTCTACGAAGGCTTCGGAATGCCGCTGCTCGAAGCATTTTCCTGTCGCTGTCCTGTTGTTGCGAGTGATACCGCGATTTTCCGCGAAATCGGGGGCGATGCCGTCGTCTTTTTTCAACCGAAAGATCCGGCCTCGATCAGCAATGCGATCCGAACTCTGCTCGAGGACCGCAGGTTGCGCGATGAAATGGTCGACCGCGGGTACGAAAGGAATCGAAGTTTTTCTTGGCAGCAGACCACAGAGCAAACCCGTCACACCTATGAGAAGGTCTGAATCAAGACGGGACCGAATTGTCCCCATCCGGTGGGTCCATTTTCCCTGGACGCCAGGTCAGGCCGTATAATCGCTCTACGGTGACTTCGAGTTCTCTACCCCGTCCCCTTCCTCTTCGTGTGAGTGTGGTCGTGCCGAACTTCAACGGCGCCCGATTTCTCCCTCGGACCTTTGCGAGCCTCGAAGCGCAATCCTACCCTCGAGTCGAAGTGATCGTCATCGATGGCGGTTCCACTGACGGAAGTGTGGAACTCATTGAAGAGTGGGCCGAACGGCTCCCTATGCGCTGGATTTCGGAGCCCGATTCGGGTCAGGCGGAGGCCATCAACAAGGGATTTCGCATGGCCACCGGCGAGGTCATGGGCTGGATCAACAGCGATGATCTGCTGACTCCGCGATCTGTTGAGTGGGCCGTCGAGCGTTTCTCTGCCGATCCCGAACTCGGATTCGTCTGGGGGTTCTGCCTCGTGGTCGATGCAGACGAGCAGCCTTTGACTATTCAGAACCCATATGTCCGGGAGGATCTCGCCGAGCTACGCCTTCACCGCAACTATGTTTCGCAGCCGGGAAGCTGGTACCGGCGCCGCGTGGTCGAGGAGTTCGGTCCCCTTTCGGAGGAACTCCACTTTCTCTTCGACTACGATTTCTTTCTTCGGGTTGCGGGCCGGGTTCCGGCAGTGTTTATCCCCGAGGTCGTTGCTTGGTTCCGAATTCACGACGCCTCAAAGACGGGCAGCCAGGAAAGGGCTTTTCTGCGTGAGGAGCCGCGGGTCTACCGCGCCAACGGCGGTCGATGGATGTCGCCGTTTTGGATCGACTACCTCCGCTACCGACTCTGGCAAAGACCAGTACACCGGATCAAGGAGCCGTTTCGCCGCGTCGCTCGCCGCATTCTCGGTCTCGCGCCCGGCGCTCGAATCCGATCCTGAACCCCTCGAGGGCTCAATCGGCGGGTAGCGACGGCTTGCGAGCGAGAAAGGTCATTCGGCCTGCTTGCCCCACGGCCGCGAGAAGGGTCGCCATGGGCCAAGTCGCCAGTCTGAGCGTCCGGGGGCCACGGACTGGATAGTCGAGAAAAACTCGAGCCAAAGGCCAGCCTCGGCGCCCGAGCGCTCGGCCGAGATGGATCATGAGATTGCTGACGTTCCGTTGACCGAGGATCTGAGGGGATTCGAATCCCGCCTCGCTCAACAGTCGGCGCAGTGAACTCGGGGTGAAGTGTGAGAGATGAGTGGGGACCTGGAGCGCGAACCAATCCGGTCCGAATACTCGAAACTCCCAACTCGCGCAGTTGGGTACCGATCCCATAAACCAGCCGCCGGGCCGGATCCATGACGCGATCCTACGGGTGTCGGAAAGCGGATCGTGAAGGTGTTCGAGGACCATCAGACCGACGACCATGTCGAAGCTCAATGGGGGAAATTCCACCGAATCGACGGTGCCCTGGACGACTGGCACGCCATGGGTCGCCTCAAGATGGTGGATGGCGGACAAGGACGGCTCTATCCCCTGAACAGCCCAGCCCCGACGGGCGAGCTCCACCAGAAACCTGCCGGAGCCACAGCCGACCTCCAACACCCTTCCGGGCTGCCGACCGGGCGGCATGATGACTTCGCGCGGATTGAAGAGCGGTCCGAGAATCCCTTTTAGCCTCGATTTCCAGGTTGGTGGTTCCTGGTGCGTGATGGGGGATGCGAACGGCGAGTAGTCGGTTGGGTAGTACAACGAGATGCTGTTTCGATCTGGACGGGGCGAGGTGAACCCATGTCCGCAAGACCGGCATCGCCGTACGGACCAAACTCCGGGGAGATCGTGGAGGGTGTCACGGGCAGTGAAGACTTCCGAGTGCTCGATCGATGAGCACACGAGGCAACGCTCGACTTCCTCCAGCGCGACCTCGGCGATGGAGAACTTGCCGTTCATCTGCATTGGAGCCAGAGCCTCGGCCACGCCAGACACAGCAGGGGGTACTGAATTGGGTGGTACCTTCGGAAATACTCGAACATGGCCTGGAAATGGAGTTTCCGGTAGACGTCCGGATCGAGTTTCTTGGATGAGACGCCCGCGAGGTGGACCACCCGGATCTCGGGTGTGACGTGGCTGGTGATTTTGTGCTGCTTGAGCCGAAGGTAGAGATCGACATCGTTGAAGAGAAGGGGAAACGCCTCGTCGAAAAGGGATCCGATCGTCTCGATGGCCTCGCGCCGAAAAAGGCTGAAGGATGCACCGGCCTGCTCGATCTCCTCGACACCGGAGAAACTGCGGTCGCGATAGAAATAGGCGTTCTGAATCCTTCTCCCGAACAGGAACCGATCCACAGCGCGGCCGAGTCGGTGGTAATGAGCGAGGATGTGGAGAACGCTGGGCAGCCGTCTGACGAACTCCTGGGGCTGACCCTCGAGATCGGTGAAGAGTGGGGTTACCACCCCAACATTGCGATGTTCTTCTGCGTAGCGGACCAACGCCGTCACGGCGTCGTCTGAGAGCAAGATGTCGTTGTTGGCGATCAGCAGGAATCGACCGCGGCTGATCTCGTAGCCCTGGTTGCATGCTTTCGCAAACAAGAGGTTCGTATCATTGAAGATGGCCTTGACCCGGTGGTCGCGTGCCGCAATAGACTGAACCGTCGTACGGCTCTCATCCGATGATCCGTTGTCGATGATGATGAGCTCGAAATCGACGCCGTGGGTGTGTTGCAGGATGGAATCGAGGCAGGTTGCGAGCACCTCGCCTCCGTTCCAGTTCGGAATGATGATCGAAACCTCGCACATCGTGTTCACCGTCTCCCCGACTCGTTCCGCCGCGGCCGTTACTCCGAGGCTCGCAGAACTCCACCTTTCGATCAAGAGGGAAATTGGCGTGCCACAATAGGGGGAGCATGGAACAGTTGAAGATAAACTCTCGAATCTACGTCGCGGGTCACACCGGTCTGGTGGGTTCGGCGATTCTCAGGCGCCTCGAGGGCGAGGGCTTCTCGACGGTTCTGACCGCGACCCGTGAGCAGCTCGATCTCCGCGACCAGGCGGCGGTGAACTACTGGTTCAAAGCCAACCGGCCGGAGTTCGTCCTGCTGGTGGCCGGAACCGTGGGGGGAATCCTCGCCAACTCGACCCGACCGGCAGAGTTCATCTACGACAACATGATGATCCACGCCACAGTGGTTCACGCCGCTCATCTGTACGACGTCAAACGACTGCTCTATCTCGGATCGTCGTGCATCTACCCGCGAGGGTGCCCCCAGCCCATGCGCGAGGAGTACCTGCTTTCGGGGCCACTCGAGCCCACCAACGAGTCGTACGCGGTGGCCAAGATCGCGGGAATCAAGCTCTGCCAGGCCTACCGGCAGCAGTACGGCTGCGATTTCATCTCCGCCATGCCGACCAATCTTTACGGACCCAACGACAACTTCGATCTTCAGAGTTCGCACGTTTTGCCGGCGCTGATCCGTCGCTTTCACGAAGCGAAGGTGGCCGGAGGCGATGAAGTGTTGCTCTGGGGGACCGGCGCACCTCGGCGGGAATTTCTTCACGTCGATGATCTCGCCGACGCCTGTGTTTTTCTCATGCGGAACTACGATGAAACGGACCACGTCAACGTCGGTACAGGGGTCGATCTGAGCATCCGCGAACTTGCCGAGTTGGTGGCCTCGGTCGTTCACCCCGATGCCAGGCTCCGCTTCGACCCTTCCAAACCCGACGGGATGCCGCAAAAGCTCCTCGATGTGGGTCGATTGCACTCTCTCGGCTGGCGCCACCGGGTCGAGCTCGCTGAAGGCATCGAGTCGACCTATCGCTGGTTCCTCGACCACCACGCCTGATGAGGGTCACGCTCCTCAAGGTCCGGTTTCAGTGGCAGGCAGGCCCCGTGATACTCTGCTGAAAGATGTTTGCAGAGCACGTTTCCGAGCTTGCATGTCCCAAATGCCGTGGACACCTGGAGGCGTCTGAGCCGTCCGGGTGGATCGAGCGGGGAGAGCTTCGGTGCAGCGGGTGTTCGGCGCAGTACCCCATCGAAACCGGAGTACCGAGGATGGTCGATGCCTCGGTCGGAGAAGAGACGACGAGAGTCGGCTCGCGCACCCAGGCAGCGTTCGGTTTTGAATGGCTGCGCTACCCGGTGACGACATACGAGGAAGACCGGGTGACCTTCTTCGGGCTGACGGGAATCGAGCCGTCATTCCACGAGACCCTCGATTTTGACTATTTTCTGGTCGAGGAGCCCAATGCGCAGCAGTTGGCTGCTGCTACGACCTCACGTCTCGAGGGGGGCAAGGTCGTTGAAGCGGGTTGTGGAATGGGCAAGTACGTACGGGTGGTCTCGGAGCTCGGCGTCGAGCTCGCAGTCGGTCTCGATGCCAGCGCCGCCGTTGAACGGGCGGTCGAGGTCACCGAACGACGCCCCAATGTGCTCATCGTCCAGGGCGATATCTTCCACCCTCCTCTCAGAGGAGGGTTCGACTTCGCATACAGCGTCGGTGTGCTTCACCACACCCCTGCTCCGAAAATGGCCTTCGAGAGCGTCGCTTCGTTGGTGCGTCCGGGTGGCGAGCTGGCCGTGTGGTTGTACCCTCATTCGGATCAGATTGCGCCGTACGTGCTCGAGATCTGGCATGAACGACTGCTCCGGCCCATGACATCGCGGTTGCCCCATCGAACGCTGGAGCGCCTCTGCGTCGGATTGGGCAGGCTCACCGTGATCAAGACACGCCTGCGTCAACGGGGGGGCGTGACTCGCAATGGTGTTGCCCGAATGTTGAGTGCGGTGGCGGTGGGCGAGCACCTCGATCCTGGGATCGCCGCCTTTCTCAACTTCGATTGGTACTCGCCCCCGTATCGGTCGCGGCACACCGACGACGAACTCGCCGAGTGGTTCAGTAGTGTCGGGTTCGAAAAGCCGCGCGTGCTGCCGGTTCCTGTCAGTGCGATCGGTCGCTCCGGAATTGGATCCCGACAGCCCGACGATTCCCCCCGGGACTGAGGCGACCATGGCGGGTCGCACGGCAAAGGTGCTTTTTCTCACGGTTGGGGATCGAGCGAGTCCGGGAACCCGTCTACGGGCGCTGGCCTATCGACCCTACCTCGAGAGCCGGGGCCATCGGGTCGAGACACTCTTTCCTCTCGGGTCCGACCCCAACCGGCTGCGCCGTCGTCGTGTGATGCGGCCGCTCGAGCTGGTGCGAGATCTGGCGGCCGCGTCGAAGGCCGATGTGGTCGTGGTCTATCGCAAGACGTTTCCCGGGGTGACGGCGAGGATGCTCCGCCGGGTGGCTTCCCGAGTCGTCTTCGAGTACGACGACGCGGTCTACCTGTCCCTCGCCCGATGAACCCCAGGGCGAACAGAACGTCGCCCGCTACCGACGGAACTTCCGCTCGACGGTGGACGGCGCCGACCTCGTTGTCGCCGGGAATCGCCACCTCGCTGAGAGGGTGATCGGCCCACGAACTGAGGTGCTTCCGACGGGAGTCGATCTTTCGATCTTCAAGCCCGAAGCGCGGACGCAAACTGGTGATTCCTGTGTCTTCGGGTGGATCGGGACCGTCGGCAATCTGCCGCAGTGGTCCACGTTGTTGCCGGTCTTCGAGCGGGTCGCAACCGAGAATCCATCGGTGCGGTTCAAGGTCGTGTCCAATTGGGAACCGCCGGCATACGAGCTGCCGCTCGATTTCGAACGGTTTACCATCGACCGCGAGGCGGCGTGTCTCGACGACTTCGATGTCGGGCTGATGCCCCTTGAGGACACGCCATGGAACCGCGGCAAGTGCAGCTACAAGGCGCTCCAGTGCATGGCCAAAGGCCTGGCCGTGGTGCTGTCACCAGTGGGGATGAATCTGGAGGTCGTCGAGGACGGGGTAAGCGGCCTCTTTGCACGTTCCGAGAGGGAATGGACCACAGCGCTTCTCAGCCTGGCCGGCAATCCAGAGCTCCGCATCCGCCTGGGCGGCGCCGCCCGGCGTGTCGTTGAAAGTTCGTTCTCCCTCGATCTCATCGGCACGAGGATGGCGGATCTCGTCGACGAACTCTTGGCCGAGTCTGCGGATCTGCGGTAACTCGGTGGGTTTGGGAATCCGTGCTGTCATAATTGACCTGTGTGCGGGATAGCAGGCATTTTCGCCGACGTGGAACCCGGTGCGCGAGCGCGTCGGGTGGCCGCGATGACCCGTGCGTCTGGTCCACCGCGGGCCGGACGACGAGGGTTTCTATGACGACAACCCGGTGTCGCTTGGATTTCGCCGGTTGTCGGTCATCGATCTCGAGACCGGTCAGCAGCCGATTGTTCTCGAAGACGGACGTGCGGCGATCGTACTCAACGGCGAGATCTACAATTTCCGTGAGCTGCGCGCAGAGCTTGAAGCCAAGGGCCATTCCTTTCGCAGCCGGGGCGACGTCGAGGTGGTGCTGCGGCTCTTCGCCGAGGAGGGCATTGGCTGTCTCGCGCGGCTCAACGGAATGTTCGCCCTCGCGCTGTGGGACCGCCGCGAGCGCGTGCTTCACCTCGCCCGTGACCGGTTCGGCATCAAGCCGCTGTTCTGGTGCCGCGATGGCGGTTTGGTGGGCTTTGCTTCCGAGATTCGCGCCCTCCTGGCCGGGGGCTTCCCGGTCCGGCGGGAGCTCGACCCCGCAGAGCTCCGACACTACCTCGCCCTCGGCCACGCCTCACCCGGTGGGGCGCTGCTCAAAGGGGTGCGGGCGGTGCCACCGGGGTCGGTGCTCAGCCTCACCGCTGATGATCGCGAACAACTGAAGGCCTACTGGCGGCCGCCTGAAACCGAGGTTGGGCGGATCGCCCTGGAGGACGCTGCGCGAACGGCTGCGAACCATCCTGGACGGAGCCGTCGAACGCCAACTCGTGGCGGATGTCCCGGTTGGCGTCTTTCTTTCGGGTGGTGTCGACTCGTCGACCGTGTCGGCCCTCGCTCGGCGCTCGATTTCGGGGCGGCTGACGACATTCTCGGTGGGGTTCGAAGGTCCAGGCGCCGTTTCCGAGCTGCCGGCGGCGCGGGCCGTCGCGGCGCATTTGGACAGCGACCACCATGAGCTCGTGATGGACTCGCAGCAGGTCGCCCGCGATCTCGAGGCCATCCTCGACGGGCTTGGTATGCCGTTGGCCGACGCCACCGCCATCCCCACCTGGTACATGTCGAAGCTCGCGCGCGAGTTGGTGACCGTGGCCCTGTCGGGGGAGGGCGCCGACGAGATCTTCGGCGGCTATGAACGGCAGCGCTACGATGTCGCCCTCGATCGTCTCGGCGGTCTCGGCCGGTGGCTGGCGCCGATTGCCATGCGGCTTGCCGGCCGGTCGCCGTCCGTGAGGCTCAAAGAGCGGGCCCGGATGGAGCCGGGTCTGGGACGCCAGCTCCACTGGGGACGGGTGTTCACCGCCGCAGAGATCGACGCCCTTGCGATTGCGCCCCTGGCGAGCGAGGACCGCATGCTTGAACCCTATGAAGACCTCGCCGACCGGTGGCTGGGGTACGCGGCGGCGGATCCGATCAACGGTCGACTGACCGTCGATCGGGAGATCTTCCTCCCGGGCGATCTCCTACCCAAGGTCGATCGCATGTCGATGGCGCACTCCCTCGAGGTGCGGGTGCCGTTTCTCGATAACGAGGTGGCGGAATTCGTGCTGCCGCTTCCCGGCCGGCTCAAGGCGACCGCTCTCCACGACAAGATCCTGCTGCGCCGTGCCGTGGATGGGGTGATCCCCGAGACCACCGCGACAAGGCGAAAACAGGCCTTTGCCGTCCCCATCGGTTCCTGGCTCCGCGGCGATTTGAAAGCAGCCATGATCGATTACCTCGAGCCTGGGAGCTTGAAACGGCGGGGTCTTTTCAACGCATCGGTTGTGAACGCGCTCGTTGCCGAACACCTCAGCGGAGCCCGCGACCACGGCGCCGCCCTGTGGACGCTGCTTGTCCTCGAGCACTGGCAACGGCGGCTCGAGGAGATCCCGGCGGAGAAACCCTCGTGAAGATCGCCGCCATTTCCCATCTCGCGTCGCCCGACGCTCCCACTGGCGCAGAAAAAAGCCTTGCCGCGCTGACCGAGGCATTGGCCGGCCGCGGCCACGAGGTTGGAGTGATTTCCCCCGGCCAGTGGTGTCTCGGACCGGGGCTCGCGGCTTCGGGCGTCGAGGTGGCGATTATCCGGAGCCGCAGCTGTTGGCTGGTTCAGTGGGGGCCGCAGCCCCTGGCGACTCAGCTTCTACGCTTTTTTCGTTATCGGCTGCCCGACCCGGGCTACCGCCGAATGATGGTGTGGCTCGATCGCTTCTGGCCGGATGTGGTCTATGTCAACTGCCTGCCTCAGCTCAAGGGGGCGGCGGCGGCCCGTGCCCTTGGCCTGCCGGTGGTGTGGCACATCCGCGAGATTCTTCCTCCCGGTTTTCGTCGGCGATGGTTTGCCCGCCGCCTCAAACGCGATGCGACCCGGATCGTGGCGGTGAGTCATGCGGTGGCTGAGTGGTTGAGGGACGAGGGACTCGGCGATCTGGTCACGGTGGTCCACAATGGATGTGATGTGCCGCGCGATCGGGTTGCATCATCCGAGTTGCGGAAGAGCTTCGACCTGCCGGCCGAGGGTGTTTTCGTTGGCTTCTTCGCCCAGCTTGTGAGTCACAAGGGGACGGTTGACATGGTTCAGGCGGGCTCCCTGGCCATGGCTGATGTTCCGTCGCTTTTTGTTGTGATTGCCGGCGCAGGGCCGCCGGATGAAATCGAGCGACTCAGGATTGAGATTGCCAAATCCCCGTTCTCCGAACGGTTCTTCGTGTTGCCGCCCCAGCGGGAAGTATGGAATTTACTGGCCGCGGTTGACATCGCCTTGGTGCCGAGCCTGTGGCCCGATCCGTTGCCGCGAACGGTAATGGAGGCCATGGCCGCCGGCCGGCCGGTGGTGGCCTACCGCAGCGGCGGCGTGCCGGAGATGATCGCCGAGGGCGAGACCGGTTTCATGGTCGAGTCCGGCGATCGTGAGGGATTGGCAGAGCGGATGGTCAAACTGGCCCGCGACCCTGAGCTGCGGAGCCGACTCGGAACCGCGGCCGCCGCAAGGGCGCGGGCCGAGTTCTCGGTGGCTGCCTATGTCGATGCGATGGAGGAGATTCTCAATCAAGCAGCGGGCGGATGACCGCAGCGGACGGCCGCCCCGGCTCTGACCCCAGTTGCTTCGCGAGCCAGGCTCGATATGCATCGGGATCGGGATCTTCGGCCAGGAGCCGGATCTGGAGTTTGCCCAAGGGCTCACTGTCGGGGTCACGATCGAGTTCCTCGAGCAACCGAATCTCAGCCTCCGACCACTGCTCAAGTTCGATCAGCGCCGAGATCATGACAAATACGCCATCGGTAGTGGAGCCGTGGTGTTCTTCGGCGATACGCTCGTGCTCGAGGGCCTCTGCGGGCCGGCCGAGATAGAGCAGGGCGGCGGCGAGGTTGTGGCGTGGGCGATAGAGCGTGGGCGCCACCGCCACCGCTTCGGCGTAACACCGAGCCGCATTTTCCAGATCGCCGATCTCGATGAAGTGGTTGCCGAGCCACTCCCAGCCATCGGGGGCGTGCGGCGCGAGCTCGATGGAGGCGCGGGCCAGGCTCTCCTGTGAGTGGTAGACCTCGAGCGCGTGGTGGAGCCCGAGAAGTTCGACGGAGAGGAACACGGCCACCACGGCCGGGACCGCCCAACCGAGCCTGGGAGCGCGATGCCTGAACCACGCGACGAGGCGGCGACCGATCTCGGCGGCGGCGAGAGCGGTGAATCCCCACGGCAGGTAGAGATAGCGACCAAAGCCGCCCCAACCCGGCACCGTTGAAATCAATGCCACCGGGACCATCATGCAGAGGGTCACGCCGAGGGCGGTAGGTGCCAGCGGCAGCCGTTGGCGGACCCGCCATGCGAGCGCCGCAAGCATGAGCACGGCGGCGGCCGCGGCCGCACTCGCCCCCCACGACAGATCGCGGTAGTCCCAGTACAGGTGGCGGATCCCCACCGGCCAGAGGGTGAACATGGCGCGGAGGGCGTCGAGAACGAGCACCGGTAAATTTTTGATCGCGTCGAGACGCTGGCCGGCGCCGCTGCCCGTCGCCTGCAGGCCGTCGAGGGCATTGACCCGCAGGGCGAGAAAGACCCCGGCGCCGATCCACGGGCCGAGCAGGGCGCGAAGGCGGACTCCGCGGATCCGCCATAAGAAGAGTGACACCACCGGCAGGGCGGTGAGAACGGCCTCCTTGGCGAGGAGTCCGAGCAGCAGCACCAGACCCGCGCAGGCGGCGGCGATGAGGTTGCTCTGATCGCGGCCGCACCACCTGTCGAGGATGACCGCCGATCCGAGCAGACCCGCGGCCGCGAGTGGTTCGGAGACGGCTGAGGCCCACAAAGTGGCCTCGGCGGTGACCGGGTGGATCGCGAACGCGATGAAGACAGCCGCCGCCGCGAGATTCGAATCGATCCACCGGCGAGCCGCCGTCCACAGCAGCAGGCAGACGCCGAGGTGGGCCAGGAGCACCGCCAGGTGAAACCAGAATGGATCGGCCCCGTTGATCCGGTGGACCAGCCACAGAGTCACGAAAAAGAGCGGCCGGTAGGTATCGACGCCCTCGGCGCCGCGGCCCTCGGAGCCATAGGATTCGACGACGTTGAGGGTGAAGTACCTCGCGGGGGCCGTCGGGTCGGAAATGGACGGCGAGCTGACGATCTGCTGGAGATCGTCCCAGACGAATCCTGCCCCGAGGCTCGGCGACAGAATGGCGACGGTGACGGCAGTCAACAGAACAGCCTGCAGCCACGGGCGGGCGCCGAGGAAAGCCCGGAGAGATGCGGACTGCGTGCTCACGGAACCATTGTGGCAGGGCCCGCGGGATTCTGAGATAATTTCCTAAGATGAGCGATTCTCACCGGCGATCTGCACCAATCTCTTGCGCTCCGGACACTTGCGAAAATGCTCGACATACCAACGGGTATGCCTGCGCTTTTCGCAAGCACCAGAGCATCAAGATCTTGGCACATCTCATCCGGCAGAACCGCTCATCTTAGGAATTTCTCTGATGCCCGACACATGTCCACCACTTGTTCAACCGCCCCAACGGGCGGTGAACGGATGCGAGTTGAGTCGGAACCGGCCGTGACCGACCCCGTCGGCGTCGTGGTCGTGAGCTACAACTCGGCGGCGGATCTCCCCTCGTGTCTCGCGGCCCTGGCGGCCGCAGAGGGTGTGGCGAAGATCGTCGTCGTCGACAACGCATCCAACGACTCGAGCCGTGAGGTTGTCGCAGCCCATGGCGATGACCGTGTTGGCCTTCTGGCCCTCGACACCAACACCGGGTTCGCCGGCGGCTGCAACCGCGGGTTTTCAGCCATCGCCCACGAGTGTGACATCGTCGCCTTCGTCAACCCCGATGTTGCGGTGGCCCCCGACTGTTTGCGACTCGCCGCTGAAGCCCTTGCCGCAGATTCGGGTCTCGCCGGGGTCGCGCCAAGGCTCATGCGAAGTGACGGCGTCACCGTCGACAGCGTCGGTCAGGTGCTCCACCCTGCGTCCCTCGAGGTGCGCGACCGCGGTTATGGCCTGGCGCTCACGCCTGAACTGCTCGAACCTCAACCGGTGCTCGCCGCCTGTGGCGCTCTCGCGGTGTTTCGCCGGGATGCGTTGTTGCGTGTCGCCGAGGGAGCGGGACCTTGGGCGGAGCACTACTTCTGTTTCTGGGAGGATCTCGAGCTCGGGTGGCGATTGGTCAATGCAGGCTTCAGGATCTCGAGTCTCCCCGGGGCGGTGGCGACCCACGGTCGAGGGGCCGGCGCCGCCGTCGGCCGGGGTCCACTGCGCTGGCGAAGACCGGTGGAACTCGAGGCCTGCGTCATCACCAATCGCTGGATGACCCTTGCCCGGCACCTCGCCACCCTTGATCTCGCGATGCGGCTCCCTCTACTCTTGGGTTGGGATTCGGCGTTGACGGCCCTCGGTGTCGTCCGGCGGCCGAAGCTCCTCGCCGCCATCGCTCGGCGATGGCCGTTGGTGGTGCGTGAATGGCGGTCTCGAAGCGGCCGTCCACGGCGGAGGCTTGCACAACTGCCATGGTGATCCAACTCATGCTCGGGTTCTTTCTCGCCTATCTGCTGGCGCTGGTGGGGACGCCCATGGCCCGCGACGCGGCGCTTCGGTTTGGCGTCGTCGATCGTCCGGACGGCCACCTCAAGATCCACCAACAACCGGTGGCCTATCTCGGTGGGCTGGCGGTCTTTGTCGCCTTTCTGCTCTCCATCGGCATGACCTTCGAGTTCGACGAGGAGCTCCTCGCCCTCCTGCTCGCCTCGACCATCGTCACCATGGTCGGTCTGGTTGACGATTTTGGTGCGCTGACGCCCAAACCCAAGGTCATCGGCCAGGCGGTGGCGGTCTTTGTCCTGCTCAAGGCCGGCGTCATGCTGCACATCATCTTCATCCCGTGGTGGGCTCGAGTCGCGCTGACCGTCTTCTGGCTGGTCGGGATGTCCAATGCCTTCAACCTGAGCGACATCATGGATGGACTGGCCAGCGGTCTTGGGGTCATCGCGGGCACCTACCTGCTCGTGGTGGCGCTGCTCAACGGCCGCATGGTCGTGGCGGCCTTCACGGTGGCGCTTATCGGCGCGCTGCTCGGTTTTCTCCGCTTCAACTTCCACCCCGCGGTGATCTACCTCGGAGACTGCGGCAGCCTCTTCATCGGCTTCACCCTCGGCGCCCTGGCCATGGTGATGGACTACACAAGCCACAACGACCTCGGCTTTCTGGCGCCGCTTTATTTTCTCGCCCTGCCGGTGATCGACACCTTCTATGTGATGTTCCTGCGGCTGCGGGCGGGTCGAAAGATCTACTACGGCAGCCCCGATCACATCCCCCTGCGGCTGCGCCGCCGCCTCGGCGGTTCGACGGTCCGAACCGTGGTGGCCTGTTACGGCGCGTCGGTGGTTCTCGGTGGTGTCGGTCTGGTGATTCTCTTTCTCGACCCGGTGACGACGGTGATCGTCACCGCGGTTGTGGCAGTGATGGTCCTCGCCGTCCTCATCTGGCTTGGACGGGTCGATATGGAGGCGACGTGAAGCCCGTCATCATCGGCGGTGGACTGACCGGTCTGGTGGCCGCCGAGCGACTCGCGGCGGCCGGCATCACCGCGCCGGTCTTCGAGCGCGAGCCGGAGCCGGGCGGCGTTTGTCGGAGCATCGAGGTCGATGGCTTCGTCTTCGACCACACCGGGCACCTCCTCCACGTCGCCCGTCCCGAGACCGAGGCCTACCTCACCGAGCTCGGGATCTGGTCCGAACTCCGGGTGTGGGAGCGCAGCGCCGCCATCGTGGTCGGCGAGCATGTGACGCCCTATCCGATCCAGATCCACACCCACGGTCTCGCGCCCGAGGACCGGCGCGACTGCCTCCTGGGCTTTATCCGTGCCTGGGCGGCGGAGCGGGAAAGCGAGCCCGAGAACTTCCGCGAGTGGGTCCTGGAGAGATTCGGCGCCGGTTTTGCCGAGCACTTCTTCTTTCCCTACAACCGCAAGCTCTACCGCGCCGAACCCGAGGAGCTCGGTCTCGACTGGGTCGGACGGTATGTTCCCAAACCGGATCTCGAGGAGGTCGTCAACGGAGCCCTCGGTCTGCACGACGAAGCAGTAGGCTACAACGCGGTTTTTCGCTACCCGAAGACCGGTGGAATCCGATTGCTGCCCGACCGCGTGGCGGATCGGGTTCCCGACCTGAGAACCGGCGCCGAGGTGGTGAGGCTCCATCTCGGGGAGCGTTGGCTCGAACTCGCGGGCGGCGAACGTCTTGCGTTTTCAACCGCGGTCGCGACCATCGGTCTGCCGGCCCTGCTCGACATGGTGCTCGACGAACTCCCGTCCGAGGTCGCCAAGGCCCGGACGGACCTGCGCTGGGTTCGGGTGCTCAACATCGCTCTCGGAGTGCGCGGCCCGGCGCCGGTTGCCGAACACTGGCGCTACTTCCCCGATCGCCGGGGTTCCGTACTACCGCGTCGGCTTCCCCTCCAACCACGGGCGCCTCGCCCCCGACGGCTGTCACACGGTATCGGTGGAGATCAGCTTCGACCCCGCCACGGGTGATGTCGAAGCCGTGGCCGCCGACGCTGAGGATGCGCTCATCAGGGCGGGACTGGTCGATCCCGATGCGGTGGAGGTCCGTCGTCTGACCATGGTCGATCCGGCCTATGTGGTCTTCGACCACGATCGACGAGGGGCGGTTGCGGCGCTTCGCAGCTGGCTTGGGTCGCACGACATCCGGCTCTCCGGCCGTTGGGCCGAGTGGAAGTACTCGGCCATGGAGGACGCCATCCTCGACGGCATGGTTGCGGCCCGCCGGTTGATCAAGGGGGCGGATTGAGCCGTCGTCTCCGAGTCTTGACGATCATCACGCGCCTCGAACTCGGGGGCGCGCAGCGGGTCGTCCTGCACACCGCATCGAACCTCGATCGCGAGGTCTTCGAGGCCGGTTTGGCCTGGGGTCCGGGCGAGGTGCTCGACAGCGAAGCGCGGGCTTTCGACGATGTCGAGAAATTCGAGATCACCGATCTCGTGCGACCTGTTGCGCCCGTCAAAGATCTTCGCGCTTTGGCGGGTCTGCGCGAAGCCATCCGCCGATTCCGTCCCCGGGTGGTCCACACCCACTCGTCCAAGGCGGGGGTCCTGGGTCGGCTCGCGGCCCGCCTGGAGCATGTCCCGGTGTGTGGTCCACACGGTCCACGGATTCGGATTCACGCCGCTGCAGTCGCCGGTCAAACGAAGATTGTTCTTTTCGCGCCGAGAAGATCGCGGCGCGCTGGACCGACCATTTTGTCGCGGTGTCCAGGGTCAACCGCGACCGCGGGGTCGAACTCGGGCTCTGGAAACCCGATCAGGTGTCGGTGATCCGCGCCGGCGTCGATCTCGATCGCTTCCGGGCCGCCAGATGGCCGCGAAACGCGCCGTCGACTGGGTGTCCCCGATGGTGTCCCGGTGGTCACCCAGATCGGCAACTTCAAACCCCAGAAAGCGCCCCTCGATTTCATCGAGGCGGCCGCCGGGATCGCCGAGACGATGCCGGAGGTTTGGTTTCGTCATGGTGGGTGACGGACCGCTTCGCGGTGAAGCGGAAGCTCGGGCAGCAGAGCTCTCGGGATCGCCGATCGCGTCGATCTTCTGCGGCTGGTGGGATGATGTTCCGGGGCTCCTGGCGGCAACCACGGTGTCGGTGCTGTCATCCCGTCACGAAGGGCTGCCGTGTTCGGTGGTCGAGTCACTGGCGGCCGGGGTGCCGGTGGTGGCGACCGCGGTGGACGGGACGCCCGAGGTCATCCGTCCCGGGGTCAACGGCGAGCTCGTGGCGCCGGGAGATCTACGACGGGCTGGCGGCGGCGGTGCTCGCGATTCTCAACGACGACGAGCGGCGTCGGTCGATGGCCGCCGCGGCCGCCGATGGTCTCGACGACTTCGATCGTGACCGCATGGTGCGACAACTGGAGGAGCTCTATCGATGGATGGTTGGATCCAACCCCTGCTGATCGCCGAGGCCTTCGTCCTCGGGGCGGTGGTGGGCAGCTTCCTCAACGTGGTGATCTACCGCGTCCCGAGGCGGATGTCCATCGTCAGACCCCGGTCGGCCTGCCCCTCCTGCTGCGACTCCCATTTCGTGGTACGACAACGTGCCCATCCTGTCGTGGTTGATCCTCGGCGGCCGCTGCCGCTCCTGCCGTGGCGCCATCGCCTTTCGTTATCCGCTGGTCGAGGCGGTGGCCGGCGCGCTCGCCGCATTCGGAGTCGCCCTCTATGGGCTCCAGCCGGTGACCATCGAGGTGGTGGTCTTTGCCTGGCTCTCGCTCGCCCTCGCCCTCATCGACCTCGAGCACCAGATCCTTCCCGATGTCATGACCTATCCGGCGATCCTCTTCGGTCTGGTGTTCTCGTATGTTCGGCGGTTTGCACCACCTTCACCGATTCAGCGGCCGGCGCCCTCGTCGGGGCCCTGCTCCCGACCAGCGTCATCCTCCTCTACCGCTGGCTGCGCGGGGTCGACGGCATGGGCTGGGGCGACGTCAAGTATCTCGCCGCCATCGGCGCGGTGGTCGGGCTCCAGGGCTGTCTCATGGTGCTGGTGGTCGCGGCGATCCTCGGCGCGCTGGTGGGCGGTTTTCTCATCGCCATCGGCCGCGGGTCGGGCAAGACGGCGCTGCCCTTCGGGACCTTTCTCGCCGTGGCGGTGATGCTCTGGCTCTATATGCCGTCGTCGTGGCGGATGCTGAGTCCGCTGTAGGCCGCAACCACCGACTGTTCCAGCATCCGGATCCTGGGACGGCCGAACGCTTCTGAGATCGAGGAGGACCTCGTCGTTGACGAGGCGGCCGATCACCGGCGAGTCGCCGTCGCGGAGCAGATCGTGAACCGCCTGTCCGCCAGCGATCGCCAGGCCGTAGCTGGGCATGGTCTCCTCGGGGGTGGTGCCGCCGCCGAGGGCGGCTCGCATCGGGCAGCCACGGGCTGGGAATCCCGCGCTTGCGAAGCCGGCCGCCGATTCGACGGGCTCTCCGGGTGAGCGTGTCGAGCGGCGTCGACATCATGGCGTAGAGCGGGATCTCCTCGAGCCGATCGGCCGTCATGCGCGGTGAGCACCTGATCCATGAGGGTCAGCGCGGTCTTGTCCGGTCTCGAGCGCCCGGTAGAGCGGGTGGCGGCCGAGGGGTTCGACCCACTCGCGGCGACCGACGATGATCCCGGCCTGGGGTCCGCCGAGGAGCTTGTCGCCCGAGAAACAGACCAAATCGGCGCCATCGGCGAGCAGTTCGCCCACCGTCGGCTCGGCCGGCAGCCCCCACCGGCGCAGGTCGTGCAGACAGCCGGATCCCTGATCGACGATGAAAGGCAGCTCGTGGCGGTGCGCCAACTCGGCGAGGTCCGCGGTCGCCGGTTCGGTGGTGAAGCCGACGATCCGGAAGTTGGACTGGTGGGCCACGAGAATGGCGGCGGTGTCGTCGCCGATGGCCCGCTCGAAGTCCGGCGAGATGGGTCCGGTTGGTGCAGCCGACCTCGACCAGACGGCAACCGGAAGCGGCCATCACATCGGGGAGCCGGAACGAGCCGCCGATCTCGATGAGCTGGCTGCGCGAGACGATGACCTCCCGGCCGATGGCGTGGGTGCTCAGGATCAAGAGCAGAGCGGCGGCATTGTTGTTGACCATCACCGCCGCTTCGGCGCCGCAGACCGCCGCGATCCGCCCGCCGAGCGGTGCGAGGCGTTGCCCCCGCCTGCCGGTCGCCAGATCGTACTCGAGCGCGAGGTATGATTCGAGGCAGGCGAGCCGGTCGGTCGGCAGCGGGGATCTTCCGAGGTTGGTATGAATCAGGACACCGGTGGCGTTGATGACTTGACGGTAGGCCGATCGGGTCGTTCGTTGGAGATCGGCGAGGATCTCCGAGTTCGAGGGCCTCGGTCGCGGCGGCGATGGCATCGGCGGCGATGGTGCCCTCGTTGATGCGGCGGCGGAGCCGGTCGACCGCCGACCGGCAGGCCTTGATGACCGGAGGTCGACCGAAACGCTCGACGGCCTCGACGAGCGACGGGAGTTCGAGCAGGCGATGGATGGCCGGGATGGTGCGATACTGAGACATCACGGTATTGTATCCCGAGGCGAGGCGAAGGTCATCCGAGAGTCGGGAAGGTGGTGAAGATGGATCTCGAACAGAAGATCCAGATGCTCGAGCGCGATCTGCGTGAGCAGGTGAGGAACTGGGAGCGGTTTTTCTCGGGTGGACTCCGGGTGCCCCCGGAGGTGGAACGGACGCGTTTCGCCCAGAGGCTGCGGGCCCTTGCGGAGCAGAACTTCAACCGCCGTGCCGACCAGTTTCGGGTCGAACAGCTGCAACATCGCTTCATGAGCTACTCGCAGAACTGGGAGACGGATGCTCCGGGATCGCGAGGAGGGCCGGCTGCAGCGCGGCGACGGGTCCTCCGTGACCCGGACCCATCCCGATTTTGAAGAGGCAAACGGTCCGACGGTGACCTCCGTAGACTCCTCTGGGCGCGAATCGTTGTATGACCGATACGTCTCGGCCAAGCGTCAGCTCGGCCTCGATGTTCGGATGGAGCGCGCCGCGTTCGACAAGCAGCTCGAGAAACAGCGGGATGAACTCCAGCAGAAGCTCGGTCGTCAGGTCGAGTTCGAGGTGCGGGTGGAGGATGGTAAGGTGAAGCTCGCAGCACGAAAAGTGCGAAATCGGGAGTCCGGAACATGAAGCTCGCGACCATGGCCAAGATCCTGGCGACCGGACTTGCAGTCCATCTACTGGTGTTCGACGTCGGCCGCCGAGGACCCCATTTTTGTCAAGTGGCTGGTCATGGACGATCCCGGCGACGAGACCATCCGGGAGTACTGGCAGCGCGCGGAACTGGGCGAACTCAATCCCGAGGAGCTCGTCGATCTCGGCACCATGCTCTTCTACCGGGGTTGGTCCAACGATGCGGTGGGCTACTTCAAACAGGCGGTCGAGACTCAATCCCGAACTCTCGGAAGCGTGGTTCAGGATCGGTCTGGTCGAACACCATGGTCGCGACCTCGACGCAGCGCGATCGGGCTACAAGAAGTGTCTGAAACTCCAGAGCGGTCACGCCTGGGCCAACTTCTATCTTGGGCTGCTCGAGGAACAAACCGGTGATCCCAGGTCGGCCATGCAGCACTACGAAATGGCCTTCAAGCACGCCCCGGAGCTCGCCGATCCGAAGATCAACCCCGAGATCCTGTCATCCCGACTCCAGCTCGGTGCGCAGGTCAAGCATTTTGATTCGCAACGTTTCGAAAAGACCATGCCCATGCCCTTCCTCGAACCGGCGACGGTGCGCAAGGTTCGCAGGGGATTCGAGTCGGCGCCGACCCTCATCCCGGCACCGGAGGCGGTGATCGTTCAACCCACTCCAACCCCGGCCCAACAAGATGAGGCCGACGAGCGGCGCCGCTTCGAGGACCACGACGAGACGCAATCCAAGGCAGCCTCGACGACGGGTGCGGCCGCGACCGGCGCGGCGGTGGGAAGTGCGGATTCCGAGACGATTCCCGATGCCAACAGCACCCCATACGGGGTTCCTGAAACGGTCAACCACGGGTGCGTCGGGGTCCTCGGGCGGGAGAACGGCCCCGCGAATCGGCGACACCTCGCCCGATGCCAGTCTCCGTCCTTTGTGGCCCGGGCTCTACGAAATCGCCGCCGCCTTGATTTGAGGGCGCTCCGGCTCAGACGTTGAATCGGAAGTGGACGACCTCGCCGTCGAGGACCTTGTAGGTCTTGCCTTCCAATCGGAGGGTTCCGCGCTGGCGGCATCCCGACATCGATCCGACCTCGAGTAGCTCGTCGTACGGCACCACCTCGGCCCGGATGAAACCGCGCTGGATGTCGGAGTGGATCTCACCGGCCGCCTCGAGGGCCTCGGTGCCGTCGAGAATCGACCACGCCCGGCACTCGTCCTCGCCCACGGTGAAGAACGAGATCAGACCGAGCAGGCGATACGACTCGCCGATGATTCGGTCGAGAGCCCGGTCGTCGAGTCCGAGGTCCTCCATGAACGCCTGTGCGTCGTCGCCATCGAGCTCGGCGAGTTCGGTCTCCAACGTGGCGCAGAACCGGGTGAAGGCGAGGCCGGGTCGTGATGTCCATACCGCCCAGGCGGGATCCGAAAACGGATCCGACGCGACATCGTCCTCGCCGACGTTGACCACCACGAGGACGGGTTTGAGCGACAAGAAGGTGAAGCCCCGGAGTTTCTTCGTCTGGTTGGCGTCGAAGGTCTCGTTGCGCAGAGGAGTCGCCGATTCGAGGATCTCGAGGCAGCGTTCGAGGAGATCGCGCTCGCGCTCGAGCTCCGGATCGCGGCGTTTCTGGATGTCCTTGCGCAGCCGTTCGAGCCGCCGTTCGACCACCATCTGGTCCTGGAGGATGAACTCATCCTCGATGTGGTCGAGATCGCGCAGGGGATCCACCGACCCCTTGGGATGAGCGACGGCGTCGGATTGGAAGCCGCGCAGAACGACCATGATGGCGTCGGCCGTCCGCAGTTCCGGGAGGTTGAAGCTGGTGTCGCCGCGATGCTCGTCGGGGATGCCGGGGACATCGGCAAACCGGATCGTCGCCGGCGTGAACTTCTTCGGCTCGAACATCGCAGCGAGAGCATCGAGCCGGGGGTCGGGCACCTTGGCGATCCCGACCTGGCTGACGTCGCGACGTCCGCCCGCCGTTTCCGGATCCTGTCCGGTGAGGAGGCTGAAAAGCGAGGTCTTGCCGCTCGCCGCCAAACCCATGATGCCGACTTCCATAGCTGCCTCCCTTCTGCCGCGACCTCACTGTCGGCTGTCAACTGTCAACTGTCAACTCGCAGGCGATTTCAGCCCACAACCGGCTGGCGTCGGATGAGCAGCGATGGCGAACCGACAAAACCGCCGGGTGTCTGGAACCAACAGAGGTCGGTGCCGACGGCGTCGATCCGACGCAGCAGACGCGCCGAGGTCACCCGAGAGTTCGACAACCGGATGCCACCCCTTGACCCGCTGGTGCTCGATCCAGACTCCCGAGGCGATGAGGCTGAAGGTCCCATCGCCGAGATTGCAGGACACCGGCGCCAGAGGCCGGAGGAGATAGAGCGCCCGGTCGCTCGCGGTGAGGAGCTGCCCCGCCGCCATGCCGTCGTCGGTGAGCACCCGGAGGTTGGCCAGGCCCGTCGTCGGCCGGTCCCGGTATGACAGGCGAACCGCGCCGCCCCGGGGAGTTTCCTCGAATCGACAGGCATCGGCGAAGCTCGCAACACGATGGCGTGGGGCGCCCTCCTCGAGCAGGAGGGTGCGGCGTGCCGGGAGGCCTTCGCCGTCGCACGGACCGACCACCGGCGCCGACGGATCCGAACGGTCGTCGACCAGGCTCAGAGCGTAGGCGGAGAGAAGTCCGTTGGGTCCGAGCAGCCCCGGGAGGGGGTCTTGGTCATCGGGCGCTGCGAGAAAGAGCGGCGAGATCGCGGCGAGAAGTTGGGCGCTCGACTTCCGGGTGGAGGAGCAGATCGTGCAGACCGCGGTCGGTCGCGATCCGGTGGCGGGTGAGCAGGGCGCGATTGCCGATCCGGGCGGCGGTGGCGTCTGCGTCAAACGACTCCGGGTCGGCGACGTGGATCCACTCCCGCCAGGTCCCAGGACGATCGCCGACCAAGACCTCGACGAGGATCGAGGCGACCGTTCTTTGGTGTTCCACCGACCAGTCGTCGGCGGTGCACAGGCTCCAGACGTAGCGGCCTTCCTGGGCGATGGCGCGACCGAGTCGAAGGACGCCACCCGACAACGAGGCCAGGGCCGGCCCGAGCTCCGAGGTCACGTGCTGGGCCCACCCTCGGGGCGGCATCTTCGGGCCGGGTTGAACCGCCGTCGTGCCGAGCAGTCGTCGGGGAGGCATGGGATCCGGACCGGGTGCGGCGCCGGCCCGTGCCGATGAGACGGCGGTTCGCGCCGACGCGCGTTCGAGGCCCGAAGAGGCGGCGAAGCCGGCGCGGGTTCCATCCCAGACCCGGACGCCGATCCCGCTCTCCTCGACCTGCACCGTCCGCCGCAACCGGCCATCGACGAGTTCGGTTTCCCTGGACAGCGAGCTCTTGGCGAAACACCTCCCAGCGTCTCGGGTTTCCGGATTCCAGGAAACCGCGACAGGCGTCGGTGGCCTGAGCCAACCGCCCTGACAGCTCATCGGGTCGCACCGGACCGTCATCACAGAACCTCGAGGCGCCGGACCATCATGGTCGGCGCCTCCGACCCGGTGGGCAGTGGAAGGCCGTCCTTGACGCACCAACCGAGCCGCCAGTCCGGGGTCGGGTCGTTGCCGACCGCAGGGTCGATGGCGGCGAGGATTTCGGTGACTCCGCCGGTCAGTTCGAACGGGGCGAGCGGGCGCCGCCGACGGCC
This sequence comes from uncultured Acidobacteriota bacterium, assembly GCA_963712805.1. Classification (GTDB taxonomy): domain Bacteria; phylum Acidobacteriota; class Thermoanaerobaculia; order Thermoanaerobaculales; family Sulfomarinibacteraceae; genus JAHECW01. The sequence continues at coordinate 20,589 of CAVQJV010000060.1, read as the reverse complement.
GTTTCTGATTTCGAATCCCCGCTCCACCCGAAGCACCGTGCGGCTCGAGATCGGGGTCGACGGTCGCCCCCGACAATCGGGTGACGACGAGGCCGTGTCTGACATCGGCCTCGATGGACCGTGGATCCGCTTCACCGGCCGGCAACCACGAGGTTTGAAAGACGCGGCACCGGCGGGTGCCGCCAATCGGCTCGACGACCGCGCCCGGGATTGACATCGCAGGCTTCGGCGGTCTCTCGATCGCACAAAAGCCCGCACAGCTGACCCCCGCGCAACAGCATCATGGGTCTTGGCCGGGACGCCTTCGTCGTCGCAGTCAAAGGCCCCGGGAAGGTCGCTGCGTACCGGATCATCGATGAGATCGATGGCGGCCTCGGTGAGATTGGCGCCCCCGAGTCCGGCCAAGGGGAGAGCGGCCGCTCGCGATGAGATCGCCCTCCACCAAATGTCCGACGAGCTCGTGCAGGAGGGCGCCGGCGGTCCCCTCGCTAGAAGATCACCGGGCACTGCAAGCCCGGCGATGGGCTCCACGATCGGGCCGGGCGGGGTTCGATGAGCGCTCGAATCCACCCGCCGAGCCGCGGCTGTCCCCAGACCGCCAACAACGCACTGCGTTCACTGGCACTGCTCTCGAGCCGGACCAGGGGAGGACTCGTGACCTGCCGCCAGCCGTCCCGACGCACGACCACCGCGCGTCGTGCGAGAAAGCGGACGACAGCGTTGTGATCGACCATTCGCCCGGTCATCTCGCGCGCCCAGTCGGCCCAACCGCGCGGAGGGTCGAGATCGATCAACGGGGGCGGTGGACTCGGGGGGACCTCGAGCCGATCGGCAAAGCGTGAAACAAGCGCCGCCACAACGCCTCCGCCGAGACGCCCGCGGCGGCATGGATCGCCCACCGGGTCGGGAAGCGCCAACGTGCGGCGCTTCCTTCGACCCGGCACGACGCCACTTCGGATCCGGCGGCAACCCTGATTTCCAATCGGCGCTCGAGGTAGAGGTCTTCGAAACGCGGATGGGCTCCGTGGAGCTTGCGGCAGCCGTCGGCGAGCTCGTCGAGCCAGCGTGGGTCGAAGGGTGCGCTGCTGGAGGATGGCCGTTGCACAGCCGTATGGTAGCGCTGACCTGCGACTGATTGCAGTCAGATCGGGCAATTGTCTCGACGGTGGCGGACTCGCTTCGGGTCAATAGCCGAGACTCACGGTAGAATGCCTCTACTTCCGGCAACGGTTCCTGCCCCGGATGTTGAAGGAGGATGCATGGGAAACGATGTGCTCGGGCGGGTTGAGGAGCGTCTGGCCAAGGGCAGGCTCGGCGGCGGCCAGGACAAGATCGACCGGCAGCACGGGCAGGGCAAGCTGACGGCCCGCGAACGTGTCGAACAGTTCCTCGACGAAGGAACCTTCGAGGAAACCGATGGACTGGTCGAACACGGCTGCACCGATTTCGGGATGGGCGGAAAAGAAGATCGCCGGTGACGGCGTGGTGACGGGACACGGCAGGGTCGATGGCCGCCCGGTCTTTGTCTTTGCCCAGGATTTCACGGTCTTTGGTGGATCATTGTCCGAGGCCAACGCCGGCGAAAATCTGCAAGATCATGGATCTCGCCCTCAAGGTCGGTGCCCCGGTCATCGGGCTCAACGATTCGGGCGGGGCGCGGATCCAGGAAGGCGTGGGTTCCCTGGCCGGCTATGCCGATATCTTCCTCCGCAACACCATTGCTTCCGGGGTGGTACCGCAGATCTCGGCGATCATGGGCCCCTGCGCCGGCGGCGCCGTATACTCGCCGGCCATCACCGACTTTGTCTTCATGGTCGAAGAAACGGCGTATATGTTCGTCACCGGGCCCGAGGTCATCAAGACCGTGACCCACGAAGAAGTCACCATGGAGAAACTCGGTGGCGCCATGACCCACAACTCGGTCTCCGGTGTCGCCCACTTCGCGTCGCGGTCGGATACCGAGTGTCTCGCGTCGATTCGGAAGCTGCTGTCGTTTGTCCCGTCGAACAACGCCGAACAGCCCCCGGTGGCCGAGTGCACCGACGCCCTCGATCGTGAGATCCCCGAGCTCGACGCCTTTGTCCCCTCGGATCCCAACAAGCCCTACGACATCACCAAGCTCATCAGCTGGGCCGCCGACCAGGGCGAGTTCTTCCAGGTCCACGAGCACTTCGCCAAGAACCTCGTCGTCGGGTTCATCCGGATCGGCGGCCGGCCGGTGGGTGTCATCGCGAATCAACCGGCCCACCTCGCCGGTGTGCTCGATATCAATGCTTCGGTCAAGGGCGCACGGTTTGTCCGGTTCTGCGATGCCTTCAATATTCCTTTGTGGATCGTCGAGGACGTGCCGGGTTTCCTGCCCGGCACCGCCCAGGAATGGGGCGGGATCATCCGTCACGGCGCCAAGCTCCTCTACGCCCTCGCCGAGGCCACGGTGCCCAAGGTCACCGTGATCACCCGCAAGGCCTATGGCGGCGCCTATTGCGTGATGGGCTCCAAGCACATCCGAACCGATGTGAACTTCGCCTTCCCGACCGCCGAGATCGCGGTCATGGGGCCGCAAGGCGCGGTCAATATTCTCTACCGTCACGAGATCCAGAGCGCCGAAAACGCCGAGGCGAAGAGAGCGGAGCTGGTTGCCGAGTATCAGGAGAAGTTCGCCAACCCTTTCGTCGCCGCCGAAAAGGGCTACATCGACGAGGTGATTCTGCCTCGGATGCTGCGCCGCAAACTCGCTGCGGCCTTCGCCATGCTTGGCACCAAACGCGACACCATGCCGACGAAGAAACACGGGAACATACCGCTGTAGACAATTCTCAATGATGAATTTTGAATGATGAATTTCGGACCAGAAACCCACAAGTCAATCGGCGTCGAGATCGACAACTGAGGCATGTGGGGCGGGGGAGCGGAATGAAGTTATTGGTGGCGAATCGAGGCGAGATTGCCGTTCGGATCATCCGCGGCTGTCGAGAGATGGGCATCGAAACCGTGGCGGTGTACTCCGATGTGGATCGGCGATCGCCGCACGTCCTCATGGCCGATCAGGCATTTGCCATCGGGCCGGCCGCGGCTTCAGAGAGTTATCTCAATATCGATCGCCTGCTCGAGGCGGCGAAGGCGAGCGGCGCGGACCTCGTTCACCCGGGCTATGGATTTCTCGCCGAGAATGCCGAGTTCGCCGAACGGGTCGAGGCCGCAGGGCTGACCTGGGTCGGGCCACCGCCCGCCGCCATCAGGCTCATGGGTTCCAAGACCGAAAGTCGCAAGCTCGCCATCGACACCGGCGTTCCTCTGGTCCCCGGGATGGTCGAGCCTCTCGATGACCTTGCCGAACTCGAGGCATTTGTCGATCAACACGGGCTGCCGGTGCTGCTCAAGGCGGTGGCCGGTGGTGGCGGCAAGGGAATGCGGGAGGTCCACGACCGCACCGAGCTCGCAGCGTCGTTCGAGCGCGCTCGTTCCGAGGGTGGGGCCTATTTTGGCGACGATCGGGTCTATGTCGAACGGCTGGTGGTGCAGGCCCGCCACATCGAGGTCCAGGTCGCCGCGGATCGGCACGGCAACGCCGTCTATCTCGGCGAGCGCGAGTGTTCGATCCAGCGCCGCCACCAGAAAGTGGTCGAGGAGTGCCCGTCGCCGGTGGTCGATGCGGATCTGAGGCGGCGTCTCGGCGAGGCGGCTCTCGCCATCGTCCGGGGCTCCGGTTATCAGTCGGTCGGGAACGGTGGAGTTTCTCGTCGATCGAGACGGCAGTTTCTATTTCCTCGAGATGAACACCCGGCTCCAGGTCGAACACCCGGTCACCGAGGAGGTCTATGGGGTCGATCTGGTCCGGGAGATGATCAACCTCGCACTTGGAGCCGAGCTGTCCTGGCGCCAGGAAGATCTCGTGCCCCGCGGTCATGCCATCGAGTGCCGGATTTATGCCGAGGACCCGCTGAGGAACTTCGCTCCCTCGCCGGGCCGGATCTCTCTCCTCGTGCGTCCGGGTGGTCCCGGGGTCCGGGTCGATTCGGGGGTTTTTCAGGGCAGCGTCGTTCCCCTGGATTACGACCCCATGGTCGCCAAGCTTGTGGTTTATGCCCCCGACCGTCCGGCCGCGGTGGCTCGGTTGCGGCGGGCGCTCCAGGAGTATCAGGTGCGCGGAATCGCGACGACCCTGACCCTGTTCCGCGCGCTGGTCGAAATGGACGAATTCGTCGAGGCTGATTTTCACACCGGCTTCCTTGACGCTCTCCTCAGCTCACAACGGCTGGCCGAGGTCCACGGCGAGCAGGACCCGGAAGCGGAGGAGGCGGCGCTGGTGGCGGCGGTCTGTCTTGCGACGATGGAGGCCGGAGCCGTCTCGGACGATCCGTTCAGCCATGGCGACGGGAGTCACTGGTGGCAAGAAGGGGCGCGAACGCTGCACGGGAGGTATCCGCGATGAAATGGGTCGTACGCCAGGGTGACGCGACTCGCGAGGTTGAAGTCGAACGGATTCCCGAAGGGTTCGAGGTGGTGATGGGATCCGAACGCCGCCGCGTGGATATGATTCGGCTCGATGAGGCCATGGCCTCGCTGCGCTATATCGATGGCGGGCAGAGCTACTCCGTGAGCTATCAAAAGGGAAAGGGCCGTGAATGGAGGCTGGCGGTCGGTGAACGCGACTTCGACCTCGAGGTGCTGACCCCGGTCGAGGCCATCGAGGCCAGTGCCGCGGCCGCGGTTGTCGGCCCGAGCCGGCTTGATGCGCCGATCCCAGGCAAGGTCGTCAAGGTGCACGTGAGGGTGGGAGACGAGGTCGAGGCGGGGCAACCGCTGGTGGTCCTCGAGGCCATGAAGATGGAGAATGAACTCACCGCCACCCAGGCCGGCAGGGTCACCGCCGTCCATGTCGAACCCGGTCAGATCATCGATGCCGGCGGCCTTCTGGTCGAACTCGAGTAGTCGAACGCGGGCCGGGTGCCTGGCTCGCTTTTCGCCGCGAAAAGGTGCCTGGCACCCCTCCCATCGCGTTGCCGTCCGAGAGCCTACTCCCTCACCGTCACCTTGGTCGTCGTGAACGACGCGTTGCGCGTCACCGGATCGAGGATCGCCACCGCGACGTTGTGGGTGCCCTTCTCCATCAAGAGGTTGGCGGTGATGGCGTAGCGCTTGAGCTGAGCGTCGTCGTAATCAGCTGCCTTGATCCTGATCTCGTGATTCTGGCGGACAACATCCGAACGATCCCCGTCGGTGTTTCGGGCGGCGAGGAACATGGTCAGGTTGCCGACGTAATCATCGCCGACCGGCAACAGAGCCACCCTGCGCAACGGAAACGTCAACTCGAAGGGCACCACCCAACGAGTTTCGCCGGCGGGGCCCTGGTCGCCGATCTCCACCATGATCTGCATGGGGTTGTCATCGAGGGGGAACATGAGCCCCGTGACCACCTTGTCCTGGACGCGGCTCTCGAGGCTCTTTTCGACAAAGCGCTGACGGTAACGAAGTCGATAGTCGGGATGGTTGGGTAGATCGACTTCGATCCGGTGGACTTTGTCGAGACCGGTCTGGTTGAGGTTGTAACCGAGGGAGTAGTACGTGAAGAAGTCCTGGCCCACCTTCTCGAGTCCCTTGGCGAAATCGTTGGTGTTGACGATCGCGGCCCCTCCGGTGCTGTCGGCCATGAATCGCAGCGGGTCGAGATAGTTCTGCATACCGAGGCTCGCCGACATGGTGTCCATGTTGGTGCCGAGCTCGGCCGAGGACAGTGTCGGGTTCTCGAGCCCACCGACCCCGAAGGTGTAGAAGCTGATGTCCTGAGCGTTGGCGTTGGCGACGAGCGAGGTGAAGTGGCGGTTCATGTTGTAGCGGGCGGACTCGGTGATGGCCGACGATTCGTGGTAGCTGTTGGCGAACGCGTAGAAGAGATCCAGGCCGGCGATCATGGGAAGGCCGTTGGAGACATAGATCACCATCTTCTTGCCCGGTAGACCCGAGAGCATCGTGAGGGTGTCTCTGAGCGCGCCGAGGGTGAACTGAAGCGAGTTGGCCTCTTCCTCGGCAAACCCGATCATCATGCCGTGGGCTCGACTCATTGAGCTGACATCGTTCCGAGAGTTCCTCTGGGATTCGCTAAATTGCCGAAGGATGTCTTTACGCGCGTTGTCGACTTCGGTTCGACCGCCAGTGAACATCTTGACCTCGCGCAGGACGTCATAGATTTCTCGTGGGTCATCTGTGAACGTCTGCATCACCTCATAGGACTTCTGATAGGAGATGACCATCATCTGCACCGGTGGGTGGAGGTTCTCCCGGATGAAGGTCCGCAGCTGAGTGACGAGTCGATTGCGATCGAGTGCGCGTGAATTCTGGTTGTCGAAATAGAGCACGACATAAACCGGACGGAAGCTGTCCTCGGAGAGCGTCTCGGCGCCGGGAATCGGCGTTGGGTTCGGCTGTCCTGACGGTGCCTGGGCCCCCCGGTAGTAACTGCGGTAGATTTCGTCGGTGAAGAGGCCGAAGTTGGTGATTTCCTTGGCCGTTCCGTCCTGGGTCAGAACGAAATCATCGGCGGCGAGATCGGTCACGGCTTGGCCCTGTTTGTCGGTGACATAGACGTTGACGTTGACCACCGTCACGTCGATCTCACCGGTGAAGGGGAGACCGCCGATGGCCTCCTGAGCCTCCCGGGGGACGCCCTCCTGCGGCGTCGGTTCGTTCAGCTCCCCGTCTTGGGCGGCAACAGCCAGCGCGCCAAAGCACACCAACGCGATCGTCGTGATCAATTTCCTATTCACGATCCACCTCCGCGAAGAGTCTAACCCGAACCCCGTATCCGGCAACGCCGGGACCCGGACAATGAACCCGGGTATCCGAGACCGAAACAGCCATGTCGAAACCTTGTATCATGACCAGGCTGTGAGCTTTGAAAAGGCCTCTGATGAACAACTGGTGCGTCTCGCCCTTGATGGGGAAGAGGATGCCTTCACCGTCCTCGTTCGACGTTATCAGCGGCGCCTGACGGCGTTCCTCTCCCAGCTCGTCGGGGATGTCGAGCTCGCTCGGGAACTTAGCCAGGAGGCATTTATCCGAGCCTGGTCGGCGCTCGAACGATTTGATCCGAAGTACCGATTTTCGACCTGGCTCTTTCGCATCGGCCACAACCTCGGGATCGACCACCTGCGCCGGCGACGCCTCAAGACGGTGGCGTTGTATCGCACCGACCGCCAAGGCGACGAGGTCGAACTCGTTGTGGAGGATCAGACCAAGGACCCCCTCGGGCACTTCGAAAACACCGAACTGGCGGGTTCGCTCAAGCAGGTCATCGACGAACTCCGACCGGAGTACCGCGAGCTCGTCATGCTGCGTCATTTCGGTTGTCTGAGCTATCAGGAGATTGCGGAATTCAAAGAAATGCCTTTGGGAACGGTCAAGAACAAACTTTTTCGCGCACACGCCGTATTACGAAAAGCACTGGAGGCCTTCTTGTGAGGTTGGCGGTGCCATGAGAGGAGGCCACGGTGGCTAAGAACTGTGAGGCAATTCAGGAGCTTCTCACCGAATATCTCGGTGAGACTGGGCGGCTTTCCGAGGAGGAACGCCGGCACGTTGAGCTTTGCCCGCAGTGTTGCGAGGTGGCGGCCGGCGAGAATGCTCTCGGGCTGATTTTCGCAAGGGTTCTTCCGCCCGCCGATCCGACCATGGAGAGCCGGGTTCGCGCGGCCATGCAGACCGCGCGCCGTCGGCGTCGGATACTGGCCCTCCTGCCGGTCGCGGCTTCCCTGTTCTTCGCCCTGCTTGGTGTGGTGATGCTGGGTGGCCTGCCGGGCGGCAGCCTTCTTGCTCTGCTGCCGGTATGGTCGTCGCAGGGATGGGTTTCTCTCGCCGCATCGGTGGGGGACTGGAATACGGTGTTCACCACCGCAGCAGGTGCGACGACTGCCCTGCTGAGTCCGGGAGTCCTCGCGGCCGCGATCGTGGTCAGCCTTTTGGGGTTCGCGGTAGTTGCGTTCGCGGCCCGCCGTTGGCGGCGGGTCTCGCCATGGCACGACATCGGTTAATCGTCGCCGTTGCCTTTGCGGTGGCCATCGCCGCGAACTCGGTGTGCGAAGCCGCACCTCCCCGTACGACCGTCTTCAACGACATCGTGGTCAACGAACCTGTCGATGGCGATGTTGTCGCGTTCGAGGCGAACGTCCATCTCGGACCCATGGCTGATGTCTCCGGTGACGTCGTCGTCGTGAACGGCGATCTTCGCCTCGATGAGCATGCTCGAGTCGGCCGGCACGTCATGGCGATTTTCGGTGAGGTCGAGGTCGCGCCCGGGGCGATTGTCGAGGGTCGAACCCTGGCGTTTTCATCGCTATCCAGCGTCGCTCTCCGGCCCGGAGGAAATGAGCCGCTGCAAGTCAGCGTCGCAGTCCGCCTCATCACCTCGGGCGGTTGGTTGCTGGTGACCACGGCGTTGGCGTTCGGGATGTCGACCCGACTTCGCTACGGAGTGTGGATCCTGCCGCTGCTTGGATACAGGGTCTTTCTACTCGGCGTGGCCGCGGGCGTCACCTTCTTTGCCGCGGTGGTTGCGGTGCTCGGTTTCGGGCCATCGCCGGGGGTCCCGTTGGCAGTCGGGTTGACGGTGGTCTTTTTCGCCTTCCGGGCGGTCGGGCTGACGGTGGTTGGTGGATTCCTCGGCGAACTGGTGTTACGTCGCTGGTTGCGCCGGCCGTTGCCGCTGACCCTCGAGGTTTTCGTGGGCGTCGCCGCCATGTTGGCTGTGCGGTTCCTACCGTTATTCGGCGGCCTGCTGTGGAGCGTGTGCTCCATCGTCGCCTTGGGGATGGGCGTTGTCGCCCTCGCCACCACCGTGTCGGATCGGGAAACCGCGGCGGGTCTGACGTGATCGACCGCCCGCGAGAAGTCCGGGCTCTCTAGCCACTCAACCATCCGGATGCTATACTTCCGCCCCCTGTGGGGAGAGGTGTGTGTGAAGATCGACCTTTCCAAGATTGATACCGAGCCCGCGAGCTTTGCCGAAACTGCGAGTTTTGACGGTGACCGGCTCGACCCGTCCCGGGTCATCGGACCGATGAAGGTCCGGTTGGAGGGGAAGGTGCGTCCGGTTGGCGACCGCTATCTTGTCGATGGCCGTACCAGCGCCGACGGTCAGGTCAGCTGTGGTCGATGCCTCGAACCGGTGAAGTGGCAGATGGAGTCGACCTTCGATTTGGAGGTCGCGCTGGGCGCAAGAGCGCCTCTCGATGCCGAGCTTACCCTCGATCAGGCCGACCTCGATGTCGTATTTCTCGAGGAGCCGGTTCTCGACCTCGAGGATTTGGCGATCGAACAGGTGCTCCTCGAGATGCCGATCCGAGTGTTATGTTCCGAGCAATGTGCCGGGTTATGTCCGCAGTGCGGCGCCAACCGCAACGAAAAAGACGCCTGCCGATGCGAAACGGAAGTTGATCCGAGATGGGCGGCTTTGAAGGATCTGGCGGCCCAAGACCCGGTCGACTGAATCAAGTAAGACGAAACGGAGAGTTCTGATGGCGAATCCAAAGCATAAGATTTCGAGAACGCGTCGCGACAAACGGCGCTCCCACCATGCGCTGGTGCCACCGGGTTGGAGCCTGTGCACATCGTGCTTTGAACCCAAGCCGCCGCACCAGGTTTGTCCCCACTGCGGAAGTTACAAGGGTCGTGAGGTCATCGAGGTGGAAGACCTCGATTGACGGATCGTGAAAGGACCGACGCCGAGCCGCACGGGTGAATGATGTCCACCCGAGCCATCGCTCTCGATGCAATGGGTGGGGACGGCTCGCCCCAGGTCCGTATCCAAGGGGCGTTGGATGCGGTGGCGGACTACGATCTGCCGGTCTGTCTCGTCGGTCCCATCAAACGTCTTCGTCGGGAACTCGGGCGCTTTCGTTCGGTGCCCAGCCGACTTGAACTGGTGGACGCCACCGATGTCGTCGAGATGCAGGATTCTCCGCTGTCGGTCCTGCGAACCAAGCGAAACTCATCGCTCTCGGTGTGCGCGGAACTCGTTCGCAGCGGCCGAGCGTCGGCCATGGTCACCGCGGGGAACACCGGGGCCGCGTGGGTCGCGGCGAAATCCGCCCTCGGGATGATCGCTGGTGTCGAGCGGCCGGCGCTTGCTGCGATCCTCCCCAAGCTCGATGGCCACACCCTGGTTCTCGATGTCGGCGCCAATGTCGAAGCCAAGCCCCGCCAGTTGGTGCAGTTCGCGGTGATGGGATCCTATTACGCATCGGCGGTGCTCGGTGTCAAGGACCCTCGGGTCGGGTTGATGTCGGTCGGTGAGGAAGAGACCAAGGGCGGCCCGCGGATCCGTCGTCAGTACATGGTGCTCAAGCAGGCCGGGATCAACTTCATCGGCAATGTCGAAGGACGGGATGTTTTCACCGGCGAGGTCGATGTGGTGGTCTGTGACGGATTCACCGGCAATGTTGTGCTCAAGGTGGCGGAAGGACTGGGCGAGATGGTTGTCGGGATGCTCAAAGAGGAGGCCCGCCAGTCGCCGCTCTATGGTGCCGGCCTGGTGCTGGCAAAAGGTGCGTTCCGCAATGTCAAACGCAAGGTCGACTACGCCGAGCATGGTGCTGCGCCGTTGCTCGGCGTCAACGGCGCCTGCCTCATCGGCCACGGCCGATCGACGGCGAAGGCCATTCGGAATGCGATTCGTTTTGCCGATTCCTACGCCTCGAGCGATGTGATCGAGCAGATCGGTGACAAGATCATGGAGGTTTTATCCGAGCCCCACGAAAGTCAGGAAAGCTGAAATGCACGATCACTTCGCGAAGACCGCGAAGATAGTCGGTCTGGGTTCGTTCCTTCCGGAACGGATTCTCACCAATAGCGAGCTCGAAGCGATGGTGGACACCAGCGACGAGTGGATCAGGTCCAGAACCGGCATCAGGGAACGGCGGGTTGTAGCCGAGGGTGAAGCGCTGGTCGATCTCGTCGCGCGGGCCGGTCGCGCGGCCCTGGAGGACGCGGAAGTCGAACCCGCGGATGTCGATCTGCTGATCCTCGCAACGGCGACGGTGGAACAACCGATTCCCGCGACAGCGGCAATCGTTCAACCGATGCTGGGTTTGGTCAATGCGGCCTGCTTCGATCTTTCCGCCGCGTGTTCGGGCTTCACCTACGCCCTCAACGTCGGCCGGCAGTTCATCGCCACCGGAGAGGCCGAGACCATTCTCGTGGTGGGCGCAGAGTGCCTGACTCGGTACATCGACTGGACGGATCGCGCGACCTGTGTGCTCTTCGGCGATGGCGCAGGAGCCGTGGTGCTCAAACCAGGCCAGCCCGGGGAAGGTATCCTCCACCTCAAATGGCGAACCGACGGCAACTACGCGGATATCATCTCGATGCCCGGCGGCGGCAGCCGGTTCCCCCCTTCGAGTACGGAGTCCATCGAACAGCGGCTTCCATTCATCAAGATGCGGGGCAACGAAACCTTCAAGATCGCCGTACGATCGTTGACCGAGATCAGCCGTGAGGTCATGGATGCGGCCGGGATCGGCGTCGAGGATCTCGACCTCTTTATTCCTCACCAGGCCAACATGCGCATCATCCAGGCTGTGGGGCAGCGCCTCGGGTTGTCGGATGAGCAGGTCTTCACCAATGTCGAGAGGGTCGGCAACACATCGGCAGCCTCGATTCCCCTCGCCATGGTCGACGCCCGAAATCAAGGTCGGCTCAAACCGGGCAGCCTGCTGCTCACCTCGGCCTTCGGCGGGGGCCTCACCTGGGCCTCGTCCCTGATCCGCATGTAGAGCAAATTCCAGTACGCGTCAAAGGAGTCGTGATGGCACGCATTGCAGCACTTTTTCCGGGGCAGGGAAGTCAGACCGTGGGAATGGGACACGATCTCGCCGGACGGTGGCCCACCGCGGCGACCGTCTTCACCGAGATCGACCGTGGTCTCGAGTTCGATCTTTCGGCGCTGTGTTGGAACGGACCGGAAGAAGAACTTCGTCTGACCACCAACACTCAGCCGGCGCTGCTGGCTCATTCGGTGGCTGCGTGGCGGGTACTGTCAGAACATGGATTTCGAGCCGAGGCCGCGGCGGGCCACAGTCTCGGCGAGTACTCCGCGGTTGTGGCTGCCGGCGGTCTGGATGCGGTGAGTGCGTCCCGGACCGTTCGCGAGCGCGGCCGTCTCATGCAACAGGCGGTTCCGGTGGGTGAGGGAGCGATGGCGGCGATCCTCGGTCTCGAAGACGAGGTGGTTTCGGCGGTGTGTGACGAGATCGCGGCCGAGACCGGCCTTGCGGTCGTTCCGGCGAACTTCAACTCCCCCGGCCAGGTGGTCATCGCCGGCGCTTCGTCAGCGGTGGATGCGGCCATTGAGCTGCTGAAGAAACGAGGAGCTCGGCGTGCGCTGCCGTTACCGGTGTCGGCGCCCTTTCACTCGCCGCTCATGGCGCCGGCGCGCGAAGGCCTCGAGCCCACCTTACGCGGTCTGGATTTCTCCGAGCTCGTCTTCCCGGTCTACCGAAACATCGACGCCTCCCCGGTGAGTGCGGCCGGCGAGGTCTGTGACGGTCTGGTCAAACAGGTCGATTCGCCGGTACTCTGGACCCAGACCATCGTACGGATGCGCGCGGATGGGTTCGACACCTTTGTCGAGATCGGCGCCGGCAACGTGCTCTGCGGGCTCGTCAAACGCATTGACCGTTCCGCGACGTGCTACCCGGCCGGAACCGTCGAGACCATCGAGAAGGTCATCGAAGACCTCGTCGGCTGAGCCCTACTCCAGATGTGCAGAGAGCCATCGCACCGTCGCTCCGTCGCAAACACCAAGACGCGAAGACGCAAAGCGGTCACCAAGACATCACACGGTTATCCCAAAAGCGCAGAGACATCGCTTGAATGAGTTGGCGATAATTTCCTTAGCTTCAAGGGGATGACCTGTCTGAGCGGATTTCGTCGCGGTAGTTGGATTCCTCGACCGAGCGCGGCGGTGGTTTGAATTTGCGATGGCCTTCGTGAAATCCTTCGTGTCTTCGCGTCTTTGTGCTTGCGACGAGCGATGGTTCCGAGTCTCGCTGTCGCTGTGGTCTAATAGCGAAGCGTTTCAGATATCGAGGAGGATGCTATGGGCGATTTTGACGGTCAGGTAGCGGTCATCACCGGTGGCGCGAGGGGGATCGGTGCGGAAATCGCCAGGAGAATGGCCGGGGACGGGGCGCATGTGGTCTGCGCCGATGTTCTCGACACCACCGAGATCGTCGCCGAGATCACCGCTGCCGGCGGTTCCGCCGAGGGGCGGCCCATGGATGTCACCGATTCCGCGGCCGCCGCCGATGCGATCAAGGCGATCCACGCCGATCACGGCCACCTCGACATTCTCGTCAACAACGCCGGGATCACCCGGGATCAGCTGCTGGTGCGGATGAAGCCCGAGGACTGGGATCTCGTCCTGCGGATCAACCTCGACGGCGCCTTCAAGGTGACCCAGCCGACGGCCAAGATCATGATGCGGCAAAAGAGCGGACGTATCGTCAACATCGCTTCGGTGGTCGGGCTCATGGGCAATGCGGGCCAGACCAACTACTCGGCGTCCAAGGCCGGTTTGATCGGATTCACAAAGTCCCTCGCGCGCGAACTCGGACCGCGCAACGTCACGGTCAACGCGGTGGCGCCCGGTTATATCCAGACCGCCATGACCGATGCGCTCACCGAAGACCAACGCGCCGCGCTGATGAAGACCGTCGCAATTCCACGACTCGGCACACCGGGCGATGTCGCCGACGCAGTGACCTTCCTCGCCGGTCCCAAGGCCTCGTACATCACGGGCGTGGTGATCAATGTCTCCGGTGGTTTGTACATCTGATCCGGCACAGAGCACCTATAAGCTACACTCGTAGTGGAGGTTCCGATGTCGAACGACGAGATGACCGTGGCCGACATCATGTCAACCGATGTGGTCACCTTGATCGAGGACGAGACCCTCGCCCACGCCAAACTGTGCATGGACCGTGGTCGTATTCGACACCTGCCGGTTCTCCGGGATCGGAAGCTCGTCGGTCTGGTCACCCACCGGGACCTTCTGGCGGCCTCGTTCTCGATCTTCGCTGAGGTCGAACCTGCAGAACAACGTCGGATTTTCGTCACGGTTCCGGTGGTCGAGGCCATGCACCGGGATGTGACCACCGTGGGCCCGGATGAATCGGTCGCTGCCGCCGCCCGCACCCTCCTCGACAACAAGTGGGGTTGCCTGCCAGTGGTTGACAACAGCGGGAACCTGCTCGGGATCGTCACCGAGGCGGACTTTCTGCAGCTCACGGTTCGTCTGCTGGCATGACCATCCTCGATATCGTGCTGGTCGTCGTCTGGGCCGGCATCACCCTCGGCGGGTTCTTCAAGGGCGCGATTCGCATCGTCTTCGGGCTCGGGGGGGTCGCCCTGGGGATCTGGTTGTCGGTGGTCGTCGGTGCCGATCTCGCCATGTCCCTGACCGGGCTTGTCAACAGCGAGTGGCTCACGCTCATCATGGCCTATCTTCTCCCGCTGGTCGTCGTCTCGCTGCTGTGTCTTCTCGCCGGATGGGGAATTGAAAAATCCCTCGAGGCCCTCAAGCTTGGCTGCCTCAACCGATTTCTCGGTGCCGGCCTCGCCGGTGCGGCCGCGGCGGTGGTTCTCGCGATACTACTGGTGACTGCCGTGAAGCTTTCACCCGAGTTGGCGGCGATGGAGGAGCGTTCGATTCTCCTCGCTCGGGTCCAGGCTGCGATGGGTTGGGCGATCGAGACTCGAGAAAACGAGGCTCAGGAGGCCGATGCGCCGGCCGCAACCGACGAAGCCGGCGCGGCAAACGAGGAGTCGAGCGGCCGGTAGAGCGTATCGCGCAGGACCGGTGTTCGGCCGGCTTCGCGGATCAGATACTCGAGCCGTCGTCGATCGAGTCCGGTTCCGGCGGTTCCTCCGGCGGCATACGTGATCCGTTCGTCGACCACGGTTCCATCGAGGTCGTTGGCGCCGAAGTGGAGCGCGACCTGGGCGATCTTCTCGCCGAGCATGATCCAGTAGGCCTTGAGGTGCGGCACGTTGTCGAGCACCAGCCGTGTCGTGGCGATGGTCTGGACGTCGAGACGACCTCCGGTGGACGGGAGATGGTCAAGCTCGGTGTTCTCGGGGTGGAAAGCAAGCGGAATCATGCACTGGAACCCGCCCGTCTCGTCCTGGAGGTCGCGCAGGGCCAGGAGATGATCGATGCGGTCGGCAGCGGTTTCGACATGGCCGTAAAGCATGGTGCAGTTGGATCTGATGCCCGCCCGATGCACTTCGCGGGCGATTTCGAGCCAGCGACGACCATCGGTCTTGTGGTCGCAGATCTGGTTGCGCACGTGTTCCGCGAAGATCTCGGCGCCCCCTCCGGGGCACGAGTCGAGGCCGGCATTTCTGAGGCGTGCGATCAGCTCGCCGAGCTCCATTCGCGAGGCGGTGGCGATGAAGTCGAGCTCGGTCATGGTCAGGGCCTTGATGTGAATCCACGGGAATCGCTCTTTGAGTGCCTGGAAGAGCTCCTCGTAGTAGTCCGCGCGGAGCTTCGGATGGAGCCCGCCGACGATGTGGAGCTCCGAAACCGACTCATCGACATCGCGAGCCGCCATCTCGACCGCGGTTTCGACGGTGTAGGTCCAGCCCTTCTCGCGGTCTCGCCACGGCACGTAGAACGCGCAGAGTCTGCAGGATGCGACGCAGACGTTGGTCGGATTGAGGTGGCGGTTGATGTTGTAGAAGGTGCGGTCGCCGTGGAGTCGTTCACGGACGATGTTGGCGAGGCGCCCGACACCGAGAAGGTCATTCGTAGTGGCGACGGCGATCCCGTCATCGCGGTCGAGGCGGTCGCCGGCGAGCACCTTTTCTGCCACCGGCGTCAACAAAGGGTCGATGAGCCGAAGATCGGCGGTGGTCATCATGGACATCCGCCCATTATCAATGAGACGGGTTCTCGAAACAAGCATTCATTGAGCGGATTCCAGGGTTCTACTTGAGCTGGAGTGACTGGAGGAAGAGTTCGTTGGAGGAGAACTCGCGCACTTTCTGGAGCAGGAGTTCCATCGCTGCCTCCGGTGACAACGACGACAGGGCGCGCCGCATGAGGTAGAGCTTCTCGACCTGCTCTTTCGGATAGAGCTTTTCCTCTTTCCGGGTGCCCGACTGGGGGATATTGATGGTCGGGAAGATCCGCTTTTCGAAGAGCCGCCGATCGAGCACGATCTCCATGTTGCCGGTGCCCTTGAACTCCTGAAAAATCACCTCGTCCATTCGGGAACCGGTGTCGACGAGGCAGGTTGCGACCACAGTCAAGCTGCCGCCGCCTTCGATGTTCCGCGCCGAACCGAAGAACCGTCGCGGTTTCTCCATGGTGCGGGCGTCGATGCCGCCGGACATGATTCTTCCGGAACCCTTTTGGGCGTTGTTGAAGGCGCGGGACATACGGGTCAACGAGTCCATGAAGACAACGACGTCTTCGCCCATTTCCACGAGGCGGCGGGCGCGTTCAAAGACCATCTCCGAGATGTTGATGTGGGATTCGAGGCTCTGATCCGATGACGAGGCAAAGACCTCTCCGCGAGAGATGCTTCGTTTCCAGTCGGTGACCTCCTCGGGACGTTCATCGACGAGGAGGACGAAGATGGTGGTGTTCGGGTGATTGGCCGCGATGGCGTGGGCCATCTGCTGAAGGAGCGTCGTCTTGCCGGCCTTTGGCGGCGAGACGATGAGACACCGCTGTCCCTTGCCGAGGGGCGCGATCAACTCGGTCACCCGCGGCTCGACCACATCGGGATCGGTTTCGAGATTGAATCGTTCCAGGGGGTCAATGCTGGTCAACTCCTGGAACGGGATCGCCTGAGCCCGATACTCCTCGGGCGGCATGCCTTCAATGGTCTCGATCTCAAAGACTCTCGGGCGGTCGTTGCCGCGGGCCTTGGCTTCAATCCGCAACCCGCTTTCCAGGTGCCACGTGTTGATCAGCTCAGCCGGGACCAAAGGGTCGCTGTTGGTCTGGACAAAACCGTTGCTGGAGCTCACCAGCATCGGGCTGCCCTTTTCGCGAACCAAAAGGTAGCCGTGGACCTGAATCACCGGACCCTTGGGTCCGCCACGACGGCGGGGCCGCCGGCGTCGTCGTCGTGGGTTCTGATTTTGCGGGTTCTTTTGTTCTTGGTTGTTCTCAGTCATACCGTCCCTCGTACACGGGGAGAAATTGGCAACGGCTCCACACAGTCTTGAGCCGAGGGCCGCGCCACAGGGTTCATCAATACTGTGACTATTCACGCTCGCGAGACGAGGCTCGCCTTTGCCAAAGCAGTCGTCGTCGAACGTTGATCCGGGCGCTGGCGACCTCCCCGGTGGGTTTCGGCCGCGCGCGAGTCGTAGCGCCCGAATGACAGCTTACGACGATCCGCCCCTATCTGCAAGATCCGCCGGGATGCGAACGGCTGATGGAGACTTCTGATCTGCAGTCTCACGGGTAGTGGAGAGACACGCTTGACGTTGTATACAGATTGTATACAATCTTGCCATGGCCGATTCGCGACTTACATCCGCTCCGCCGCGCCGAACCGCCGCCGAGGGTGTCTACCGAGCCCTCAAGCGCGACATCATCACCCTGAGTCACCGACCGGGTGCCGCCCTCGCAGAGCAGGCCCTGGCAGACACCTACGGAACAAGCAGGGTGCCGGTGCGTGAGGCATGTCGCCGGCTTCAGCAGGAAGGCCTGCTCACGGCGATTCCTTACAAAGGTTATTTTGTGAGTCCGATCTCCCCCAAGGAGATCTCCGACAGCTTCGAACTGAGGACCGCCATCGAGACCAGGGCGGTCGCGTTGGCGGTCACCCGCTCGACGGACGACGAACTCGATCGCCTCGGCGAGCTCGCGGCCATCGAGTACACCTACTCCGACTGGGCCTCTTATGTCGATTTTCTCGACAAGAATCTCGGATTTCACCTCGAAGTCGCGTCGTTGTCGAGAAACGACCGCCTCTTTGGCGTGCTCCGCAATCTCCTCGTCTCCATGCAGCGGTATTTCTTCCTCGGTCTCGATCTCGGCGACTTCGGCGGCGAGATGCGCGCCGAGCACGAACTGCTGGTCAAGCACATGAGGTCACGGGATGTCGCGGCCGCTTCGAGTTGTGCCGAAGAGCAGATCACCATTTCCTATGAGCGAATTCGGCGCGCCCTCGCCGCGGCGGACAACATCGAAATTCCAATCACCGAGGTGTGACATGAGTGACTTCGTTTACCTGGACAACGCAGCGACGACCTTTCCCAAACCCCCCGAGGTCATCCGTTTCATGTGTGATTTCTACGCGACCCGCGGCGTCAATCCAGGCAGGACCGGCTTCGATCTCGCCCTCGAAGCCGAAGACACCCTGCTCGGGGCCCGCCAGGCATTGACCGATTTTTTCGGCGGCACCGATCGCAACCGGTTGGTCTTCTCGCTCAACGTCACCGATGCGCTCAATCTCCTCATCGGTAGCGTGCTCTCACCCGGTGACCACGCCATCACCACCTGTCTCGAGCACAACTCGGTGCTGCGCCCCATGTACCAGTTCAAGGCCAAGGGTGTCGATGTCGATTTTGTGCCATTCGACAAGGATGGTTTTGTCAACCCGGCGGATATCGAAGCGAAGATCCGGCCCAACACCAAACTCGTCGTCATGAACCACGGTTCCAACGTCATCGGCACCATTCAACCAGTCGCGGCGGTAGGCGCGATCTGCCGCCGTCACGGAGTTCTCTTCGCGGTGGACGCCGCGCAGACTGCCGGCCTTGTCGACATCGATGTTGCCGAGATGAAGATCGATGTCCTGTGTTTCACCGGCCACAAATCTCTCTTCGGACCCACCGGAACCGGCGGCATGTACATGGCCGAACATGTCGACCTCATGCCATGCCGGTCGGGCGGCACCGGGGTCAAGAGCGCGCTCAAGACTCAGCCGCGCGACTACCCGTGGCGTTTCGAGTTCGGCACCCTCAACACCATGGGCATCGCCGGACTTCTCGCCGGTCAGCGCTGGATTGCGTCCAAGGGTGGCGTCAAGGCGCTCTACGCCGAGGAAATGGTCCACGCCACGCGGCTATACGAGGCGCTCCGGGAAATGGAAAACGTCACCCTCTATTGCGCCGATATGGCGCGAAACCACCTGCCGGTCTTTGTCTTCAACATCGACGGGCTGCCGGCCGATCAAGCGGGCCAACTCCTCGATGTCGAACACGACATCATCACCCGTACCGGGCTCCACTGCGCGCCGCAGGTCCACGAGGGCATCGGCACCGCTGATATCGACGGCACCGTGCGCTTCTCGGTGGGCGCCTTCACCACCGACTCGGA
This sequence comes from uncultured Acidobacteriota bacterium, assembly GCA_963712805.1. Classification (GTDB taxonomy): domain Bacteria; phylum Acidobacteriota; class Thermoanaerobaculia; order Thermoanaerobaculales; family Sulfomarinibacteraceae; genus JAHECW01. The sequence continues at coordinate 1,250 of CAVQJV010000060.1, read as the reverse complement.
TATCGATCGCGCCATCGAAGCGGTCGCGGATATTGCCTCCTATGCCGCCACGAGGGGCGAAAAGAAGACGGCGGTCATGGTCTGAGCCCTCCGGGAGTCGATCGCTGGCGTGTCAAACCGGGGCGTGCTATCAAGGTGACCGGGGGTATCCATGAGGTGTCTTCTCACTCTGTTTCTAGCGGTTCTTCTCGTGCCCTGTTCGGGTCTTGCGCTCGACAGCGCCGCCACGGATGAGATCAACGCCGCCACCGACGAGACTCTTCGAGTCGTTGGTGGAGTGCCGGCGCTGGTTCCACGTCCATCCCGAGCTTTCCAACCGCGAGGTCGCCACCGGCGCCGAGATCGCGCGCCGGCTGCGTGAGATGGGCTATGAACCCCGAACCGGGGTCGCCGGCCACGGAGTGGTCGCCATCCTCGAAGGTGGGAAGCCGGGCCCGGTGGTAGCGTGGCGCTCCGACATCGATGCGCTGCCCATCGACGAGGCCGTGGATGTCCCATGGAAATCGAATCAACCCAGGGGGTCATGCACGCCTGCGGCCATGACGTCCACATGACTGTCGGCCTCGGCGCCGCTGAAGTCCTCATGGGGATGAGAGACCAGGTGCCCGGAACCGTGATCTTTCTCTTCCAGCCGGCCGAGGAAGGCGCGCCTCCCGGCGAAAAGGGTGGCGCCACCCTGGTTCTCGACGAAGGCATCTTCAACGACCCGAAACCCATCGCCATCTTCGGGTCGCACGTCATGCCGAATCATGAGGTGGGGACCATCGGTTGGGGCAGCGGCGGCGTCATGGCCTCGGCTGATCGCTTCACCATCCGGGTGACCGGCCGCATGACCCACGGGTCGGCGCCCCAGGACGGGATCGACGCCGTCTGGATCGGGTCGCAGATCGTCGACGCCCTGCAGGGCATCATCGCCCGCGAAGTCGATGCCCGAAATCCGGCAGTCGTTTCGGTGGGAACCTTCGACGCCGGCAACCGCTTCAACATCATCGCCGGCTCGGCCGAGCTCACCGGCACCGTCAGGACCCTCGACTCCGGCTCGCGCGATTACATTGAAGCGGCCATCTCGCGCATTGTCGACGGAATCTGCACCGCCCACCGGGCAAGCTGCGAGGTCGACTACCAGCGATTCACCCCGGTGCTGGTCAACGATCCCGAGCTGACCGCGGCATCGGTCGCCATCCTCCGCACCGCCTTGGGCGACGAGGCCCTCCACGAAGCCATACCCATCATGGCGGCGGAGGACTTTG
>CAVQJV010000059.1:0-71703 GCA_963712805.1 uncultured Acidobacteriota bacterium | reverse complement strand
GAGTGCCCATGACCTGACCGGTGATGGTCAGACCGGCAAGTTCTTCAATCCGGGCGATACCGAAGTCGAGAACGTATGGGTGCGCCTCGCCGTCGTGATCGGTGACCAGAATATTGGCGGGTTTCAGATCGCGGTGAACGAGGCCCGCCGAGTGAGCGGCCTGCACCGCTTCGGTCACCTTCTTGATCAGCAGGATCTTCTGCTCAAGCGTGAGCCTCTTCGCCGCGACGTCGAGGGGTTCGCCGTCGACATACTCCATGGCGATGTAGGGACGGCCGTCCTCTTCCCCGACCTCGTAGACCTTGCACACCGACGGGTGGTCGACCCGAGCCTGGGCGCGGGCCTCGCGCAGGAGCCGCTCGACGAGCACCGGATCGTCGTGGCGCAGGTATTTGAGCGCGACGTGGCGCTGGAGACCGGGGTCCCATGCCTTGAAGACCTCGCCCATGCCGCCGGTACCGATGGGAACCGCGGTTTCGTGCTTCATCGGGCGAGGCCCCCCCGGGGTCTGAGTTGAGGTTTGTTCAGAATTGGAGCAACAAGAACACTGCGCATGCACTCTGATTCTCACCGAACCGGGTTGACTCTGCAACTGCGATTCGTAGGCAATTCGTCGGACGAATTGCGGTGGCGCGTCGGACGCGCCAAGCCGGACACGCGGACGAGTCGTCGTACGACGAGTCGCATCGTGGTGGCGCGGTCGCTTGCACGCTCCCGCCAGTCCGGGCATGCGGGGAAGTTCGCTTCGCGTCAACTGTGGTGGTACTCGTCGAACTCGCACCGATTCGGGCCATCGCGGGACGAGGAACTCTGACCAGCGACGCTACGCCTGGAGGTCGAGCGGACCCGGTGCCTGGCTCTCTTTTCGCCGCCGAAAAGGACGCCCTGGCACCGCTCGCCATCGCCGCTCCGGGAAGCGTGGGACCATCCGAGCCGAGAACGCGGGCGAGCCTACGGTCCCACGACCGCCTGGAGAGTGTCGTAGGCGCTGTCGGAGCCGGCGGGCAGGTAGTCGGCGATGACGACCCAGCGGGTCCGGGCGGGATCGAGCGTCCCGGCCGCGACCTCGAAGACGGTGGTCCCGGTTGCACCATCGGCGAGGGTCGTAATGGCTGAGGTGCCGGCGGCGACCACCAGCGGGATGGCGGCCGAACTGATCGGGTCCTCGTAAAGCAGAGCGGTCAGCGTCGCACCGTTGGCCGCCGAAAGGGTCTCGCCGCTGGCGTTGCTGAGCGTGACCTCGAACCGTAGCAGGTTGCCGACCAATTCGCTTTGAACGGTCATTCGAGCCGCCGCAGGTCGATCCAGAGCGAGATCGACCATGTCGCCGTAGACGTGGTGAAGTTGGTTTCGCCGAACCGTGTACTGATGTCGTGCCGCTGTCGACCATGACCAGTGGCAGATAGACGGTCCCCGGGGCTGTCGTAGGCGTCGAACCAGCGATCGCCGGCGGCCGCCGAGGGTCGCGTCGACGTCCTGATCGATGAACAGGACGTTGGTCGTCCCGGTAGTCCGCCTTGAGTTGTCTGAGCGCCGTACCGGCGCTCGTGCAGACGGGTCAACCGGGGCGCAGGAACGACTCGAAGACGACGAGGCGATCGAGGGACGGCACCGCCGTGTTCTCGGCTTCGCCGAGGAGAAACACCGCGTCGCCGGATCCGTTGTCCACCACCGAGGCGTAGGCGACGAAGAGGCCTTCCTCGGATGTCGTGCGGACAACGGCGTAGCCGTCGGGGACGTCGTCGGCGCCGACGGCGTGAAAGACGTCGTTGACCTGCCGGTGTTCGTAGGGTTTGAGCGTTCGGGTCACCGTGCCGAGACCGGTTCCGTCGGCGGCGAAAAGATCGACCTCCATCCTGGTTTGGGTGCCGACGAGGTTGACAAAGCCGATGTTGGTGCGGAATCCGGCGGCGGGATCCGGCGATCGGGAGAGCAGAATCAGGGTCGCTTCGCTGCCGTAGCCGAAGCCGTCTTCCGCGGCCACGGCGGGCACGGTTTGACCGTAGGTCCCACCGGGATCGTCGTTGTAGGTTCGGCTCGTGGCGAGGATGCGACCCTCGGTAGCGGTGAGCCGCAGCGCCGCGGTGCCGGTGTAGCCGAACTCGGTCTCGAGGATGTTGCCGAAACGGAGGCTCTCGCCCGCGCCGACGGTAGCCTTCGATGGCGAGGGGCGCGCTGTTGTCCTTGCCGCTCTCGAGGATCTCGATCGTGAACGCCGCCGCCTGGGTTCGGGCGCCTTGACCTGGAGATCGGTTCGCCAGCGGGTGTCGTTGACGCCCTCGGCGTTGGCGGATGCCGGGATGTACAGGGTCTGGGCCGATACCACTGCGGTCGACGCCGCTGCGAGTGTGATGCCTACGATCCAACGGTACATTGAAACCTCCGGGGCCGTCAGCCGACGGTAGTGTACCGCGTGCTGGGGACGTCACACCGGAGCGGATCTCTGGAAGTGGTGATCTTCAATCGTTCCTTCAGGTCAGGGCACTGCTGAGGACCACTCGCCGGTTCCACCGCTCTCGAAACCGTCCCGGAAGAGGGTGGTGGTGGAGAAATCGAGGTCGTCCAGTCGGGCTCGGACGGGTTGGCCGGTGAGGTTCTGCCAGGTGAAGACATAAACCATGGCCGACAAGGCTCCCGTCGGTGCGATCGACTCGTCGGACTCGAGGTAGATACCAGGTATCCAACGAGGCATGGTTGCCCGTTTTGGTCGGGCCGACCTCGACAATCGAACTGCAGCCCGACGTCCGAGTAGTAGTTGACCGACAGGCGGGTGGTCCCGATCTGCGTCGACATCGGGATCATCCGGCCAGTAGTGCCACGCCGAAACGACATAGCCCTTCAACTCGGTGACCGGGACGCATTGATGCGCACCAGACCTTCGCGTTGTTGGCCGCGCCGTCGACGTCGTGCTGCATCGATCCGGAAACAGGGGATCCTGAACGGTCTTCGCTGCTCCATGACGCGAGACCGTCGGACGAGGTGCACGTCCAACCGTCGAGTTGGTCGGCAGTGTCGAAGCCGGGGTTGAACAGGAGGTTCTGGGCCAAGACGGGTGAGGTGATCATGAGAACGATGGAGATGGCGATCGCGGGTCGTGCCATGGGCTGCTCCCTCCGGTCGGTCGTGGGCCGAAACGGACCGGTGCTTTGAAATTCTCATCTCAAGTTATGCGCTCACGGACAGAATTTCAAGAATTGGCCCGGTTCATCCGTTGATGGCGATGAACTCCCGAATACCGTGGCGAAGGAGAAAGGAACGCTCGACCCGAAACGGTTTGATCCAGCGTTCGACCTTGGCCGGGGGGAGATCGGGCGCCGTCGTGCGTTGGGGGGTGGTCGGTCGGTAGGTCAGACGACCGGAATCGAGGAGTTCGTACCGCGATGGTTCCGCCGGCATGGTCTCCGTGGTGACGACCATGAGGTGGATCCTGGCGCCGGGTTCGGACACGGTTGCGAGATGGCGGGCGAGAAGCGTCGGCTGGTCATCGACAAGGTAGTGCGAGGAGATCCCACATGAGAATCAGACCGAAGCCGACGTCATCGAGGGGCAGCAGACGGTCGAGCATGGCGGAGAAGGCCTCCGGCTCGAGCGAGCGGAGGCCTTCCAGACCGTCGTTGCGGAGCAGAGGGACGATTCTGACACCGGTTCCGATGGTCGCGTAGTACTCCAGATTGGTCTGCAGGGCCGAGCCCAGATCGAGAACCCTGACGGGGCGCTCGGGATTGAGGCCGGCGAAGATCTCGGCGAGGGCGGGCGAGTCGTGCGCGGTGGGTCCGCCGCCGTTCTCGGTGACGGCGACATCTTCCACAAGGGCGGTCGTCGGTGTAACCGCCTGAGATCGTTGCAGCCAGCGCATTCAGACCTTGGCTGAGCTCGTCTTTTCCGCCGGCGATGACGGCGGCGGCATCGAATCGGTCTTGGAGCGTTCGGCCGGAGCCGGTTTCGACTCCTGCTGGTGACCTGACGGTGACTTGCCCGACATGTCGATGCTGCCGAGGAAGGTGGCGCCATCCTCGAGCACGACCCTCGGTGCGGTAATGTCTCCGGTGACCTTGGAAGCCGAGCGCAGCGCGACCTGCTCCTGGCCTCGAACGTCGCCGTCGACCTCGCCCTCGATGGTCACCATCCGGGCCTTGATGTTGGCCTTGACGCGGCCTTCGGGTCCGACGGTCACGTTGTGTTGTTTGAGATCGACGGTGCCCTCGATCCGTCCCTGGATATAGAGGTCCTCGTCACCGGTCACATCACCGCGGATGGTGATGGATCTGCCGATAGTGGCCGCTTCACCTGACGCTGAGACCGCGGATCTCACGGTCGTGGGCTTCGGCGCCGTGATCATCCCTGCTGACGTATTGGTCGCTGGACTCGACTCTTCATCTTTCTTCCACATGGGCCCTCCCGGAAGTCGATCGTTGATCGTAAGGTCAACCGTACCGTCGGGGAACCCGCCCGGAAAGTGCCCGGGGTCACTCTTTGGGAGGTTCGACGACCCCGGCCATTCGGTGCGGCTGAACCCAGGCGTCGAACTCCTCGGCGCTGGCGAGACCGAGATCCACGGCCGCCCGCCTGAGGGTGATCCCTTCCGCGTGCGCCTTCTTGGCGACGCGAGCGGCGTTGTCGTAGCCGATATGGGGATTGAGGGCCGTGGCCAGCATGAGGCTCGACTCGACGTGGGCCGCGATCCGCTCGACATCGGGTTCCATCCCGGCGACGCAGTTTTCGGCAAAGCTCCGAGATGCATCGGTGAGGAGACGGCTGGACTGGAGCAGATTGAAGATCATCACCGGTTTGAAGGCGTTGAGTTGGAGCTGACCTCCGGCGCCGGCGATGCCGATGGCGACATCGTTGCCCATGACCTGGGCAGCCACCATGGTCAGGGCTTCGGCCTGGGTCGGGTTGACCTTGCCCGGCATGATCGACGAGCCCGGTTCGTTGGCGGGCAGCCGCAGTTCACCGAGACCCGCGCGCGGACCCGATGCGAGGAGTCGAACGTCGTTGGCGATCTTCATCAAGGAGACCGCGGTGGTGCGCAGCGCACCGCTGGCGGCGACGATGGCGTCGTGGGCCGCGATGGCGGAAAAGCGATTTCCGATGGCGGTGAATCCGAGGCCGGTGATGGCGGCGATCTCCGCCGCCGCTCGGGTGCCGAAGTCGGGGTGGGCGTTGAGACCGGTCCCGACGGCGGTGCCCCCGATGGGAAGCTCGAGGAGGTCGCTGACCGAGGAGTCCAGCCGGGTGAGGTTGGCGTCGATCTGTTGCGCCCAGGCTTCGACCTCCTGACCGAGAGTCAGGGGCACCGCATCCATGAGGTGGGTGCGGCCGATCTTGACAACTTCGCGCCAGCTATCGGCCTTGGCCCGGAGAGCATCGCGGAGAGTCGCCAAAGCGGGGCGCAGACCTTCAGTGATGGACTGTGCGGCGGCGATGTACATGGCGGTGGGGAAGACATCGTTGGATGACTGTCCGCGGTTGACGTGGTCGTTGGGATGGACCGGGTCTTTGCTTCCGAGTACGCCGCCTGCGAGCTCGATCGCTCGATTGGCAATGACCTCGTTGGCGTTCATGTTGGTCTGGGTCCCGCTGCCGGTCTGCCAGATGACCAGCGGGAAATGGTCATCGAGCTTTCCCTCGATGACCTCGTCGGCGGCGCGGATGATGAGCTCGGAAACACCCTGGTCGAGTTCGCCGAGGTCGGCGTTGGCGACGGCCGCGGCTTTCTTGACGATGCCCAGGGCGCGGATGAGTTCGCCGGGCATCTTTTCGCCGCCGATCTTGAAGTTGGCGAGAGACCGCGCGGTCTGCGCGCCCCAGTATCGGTCGGCCGGGACTTGGATCTCACCCATGGTGTCGGACTCGATTCGCTGGGACATGAGCACCCTCCCGCTTGATGCAACGCATTGAGGCCGTCTCGCGTTCCCGGCGAGACGATCGAGGTCGATTCGCGGTAGACTAACGGCTGCCATGCAGAGACTGGGTGAAATCCTCATTGAACGCGGTGTTCTCTCGTTGACCGAGCTCCATACCGCGTTGGAAACCTGCCACCGGACGGGCGGTCGGCTGGGCACTCAGCTCCTCGATTTCGGCTATGTCGAGGAGGGGATGCTGCTTGACGCTTTGTCAAAGCAGCTCGGTGTGCCGAATACGATCAAGGTCAAGCTTCTTCACGCGCCGCTCAAGGTCCGCAAGATGCTGCCCACCCAGGTGGGCCGGCGATTGCAGGCGGTCCCCTTCGAAATCACCAAGGGCGGGATCAAGGTGGCCATGACCAACCCCAACGATCGGGCGGCCATGGATGAGATTGCCGGTCACCTGAACGAGAAGATCCTGCCCCACGTGGCCACCGAAGCCGCGGTGCTCGCCGCCCTCGGTGGGGCGGAGAATGATGATGCGGATTGGTCCCCCGGCGTCAAACCGTCGGTGGTCAAGGCCCGGCGCAGCGGTGATGTCGAGGGATGGAACCGGTTGTGGGAACAGCCGCGATTCCAGGTGACGGCGCTCTTTCGGCCGATTCCAAAACGGACGCGGGGCGTTGATGTGGCTCTCGCTTTCTTCCCCGATCTGAGCCCGGTGTCGACGCGACAGGAAATGCCGTACGGACTCCGGGTCGACGAGTCCAATTTCTCCGAACTCATCTTCGAAGCGGACAGCCGCGACGAGATCGGCAGCCTCCTCGTCCGTTTCATCGCATCCAAATACGACCGGGTGTGTGTCTTTTCGGTCCACAAGAGGACCGTCAACGGATGGATGGCTCGCGGCCGGTCGGTGGTTCTCGAGGACCTCCAGAGTTTCTCGGTTTCTCTGGATGAACCGTCGATCTTCGCCGATGTCGGTCATTCGGACAGTTATGTCGGCGCTATCCTGGAAAATCGTGCAAACGGTGAGCTGATCCAGGCGTTGGCGGACCCTGCGCCGATCGAGATCGTGGCGGTCCCGGTGCGGGTCAAACAGCGGGTCGTCGCCTTCGTGCTCTGCGATGATCCCGGCCACCCGGCCTCGCAAGAGCATCTGAATGACGTCGTCACCGCCTGCCAGAAGGCCGGGGTCGCCCTCGAAGTCCTGATCCTGCGCAAGAAGCTGCTGAGCTGAAGAGGGTTAGGAGGTTAGAAGGTCAGCGCTCGCTTTGCTCGCTGTAAGAGGGTGAGCGCTCCCTCCGGTCGCTGTCAGCGCTCGCGTCGCTCGCTGTGAGGAGGTGAGGAAGTTAGTTCTCGCTTTGCTCGCTGTGAGGAAGTGCGCAGTTGTGCGCTCGCTGTTTCAACGACTTACCTCTTCACCTCCTAACTCCTCACTTCCTCACTTCCTCACTTCCTCACCTCTTCACTTCGTGAATCCATGCACGAGTGAGCATCTGATCGGTGGATCCACTGGCAATTGGGCGTATAATCCGAGCGAGCTCTCCTCGGACCGGACGAGAAGCGATGAGGGAGGTGCCGATGCCGGCTTATGGAGACCTGGTTGAGACGTTTGTGGAGTTGATCCGGAGGGCTTCGACCCAGTTGCCCGATGATGTGGCACGCGCCCTTGAGCAGGGGAAGGCCAAGGAAACCGAGACCGGGCTCGCCGACAAGGCTCTCGGCACCATTTTGGAAAACATCGAGCTGGCGAGCTCCACTTCGGCGCCGATCTGCCAGGACACCGGTACGCCGGTGGTCTGGATTCACCATCCGGTGGGGGTCTCGACTCGTGCCCTCGGCGCCCAATTCAGGGAAGCCGTGCACAAGGCGACCGAACGGAAGTTCCTCCGGCCCAACGCCGTCGACACCCTGACCGGCCGCAACACCGGGAACGGCGCCGGCAGGGGGATCCCGTTCCTCCATTTCGAGGAGTGGGACGAGCCGCGGGTCGAGGTTCGGATGATCCTCAAAGGCGGCGGCAGCGAGAACGTCGGAACCCAGTACAAGCTGCCCGATTCGCGGTTGAAAGCCGGCCGCGATCTCGAAGGGGTTCGCCGCGCCGTCCTCGACGCGGTCTTCGAGGCCCAGGGCAAGGGCTGCGCGCCCGGGGTCCTGGGTGTCTGCGTCGGCGGCGACCGGGTTTCCGCCTTCGAAATGTCCAAGCGCCAGTTGCTTCGGCCCATCGTCGACACCAATCCGATCCCGGAACTCGCCGAGCTCGAGGAGCGGCTGCTGCGCGAGGGCAATCAGCTCGGCATCGGGCCCATGGGGTTCGGCGGCAAGACGACCCTGCTCGCCGTCAAGATCGGCGTGCTCGATCGACTCCCCGCGTGCTATTTCGTCACGGTGACCTACATGTGCTGGGCGGATCGCAAGGCTGCGGTGAGCATTGACGAGGGAGGAGAGGCGACATGGCTGAACTGAAACTGCCGATCAGCGAAGAAGAGATCCGCAAGCTCAAGGTCGGTGATTTTGTCGAGCTCACGGGGCGGATGATCACCGGTCGCGATACGGCTCACCATTGGCTCATGGAAGATGTTCGTGACGAAGTGATGCCGTTCATGAAGGACACGGTCATCTATCACTGTGGACCCGTGATCGCCAAGAACGACGACGGCAGTTACGATTTCGTCGCCGCCGGACCGACCACCTCGATCCGCGAGGAGCCTTATCAGGCCGATGTCATCGGCCGCTATGGACTGCGCGGGGTCATCGGCAAGGGCGGCATGGGGGCCAAGACCCTCGCCGGTCTCGCGGAACACGGTGCGGTCTACCTCCACGCCATCGGCGGCGCGGCCCAGGTGCTCGCGCGGGCGATTCCCAAGGTGGAGCGGGTCTTCAAGCTCGACGAGTTCGGTGTCCCGGAGGCGCTCTGGGTCATCGAGGTCGAGAAGTTCCCCGTCGTCGTTACCATGGACTCGCACGGAGGCTCGCTCCACGACGAGGTCGAAGGCGCATCGAAGAAGAAGCTCGACGAGTTGATCAAGTAATTCGTCGGACGAATTACGGTGGCGCGTCGGACGCGCCAATCCGGACATGCGGACGATTCGTCGGACGAATCGTGGTGGCGCGTCGGACGCGCCAATTCGGACATGCGGTCGATTCGTCGGACGAATCGTGGTGGCGCGTCGGACGCGCCAATCCGGACATGCGGACTGAATGCTTCGAAGCGACGAGTCACGTCGAAGTCACGCGGGCACGGTGCACGGGGCAGGTTCGTGATCTGGGGCGGGACGCCGAGCCCGGGTTCTATCGACACCGGCCTTCTGGGCCGCCTTTGGCGACCCAGCGTCGCCCGATCAGCGTGGTCGTTCGAGGGATGATTGAAGGGCTGCGACCACGCTGCTCGGTCGAGCGGCGGCCTCCCTCATTGCCGGAACAGCCGGAGATCTGGGCGCTCCCCGAGGGAGCCCGGTACGGCATTGTGTGCAGCGTGACGCGGACCGGAGCGGGATGCCGGCACAATGCCGGACCCGGCACCCCGCCGCACGGCCCCTCTTGGTGACCTGGGGCGGGACTGCGCCTGATGAACTGAGCTAGCATGGTGGTCCCGATGGCTCCAACGTCTCTCCCGACATCTCGTACTCGATCCCAACGCGGCTTCACCCTGGTCGAAGCGCTTGCGGCGTTGGGGATCTTCGCCATCGCGGTGCTGATCGCCACGGCCTTTCTTCAGGCCCACGTCACCGCCGCGCGGCGCCTTGAGGTGCGATCGGCCCTCATCCACGCGACCGAAACCTCCCTGGAAGAGATTCGCGGCGGGCTTCGTCCCCTGGCATCCGCCAATCTCGATCAACGGGGAGGCTTCGGTCTGACTCCGGGCGCGGAGCTGCTGACCACCATCAAAGTCGATTCCGGTGGCGTCACCGATCTTTACCGCGTGGTGGTGACCTCGAGGTCGGCGGCCGCCGGCGAACCGATGGAGGTCTCCATCGAGACCATGGTGTGGCGACCGTGAGAGCCGAACGAGGGGCCACCCTCATCGAGTTGTTGGTGGCTCTGGCCCTGCTGAGTTCCATCGCGGTGCTCAGCGCGCAGCTCGTGATTCAGTCGACCAAGCTCATCGACACGACGGCCCGCGCGTCCCGGAATCCCGATCTGATCATCGCGACGGAGTGGATCCGGCGGGATGTCTACGAGGCGGTGTCGGTCGTCGGTGAGGACCTCGGCTGGACCGACGGCCCTCTCGTGTTCGTGCTTCAGAACGGGGGTTGGTTGGCCCTCTCACCGTTCGAGGGCCGGTTGATTCGGACCAGTCAACCGCCGGGTGGCCTGCTGCCCGACAATCGGGTCCTGCTACGGGGTGTCGTCGGATGGCGCTGGCGGGTGACCGAGGGAGGAGCGGTTCAGATCGCCCTCGAGGCCTACGCCAACCCGCACGCTCACCAGAACCTCACGGGCGCGCGAAGTTTCGAGCTCGAACGGCGGACCGAACGACTCACTCTGGCCCTTCGCGGCCGACCGGGAAGAGCCGCATGGTGAGGAGTCAACGAGAGTCGGGAGTCGCGCTCATCTTTGCCATCGTCGCGCTGGCGATTGTGGCGTTCATGGTGGCGATCGTAGCGGCGTCGATCCAACCGCGGATCACGACGCACACCCATCTCGAGCGGACGGTCAGACTGACAGCCCTCGTCGACGCGGCCATGGCCACGACCCTGTCCAGACTCGCAGTCGATCGGTTCGATAGGGGTGTCCAGGAGCAGGTTCTGGGCGAAGGAGTGATGAGCTCCGTCGTGACCCGGATCAGCCTTTACGAAGTCGAGGTCGTCGCCCAGGGCCGAACCCGCGGCTGGCGGTCAACGGTCATCGCGAGGGTCGATCTCGAACACGGTCCCAGAGTCATGAGGTGGCACCGGTTTCAGTCGCCGGAGTGAGGGTTTGGAAGTGAGGAAGTCAGCGCTCGCTACGCTCGCTGTGAGCGCTCCCTTCGGTCGCTAGTTAGAAGGTGAGCGCTCCCTTCGGTCGCTGGTTACGAGGTGAGGAGGTGAGAAGTAGGCGCGCTGCAGGATTTTGAAGCGCTCTGTTTTCTGGTGCGATGAACCTTCTCACTAGCGAGCCCGGCGAGCGCTGACTTCCTAACCTCCTAACCTCGAACTCAGCATCCGGTTGCCGGGATCCCTGGATTCTCCGACCGAAGACACCCTGATCGCCGCCTTCTCTCCGACGGGACAGCGGTTCTCGCACAGACCGCAGCCGGTGCAGAGCTCAGGATCGATGAAGGGCTGCTGGACCTTGAGCATGCTGCCGTCCCGGGCCCGGACCTCGGTGGGCTCGAGCCAGATCGCCTTGGGTGAGGTCGGGCACATCTCCTCGCAGACGATGCACGGGGTCGCCATCCCCCAGGGGAGGCACCTGCCGCGGTCGAGGAAGGCGGTGCCGATGGTGACCTCCGCCGGTCCGCCGATGGCCTGTTTCGCCTCCGGTGCGAGCACCGCCAACGCCCCGGTGGGGCAGACCTCGCCGCACCGGGTGCACGAGGGTTCGCACCAGCCGCGGCGCATCTGCAAGACGGGGGTGAAGAGACCTTCGACGCCGGTCTTGCCGAGGTCGGAGACGATGACGTTGGTCGGGCACGACGCCGAACAGGCGCCGCAGGTGATGCAGCGGGCAAGGAACGAGGCTTCGTCGAGGGCGCCGGGCGGGCGGATCGCATCGGCTGCTCGGGCTTCGCCGCCGCCCGTGGCCCTGAGAACCGGGGCGATGGCGGCCGTCGCCAGCGCGGTGACGAGGAATCGTCGTCGGCCGACATCGAGGGGCGGCATCGCGGGAGTGGTCCCCGCCACCGGAAGACCGTACTTCAACGTGTCCTCTGCGCACGACGGCAGGCAGTTCAGACAGACATGGCACTCGCTGACCCGGTGTTTGTCGAGGGGCTCGTCTGCCCCCTGGCAGGCCATGAGGCAGAGGGTGCATCCGGAGCAGGCGTCGTCGTTGGTGCGGCGGATTCGCAGCGGGGCCAACCGGGCGGTGACACCGAGGAGGGCGCCGAGGGGACAGATCGCGCGACAGTAGAACCGCGGCATCCACGCCGAGAGCAGCAGGATCGCCGCGAGCATCCCGAATGCGACCCACCCTCCGGGGGTGATTCCGCCGAACCACAACGGCCGAAGCCCGGCGGCGACGGCGCGGTGGAGGAGGGGAATCGGGTCGAGCCAGCCGGCGTGGTCGGCGCCGAGCGCGGCCCAGACGAGGATCACGGTCAGGATCACATACTTGAGCGAAAACCACTTTCGGTACCGATTGATCTTGTTTCGTTTGCGGCGTTCGGGTCCGGCAATCCACGACACCAGCTGTTGCAGGGTGCCAAGGGGGCAGATCCAGCCGCAGAAGAAGCGGCCAAGAATCGCGGTGGCGGCAAGAACGACGAGACCAATCCAGGTCCAGGCCGGGATGGTCCAGTCGGCGAGGGCCGTGCCGATGGCGGTGAGGGGATCGAGGGAGAGCAGGATCGACGCCACCCACCCCGGCACGCGTTCGACGGCGAGGCCGACGAAGAGAACCAGGAAAGAAACCAGAAACAGGGCCTGGACGGCGATACGAAGGTGGCGGGCGCGCGGACCGCACAATTCCCATCGGTCAGACCTTGGTCGTGACCGACTGCCAGTCGGTGGTGCCGAGCCCGAGCCGTTCGGCGATGGCGAGGTAGGGGAGCTCGGCGGGTCCGAAGTCGAGGAGGGTCGCGCCCCAGGTGTCGGCCGCCACCGGATCGGTGGCAACGGCCACGAGATCGTCCGCGCGGACGAGATCGAGGGAGCCGCCCGTGGGCCCGCCGCCGGTGAGGACGCGAGTGGCGTCGATCACGGTGAGAGTCGGCCGGAACGCATCGCCGAGCTCGGCGCAGGCCTGGTTGATCCGCTGGTGCAGGCCGGGTCGACTGCCGACGATGGCGCCCATCCAGTTTTTCATCCCCATCGTTCCACGACTGAGTGAGTGGTGCTTGACCACCGGGACATTGATGAGCTTGTCGGCCTCGACGATGGGCTGCAACACCTCCCACTCGCCGAGAACCACTCCGCCGAGATCGAGTTTGACGGTGCCGGTGCTCTTTTGATGGCTGACGGTGCCTCCCGCCGTGCGGGTGGCTTCCGCGATGCCCGAACGCGCAAAGGCGCGGGCGGGATCGTGGCAGGTGTTGTCGAGCACCACCACCGATCGAGCGCCGGCGGCGAGGCACAGGCGGACGAGCTCACCGATGAGGTCGGGGTCGGTGTTGGCCGCCTGGGCGGCGCTCCGGTCCCAGGCGCAGTTGGGTTTGATGGCGACCCGGTCGCCCTGGGAGATGAACCCTTCGATCCCACCCATGGCCGCGAGCGCGCGTGCGAGGTTGGCCCGCGGCCCCTCGCCGCCGGCGATGGCGACGCGGCCGGGAGAGGACGGATCGATCCGCCAATCCGGCGGAGTGAGCGCGGTCGAGGACGCCTGGCGCTGGTGGCGGCCCGGTCGGCCGCCGAGACCGGCGCCGAGGGCGGTGATCGCCGCCCCCGCGAGGGCCGCAGGTCCCCAGGTCTTGAGCAGGTCGCGACGACGGAGGGTGGAGGGAGCATCGAGGTCGGGTCGTGGATCCTTCATGGTCCAACAAGTGTATCCCGACCGCTAAGAAACGCATCACCTCGAGGATCGGCGATTGAGACCTCGAACGGGGTGCCATCTTTTGCATTGTTCGGACACCACGTCGCTGATGTTTGGAACGGCCTCGAGTCCGAACAATGCTAAAGGTGGCTCCCTCGGCCCTTCGCGATTGGAGCATCGGGTCCCGAGTCGCGATCATTGCGGGCGGGACGCCCGCACCACAATTGGCCAAGAGTGCTTTCTGTGAACGCGGCCAAATTGTGGTGCGCGCGTCTCGCGCGCAGGCGGAACGACGAGAGTCACAGTGAAGATGACTCAGCTGTGATCCGTCATGAAACCCGCCACCGTCTCGATCAACCACTTCCGCTCCTCGGGCTGATCGAATCGATGCCCCGCGGTGGGGTGGACGACGAGCTCGCCATCCGGCGAGGCCTCCGCCAGGAGCTTCGCATCGCCGACCGGGACGACGGGGTCGGCGTCGCCGTGGATGATGAGCCACGGGCACGCGATGGACCGCGCCGCGCCGACCACATCGTGGCGGGCGGCGTCCGTGAAGAACCCGACGTCGATGTATTCTCCCGGGGCAACCTCGATGCGGTGGTCGGCGGTCTCCCGGCCGCTGCCTCCCCACGCTTCGCGGGGGCCGCCAGGGAGTTTGGCGGGGGCCGCAATGGTCACCAGCCCCTCGAGGTCGAATCCTCGGGCGCCGGTGAGGATCGCGACGGTGCCGCCGAGAGAGGATCCCACCACCATCACGCGGGGGTACCCGAGAGTTCGGACGGAACTGATCGCGGCGGTGAGATCCTCGATTTCGTTGCTGACGGTGAGGATCGACGGATCCCCGTCGGATTCACCGCGACCGCGAAAGTCGAAACGAAGCGCAACGCAGCCCGCTGCTGATGCCGCCTCACAGATCAGCCGGTGTTTGTCGGAGTTCTTTGAACTCAGCATCCCGTGAGCGACCACGACACAGGTGTCGGGAGTGGCTCCTCGAGGGAGGTGAAGGACCCCCGCGAGTCGGAGACCCGAAAGGCCAGGAATTTGAATCGACTCGGTGGTGGTCATCCACCCAACGGTATCAAGACCGCGCGACGGGCCGCGAGCTGGTGAGCAGGGGGGTAGAAACGGCCCGCCGCGCCGCATGAGTGTGACGACGCGGGTGTCAATAGGTTGACCTGGCGCCGCCCGCCTTCAATTGTGATGTCTTCGCGAGCTTTGTGATGCATGCTCTTTGCGGCGTTCGCGGTTCCTCCGTGCGATGGTGCGATGCCATCCTGCATCCAGTACCGAGAACCGAGCTACAGCGGATCGTGAATCGCCCGCACGAGCTGAGCCGGATCTGCGGCGTCGATCTCGCCATCGAGATCGGCATCGGCCGCCGGGAACCCGGCGCAGGTGGGTTCGGTGGCGCCGAAGATCGTTGCCACGACAAGCTCGATATCGCTGGCGGAGATGGTGCCGTCGCAGTCGAGATCGCCGGCGCGGCGAAGACCGGTTCCGCTGCTGCAGACGGCACCTGAATCCTGGCCGGGCGCCCCGTTTTCTGCGGAACTCACGCTGAAGCAGTTGAGCCCACCTGGAGATCCGCCGACGATGGTGAACGACGTTGAGGTCGTGGAGATCAGCGCCACGCCGGGGTCGCCGATCCGGGAATCGTTGACGGTGTAACTCACCATACCGCCGCAGCGGGTCGTGGCGGGTAGCCATTCGAGATCGAATGCCTGCGCCCCGGCGATGACCATATCGGTCACCGAAAGTTCTCCGTGGAATGTGGTTCCGGGTTCACAGGGGGCCTGAACGGCGTTGTTGGCGACGAGCGCGAAGTCCTGATCCGTGGGATGGGTGTTTCCCGGAACGCCGTCGGAACCGAGATTCGAAGCCCGGACCACAACTCGGATCTCCTCGGCCGCGGCCGCAGGGAGAAAGACCCCCTCGGTGTTGTTCATTCCATCGGCGGTGATCCCGGGGAGCGACCACCCGTCGGCGCCGAAACTGTTTCCGGGGTACGTCGCACCGTCGACATCGACAACGAGATCGAGATCGTTGTTCCAGGCCGGGGTCGACCCGCCGAGGCCGTGGCCCGGCGCATCGGTCCAGACGAGCATCACCTTGACGGGATGGGCGTCGCTGTCGACGGCGAGGGTGTAGACCCACTCGTCACCGGTCTCGGTCAGGAGAACCGGGGCGTCGAAGACGGCCCTGGCGACCGGTGGGTCGAGCACCGCCCTTGCGTCGAGACGCCCCCATCCCTGTTTTGAGTCGAATGCATGGCCGAGCAGCCCACCGTCGGCATCGAGGTTGCCGGCGAGATCGCGGGCGGTGACGGTGAGTTCGGCCTTGATCATGGCCGGGCTCGGATCGGTGCCGTGGTCCCGTCGCCACTGCTCGACGAGAAGAGCGGCTGTGCCGGTGACGTGGGGCGACGACATGCTGGTGCCGCAACTCAGACCGTAGCCGGTAGGCACCGCCGAGTCGACTCGACACCCCGGCGCCACGAGGTGGGGGAGGTGACGCCCGTCGAGGGCCGGTCCGTGCGCCGTGTTGGTCGAGAGATCGTCGATCTCGAGGATCTGCGCGCCGCCCGAGGTCTGCATCTTGGTCGAACCGACGGTGATGATGTTCTTCGCCTCGTCAGGTGTGCCCTGGGAACTGGTGCCGCCATAGCCGTTCATGATGGAGAGGACGTAGGTCAAAGCCTGATTGCCCGGTGGATCGCCGGGTCGACATCGCGCACCCCGATATCGATCTGCATGGTGTCGTTGTCATAGCCGTGCGGGGTGCCGGAAGGCCCCCAGCTGTTGCTCGACAGTGGTGGCGCCGTTGGCGAAGGACTCGGCCATGAGCAGCAGCATCCCGTCGGGTTCGCTGTAGAAGGGCGAGTAGAGCTGCTCCACCAAACGGGCCCCGGGCGCCATCCCGAGGCGCGCGGAGAAATCCCGATGAGCTCACCCCGGAGCTCCCGGTGGCCGCCTGGATCGCCGCGGTGTGGGTGCCGTGGCTGGACGTGGCGGCGCCGCCGCAGGTCGTTCCGGTGCATTGGAGAAATCGACCGAGCGAGGTCGGGGTGATTCTCGTCCGCGCCCTGGTCGACGTTGGCCATGATCACGCTCGATCCGTCGAGGCTCAGGGTGTCGAGCCAACCCGGGTATCCCGGGAAGGCGATGTTGCCGCCATCGATGTTGCCGGCGCAGACCTGGTTGCTCATCTCGCCCCGGGCGCCGCCGTCGGTGGGGGCGGGTTGGATGCTGTAGACCCCGGGGATGGCCGCCGCTGCAGCCATGGAATCGGACCGAAGAACGACCGTGACGATGGTCCAGGTCGGATTGAGTCGAGCCGAACCGCTCGGGGTCGCGCCGATGGCCTCGAGCGCGGCCGTGACCCGCGCAGGGTTCGCGACATTGGGAACGAGGATCTCCACCTCGAGCGCCGGAGATTCCATCCGACGCCAGCGCGGCAGAACCCGGTAGCCGGGAGCAAACTCGCCCCGCCACCTGACCCAGGGCAGTCGTTCAGACGCTTCGGTCTCGGCCCGCGTTCCCCAGACCACATAGGTGAAGGGGTGGATGTACTGCAGCGGTTCCAGCCCGAGGGAACGCAGCTCGCCGAGCCACTCAGGGCGTATCGGCGCAGCGGCCTGGACGAGATGGAGATCGGTCCCGGGATGGCCGGAGCCGGCCCAATCCAAGGGGAGGGTGGGGAGTCCGAACAGCGGATCGAAGCGTTCGTCGCCAAGGGTGAGGACATAGGGGTCTTCGATGATCTGGAACGCGATGCCGTCAGCGCTGAGATCGGCGACGCCTCCGGCATCGAGCAGCCACCACTGAAAACTGCCGTAGTCCATCTTCAGGCTGGGACCTGCGGTGCTCGATTCAGCTCGCGCCGCGAACCGCTCGGAAATCCGCACCGCGAAGGACGGCTCGTCAGCTGAGACGACCGGGCAGATGGTCATCGACAGGATGGCCGAGACCAGCGCCCTACCGCGATGCCAATCGAGATGATGAATCATAACGAGAACGGAGGATAGCACGCGGTCCAGGCCCGGGTTGTGGTAACGTAAGCCACGCGTTCCGGACGCGATCTCAACTGGATGGAAGAGCCTGGTCAACTCGCAAGACCGATACATTTCAGGCGAGCTTGGAATATGACGGAATTGATTGGATTCACTCCGTGTTCTGGGTGCCAAGTGGGGTGTCAAAATGTCTGTTAGATCAATGAGAATGAGACGGAGCCTCGCTGTGATCCTCATTGCCGCCGGTGCATCGGCGGCGTCGGCGCCCGCGATGGCACAGCTGGCCGATCAGGTGCCTCCCCAGCTCGAGGATGTCGGGATCGAAGAACACCTCGACGCGGAAATCCCCATGGACCTCGAGTTTCGCGATGAGTACGGCGCGGTGGTGACCCTCGGGGATTATTTTGACGGGACCAAACCCGTCATCCTGACCCTCAACTACTACAAGTGCCCCATGCTCTGCGGCCTCCAGCTCAATGGTCTCCTGGACGGATTGATCGACCTCGACTGGACTCCGGGTCAGGACTTCGAGTTGGTGACCGTGAGCATCAACCCTCTCGAAACACCGGCCCTCGCCGCCGAGAAGAAGCAGAACTACATGAATCGGTACGAGCGGCCGTCGGCCGCCAAGGGCTGGCATTTCCTCACCGGTAGGGAGCCCGAGATCCGGCAACTCGCCTCGACCCTCGGTTTCGGCTACAGCTACGACCGGGAGACGGGAGAGTACGCCCACGCGGCCGCCATCTTCCTCGCGACCCCGGATGGGCGGGTGGCCCGCTACCTCTATGGCATCGAGTACCCGGCGAAACGCCTTCGTCTCGGGTTGCTCGAAGCATCCGCCGGCGAAATCGGCACCACCATCGATCAGATCATTCTCTACTGTTTTCACTATGATCCATCGAGCCGCCGCTACGCACCGGTGGCGATGAACATCATGCGGCTCGGCGGAGGCGCGACGGTGTTGATCCTCGGACTGAGCCTCGGGGGGTACTGGCTGCGCGAGGCGCGCCGGCGAAAGAACAGCGACAGGGGGACTCGCACCACATGATATCCACCGGACTACAACATTTGCTGACCGTGATCACCGCGGCGCTGCCCGACGACGATGGGTCGTCGTTCTGGATGCCGCCCCAGGTGTCGACGGTTGCGCAAGGCGTGGATTGGTTGTTCAACTTCATCCTCGCCATCTCGGTCGTTTTCTTTCTGCTGATCGTGGTGGCGATGGTGGTCTTCGTGATCAAGTATCGACACCGGGAGGGTCAACAGGCGGAAGAATCCCCGAGCCACAACCTGGCCCTGGAACTGACCTGGACGGGGATCCCGTTGATCCTGGTGGTCGTGATCTTCATCTTCGGGTTCAAGGGCTTCCTCGACATGTCGACGCCGCCTGCCAACGCCTACGAGATCCTTGTCGAGGGTCAGAAGTGGAACTGGAGCTTCACCTATCCGAACGGCTATATCGACTCCGATCTCCACGTCCCCGTGGATCGGCCGATCAGGCTCGTCATGGGTTCGCAGGATGTCATCCACAGTCTTTACATTCCGGCGTTCCGGATCAAGATGGATGTCGTGCCCGGCCGCTACTCCAAGGCGTGGTTCGAGGCGACCAGACCCGGCGAATACGATCTCTTCTGCGCCGAGTACTGCGGCACGAGCCACTCTGGAATGGTCGCTCACGTCATCGTCCACCCGGTGGGCGAGTTCGAGACCTGGCTCGAGAAGGCGTCGAACTTCCTCGAGACCATGACTCCGGTGGACGCCGGCCGCAAGCTCTTCCAGGTTCGCGGCTGCCAGCAGTGCCACTCGGTCGACGGTTCGGCCAAGACCGGTCCGACCCTGCTCGGGGTCTTCGGTCACGAGCAGAAGCTGTGCCGACGGTTCCGCCGTCACGGCGGACGAGAACTACATCCGCGAGTCCATTCTCGAGCCCCAGGCCAAGGTCGTCGCCGGTTTCGATCCGGTGATGCCCACCTATCAGGGCCGGCTCAGCGATCCCGAAATCATGGCGATCATCGAGTACTTCAAGTCCCTCGACGGGGCTTCCAGCGAGGAGTAGCAGCATGGCAGTCGACAACCCAAGCCGCGACGGCGCCGCCGTTGGGACTTTGAATCGAGAGAGTTATCTCACCCACGGCCGCGGCATCCTATCCTGGCTCTTCACCCTGGACCATAAACGGATCGGGGTGATGTACCTCGTGGCCATCACGTCCTCGTTCTTTCTCGGGGGCGTCTTCGCGCTGCTCGTCCGTACCGAGTTGCTGACCTCCGGCCCGACCATCATGACCGCCGACACCTATAACAAGATGTTCACCCTTCACGGCGCGGTGATGATCTTCCTGTTCATCATCCCAGGAATTCCTGCGGCGATCGGGAACTTCGTGCTGCCGCTCATGCTCGGCGCCAAGGATGTGGCCCTGCCTCGACTCAACCTGACCAGCTTCTGGTTCTGGATGATCGGTGCGGTCTTCGCCGTGGTGTCGATCATCGTCGGCGCGGTGGACACCGGATGGACCTTCTACACGCCATACTCCACGACCACCGGAACGGCGGTGATCAGTATGACCTTGGGGGTTTTCATCCTCGGTTTCTCTTCGATCTTCACGGGGCTGAACTTCATCGTGACGATCCACAAGATGCGACCCGAGGGGATGACGTGGTTCAAGATGCCGCTCTTCCTCTGGGGGCTCTATTCGACGGCCATCATTCAGGTTCTCGCGACCCCGATCCTGGGGATCACCCTCTTGCTGCTGGTCGCCGAGCGCTCGCTCGGTGTCGGGATCTTCGACCCCACCCTCGGCGGCGATCCGGTCCTCTTCCAGCACTTCTTCTGGTTCTACTCCCACCCGGCGGTCTACATCATGATCCTGCCGGCGATGGGGATCATTTCCGAGCTCGTCTCGGTATTTTCGGGCAAGCACATCTTCGGCTACCGGTTCATTGCCTGGTCGTCCATTGCCATCGCCATGTTCAGCTTTCTGGTCTGGGGCCACCACATGTTCACCTCGGGCCAGTCGGGGATCACCAACATGATCTTCTCGGCCCTGACGTTTTCGGTGGCGATCCCATCGGCGGTCAAGGTCTTCAACTGGCTGGCGACCATGTACAAGGGCTCGATCCGACTCGCCACACCCATGCTCTATGTTCTCAGCTTTCTCTTTCTCTTCGCCATCGGCGGGCTGACCGGGCTCTTCCTCGGCGCCCTCTCGACCGACATCCACCTGCACGACACCTACTTCGTCGTCGCCCACTTCCACTACGTGATGTTCGGCGGGACGGTCATCGCCTTCCTCGGCGGTCTCCACTACTGGTGGCCGAAGATGTTCGGCCGGATGTACTCGGAGCGGTGGGGCCAGGTCTCGGCGCTGCTCGTCTTCGTCGGCTTCAACCTGACCTTCTTCACCCAGTTCGTCATGGGCAGCCACGGCATGCCGCGGCGGTATTACAACTACATCGAGGAATTCACCACCCTGCACCAGGCCTCGACCATCGGTTCGTATGTGCTCGCCCTCGGGTTCTTCATCATGGCCGGGTATCTCATTCACTCGCTCTTCCGCGGCAAACCCGCGCCCGACAACCCGTGGGGCTCGGCCACCCTCGAGTGGGAGACCACCTCGCCGCCGCCGTACTACAACTTCGACCGCGACTTCAATGCCGGCGACCCCTATGATCTGAATTCGCTGCGCTACGACCCGGCCACCCAGGGCTGGGTGCGCAAGGACCCGCAGTCAATCATCCTCGCTGATGGCGGAACCCACTGATGGCCGCGCAGCACCACGACGACGGCCACGATCCCAATCTGGCCCACCACTTCGAGTCGACCGAGCAGCAGCGACAGTCGGCCAAACTCGGGATGTGGGTGTTTCTCGCGACCGAGATCCTCTTCTTCGGTGGGCTTTTCGTCGCCTACACGGTCTACCGCGGCAACCACCCCGAGGTCTTCGTCTTCGGCGCCCACTTTCTCGACACCGCGCTCGGTGCGCTCAACACGGTGGTGCTCATCTTCAGTTCGTTCACCATCGCCTGGGCGGTCCGCGCAGCCCAGCTCAAGCAGATCAAGCTGCTCAAGTGGTTGATCATCGCGACCATGCTCTGCGCCTTCGTCTTCCTCGGCGTCAAGTATGTCGAGTACAGCGCCAAGTGGAAGCACGGTCTGCTCTGGGCCGGGGCCTACAACCCCCACGTGGACCACGAAGAAGCGTCCGAGATCATCGAGGTCGATGGCGAGATCCGACACGCCGAGGGCGACGTCGAGACTCGTCGAGATCGAAGAGGTCCAGCCCTCGCCGATGGCGAGATCGTCGAGCCCGATGCCGTCGAAGTCGAGATCGATCCGGCGTCCGTCGTCGCCGATCCCGACCAGTCCACCATCGCACCGGCCGCCCGCGGACCCGCGGGGCTCGCGGGGCCCGTCGCGGCAACGGACCAGACGCCGTCCCGGTCGAACCGGCCAACGCGAGGGTCTTTTTCTCGATCTACTTCATGATGACCGGACTCCACGGCATCCACGTACTCGGCGGGATCGCCGCCATGCTCTGGTTGCTCAAGTGCCTGCGACGAGGCGATTTCGATGGCGGCCACTTCACCAAGGTCGACATGGTGGCCCTCTACTGGCACGTGGTGGATATCATCTGGATCTACCTCTTCCTTCTCCTCTACCTGATTGACTAGGAGTCGAAATCATGAGCGAACACACCGAATCAGGCGTTCACGTCGCCAGCCTCAAGCTCCTGGTGACGATCATGATCGCCCTCATGATCGGCACCTGGCTGACGGTGTCGGTGACCCACTTCGACTTCGGTGTTCTCAACATCTGGATCGGGCTCGGCATCGCCACGGCCAAGGCGATCCTGGTCGGTCTCTACTTCATGCACCTGCGCTGGGACAAACCGTTCAACGCCTTTGTCTTCATCTCGGCCTTCGCCTTCCTGGCGCTCTTCATCGGTTTTGCGCTGATGGACTACGGGCCACTATCAGGACGTCATCATCCCCGGTTGGCCACTGAGTTAGAGCGATGAACGCAAGGGTCGTCCCCGGCGTCGAAGCGGACGGTGTCGTCGCAATCGCCCAGCGCCGCCGGTTCGGCATGTGGCTGTTTCTGGCGTCGCTGGCCATGCTCTTCGGCGGCTGCCTGGTCGGGTTCATCGTCATCCGTCTACGCGCCCCGGAGTGGCCTCCGGCGGGATCACCGGGTCTGCCCGCCGCGTTTTGGGTGAGTACCGCTCTGCTGGTGATCATCAGCCTGCTTCTGATCGCGGCCGAGCGCGCGGTCGATGCGGGCCGGAACGCTCAGCTGACCCGATTGCTCGCCGCCGCCTCGATGGTGGGGATCGCCTTCGTGCTCTCGCAGGTTTCAGGTTGGGTGCGGATGGCGGCGGCCTCCGAGCTGCCGCAGAACAACCTCTACCTCTTCGGCGTCTATGTGCTGAGCTTTCTTCACGTCCTGCACGTGGTTGGTGGCTTGATCCCGCTGATCTGGATCACCCTGCGCTCGAAGGCGGGCCGCTACACCGCCACCGACCACGAGGGCGTCACCGATGTCGCCATGTACTGGCACTTCCTCGGGATCGTCTGGCTCGGAATCCTCGCCGTGCTCGCGCTCTGATTCGGGGCAGTGACAGCAATCAGCGACCGGGGCAGCGTCAGGATTCAGCGTCAGGGACAGCGACCCGGACAGGGACCGGGGCGACGGCCGCGACCGGGACAACGCCCAGGTGTCAGGCGAATACGGTCGCTGAACAAACCGGAACATCGAGTACCGAATCGGCACCCATGCCGACTGGTTGGTTCGCCGTCGGCCTTAGATCCGGCGCGCCTGGAAGATCATGCGCGGGCTGCGCGGCCCGTGGGGGTTGCCGCGGTAGTCGCCGAGCACACGTTCGACGTCGAAGCCGGTGGCGTGAAGGACCTGCTCGACCTCGCGAAGCTCGAGGCGGGCGAGGCCGAAGCTGACCTCGAAGCGATCGACGATCGTCTCGTCAGCCCATCGGGAGACCGTGTAGCGGTATCGAACCAGGAGTTGGCGGCCCCCGGGGGCGCCGCGCTCCTCGACAATCTTGTCGATCAGGTGGCCCCACGGCGGGACCCGGAAGTGGCTCGCGAAGCAGGCATCCGGGGCATCGGCGGCGCCCGGGTGGGGCAGGTCGACGAGCAGCAGACCGTCCGGTTCGAGGTGGCGGTGAATCCGCTCCAGACAACTCGCGCGCGCGTCGGCGTCGGTCACCAGGGCGAGGGTGCTGAAGGGGATGAGCGCGGCCTGGAACCGGCGGGGGAAGCCGAAGCAGGTCATATCCTGGCGCGAGAAACGCAGTCGCATGGCGTCCTCGGCGGGTAGGGTGCGGCGGTTTCTGCGGGCCCGCGCGAGCATCTCGGGCGAGATGTCGATTCCGGTGACCCGGTGGCCGGCGCGCACCAGGGGCACGGCGACCCGGCCCGTGCCGCAGCCGAGCTCGAGAATCGGGCCGTCCACCCGCTCGTCGCTCAGGATGCGGAGGTAGAGGGCCACGTCCGACGAAAAGTCGCGGTACTCACCGTCGTAGATCTTCGCGATGCCGCCGTAACCCGCCATGAACCTCCTTCGGCCCGCTGTTGCCTCCGTCGGGACGGGTCCGAAGAAGCTGAATACACCCGGTTCGAGCATTTGGCAAGGGGGTGGGATGTTGATTTGCCGAGCGGTGGCGGTGGCACCGATGCCGATACCGGGGCAGGGGACAGCGGCCGGAACAGCGTCCGGGTCCGCGACCCCGTCCTCAAGCCCTCAGGACCGACGGAATCGCCGCCAACCCCAACACCGCCAGCCCGCACGCGGTGGCCGTCATCCCGATCGAAGGGATGGCGACGGTGCCGATGACCAGCGCCGCGGCGGCGGCGCCGATCTCATCGGCGGCGAAGGCGAGTCCGGCGCCGCGGCGGCCAGACCCCCGGCTTGCGAGTTCGCCGAGACCGGGGAAGGCGGCGCCGGTAAGCAAGCCTCCGATGACAAGAAGAGCCGGCACGAGCGCCAGGGGTGCGCGGTCGGAAAGTCCGGTGGCGAGCAGCACGGACAGCCCGGCGCCGGCGGCGATGATCCATGGGATGATTCGCGTCTGCCGGCCGCTTTGAAGGCTCGCCCAGCCACCCGCCGCGACTCCGGCCATGAAGACGCCGGTCAGCGCGCCGACCTCGGCATAGACCGAGCCGCGGGTGGCCTGCCAGGTCGCCATGAGGAGCATCCACCAGCCCATGGAGGTCAAGCCGATGACCGAGGCGGCCGCGGTCGCACGGACGGTAGCGCCGCCCACGAGACCGAGTGCGATCAGGCAGACTGCGGCGGCGGCCGCAGAGGCGCCGAAGACCGTTGGCAGGCGGTCCCCGAGTTCGGCAAGGGATGAGACCAGCGGCGGCCGCAAACGCGACTCGTGCAGCCGGGCGGCGATGGGCACCGCTCGCGGGTGCTGCAAAGTGTTCGGATCTCGCTCGACCTCCTCGAGAAAGGAGGACAGGGCGGTTCGACGGTCGTCATCGAGAAGCACCGCCAGGAGGGCTGGATGCAGCTGGTCGCCGATTTCGGGGCGGTCGAGGCGGCGCGAAAACAGGGTTGCCATGGATGTGTCGAGCCCGCCGTTCCGGACTCCGGCGACCAGGAGCACCGTTTCTCCGGGAATGGCGGTGACCTCGGGGAAGACCTCGCGCAGGGTGCTCGCCAGAGTGGTCAGCAGCTCGCCGGCGAGGCCCCCGAGGTAGGTGTCGCCGACACCGACCCGCATGATGAGAACTCCGTCGTCGTTCATGGCGCGGCGGCAGCTTTGGAGAAACTCCACGGTCCGGGTCCGGTTGGCCCGGAGGCTGATGGGGTCGGCGTCGGCGAGGATCACCAGATCGAGATCGCCGGCGTTTCTGATCGCGCGTAACGGGTCGGTGGCCCGCGCGGTCACCTTCGGGTTCGACATGATGGTGCGGAAATCGTCGGTATACCAATCAACCAGCCGGCGAGCGAGTTGCGGGTCCTCGTCGACCAGCACGAGCTCGATGACGGGGTGTCGGATCATCGCCTCGGCGCTGCCGTCGGCGGTACATCCGACGGCGAGGACGCGGCGCGGCGCGGGGTGGAGCAGGAGCATGAGATGGGCCCGGGGCAGGGTGGTCCATGTGTCGGGGTAGCTTGCGGCGAGGCGTCCGTCGGTATAGAGATCCATGGGCGGGCCGGTGGAGATCTCGAGCCGTTGTTGGCGCGTCTCGGCCCAGTGACCGAGCTCTCCGGGGTGGCCGGCCCAGAGCCACGACGCACGGGCGAGGCTCTCGCCGGTGGGTATCGCCGCCGCTGAGCAGCCGAGGATGAGCAGGGATGCGAGCAGCCGCCGTCGCGGCCACAGGGTCGCACCGCCGACCATGCCGATGGCGATGACGAGAGCGGCGCCGGTCCCCAGGACGGTCAACGCGATGCTGAGGACCGCACCGCCGAGCAGGGCGCCGGCGGCCTCGAGGGTGTAAGCCCGGCCGGGACCCTGTCGACCGAGCTCGCCGGCGAGGATCGGAAAGGCAACGCCTCCGGCGGCGGCTGCCGGGACGACGGCGAGCGCCCACAGCCAGACAGCGTGCCAGGTGGTGATGGTCTCACCGGGAGCCGCGCCGAGAATCGCCGGCGCCGCGCGGAAGAGGACGGCGCCGGCGCCCGCAAGCGCGAGGGCGGTGACGGGAAGCTGTCTCGCGAATCCAACCGTTCCGAGACGTACACCGAGCCGAGAACCGATCCCCATCCCGGCCGAGCCACAACGCCATCACCAGACCCCACGCCATCTCCGATCCGCCCATGGCCGCCATCGCTTCGCGGAGCAGAAGCGCTTGGGCGATGACGGTTGCGACACCCAACAAGATGGTCGTGGTTACCGGATTCGGCTGTGGGATCGTGGTGTTCACACGTCCATTGTGGCCGATTCGATAGGCGGTTTTCCAAAGTGATGCCAATTCTTTTTTTTGCCGACGGTTCGCCGCGAACCGTCGGCAAAAAAAAGCAGCACCACAAACGAAAAGCCCCGGGCGGATGCCCGGGGCTGGGTTGCGAGTGTTGCTTTGATCAGGCGAGGTCTTCTAGGAGCGCTGCTACGTGTTTGTAGAACTTGGCCGTCGAGGAGATCTGCACGCGCTCATCGGGGGAGTGGGCGCCCTCGATCTGTGGGCCCATGGAGACCGCATCCATCCCCGGAACCTTGTCCAGGAGCAGGCCGCACTCGAGCCCGGCGTGGATCGCTTTGATCTCGGGTCGAGAGCCAAAGAGCCGTTCGTAGACATCCGCCGAACGATTGAGAATGGCCGAGTCGGGGTTGGGCTGCCAACCCGGGTAGTGCTCGTCGTAGCTCACCTGGGCGCCGGCCTGTCTGAAGTTCGAGGTCACCGAGCGGCGCAGGGCGAAGAGCGCGGGCATGACCGAAGACCTGTGGGAGGTGACGAATTTGAGGCCGTCCTCCTGGGTTTCCACGACTGCCAGGTTGGTCGAGGTCTCCACCAGACCGGGGACGTCGCGGGACATGGTCTGGACACCGTGCGGAAGGGCGTCGAGCAGACGGAGCAAGCGGTCACGGGCGTGCACATTGAGGACCTGGCGGGTTGCGTCGTCGTCATCCATCTCTTCGATATCGACGCTGAGATCCGGATCGGTGGCCGTGAACTCCTCGCGGAAGTCGGCGGCGCAGGCGTCGGCGATCTCTCGGAATCGGTCGATGGCGCCCTTGTCGAGACGGCAGATGGCAAAGCACTCGCGTGGAATGGCATTGTGTTTCGAGCCGCCGTCGATGGAGACCAGATCGACATCGATGTCGGCGTAGAGGGCGGCCTGGAGAACGCGGGTCGCGAGCTTGATCGCGTTGGCCCGGTTCTCGATGATGTTGAGGCCCGAGTGACCACCGGCCAGACCGCGGACGGCGAGCTTGACCGGGACCGATCCGAGGAGCCCGCGGCGACGGGTAATCTTGAGGAAGGCGTCGGTGTCGGCGCCGCCGGCGCAGCCCATGTAGATCGCGCCGTCTTCTTCGGTGTCGAGGTTGAGGAGAATCCGGCCGCGGATCATCGAAGCATCGAGCATCTTCGCTCCGGTGAGGCCTGTCTCCTCATCGACCGTTGCGAGGATCTCCAGCGGTCCGTGGACCACATCCGGGTCGTCGGCGAGCGCCATGGCGGCTGCGAGGCCGATGCCGTTGTCGGCGCCGAGGGTCGTCCCCTTGGCCCGCACCCAGTCGCCATCGACCTCGACCTCGATGCCCTGGGTCATGAAATCGTGATCGACATCGGAATTCTTCTCACAGACCATGTCCAGGTGGCCCTGGAGAATGATGGTGTCGGCATGCTCGTGGCCCT
Organism: uncultured Acidobacteriota bacterium; assembly: GCA_963712805.1. Taxonomy (GTDB): domain Bacteria; phylum Acidobacteriota; class Thermoanaerobaculia; order Thermoanaerobaculales; family Sulfomarinibacteraceae; genus JAHECW01. The sequence continues at coordinate 43,908 of CAVQJV010000059.1, read as the reverse complement.
CGGTGGCGGGCACCCTGATGACCAGAGTTCCGGCCGCGTCCTTCTCGACCTCGTAGCCGTGCTCCGCCGCCCAGTTCTCGACGTGTACGGTGATCTTTTCCTCGTGTTTGGACGGGCGGGGTATTTGCCGGATTCCGTCAAAATGCTGCCACAGGAGCTTGGGCTCCAGATCAAGCAACGGACTACTCATGTTGGCCTCCTTGATGCCGGACTCGCGTTGAGGCGGCATTTTAGCGTATCTCAGTTGATGGTCATCGCGCGCAGGATCTCGATCGCCGTCAACGCTCCCCCAAGCCGCAGACCGTCGATCATCGCCGTCATCGAAACGATTCGGCGGTCGGGTGAAAGCTGCGGCGGGGCGAGCAGAACGTGATCCCGGTCGGGGACCACGTCGAGGCTGATCGGCGGTTCGCCGATGACGATGTCGTCGGCCGCGTCGAAGGCGTCGCGGAGCTCGGGATCGTCCACCGGCTCGGCGAGTTCGATGGTGATGTAGGCGACGTGGCCGTGGAAGCTTCCCGTGAGGGTGCGGGTCACGGCCAGGGGAGTGTCCGGGATGAGCTCGGCGGCTTCCTCGGTCAGGGCGTCGGAATCGACCGCCACCTGGTTGAAGGCGAGGACGTGGCCGCCGATGGCGTGGTCGGGTTCGCCGCCCTGCATCCGCCGGCCGGCCTGATGAACCAGGGTCTCCAACGCGTCGCGACCGAAGACCGAGACCGGTTCCACCGCGGCGACGGAGCCCCGGACGGGTTCGAGCGGTTTGAGTGCGATAAGGATCTTGGCCGCGGCGACGAGCGCCGGATGGGCAACCCGCAGGTGCCAACGGTCGGTGGCTGCGACCGTCTCACCGATGGCGGGGACGGTCAGTTCCGCCAATCTCGGGAGGCGGCTGACATCCACCAGCGTCACATCGGGGTGGCGGATGAGGAGATTCTCGAGATGACCGGTGCGTTCGGTCTCGGTGTCACTCGTCACCACGACGATACCGAGGCCGGCGATCTCGGCTGGGTCGTCGAAAGGAGGGACCAGGGCCGGTCTGGCCCCGAGTTCCGCGATCTGATGCTCGTCATCGGCGGAGGTGTGGCGGTAGTCCACCTCGACGGCGAGATCGGGAGCGTCCTCGAGACATCGAATGAACTCCCGTCCGACAAGGGTCAAGGGATCAATGATCAGGATTTTCGAGGCCATCGTCGCTCCCGGGTGGTTTTGGAGTTGAAAGTGGCTCTTTGCCTCGCCGGAGGCGTCGGCTGACGACCTGGAATGGCGCCGACAGAATGTAGATCGCCGCGAGAATCGACAGCAGGCGCGGATCGAGGGTGATGAGCGAGAAGATGAGCGCAATGGCGAAAAGGGTCGGCGCCGGCCACTGTTTCCGCATCTTGAGGTCTTTGAACGAGCGATAGGGGAGGTTGGAGACCATGAGAAGCGCGAGACTCAGGACCACGACTGCGACGACGGGAATGAAATACCGATGCTGCACCGGGGTCGGCGACAGAAGCACCATCATGGCTACAGCCCCTGCGCCGCCCGGGCTCGGCAGCCCCGAGAAGTCGTGGCTGTCGTGGGCCGTCGTGTTGAAGCGGGCGAGTCGGATCGATGTCGCGGCGAGGAAGAGAAAGGCCATCGCCATGCCGACCCGGGGCACCTGCCACAGCCCCCACTGGAAGGCAAGCAGCGACGGTGCGATTCCAAAGGAAATGACGTCGGCAAGAGAGTCGTAGGCTTCACCGAAGGAGGTTGTGGCTCCCGTCATCCGAGCGATTCGACCATCGAGGATGTCGGCGATGATCGCGAACAGGATCAACAGCGCCGCCCATTCGAAATGACCCCGACCGGGCTCGAAGTGGCCGCGGCTCGATTCGATCACGGAGAGAAAACCGCAAAACATGTTGGCCATTGTGAAGAGCGATGGAATCAGGTAGATGCCCTTGCGCAGCCTCTGCCTGCTCGGGCGACGTCGGATGACCGGGCGTCTCACGATTCGGTCGGGCGACCGAGAATGGCCAGCGGGGATTCGCCGGCGCGGACCCGGTCACCCACCCGGACGAGCGTCTGGGCATTATCCGGCAGGAAAATGTCCACCCTCGATCCATAACGGATGAGGCCGATGCGATCGCCCCGATTGACGGTTTCGCCGGGTGAGTGGTCGAAAACGATCCTTCTCGCCACCAGACCGGCAATCTGTTTGAGAGCGATCCGGCCGAGGGGACCATCCCAAACCGACAGATTCTGTTCGTTTTCGAGCGATGCCTTTTCCTTGAACGCAGAGAACTTCCGACCCTTGTTGTACTGGTAGTCGACGAGCTCTCCGCTCATGGGCGCCCGGTTGACGTGGACATCGAAGACCGACATGAAGACGCTGATCTGGCGCGGGAGGCCTCGCTGCGCCAGTTCGTCGGGAGCGCTGCCGACGACGATGACCTTACCGTCGGCCGGAGAACAGGCGACCTCATTGCTGTGATCGCAGTGTCGGTCGGGATTCCTGAAGAAAAACAGCGCGAAGAGACCGAGAGCGATGAGCGGCCAGCCCATCCACGACCAACCGAGAAACAGGGCGCCGCCGCCCAAGCACACCGGGACCCAAACAAATACCCAACCCTCAGGCGCGATCATCTGAATCCGATTCAGGAAACCGCGCGGCGCAAGTGTTCCATCTGGTCCTTGATCACCAGCTTGAGCTTCTTCAGGCGCTTTTCTTCGAGTTCCTCATCGGGAGTGAGCCACGACTTCTTCCTGAGCTCTTCGATGCGCCGTTCGTAATTTTGGTGGCTTTCCTGAAGCTCCTCAAAGCTCGGAGTCTGCTGCTCGAGCTGCTCGTGATTCGAGGTCATTCATTGCCTCCTGGTAGTGTGTACGTGCCCGTCGAGCGACGGTTCTGTGCTTTTGATACTGATGTGGTCTGCGGCATTCATATCCATCGTAACACGCAGGACGCCGACCGCGTTCCCGCAATCGGTAGCCGCATGTGGTTCCGGTCGCCGCGGCGCACAATGGAACCGCAAAGACGCAAAGGCGCAAAGGCGCAAAGGCGCAGAGACATCGCATGATTGAGCCATCGCACCATCGCAACCTCTTATCGAAGACCTGATTCACTCACGATCCGATGGCCCAATTTATGATTGCAGTGCTTTGCGGAATCTTTGCGACCTCAGCGTCTTTGCGGTTCCAATCATCGCGCTCGAGCCGGTAGCCTAGAAGTTGATCCCGAACCCGCCGGTGACCTCATAGCCGGCGAGGTCGAGTTCTCCGAAACCGGAGAAGTCGTTGCCCAGTTCGTCGCTGGCGTACCGGTACCGGCCTTCGACGATGATGCTCCACCGAGGGTTGATCGGGATTTCGATGCCGGCCAGAGCAAAGGCCTCGAAGGTCGTTCCGTCGGCGCCGTACCAGGCCCAGATGACCGGTTGCCCGGGGACCCCGAAGTCGATGAAAGTGCCCTCGTCGGTGAGCTGCCACCAGATCAACCCGCCGCCGAAGCCGAGATACGGGCGGACGCCCTTGCCGCCGAAGCGGTAGAGAAATGCCGCGGTGAGATCCGAGATGGCGAGGTTGGTTGTGTGGCGGATTTCGCCACCGTCGTCGCCGACCCAGTCTTCGTACGCGCTGGTGGTGGCGCCGCCGTAATAGCTGAAGCCGAAGAGCACCGCGGTGTGGCGGCCGGTCCGCCAGAGAAAATCAGTGCCCCAGACAAAGTCTTGAAGATCGGAAGGTTGTCCGGTGAAACCCTCGAAGACGCCGTCCCAACCATCGGAACCGCCGGCCGGTTCGAAGAGTCCGAGCCGGAAGCGGAGTTGACTGTTCGGCTCGTATTGACGCTGCCACTGGGCCTCGGCATCGGCGCCGGTGAGGACGAGCAGCAGGGTGGCGAGCAGGATGGTGCGTGTGGTGTGTCGAAGCATCGTGACCTCCATGCGGTTCGTCGAGGAAATACGCAACTTCGATGCCACAAAATAATATGATGAATTATGAATTATGAATTATGAATTTCATCGCACCATCGCACCATCGCACCATCGGCAATGAGACGGATTGTAGGGTGGCCTGGGCCCACCTTCGGAATCGATTCGAGCAGGTGTGGCCCGGTAGGGTAGTCCATTCCGTGATCGAGAACGGTGCGAGCAATTCATAATTCAAAATTCATAATTCATAATTGAAGTGGTGGCCTCTTGAGAGGACGGTGGTCCCCGGCGTGCTACATTCAGCGTCCAACATGGATACCGCTTTTCGGGGAGTCGTTATGAGGTCTGGAGCATCGTCATGATCGAGGTCATCGAACACGGAAACGTCCGCGAGTTGAGGTTGTCCCGGCCACCGGCGAACGCCCTGAGTCCGGATCTTCTCAAGGACCTGTGTTCGCAGGTCTCGGCGGCGCCGGCCGATGGCGCACGTGCGCTCGTGCTCTCGGGGTCCGAGGGCCTTTTCACCGGCGGTCTGGACGTCCCGCTCCTGCTGACCTTCGACCACGAAGGGATGGTGCGAACCCTCGAGCTCTTCTTCGGCGCCATGGAAGCCTTGGCGGTATCCGAGATTCCAGTGGCGGCGGCGATCACCGGGCACAGCCCTGCGGGTGGCGCCGTACTCGCGCTCTTCTGCGACTTCCGGGTGATGGCGGAGGGTCCGTATTTCATCGGTCTCAACGAGGTTCGGGTCGGGATCCCCATGCCCGTGGGGGTCGCCGATGCGCTCGCCCGGGTTGTGGGTCAGAGGCAGGCCGAGAGGCTCTGCCAAACCGGGAGTCTGATGGGACCGCAGGAAGCCCTCGAGATTGGTCTGGTGGATCGCGTGGTCGCGGGTGACCAGGTAGTGGCGTCGGCCGTCGAATGGTGTCGGCCACTGACCGAGCTTCCTCCGCATGCCCTGCGGATCACGAGGCAAACCGTCCGTCGAGATCTCGTGAAAATCGTCCGGGATTCGAAGTCGGGCGATATCGAGGAAATGGCGCGCGAGTGGTTCCGGCCGGAAGTCCAAGGGCCGCTCAAGAAGCTCGCCGAGAAGCTCCAGAGCAGATAGTCGCGACGCCGCCCTGCGGCGTGTCCCCTCGGCGCCGCCGGTGTTACAATCTGCCGGATCGTCAGCACCGGACAATGGAGGAAGCACCGTGAAGATCCCGTCTCTCATTTTGAAGCAGCTCTACACCTTCGGGAGTCTCGAGAACGAGGGGGACGGTGTCCGTTTCACCCTCAAGAACCGGCTCAGCGATGCGGTGCTGACCAAGATCAACGAGATCAGGATCGACGACGAAGCCCTCCCCCTGGGTGAGGTGATCTTCGACCTCGGAAGCGATGGCCTTGTCGCCCCGTCCGAGGTGACGCCGGATCATCCGCTCGAGTTTCCTCTCGCCAAAGTCATGACGGTGCTCTGGAACGGTGCTGCGCTCGAGATCGGCAAGCACACGCTCACCATCGACTTCGAGGCCAACCCGTTCGGAAGGCTTTCGTTCAAGGTCAAAGACTCCATCCGCGAGCACAAGGAAGAGCGGATCACCGTTCCCTACGACAAAGAGGACAACTACTCCGATGAGATCATCCGCACCCGACGGGAGTTTCTCGAGTCGTTTTCGGGGGCAAAGCCGAACCACCTCTACAAGGAGTCCTTCGAACCCTCGATGACCGAGGGCAACATCGAGAACTTCATCGGGGTCGCCCAGATCCCCATCGGACTTGCAGGCCCGGTGACGGTCAACGGTGAGTACGCCAAGGGCGATTTCATCATCCCCATGGCCACCACCGAGGGCACCCTCGTCGCGTCATACAACCGCGGCATGAAGGTGCTCAACCTCTCGGGAGGGGTCACCGTCACGGTTTCGGATGACCGGATGCAGCGGGCACCGGTCTTCGTCTTCGACTCCGCCCGCGAAGCGCGGGACTTTCGCGCCTGGGTGTCCGACAACATGGACGAGATTCGGCGGTCGGCCGAGGCGACCTCCAGCGTCGCCAAACTCCTCGACATCGACATCTTTCTCGCGAACAAGTTCGCCTACCTGCGTTTCAACTACTCCACCGGCGATGCTGCAGGGCAGAACATGGTCGGGCAGGGCGACCTTCGCGGCGTGCTCGTGGATGCTCGACAACATCGACACGGTGCGCTCGTTCTATCTCGAGTCCAACCTGGCCACCGACAAGAAACACTCGCAGATCAACATCATGAGGACCCGCGGCAAGCGGGTCACCGCCGAGGCGGTGATCCCGCGGGACGTCCTGGTTCAGCACATGCGGGTCGAGCCGAGGAGTCTCGCACTATCACTCCCAGGTCTCCAACGTCGGCGCGTTCATCTCCGGTGCGAACAACAACGGTGCGCATTCGCCGAACGGGATCACCGCCATGTTCATCGCCACGGGTCAGGACGTTGCCAATGTGGCCGAGTCCTGCTCCGGGATCGTCTACACCGAATTGACACCGGACGGGGATCTCTACATCTCGATCACCATCCCGTCACTGATCGTCGCAACCTACGGCGGTGGGGTCGGGCTGCCGACCCAACGCGAGTGCCTCGAGATCCTCGGGTGTTGCGGCAAGGGCAAGGTCCGCAAGCTCGCCGAGATCATCGGCGCGGTGGTACTCGCCGGCGAAATCTCCCTCGCATCGGCGATTTCCTCGCTCGACTGGGTCTCGTCGCACGAGAAGTACGGCCGCAACAGATACGGGTCACGGTCGATGGAGGAGATCCCGGCATCGGTACCCGCCGCATCGGGTGAGGAAACGCCGGAGAGGCGGCGGCGGGCCTCGCGCCGGGGTTACATCAACATTCCGGATCTCGCGCGCCGCGGGCGGACGACGCTGCGGCACATTTCGGCGCTCGTCTTCGGCGGCTATGTCGCCTCGGTGGACGCCGCCCGTCGACGGGGCGACACCGGGATCTTCTATCGTTTTCGCGCGTTCACCGCCTTCTTCATCCGACCATTTCTCGACAGCGAGATCCGCGGTCTGCCCTACCCGGAGCAGCTCCGCAGACGGCTCGAGATCCTCGGGCCGACCTATGTCAAGCTCGGTCAGATTCTCAGCCTGCGCAAGGATCTGCTGCCCGATGTCGTGACCGATGAGTTGCGCAATCTGCTCTCCGATCTCCCGCCGGTGAGTTTCGACAAGATCAGAGTCGTCATCGAGGACGATCTCGGTCACCCCATCGAAGAGATCTTCGCCTCCATCAACGAAGTACCTCTCGGCTCGGCGTCCATCGCCCAGAGCCACCGGGCGCGGCTGCGATCCGGCGAGGATGTCATCCTCAAGGTCGTCAAACCCGGTATTCGCGAGCTCATCTATCGCGATTCGACGCTGCTCCGCACGACCGCTCGCTTCCTGCAGTTCATCATCCCCAGGTACCAGCCGAAGAACGTCATCGACGAGTTCTGCGAGTACACGGTGCGCGAGGTCGAAATGCGTCTCGAGGCGGAGAACGCCGAGACATTCGCCGCCAACTTCGCCGATATGCCCGATGTGGTCTTTCCGGCGATCTACCACGACTATTCAGGCACCAGCGTACTCTGCATGGAGTTTCTCGATGGGGTTCGACCGGATGATCCGGTGGTCCTCGATCTCCCCTTCGCCGAGCGCCAGAAGATGATCGACCTGGGGGCGTCGTCGATCATCCGGATGCTCTACCAGGACGGGTACTTTCACGCCGATCTCCACCCGGCGAACCTGCTCGCCCTGCCCGGACCGAAGGTCGGCTTCATCGATCTCGGGATGGTGGGCCACTTCGACGCCGAGCTTCGGCACGATCTCCTCCACCTCTTCTACTCGCTGGTCATGGAGGACTTCGAGCGTGCCGCCCGCTACCTGGCCGCGGTGTCGCGGACCGACGAACGGTCCGATGTCCTGGGATTTCGGACCGCCGTCAAAGAGGTCGCGCGGAAGTGGCGGCGGCGGGCGACCTTCGAAGACTTCTCGCTCGGGCTGCTCATGCTCGAGTGCGTCCAGCTCGGCGCCCGCTACCGGCTCTACTTCCCGGTCGAGATGGTCCTCATGGTCAAAGCTCTCATCACCTATGAGGGCGTGGGCTACCTTCTCGATCCCGACTTCAACGTCGCTGAGGTGTCCAAACGCCACGCCGCCCGTATCTTTCGCCTCGAGTTTTCAGTCCCCCGGCTGTTCAACGAAGCCATCAGGGCCGCTCCCGACATCTTCGACGCCATCGTCAAGATGCCGCTTCTTGTTTCCGAAGGTCTGAGCGTACTCGAGGAGCGTTCCCGAAAACCGGTCCAGCGACCCCTGGCGGGAATCAGGGCCACCGTCCTCGGGGGCTTCTGCCTGGTTTCCGGCGCGATCCTCCTGGCGTCCGATGGTCCGTGGGTCGTGTCGCTCATCCTTCTGGTCCTCGGGTTGGCGCTGCCGCTGCGCAAAGGCAATTGAACCCGACTGTGCCTTATTTTCGCCACATTCTGCCTTGAGCTCTCCACAATTCGGCTCCTCTTCCGCCAGGATAGGGGGTTGTAATGATGATGCAGAGAGCAAAGTTCGTGAATCGAGCTTTCATCATGATGCGGATTGAGTTACCATCCTTTGGAACGCAGAACCTGCGTGGGGGGCACAGTGAGAGATGTAGAACAGACCGAAGTTTCAAAAGGTTACGAAGTTCTTTTCCCGGTGGCGGTCGGCGGCGTCTTTCTCATCGTCCTGGTCGTCGGCGCCCTGATCGGATAGTCGATCGCCCACCGCCGCTCGCGGCCCGCTCAGAACCCGATGATGTAATCGTCGTCCCTCATCAACTCCAGCGTTTCACCACCGTCAAAATGCAAATCGACCGCCGCGGCAGAGACCCTCGGCTGGATCTTCGGCAGGTAGACGTGATCCTGGTGGATGACCGCGTCAGGGGTCGAGAATTGCCGAGGCCCGACCTGGCCGCCGAAGTGCTCGCTCCGGCCGAAGGCCACGTGAAGACCGAGCTTCTCGTCGAGAAGAACTTCTCCGATTGGTTCGAGTCCGAACGCTGAGAGGACGCCGAGACCGAGTTCCGCGATGTTGCCACGCGCCGGTTCGGCGGCAAGCAGCGAAGCCTCCCGGTCGGACACCGGGCCGTGGGAGGCCACCCTTTTGGCCACATTGTCTTCGATCTCGAAGAGCACGACCTCGTCACCGAGCTGAACCGGTAGGATTCCCCGGGTCGCGGTCGGATCGCCGTCGATCTCACCCTCGTAGGGCACGATGTAGGCCTCCCCCGACGGCAGGTTGCCGGCGGTCCCGGGCTGCGGCAGGAGACCTCCGGATGCGTGGGCGGTGCGGTGTCTGAGATCGAGATGGAGATCGAAGTTCTCCGCACCGTCGACGGTGAATCTGAGATCGGCCGAAACCGCCCGATCGAGGAGGTCTTTGAGCAGGTGGACCCGACGGTTGATCTCGGTGTAGTCGAGCCGGAGGGCGGGAATCATGGCCATGGAGAAGCCGGGCATGGTGGCGCCGCGGCAGCCGTGACGGGGACTGAGCATCTTCAGCGGCGCGGTGGCGGAGAGCTCGGTGGGGGCGAGCAGCAACCGGTGTTCGTCGAGGATCTCGCCGAGATCCCGCGCCGTCGCGGGGTCGAGGTCATCGGCGGTCGCGGGGAGGTCGTCGGGCTCGCAGAGCCACGCCGTCGCCGGGAGATCGGCATTGTTGGCGCGGACGTTGCGGTAGGCGACGAGAGCGATGTCGAGACCGTGCTCGGCCCGCGCGGCGACGAGCTCGCGGACCCAGCCGGCGGCGATGGAGCGGCGCTGGGCCCAGTCGTCGTTGTCGGGCAGCGCCGCGTCCGGCAGATCGACGAGCACCGCCAGCGCGGTGTCCTCCGCCTGGGGTGAAAAAACCCGGTTGATCATCGCCTTGAGTTCGTCAGCCTTGAGGTTTTCGATCATGTTGCCTCCGGCGATCATCGTACCCTTTCCCGCGACAGGGGCAGCGACAGGGTGCAGCGACAGGGTGCAGCGACAGGGACAGCGGCCGGAACAGCGACAGCGTCCGGAGCGAAGCCAGACGCTTCCTCGATGCGTTCCGGGTTTCAGAGTTGTAGGCGGGTCGTTGACGACCCGCAACCCACCCGATGAGAGTCCGCGTGGCGACGCGGTGGCTCTTCGCTTCAATGGTTGTGACGATGCCCACGTTGGCATCGCCGTTCACAGAACCAGCGATCGGGACAGCGACAGCGTCATCAACCGCGTCCGTGAATATTGCAGCGGCAACGACCGCGTCAGTGCCAGGGGAGGCATGATCACTCCTGGTTGTTCTTGATGAAATTCGTAGCCGCTGAGATCGCGCAGGTCAAGGGCATGACGAATCGCCTCGGAGGCGACCCTTGACCTGCGCGATCTCAGCGGCTGGAGGGAGGGACATGAACAACCAGGAGGTGATCATGCGCAACGCCCGAACAGAAACCGGCCTCATCGCCCACCGCAAGGCTCTCGAAGCTGCCGGCATCGCGATTTCACTCGTGATGCGCGTATCAGCGCCACTCAAGAGCCTCGCCGATCAAGTCATCCGGTCGGCATCATCCGTTCCAGCCAACCTCGCGGAAGGCCATGGCCGATCCGGAAGAGATCGACTCCACCATTGGCGAATCGCGTACGGCTCTGCGAAAGAGGTTGACACGCACTTGCGCCTTCTCTCGGGATCGGGCGCAATCGACGCCAACCGCGCCGACTCAGCTCTCCGGCTTTTTGACGAGGTCCGAGCCATCACCTGGCGACTCCTCCACCAGAAACCCTGACTGCGATGGTTGTAGGGCCGGCGTCCCGCCGGCCCATCAGGCCCTTCCCGGTCAGAAGATCGCCACAGCGAAATCCGACAATACTCAAGTCCCGCGTCGCCCACTCTCAATTGCGATGACTTGGCGGTACTTTGCGATGGATGGTCTTTGCGTTCTTTGCGATGCAACTCTGCGATGGGATGGACAGCTACCTTCCGGCCAAGCTGCGATCACTCCGCTAATCCTGAACCACCACGGTGATCTCGTCATACCAGTCGAGCGATCCCGGCAGACCGATGGAGAGATCGCCGGACCAGCCCTTGCGGATGGTCTCGAACGGAGCGCCCCGGACGCTCTGCACCCGGGCGCCGTCGCGGAATCCCGTGATGTCGAACCACAGGTTGGATGGTCCGAGATCGAAGGGGCAGCGGTTCCTGACCCGGATGTCGATCTTGACCTGGGCCGAGGGAGAGAAGACCTGGACGGTTGACCACCGGTAGTCGGCGCACTCGGAAATCCTCGGTGTCGGACGCGGGGCGCGGGTCGGCTCCGGCTCGTACACCGGCGTGGTGGGGGAGGGCGTCGGCGGCAGGACGACGGCGGCGTCCACCCAACCTGAACTCTCTTTGACCAATCCGGGTGTCGAAGTCGCGCCCGCTGTCGGGAGGGGAGAGGGGGTCGATGACGGTTCCGGACGTGCGACCGGGGCCGGCGGGGGATCCTGGTCGCGAATCGCGAAGGTGATGATGAGCACGATGCTCAGGACGATGAGCACCACCGCAAAGGGAAGGACGGGATTGGGCTCGGGCCCCTTGAGACGGGCGCTGCTGAGACGGATGCGCGATGAGTTTTCGTTCATGAGTCGCCATGACCATAGCGGAGACGGCCGCGGTCGGGAAGACGTGGTGTTCGGGAAATTCTTGACGCAGTGCGGCATAAGGTCTATTCTGCTGCAGCCGGGTTGGAGTCGTCGAAGGACGGAACCCGGCGCCGGGAGGTCATGATGCGGTGGGTGGTGTTCAACCAAAAAGGCGGTGTCGGAAAATCGACCATCGTGTGCAATCTCGCCGCGGTCAACGCCCGGGCCGGCCGGAAGACCCTGGTCGTCGATCTCGACACCCAGGCCAATGCGAGTCACTATCTCCTCGGTTCCGATGCCGACGACCTCAGCCCCAACATCGCCGAGTTTTTCGAGCAGACTCTCGGCTTCAAGCTCTTTCGCGACGAAGCCAAGGGCTTTGTCCACCACACCCGGTTCGACCGGCTCCACCTCATGGCGTCGTCACCTGCCCTTGAGCCTCTCCAGAGCAAGCTCGAGGCGAAGTACAAGATCTACAAGCTCCGCGACGCCCTGCGTGAGCTCGACGGTTACGATGACATCATCATCGACACCCCGCCGGCGTTTCACTTCTACACGCTGTCGGCCCTCATCGCCGCCGAGAAGTGCCTCATTCCCTTCGACTGCGACGATTTCTCACGGCGCGCGCTCTACGGTCTGCTCGAATCGGTGGCCGAGGTCCGCGAGGACCACAACTCGGCTCTCGAAGTCGCCGGGATCGTGGTCAACCAGTACCAGCCCCGGGCGAGGCTGCCGCAGCGGATGGTTGATGAACTCGTCGAAGAGGGCCTGCCGGTTCTCGAACCCTTCATCACCTCGTCGGTCAAGGTGCGCGAGAGCCACGAGGCGGCCCGGCCGCTGCCGTATCTGGCACCGAGCCACAAGTTGACGGAACAGTTCGAAGCGCTGCACGCCAACACCATCGGCCGCGGCCGGCGGAGCGGAAAATAGCCCAGGCACCGCAGCGGTGCGGGTGATTCTGCGCCAGCGAGGGCTCACCCCCGGGTGTGACGTAGCTCTCGGACTCGAAGGCGGTCTTGTCCTAGGATGAGTTGAGGAGCGTGATCGAATACGGGTGCCGTTCAATGGGGGGCGAGACAATGAACCGGTCACACCGTCGTGGAATCTTGCTGGCGTTGTCGGTCGTAGCTGCCCAGGCTTGCGGTCCGCTGACCCTCGATACCTCGAGTCAGCGCGCACTCGACAGGACCGCCGGCAAGATGCGCGAGCCCATGGTCGGGAACGAGGCCGAGGTCTTCGACGAGGCGCTCTTCTATCTGGTCGGAACACCCTGGTTGGGCAAGCAGGAGGGCGGCGCCCCGCTCGGCGAGAGAGAGATCGAACTCCTCGCCCCGCTCGACGGACGAACCGCGGACGGCATCGTCGTCGAGGCCCGCCGGCGGAGGATGATCGAGGTCCGGTCGGCGGTTTCCGAGCTCGAGTCGTGGCGGGAATCAACGAGAGCGGCGCGTCGTGATCTCCGCGAGTTCCGCTTCAGCGAGGCCAAGGTCTACAAACGGAATCGGAACTACCTCGAGTGGCCCGTCATCGAGTTCAGGATCGACAACAATACCAACCACATGGTCTCGATGGTCCACTTCAAGGCGGTCCTGCTCAAGTTGGGAGACCACAACCCGTGGCTGGTGGAGGAATTCGACCTCATTTTCTTCGACGGCCTGGCCCCGGGTGAGCACGGTCGCTGGCGGATCGATCCGAAACAACAGGAGTGGATCGCCCTCGTCGATCCGCACCCGGATCTCGAGTTCGCCATCGAGGCGCAGCGACTCGAGGCCATGGGCGGCCGGGTTCTGGCGGCTTCGGATTGGGGCGTTGTCGAGGCTCGCCTTTTGGAAGCCTGCGAACAGACCCGCAACGTGATCCGCTCGTCCGAGACCCTGGCCCTCGATCGGCCGCCGCTGCCGTCTCTGCCGCCGCTCGCGCTCGAGGAGACTCGCCAGGCTTGGTGACAGGTTGACGAGCAGGACGGCGTCGGGGAGGATGCGTCAGCGGTCGTGGCTGAGTTGGCAGCCGGCGGACCATCGCAGGGTTGAATCGCAATGACCCGAAAGGCATCTCCCAGGGTTGTCCGCAGACCACGCAGATCCATCACACCATCGCAGGGTTGAATCGCAAAGATCGCGAAGAGCATCCATCGCAAAGAGGCGCAAAGCCATCGCAATTGAGAGTGGGCGAGGCGTGGGTCGCAGAGGGCGCTGAATTCCTGGCAGCGACTTCTCGACCGGAAGGTGGCTGAGGGGCAGGCGGGACGCCCGCCCTACAATTCATCGCAGGTCAGAGCTGTTGGTGCAGCTTTGTGGAGCACGGACTTCCAGCCTGCTCATGGAGGTGACTCGAGTCAGCGGCAGAGTTCGTGACAGTGGGCATGGGGCAGGGCCAGCACCCATGCGGGCACGGGCACGGATACTGGACGCAGGAACGGACGCTGACGTGTCTCCGTTGACTGAGGCGAGAGCCCGGTTGCCTCGCGGGGCGCTTTGTTGATTGACACATAACGTGTGCCACATAATATGTGTCTATGAATGTGACTCTCTCCATCGACGAAGAACTGGTCAGGCGGGCGCTGAACTTGCTGCGCAGCGTGGCACCTCGCTCACCGGGATGATTCGCGCTTGACGCATTGGCGTCCCGGCGACCCAGCGTCGCACCATCGCTGGCCGCGCGTGGGAGGCGGGGGGGGCCCGACGCGATGGTACTCCGGCGGCCTGCCTCGTAGCCGGAAGAACAGACCGCATCGTGCTTCCCGAGGGAGCCCGGTAGCGCCACGTGCGGGGCGCGGGGACGGAGCCGGATGGTCCGGCTTCCAGCCCTGGCGTACCCGGCACCCCGATGGTGCGCGGTTTTCCGCGTGTTCTGAAGCGGCTGAGGTTCGTTCGTTTACCGCGGACTTCGGCCAGGTACGGATTGGGTCTCGCAGTCCTCCGGATCGTGCGGCTCCGGGTTTCGGGGACTCTACCTCGGTGAGTCCCGAAGTCTTCCGCCCGGTGTTGCCTGGATAAACCCGGCGACCATATCGCGTCGCAAACAGAGCTCGCGCCGACTCGCGATGCTGCGCGACTCGCGCATCGTCCGAGCGGCCCGAGGCGTCGGGACGCCGGCCCTACACCGACGCGATCAGTGTTTCAACACGGTTGGGCGGGCATTGTGGGGTGGGTGTCCGCCAGCCCGTCAGGGTCGTTGACGATGGTCTGGCGTTTCCGAGAGAGTGCGGGGTATTGGGCGTTGTGGATTCCCGGCCGCTGTCGCTGCCGCTGCTCTACGCCTGCTGCGCCTTGAACCAGTCCGCGGTGATCTGAATCCCCTGATCGAACGGGGTGCCGATCCGCAAGCCCAACTCGGACTCGATGAGCCCGGAGGTGATGCACGACCGCAGCTGTTCGCCGGCCTTGGCCGGGCCGTGGTCGGCCGGAGGGCCGGTACCGATGGCAGCTCGGAGCTGCTCGAAGAGCTCGTTGACATCGGTCTCGACGCCGGTGCCGATGTTGAAGGTCCGGAATCCGGGGAGCCCGAGGACCGCGAGATTGGCGCGGACGACATCGCCGACATAGACGTAGTCTCGGGTCTGCCTGCCGTCGCCGTTGATGGTGGGTTGGGCATTCGCCAGAAGCTTGTGGGCGAAGATCGCGACGACCCCGGCCTCGCCGTGCGGGCTCTGCCGCGGGCCGTAGATATTGGCGTACCGGAGGCAGCTGACATCGAGCCCGTACTGCTGATTGTAGAAGAAGAGATAACGCTCGCTGGCGAGCTTGGATACGCCGTAGGGCGAGAGCGGTCGAACGGCGTGGCTTTCGTCGGCGGGAAAGACATCCTGCTCGCCATAGATGGCGCCGCCGGTGGAGGCGAAGATGACCTGCTTGACCGACCCGGTTCGGGCGGCCTCCAGCAAATTGAGAAACCCACCGATGTTGACGTCCGCATCGAAACGCGGGTCCGCCACCGATCGCCGAACATCCATCTGCGCCGCGTGGTGGATGAGGATTTCAATCCCGTGATCGATGATCATGCGCGCCGCCTCGTCGGATCGGATATCCGCGATGACGAGTTCAGCGCCTTCGGGGACGTTTTCCTTGCGGCCGCTGGAGAGGTCGTCCAGAATCACTACCTGGTGTCCGTCGCGCACCAGCGCTTCGGCAACATGACTGCCGATGAAACCGGCGCCGCCTGTGACACAGATGATTGAACCCACTTCTGACCTCCTGACCGCGGATAGCCTCGCCGAGGCTGCGATCCTGTCCCGCGGATTCTACCAACGCTCAACGCTTGACGTCGCGCAGGATCTCCTCGGCAAGATCCTGGTGCACGCGACAGCGGAGGGCGTCGTTGCGGTTCGCCTCAACGAGGTCGAGGCCTATCTCGGGGTGGATGACCCGGCATGCCACACCTTCGGGGGGCGGCGAACCCCGCGGACCGAGACCATGTGGGGCGAGGCGGGACGGGCCTATGTCTATCTCATCTACGGGATGCACCACTGCCTCAATGTGGTGACGGTAGGGGAGGGTGTACCCGAGGCGGTTCTGATTCGAGGTGGGGTCCCGGTGATGGGGAACGGACTCGTGCGAGGGCGGCGCGGGCCGAAAGTCGCTCTGCGAAACCTCACCGACGGTCCCGGAAAGCTCTGCCACGCACTCGCGGTCACCCGTGCCGAGAACGGTCTCGATTTCGGTGATCCGGGAAGCCCGCTCACCATCCGGTCGGACGGGCACGGCTTTTCCGATCTCGAAACGGATCGGCTCCCGCGGATTGGTGTCGACTACGCCGGCGAGGCCGCTTCGTGGCCCCTCCGTTTCAAGCTCAGGTGAGGTCTTCCAGGGTCGAGATCAGCTTGCCCACGTCGATCGGCTTTTCCATATAACCGTTCGGGTTGTAGGTCTTGAACCGAGCGAGAAACGCCTCGAAGTCGGCGTTGAGGGTTTCCTGGATCCCGGTGACGAGAACGACGGGGATCTCCTTCGTCCGAGAGTCCTTCCGCAGCGCGATGAGCGTGCTGAGCCCGCCTTTCTCCGGCATCATCACATCGAGCAAGATCACATCCGGTAGCTTCTCCTGAGCGATGGCGATGCCGTCGGCGCCACTGTTCGCCGTGTGAACCTCCCACCCGTGATCGCTCAGCACGGTTCCGTGGTAGGTCGTGACATCGGGTTCGTCGTCGATGATGAGGGCGGTTTTCACTGCCATTCTGCCTCCTCGACCGACTCCACTGAATGGGTCATCGGTCGGTTTCAAGATAGCACCCCGGGTGTTCACGGGCAACAATTCGTATGCTGAGAATGAGAATCAGGATGTGTTCATTAATACCTAGTTGACAGATAGGTATTTTGTGTTTAAATTCGAAATCGCCATGAGGATCTCCACGCGAGGCCGCTACGCTCTTCGAATGATGCTCGACATCGCCCATCATGGAGGGAGCGCCTCGCCCGTCAGCCTCTCGTCGGTCTCAGACCGAACCGACATCTCGCATGGATACCTCGAACAGCTGGCGCCGGCGCTTCGCGCCGCCCGGTTGGTCAAGAGTGTCGCGGGAAGGCACGGGGGATACCGGCTCGCCGCGCCGGCATCGAAGATCACCATCCGGCAGATCATTGAAGCGTCCATCGGACCGGTCTGTATCGTCGATTGTGTCGAAGATCCGGAGTCGTGTCTGAAAGCCGAATTCTGTGAATGCAGAATCGTCTACGCCCTCATCAATCAGAAGATCGCCCAGGTACTCGATGACTTCACCCTCGAGGATCTCCTCGATCCTTCGTGGGTCAGGGACAAGGAAATTGAGCTCGGAGAACGGCGTGTCCATATGGGAGGCGTTCTGTCGAGTAGTTAAGGCCCGGGCTCTCCCGAATTGGGGGCATCCGGGCTTGTGAAATTATGAACGAGGAGGATGGAGATGGTGGAGCGAACAATCAGCGGCAAGCGACTCCGGATGGTACGCGGCGACATTACCGACATCGAGGTCGAGGCGTTTGTCTTTGACATTACCGAGGACGCCAAGCTCGGATCGGGGTACGGCGGCGCAATCCAACAGCGCGGCGGAATCGTCATTCAAAAGGAACTCGACGCGATCGGTTCGGTCCCGACCGGCGAAGCTGTGGTCACCCAGGCCGGAGTCCTGAAGGCCGAGCTACATCATTCACGTCAACGGCCCCAAGTTCCGCGAAGAAGACGAAACGGGCAAGCTCGAAAGCGCCACCGTGTCGGCGCTCGCTCGCGCCGAGGAGAAGGGCATTAAGCAGCTCGCCTTTCCACCCATCGGAACCGGGCATGTACCAGGTCCCCATGGATCTCTGCGCCAGCGTCATGATCGACACCATCAGCCGGCACCTGGCGAACGGTTCGGGTCTCGAGGATGTCCTGATCGTGGTCCAGGATCCCCGGGAAATTGGTCCGTTCACCGCAAAATTCGAAGAAGGAGTGTGACATGCACGAGTCGAGTTCTCTGCTGCACACGGCCGAGATCGTCCACTGGGCGGCGCTGATCATCATGGCCGTTGTCTATTCCCTCCGCCTGAGGTGGCTCTTCAAGTTCAAACCCGGCGTCGACAAATCCGCCCCTGGCGCGCCCGATCGCACCAACAAGAAGAAGGGCGCGTTCTACTCGGTTTTCAACGTTGCGATGCCGTGGTCGATGGAGAGCACCCGCAAGGGCTTTGCCTTCTACCTCACCTTCGTCATTTTCCATCTCGGCGTCGTCGCCGGTATCACCTTGGCCTTCTTGAGTTCGATTACTCCGAATCTCGTCGCCAGCCCGGCCTTCGCCTGGATCTGCGGGGGCACCCTGTTCCTCGCGTTTCTGGTTGCGATCTACCGGGTCTTCCGGCGGCTCTTCACTCCGGTGATGAAACTCATCAGCACGCCTGACGATTACTTCTCGCTCTTCATGCTGACCGCGTGGTTCGGTCTCGGCACGATGACCCAGGCCCACCTCGCGGGTGCCCAGGGTTTCGAGAGCGTGAACATCCTGGTGGCCTACCTTTTCCTGACCAGCTTCTTCCTGATCTATGTTCCGTTTTCAAAGATCTCCCACTATCTCTATTACCCCTTCACCCGGATCTGGATCGGCCGTACGCTCGGTCACCGGGGCAGCTACCCCATCGCCCGGGGATAGGAGGATTCAATGACCAAACCAGCCAAGACTCACAAGATCAAAATGATGGAAGAGCAGCTCACCAAGAAGCTGAACCGCCAGGTGGTGGGCTCGCTGGTGGGCTGCGTCCACTGCGGTATGTGCAACGACTGCTGCCACTACGTGTTGTCGCACCCCGACGACCCCAAGATGACCCCGTCGTACAAGGCCGACCAGCTGCGCAAGATCTTCAAGGCCAACCACGACTGGACGGGAAGCGTCTTTCCCTGGTGGGTGGGCGCCGACAAGGCGCCGCTCACCGACGACGATCTCGACAAGCTCAAGGACATCGCGTTCGGCACCTGCACCAACTGTCGTCGTTGCACCATCAACTGTCCGATGGGTGTCGACACCGCCACACTCAACCGGATCATGCGCGGACTGCTGACCAACGTCGGCGTGATGCCGGAAGGCGTTCGGGTGGTCTCGAAGGACCAGTGGGAGCTCGGCAACCAGATGGGCGTCCTCAAGGAGGACTACCTCGACACCCTCGAGTGGATGTCCGAGGAGCTCGAAGAGGATCTCGGTCACGGTGAGGCTGAGATTCCCGTCGACAAGGCCGGTGCGAGGATCATGTACGCGATCAACCCGCGCGAGGTGAAGTACGACCCGCGTACCATCAAGGAAGCCGCGCTCATCTTCTGGGCCGCTGGTGAAGATTGGACCATGCCGTCCGAGGGTTGGGACAACACCAACTTCGGCCTCTTCTCGGGCGACGACGGCCTCGGCGGAGCAAGTGCAAAGCGCGAGTACGACAAGGCTCGGGAACTCGGCGTCGACAAGATCGTGATCTCAGAGTGCGGCCACGGCTATCGGTCGACCCGATGCGAAGGCGTCAACTGGTCGGGTGATGCCGAGGCCTTCCCGATGGAGAGCTCGGTCATGACGATGATCGAGTACATCAAGCAGGGCAAGATCGTCGTCGATCCGACCAAGAACTCCAAGCGGGTGACCTTCCACGATTCGTGCAACAACGCCCGTAGCTGCGGTTTCTTCGAGGAGCCGCGCGAACTGCTCAGGATGGTGACCACCGACTTCCAGGAGATGTACCCCAACCGGGCTGAGAATTTCTGCTGCACCGGCGGCGGCGGCGCCATGTCCATGTCCGAGTACACCCCGCGCCGGCTCAAGTCTGCCGAGATCAAGGCCAACCAGATCCGCGAGACCGGCGCCGAGATCGTTGTCACCAGCTGCCACAACTGCGTCGACGGGCTGTCGGACCTCATCAAGCACTACGAGCTCGGCTGCGAGGTCAAGCAGCTCGTCGACCTGGTGGCCGATGCCCTGGTGATCGAGGAATGCGCCGTCATGAAGAACCGCCCGGCCGGCGCACCGACGCCAGAACCCCCGGTTGTTGGACAACCCGCTGAAGAGGAGGCCGCCGCTCCCGCCGTCGCCGCCGAGGCGCCGCTGGCAGGACGGAGGATCCTGGTCGTCGACGATGAAGAGGACATCAGGACCTTCCTCGTCACGGTCTTCGAGGATGCCGGCGCCGAGGTTGCGGAAGCCGCGGACGGCGACGAGTGCATCGAGAAGGCCAAAACCTTCAAACCGGATCTCATCTCTCTCGACCTCTCGATGCCCGGCAAGAGCGGTGTCGACGCCTTTTTCGAACTCCGCAAGACTCCGGGGATCGAGGAGATCCCGGTCTGCGTCGTCACCGGTCACCCCGAGTTCCGCAAGGTGATCTATGATCGTGGAGTGCCCCCCCCAGAGGGCTACCTCAACAAACCGGTCGACGAGGAGAAGCTCATTTCCTACGTTGCCCATATCATCGAGAAAAGGGACGAGAAAGCGAACTGACCTTGGCCGACAGAGATCTCACATCCATCGGGCCGACCGCGCCGGACTCCGGCGCCGTCGAGCTCGATGGTGTGCCCGCTTCCAGGCAGGTGCACGGAGTCGAAGCGAACTCGCACCAGCTCACCGATTCCGACATGTATCGTCGGTACTGGGACGAAATGCCGTGTTATCTCTCGATCCACGACCGGGAGTTCCGGATCATCGAAGGAAACCGGCGGTTTCGTGACGACTTCGGCGAGAGGATCGGCCAGCACTGTTTCAAGGTCTACAAGGGGCGCGACGAGATCTGCCCGAATTGCCCGGTGGAGGCGACCTTCCTCGATGGCCAGAATCATCCCTCGGAACAATTGCTGACGACCGCTTCGGGGGGTCAGGTCCCGGTGATGGTGCACACGACCCCGATTCGCGACGCCTCGGGTGAGGTTGTGGCGGTGATGGAGATGCACACCGATATCGACGAGGTCAAGGTACTCCAAAAGGAACTCCGGCAGAGCCAGGGGCGGCTGCTGCAGCTCTTCGAAGAGGTGCCCTGCTTCATCACCGTCCAGGGACCCGACCGGGTCATCCGGCACGCCAATCGACGATTCCGCGAGGCTTTTGGTAACGGTGTCGGCGAGGAGTGTTTCCGGGTTTACAAGCACCGAGACGAAAAGTGCCTTACGTGCCCCATGATGAGTACCTTCGAGACCGGCGAGACGCACGACTACGAGACGACGGTCTTGTCCAAGGATGGTGAAGAGCTCAATCTTCTGGTCACCACCGCCCCGCTTCGGAATTCCGATGGTGTGGTCGAGTCCGTCATCGAGATGGGTGTGGACATCACCCAGATCCGCAAACTGCAGGACCAGTTGACCTCCATCGGACTTCTCGTCGGTTCGATCTCGCACGGCATCAAGGGTCTGCTCACCGGTCTCGACGGCGGCATCTACATGGTGAACTCCGGATTCGAGCGGGACAAACCCGAGCGGGTCAAAAAAGGCTGGGAAATGGTCCAGCGCAACGTGGATCGGATTCGGTCCATGGTGCTCGATATCCTCTACTACGCCAAGGATCGCGAGCTCATCGTCGAGGACATCAGCCTCGCGGGGATGGTCAACGACCTGCGGGACGGCATCAAGAAAAAGGCCCTCGATCTCGGCGCCGAGGTCCGATTCAAGATCCCTGACGACATCGGTGTTTTTGATGGCGATCCTCAGGCGATTCGGGCGATGTTGCTCAATCTCATCGAGAACTCCATCGATGCCTGCCGAATGGACAGCGAGAAGACCGAACATGTCATCACCGTCGGGGCCCGTCGGGCCGAGCCCTATATGGTCATTTCGGTCGAGGACAACGGGATCGGGATGGACAGGGAGACCCGTGAGAGGATCTTCTCGCTCTTCTTCTCATCCAAGGGGCTCAAGGGGACGGGTCTCGGGCTCTTCATCTCGAACAAGATCGTCGACAAACACGGCGGGAACATCGATGTCGAATCCGAACAGGGCATGGGCACCCGTTTCGTCGTCCGGATTCCGCTGGTCGCCCGCCCGAGCACGACGGTCGACGGCGAGATCGCCGGCGCCAGGACCACCGAGAGTCCCTAGTGGAACCTAGACGGATCCTGGTGGTCGACGACGACCCGGACATCGTTGAGTATCTCGGTCTGTTTCTCGAGGATCACGGGTATGAGGTCTCGTCGGCGAATTGCACCTCGGCGGCGCTGGTCGCCCTTGACGAGGTTGAGCCCGATGCGGTCATCCTCGATGTCATCATGCCGGGAAAATCCGGGCTCGATCTGCTCGTGACCATCCGTCAACACGGACGCTGGTCATCGGTGCCGATCGTGGTCCTGACCGGCAACGACTCCATCGTCCAGGACAACGGCAGAACCTATCTCAGAGGTCATGATCTCGAGCGTGGGCCCGATTGCGTGCTTGCCAAACCGGTTGATCAGGACAAACTCATCGGTTGTCTATCGAGGCTTACGACCTCAAATCACTGATCAGCTCCAATAGACCACAGCAGACAGCTCATGAATACTTCGGACTAGAATAGATCCGAGGGAGGAAGTATGAACTCAGGGGACATCCCGGTGTTGAGTGTTTTCGGCGAGACGATCCCGCGTGCGTACGAGAGGGCCATCAAGGAGGTCTGGGAAAAGGGAGTGAGCGTCCGCACCGAGTACGACCATCCCGAGGATCCGCCCAGCCGGGATGCCACGGTGGTGATCACCGTCGAAAACCCGTTCGGCCAGCCGCGTTTCCACCGGTCCTTTGCCGATGGCCTGGGAGGGCTCTCGGAGTACGTGATGGAGGTTGTTCACGGCGCCCACGACTATTGGATCAAGCCGCGGGTGGAAATCCTCAAAGGCGTCGACAGCACGGACACCCGATGGACCTACACCTATCACCGGCGTCTCGTTGAGTACGAGATCGACGGTGCGATCATCGACCAGTTGGATTTCATGGTCAAGAAGCTCGCCCGGACCGGCTACAGCCGACGCGCTCAGGGCATCACCTGGAACCCGATTCTCGACCCCCCATCCGATCATCCGCCGTGCCTGCAGAGAATCTGGGGGCGGCTGATCGAGGATGACGACGGGGACCTCGTCTTCAACATGAACACGCACTGGCGGAGCCGTGACCTCTACAAGGCTTGGTTCGAGAACGTCATCGCCCTGACCGCGCTGATGCGAAAGATCGCGGAGAAGATCTCGATCGAGAGCGGCCGGAGTGTTCGGCTCGGCCGCTATGTCGACATCAGCGATTCGCTCCACATCTACGGCTCCTACTTCAGGGAGTTGGAAGGAGATCCGGACAGGGGCATCAAGAGCTTCTTCGAGCGGCTCGAAAGCCGGTCCTTCGAGGACCGAACCTGGACCTCCGAATTCGTCCGGCCCCACTTCATCGACGACGGGGTGGGCAAGGGGCTGCGTGTGATGTTGGAGAGAGAGCACGACATGCCACCCAAGGTGAGGGAGGCCATCGCCAAGAGCTCGAAGCGATGGAGCGAGAGGACTACGTCGTCTGACTCGCTCGCTCCCATAGAACCAACCGTCGGTTCAGATGTGTCCGAGCCGTCGCCACTCGGGTTTTGAAACACAAAGGCCACCAAGAACCACAAAGAGACCACCAAGTTTTTCTTGACTCATCGCAAGGTTGCCCGACCCTTCAGGATCGGAGGGGGCCCGAGTCAATATTGCGATGCTTCGTGGGACCTTCGTGGCCCCTTGTGTACTTCGTGTTTCAAATGCGCGCGCCACGGGTCTGGAAGAAATGCAACTCCACTGCTTCGGTTGGTAGCCCTCCTATGAGGCAGCTTCGCGCTCGATTATCGATCTGCCTGCACAGCCGGCTATTCGCCGAATCGTTCCTTGTTCATTCCATGAGTAGGCGTCGCTACGCGGCGTGGCGGTGCTCAGGGTGATTCGTAAGTGACGGATCGAACATCGGCGAGAGTGCCGTCAACCGAGCGAGATTCGAGAGTCTCCCTCGTGTACTATTGCTGGAGCGCGAGGAGATTTTGTCGGTCCTGAAGGTCCGTCAACATCGAGGGTTGTTGTTTCTATCTCCATCAAGGATGTGCCCATGCCAGCAGAACAGGTTCCGGATCACGCGCGCGTCGTCATCATCGGCGGCGGAATTATCGGTTGTTCCATCGCCTATCACCTCGGCCATCTCGGTTGGAGCGATGTCGTTCTCATCGAGCGGAGCGAGCTGACCTCGGGCACGACCTGGCACGCCGCGGGGCTGATGACCACCTTCGGCTCGACATCGGCGACATCGATCGAGATGCGCATGTACACGCGCGAGCTCTATGGTCGTCTCGAGGCGGAGACCGGGCTCGGCACCGGCTTCGAGCCCCTGGGTCTCATCGAGCTCGCCGCAGACTCGGACCGGGTGGAAGAGTATCGGCGGGTCGCGGCGTTCAACCGTCTGCACGGCAATGACGTCGAGGAGATCGGCCCGAATGAGATCAAGAAGCTCTTCCCCCTGGCCAGGGTTGACGATATCCAGGCGGGCTACTATCTGAAGCAGGATGGGCGCGTCAATCCCGTGGACGCGACCATGGCCCTGGCCAAAGGAGCACGTCAGAAGGGCGTGAAGATCATCGAGGGAGTGGCGGTCACGGGTGTCACCAGCTCCAACGGCCGAGCAACGGGCGTGACCACCACGCAGGGCACCATCAAGGCGGAGTTCGTGGTCAACTGCGCCGGCATGTGGGCGAGACAGCTCGGTGCCCTCTCGGGCGTCAGCATCCCGAACCAGTCCACCGAGCACTACTACCTCATCACCGAGCCCTTCGAGGGAATGACGCGGCAGTTGCCCATCATCGAGGACCCCTCCTGTCACGGATACTACCGGGAAGAAGGGGGCGGCCTGATGATCGGCCTGTTCGAGCCGGTCTGCGCTCCGTGGATGGTGGACGGCGTCCCCGATGATTTCACCTTCGGCGAGATCGAGCCCGACTGGGATCGCATGGCGCCCTTCCTCGAGAAAGCCATGAGCCGCGTCCCCATCTCCCGGGAGATCGGCCTCAAGAAATTCTTCTGCGGCCCGGAGAGCTTTACGCCCGACATGGGCGTGGCCTTCGGCGAGGCGCCGGAGATCGAGAACTACTTCGTCGCCGCAGGGCTCAACTCCATCGGCATCATCACCGGCCCCGGCCTCGGCAGGATCATGGCCCAGTGGATCACCACCGGCGACCCGGGCGCGGACATCACCGGGATCAATGTGGATCGCTTCCACCCCTACCAGTGCAACCCCGAGTACCGCAAGACCCGCGTGGTCGAGACGCTGGGAATGGTCTTTCGACGCCACTACCCGACCCGCGTGCCCCTGACCGCGCGCGACTGCAAGCGCTCGCCGTTCCACGATCGTCTCAAGGACCAGCGCGCCTACTTCACCGATGTGAGCGGCTGGGAGAGCCCGGCCTGGTTTGCGCCGGAAGGCCGCGAGCCCAAGGTCGATAAGCTCTCCTGGGGACGTCAGAACTGGTTCCCCTATTGGGAGGCGGAGCACCGGGCCTGCCGTGAGGGCGTCATCGCCATGGACATGTCCTTCATGGGAAAATTCCTGGTCCAGGGACGTGACGCCGGCCGTGTGCTCGACCACATCTCCGCCAACAGCGTCAACGGTCCGGTCGAGACCATCACCTACACCCAGTTCCTCAACGAGCACGGCAGGCTCGAAGCCGACGTCACCGTCACCAAGCTGACCGAGGATCGCTTCATCGTGGTGGTCACCGACACCATGCACCGCCACGTCGAGACGTGGCTCAGGCGACACATCCCACCGGATGCGCATTGCTTTCTCACCGACATCACGGGCGGCATCGGCCAGCTCAATGTGCAGGGCCCGAGATCGCGGGAGTTGCTGCAATCCATCACATCGGCGGATCTGTCCAACGAGGCCTTTCCCTTCCGCACCGCCCGCGAGATCGACATCGGATACGCACGCCTGATTTGCAACCGCATCACCTACGTCGGCGAGCTCGGATACGAATTGAACATCCCCGCTGAGCAGGCGGTGCACGTCTACGACCGGGTGATCGAGGCGGGAACGGACTTCGGTCTTCGTCACGCCGGTCTGCGGGCTTTGGGCAGCCTGCGCATGGAGAAGGCCTATCGCGATTACGGTCACGACATCGACAACACCGACGATGCCTACGAGGTCGGTCTCGGATTCGCCGTGGATCTCAAGAAACCGGACTTTCTCGGCAAGGCCTACTGCATCGAGAAGAAAGCGCTCGGGCCCGCCTACGATCGGCGTTTGCTACAGGTTCTTGTCAAGGACCCCGAACCGCTGCTCTACCACGCCGAGGTCGTTTATCGGAACAACAAGGCGGTCGGTTATGTCCGTGCGGCGAGCTACGGATTCACGTTGGGCGGCGCGGTGGGTCTGGCCATGATCGGGGCCGGCGAACCGATCAACAAGGCCTACCTCGATGACGGCGAATGGGAGATCGACATCGCGGGCAGGCGTTACCCCCTGCAGGTGGGCCTGCCCATGCGCCCGATGTACGACCCCAAGATGGAGCGCGTCAGGGTTGAGAAGGTCTACGTGTGATCAGACCCCGTCAGTGCCTTGACCTGCTCCACCGCGTTGGCCGCATCGTATCCGTAGGCGTCGGCGCCGATCTCGGCGGCGAACTCCTTCGACACGGGAGCGCCGCCCACGATGGTGTGGATCTCTCCGCCCAGCCCCCGCTCCCGCACGAGATCGACCACACCCTTCATTGAAGACATCGTTGTGGTGAGCAGCGCCGAAATGCCGATGACCTTCGCCCCCGATTCCACGGCGGCGTCAACGAACCGCTCGGCGGTCACGTCGTTTCCAAGGTCAATCACCTCGAAACCGGCGCCCTTGAGCATGATCCCGACCAGGTTCTTGCCGATGTCGTGAAGATCGCCCTTGGCGGTCCCGATCACCACCTTCCCGATCGTCGGGACATCCCCGCCGGCGAGCAGCGGTTTGAGTAGATCCACACCCCTGTTCATCGCTCGGGCGGCGAGTAGGACTTCGGGGAGAAAAATCTCGTGGTTGCGAAACAGCTCGCCCACCACCCGCATCCCGCTCATGAGTCCGTTGTTGAGAATCTCCTCGGCTGCAAGACCATCGTCGACGGCCTGCTGTGTCAGTTGGCCCACTCGATTGTCATCGCCGTTTCTCAAGCTCGCGGCAATTTCGGAAAGAACATCCATCATTGACCTCCACGGGTGTCGAAAAAAACCGATTGGATCCGCTCCCGGCATTCCTGGCCGGCGCAGTCGGTGCAAAAGTTGAACTCGATATCGAAGTCGTGGCTCTCTCTGTCGGCAGCCACCAACACGCCGGAGACCGACTTCAGAGGTTCCATCAGAGCGCTGGCGTTGAGCGAGATGCCGATGCGCTCGGGTTTGAGAACCTCGAAGAGCTTCGCCTGGCCGCTGACGTGCCAGCCGCAGTAGCCCGGACTGTACGGCAGGACGCGCACGTCGGATGGCGTTGGGATTCGACCGCGAGACGGTGTCCTGGTAGTCGCGAGCCATCGCACCGGCGAGGCCCTCGGCGCCGGCCGACGCGATGGTGTCGAGGGTGTATCCCAACGCCGGATCACCCGTTTTGAACAGGCGGCGGATTTCGCTGCACACCGCCTCGCCGACGGTGACCGCGAACAACGCCAGACCATGCGCGTCGGGAAAGATCCCCTCGAGTGGTGTTCGGGAGGCGTTTTGGCCTGCTCCGCGGTAGACCGCGTCGAACTCCTCGATGGAGACTTCCGCTCGAATGCCCGCGGCCTCGACGTCGCTAGAGTAGATCTCAAACCCGTCATCAACGAGTGCAGCGACACGTTCCGGGACCGCTGCTTCGTCGGGGATACCCTGTGCCCTCAACACCGTATGACGATCCGGCGTCGCCGTGGAAGGCGGAAAATGCGTGATTCCCGACATCAAACCCGGTCGGGCAGACGATCCATGCCGAAACGACGCGCTTCGGCCGTCATCAGGCGTTCCAGCTCGGATTTGACATCATCGGGCAACGACGAAGGTTCGTATGAATCGATGAGTTTCTCGACCTCTTTCGCGGCCCGTTCGTGGAGGGTGAGTCCCCCCTCCTCGAGCCAACGAGAGCTGTTCGCGCGGTCGATGACAGGTCCCGGGAAAGTGATCTCGTCCTTGAGGTGGCGCCGGGTGTGATCGGCGATGAGCAAGTGCTTGTCGCGGATGAGCTCCTCGAAGATCGGTGTGGAAGGGAAGTCCTCTCGCGGCTCGATTCCCCTGACGAGACGCTGTGTCTGGGCGCAGATTTCGTTGTCGAGTACGAGCTTCTCGAGGCTGAAACAGGTGATGAAGTCGAGCATTCCGGGACCGGAGATGCTGTTGATCCCGGACAACGCCGCCAGGGTGGCCCCCATGGCGGTCTCGAAGCCCGCCTGGGCGTCTAACCGTTTTGCGTCACTGAAGCCGATATAGGCCTGGGTGGGCATGCCGAGGTGTTTGCCGATCTCGCTGTAGGCGCAATCGAGCATTTCGGTTTCGACGGCGCCCATGGGCGTGGTTTCGTACCGGATGTCGAAGATTGCGGGAGCGCCGCCGTAGAGGACCGGCGTGCCGGGGCCGGCGAGCTGGCTGATGACAACGCCGCTGAGAGTCTCGGCGGTGTGCTGAATCAGAGACCCGACAATCGTGACCGGCGCCATGAAACCGGACAACGGCATCGAGATGAACTCCACCGGGATCCCCATCCGGGCGCAATCGACGACATTCTGCGAGGTTGACTCGCTCCACTTGATGGGCGCTGTGGGGCAACACGAGAAGACGGTCAACGGCTTGGACCTGAGCTCCTCTGCAGAGCCTCGGACCGCGAGCTGGAGATCACGCATGACGTCGAACGCACCGATTGTGAAGGCTCCGGTTACAACCGGCTTTTCGCAATAGAGAAGGCTGAGAAAGAGCCGGTAACTGTCCGAGATCTCCTCGGCCACGTCTGCGGGGATGAATGCCGTGCTTTGCGCCTGAATGTGATCGAGCCCGCTGAGGGCCTTGGCATACTTGACGTAGTCGGCGGTATGGGGCTTTCTCATGGTGCCGTTGTCGAGGATGTTGATGGCGGCCGAGCTTGGCGTGAAGTACACGTTGTCGCCCGAGAGGTCGTGCGTCTGCCGGCCGACCACGTCGTAGAGCTTGAATCCGCTCGGCACGGTGGACAGCGCCCGATCGATGAGATCGTCCGTCAATCGAACGTGTTGCGTGGCCAGATCCACTTCGGCGCCGTGGTCGCCGATCAGACCGAGCACGCGGGTGTTGTGAATCTCCACACCGAGCGTGCAAAGCAGATGGCGGGCCTCATCGATGATCTTGATCTTGAGGTCGTCGTCGAGAAATCTGACCTTGGGACGCATCACGATCCTCCTGGTCGAAGGCGAGGGTTTGGCCTCGACAACACCTTAGCAAAATCGGATTCGGACTCTCACAACATCTGGTGCTCAGGGGCCTCCTCGTGCGCCTCGATAATGATGCCCCGATCAGCGAGGCCCTTGAGCATGAACTCGACGCAATTTTCTTGGCGTCCCACGAACTCGGTCGGTGAGATGCCCTTCCGGTCGTACAGACCCGTTGCCAGCAGCCGTGCCGCCATGGTGGCGGTGTAGCCGGTGGTGCGGGCCATGGAGTGGGTGTCGCTCGAGGCATCGTATCGGTCGAGGAGGTTGTAGACATAACGTCGAGACTGGCCGCGCTCCTCGCCCTCGACCATGATCCGCAGCACCGTGATATCGACCTCGCCGTCGTCCATCTGCCACTGCGGGAACATCAGCTCGGCGGTGAGGTCGACCGGCCGAATCGGGCGGCCGTCGACCATCGACCGGCTCCTCGTTGAAGAAACCCGCCTCGCGCAGAAACACCATCTTCTCGATGTGGCCCGGGTAGCGCAGGGTCTTCTCCTTCATGTTCGGGGCGTCGATTGTTTCGGCCAGAGTCCTGAGGCCGTCGGTGTTGAACGCCTCGAGGGTTCCGACGCCGGGGAAGTCGATGAGCTCGGGGTCGGACAGGGCGGGACGGGTCACCAGTCTGCCGTTCTCCACGAATCGCGCCGGCCGGGTGTACTCGGCGATGACGTCCATGGGCGAAAATACGGCACGGTACTCGAATGGCCAGTGGCGGATCACCGGCAGCCCACCGACGTAGATGAGAACCGAGTCCGTTCGGTCCAACCGCTCGTGGACGTGGCCGATCAGCAGATTGCTGAGACCCGGGGACACGCCGCAGTCGACGATCGCCGTGACGCCCCGGTCCCTGGCCAGAGCATCCAGGTCGAATGGGTTCTCCGGGTAGAATGCGATGTCGACGACGTTCTTTCCGGCTTCGATGATGGCCTTGAGGGTTTGAAATCCCATGAACCCGGGAACCGCGTTGATCACGATGTCATGGTCGGCGATCACCGCGCCGATATCTTGCGGATTTCCCAGATCCCGGTGCACCGTCTCGATGTTGTTGCTGTTCGCCAGCCACGGCCCTCAGGGCATCTTGGTTCCTGTCGACGATGGTGACTTCGAACCCCGGTTCCTTCGCCAGATCCACAGCCATTGGTCCACCGACCAGGCCGCAGCCGAGTACGATCATTTTCATGAGGACTCTCCCTGTTTCCGAAGCGCCGCTATCGGCGGCCGTGTTGTTTCGGTGAAATAGTGGAAAACAGAGAGACTAGAGACCGCTGAAACGGTTCACGTAGGAGATGAGGGGCACCGTCGGTCGGTGCGTTCTCGTTCCGACATGAATCGTCGATCGATGTCTCATCTCCGACAGGTTAGCGACGAGGGCCGGCGGGTGTCAATCACCTCGGTCGTTCACATGAAGACGGATTCACAATTCGCCGAGGATGCGTGCGCGACCGGGTCGGAGGAAGCGCCACTATCCCAGCTCGCGGAAACCCGTGAACCTCCAACGTCCGTCGGCAGGCATCGGCGAGCAGGCCTCGCCGCTGTTCGGGGTCGAGATCGAGCGCTCGCTGCAGCACCGGCCACGCCGCAGTGAGGAGAAAGAGGGGAGCGGCGAGATCGAGAAACAGCGCGCGGCCGCTGGCGATCCCCGCGGCGCGGCGTCCTCGCCGATGGCCAGCCGGAGATTCTCGAACGCGGTTCGCAAAGTCGGCTCCAGAGCCTCCACCGCGACATCGCCACCATCCGCGAGGTCCCGCAGAAGCAGACGGGTTTCGTGCGGGCGGGTCTCCATCCGGCCGAGGATCCGATTCACGGCATCGGCAGATCTCGAGGGGAGGGGAGTCCTCGCCCGGGGCGGCCTCGATGACGGTGAGCTCGGAGAGTGCGGCTGCCGCCCGCCGCAGCACGAGGCGGTAGAGCTGTTTCTTCCCGCCGAAGTGGTAGGAGACCGCGCCGGGGTTGGCCCTCGCGAGGTCGCAGATGTGGCGGACCGACGCTCCGCGGTAAGCCGTGATCGGCAAAGAGGGTGGCGGCGGTCTCCAAGAGACGGGATTTTGTGTCAAAATTCATACAGTTGTTTGTATCAAGTCTCGAGATTCGGTCAACACGGATTGGAACGGACTGCGTACCGGGACCGTACTCTCAGGTAGGCAGGTCATCGAGAATCTGTTTCTTAACCTATTCATTTAATTGGATTAGAAGGCTATAAACAAACGATTGTTTGAATTCTTCGAAAGGGCCTTGACTCGTCGGCTCGACGGATCGCTAGCATTCCACTACAGGATGACAATTGATGCACCTCGCGTCGTCGCGGCGATCCCAGCACGTTGGGGTTCGACGCGTTTTCCCGGCAAGGCCTTGGCCGACCTGACTGGTGAGCCGATGATCGCCCACGTGGTGCGGCGGGCGCTGGCCGCGAGGACCATCGATCACGTCATCGTCGCCACCGACGATGAGCGGGTTGCGGCGGCCGCGACTGCCGCCGGCGCCGAGGCCGTGATGACGGGTGTGCATCCCTCCGGGACCGACCGGATCGCCGAGGCGGTTGCGGGAGGATCGAACTGGGAACTCGTGATCAATGTCCAGGGCGATGAGCCCATGCTCTCGGGCGCCAACATCGACACCCTGGTCGAAGGAATGCGCGCGCGGCCCGAGGTCGGGATGGCGACGCTGTGCCGGCCGATTTCGGCCGCGGATGTGGATGATCCCAATGCGGTCAAGGTCGTTCGGAGGACGGACGGCAGGGCTCTGTACTTCTCGCGCTCCGTCGATCCCGTTTCCGCGGGATTCGGAAGTTGCCGAGTCGTTGTGGCGGCTTCACCTCGGAATCTACGGCTTTCGACCGGAAACGCTGGCGGCGTTTGTGGCGATGGCGCCGTCATCGCTGGAACGGGCCGAGGGATCTGGAACAGCTTCGCGCCCTGGAGAACGGCATCGATATTTTGGTTTTCGACGCACCGGACGAGGCCCATGGAGTGGACACACCCCAGGACCTCGAACGCGTCCGACTGATGATGAATAGTGGGGATTGAGGAAAAGGGGCTCAGACGATGGCGACGAAATATGTCTTTGTAACAGGAGGAGTGGTTTCCGGTCTCGGCAAGGGGATCTCGGCGTCGTCGTTGGCGGCGCTGATGGAAGCCCACGGCTACTCGGTGACCATGCTCAAGGTCGATCCCTACGTCAACGTGGATCCCGGAACCATGTCGCCCTTCCAGCACGGCGAGGTCTTTGTCACCGACGACGGCGCCGAGACCGATCTCGATCTCGGTCACTACGAGCGCTTCACCTCGGCGACCATGGCCAAGAAGAACAACTTCACGACCGGCAAGATCTACGCCTCGGTCATTGAAAAGGAACGCCGCGGCGACTACCTCGGCAAGACCGTCCAGGTGATCCCCCACATCACCGACGAGATCAAGGCCGGGATCCGAGCCCTTGGCGGCGATGTCGATTTCGTCATCGTCGAAATCGGCGGCACCGTCGGTGACATCGAGTCGTTGCCCTTCCTCGAGGCCATCCGCCAGTTCCGTTCCGAGGCCGGCCGCGGCAACGTCCTGATCATCCACCTGACCCTGGTTCCGTTCATCAAGGGCTCGGACGAGCTCAAGACAAAACCGACGCAGCACTCGGTCAAAGCGCTGCTCCAGATCGGCATCCAGCCCGACATCCTGCTCTGTCGCTGCGATCGACCGCTGCCGCAGGATCTCCGCGACAAGATCGCGCTTTTCTGCAACGTCGAGTCCAAAGCGGTCATCCCGGCGCAGGACGCCGAGACCATCTACGACGTTCCGATCAAGCTCGCCGCGGAGGGTTTTGACGAGATGGTCCTCGAGATGCTCAACCTGCCCAAAGGGCAACGTGATCTCAGCCGCTGGCGAGGGGTTGTCGATTCCGTCAAGGCGTGTGAGGGCACGGTGTCGGTGGGCATCGTCGGCAAGTATGTCGATCTCGCAGACTCGTACAAGTCGCTCAACGAGGCCCTCTTCCACGGTGGGCTCGCCAACGGGGTCAACGTCAATCTGGTTTTCATCGACTCCGAATCTCTCGAGGGTTCGGGCTATCCCGAGCAGCTCTTCGATGTGGACTCGATCCTCGTCCCCGGCGGCTTCGGCAAACGCGGCATCGAAGGGATGATCCGCGCCATCGAGTTCGCCCGCGGTCGCAAGATCCCGTTCTTCGGGATCTGCCTCGGGCTGCAGACGGCCATCATCGAGTTTGCCCGCAACGTTTGCGGGTTGGCCGGCGCCCACTCAACCGAATTCGTCAGCCAACCGCCCTACAAGGTGATCTACAAGATGCGCGAACTCGTCGGTGTCGATCAAATGGGCGGCACCATGCGGTTGGGCAAGTATCCCTGCCGGCTGACACCCACGACCAACGCCTGGAAGATGTACGGCAGCGACGAGATATGGGAGCGCCACCGCCACCGGTACGAGGTCAATCCCGAGTATGTGCCCCTCTTCGAGGAGAAGGGGATGGTCGTTAGCGGCAAATCACCCGATCGGATCTTTGTCGAGGTCATCGAGTTGCCGGATCACCCGTGGTTCCTGGCCTGCCAGTTCCACCCCGAGTTCAAATCCAAGCCCTACGATCCGCACCCGATTTTCAAGTCGTTCATCGCCGCCGCGGTCGAGCACCACAAGACGCGTGAGGTCGAGGACGAGGTCGCTGGAGAAATCGAAGGGAAGGAAGTCGATGGTGAGGTCTTTGTCGAAGACGACACGGCCGAGGTCGTGAGCGAGGGGACGATCGAGGCGTAGCTCGCTCCGAATCTGACTGGTGCCGGCCTTCGGCCGGTCCCAGCCAGGTTCGGAGAAAGAAGTACAATATAGTCAATCCTCGCTTCCCGAAATCGACCGGAATCCGCCAAAGGCGGAGAACGGGCTATTTCGGGAATTCGGGTACACTGACCCCATGAACTGGTCCCCCTTCGACATCGCTCCGGGCATCACCGTCGGTGATGGCGACATTCCGTTTTTCATCGCCGGTCCCTGTGTCATCGAGTCGGCCGAGTTCGCGCTCGGAGTCGCCGAGACCGTCAAGGCCGTTGCCGAGCGCATGGGCGTTAGGGCCATCTTCAAAGCCTCCTTCGACAAGGCCAACCGCTCGTCGGTGACGAGTTTCCGCGGTCCGGGACTCGAAGCCGGGATCGACGTACTCCAGGCGGTGAAGGAGGCCACCGGGCTTCCGATCCTCACCGATGTTCATGAGCCGGGGCAGGCATTTCTGGCCGCCGAAGTGGCCGATGTGATCCAGGTGCCGGCGTTCCTCTGTCGGCAGACCGACCTTCTCATCGCCTGCGGCGAGAGCGGCGCCTCGGTCAACATCAAGAAGGGCCAGTTCATGGCGCCCGAAGACATGTCGAATGCGGTCGACAAGGTGCGCTCAACAGGCAACAATCGCGTCACCCTCACCGAACGTGGTGTCAGCTTCGGCTACCACAATCTCGTGGTCGACATGCGTGCGCTGCCCATCATGCGCCGTTTCGCGCCGGTCATCTTCGACGCCACCCACTCGCTGCAACTCCCGGGCGGCCTCGGCCACTCGACCGGGGGGGCGCGCGAGTTCCACCCGTATCTGACCCGAGCCGCTGCCGCCGTCGGGGTCGACGGCATCTTTGTCGAGGTCCACCCGCGACCCAGCGAGGCCCTTTCCGATGCGACGACGCAGCTCGATCCGGCCGAGTTCGCGCGGTTGGTGACCCAGGTGGTGGCGATCTCGAATGCACTCGGCGAGGTTGAACCGTGACTCTCGAGATCGCCCGTCAAGTTCTCCAGACCGAGGCCGATGCCATCCGAAAGGTGATGGACGAGCTCGGTGACGACTTCAATCAAGCGGTCGAGATGGTCACCGCGTGCGCCGGCAGGGTCATCTGGACCGGAATGGGCAAGTCGGGGATCATCTGCCGAAAGCTCGCCGCCACGATGAGCTCGACGGGAACACCTTCGTTTTTCCTCCATCCGGCTGAAGCGATCCACGGCGACCTCGGAATGGTCACCGAGGCCGATCTCGTCGTGGCGATTTCCAACTCGGGGGCCACCGACGAGATCCTCCGCCTCCTCGAGATCCTGCGCAGGCTCGGAATCCCTCTGATCGCCATGACCTCACATCCGGAATCGCCCCTTGCCAAGGCGGCGGATGTCCACCTCGATCTCGGGGTGCGGAACGAGGCCTGCCCGTTGAACCTTGCTCCCACCGCCTCGACCACCGCCAGCCTCGCCCTGGGCGACGCCCTCGCGCTGACGGTTTCGGCTCGCAAGGGCTTCCGTGAAGAGGACTTCGCCCGGTTTCACCCGGGGGGCAAGCTGGGCAAGAAGTTCCTCAAGGTCAAAGACCTCATGCACACCGGCGACGACATGCCGGTG
The DNA here is from genome assembly GCA_963712805.1 of uncultured Acidobacteriota bacterium. Taxonomy (GTDB): domain Bacteria; phylum Acidobacteriota; class Thermoanaerobaculia; order Thermoanaerobaculales; family Sulfomarinibacteraceae; genus JAHECW01. The sequence continues at coordinate 8,218 of CAVQJV010000059.1, read as the reverse complement.
GTCGCTGCAGATGCCGCCATGAAGGACGTCATTTACGAGATGAGCCGTAAGGGGCTCGGCCTCGCCACCGTCCTCGATGACGACGGCGCGCTGCTCGGAGTCATTACCGACGGCGATCTGAGAAGACTGATGGAGCGCGACCCGGACCCCCTCGCGCGATCCGCCAAAGAGGTGATGCACAAGGGCGGCGCATGCATCGCCGCCGACGAACTCGCCACCGCGGCGCTGAAAAAGCTCGAGGAGAAACGGATCACCTCGCTCATGGTCTGCGACGGCAGCGGCAAGGTCGCGGGCGTCCTGCACGTGCATGATCTCTGGGGCGTTGGCCTGTTTTAGCGGCTTTGAGGGTGCCAGGCACGCAACGTTGCGTCGGACGAAACGTCGGATGCCAGGCACCCTGCCCGCGTTCTCCTGAGGGTACGCGAGGGTGGCGCACCTTGGCGGTGCCTGGCTCCAACAATGTTCGCCGCGAACAATGTTGCGTGCCTGGCATCCGCTCGGGTAGAGCGTTGATAGAATCAATCTCAGCAGCGCGCTGAAGGACACCACATGCGACTGACGATATTGACAACAGGTGGAACCATCGACAAGACCTACAACGAGTTCGACGGCTCGTTGGCCAATTCGCGTTCGGTCCTCGACGTCATCCTTGGATCGCTCAGGCTGCCGGACCTCTTCGTCCGTCACACCGTGGTGATGCACAAGGACTCCCTCGACATGACCGAGGATGACCGGTTGGTGATCCTCAAGGCCGTAAAGGACGCGCTGCCGTCGTCCGACGCCGTGGTGATCCTGCACGGCACCGACACCCTGGCAAAAACCGGCGAGGTTCTGCACCGGGGACTCGGCGAGCTCGACACCCCGGTCATTCTCACCGGCGCCATGCGGCCCTACGAGTTCCGCGATACCGATGCCATGCAGAACGTCACCGAAGCGCTGCTCGCGGCGAGGCTCGTCGACGGCGGCGTCTACGCCGTCATGCACAACCGCGTCCTGCCCTTCCCGGGAGTCGAGAAGGACCGGCAGGCGCGGACGCTCGTTTCGAGCTAGAACGCGGGTGGTGAGCAGGCAAGATGCCTGCTCCACAATGGAACCTGGGACCTGAGAAGGTACTTGAAGCCTACTCCACAATAGTCCAACCAGGGCCCCGATGTGATGATTGTGGGGCAGGCATCCTGCCTGCCCTTCAGCGCCGATCGAGAGAGGGCTACCTCCGTACGTCAGTCCAGCGCACTGGTCGTCGGGATCGATCGACTTCATGCATCGCCACGAGCTATTCAGGGACTCTGAAGGCGGACCGAAACCCACCATACGTCGGATCGAGGTCCGTCCTTCGCCGGATCGTTATCCAAGACCCGAAAAGCCTCAGGTCCCAATATCCGTCAAATGAAAGGCGGGGCCGAAGCCCCGCCGTTTGTGGGTTTCTCGGTGCGAGCTACTGGCCGGGAACCGTGGTCGGGTCCGAGGTGCCGGAATCGAGCACCGAGCCGTAGACGGCGAAGGCGCCGCCGCTGGTCTCGGTCCAGACATCGACATAGGCCGCCTCGATGGGCTTGACGTCGTTGAAGACCCGGTTCCACTGGGTGTTACCCAGGGGCGGCAGCAGCGTCTGGCCGATGTTGATCGAGGTTCCATCGGCTTTAAACCGCTCCCATTTGACGGTCAGAGGGGCGTCGGTTCCGTTCTGGAACCCGACGTTGGATCGGTATTCGTCGTTTTCGGTCATGAAAAGGACGCGCCGTCTTTCGCCCGCTCGAATGAGATCGCTTCTCTTCGATCCCGACGATGGCCTGGCCGAAGGTCCCTTCATCGCTCGAGTTGAAGGTTCGACTCATGAAGAGCAGATCCCGGCTGTCCGAGATGACGGCGAGCGCGCCGACCGCGGCGGTACCGCCGCCGACGTTGAAGACCTCGGCCAAGACATCCTTGTAGCGGATGGAAACACCCGGTCCGATGGTGAAGGCGACGGACTCGGCGGGCGTGGAGTTGTTGGTATCTCGAGGCAGCCAAAGGAACTTGTAGGTCGCCATCCACCTGCCCGAGTTGTTGACGTCGAGATCGGTCACGAAGAAGGAGGATCCGGCGCCGGCAGCGCGTGCAGCGGCCGGGATGAAGTAGATCTCGTCAAGGCCGGCGCCACCGCCGCCGCCCCCACCGCCGCCGCCACCGGCGAGGGTGCCGCACGCTGCGAGGTCATCGAATTCGAATCTCGCCTCGGATGGCGCTCCGGCGACACTGGCGACATAGCAGATCTGGGTCGCGGTCAGGGGAGTGGTCGTGCCGATCTCTCCGGTGTCGCCGCTCTGGCCGTCGAGGCAGGAGGCGGGTGCCGTGCTGCATCCGGTCAGGACGTTGAGTGACATCTGCGTGCCGGTCGGCGAGATGAGACGGGCGGTCACGCTGCAGGCGGTCCCCGGCGTGAAGCAGACCACCGAGTCGGGAAGGCCCGCGGCCGCTTCGCACCCGGCGCCGGCGGAGGTGTCGATGGTGTCGCTGTAGGAGGTGAAACTGGCGTAGGCGCTGAGCGTCACGGTTCCGGTTTGGTCTCCGGTGAGGACTGGTTGTCCGGCGCAGGACGGGAAAACCAAACTGGGCGAATGCGGGTGTGGCCGCGAACACTGCGGACAAAAGCGAAATGACCATCAAGCGGCGATGCATGCTTGCTCCTCTCGTGAGAACGGGTTGCTGATCCAGACGACCCTGGTGACCGTAGGTTACATTTCCAGATCGGAGGCCGATCGGGCGCGGTCGGACTGGAAAAATCGAGTTGCCGAATGCGTCGATGGGTGGATTTTACAGGCGGAAATGACCGGGGCTGTGACCCCCGTCATCCGACGAAGCCAAGGTAACACTACCGGGTATACGACGAGTGAAGCTCGACCGTCCGTCCTGCCTTCGTGACAGCCACGAGCAGGCTGGAAGCCTGCTCCACAACGGACCACACATGAGTATCCGGTGGGGCCCGCATTGTGGGGCAGGCATCCTGCCTGCCGTCAGATTCGCTCAAGCAAAGACTACGATCCGATCTCCGTCACCGCGACCAGCGGTCCGCCTGCCCACCGATCGAGATCGACCTCGCCCTCGATATACCAGAGGTTCTCGTCTTCGGGGTCGAAGAGGTTCTGGGTGATCTTCCACCGTTTGTCGTCTTCGCGAACGATGACGGTGGTGTCGTTGAGGCGGGCGCGGTGGTCGAAGACGAGTTTGTCGAAGCGCTCGAAGAACGGCGCCATGGCCGTGCCGAAGCGATCGGCGGCCATTGTTCGATGATGTCATCATCGGCCTGTCTGACGCTGCCTTCGGCCGCCTCCCAATCGCGCAGGGAAAGTGCGCGGACGAGCTGGCGCATTTCGGCGCGAATCCGCGAGGAGAGCTTGCGGTCGTCGGTCCGAAGCTCCTCGACGGCAAGCAGGCGGAGCGCCTCGTGGGAGTCTTCGACGCCCTTTTCGAGCCGCAGCTCGGGGTGGCGAAGCCCCTCCCATTCTTCGATGAGGCTGGTGTCGACCCGCTCGAGCATGGAGCGGAAGTAGCCGAGGACGTCGAGAATGGCGTCGTCCTTGACGAGATCGGGGACGTTTTGGTCGAGGGTCTTGTAGAGCTGCGAGAGATACCGCAGCAGGACGCCCTCGAAGCGGTGGAGCCCGTATTTCTTCACATAGTCGCCGAAGTCGAGATAGTCCTCGATCATTTCGCGGCCGATGGACTTGGGTTTGACCATGTCGCCGCCGACCCAGGGGTGGAGCTTGCGGAAGTGCTCGAAGACGGCGAAGAGATAGTCGGCGCGGGGTTGGGGCGGGGTGACCTGATCGAGCTGGTTCATCCGCTCGTCATAGCTCACCCCCTCGGCCTTGAGCCGGTTGATGAGTTCGGTCTTGATGACATCGAGCTGTCGGCGCAGAACGATGGTCGGGTCTTCGAGCACCGATTCAACCAGGCTGAGCAGATCGAGGGCGAAGTCGGGATCCTCGGGATCCAGCCCCTCGATGGCCTCGATGAGGAAGAGCGAGAGGTTGTGGAAGAGCGAGAAGTCGAACTGGAGATCGTCGTTGACCACGACCCAGTAGTACGGGCTCTCGGTGTCCCTGACCATCTTGATGATGCCGGCGTGTTCGAGGGACCGCGCGAGCTTGGCGGCGTGGTTGAGGTGGCTCGCCTTGCCGGCGTCGTCATCGTGGCAGTGGCGGATAAGCTCGCGCAGCGAGTGGAAGTTGCCGGCCAGCGGGTCGTTGACGGCGGCGTCGCGCTGGAGAAGATCGACCATCATCCCTGGAGTGATCCGGAAGCGTGAGACGAGCCGCTCCGGCTGGTTCGCGATGAGGTTCTTGAAGCGTGTCCTCGGACCACGAGACCTCGCCGGCGCGCGGCTGTTTCGGCGGGCCTTTCTTCTTCTTCTTCGGGTTGGCTGCGGCCTTGCGGTCGGCGACGATCTTCTCGATGACGTGGTCGGGGGCCTGGGCGACGACGCTGCCCTCGTCGTCGAAGCCTTTGCGCCCCGCGCGGCCCGCAATCTGTTTGAAGTCGCGGACCTTGAGCTGGGTGACTTTCTCGCCGTCGAATTTGGCGAGCTTGGTGAAAAGCACCGTCCGAATCGGGATGTTGACGCCAACGCCGAGGGTGTCGGTGCCCGAGATGATCTTGAGAAGGCCCCTCTGCGCCAGTTTCTCCACCAATAGACGGTATTTCGGCAGCAGCCCCGCGTGGTGGACACCGATGCCGAAGGAGAGAAAACGCCGGAACTCCTTGCCGTAGGGCGTCGTGAACCGGGTCTCGCCGACGGCGTCCTTGATCGCCTTCTTCTCCTCCTTGGTCGTCAGCGGCATGCTGGTGAGCGCCTGGGCGAGCTCGGCGCACTCACGCTGGGTGAAGTTGACGATATAGACCGGCGCCTTGCCGCTCTCGGCGAGCCAGTCGACGGTCTCGTGGATCGGCGTCTCGCGATAGGTGAAATCGAGGGGCACCGGGCGTTCGGCCGAGGTGACGTGGACGATTTCTCGGCGCGTGCGCTCTTCGATCTGAGCCATGATGGTCGTCATGTCGCCGAGGGTCGCGGACATGAGCAGAAACTGGCTCGTCGGCGCGTTGACCAACGGCACCTGCCAGGCCCAACCGCGGTCGCGGTCGGCGTAGTAGTGGAACTCGTCCATCACGACGTACGGGGCCTCGAGATCGGAACCCAGCCGCAGCGACAGATTGGCGAGCACCTCGGCGGTGCAGCAGATCACCAGCGCATCGGGGTTGATGCTCGCGTCACCGGTGAGCATCCCGACGTTGTCGGCGCCGAGATCGTTGCACAGCGAGAAGAACTTCTCCGACGCCAGCGCCTTGATGGGGGAGGTGTAGTAGGAAACCCTGCCTTCACACAATCCCTTGAAGTGGAGCCCCAGCGCGACCAGTGATTTGCCTGATCCCGTCGGGGTCGAGAGCACGACGTGGCGGCCGGCCATGACCTCGAGCAGCGCCTCCTCCTGCGCCGGGTAGAGCTCGAAGCCGATCTCGGCGACCCACTCGAGAAAGAGATCGAGGATCTGGTCGGGGTCGGTGGTGCCGCCTTTGGGATGCGCGAGACGAGGTTGGGGACGTCAGTGGTTTCGGTCATGCCGGTGAGTATAGGCGAGCGGGAAATTCGTGAGTGGTGAGACGTTAGATGTTAGTCGTTAGACGTAAGACGTTTCTTGGTTTCCGGGATGGTCAACGGTCTTCGCATCGGTTTGTCTTGAATCCCGCGAGGTCGATTCTCGAAGACGCAGCGCTCACCTGGCCGAAGTCGCCGGCGCATTGCTACTTTCGAAAACTCCGTGGATCGGTGGTGCGTGGCTTCAACGGCGAGTTTGAAACACGAAGATCACAAAGGGCCACCAATGACTGCACGAAGCGTCCAGTTTACGCAGGCACCACAAAGGTCGCTAAGAATCATCGCAAGGCCGTCGCGATCTTGACCCGTCGCATTATCGCGCGTTTCATCTACGGTTTAACGCGCAGATCCGTGCGATGGTTGTATGAGTGGATGTTTTGCGATGGCCTTTGCGTCCTGGCGTTCTTTGCGGTTCAAACAAATCGCTGACGTCACATCAACCGATCCACGAAGTCGAACGTCGCTCCGGAACCGAGGTCTGACGTTCAATCGAGGTGCTTTGTGCGGCCCTTGGTGGCCCTTTGTGATCTTCGTGTTTCAAAAACCTGCGACGAGTCCGATGGTCCGTCTACGGAGTTGCGAGGCGCTCCGCTCATGTGACTCACGTCTCCACGACTCCCCGGTAGCCCCTCCGCCGCGTAATGCACCTCAGTCGGCAGGGCGAGGCGGGTTCCCGCGTCCTCGATGATCTCCATCACCTTGAAGAGGACGTCCTCGCGGATCTCGAGAAACTCCGGCCAGGTTTCGGCCATCGCGTAGGCGTAGATTTCGATCTTGAGAGCGGCGTCGCCAAAGCCGTCGAAACGCACCCGGAGTCGGTCATCGTCGATGGATCCATGGCTTCGAAGCATCGACTCGACATTCGACAGTACCGTTCGCAGCTGATCTCGTGTTGTCTCGTACCTCAGACCGAGGATTTCCCGGAGCAGAATCCGATCCCGTTCCGACAGATTCTCCAGCTGCATCTTGGCAAAGGTGGCGTTGGGCACCGTCACCACCGTGTTGTCGATGGTGCGGACCTTGACCGAGCGCAAGCCGACATCCTCAACGGTGCCGCGGCGGTCGCCGAACTTGCAGATGTCGCCGACCCGCACCGGCTGGTCGGCATAGAGGATGATGCCGCCGATGAAGTTCTCGAGGGTGCTCTGAGCGGCGAGGGCGATGGCGAGACCACCGACACCGAGTCCGGCGACGAGCCCGGCCACGGGAACGCCGAGTCGCTGCATGGCCACGACGCCGATCGCGGTGACGACGATGATGGTGGCGATGCGGAACATGACCCGACGGAGCTGTGGTTTTTTCAGCGGCCGCGCGTCGCGAAACCAGAATTGAACGGACAGCTCGCCGACGCGTATCACCGCGAGCGCGGCCAACCACGCCAATCCGAAGGCCCCACCACCGAAAGCGCCACCCGCAACCAGAGCGCCGGTGTTCCGGGGAGGGTGAAGAGACGGTCGATCATGCGAACTGCCCGACGAACGGCACCGAAAGCAGCGCCGCCGGCACCAGCGCCCGAGCCGGAGCCCGCCAGAGCGTCCACCGGCCCGAAGGCGACGGGCGAGCCAGGCGACAACGACCAGTCCCATGGCCAGCAGCCCGATCAACAGGGACAGTCCGAACCACTGCCACACCATCATCCCGCCCACACGCATGGCAGCCCAGGACGGCATCGTCCGGATCAGTTTCAGCAGGAGGACGGACCTGGAAGCCGACTGCAGCTCCTCGATGTGGCCGCCCTGTTCCACCGGGTCGGTAGGGCAGGTGCCGGACAATGCCGTAGAATTCCTCGATTCGTCGAACCGTGCCGGTGAGAAGACCCACTGCCCCTGCTGATCGCCGTCGGCGATCCGATCGAGGGTGATCTCGGTGTGGGGAATGGTCCAGCGCTCCAACTCGAGCTCGCCGACGGTCGCGGCGTCGGGGATCTCGATGAACGGCGGCAGCTCGATGCGGTCGAGGACCTCTTTCAGGAGCAGTGCGGCCCGCGCCGAGGCCTCGTCGAACACCAGCGGCGGCACATCGCTCAAGTCGAGACAGTCTCTGGTCTCGCGAAATACGTTGCGGTATCCGGGATCGCCGGCCGAATAAGATCCCATGCCCGATCCAGGGAGCTCGAGGAATGACGTCAGCGTGGCCCGTGGACTGGATCGATCGAGCGGCTCCAGGGGGTGTTCCGGAGACGCATGCGCCGAGGTCGCGGAGAGAACCAGCAATCCGGCCAGAAGGAGCATCCCGCCGCGTTTCTGAAATCTCGGTCGTGTGAATCCGGTCATCCGCGCCTCCCAAATTGGTCCGGCTGTGATTGGGTCCGGTCTGCTCGGATCGTACCATCCACTGCGGGTCGTCTCGGGCGCTCCGCGATACCCAACACTCCCATCGCCTACCTCGGCGGTTGCGGTTGGATCTGTTCGCGGCTTGCTTCGTCGCCTGCTCGCAGACCTTCTTCTCCGAGGTGATCCGGTCGAGGAAGCCCTTGGCGACGAGGGTAATACCCATGGTTGCGACCGCGCCCCGGTTGAAGCCGGGCCTGGGCGGGCTTCATCTCGATGGCCGGTTCGACAGCGTGCCGCCGAGCCGGACGTAGGG
>CAVQJV010000058.1:0-56446 GCA_963712805.1 uncultured Acidobacteriota bacterium | reverse complement strand
AGGACGACGAGTCCAGCAGCGGAGGAAAGGAGCCCCAGAGCAATGCCTGGTTCGGGCTGACGTTGCCCGCCGGCAACGGGCGATTCCGCGTCCGCTCCATACGTCCGTCGCGATCGGCCTCGAACCACTGGTTGAGGATGTTGGCGCCGAAGGCGGTGAGGGTCCGTCCGAGAACCGCCCAGGAGAAGACGACGAGATCAAAGGACCCTCGAGCCGCAAGGACATAGCCGACGATGGTGGTCAGGACCACCAACGCGGCAAGCCGCGCCTTGGCGAGCTCGAGGTAGAAGCCCAGCAGCCGGCCGAAGCCCGCGGGGATCGAAATCCGTTCGTCATTTTCCCGAGAGGGTGTTGATGAAGTCATTGTCTCGTTTTCTGTCCGGCGATCTGCAATCATAGACGGCGGCCTGGCGAGTATAACCGAAGGGATCGAGAGGATATTCGGCGAGGTCCGGGCTGGGATCCAGGATTCAAGATCTGGGAAATCGGATACTGGAAGCTTCGGGAGGCGGAGATGGATAAGATCGGCAGCGACGGTTCCTACGCGGTCCCCCTGGGCTTTGGAATGGCGGTTTCAATGTGGGCGGTGGCGTACGCCTGCCGCCTTCCGGCGATCATGGCGCCGCCCTGGCTTGTGCTCACGGTGCCTCTGGCCGCGGTGGTCTGGTGGGGCATATCGGCCGGTCGCCGGACCCGGAGACGGTTGGTGGGCGGGCGCGCGTGCAGGCCTCGTTGCGGCGATCCTCAACATGTTGATCCTCGGCAGTCTCTTGACCTCGGGGGGGAGCGGAACGGTCACGCCGTCGGCGCTGTTGTGGGTGCCGGGCTCGATACTGGTCATTTCGGGTCTGGCCGCGGTCGGCGCCGGAATCGGCTCACGACAACCGGGCGCAGGTGATGGACGAAACTGGACCGGGCTCTTCGCCAAGGTTGCGATGCTCGCGACTTCCTGCTCGTCGCTGGGGGCTTGGTGGTCGGCGGCGGACCCCGCTGCTGGCCGTCGTCGACTGGCCCAACACCTTCGGCACGAACATGTTTCTCTTCCCGTTGTCGCGAATGACCGGCGGGATCTACTACGAACACGCCCACCGGCTCTTCGGCGCGTTGGCTGACCACCATCGGGCTCGCCATCCGGCTGTGGCAACGGGACGATCGTGGCTGGATCCGGCGATTGGCGACCGTTGCCGTCGGGCTCGTGATCATCCAGGGCGTACTCGGTGGTCTCCGGGTCACCGGTGGGTTCACCCTCTCGACCTCCGAGACCGATATGGCGCCGTCCATCGTCCTGGCGGTGACCCACGGCGTGCTCGGTCAGGTCTTTCTGAGCCTCGTAACGGCCCTGGTCGTCGTGACATCAACCGCCTGGCTTGAAGCGCCGCCAGCCGAGCCGCGGACGAGCGCGGCGGCCGACCGAACCCTGCAGATCTGGCTCATCGTGATTCTGCTGCTGCAGCTGGTGCTCGGGGCGGTGCAGCGGCACATGGCGCAGGGGCTCATCGTTCACATCACCATTGCGGCGGTCGTAGTGATGATTGCGGTGGTGGTCGGCGCGAGGGCCTGGGGGCTCTCTCACGGCATCCGGCCGGTGCAGCAGCTCGGGCAGCTGCTCATGGCGGGCGTCGCGGTGCAGGTGGCCCTCGGGATCGCCGCCCTGGCGGTGACCCAGGGACGCGCTGTCGTCGGTGCGCCCTCGACCCTCGAGGTCACCATCGCCACCGCCCACCAGGCCACCGGCGCGGTCCTGCTCGCGCTCTCGGTCGCGTTGATGCTCTGGACGCGGCGGTTGTTCGAACCGGAGTAGAACCCGGGTCCGCGTCCGAGGCCCCAGTCCCGCGGACCCGGGAGAAGGTCACCGCCACCGCCCCGGCCGCAGTCGCTGTCGCTGTCCCTGCCCCTGCCGCTGTCGCTGCTTCCTTGAGCCCCGGCCTTCCGGTCCGCCCATTGTGGTGCGGGCGTCCGAAGCGCCAGTGAAAACCGGTAGGGAGTAGGGGATGAAAGAGCCCCACAGTAAAGACATAGCCAGTCACACTGGCCCCGAGTCATGCGGGTGCGGCCGTAAGGCGGTACACGAAGCGTTGACAGGGGGAAACGCAGGCCGAGTATTGAGCCTCGAAAAAGCACACTTCGGGAGCGCCGACGCAGTAGACGCTGGCGGAAGGCAAAATCGTGTCGAGCGATATGGCGAGCGCGACACAGGCTCCCCGTGGTCGAAGACCTCGAGCATGCGTGGACACTTCTTACGCGGGAACCGGGAGGTCCTACAGCCGCCTGAGGGAGATGGTCCACAAGGCCGCGCCGGGAACTCTGAGGAGGCAATCCGGCGATGAACGGGGGTAGGAAGTCGGACAGGGTCGTAGTACCTGGGAAGTTGCCGAACAAAGCGAAGGGTGCGCAAGCACCTGGAGCAGAGGAGGTGATGGAGGAAAGGGCCCTGGCCAAGGAGAACTCGCGACAGCAAAACATGCACGGGGCGCAGAACCGGGAGCGCGTGCAAAGTGCGCTGGAGCGGGTACGGCGAGCGGCGAGAGAGGATCGAGGGAGGCGATTCACAACGCTGCTGCACCACGTATACGCGGTGTACACCCTGAGGGAGGCGTACTGGAGCCTGAAGTGAAAGGCGTCGCCAGGTGTCGACGGCGTGACGTGGCAGGAGTACGGGGAGAGACTGGAGGAAAGACTTCAGGATCTCTCTGGGCGTTTGCAACGAGGAGCCTACCGAGCCCGGCCGGTGAAGCGGAGCTATATCCCTAAGCCGGACGGGCGGCAGCGGCCATTGGGCATCACCACAATGGAGGACAAGGTCGTCCAGACGGCGATGACGATGGTGCTGAATCAAGTCTACGAAAGTGTCTGAGGGAGCTGCAGAAGCGACTGAAGGACTTCGGACTCGAGCTTCATCCGGAAGAGACCAGGCTCGTGGAGTTTGGTCGCCACACCATCGAGGATGACTCTGATGGCGGGCCAGGGAAACCCGGGACCTTTGACTTTCTCGGATTCACGCACATCTGTGCGCGAGGGAGAACGGGGAAATTTCGGGTGGAACGTCGGACGATCAAGAAGCGAATGAGGGCTAAGCTCGCGGAGATCAAACGCGAGCTGCGACGGAGGATAAACGACCCGATCCCAATGGTCGGGGAGTGGCTCCGAAGTGTCGTGGAAGGACACATGAGGTACTGCGGCGTGCCGCTCAACATTAGAGCGCTGAACAGCTTTCGCTGGAGTATCGCTTGGCTCTGGAAGCGCACCCTGAACCTCCGCAGTCACAAGGCCTACGTCACCTGGAACCGCATGCAGCAGTACATCGACTGCTGGCTCCCGAAACCGCGAATCTGCCACCCATATCCGATCCACCGACTCACCGTCAGAATCCAAGGCAGGAGCCCAGTGCGGTAGTCCCGCACGCTGGGATCTGTGCGGGGGGCGGCCCGTGAGGGCCGTCCCTACCGCGACCGCCCGCAGGATGCCGTTGCGTTTTGGCGTCATCGAGTACTGGCGCGGGCAGGGCAGCCGCTTCCTTCGGCTCCGGCCTTCCGGGCCGCTTCCGGCGACCTGTTTCGCTGCGGGGAGAGATGCACCGGGAGGTTGTGCCGCGAGGGTTGCCCGGCAGCGGCATTGTGCGCAGCGGCGCGTGTCGCCGGATGGTTGTCGTTCTGCACAATGCCGTGCGAGCCCCGGGGGGCGTTGGTCTTGCGCGTGCTTGGAGCGCTGACCCTGCCGCGGCCGCTGCCCCGGACGCTGCCCCGGTCGCTGAGTTCCGCCGCTGCCGCGGACTTTGCCCCTAAGGCGCCACCGCGCCCCACGCGGCATCGCTGCCCCACTGGAAACCGTCGGCGAAAATCATGCTGTCGCAGGCATTGCCGATACCGTTGTTGTTGCTGTCGCTCTGCCGGGGGTTGGCCGTCGCCGGGCAGTTGTCACATTCGTCGATGATCCCGTCGTGATCGCTGTCGATCTCGGTCGAATCGCCGATTGAGTTGCCGTTGCAGTCGCGGTCGCCGATCCTCAGGTAGTAGACATTCTGCTCGCCGTTGAACGTCGCCGCCCATGCGACATCGGCTCCGGTGCGGTCCGAAGCCATCTCGTAGTAGTCGCCCATTTTGTTCTGATTGGGCCAGCCGAGGTGCGGGTCGAAGGGGGGTGAGAGGGCCACGTTCGCCGACCAGGTCTGGCCGCCGTCGCCGGAAAAGGAATAATGAAGCTCGGAGTCATAACCCGAAGGACCGTTACGGGTGTCGTTCCAGATCACATCGATGCGGCCGTTCGGCGCCACCGACATGGTGCCGAACCACTGCCAGGCATTGCCGCCCGCGGGGTCATCGTTGATCGTGACGGGTGGGTCCCAGGTCTGTCCACCGTCGGTGGATCTGATGAAATGGACATCGAGAGGGTCCGACCCCGGAGGATCCACCGACCCGAGGACATAGATGTTGCCTTGGTTCGGACCACCCGAATGGTCGGTCGCGATCCAGATCTGTCCGAGCAGCCCTTCGGGATTCGGGCTGGCGGAGATGAACGATGCCGGTGAGCCGCCGAGATCGAGGTACGACGAGCCGTCCATGGCGAGGGGGTTCATCGGGTCCTTGGCCGTGGTCGACCAGGCGACGACGATGGGCAACGGCCCGGACTGGGCGAGACCGACGACATAGACCGTCCCGTCGGGACCCACGGTCGTCGTACCCCAATAGGGCGAACCCGGCATCACCGCGGGATAGTCGAAGGTCTGGCCGTTGTCGGTGGACCGGTTGAAGGCGTTGTCGCCGGTCGCCCCCCAGTAGGACGTCCAGTGGCTGTAGATGTTGCCGTCGCCGATGCCGCCCGAGCGATCGACGCTCATCCACTGTTTGTCGCCGCCGTGGGCGAAGACCGGTTCCTGCCAGGAGATACCGGCTGCCTCCCAGGGATAGACCTCACACCAGAAGTTGGAACCCTCAGCCCTGAGACTGTTGTAGAAGAACCGTCCGGCGTTGTCGGCGTCGAGCACCGGGTCGGAGCGGAAGACGCCCTGCTCGAGAACCCCGGGGAGGTCCAGCTGCGGCCGCCATCGGTGCTGAAACCCCAGCCGGCCTGGCGGAAGTTGGAGCTGATGGTGTCGAACTGCCGCCATCCGATGACGAGCCGGTTGGGATTGGTCGGATCCACCGCCATGGACGATTCGTTGGCAGCATCGCCGATGATGTTGAAACCGTGGCGGTCGACATTGACCTGAACGCTGGCAAACGAGCCGCGCGCCGCCGCCGCCGCCGGTTGAGTTCTCACGTCTGACGGATCGACTTCGACGAAAGGATCGTCGGGTGTCTCGAGGTTGAGGGCGGCGGGCTCTCCAGCGAGGGCGCCGGCAGCGAAACCGAGGGCCGCGGCGAGCACGACGGCGTTCAAACGGACGAGTCGGGGGCGTGTCATGGAGCCTCCTCCAGGATCGATCCTAACCGAATGGGAGTTTCACCATCGTTGTGGGCCTGCGGCGACGCGTCGCCCTCGTGACGAATCCCGGTGACCTACGGCGCCGCTGCGCTCCAGGTTGAAGTGTCGCCGCTCTCGAAGTGGTCGTAGAAGATCAGCCCCGGAGGCGGGTCGTCGAATCCGCGGATGACGATGTCGTCGATGTGCCACCCGTCCTCGGTGATGGAGAGATCGGTGTCGATCCGGAAAGGGACTCTGGCGTCGGCGACCAACGTCGGCAATCTGGTGTGGGATGGTCCAAATGTGACCGTGGAGGTTTCGGACACCCGCGATGCCGGTGGGATGGAACTCGATGTGACCTCGCCAACGAGCATCGCGGGCCTCTTCGACGCCCTCGGGACCGCCTTCGGATAATCGCAGCCTGCAGAGTTCTCCGGCGAATTTGAGCTGGCCAACACCGAGACAGCAGCGCCCACCGATGGTTGCGTGCCGTTGATCGGTTTCACGCCGGGACGGATCGCCCTCATTGATCGCGGCAATCGTGAGTTCGGACTCAAGGTCCTCAATGCCGAGAACGCCGATGCGAGCGCCGTCGCGATTGCCAACAACACTGGCGGGACGGTTCTCGTGCTCACGGGAGGGGGGAGGTGACGGCGGCGCGGTGACGATTCCGGTTGTCGCCCTGACTCAGAACGACGGCGCTACCATCCGGGTGGACTTCCGGGCGTCGTCGGCACTGTGAGGCTTCTCGAGCGCCTCGGCGCCCATGCCTCTGGGCGCTCTCTTCTGGTCTCAGAGATTGGTCGCGCCGAAGGTGTCGCAGACCCCGCCGTCACCGGTATCGAATCCCTTGCGGAACCACCGGACCCGTTGTTCGGAACTGCCGTGGGTGAATGAGTCGGGGACGACGGTGCCGGTCGATTGACGTTGGATCCGGTCGTCGCCGATGGCGCTGGCCGCGTTGAGCGCCTCCTCGAGATCGCCCGGTCCTCGAGGATGTTGCGCGCCCGTTGGGCGTGGTAGGCCCAGACCCCGGAAAAACAGTCGGCCTGGAGTTCGAGCCGGACCGAGAGCGCGTTGGCCTCGGCCTTCCCGAGCCCGCGCTGGGAGTTGTGAACCTGGTCCGAGATTCCAAGGAGATTCTGAACGTGGTGGCCGACCTCGTGGGCGATGACATAGGCCTGGGCGAAGTCCCCGGGTGCGCGGAATCGGGTCCGGAGCTCGTCATAGAAACCGAGATCGATGTAGATCTGCTGATCGGCGGGGCAGTAGAACGGCCCCATGGCCGAGCCGGCCATGCCGCAGGCGGACTGGACCCGGTCGGTGAAGAGCACCAGGGTCGGTTCGACATAGCGCTGGCCGCCCTCGGCGAACTGTGCCCGCCAGGTGTCCTCGGTGTCGGCGAGGACGACCGAGACGAAGTCGGCGAGCTCGTTCTGTTCGGGAGGAGGAGGCGCCGACGGCGCGCCCTGGGACACCGAGCTCGAAGTCGTCTGTTGCAGCAGGGGAGTCGGGTCGACCCCGAGGAACAGCGCGATCACCACGATGACCAGCAGACCGATGCCCCCTCCACCGATCGCCACCGGACGCGAGACCCGACGCCCCCTCCGGTCTTCGACGTTGGAACTTCGTCGTCCCTGTTTCCACCTCATGACTGGCTCCTCTTCGCACGGGCGATTCGATGAGTGGTCGGTCCTCGACGACTGCTGCGGTTGCCGGTCAAGGCCACAGCGCGAGGTCGAGGTTGGCGCCGTCGATCTCGATCTGGGCGCCGGTGCTCATGTCGTTACCGATGATGGCGAAGACCGGCGATCCGGGGGTGCAGGTCCCGCGGGCGACAGCCAGACCGCCGATGCCGGGAAATGCCCGGTATTCGAGGCGGGCGCCAAAGTTGGTGTCGCTGCAGCAGGCCTGCCAATCGACGGTTTCGGTCGGTCCCCGGATGTAGTCGAAGTTCGAGATCTGGCTTATGGTCCCGTCGATGCTGCACAGGATCAGCGATGACTGGGTCCCGTTGCCGACCCGGAATCGGATCGTCGACGGCACCAGGTAGTGGGTCTCTTCGTCGAGGGTCGTGACGATCACCGCGAACTCCGGCGTGGGCGTCGGGGTGCGGGTTTGGAAGGGTGTGCGCGTCGGCGTCGGAGTCGCTGTAGGCCCTCCCGGCGTTGCGGTCGGTGTCTCAGTAGGGGCTGGGGTCGTTGTCCCTGTCGGCGTCGGCGTCGGCGTCGGTGTCGGTGTCGGTTGTTGGACCGCCGCTGTGTTGGGCAGCCCCGGAATGAAGATCGGATCACCGGTGAGATTGTCGATGACCGAGGCGTAGACCAGATAGCGGGATCCGAGAGGGCGGGCGCGGATAATGGCGATGCCATCGGGAACATCGTCGGCGGTGACCCTGGCGAAGATATTGTCGATCTGTTTGAAATCAAAGGGCTCGAGGCTCGTCGAGGCCCTCCCGAGATAGGTGAGATCGGCGAGATAAAGATCGATGTCGAGGGTCGTCGGGTCACCCTGGAGATTGACCATGCCGATATTTGTTCGAGATCCGTCATCGCCGGTTGATGAAGCGGTGAGCTGGATGAGGGTGGCGTCGAAACCGGTGACGAAAATATCCGCCGAGGTCGTGCCGCCGATAAACTGGCCGAAGGTTCCGTCCGGGGTGAGGTTGTAGGTTCGACTCGTGGCGCGGATCTCGCCGTCGAGGGTGGTGATGCGGAGACACGCGGTGCCCTCGAAGCCGAAGAGGAGGTCGAGGGCGTCTTCGTACCGGCTTGCGGTACCCGCGTCGAGCTCGAGAATGATGGATGGGTGATTGGTGTTGTTGCGGTTCTTGCGCAGCAGATCGATCCGGAAACGAGCCCCGAGAGTCCCGACGGATCGAATCTCGAGGTCGGTCCGCCAGATGGTGTTGTTGCTGCCGGCGACATGGGCCGCACCCTGAATGTAGATCGCATCTGTGGCGTCGGTTTCGGTGAGTGCGAGGGCGGAGGTGACGGCGATGAGGGTCACGGCCACGACCCCGATGGCGGACTGGAGTGGCGTTGCGGTTGTCATCGCCGGAAAGTGTACGGCATCCCGGGTCCGGGATCGATCAGTCGAGGAAGGGGAGCTCTTCGCGCGGGTAGCGGGTCATTCGCCAGATGGCCATCCGCATGTTGTTCTTCTGGATATCCGGGTTGGCGAATCGCCAGACTGTTTCACCTTCCGGCGTCACCTCGAAGACATACCCCCGATCCGATTCGGTGATGAGGGTGTTGCCGTTGGGCAGCCTCTGAGCGCTGCCGCGGGTTCGGGAGCGGAACCCGGTGGGAGGGGCGTAGCGCCAGACCACCTCGAAGGTCAACGGGTCGAGCTCGACGGTCTGTGACCTTCTCCAGCCATTGTCGAAGATGAGAATCGTTCCGCTGTCGAGCAGGGTCGGGTGGTGCTGGCGGTAGAGGTTGGTCGGTCCCCAGGCCCAGAGCACCTCGGCCCCTGTGGGGTCGAGAATGGCGATGGTGCTGATGGTGCGCATGGAGATCAGCAGATTGCCGGCGCGAAACAACGGCGAACGATGGGCGAGGGATCCGTCGAAGACCTGGACGTGGTTGGTGTGGAGCATGTCGAGGTGGGGGCGCGGTTCGGCGGCTTCCTGCTCGGGAAGCTGACCGGGGCTCGACAGGAGAAACCCGTAGTCCGACTTTCGAATCGCTTCGAAGATGGAGAACCGCCGGATCGGGTTGCCGTCCCGATCGAGGACATCGATGTGATCCTCGATGATCGGCACCTCCGGGTGGATCTCGGGCCGAATCCACTTCTCGTTGGTCAGCACATAGATATCGCCCGCGGAATCGACCGCAAGATCGTGGTGGGTCGGCATCTCGATCCGCCAGAGCAGTCGGGAGTCCCGGTCGAGCTTGAGAAGCTCGCGCTGATTCACGACCACCAACAGCTCTCCACCGGGTAACAACTCGGTGTGCTCCCAGCCCTCTTGGGTTGGAAAGTGCCAGCGATGCAGCTCGAAACCGAAGTTGTCGATGATCCGGGCCTCCGGGCGGATCCGCGAGCTGTAGAGATTGACGCCGTCGAATGCGCGGTCGCGGTCGTGCAGCACCACTCCCCGGAGCTCGCCTTCGGGGTCGATTGTCCCGTCAACATAGCCGAGCGCCTGAAGCTGCTTTGTCCGGTCGAACATCTCGTTCGACCTCAGCGTTCCCTCGATCAGGGAGATGTGCCTCGCTTCTTCCACTGTTCTGATGTGTACGCTCATGGTCAACTGGCCGGCGATGAAGCCTGCGGCGAAGATCACGACGATTACGGCGGTGGTGCGGATGAACTTCGGGTCCACGGGGACATTATAGGGGCAGCGGCAGCGACAGCGACAAAGGCAGCGTCAGGGGCGGCGGCAGGGACAGCGGCAGGGGCACGGGCTGCGACGGCAGGGCCTCATCGAGCATGGTGGCGAAAAAAACCCGGGCCGAAGCCCGGGTTTTGAATTGTCGCGTTGAGCGAAGCGATCAGTACATTCCGCCCATGCCGCCCATGCCGCCCATGTCGCCACCAGGCATTCCCATTTCCTTCTTTTCCTCGGGAATGTCGCAGATGAGCGCCTCGGTGGTGAGGAGCAGTCCGGCGATGGAAGCCGCGTTGAGAAGAGCGTTCTTGGTGACCTTGGCCGGGTCGATGACGCCGTCCGCAATCATATCGGCCATCTTGCCGGTGGCGGCGTTGTAGCCGAAGTTGCCACCCTTGGCGCGGATCTCGCGAACGATGACCGCGGCCTCTTCCAGACCGGTGTTGAGGATGATCTGCCGGGTCGGCTCCTCGAGGGAGCGGAGCAGGATCTTGGCGCCGGTCTGGATGTCGCCCTTCGACGACTTGACGAACTTCTCCACCGCATCCATGGCGCGCAGCAGCGCGACGCCGCCGCCGGGGACGATGCCCTCTTCAACGGCTGCCTTGGTGGCGTGAAGCGCGTCTTCGACGCGGGCCTTCTTCTCTTTCATCTCGGTCTCGGTGGCTGCACCGACTTTGATCTGGGCAACGCCGCCGACGAGCTTGGCGAGGCGTTCCTGGAGCTTCTCGCGGTCGTAGTCCGAGGTCGTGTCCTCGATCTGACGCTTGATCTGCTGCACCCGACCGAGCACGGCTTCGTGCTTGGCCGAGTCGTTGTCGTCGACCACGATGGTGGTGTCGTCCTTGTTGATGGAGATCTTCTTGGCGCTGCCGAGGTCTTCCCAGGTGATGTTCTCGAGCTTGATGCCGAGATCCTCGGAGATCATCTTGCCGCCGGTGAGGATGGCGATGTCCTCGAGCATGGCCTTGCGGCGGTCGCCGAAGCCCGGGGCCTTGACCGCGCAGATGTTGAGCGTGCCGCGGAGCTTGTTCACCACCAGGGTGGCCAGGGCCTCGCCCTCGACGTCCTCGGCGATGATCAGAAGAGGTTTGCCCTGCTGGGCGACCTTCTCGAGGATCGGGAGCAGGTCCTTCATGTTCGAGATCTTCTTTTCGAAGATCAGGATCATGGCGTTCTCGAGTTCGCACTCCATGCGTTCGGGGTTGGTGACGAAATAGGGGGAGAGATAGCCGCGGTCGAACTGCATGCCCTCGACCACCTCGAGGGTGGTGTCGAGGCCCTTGGCCTCTTCAACCGTGATCACGCCGTCCTTGCCGACCTTCTCCATCGACTCGCGGATGATCTCGCCGATCTCGGCGTCGGAGTTGGCGGAAATCGTGCCGACGTGGGCGATGGAGTCGCCCTCAACGGGTTTGGAAAGCGAATTGATGGTCTCGACCGCGATCTTGGTCGCCTGGTCGATGCCGCGCTTGAGCTCCATGGGGTTGGCGCCGGCGGTGACGTTCTTGATGCCTTCGCGGTAGATCGCCTGGGCGAGGACGGTGGCGGTGGTGGTGCCGTCACCGGCGATATCGGAGGTCTTCGAAGCGACCTCGCGCACCATCTGCGCACCCATGTTCTCGAGGTTGTCCGCGAGCTCGATCTCCTTGGCGACGGTGACGCCGTCCTTGGTGATGGTGGGCGAGCCGAACTTCTTCTCGAGCACGACATTGCGGCCCTTGGGGCCGAGGGTCACTTTGACGGCGTTGGCGAGCTTGTTGACGCCGGCGAGGAGCTTGGCGCGGGCCTCCTCGGAGTAGACGATCTGTTTTCCAGCCATGATGATTCTCCCTTACTTCTTCACGATGGCAAGGATCTCGTCCTCGCGCAGAATGGTGTGCTCGATGTCGTTGACCTTGATGTCCTGACCGGAGTATTTGCCGATGAGAACGCGGTCGCCGGCCTTGACGTTCATGGGGATCCGCTTGCCGTTGTCGTCCAGTTTGCCGTCGCCGACCGCGACGACCTCGGCCTCTTGCGGCTTCTCCTTGGCGGTATCCGGAATGATGATGCCGCCGCGGACTTCCTCCGCCTTTTCGGTACGCTTAACAAGGACTCGATCGCCCAGAGGTTTGATCTTCATGTCTCTGTCTCCCTTAAAGTTATTGCTTGTTATTAGCACTCGTCTCTGATGAGTGCCAGCGGTGAATATAGGGCCTTTGGCATCGGCTGTCAAGCTCTTTCTGGAGATTTCTGATGGAAAGGCTCACTCAGATATAGGCTCTTGACGAGATCTGAGTCTTGGGCGCGAAGGTTTAGCGGTGCTGGCGTTCGGCCTTTCGGTCCGCTTGTGCCGCTCTCACGAACCCGACCTTGCCGTCACGGTCGAGCCGCTCTGAGTCACTGTCCCGGAACGAGTGCCTTGCGGTTGTTTCCATCGCCCACGAGACGAGGCGCTACAAGGCGCTGCGATGCTTGTAGCGCCGCGTCCCCCGGCATGTCGGGGGCACGGAGTCACAACCGCAGATAACGCAGATGGGCGCAGTGTGCATCGCAAGCATCGCACGTTCGTCACCGCGAAGATCGCTAAGAGCGCCCATCGCGAACGCGGCGCAAAGCCATCGCAATTTGAGAGTGGCCGTGATGCTGCTGAATTGGTGGTTGTCTGACTGGCGTGGTGGCGTTTTCTCGACCGGATCGGTCCCAGGCAGGGACAGCGACCGGGACAGCGGCAGCGACAGGAGCAACGACAGGGGGAGCGGGAGCGACCACGGACACGGCCACGGATTCGGCCGCGGATACGGCAACGAATACGGCCATCGCCCTGGTATCGTTACTCGCGCCCGTAATGAGAGATTCGACCAGGAGGCAATCATGTTTCTTTCGTGTTCGACCCTCTTTCTCGCCGCCGCCGTACTCGCATCGGCCGGAGATCTTGGATCCCTGCCGCCCTACACGCCGGATGCCAACGCCGAGCGAAGCACGATCCCGGCGGACTACCTCTGGGACCTGACCGCGCTCTTCCCTGACGACGAAGCGTGGGCAGTCGCGCTGGTTGCAACCGGAGCGAAGCTCGAGATCCTCGGCTCGACCCGCGAGACCATAAAAACTCCCGAGGGACTCGCCGCCTATATGGCCGTCTACTTCGACCTCGAATTGATGGCCAACCGGCTCTCGCTCTACTCGTCGCTGCAGAAGGACGGGGACACCACCAATCCGGAGTACACCGGCCGCTACCAGCAGGCCCTCAGATTGACCGGTCAGGTCATGGATGAGGGCGCGGTGCTGCGCCAGGCCGTGCTCGATTACGACAGCGCCGAGTTGGAACAGGCCTACGCGTCGATCCCCGCTCTCGAGCCGTTTCGTCCCTGGATCGAGAGCCTCCGGCGCCGCGCCGATCGGATTCTCGATCCCGAGGCCGAGCGGGTCCTGGGGTTGGCCGGAGACAATCTCTGGGCCGCCATCGATCTCAACGAGTTGCCGTCGCCCCTGGAAACCGCCTTCGGGGCGCTGGTCGCCGAGATGCCTCTGCCGAAGATCGAGGGACGCCAGGGCAGGGAGGTCCAGCTGACCTTTGCCAACTACGGCCGGCTGCGCGGGGCGGACGACCGCCGAGTTCGACGGGACACGGTCGCCGGAATGTTCTCAGCGCTCCGCAACTTCGAGAACACCTTCGCGGCGACCCTGGGCGGCCAGGCCAGGTTCAACGTCTTCCTCGCCCGGTCGCGGAACTATGACACGGGCCCTCGAAGCGTATCTCGACAAGGATGATCTCGACCCGGCCGTCTACTTCAACCTCGTCGACACCGTGCGCGCCCACGCGCCCGCCCTCCACCGCTATGTCGAATTGCGCAAGAAGGTCATGGGCCTGGACGAAATTCACCTCTACGACCTCTATGTGCCCATGGTCGAAGGCGCCGTCAGGGACCTCAGCTATGCCGAGGGCGCGCAGATCATCGTGGATGCGCTCGAACCCCTCGGTGAGGATTACTCGGAACGCCTGGCGGGCATCATCGACCCGCGCAACGGCGCCATCGACGTCTATCCGGCGGCGACCAAGGACTCGGGCGCCTTTTCGGCCTCGGTCTACGGGGTTCGGCCGTTCATCAAGATGAACTTCCAGGACTCGTACGACGATGTCTCGACCCTGGCGCACGAGCTCGGTCACGCGCTTCACAGCTCGCTCGCCCAGGAGGGTCAGCCGTATCTGACGTCGCGCTACGTGCCCTTCCTCGCGGAGGTCGCCTCCACCGCCAACGAGGTCCTGTTGTCGAAGTACATGGTGGCCCATGCTCAATCGGACGCCGAGCGCGCGTGGTATCTGTCCGAGCTCGTCGAGACCCTTCGCACGACCATCTATCGCCAGACCCTCTTCGCCGAGTTCGAACTGCGGCTCCACGAATTGGTCGAGGCCGGCGAACCCGTCACCGCGGAGAAGCTCAACTCCATCTACGGCGGTCTCATCGAGTATTACTATGGCCCCGGCTATTCCATGGATGCCGATGATCCGGTCGAGTGGGCCTACATTCCGCACTTCTACTACAAGTACTACGTTTTCACCTACGCCACCGGCCTCGCGTCCGGTGCGGCCATCGCCGAGAGGATCTCGACCGGGGATCCGGCGGCTCGGGACGCCTACCTCGAGATGCTCGGGGGCGGCAACTCGAAACCGCCCCTCGAGCTGCTCAGGGGTGCCGGTGTCGATCTCACCAAGCCCGACGCCATCGCGGCGGCGCTCGATCTCTTCGATCGAACGTTGACGGAGTTGGAAGCGATTCTGGTGAAGGAGTGAACTGCAGCGAGGGAATCGCATCCATCGCAGGGTGAACCGCAAGGGGCGCGAAGACCGTCCATCGCAAAGAGACGCAAAGCCATCGCGGTTGAGAGTGGGTAGCGCGCGGATTGTGCGGTGTCGGACTTCGTGGTGGCGTTTTCTCGGCCGGTCCTTCCTTCGGCGCCGGCCTTCTGGGCCGCCTCTGGCGGCCCAGCGTCGCCCATTGTGGTGCGGGCGTCCCGCCCGCAGGAAGCCTTTGTGTCTCGGCGCCATCGCGCACTGGCGCGGGCAGGGCAGTCGCTTCCTTCAGCCCCGGCCTTCTGGCCCGCCTCCGGCGTCCCAGCGTCGCCCAGGCAGCGCGGTCATGAGGGGCAGAAGGAGGAGCTGTGACCGCGCTGATCGGGCGCCGGCGGCCTCATGGCGGGCCGGGAGAGATACACAGGGTCGCTGTTGCCGCGGAGTGCCCGGTGTGACAATGTGCGGGAGGGGGCGCAGCGCCGGCAGGCCTCTGGGGCACATTGTCAAACCCGGCACGTCCCGAGGGGCGTTGGTCTTGCGCGTGCTTGCGACGCTGCTGCCGCCCCGGATGTTGCCCCGAACGCGGCCGCTGTCCCTGCCGCTGCCGTTGTCCCTGCCGCTGCCGCTGTCCGAGATGCGTTGCCCGAGAGCGCGAGTCACGCTACCGTAGGCCGTGGTGACTGCTACAAGCGATTCGAACCCGGCGAGTCCGATCAACGGCCCGTTCTCGGGTGGGCTGCGTGGTTTCTTTATCGGCTCGGCCTTCGGCATGCGGCCGGGCGAGGGCGCGCTTGCCTGGCTCTTCTTTGTCTACTTTCTGACGATCACGACGGTTCACTTTGCCGGAAAGTCGGTGCGCCAGGCATCGTTCATCGACACCATCGGCGCCGCGAACCTGCCGTATGTTTTTCTCGCGGTCGCGCTGATCTCGTATCCGGTACTGGTGCTCTATTCGCGGTTGGCGGCGAGGTTCACGCACAGTTCGATCATCATCGGGTCAAGCCTGCTCCACGCGACCGGGTTCGTGTTGTTTTTCTTCCTCCTGCCCCTCGATCAGAAATGGGTGGTGGCGTTGTTCTACGTCTGGCTCGGGATGGCCTTCGCCATCGCCGTGTCACAGGTCTGGTCCTACGCCAATCACGTTTTCGATCCTCGTCAGGCGCGGCGACTCTTCGCCTTTGTCGGCGCCGGTGGCCTCCTCGGCGTGATCCCCGGTGGTCTGATCGCGTGGGGGGTCACCCAACGGGCCGGAACCCGGTACACCCTGCTCGCCGCAGCGCTGATAATTCTGGTGGTGCCGGTGCTGGTTCTCCTCATCGAGCGAAACCGGCCCAATACGCAGCCGCGGCAGGCGCCGACCCGCCGGGCGCGGGAAGACGAGGCGAAAGGCGGATTTCAGATTATCCGCGCATCCCGCCTGCTGCTGCTCATCACGGTGCTCATGGCGATGACGGTCATGGTCGGCCAACTGGTGGGTTGGCAGTTTTATTGGTTTGTCGAGCTCAGAACCCAGGGCCTCGACCAACGGACGACGATGATCAGCCAGTTCTTCGTCATCATGGGAATCGTCGGTTTCCTCTTCCAGTTGATCTTCACCCAACGGATCCACCGCGCCCTCGGTGTCGGAGTCGCCATGCGCGTCCTCCCGACCACCGTGGGTCTGATGCAGGTGGCCGTCCTGGTGGTCTTGGCCGTCGCGCCGGCCGCGGTCTTTCCTCTGGTCTGGGCGCTGATGTTGGGCGAGGGGAGCTTGCGGCATTCGGTCGATCAGGCGACCCGCGAGCTTCTCTTTCTGCCGGTGCCGTCCGACCTCAGGGTTCGGGCGAAGGCGTTCATCGACGTCTTTGTCCAGCGATTCGCCAAGGGGATGGCCGCATTGCTCATCCTGCCGGTGACCTTCGGCTGGCTGGCGGGCCGGGAGGGCGAGTTCGTCAGCAGCCTCACGGTCGTGGTGCTGATCCTGTGGCTGCTGCTGACCGGCCGGGTCCGCAAGGAGTACGTCCGCGAATATCGCTCAGGACTCAAGTCGGGGATCATCCAGCCCGACGCCACCATTGATCCTACCGATCTCATGACCATCACCACCCTGGTCCAGGCTCTCGGGAGTACGGATCCCCGCCAGGTTCTGCACAGCCTCGAACTCCTGTCGGCGCACGGACAGGGGAACCTCGTTCCGCCCCTGCTGCTGCATCACACCGACAGCAGAGTGCGCAGGAAGACCCTGAAGATCCTTGCCGACACCGGGCGTCAGGACGCCGTCGAACTGGTCAGGGAAGCCATCACCGACGAGAACGCCGAGGTTCGCAGCGGCGCCATGCAGACCCTCGCCAAATTGAGCGGGGAGAAGTCCTCGAGCATCATGCGCGCGCGCCTCGACGACCCGGACCCCGAGCTCCGCGCGACCGCGGTGGCGAGCCTCCTGGTCGCCCACGATTGGCACTCGGCCAGTTTGGCCAACGAAGCTCTCGGAAAAATGATCGCCGATCCTGATCCGGTGGCGCGGGGCGAGGCGGCTCGGGCGCTGGGCCAGGTTGCGGCGCCGGCCGCCGACGCGGTCATGCTGCAGCTTCTCTACGACGGTGATTTGACGGTTGTCCGCAAGGCGATCCACTCGATCAAGAAACGTCTCGACCGCGATGGACCCAACCCGATCTACGTGCCAACGCTGGTCTCGCTCATGGGCAACCGCCGCCTCAAACACGAAGCGAGGGAAGCTCTTGTCGCCACCGGCGAGGACGCGGTTCAACCGTTGCGGCACTTCATGGAGTCCGATGACGAGCAGATCTGGGTTCGTCGCGCCGTGCCCAAGACCCTCGCGCTTCTCGGCGTCCAGGCCGCCGCCGACGCCCTGGAAGAGAGTCTCGACGCCGGCGATCTGATCCTGCGATCGAAGATGGTCGAAGCCCTGTGTTTCATGCGCACCCGTCATCATGGAACACGGTTCACGGATCGGGCGATCCGCGCTGAAATCCAGGCTGAAGCGACACGGTATCTTCGCTGTCTGGCCGATCTGTGGGCCATCTCGTCCCTCCATGAAGCGCGACTCGAGGGGCCCTTCGCGGTGTGGCAGAAGTCCGATCGGGTGCCGACCCTGCCGCAACAGCTCCTCGCCCAGCGGATGCAGACCCTGGTGGGGAACATCTTCGGTCTGCTCGAGCTGATCGAGCGACCCGAGGATGTTCGAGCGGCGCGGCGCAGTCTCCTGAGTCGCGAACCCAACCTCCGGGCGCGAGCCCTCGAGTACCTCGACAACAGTCTTTCCGGGACCCTGAGGCGCGATGTGTTTTCGGTCATCGACGATACGCCGCCGGAGGAGAAGCTCCGCCGCGCGCGGCTCTATTTCGGGGTTCTGATGGAATCGCCCGAGGCGACCCTCGATCGCCTCATCCAACTCGATTCGCGAAGAGATCCGGCCGGCCGCGGGATCGTGTTGGCGGCCATGCACGCGGTGTGGTCCGATGAAGTGGTCACGCTCTATGGTCTCGTGGCGAGGATGGCCGAAAACGCGGAGGATCCCCTGGTGCGGGAGACTGCACAGTGGGTGAGCGCGAGGGCCGGCAAGGTGCCCCCAGGCAAGGGGCTGATCGGCAGGGGAGATGAGACTCAGATGACACCCATGGCGCATATCGAAATGATGGTCTTTCTTCAGGGCGTCGATCTGTTTGCCCACTGCAACGCCGATCAGGTCCTCAGGTTGGCGGCCATCGCCAGCGAGAACACCTTTGCCAAAGGCGACGAGGTTTTCCGTAAGGGCGATGCACCCGATGCACTCTACTGTGTCGTCGAGGGACGGGTGCGCCTGGGCAGCGATCATGACGGCGGGACCATCGTCGGAGCGAGCGGACGGTTCGGGGTGCTGGACATTCTCAGCGGGCGACCGAGATCGGGCAGTGCCGTCGCCCTGACCGATACCAGACTGGTGACCATCGAGGCCGAGGACTTCTTCGATCTGCTGTCGAACAATATCGACATCGTCAAAGCCCTCTTCCGCACGGTCGTCTCCAAAGATCCCGACTCCGACGAAGCACTGCTGTAGCGACTCGCCTTACAGGCCGACCCACCCGCCCCCCAGAAATCCCCGTGGAGAGTCGCTTTGCTCCCTCCCCGAAAATTTCCGAGAGCTGAGGTTTTCTCTCATCGCAGAGTGGCCGGGAGTTTTCTGAAGAAAGCACTGGGTCATCAGTTCTTGAAGGTGAGGGTTGTAGAAGTTTGCTGGGGTTGCGCGGCAGAACGTGGTGAAAACCCAACGGGATACTGTGTTGAACGGGGTGCCACTTGTTGCATTGTTCGGAGGTGGATCTTCCGGCTCGGAATGGCGTGTGGTCCGAACAATGCTACGGGTGGCTCCCGCGGCCACTACCGATGGGAGGATCGGGTTCTGAGGAGCGTTTCCGGGGCGTTCGATGCGACGGATTTGAGACAACCGTGCGGTGAAACTAATACCCAACACCTCATACCTAAGACCTTTATTCTGAATGAATACTCATTCACGGCGCGATGCGGCACGCCGTGCCGCATCGGGACTTTCCATGATCTGTTCAAGTGGGATAGCGTGCCGGAGTACTCGTTGGAGGGTAGCCATGATTCAAACGCCCGATCCTGTCCGTTGCACCTATTGTGAGTCCATTTCCGACTGGTCGTCGGAGCACACGGATGCCACCATGCTGGGTGAAGAACATTCCTGTTCGAGCTGCGGTCAGCAGACTTCTCCCTGGAGTGAGGAAACCAACCAGGACTTCGAACCGAGCACGAACATGTACTGGCTCGAGGCGGACCCGATCTACTAGCACCTCTGCTGCACCGATCTCCATTACCATCAAGGCCCGAGTCCTACTCGACACCACTACACTGAGTTCGTGGCTATTGCCGGTGAATTCCGTCGGCGGGCGTTTCATGAGGCGCGCCGCTATGGGGGGGACGCCTGGGTTTTTGTCCGCGAACTGCTGCAGAACTCGCGCGACGCGGGAGCCAGCAGGGTCGATATCACAGTAGAACGGCGTGACGGCATCGATCGGATCGTGTGCCGAGACGACGGCTGCGGGATGAGCTTCGAGCATGCTCAGAAGTACCTCTTCACCCTCTACGCCTCG
This sequence comes from uncultured Acidobacteriota bacterium, assembly GCA_963712805.1. GTDB lineage: Bacteria > Acidobacteriota > Thermoanaerobaculia > Thermoanaerobaculales > Sulfomarinibacteraceae > JAHECW01. Next base: position 36,849 of record CAVQJV010000058.1, on the reverse strand, counting down.
TCCAAGCGGAATCAGAACGACGCTGCGGGGCGTTTTGGGATCGGTTTCTGGGCGGTGCTCCGTTTCGAACCGCGCGAGGTCATTGTCCGATCGTCGCCTCCGGGGGAGTCGGGGTGGGAGCTCCGGCTGAGCGGGGATCTCGAGACCGTTGAGCGGTCGAAGACCTCATTGGCGGGCGGCACTGAAATCGAACTCGTGCGATCGGCGCGCGGGATCGATCCGGTGCGAGCGGTGTGGGATGCGATCCAGCGCGACGCCCGTCATCTGCGGCGACGCGGCTCCGGTCACGGGATCCTCGATGTGAGGGTGAACTCGAAGACGGCGACGGCCGAGATCGATCTCGAACCACCGACGCTCGGCTTTTCCCGGTCGGGTCTCAGGGGGGCGGTGGCGCTTGCGGATCGGCCCCAGGTCGATCTCCTGGCCCACGGCCTCAGGGTCCGCACAACCGCGACCCTGGACGAGCTGCTGACGGGTCCCGACCGCCGCCGGCGGAAATCGGGCACCCCGGAGGGTCTGGTTCCTCGGGTGATCCTCGACAGCCGCCGTCTCCAGGTTCTGATGGCGCGAGGAGATGCGCGGACCGATCGCGAGTTGAGGCAGTTGGTGGCGACGGCCCGGCGGGGAGTTCGGCGGCTGGTTCGCGGTCAGCTCGACCGGGAGGCGGGGCTGGGCCCGATCGGGCGGGCGACGATGCGTCTTCGCGAACTCCTCTCGGGCGTCTGGTTGCGCAAGACCGCGATCGCCCTGATCGCGGGTGTCGTGTTCGTTGTTGGCCTCTGGTGGCTGGGGAGAGTTCTGGCGGGCGGATCGGCCGGGTTGACCGGTTTCGCCCCGGAACTCGGGGCGCCGAACCCGGCGAGTCCGGACGGGGTCCTCCTGGCCGAGTCGGCCGACCGATATCGGGGTCCGGCCGCGGATCCCATGGATATGGTCCCCGCTCGGGTGTCCCTCCGGTACGAACCGAGCGCGGCGACACCCATGTTTGCGGTCTTCCGGGTGGTCGGTCTGACCGACGATGGTCGGATGTCGCCGGGACCGACGACATCGGGGCCGCGGCCGTATCTCGGTTCCGGCTGCGGCGAGTCGTGCATCGACATCGCCATCGACCTCGATGGCGTCTCGGGCGAGATCCGATTGCCGTTGCCGACCGGCCACCTGCTCGATCCGTCGAGTTTGACGGTGGTGGGCGGTTCGGCTGCGTTGTGGGCGGCGCCCGATGGCGGTCCCCTATTGCGGATCGAGGGTCAGGCCGAATCGGTGCGATACCGCACGGGACCGGCAGCCGAGGTCCAGGTCGTCGCGGGTGGGTCGTGGCCGGATCTGCCCGAACCGGCGAACGCGTTCGCTCACCGGCTGAATGGGCTCGACGCCGATGAAGTGGCGGCGTCGGCACGGGACTGGGTCCGGCAACGGGTGGTCTATGACACCAGCGAGCGCACCGTCGAAGAACACCGCGTCGCGGCCCGAGAAGGACTCCCCTTCGTCGAGCGGTGTTTGACCATCGGCGCCGGCGACTGTGATGTCCAGAACGGACTCCTGGCGGCCGTCATCGCCCGGGCCGGTGTCCCGGCTCGGATGGCGGTGGGCTTTGTCGGTGCCGAGGGGCGGGCGTTGCCCGGCCTGCACGCATGGGTGGAGTACCGCGGTGAATACGGGATGTGGCGGGCGATCGACGCGAGTCGCGGCGGTGCAGGGATCGTGACGGCGGATGGCGCCGCCGCCGAAACTCGAGAGACGGAGAACCGCGCAGGAGCCGGATCGCCGACGGCAGAGAGAGCCGCGTCGCGCCCGAGTCCACGGGTTGTGAGCCCGACCGCGGTGGGCGCGGCAGCGGCCGCATTTCTCGTCGCCGTCGTTGCGGTCTGGATGGCGCGCCGAAGAATGGTCGTGCATCAGATCCGGTCGACGGACGTGCCCGATCTCGCCGGTCTTCTCCGGGGAGCGTTGGCGCGACCCGAGGCCTACCGCGAGGTGCCGGCGCTCTTTTCCCGAGGGGTCGTGCCGTCCCTCGGTGGGCCGCCCTTCAGCCTCGATCGAGCGCGATCCCTCGCTCGTCAGCATCGACTGGCCGTCAGCGGCCGGTCTTCTCCGCTCGCCCTCCGCGCGGTCGAAGCCGGTCTGCCCGTGATCGATGGAAGCCGCGGTGAGGGAGCCGCGGTGGCGGGCGCCCTCAGCGCCATCGATCTCGACCGCTGGAGTGCGATCATCGACCGTGGTCGCGAGCACCCCTTGACTCAACGCCTGGCTGAGGCCGCGTCGGCGGTGGGAGAGACCTGGGATGTGATTGTCGTCGCCGGTCTTACCCAGGAGATCGCCGTGCTCGACGGGTCGCTGGCCGGATCCGGGAGGCACCGCCGCACGGTCGCGGTGGACGGCGGCGGCGCCCTCTGGCAGCGGGTCCTCCGGCTCGGCCGATCACACCCCTGCGCGGCGACTCTCCTGTTGGCCGATCGGATGGCCGGTCGCCTCCGGATGCCCGCCGCAGGAAAACGGCGGTTGTTGTCCGGACTGGCGGTCGAGACCGTATACGAACGGGCGGATTCGGATTCATGAGAGCCGATGATCTTTTCGCCATCGATGTCGCCGCCGAGGTTGCAACCCTGTGCGGAGCGCAAATCCAGGGGCCATGGCAGGTTCCGGCCGAACTCGTGCGGCTGGCCAACGCCCGCGGTGTCGCCAGAGTCGAGATCGACCGGGTGCGGGGAGGATTGTCTTTTCGTTGTGATGGGGCGCTTGCCGATCCCGAGGAGTTGCGCGACCTGTCCCGGGTCTTCGACGTCGAAGCGCCCAGGATGCGACGGCAGGCCGCCATCGCACGGGTTGAGGCCGCAGGGCTGTCGGCTCTCCTGTGGGCGACGGGATTGCCGGGCGCCAGGCTGAGCCTTGTTGTCCGGACCGGAGGTGGAACGAGCCGGATGGAAGCCCGAGGCGCCCGGGTCGCCCTGGGAATCGACGAGGCCGAGACCGGTTCCCCGCTGACGACCCTGACGTGGCGGTGTCGTGGAGTCGGGTCTCGCCGGGCGATCGCGTGGCTGCGGACGGCGCTGCGATTTGTTCCGTTTCCGGTTGAGATCTGCAACCGCCCGATCGAGCGTGGATTCCCCGATGGACTCTATCGCATGCGGATCACCGATCCGCTGCCGGGTGAACTTGCGCTGACGAGTTCAGGCGACGCTCCGACGCTCTGGCTTCTCGAACACGGGGTTCTCTCGGCGCGGGCGGTGGTTCCCGGTTTTCCGGCCTTCTCAGCCGCCGTCGAGATGAGCGGTGAAGCGCCTGTCGGGTCCAGTGCCGACGATCTGCGAGCCGCAGCCAACCCCCACCTCGAGGGTCTCATCGATGAGGCCGTCAGGATGATGTTGCTTCTCGTGGATCGACTGCCATCGGTGGACGAGGCGGTCCGCAGCCGACTGACCACCCTGCTCCTGCGATCCGCCACCCTCGGTCGCCGGCGGGAGCAGGTTCTGGGCTCGCCCATCGTCCGCGTGCGGGAAGGGTCGCGGCGGCGGATGGAACCCCCGTCGGCGGTGGCGGCAAGGGCGGCGGACCTGGGTGGGGTGGTGGTGGCGGTCGAACCCGGAACCGGCGAGGAGAGCGAACTCGAAGACCTCGTGATCGAGGCGACCACCGAGCAACGGAGCCTGCTGACGGAGCTGCTCGAGATCAGTATCGAAGGTCCCGACGGCGGACGACGAACGCTCAGGCTCGGCCCCGCCGTGGTCAACGCGCTTGACCGCGGGTGGCGCCGTGTCCGCAGCCTGTGGGGCCCACGTGCGCTCGATCCCGGGCAACTCACCCAGGACGAGCTGCGGTTGGTGGAGTCCGCCGCCGCCGCAGGCGTCGATCTCGCCATGTGTGACGGGGCCGGGAGGCCGAGACAGCGTCGGTCGGCGTGTCTCGTGGGTCGGGACCGGCCCGAGGTCCGCGCCGCGGCGATCGCCATGCGGTCCGGGGACCCATGGCTCTACCCGGCCCTCCTCGCCGTCGCCGGCAACGATCTCGACATCCCGCACGAGATCCGCGACCGCTGGCGCGCGCATTTGAAACGCGAGATAACGCATCGCAGTGTTACCGCGAAGACGCAAAGAACGCCAGGCATCGCACCGTCGCAAACACGAAGACAATGACGTCGGCAATGAGTCCGATCTCTGCGTCTCTGCGTTCTGGCCTCTGCGTTTTATTGCGATGTCTGCGATGCTTCGTGAAATCTTCGCGTCTTTGAGTCTTCGTGTTTGCGACGGTGCGATGGAACTCATGTCCGCCGCTTGATCAGTTGACCGGCTCGTCCTCGCTCTCGTCCAGCCGCAGGATCTCGAGATCCGTGGTGACGGGTTCGGCGGTCATCATCGAGTGATCGAAGGTCGCCCTGAGAACACCCGGAGAGATCCCATCGGCGAGCAGGGCCCAGATCACCGCGGTGAGCAGTTCTTCCTGCATCTGGCTCGGGTGTTCTTCCTTGGAGGTGACGAGTCCGCCGAAGACCGCGTTGTCGGCGCCGCCGCCGCGGGGAATGAGCACGGTCAGGCAAGCCCCGAGGTCCTGGGTCTGCGAGCCGGGAGCGGTCCGGATGAGATCGACCAGCTTGTCCTCGAAATCGGCGAACCAGTCGGGCCGCTCGTTCGCACCGCCTCGAGATTCATCGCTCATGTCGTTCTCCCTTCGCGCTTCGTCATCGGGTCCACGGCTGACCCTCACCTGTACCCAAGCAGGATCCGTGCCCGATCTGGAGTCACCGGGTCAAACGCGCGCGCCGGGGCCGCGTGCCAGTTTGGGACGAACACCCGAAGAGGATTCCCATTGTGGGTTGAGGACCTTCACGTATGTTGATCAGGTGATCCCGGCTCTTCTCGGTTCTTTTTTTAGAAAACCGGGAAGACGCAAAGCTCGCGAAGGCGACGCGAAGCATCGCTGTTTTTGACCCGGACTCCTTCTGTTTCCGAAGGTGAGGTCGTGCCTGAGAGCTTGCGATGGATCAAGAAGAGCTTAGCGTCAGCTTCGCGGCCTTTGCGCCTTGGCGGTTCGATTGTGCGCCACAGGTGACGGATCGCGGCCTCATGGAGCCCACCAATGCTGACGTGGGATCCGCCGAGATCGTGGTCCATTGCCGCTGTCCTCGGAACCGTCATCAGGGTGAGGTGCGGCCTCCGATGTTGCGTGGCGGGGTGGTCGGCTGGACAAAGATCTCCGTTTGGTTGGTGGTCGGCGGTGATCCCGATCGGGTGGAACCGCCCGCGATCAACAGATTGCCTGAGGCCATGAGCGTCGCTGTGTGGCCGCCTCGATCGATGGTCAGTGACGATCCGTCTGACCACTTCAGGGTCGCCGGGTCGAAATACTCGGTTGCGGCCATGGGTGTGCCCGACATGTCGAAACCGCCGGCGACGAGAACGAGCCCGTTGGGGAGTTTCGTCGCCGTCGGGAGTTGGCGGAGCGTGCCGGTTGGTCCGGCAATCGTCCACTTGCTGTTGACGGGGTTCCAAAGCAGCGTCAAGGGAGCGTTGGCGATGCCCGTCAGCAGGACCCGCCCGTCATCGAGGGTGATGGCGATGGGCGCCTGCCACTCCGTCGGCAGCGGCGCGGCCCGCCGCAGGGTGTCCGACGCAGGATCGAAGAGCGTCGCCTCGCGAGCCCCGACGATCAGCGCCCGGCCGTCCTGGAGTTCAGTGATTGCGGGGTAGCGTCGTTCACCCGTGAGCGTCCCGACCACCGTCCAGGTTTCGGATGCCGGATCGAAGACCTCGACCTCTTCAATGGTCTCGTAGTGGGGATATTCACCGAAGACCCCTCCGGCGACCAGTACTCGGCCGTCGGACAGGGTCATGGCGGAGTGAGCGAAACGGTCGTGATTGAGTTGGCCCGTGGCAGCCCAGCTGTCGGTGTCAGGGTCGTAGATCTCGCAATCGACCACCTCCTCGCCGATGCCTGCGACGACCAGGACCCGGCCGTCATCGAGTCGGACTGCCTCGGTGGAAAGGTAGTAGCTGTTGGTCGCCGCCGCCGGGCTCCAGCTTTCGGTCTGCGGATCGAAGATCTCCGGATCGGCGTTCGCGCCGCCGACAACGAGAATCCGGCCGTCATCGAGTTCGACGGCGGCGTGCCGGCTTCGGCCCTCGGTCATGGGTGCGCTCGGGCTCCACTGCCAGCAAGGAAAGCCGGTGCACACGAGGACGGATCCCCCGTGGCCGCAGGTCGCGTCTTCGAGCTCGCGCGGTGACGGTCCAGTCGTAGGTTCCGGTGGAGACATAGACGTGAGAAGCACTGGTGTCGCCTGAGGCGGCGCCGTCGCCGAAGACCCAGCCGTAGGACGGTGTCCCCTCGCAGTTGGCGATGTCCAACGAGCCGTTGAAGGACACAGGCAGACCCGGCCATGCGTTCGGCGTGACCGAAGCGTCGCACCACAGGGCGCAGCCGGAGCCGAGGTCGGCCTGCAGGCTCAGGTCGTCGCCTGCGGCGGCGATGGAACTGATGGCGATATTCGTCGGCACGCCGTCATAACGCAGTGAGGCCGGGGTCGTGTTGGTGTCGAAGAGATCGCCTGGGGTGAAGAAGTCTCCGGCATCGGCCCGGCCGCCAAGGTGGATCTCCTCGAGACCATCGGCCTCCATGAGGCGGATCAGCTTATGTTCGGTGTAGGAGTTGTCGTAGAGGAAACGTCCGTCGGCGTCGAGGCGGGCGTCGACATGCCAGATCAGCAGTCCGTCGTTGGGTATTTCGGCGTCGTTGCCCTGACGGCGCCGGTGCTGCACCAGATAGTACTCGGCAAAGGGATCGCTGACGGCATCGCCGTGCATCAACACCGCCGCCTGGCCGGTGGAGTCTGACGGCGCCATCACGAGTCCGTGCGCTGTCCTGGTTGTAGATCTCGGGAGTCATCCACCCGAGCACCCACTTCGAGAAGGCGTTGTGGTCACCCCAGTTGCCGTCCATCTGGTCGAGACCGCCGACGCCCCCCTTGGGGCCGACGGCGTCGTCGTAGTCGTAGTAGTCGGGCAGCCCGAGGGCGTGACCGGTTTCGTGGATGATCACCTCCGGCGAGAACTCACCCGGCCAGGTGTAGTTCTCCCACTGCCAGGAGTAGGTGCCGATCCGAACCCCGTCGACGGTGAAGTTGTCGTTGTAGAAGCTCGTCTGATAGCCCCACCAGAACTCGGCCCACTCGCCGTGCTCTCCGGTCCAGACGATGGAGAGATAGTCGATGACGCCGTCGCCGTCGTTGTCGTACTGCGAGAAGTCGTGGCCCTCGTTGTCGTAGTGCGTGAAGACTTCCTTGATGAGGGTCTGGCGTCCGACATAGCTCTCGCCGACCTCCGACCGCGGGTAGGGGGTGGTGTACCAACCGAGGGTCGACCCGGTGATCTCGAGTTGACCGTAGGACGCCCGGCGGTAGAAGTTGGTCAGACTCTCATAGGGTAGCGCATCTGGCCTCACCGTCGCCGAAGATCCGGTCGTCGACCACGGCGGGATCGGTGACGCCCAGCATGTCGGAGAAGGCGATGAGCAGGGTGAGCACCCGCGGCGACCCGTCGGACGGGAGCACCGACGGCGCATCCGGCAGCGCCTTGAGCGCGGCGGTCGATCCCAGCCGCGCGGCGAGCGCCGGCGCCATCCGGTGATTGCCGAAGGAACGGGCGGCGTCGGCCCGGGCGGCCAGGGTTCCGTCCTGGCGGTAACGTTCGAGCTGATCGGCGGTGGGCGGTTCCATGGCGATGACCGCGGTCGCCGCCAGGATCAGAATCGAGGCGATCGTCAGACGAATGATCGTGTTGGTCCGTTTCATCAGCATTCTCCCGGTCAGTACTCTACAACGAATCGGGGTTGACTTGACGGTGATCGAGCGAGGCGAAACGATGATATGAGTGGAGGCTTCTGGAACCGAAGCGTCGATTTTCCCGTATCCTCGTCTCACCGAAGCATGCGGCGCGACCGCGGAGAGGTTGTTTGATGACGCGGACCATCGCTGGCGTATTGGCTCTTGCCGCCCTGGTCTCGGTGGCGGTGGCCCAGAACCGCGCCCGGCAGTGACGTCGAGACCCTGAAAGGGCAGGCAACCAGGCCCGAACATCCTGCTCGTGACCCTCGACACGACCCGCGCCGATGTCCTCGGTTGCTACGGTGGCGACCCCAAGGTCAGCCCCAACCTCGATCGGATCGCCGGACGCAGCCACCTCTTCGAGCGCTGCGAGGCCTCGGTTCCACAGACCATGCCGTCGCACACCACCATCTTCTCGGGGCTTCAGCCGTTTCACCACGGTGTGCGCAAGAACCTCGCGATCATGGTGGGACCGGATGTGCCGCTCCTCGCGGAAGAGCTCCACGGCAAGGGCTACCGTACCGGCGCCTTTGTCAGCTCGTTCGTGGTCGACGGCCGGTTTGGATTCGAGCGCGGCTTCGACCATTACGACGCGCCCGACATCCGCCCGCGTTTCGGCGGCGGAATGGAACGCCGGGCGGCGGAAACGGTCCGCGCGGCCGCCGACTGGATTGCCGCTTCGCGAACACCGTGGTTCGTGTGGGTCCACCTTTTCGACCCGCACGCGCCCTACGAGGCGCCTCCTCCCTTCAGTGAGCGGTTTGCCGATCGACCCTACGCCGCCGAGGTCGCCTATGCGGACAACGAGGTCGGGCGGCTCGTCGGCGCGTTGGTGGCGAGTGGCCTCTTCGAGTCCACGGTCGTGGTCATCGCCGGCGACCACGGCGAGGCGCTCGGCGAGCACGGCGAGGAAACCCACGGCGTCCTTCTCTACGAAGCCACCACCCGGGTGCCTCTGTTGATCCACATGCCAGGGCAGACCGAGGCGGTTTCACACGCCTCACCGGTGGGGCTGATCGACATCGCACCCACCCTGAGAGATATGGTCGGAATCGAGACGCCCGGCGACGGCGTTTCGCTGCTGCCGGCTCTGCGGGGGAAGGTTGGGACCATCGGTGAGAGAACCCTCTACATCGAGAGCCTCGAGGGATATTTGAGAAACGGTTGGGCGCCCCTGTCAGCCGTCGTTCGCGGCCGAATGAAGTACATCCAATCACCACGCCCCGAACTCTACGATCTCGGCGCCGACCCGAACGAGCGGCGCGATCTCGCGTCGGACCGGCCGGAGACGGTGGCCGATCTTGCCCGGCGGTTGTCCGAAATCCGATCGGACGACGATGTCTTCGAAGGCGAGGCCGTGGTTCTGAGTTCCGATGAAGAAGCGGCGCTGCTCGCCCTCGGCTATGTGACCGGCAGTCCGGGCGAGGGCGCGGGGAGTCGGCGCAACCCGGTCGATGCCATGCACCTCGCGCCGATACACCAGCGGGCCCTCGAAGCCAAGGCCAGCGGCGATCTCGAGCAGGCCGCCAATCTTTTCGAGCAGGAGCTTGCAGAGGACCCGTCGAGCCCGGTGCTTCTGTGGTATCTCGGAAGTTGCGTCGTGGAGAGTGATCCCAAACGTGCGATGGAGGCGTTTCGGCGTGCCATCGAACTGCGGCCCGAGTTCGAGGCGCCGTACGACGCGCTCGGCGAGGTCCTGCTGCAGAAGGGCGACAAGGCGGCGGCTGCGGCCGTCGCCTCCGAAGGAATTCGCCAGACCTCTGATGTGGACGGCCGCCTCCACTATCTGCGCGCCGCCGCAATGGCACAGATGGGGGGGCGCACCAACGAGGCGATGCGCGATCTCGGGGTGGCGATCGAGCGCGCCGCCCGCCCGGGGCCGGCCTACCGGCTCCGTGCGGCCATCCGACTGCAACTGCTCGACGACGAAGCCGGCGCCCTCGACGATCTCGAGCGTTTTGCCGATTGGTCGACACCGGAAGATCTCTCTCGGCTCGAAGACCGACAAGCGATTCGAGGCCTTGCACGGCAATTCGCGGTTCAATGGCCTGCTGGGTATCGACAGGGCGCAATAACGCCTTGAGGGCGTGAGGTCGTCGCAATTCAACGCAGAGACGCAGAGGCGCAAAGCGGCAATGGCATCGCACTATCGCACGGATGAACCGCAAAGACCGCCAAGAGCATCCCTCGCAAAGAGGCGCAAAGACATCGCAGTTGAGAGTGGGCGGGGCGAGGCTTGAAGGATGTCGGACTTCGTAGCGGCGGTTTATTCGCCGGGACGTGTCTGAAGGGCAGGCTGGAAGCCCGCCCCCACAATGAACGGTCGACCATTGTGGTGCGGGCGTCCCGCCCGCAGATGGCTCGTGGATCGGCGGGCACGCCACAAGCGTGGGCGCTACAAAGGGCGCTGCGATGCTTGTAGCGCCGGCGTCCCGCCGGCGATGGTGGTGTGCCGACGCGGGTTGGTTCCATCGCCCACGAGACGTGGGCGCTACAAAGGGCGTTGCGATGCTTGTAGCGCCGGCGTCCCGCCGGCGATGGTGGTGTACCGACGCGGGTTGGTTCTATCGCTTACGGATATGGATGCGGCCGCTGTCCAGGTGCTGCCGCTGTTCCGGCCCGTCCCTCATCTCCGGCCTTCTGGGCCGCCTCGCTTGGCGTCCGCGCCCAGCGTCGCGCGATCAGCGTGGTCGGAGAGCAGAACGGGGAGGATTGCGACCATGCTGATCGCGCGAGCGGCGGCCTCATGGCGGGCCGGGAGAGATGCACTGGGTCGCCGTCGCCGTGGAGTGCCCGGTATGACATTGTGCGGGAGGGGACGCAGAGCCGGAAGGCTCGTGGGGCACATTGTCAAACCCGGCACGTCCCGGTGGGCGGTGGTCCCGCGCGTGCTCGGTGCGCTGACCCTGCCGCTGCCGATGCCGATCCCGCAGAGGAAAAGCTACACTCAGGACATGGACCGCCGTATCCGCGACAATCTCGCCTATTACGTTCTCAGGGTGATTCTCGCCGTCGGCAGCCGACTCCCCCTCGGTCTGACCCGGAGGCTGGTTCCCGTTGCGACCCGTTTTGCTCTTCGATTCATGAAGCGCGAGCGGGGGCGGATGCGGGAGAACCTCGAGATCGCCTTCCCCGAGCTCGACCAGCGCGAACGCGACCGGATCATGAGAGGGTGCGCCGATCATCTCGGCCGCGTGCTGGCCGAGATCGCGTGGCTCTGGCGCGCGCGGCCGGAAGACGTCGAACGGATGTGCGAAGTGGATGGAATAGAGCACATCCATGAAGCGCTTGTGGGAGGTCGGGGCGGTATCCTCGCCACAGGTCATCTCGGCAATTGGGAGCTTCTCAACGCCCGTCTGGCTGTTGCCGGTGTCCCCATCACCGTTGCCGTGCGGGAACTCGACGATTCCCGGGTCGATGAGGTGGTGAACATCCTGCGGACCCGATTCGGCAGCGAAGTCATCCTGCGCGGGGCATCCGCCGGTCGGCAGCTGCTGCGGGCCCTGAACGGCGGACGTGGGGTCGGTCTGCTCATCGACCAGGACATCCCGAGCATCCCGGGGGTTTTCGTCCCCTTCTTCAACCGGCTCGCCTGGACGCCCTCCGGGGCCGCGACTCTTGCGCTGCGGGCTCGATGCCCGATCATGCCCGGATATATACACCGCAAACCGGATGGGACCCACAAGATCAAGATCTACCCGCCGATCGAGGTTCCGAGCGAAGGCTCGCTCAAGGAGAAGGTGGTCGAGATGACCGCTGCCGCCACCTCAGCGTCGGAGTGGCAGGTGAGGGCATGGCCCGAGCAGTGGGTGTGGATGCACCGGCGGTGGCGGACCAGGCCTGAAGAAGAGGTGAGTGGTGAGTCGTAAGCCGCGGGCGGTGATCAAGGCGCAAGCTCGAAGACCCACCCGGCGGTCTTTTTCTCCCCGGCTTCGGCGCCCTCGATTTCGGCGTGCAGCCGGTCACCCTCGCGCTGATAGGTGATCCGCTGCGGAAAGTCGTGATCGGGGTTGGCGAAAACGGCCCGCTGACCCTCGAGTTCGACCATGGTGAACTCGGTTGCCGGGGACCGTCCTCCGGGGCTCGCAAACAGCACAATCTTGCCGTCGCGTTCCTCCAACCGGAGAAACTCGAAACCGACCGTGTGTTCGTCGGCCATGGTCCGGTTGACGCCGAGCATGGTGCCCCCCGCGGGGCCGAGCCAACCCTCCTCGATGACGGCCTCTCCCACGGCCGCGCGCCAGTGCCCGGCCAACCAGCCGAGCGCGCCGATCTCCGGTTGGATCGGCTCACCGGCGCTCGCCGTCGTGGAAATCAAGACGATCAGGACAAACCAGCCGGCCAGGGGGTTTCTCATGGGACCTCCTCCACCAGCCTATCCGATCCTGACCCCGGGCCGCGTGGAGGCCGGCTCCCAGGGCGGCGGACGAACTTGGGAAGGACTTCGATGACCGGCCTATTCGTGACCTTCTGTAACTCAGAGGTCATCGATGTAACCGGATGAATGCCGGAAACCCCGGGGACAGCCCGCCGCCGCTGCCCTGAGTGTCCGTGATTTCGGACACGATCTCCCTTGCGCATCGCTCCATACCGACGGACCTGATCGCTGTCGGGAGAGGTAGGTCCAGGCCTTTAAGACTGCGACTCGTCTTGCTCGAACCGCGAATTTTTTCGCGGCGAACGGAGAATTGTGTGAAAGACGTGAAAAATAACAAATCAATTGTCAAAGGTGTAATCTCAAAATATTTTTTGCAAATTGGTAACAACTCTTCTCTCTTTTGGCCGTAATGTGACCCTGGATGAAGAACCAGGACTGAGATCGACCGGAAGTTCGATAAGCCATTTACGCCGTAATAAGGAGGTCGGCATGGAATGGCTCATAAAATTGGATTTCTTCGATGGGCGGAGAGATCCTCCGGTCGGCTCGTGAGATGCCTGGATTCTCATCCGAATTTACCGAGGAGGAACGGAGATGTATTCACCAGAAAGAACCGGGAGGAAAAGCCCTTTCCGTGTCGAACGGCCCTGGACTCTTCTTTTCGTTTCCATCGTTGCGGTCGCGAGCCTTGTCTCACCGGTCATCGCACAGGAGGACACGGAGCTGACGGCCGAAGAGCAGCAGGCTCTCATCGAACAGGCACTGGAGCGCTCATTCGAGGGTGAGGTGACCGTCACCGGATCGCTGATCCCGCGCGCCGATCTGACCGCCCTCAGCCCGGTCACGGTCATGGAGGTTCCGCAGGAGCTGACCTATTCCGGCACGGTCCGGATTGAAGACCTCATCACGACCATGCCGCAGGCCTTTGCCGGGCAGAACTCGACGGTCTCCAACGGCGCCACGGGTACGGCCACCGTCTCCCTGCGTCAGCTCGGCGCCAACCGCACCCTCGTGTTGATCAACGGCCGTCGGCTGCCTCCGGGCAACGGCGACGGTTTTTCGTACGCCCCTGACCTCAACGTCGTCCCCGCGCCGCTCATCAAGCGCGTCGACGTCCTGACCGGCGGCGCGTCGACGACCTATGGTTCCGACGCCATGGCCGGCGTGGTCAACTTCGTCATGGACACCGATTTTGAAGGCGTCCGCGGCGGGGTGCAGTACTCCGGGTACAACCACAACAACAACAACGAGCTGGCCCAGCAGATCAACCTCGACAGCGGCTTCGACGTGCCGACCGGATCCACCTGGGACGGCGAGGCGATCAACGCCAACATCGCCCTCGGCGGCAAGTTCGCCGACGGCAAGGGCCACGCCGCCGTCTACCTCGACTACCGCAAGCTCGACGAGCTTACCAAGGGCTCGCGCGACTATCTCAACTGCGCCGTCGCCGCCGGTGACGACGGCCCGTTCTGCGGCGGTTCCGGGACGAGCCCCATGGGGCGCTTCCGCCCGTTCGACATCGACGGCAACTCCCTGGGTGACCACACTATCGGTGGCCCCAACGGCAACGAATTCGTTTCCGGCTTCCCGCTCTTCAACTACGCTCCCTACAACCACATCCAGCGGCCGGACACGAAGTGGAACGCCGGCGCCTTCGCCAACTACGAGATCAACAAGTACTTCGACGTGTACATGGAAGTCATGTACATGAACAATTACACCAGGGCGCAGATCGCGCCGTCGGGCAACTTCAACAACTGGACCCAGACCAACTGCGACAACCCGATGCTTTCCGACCAGCAGCGCGACCTCCTCTGCGTCCAGGGCGGTTATGGACCGACCGACATGGCCAATCTGTGGATCTTCCGCCGCAACGTCGAAGGCGACCCGCGGTACGACGAGATCGCCCACAGCAACATCCGCATACTCGGCGGGGTGCGCGGTGAGCTCAGCGAAGAGTGGAACTACGACTTCTACTACATGCATGGTCAGAACAACCAGAACGACTCGGCCAACGGTTACCTCAACATCCCCGGCATCGCCAACGCCCTCAACGTGATCGAGGATCCGGACACCGGTGAATGGGTCTGCGCCAATGGCGGAGGCGACGGCTGCGTGCCCTGGAACATCTTTACCAACGGCGGCACCGGGGAGTATGTCGACGACTACCGTGACGGCGTGACCCAGGAAGCCATCGACTACCTGTCCATCAGTGCCATACGGTACTCGGTGACCGCCATCGATGTCTTCAACCTCACCTTCACCTCGGACTGGGAGAACTACGGCATCGCCCTCCCGTCCGCCAGCGAAGGCGTCCAGTTTGCCGGCGGTCTCGAGTACCGAGAAGAGTACTTGAAGAACACTCCTGACGAGGTGTACCGCACTGCCAACGCCGCCGGTTTCGGCGGCGCGAACGACGAGATCATCGGTCGCTACAACGTCAAGGAAGCCTTCCTCGAGCTCCTCGTTCCCCTCGTCCAGGATGCCAAGGGCGCCCAGGACCTCTCCCTCGAGCTCGGCTATCGCTATTCCGACTACTCGACCTCCGGCGGCGTCAGCAGCTACAAGATCCAGGCGAGCTACGCCCCGACCCAGAGCTGGCGCATCCGCGGCGGCTACAACCGCGCCGTCCGCGCGGCCAACATCTCCGAGCTCTTCCGGGTGCAGGGTTTCAACCTGAGCGGTTCGACGGACATCTGCTCCGGCCCCAACCCGACGGCCACTGAGGCGCAGTGCGCCAACACCGGCGTCCTGCCCGGCCAGTACGGCAACATCGCGCCCAGCCCCGCCGGCCAGTACAACACCCTCGAGGGCGGCAACCCGCTCCTCGATCCCGAGACGGCCGACACCATCACCGCCGGCCTCGTGTGGACGCCTCAGTCCATCCGCGGTCTGTCCATCACCCTCGACTATTACGACATCAAGATCACGGACACCATCGGAGCGCTCGGCGCCGACGACGTCATTCAGACCTGCGCCAACACCGGCGACCCGGACCTCTGCTCACTCATCAATCGTGATTCGCAGGGTACCCTCTGGGCGACCAACAATGGTTACACCTTTACCGCCAACAACAACATCGGCGACCGCCACGCCGAAGGCGTCGACCTCAACTTCAACTACCTCGTAGGTCTCGGCAACTCCGGTTACCTGGCCATGGACCTCATGGGCAGCTATCTGTTCAAGAACGTGTACAGCGACCCGTTGGTGGAATACGACTGCGCCGGGTACTTCGGCTTCCAGTGCTTTCAGCCGATTCCCGAGTGGCGGCACCGCTTCCGCGCCACCTGGGAGACCAACTTCCGCCTGAACGTCTCGCTGTCCTGGCGCTATGTCGGCGAGGTCTGGGAAGACGACTTCAGCCCCGATCCCGACCTCCGCAACGAGGGCAACCATGAGCTCTGGGAAGTCAACGACATTGACAAGATCGATGCCTACAACTACTTCGACCTCGCGGCTTCGTACACCCTCCGCAACGGCCTCAAGTTCACTCTGGGTATCAACAATATCCTCGACGAAGAGCCGCCACTTGCCCCCGGAGACCACGCCGACGACACCAATATCAACATGTACGGCGTCTACGACCCCGCTGGACGCTACATCTTCGGTAGCGTTCAGTTCAACTTCTGATGCGGTTGGGCGGCCCTGCGGGGCCGCCCAACCCTTTTTCTTCAGCACAGAAGCCCCTGGCTTCTGTGCTGAAGAAAAAAAACGGGGATTCGTTATTCGGTCTTTTGAACCGGCCGGGGCGCCCGCAGAAGCTCGCGCGCTCGAGCTTCGCACTCGCCATCGGCCATGACCACCAGACGGTCGCCCGGCGCGAGGGTGGTTTCGGCCGATGGGTTGGACTGAACCTCGGGACCGCGCCTGATTGCGAGCACGGTCGCGCCGGTCGCACGTCTCAAATCGAGTTCGCGCAGCGTCTTCCCCGCGGCGGGCGCGCCGGGAGCGATCTCCAGCTCCGCAAGACGAACGTGATGGCGAAGCTCATTGAACGTCGGGGACGACATCTCGGCCTCGTCGCTCGATCGCAGCACGCCATAGTGCCGGCGCCTCAGCGCCGTCTTCTGCTCGAGGATCATCGACGCAGGCGCGCCGTACATCTCGAGCACTCGTCCCACCAGCTCGAGCGAGGTCTCGAACTCCTCGGGGATCACCTGATCGGCGCCGAGCTCCTCGAGGGGCTCCACCTCCTGAACGTAACGGGTGCGGGCGACGATGGTCGCCTCGGGGGCGAGTCGGCGGGAGGCCGCGACCACCTCGCGGGTGCTCGCGGCGTCGGGGATGGCGATGATCACCCCGCGGGCCCGGTCGACCCCCGCCGCTCGGAGCACGGCTTCCTGCTCGGCGTTGCCGTAGACCGCGTGCTCACCGGCTTCCTGGAGTTCGCGGACCGTGTGCGGATTGAGATCCACCACGACGTGGGGAACCGCGAGCGTCGTCAGCGCCTGGTGGACGTTGCGGCCGTTGACACCGTATCCGACGATCACGAGGTGGTCGTGGAGATCGACCTCGGGTGCGTCGCAACCGGCACGTCCGGCCAGCCGGTGAGCGAGGGCGGTCAGACCGGGCGTGAGGATCATGGTCGGCACCGCGATGGCGAGAAAAAGATCGTACGCGGGCGCATCGATGAGCTCGAGACGGCCCGCCTCGGCGGCGACGACCAGCGAGAACTCGCCGATCTGCGCCAGCCCGAGCCCGGCGGCTGTCGCCACGCGGATGTCGCGCACCACAGGCCAGACGGCGGCGCCCGCCAACGCGGCCTTGCCGATGACGATCAGGGCAACCAACCCGAGGCTCGACCAAGGGCTTGGAGAGCCACACAGCGGGGTCGACCAGCATTCCGAGGGAGACGAAGAACAGGCTGTTGAAGACATCGCGCAACGGCGTGATCTCATCGACCATCCGGCTGACGTACTTCGACTCCGACACCACCATCCCGGCGAGGAAGGCCCCGAGCGCCATCGACAGACCGAAGTGGCCGAAGACGAGGGCGGTGCCGACGGCCACCAGCACCGTGGTCAGGGTGAAAAGCTCCCGGCTGCCGGCCGCCACGACTCGAGCCGCCAGGGCCGGAAAGAGCACCCTCGCGCCGACCACCGTCAGGGCGATGACGCCGACCGCGCGGACGAGAAACCACGGCGATCTCGGCGGCGTCGCCCCTTCGCCGGCGAGCAGCGGCAGCGCCAGCATGATCGGGACCACCGCGAGATCCTGCATCAGCAGCACGCCGATCATGGCCCGGCCGTGGGGGCTCGACGTCTTGCCCGAGCCTTCGAGCAGCCACAGGACGAGGGCGGTGGACGAGAGAGCGATGACCATCCCCCAGGTCACGGCCTCGGCCGGCGGGCGGCCGAGGACCATGGCGACGGCCGCCGCCGCGGCGCCGGTGGTCAGGACCTGAGCCGTGCCCGAACCGAAGACCAGCGCCCGCATCCGCCACAGCTCGCCGAGCTTGAGCTTGAGACCGACGGTGAAGAGCAGCAGCATCACCCCGACCTCGGCCACCCCTTCGATGATCTGGCGGTCGGTGACCAGACCGAGGCCGCCCGGGCCGACGACGACCCCGGCGACGAGAAACCCGACCACCGGCGGCAGGTGCAGGCGACGCAGCAGCAGCGCGGCGACCACCGACGCCGCCATGACCACCGCTATTTCGATCAGTACTTCGTGCATCCTCGGCGTCTCCTCCGGACTCGCCCGGGTCTCGGTTCGGGTGCTGAGCTTACCTCAGGCGTCGCCGAATGGGGGCTGTCTGCAGGAAATGAAGCTCCTTCTCGATGGTTGTCTCTTCGGCGAGAGATCGCTCCGGATCCTGATACCATCGAGTTGCCGAGCGCGGAACACCGGCGCGGACCTCGACCGGAGGGAGTGGCCAGCAGGCGTGCATCGAGGAGTGAAAATCGCAGCACCTTTGGTGCGGATGCTGTCCCACCGGCTCTGGGAGGCGGTGCGAGACCTGCTTCCGATCATCGCAGTGGTCTTGGGATTCCAGACACTGGTGCTGCGTCAGCCGTTCCCCAACGCCGCCGAGATGCTGGTTGGGACGCTTTTCGTCGTGGTCGGGCTGATGCTCTTCGTTCAGGGGCTGGAGATGGGTCTCTTCCCGCTCGGCGAGGCCATGGCCTACGCCTTCGCCCGCAAGGGCAGTCTCGCCTGGTTGTTGGTCTTCGGGTTCCTGCTCGGCTTCTCGACCACCGTGGCCGAACCGGCTCTCATCGCCATCGCCGGTGAGGCCGCTTCGGTCGCGTCCGATGCAGGTTTCATCGCGTCCGATACCGCGACCCAGTCGGCCTACGCACTCCAGCTGCGTCTGACCGTCGCCGTGTCGGTTGGGGTGGCGATCGTCATCGGCGTTCTCCGCATCCTCCGCGGCTGGCCCGTTCAATACCTGATCATCGGTGGCTACGTCATCGTCGTCGGCGTCACCTTCATCGCCCCCGAGGCCATCGTCGGTATCGCCTTCGATTCCGGCGGTGTGACCACCTCGACCGTCACGGTGCCGCTCGTCACGGCGCTCGGGGTCGGCCTCGCGACCTCGATTCGCGGTCGCGACCCGCTCATCGACGGTTTCGGGATGATTGCGCTCGCCTCGCTGACGCCGATGATTTTCGTCATGCTTTTCGGCATCGTCCGTTTCGGCGTCCGCGCCTCGGGAGCGGGCTGATGACTGGACGGGAAGGGCGCTCGTGATCGACGGTCTCGCCACCGCGCTGATCGACACCGGCCGCGATGTCTTCGCGGTCAGCGCCCTACTGCTCGGTTTTCAGTACCTGGTCCTGCGCCAGCCGATCCTCAACCTTCGTCGTTTGCTCGGCGGTCTCGTGCTGGTGGTGGTGGGGCTCGCGTTCTTTCTGATCGGGCTGGAGCTCGCGCTCTTCCCCCTCGGCGAACACATGGCGACCGAGCTGTCTTCTCCCCAGTTCGTTTTCGGAAGCGACACTGTTCCCGACTCGCCGCCCTGGTGGGAGTACGGCTGGGTCTATCTCTTTGCCGCCATCATCGGCTTTTCGACAACCCTGGCCGAGCCCGCCCTCATTGCGGTTGCCTTCAAGGCCGAGCAGGCGTCGCGCGGCACCATTCGGCCGTGGGGCCTGCGGTTGGTGGTCGCGGTCGGGGTTGCCCTCGGTATCACCCTCGGCGCGTTCCGGATCGTCACCGGAGCCTCGCTGGTGCTCTTCGTCGCCGTCGGCTATCTTGTCGTTATTGTCCAGACGGCCTTCGCGCCGAAGTCGATCATTCCCCTCGCCTACGACTCCGGCGGGGTGACGACGTCGACGGTGACGGTGCCGCTGGTGACCGCCCTCGGGCTCGGTCTTGCCGCCACTATTCCCGGGCGGAACCCGGCCCTGGACGGCTTCGGCCTGATTGCATTCGCGAGTCTATTTCCGATGATCACCGTGATGGGCTACGCCCAGCTCGCGACCTGGCGGGCCGGACGTCTTCTCAAGGGTGGTCAGAAAGGGATGAATCCATGAGTTACAAGGCGATCATTGCCGCCCTCAAACCGGATGTTACCGATGCGGTGGTCGATGCCGCCAAAGAGTGTGGGATCTCCGGAGCCACCATCGTGCCCGGTCGGGGAACCGGGGTCCGCGAGGCGAAGACCTTTCTCGGTCTCGTCCTCGAGATGCAGACCGATGTCGTTATTTTTCTGACCGAGGACGACCTGGTCGATCCGGTCATGGCCGCCATCCACACCGCCGGCCGGCTCGACGAGCACGGCACCGGTGTGGTCTTCGTCGTTCCGGTGGAGCAGGTCGCCGGCATCAAGGAGGCCATTGTCCGCCGCGAGCCGCAGTGAAGACCGCAGCTCATCTCGTCTTCTGCGGCCTGCGAGATTGATTGCGGCAAGCTCGGAGCAAGTCGCCCATCTGGGGACTCCAACTGATGAACAGAGCGGAGTTCGAGACGAATGCCAACCCCACGACGCCGGTGGATGTAGGTTTCCCCTCGTGAGAAATGCAACTGTGTCTCAATCGGTTGTCATGAGGGGTGTTCACATTCTGAATACTCTTGGTGAGGAACGAGCAGACTCGACCCGGAGCGCGTCTGCCCGACGGAAGCCGAGATTCAAGTAATGGTCGCTCGAAAGGTGATGTTCATAAAGTGATTGGAAAGACGCTGTCACAGTTCGAGATCAAGGCCCGGCTGGGCGAGGGCGGGATGGGCGAGGTCTGGCGTGCCCGGGACTCCAAGCTCGGCCGCGAGGTCGCACTCAAGATTCTTCCCGAGGCCTTTGCCGCCGATCCGGAGCGATTGGCCCGGTTCGAGCGGGAAGCCAAGGTGCTGGCCAGCCTGAATCACCCGAATATCGCTCATTTGTATGGGTTGGAAACCATCGAGACCGACGTGAGTGCCGTAGGGGAGGGTTTTACACCCTCCAGCGAGGACGCCACATCGGGAGAAGGAAAGCGAGAGGGAGGTGGAGAGGGCCCAGGACCCCACGACCCCAAGACCTCAGGACCCGTGATGTTTCTCGTCATGGAACTCGTCGAGGGAGAGGACCTCTCCGACCGGATCGGACGGGGTCCGATCCCGATTGCGGCGGCGCTTCCCATCGCGCTTCAGATCGCCGAGGCCCTGGAAGCTGCACACGAACAGGGTGTGATTCACCGGGATCTCAAACCCGCAAACGTGCGATTGACCCCCGACGGCAAGGCCAAGGTCCTCGACTTCGGTCTCGCAAAGGCCTTCGAGCCGGCCCTCGCCGGCGAAACCGAACACTCACAAACGATCACGTCTGCGGGAACGATGGCCGGGCTGATCCTGGGCACCGCCGCCTACATGAGTCCGGAGCAGGCCTCCGGCCAGCCCACCGATCGCCGGTGCGACATCTGGTCCTTCGGCGTGATCCTGCACGAGATGCTCACCGGAAAACGACTCTTCGACGGCGAGACCATCTCGCACACCCTGGCCGATGTGCTGCGCGCGCCCATCAATCTCGGGTCTTACCCCGATGAGGTCCCGCCCTCGGTCCGCCGGTTGGTTGAGCGATGCCTCGAGCGCGACCGTCTTCGCCGCCTGCGCGACATCGGTGAGGCGCGGATCGCGCTTGGGGATGCGGTCAACGGGTCGGACCACCAGGAACCTGCTTCGGCGGTGGAAGCGGTGGCCGAACCCTCCAAACTGAGGTTTCTACCGTGGGTGGTTGCCGCGGCGGCAGCCGTGCTCGCGGCGTTTGGTCTCCTGAGAAGTCCGGCGGACACACCCGCCACGGCCGAGCCGACCCGGCGATTTGCCCTCGAAGTGCCAAACAGCGGCAACACTCGCCAGGGTGATGGCCTGGCGGTGGCCATCTCCTCCGATGGGCGCAGCGTCGTGACCAGGGGAGGGTCGGGCGCCGAAGACATGCTCCACATCCGCCACATGGAAGACTTCGAGGCTCGACCCATCGAGGGCACGGTCAACGGACGGTCACCGGTCTTCTCGCCCGATGACCGATGGATCGCGTTTGTCGACGCCGCCGGGTTGCAGAAAGTGCGATCGACGGGTGGCCCATCAGTCTTCCTTGCGCAGTTCCCGTCATCTCCCAATGGGATGGACTGGGCTGACGACGGTTGGATCTACTACGCCCATCAGGGCGAGATGTGGCGACTTCCCGAGAACGGCGGCGAATCCGAGCGGTTGTTGGAAAACGACCTCAGCGCAAGCCGTGGTTTCGGCCAGCCATTCATGATCCCCGGAACGAGTTCGCTCTTGTGCAGCAGCCGAACCGGCGTCGGTGGAACGGGTGAGCTCTTTGTCTTTGATCTCGAGAGCAAGGAGATCAAGGCCCTCGAGAGGCAGGGGACCAATCCCCGCTACCTCCCGACCGGACATATCGTCTTCGCCCAGACCGACAGGGTTTTTGTCGTGCCGTTTGATGTCGACGAAATGCGGATCACAGGTCAGGCCACCCCTGTTCTCGACCGGGCGTGGGTCGATCAGGGTCAGGTCCAGGCGGACATCGCCGACAACGGGACGGTTGTCTATCTCCCCAACTCCCGTGGCGAGACCCAGGCCCTCGTCTCGGTCAACATCAACGGCAGGGTGGAGGAACTGGTGCCCGAGGGCCTGCCGTTCGCCAGTATCAATGATCCGCGGATCTCGCCCGACGGGCGACGCGTGATGCTCTCGGTGGACACCGGCGCCATCTGGATGCTCGATCTCGACACCCAGACCCCGACTCTGATGACTGAAGAAGGGTTCTATCCGCAGTGGAGTCCCGATGGACGGGAGATGATCTTCGGATCCACCCGCAACAAGACCTTTGACATCTATCGGCGACCGGTGGATCTCAGCAGACCCGAGGAGCTCGTCCTCGATCTCGAGAACAACCTCCGAGCCGGCGACTGGACCCGTCAGGGTCCCGTCGTGATCCGTGAGGAAATCCCCGGCAAGGGGATGGATCTCCGAGTGTGGCCGGACCCCGGCGATCCGTCATCCATGGTCAATCTACTGGACGGACCTGACGACGAACTGGCACCGATCGTCTCCAGGGATGGCAAGTGGCTGGCCTATGTCTCCAACTATTCGGGCATCGACGAGGTGTACGTCACGGGTTTCCCCAAGCCCGACGCGCGCTACAAGATCTCCATGAAGGGTGGGCACTCTCCCACCTGGGCGCCCGACGGAAAGACCCTTTACTACTTCCAGAGCAACCGCATGATCGCCATCTCCATCGAGACCGAGCCGAGGTTTCGGGTGACCGGTCGCGAAGAACTCTTTGATGGCGAATATGTTCACTACCGTTGGTCGAGGCAGTACGACATCCACCCGGATGGCGAGTCCTTCGTCATGATCAAGAACCCGCCGAGGGGCAATGTCGAGGTCATCACTCGTTGGTTCGACGAGATCCGGGACCTTTCGGTCGCCGACTGACGTCGCCGGATCAGTACTTGATCGGCGCGGCGCGGTTCTTGAGCGCGACGATGAGGGCGGCCAGACCGCCGGCGACGATGAGGGCGAAGATCACCCTGAACAGGCTGATGACCCAGGCGATCCCGATCCCCAGCGCGGCCCATTGGACCCACCAGTCACCCGGCGAGGTCATCCAGTTGATGACAAAAAGCAGGGCGAGGATCATCGGCCCGACAAAAAGGAATTTGAGCGCACGCAGCGTCTTGATCATGAGGTCTCCTCGATCGTTCATACGGAGAAGACCAACGGCAGGTTCCGGGGCGTCGCCCCACCAAGCGGTTGCTCAGGGTGCGGTCGTCGCGCTCCACTCCATGGCGGAGCCGAGCTCGAAGCCGTCGTCGAAGATCCACTGCGACAGTTTGAAACCGTCGGCGAGGGTCCAGCCGGGATTGGCGCCGCCGCCGGCCCGGTAGGCGCCGATATCGTCGGCCGAGCCGCGGTGATCGAGGTTGAAGTCAGCGACCGCTCGCCAGCCGGGATCGGCGGCGCCGAGCAGCCCCGAACCGCTTGCCGGGAAGACGTCCTGCGGCAGGTTTCCGGAGTAGCTGGCTGCCACGAAATCGGCGCCCAGGCTGCCGTTGCCGTCGAAACCCGAACCCACCCCGACGGTCGACCCCTCGCCGCGATTGCCGGTGATGGTGACCCCCGCGAGATCGCCATCGACCTGGATGGCGT
Organism: uncultured Acidobacteriota bacterium; assembly: GCA_963712805.1. Classification (GTDB taxonomy): domain Bacteria; phylum Acidobacteriota; class Thermoanaerobaculia; order Thermoanaerobaculales; family Sulfomarinibacteraceae; genus JAHECW01. The sequence goes on along the minus strand of CAVQJV010000058.1, from coordinate 13,081 downwards.
GACCGGCGGCGGCATAGACCGCGTTGTTGGCGACGACCACCGAACCGGTGATGCTCGAGACCCGGATGGTGTTGTCACCGGGCGACAGGACGGTGTTGTGCGTGATTTCGAGGTTCGACGGCGTGCCGGCCTGGTGCGGCTGGCAGCGGATCCCATCGTAGACAGCCCCGAGGATGATGTTGTTGCGGATCCGAGCGTCCGCCGCCGACTGGATCGCGTGGTCGCCGCAGTTCCAGAGCAGGTTGCCCTCGACGGTGTTGGCCCCGCCGTTGCCCACCGCCGAGTAGGTGATGATGCACGGGTAGCCGGTGTCGTGGATGACGTTGTTGGCGATGACGTTGTCGGCGCTTCCTTCCTTGAGTTCGATCCCGTCACCTTGGCTGACGCCCGGTCCGTTGGTGTGGTGGATGTAGTTGCCCTCGATGACGCTGTCCAGCAGACGACAGCCGTCGCTGTTGCAGCCGAGGTACATGCCCTCACCGGTGCCGCTCGTGTCGTGAATGTGATTGCGGCTCAGCCGAAGACCCTCATAGGTGCCGCCGGGAACGTTGGCGCTCAGGCCGACGTCGGCGGTGTGGTGGATGTGGCAGCGATCGACGGTGATGAAATCAGAATCGAGGATTCTGATGCCGTGCGAACCTCCGGTGACCTCGAGACCGATGAGCAGGACGTGGGACGAGTACTCCACGTTGATGACGTTTTGGCCGGCGCTGACATAGCTGATCACCGGTGTCGCTCCCGGCGTCGCCCGGATCGTGATCGGCGCCGCGGCGGTGCCGGTTTTCTGAATCGAAAACCGCGAGCTCAGGACGTAGGCGCCGCTGTCGAGGAGGAGGATGTCGCCCGGCGCCAGGGCATTGACCGCAGTTTGGAGATTGTCGGATGGCGTGATCTGGAAGACCTCCGCTGAAACGCGTGATCCGCCCGCGAAGGCGAGAGCCGCGAACAGGATCAGGATCGGGTGTTTCATGATCACCTCCCCGGTGCAAGAAAGCCCGGCAAGACCAGGGCCCCCATTTGATTGTGGCACTTCGCCAACGGATCGAGTGTGTCCGCGATCAACGATCAAGGCAGCGGCCGGGGCCGGGACAGCGGCAGCGGCCGGAGCCGCGACAGCATCCGGGGCAGCGCCAGCGTCCGGAGCAGCGGCAGCCGCAGCGGCCGAGACAGCGACGACGACGCAATCACGCGCAAAACCACCGCCGACCGGGATTGCCGGGTTTGACAATGTGTCCCGCGAGCCTTCCGGCTCTGCGTCGCCTCCCGCACATTGTCATACCGGGCACTCCACGGCGAAAACAACCCGGTGCCCCTCTCCCGGCTCGCCAGAAGGCCGAGGCCGAAGGAACCGATTCCCGTGGCATTGGCCCGGGCCGACCTTCAGACACCTTCCCGGTCGGGTGAACACCGCCACGAAGTCTGACACCCCACAATCCACGCCCGGCCCACTCTCATAGCGATGGCTTTGCGCCACGTTGCGATGGATGTTCTTCGCGATCTTTGCGATGCAACCCTGTGATGGTGCGATGGTTCTGCGTCTTTGCGCTGCACAGCAGTGCCCTCGCCCATCGCATTGCCGCTGAAGCGTTACACTTGGCTGATGGCAGCAAGGAAGAGAAGGGGCTGTCGGCGGTGGTTGCTGTGGCCGCTGGCGTTGGCGCTGACAGTGGCCGCCGTTGGGGCGGCGTGGGTCGTGCTGACCTGGCCCGATGTCGCTGGGCTCGCCGACGAGAACCCGGAGACGACCGCCTTCATCGAGGCTGCCCGCGCGCGAGGCGACAACGTCGAATGGCGTTGGGTGCCCTACCATCGAATCTCCCTGGAGGCCAAGAAGGCGGTCGTGGCGGCCGAGGATCTGAGCTTCTTCTCGCACCGAGGCTTCGACACCCACGAGCTCAGGATCGTGGTGCAGGATGCCGCCAAGGGGAAACGGGTCCGGGGCGCCTCCACCATCACTCAACAGCTCGCGAAGAACCTCTGGTTGTCGCCTTCTCGGTCACCGCTGCGCAAGGTGCGTGAGGCGGTCCTGACCTGGCAGCTCGAGAGGCATCTCTCCAAGCAACGAATCATCGAGCTCTATCTCAATGTCGCCCAGTTCGGGCCGGAGACTTACGGGGTCGAGGCTGCGGCTCGGCGCTACTTCTACCTGCCGGCCGCTGATCTCGACGCCGATCAGGCCGCCCGGCTCGCGGCCGGTCTGACCCGGCCCGCGACCTGGCACCCGGGTGTGACCAGCCGAGGCTACTCGGCCGCGGTGGCGAGGATTCAGGCGCGCGTCGAGCGGTGCGACTGGCTCGACAAACTTCTGTGATGGCATGGTTTCACCTCCCACGGTGTCGGCCCACCACACCCGAAAACCGGGGCGCGCTGAAGTCTCCTCAGGACCGGTTAGAATGGGCCGGTTGTATCCGAAGCGAACCGGGTTGAGATCTGCAGCGGTCGGCTGACCGCTGTGGTGGCGTCAACGGAGGTGAGAGATGGCCAGCAGGGATGAGTTCGTCGCGAAGATCAAGGAACAGATTGGCGAGTGGAACGCGGACATCGCCAAACTCGAGGAGAAACTGTCAAAGGCGGGGGGCGAGACGCGGAAAGAACTCGAGCCCGTACATGATCAAGGCGAACGAGGCGCGCGAGACCCTCGTGTCCAAGCTCAACGAGCTCAAGAACTCGAGCGAGGCCACCTGGGAGTCGTCGAAAGACGAGGTCGAGCACGTCTGGAAGACCTTCAAACAGTCGGTGAACTACTTCAAATCGCAGCTTTGAAGCCGTTCGATCCGGACTGATTCTCAGTCGTGATCCCGAGGTGAGGCGCCGCCGTTCGCGTCGGCGAGAAGCCACTCGACGGCAGGCTCCTCGTCTGCGAATACCCTGACGTTGAGCCCCCGGTTGACCGCCACGGTTTCGAAGAACCGGATGCGCTCGATGTTCTCGGGGCGATCGAGAATGGCCGATTTCAGAACACGGCGGACGGCCTCCTGTCTGGGGAGTTCGCGGCCGGCGACGTCATACGTCTCGAGAGTGTCCAGACCGCCGCTCATGCTTCTGAGGTCGATCAGGACGCGCGAGATGTTCCGCTCATGGCAGAAGGCGGTCGTCTGCGCTGCAGCTGCCAGCAGCGTATCGGGTGTCCGGACACCCCCGAGGACGGCAGCAGCAAATCCCACCTTTTCGATTATCTTGAGTTCATAGTTCATGGACCCAACCCATTCGCGTGAAGGCCAACTGATCGATAGGGCAGATCCAACCGCCCCCACGGCCCTCCGCGGGCGAGGGTATCAGGCATGTTTGGATCTGTCTTGGTTCTTCAGCGACGGTGCCGGATTTCCGGCGCCGGTTCCCGAGTGATCCCGCCCCTCGGTGGTGGTATCGGAGCGGCGCCGAAGATCGGTGCGGGCAGGCGCGAGTCGCGACCGCCCCTTTGAAAGCGCAGGCCGGGAAAGTGGAAGCTCGGCGGTGAAGGGAATAGCCAGCCCGGCGACTCGTTTTCACAATGTGATTGAAAGTGAACTGGATGCTCGGTGAAACCCTCCTCCACTACCGCATCTCCGCGGCGCTCGGCGCCGGCGGCATGGGTGAGGTCTACCTCGCTCGGGACACCAAGCTCGGGCGGGACGTCGCGATCAAGATCCTGCCCCCGCAGCTGAGCGCAGATCCCGACCGGCTCGAACGCTTCCGCAGGGAAGCGTCCATCGTCGCCGCCCTCAATCACCCGAACATCGTCACCATCTACTCGGTGGAAGAAGCCGACGGCCTCAATTTTTTTACCATGGAGCACGTCGACGGCCGCATCCTCTCCGACCTCGTCCCCGACGACGGACTCCCCATGGCCGAATTCAAAAAGTACGCGATTCCTCTCGTCGATGCGCTGAATGCGGCCCACGCGCAGGGTGTGACCCACCGGGACCTCAAACCCGGCAACATCATGGTCAACCGCGACGGTCACCTCAAGGTCCTCGACTTCGGTCTCGCCAAGGCCAGGATCGCCGAATCTCAGAAACCCACGAGCGACTCCCTGGTCGAGACCGAGTTCCTGACCGGTCACGGCCAGATCCTGGGCACCACCCCCTACATGTCGCCGGAACAGCTCAAGGGCCAGCCGGCCGACGCTCGATCGGACATCTTCGCGCTCGGGACGGTCCTCTACGTCATGGCCACCGGGAAGCACCCGTTCCACTCCGCCAGCTCGGCGGAAACCATCTCGTCGATTCTGAGCCACTCGCCGCCCCGGGTGCGGGCCCTCAACTCCAAGCTGAGCCCCGGTCTGAGCGCGATCATCCACCGCTGTCTCGAGAAGGATCCGGCGCTGCGTTACCAGAGTGCGCTCGAGCTTCGGCAGGCGCTGGAGAACCTGGGGCAGGAGAGGGTCGCCGACGGGCAAGCGAAGACCGAGATCACGGACGAGGAGCATCTCCGTCGCCGCCGGTCGCGCTCTCCGATCCGACTTGCGGTCGCCGCGACGGTCGTGCTTCTGGTGGTGGTGGGCGCCTGGGCCGCCTGGAAAGGCCGGAGCGCACCGGTACCGTCGCTTCGATCGCTCGCAGTGCTTCCGTTCGCCAACCTGAGCGGCGATCCCGGGCTCGACCAGTTGAGCGAAGCCGTCGAGCTCCGGTCTCATCACGACGCTGCGAGAGTTCGAGGGTCTGCAGATCGTCGGCCGATCGGAATCCTGGAGCCACCGCGACACGAGCCCGGCTCAACTGCGTCGCGATCTGGGGGTCGGTTCGCTGGTCGACGGCGAGATCCGCCAGGATGGAGTCGGTCTTCGCGTGGCCGTCAGTCTGACCGACACCTACACCGGGTTCGTTCTGTGGTCGCACACCTACTCGGTCGCAGCCGACCAGGCGTATCGGACCCAGCAGGAGATGGCCCGTGACCTCGCGACGTATCTCTCGATCCCCCTCGGCTTGAAGGACCGTCGTCGAATGGCGCAGGATGCCGATGAGTCGCATCTGGCCTACGACTATTTCGTCACCGGGACTCGTTTTCTCGATACCCGCGACGAACCCCGCGGGCCGGATTCGGCAGCGGAGAATTTCAGGCAGGCCCTCCGGGTCATGCCCGATTTCGCCCTCGCCCACGTCGGCCTCAGCGAGGCGTTGTGGCAGATCTACTATCGGGACGGCAGCGGGGAAGCGCTGGCGGAAGCCGAGCGCGAGGCCGAAACCGCCTGCCGTATCGACCCGGAGCTGCCGACCGCCAAAGTCGCGTTGGCGCGCATCCACCGTGTGACCGGTCGCCAGGACGCCGCAATCAGAGAATTGGAGGATGTTCTGGCGACTCACCCCCGGCCTGACGAGGCCTATCGGGAGCTCGCAGAAAGTTACGAACGAGTCGGGAATCTCGACGAGGCCGAGAGCGCCTTCCGAGCGGCCACCGCCCTGCGCGCGGACGACTGGTCCAACTGGAACTCCCTCGGGGCATTCCTCATGATCAATGGTCGCTACGATGATGCCCTCGCCGCCTTCGAGCGGTCGGCGGAGCTGGCGCCGCCGGAGATCACTCGGCCCAAGCTGCAGCTCGCGACCTTCCACCTGTCCATGGGGCGGTTCGACGAGGCCATCGATGACTACGAGCGCATTCCGGAGACGAGCAGGGACCCGGCGATGGCGTCGAATCTCGCCACCGCCTATTTCTTTTCCGACCGGCCGGACAAGTGGGAGCAGGCCGAGAAATACTACCTGTTGGCGGTTCGACTGAATCCCAGGGACGCCGTGTATCAGTCCAATCTCGGTGATCTGTACACCGCCGTGGATCGCGGCGAAGAGGCGCGGGATCGATATCTGCGAGCCCGGGCGCTGGTCGAGGAGCGGGTCGCGGACGACCCGGACAATCCGGGGTTGCTCAACGAACTTGCCGACTATTCGGCAAAAGGGGGCGACTGCGAGAAAGCGCTCTCACTCACCGACGAACTCCGCCTGGCGCTGCCGGACACCGGTCCCAGTGCCCACCGGCTGGCCTATGTCTTCGCCATGTGCGGCGACGACGACGCGGCGATGGACACCATCCGCCGAGCCGTCGAGCTCGGTGAGCCGACCGAGATCATCCGTCAGGAGGACGAGTTCCGGGCCTTGCACGCCCGACCCGATTTCATCTCTCTGGTCGGGGCGGTCGACTGATCAGTCGTTCCACTTGATCCGCGGGTCCACCGTGCACAGGTACTCGGACTTGGCGCCGTCCGCGCAGCTGTAGACCGTCACCATGTACGGCCACTCGGCGTTGGGGATCTTCGGTTTGGGCTTCGGCTGGACCTTGATCGACGACTCGCCGCAAGCCAGGTTGACGTCGCCGAAGTAGTTCTCGGTGCCGCCGCCCTTGCCGGGGTCATAGCGGATCTCCCAGTAGAGTTCACCGAGTTCCGCATTCGGCGCGGCCACCCAGTAGACCTTCTTGATCTTTTCATTGTTGCCGCGCGAGATGATCGCCGTCTCGGGACTGACTGTGATCGTGCAGCCGCCGGATCCGTCAGCTTCAGCCGTCAAAGTCACCTCACGCGAATCGTTGTCGGCTGCGGCAAGGCCCGGCCACGAGATCAAAACGACGCTGGCGATCGCCATCATTGACGTGGCAAACAAACGTTCCAGGCTCTTTTGGCGCATTCTCACCTCCGACGAATCTGGTGGGTTCCCGATTCCGGGAGTAGTCTTAGATTCAATCTCAACAGTCTCTCATGAGACTAGCGGTGCAATCATGCGAGGTCAAGCACCACCGAGCGTTTTCGGGAGACGGTAGTCCCAGGCGCAGAAGCCGTCGCCCTTGAGAATCGAGTGGGTGATGGTGCAGCTGGTGAACTCGACGCCGAGGATCGGCTCCCAGAACTGACGCGCCCACCCGGCCGCGCGGTAGCAGAAGATGGGGTCGACCTTCGGGTCCTCGGCCTCGCGGATGAGATTGCAGAAGCAGTAGGCCTTGCGCTTCTCGCGCGGCGTGGTCGCCCTGAGCGTAGGCCTCTCGGTTGTACGGGACCTTGCTGATGTGCAGGGTCGTGCCGTCGACCCGCGGCGGGTCGACGAAGCCGCCGGTCCGGGTGGCTGGAGAGCTTGGCCTCCTGGGCGCGGAAGACGGCGTCGATCGATCGCCGGTTTCGTCGTAGATCGTCTTGAAGTGCTGGATCTCCTCCGGCGGGCGCACCAGGGCCACCCGCGACAGGATGTCGAACTGCTGGTCCGGGGTGCTGTGTTTCTTGAGCCTGTCGATCGAGGCGGCGACCCAGTCGCACCTGGGATCGACCGGGGTGTGCGGAGTCATCTTCTCGCCGCCCGCCCAGACGGCGGCGGCAGTGTCGCGGTCGAGGACCCGTTCGAGCTGGGCCCGGTAGACCTCGGGCCAGGCGAGAAAGGACGTCATCACATCGACCCGGCCGCCGAGGGGCGCGCCCGGCCGGTGGTCGCGGTAGACCTCGACCAGCTCGAGCTCCGGCGACAGGCCGGTGGTGTTCATGTAGTCGTACAACGTTCCGGCGGTCGTCCGGAGCGTCGCGACCGGGCCATCGTGACGGCGGCTGTAGAAGTGCATTTCGCGCAGGGTGTGGCTCGTGATCGACTCGCGCGTCACCGGCGCCGAAACCGGGAAGCCGATCTCCGAGTCGATATCCCTCCACATCGGTGTCGAACCGGAAGATGTGGGTCAACGGCCCGGCGATCGAATCCCCGCACGCGGCCTCGAGAGCCCTGACCCGAGGCTCGAGCTGGGCGCGGTCGGTGATGGGACCACGGATGCCGGCGAACAACGTCGGCGGTCTGACGACGACCGAAATCTCGCGTCGCCGCCTTCGTCTCGGATCGCAACGGGGCGGGGAGAGCGGCCCACGCCGCCGTCCCGATCCCGGTCCTGATGAAGCACCTGCGGTCACACCCGCCACCGAAGCATCGGCTCATGCCTTCCTCCTGCCGTCATCGCTCCGTTTGATTCCGCCCCATGGCTGGGTATTACGTGCCGTGCGCTGCGGGGTTTTCGTTTCGATCAACTGCGGTCGAAATGGAGTCGCAGGCGGCGCACATCCGTGCCGGTTCTGCGGTGGCGATCCGATCAGGAGTCCGTATCCGGCACTCACCCGGTCGGAGGAGTGGCGGGAGCCGCCGGCCGCTTTATGATGGTGAACCAGCGGCTCGGGCATCGAGCGCCGGATCATGGAGGTGGGCGGTATGGGACGAATCCCGGTACTGACGTCGTGTCTGTTGCTCGTGTTGGCGTTGCACGCCGGGGGCCAGGAGGCGAAGAAACCCGCTGAGCCCGCGGCCGTCCCCGATCCGGCGGTCTTCGTGACCCGGCACACGGGTACATTCAACGGAGTCACAGTCGCCTACGCGGCGCGGGCCGGAGAGACCTACCTGCGTGACGACGAGGGCAAACCCAAGGCGAGCATCTTCTCTTTTGCCTATACCAAGACCGAACCGGGCGATCCGACGCGCCGGCCGGTGATGTTCATCTGGAACGGCGGACCGGGTTCGGCGTCGCTGTGGCTTCACATGGGCACCTTCGGCCCCAGGAGGGTCGTGGTGCCGAGCGACGCCTCCAACGTCGGTGCGCCGCCCTATCCCCTGGTCGACAACCCGCTGACGCTGCTCGATGTCACCGACCTGGTCTTTGTCGATCCGATCGGGACGGGCTTCAGCCGAGCCCTCGGCGAGCACGAGGGCAAGGAGTTCTGGGGCCTCGATGAGGACGCGACCTCCGTGGCGGAGTTCATCGAGCGCTGGATCACCGACAACGGCCGCTGGAACTCGCCGAAGTTCATCGCCGGTGAGAGCTTCGGGACCACCAGGGCCGCCGCCGTCGCCGAGATTCTCGAGGTGAGGCGGGGCATCAGCCTCAATGGGATCGTCATGATCTCGCAGGCCCTCGACTACGAGGGCTCGACACCGGTCGACGACAACCTCATCTCGTACATTACCTATCTGCCGACCATGGCCGCCACCGCCGCCTATCACGGCAAGGTCGAACCGCCTGACGGCGACCTCGAGGCCTTCCTCGATCTGGCCGGTGATTTCGCCGCTGATGAGTTGGCGCCCGCGCTGATCAAGGGATCGGCGCTCGACGAGCCCGAGCGCGCTCGGATTCGCGATCGGCTGGCCTGGTTCACCGGTCTCGATCCCGCCTATATCGAGCGCGCGGATCTCCGGGTCACGGGCACGCGGTTCCGCAAGGAGTTGCTCCGCGACCGCGGACTCTCGGTGGGCCGCGCCGACACCCGCTACACCCGCGACGACATGGATGACACCGCCGACCGGCCGGAAGGCGACGCCGCCAGCGAAGGCTTCAAGAACGCCTTCGTCGCGGTTCTGAATCACTATCTCCGCGATGAGCTCGAGGTCGTCATGGACCGTCCGTACAAGCCCTCCGGAGAGATCTACCGGGATTGGAACTGGCGGCCCGACCCTGGGAATCGGAGGCCGTTTCTGGGAGCCTTCCTATGTCAACGTCGCCCGGCGGCTCTCCAACGCCCTGAGAAGCAACGGCGATCTGAGGGTTCTCGTGGCCTCCGGTTACTACGACATGGCGACCCCTTTCTACGACGCCGAGTTCACCTTCGGCCGGCACGCCATCCTCCGCGACCGGATCGAGTACACCTACTACGAGGCCGGCCACATGATGTACGTTCACGGACCCTCGCTCGAGCGGTTCATGGCCGACGTGCGAAGGTTCGTCGAGGAGGCTTCTCCCTAAACTGAATCATTCATCAGGGGGAGTAGAAAAGGCGAGCGATCCGCTGTAAGATATTGATGTGGAAGCAATTAACTTAAAAATGCTATGGAATAGCCCGATCACACGGTGTATCACACAGCTCACCCTTGGATTCTTCAAGTCGAAGCGAGCTATGTCTCTTCCCTACCGGCGGACACCACCGAAGCTGAGCCTGTCTTCGGTCACATCAAGGAGCCACGCGGCTTCAGACGGTTTTCACTGCGGGGTGTCGTGAAGGTCCGCGCCGAGTGGACCCTGGTTTGCCTCTGTAACAACCTCATCAAGCTCCTTGCGGCGCAGCCCGATCTCGCAGACGCGTGACTCGGCGTCCTAAGTCTTTTTCGCTTTCGTTTGAACCGCAAATCCGCTGATTCTGGCCTTAACTGCCCCGTTTTCAAGGATTCGCAAAGCGAATCCAGTAGGAGCTTGTGCCGAAGAGACCCTCGGCGAAACTCCTACCGGGAACTCCATGGTGCTCACCGAGGGTCTATTCGGTGCAAGCTCCTAGGTGTCAGTCAGATTCATGCAGGGGATGACCAGGAGGGTACTTTTTCTGAAAGCCATCTGTGGCTTCGTGCATGACGTACTCGTAGGAGAGCATCCACTCCTGGGACGCATTCGGATCAGTGATCAACAGCGACATGAGTCGCAACGAAGGTGGGTGGTGAGGGTGGAGGGAAAGGGAGTGATCGAGATGCTTCTGAGCAGAGCGGGCCCAGCCCAGGCGACGGCAGGCATCCGCGATCAGGAGATGATCACGGTACATCGTCTTGGTATGTCCGGGGAGCCGATCGAGAGTCTCCGCCATGTCGAGAGCTTCCCGAAGCTTCTGAGGGTCAAAGGTTTCCGGCCGGTGCCGCTTGCGTTTGTGGGTGATCATTTGGGAGGGAACCGCTTGGAGATACGTCCGAGTGAGATGTGCAGACATCACCAACTTGCGGGCAAGCTGGACGAAATAGAAGGTGTTGATGACTGCGATCACGGTGAGAAGGGTGGCGAATGCGATTCGGAACACCTTTGGCGTGACTTGAATCGAGATGGGTTGTCGGGGCGCGACGCCACAAGACAGGCACAGAAACAGCACGAGAAAAAACTGGAACTTCCCGTACGGATGCTCGACAACATAATCGACCGCCATCGCAGCGCAGAGCGCTATCAGCTGGACCGTCGCATAGAGATGGATTGAGCTTCTGCCTCGCACCCACTTCAAGGAGGTGTGAACGATCAGAGCCAGAAGAAACCCCACCCAAATGAAGAATCCTGGCCAGCCGACCTCGCCGAGGAACTGGACGTGGTCGGAGTGCGCTCTTCGTACCTGGTGTTCTTCATCGAACCACACGTAGCGCCCCTTGACACGATAGACGGGGTAGTGGGTCTGCCAGTCACCAATTCCGACTCCGAGAGGAGTGTGGTGCACCATGTTGAGGGTGTTGATCAGGTAGATCCCTCGGTCGCTCTCCAAGAAATTCCCCGGCTCAAGGATGAAACCGACGGCCGATCGGACCTTTCGATCAACCCGCTGATCCACCGTTGCGACAAGGGTCACCATCGCGGAGAAACCGAGAAGCACCGACAACCCGATGAGAAGCAGGCGTTTCGGTCTGCCTCCGGCGAATGAGAGAGCAAAAAAGAAAAATGAGGCCGGCTGCGAGACCGAAGAGCGCGGCGCGGCTCTGCAGGGTGACCAGGTAAACCACTTCCAGGATCAAGAGCGCCGCGAGGGGTCCGGTCCTTTTCCAATTCAGTTTCGACGTCGATGCAGCGGTGAACCCCGCCAGGATGAATAACTGGCCGAGCAAGGCCATGGCCATTGGATTCTTGTAACCCATCAGGGAGGGAGTCCGACCAGATCGGAGGGGTCGATCGGTTTCAAGACAGCGAGGAGTCCGCCGGCCTGAAACAACCCGATGAAGGTTACAACCGCCATATTTTCAGAACCATCATCGCTCGAACCACGCGTTGGACGCGAACGTCGATCCGATCCCAACCGAGCAAAAAGACCAACAGCAGGAACAGCAGTAAATACTGCTGCAACTCGTAGCGAGCATTCTCCTTTACAACGGTCCAAGAGAGAGAAAGCGCGAGATAGACGAGGAAGGCGCTCAACCACACGACTGGTGGGAGCCGCAGAACCGCCATCAACGATGGCAATCCCAACCCGCCCGCCGAGGATCCACGCCGCCGACGCGACGAACAGCCACCCCAAGGTCATCACTGCGACGAGTTTTGGCTCGCGGTACAGAAAAAACACGAGCGATTCATTATCGAAACCCACCAAAAAAGCCACAGCCGGCACACCCGCAAACAATCCAAGAGTGATCAGGAGTGCGGTATCTGGTGCCGCCGATCGGTGTTGTTCATCAGGGCTCAACGGATATCCGTGGAACGCGGGCCCTCGACGATCGTCGCCCACGCCGAGTGGTCGAATGAGAATCTCAGCCAAGGCTGCGGTTTGGAGGGCAACAAGGGTTCGAGCGCTCCGACGTTTCTCGGTCCGATCGAGAATCGCTCGAAGAAAACCCTGTGAGGCATGTTTGCCGTCGAGTTCAGCACGAAGATCACCCTTCTGACATCGTCAAACTGGGAGCCGTGCCGTAACGAAATCTGGCTCGCGACGAGGTCTATCCAGAGATCCTCGTGCCAATTGAAACCCTGAATCGTATTCGTATTGAGCCGTCTGCCGGAACCGTCTTCAAGAACGAGCCTGAGGTTGGTCTTTTCGGCGGGTTGGGTGGAGTTCATCTTGATGACCATCCTGAAGTCTGTGGACAGACCCTTGACCGGTACGATTCGCGTGACCTCCTCCCCCTTGGAAATCAGAGAGAACGGTTCGACTTCGATGTAGGCGCTCGGAGACTCAGGGCCACCTCGACGAAGCAGCGGTAATCTGAAGGGAGTTGGCCCCGGGTAGGGCCATATCCTCAGCCGATAATGGTCGTTTTCACGCCACCTCCCCACCTCCGATGACCATGACGGGCGCTGCGGCGGCCGACCGAGTGGGCTGAATTCTCTCGGTACGTCTCGCCAATATGCTGCCACGCCCGCCACGACGGAAACGGCGAGAAACAGACTGCACAGCCAACGCCGCAACCGGACTTTCGGGTTCATGGCGCAAGAACAGAACGTGAGGAGAAGAACGGTTCCGGGAACAACCACGTACCGACTGCCTGCTGAAGGCGCCAGGAAGAAGATCGGGATCAACAGGGTGACCAGCGCAACAGGCAGAATCACGTCGAAACGCCTGCGAGCGTGATGGGAAACCCACCAAACGATGGCGGAAAGAACGACGAGGCTGTTCCAACCGGCGAGACGCAGGTGCTCGAGGCTGCCGGCTTTTTGCCTCACCACCTCCAGAACGCCGAGTTGCCGCGCGATGATCGGGGAGAGGTCGTAGCCGAAC
>CAVQJV010000057.1:0-96344 GCA_963712805.1 uncultured Acidobacteriota bacterium | reverse complement strand
GGAAGCAAAAACCAGAACTTATCCTTTCCTGATGGCCGCGGTTTCGGCGGCTGGAGTCATGTTCTCGTTCGCGACGATGATGACGATCAGATCGAGGCCCTCGAGAACCGGCTCAGCGCAGCCCACGAGCGCGACGCGCTCGCCAAGCTCGTCGACGATGTTCTTCTTGCAATCCGTAGCGGGTTGGCACGTGGCGGTGGTCGAGAAGGTGCGGATCTACGGCCCGCCCAAGTGGCGTGAGGAAAACCCCGTGACGATGGTGCTGGCAACCCGGTGAAGTCCTACGCCGATCCCTTCACCCCGAAGAACTTCGACAGCGCCGGGCTCCCGGTTCTACCACATGGCGGGGTTCACGCAGATTTCACGACCGACTACGCCCACATCGTCCGTGAGCTCATGGCCCAGGGCTATATCGTGGTCGCACCCAGATCCGCGGCTGACCTGGTGACCGGCAAGGGGTTCTACGAGCTCATCGACTACGGCGGCCGCGAGGTCGACGACGCCCTCGCCGCCCGCGACTGGCAGCGAAGAACCACCCGCGTCGACAAGGATCGTGTCGGCAATTCCCGGGCCCGGAAACGATGGCGGACTGATCACCCTCATGAGCCTCTTCGACCACCCCGACTCCTATGTCTGCGGCTACGCCGGGGTTCCGGTCTCCATCTGATCCTGCGCATGGGCTATCTCGGCCAGGACTACCGCGATCTCTACGAGGCCGATTTCCACATCGGTGAGGATGTGGAATCCAACATGGCCGAGTAGAACGCCGGTCGCCGGTGCGGACGTCGACAAGAGCGACGGCTCGTGCAAGATCACTTACCGGCACAACGACGAGGACGTCAACTTCATCGAGGTCGAGCACCTGATGCAGGTGCTCACCGCCGCGGGCAAGGACTTCGAGTACGAGGTCTACGATGTCCCCGGAGGTCACAGCTTCGACCGGCTCGACACCCCCGAAGCACGGGCCGGCCCAGAGATCTACGCCTTCTGCCCGCTATCTCAAACCGCCGAACCCAAAGATCAGCCTCGGGGCCGACAGTGAGGAACGCGCTGCACCGTAGTGCCACGGGCATCGTATCGTCTCGCACCGTCGCAACGTCGCAAGCGTGAAGACGCCAAAACGCAAAGACATCGCACACGAAGACATCGCAGTTCCAACACAGAGGTACGGAGACACAGAGGCTTCGCACACAGGTCGGTCGTACCAGCTTCCGAGTCTGCGATGTCTTCGTGACCCCTCTCCGCGCCTTTGCGTCTTCGCGCTTGCGACGGCGTGACGGTGCACGTTGCGACGTCTGTGTGCGCTCTGTGTCTCTCTGTGCCTCGGCGCGGGGTGATCTCCCGCACATCCCTCACCTGGCGGTGGCCGAGCGGGAATGGATCGGGATCGGGATCGAAGGTTTCCCCATCAACTCGCTTGACTTCGGGGCATCATCGAGTTCCTCAACGGGTCAATCTACTACCATGAACGTGATCCCCCACGCCGCGGCAGCCGCCGAGGCGCCGAAGCACCGAGTCTCCGAGAAGGGATGCGACGGGCGCGATCCGTGTCCGCCACTACTCATCCGCACCGGGGAGGCTTACCTCGGATGGATCCCGCCGCTTCTTCGCCTTCACCCGCCGCCACCCAAGCGAGCTCGACTCCGACGAGATCAACGGCTTCCTCACCGAGCTCGTGGTCCGCGGCAAGGTCGCCGCCTCGACCCAGCGCCAGGCCCTCAGCGCGATCCTCTTCCTCTACCGCGAGGTCGCCCTTTCTCAAGCTCGACCCGCCCTGGATCGACAACGTCGTCCGCGCCCGTCAACCCAAGCGGCTGCCCACCGTCCTCAGCCGGGAAGAGGTCGCCGCCCTCCTGCAACGGCTCGAGGGCACCGTCCAGCTCATCGTCATGTTGCTTTACGGCACCGGGATGCGGATCCTCGAGTGCCTCCGTCTCAGAATCCAGGAAATCGACTTCGATCTCGGCCACATCACCATCAGCAACGGCAAGGGCCAAAAAGACCGAACCACCCTGCTCCCCGACGCCTGCCGCCAGCGCCTCCGGGATCATCTCGTCCACGTCCGCGAACTCCACGACCAGGATCTCGCTGAGGGCTTTGGACGGGTGCACCTCCCCGAGGCCCTCGACCGGAAGTACCCCAACGCCGCCGCCGACTGGCGCTGGCAGTACGTCTTCCCCGCCGGCTCCAGAGGCATCGATCCGAGAACCGACACCATCCGCCGCCACCACCTCCACGAGACCGTGATTCACCGCGCCATCAAACAGGCCGCACGAGACGCACGGGTCGCCAAGCGGGTCAGCTCGCACACCATGCGCCACTCCTTCGCCACCCACCTGCTCATGGCCGGCTACGACATCCGCACCATCCAGGAGCTCCTCGGCCACAAGGACGTCAAGACCACGATGATCTACACCCATGTGCTCAACAAGAGCGGCGGCAGAGGCATCGTGAGCCCGGCGGATACTCTGACAAGGCAGGGCGAAACCGTGCCCGAGCAATCTATCGCCCCGCGTGTTAGATAGCCGAACACGCAATCTAACAAACTCACCAGGCGGAGGTAAAATCGTCTCAGAATCCAGGTTCTTCGGGAGTGAAAGGCGGATCATGCCCCCCAAAAAACTCCAGCGCGATCAGCATTCTTACCCCAGAACCAATAGTCAATCTAATTAGAGGTTAGGCAGGTGAGAGAATGGGATTAGCAACTCTGAGGGAGACGGAGTGAACAACGCATTCTGGTCGGAAGGACCAACCCGGCTTCGCGACGCTTTGAAGGATCGACGCGCGGAGATCGACTCTCTCTACGAGGCGATCGAGCAAGCCGAGGAGGCGTCGGAAAAGCTGAGGCTCATCGATCAATTGCGAGACATCTTGAAGGAGCATCAGTCATCTCAGCATGAAATCGACCGCTCGCTCTTCTTCGTCAAGTGAACAAACGATCGCCTAACCACTCACTCAAGCGGACCGGAACCCGCGCGTTGCGCGGGTCCGTCCGCTTAGCTCGAAATCGTTAGGCTCGGGCTCGGTCGCGGTAGAATGGGCACATGACTTCAGACTTTGACGTGGTTGTAGAAAGAGATTCGGAAGGCTATTACGTGGCCTCTGTGCCTGCTCTGCATGGCTGCTACACGCAGGCGCGGTCCCTCGACGTTCTCATGGAACGAGTTCAGGAAGTCATCTCGTTGTGCATGGAGGAACAGGGCACGCCTCCTGAATCTCTCGAGTTCATTGGCGTGCAACGCATCCGCGTCGCCTCATGACTCCCCGCCTTCGGGTCACCGGAAAAGAACTCATTCGCGTGCTCGAACAGTCGGGATTCGAGGTATCCAGGACTCGTGGCAGCCATTTCTTCCTTCGACACACTGACGGAAGAGCGACCTCGGTTCCGGTTCACTCCGGCGAGACGATCGGGCCTGGATTATTGTCAAAGATCATGCGCGACACAAAGATCGGTCGCGATGAACTTGAGAAGCTCCTCAAGCAATGACGCGCCTAACCGCGCCGTTCCAGCGGACCGCGACCCGCGCGAGCGCGGCTTTGGTCCCGTGAACTCGGACCGTTAGGCTCGGCAGCAGAGTTTCCAGCAACAGATGATCCCGATACCCTCCATCATCCTCTGCATGGTCTTCCTGGCGCTTTCCGCTATTCATATTCGCTTGTTATTTGGTGACCAGATTGCCTTTGAAGGCGTGGTCCCAACCCGCGATGGCGAACCGCTGTTTCGACCCGGTAGAGGTTCAACTCTCTTGGTAGCGGTGGCGCTAGCCTTCGCCGCCGTGGTTTCCGTTTGGCGGGGTTTCTGTCCTCTCGTCGGGCCGGCCTGGGTCCCACACCTGGGCATTTGGGTGTTGGCCGCGGTCTTCGCACTCCGCGCAATCGGCGACTTCCGATACATCGGTATCTTCAAGCAAGTTCGTGGCACCAGGTTTGCGCGGAATGACTCTTTGTTTTTCTCGCCTCTATGTATGGGCATCTCGGGGCTGGCAATATGGCTTGCTCTATGGTATTGATTCAAAGCATGTTACATCCTAACCACTCGCTCAAGCGGACCCAAACCCTACCGGGTTTGGTCCGCTTAGCTCGAAATCGTTAGGCCAGCAGACCCTTGCCCTATAATGGATGCTAGGAGCCAATCGCTATGGAATGGCAAGAGCACGTCACCGTCGATCCCAACATCTGCCACGGCAAAGCGTGTATTCGTGGTACTCGTGTGTTGGTCTCTGCAATCCTCGACAACATCGCGGCCGGCGAGTCAAACGAATCGATCTTGGAGAGCTATCCGACAATCACAGGAGAGGCCATCAGAGCAGCAATCGCCTACGCGGCAGATCTCGCGCGCGAACGAGTCATCGCTCTACCAGCCTGAAGTTCGCCATGCGATTCAAGACCGACGAAAACCTCCCGGTCGAAGTCGCTCGACTCATGCTGAGTCACGGCCACGATGCCTTGACGGTCCAAGATCAGGAACTCGGTGGGACCACAGATCCAACACTCGCCGCCGTCTGCAACGCTGAGAATCGGATTTTCGTGACACTCGATACCGACTTCTCCGATATTCGCCAGTACCCTCCCGGGTCTCATCCCGGGATCATTGTGTTCCGCATCTCTCGGCAGGACAAAGTCTCCATCCTCAGCGTTACGCGCCGGCTGCTTCAATCACTGTCAGAGCAAAGTCCAATGGGTGTCCTTTGGATCGTCGACGAGCGGAGGATACGTGTGCGTGAGGCCTGACAGAATCGTTCCACGGGACCCAAACCCGCGCGAGCGCGGTTCGCGTCCGCCGAACTCCCACCGCCAGGCCAGGCATAACGCTTGACGTTATTAACGTAATGCGTTATTATTGATCCATGATCCGGAGCTTCAAGGGGTCCGCCGCTGAGACCATCTTCATGCGGAAGCGGTGGAAGCGATTCCCCGCGAATCTCCATCATCTGGCTCTACGAAAGCTCCTTCTCATCGATGGTGCAGACTCGCTGGAAGACCTTCGGATCCCGCCGGGAAACAGACTGGAGCAACTCAAAGGGGATCGAAAGGGGCAGCACAGTATTCGTATCAACGATCAATGGAGAATCTGCTTCACGTGGCAAGACGGTGAAGCAGACGCCGTGGAAATCGTGGACTATCACAAAGGGAAATGAAAATGGCTGCTGCATTCCTTGACCCGATCCATCCTGGCGAGATCCTCTTGGAGGAGTTCCTGAATCCTCTCGGGATCAGTCAGTACCGCTTGGCGAAGGAGATCAGTGTTCCTCCGAGGCGCATCAATGAGATCGTTCACGGAAAACGCGGCATCTCTGCTGATACTGCCCTGCGGCTGTCACGTTTCTTCGGGACGAGCGAACGATTCTGGCTCAACCTCCAGTTGCGGTTCGACCTTGAAACCGAGAAGGAACGACTACAGGGCATCCTGGAAGAAGAGGTTTCGGTCTACCAAGAGGCGGTGTGATCCCATGCCTAACATGATCATTCCAGCGGACCCAAACCCTGCCGGGTTTGGTCCGCTGAACTCTCGCCGTTAGGCAAACGAAGACAAAAGGCACACATTGTGCTAAAATTGAGAGCATGAAGTACTTCTCCTGGAACGACGAGAAAAACGCAGCCCTTATTCAAGAGCGCGGTATCTCGTTCGAGGAGATCGTGTTTCATATTGAAGCCGGCGACGTGCTCGACTTGCTCGAACACCCAAATCGGACGCGCTACCCAGACCAGCGCCTCTTTGTCGTCGACGTCGAGGGGTATGCGTATCTCGTCCCGTTCGTAGAGGACGAAAACGAGGTGTTTCTAAAAACCATCATCCCGAGTCGCAAAGCGACTCGGGACTACCTGGGAGGTTCACAATGAGCAAGCTCAAGAAAGAAGAACAAGAGCTGCTCGAGTCCGTCGAGGCAGGGGAATGGCAATCGGTAGCCGATCGCGAAAAGGAGGTTTCGCGTTATCGAGAATATGCAGCCGCGACGTTCAAGAAGGACCGGCGCATTAATATCCGAATCTCTTCGAGAGACCTCAAAGCGCTTCAAAAGCGAGCCCTTCGCGAAGGCATCCCCTACCAAACTCTGGTTTCGAGTGTGCTCCACAAATTCGTATCAGGACAGTTCCGTGAAACCGATGCCTAACCTCTCGCTCAAGCGGACCCAAACCCTGCCGGGTTTGGTCCGCTTAGCTCGAAATCGTTAGGCCAGAAACGGGAAACACTAGAATCAAAACATGAAAAAACACTAGAAGCTCCTGTGGACGATCCTCCGTGGGCGATCGGACTCGAACACCCGCTTTGCAGATGTGCAGGCGCTTCTGATCGACCTCGGTTTCGATGCACGTGTCAGAGAAAGCCACCACATCTATCGCCGAGAAGGGGTACGCGAACTGATTAACCTGCAGCGCGACGGGAACAATGCCAAGGCCTACCAGGTTCGACAAATCAGGAAAGTTCTCCTACTTTACGGTTTAGGGGAGTTGCCAGATGACTAGGTACGAGATCAAGGGCGCGCACGAGTTTACGCACCAGACTATATTTAAGAACAGTCGGCTGAGCATCCAAGAAATAGCAACACGCTTCCCCCTACCCGGCTTCGCAATCGCGCGGTGCCGCTGGACGCTCGAAGGTCACGTTTCCCCCGATGGTGCGGCGCTGCCAGCCCGAAACGGCATCTTGGTCAACACGTTGCAGAAGGTCGGTGGCGCTTGGCGAATCATCGACTCGCAGAACACAGACGTCGTCGAAGGCGTGTTGTCCAGGCCGCAGTAGGCGGCGCCCAAGCCTGCGGAAAATGTGCCGTGAATAAAATGGGGTTTTCGTATGGACCTGCGAAAGACGTTCTCGCGCCTGACAGAATCGTTCCACGGGACCCCAACCCGCGCGAGCGCGGCTCGCGTCCGCTGAACGCCAATCGTGAGGCTCTACGGAATGTCACCATGAAGATACACGTCAACACACCCGGTTTCATCGGCCTCACAATCCTAGGGTGGTTCGTAGGGCTCGATAATGAAAACAATGAGAATAGCTGAGATTTGGCCTGACAAATCAATCAAGCGGAAGGAACCCGCACTCGCGCGGGTTCCTTCCGCTTAACTCGAAATCGGGAGGCTTTCGCAAGTGTCGAAGAAGTGAGCCGACCGGCATCTGTGATCCGGTGGAGGCGCCGTTACGAAAGACACCTCACGAACTCCATCCCGATTTGGCGGACGCCGTTTCCCGGGGAGGTCGAGAAAGGCGGTAGAATCGCGATCCGTGAAGAGGATCTGCGTTTTCTGCGGTTCGAGCCCGGGTTCTCGGCCGGAGTACCTCGAGGCGGCGGAGGCGCTCGGGTCCGCCCTGCTGGAGCGCTCCCACGACCTCATCTACGGCGGCGCGAGCGTCGGATTGATGGGCAGACTCGCCGAAACGGTCTTGGCGGGAGGCGGAAACGTCATCGGGGTGATTCCCTCATCCTTGGCCGACAAGGAGGTCGCGCTCACCCGGCTTCCCGATCTTCGGGTCGTCCCGTCGATGCATGAGCGCAAGGCCATGATGGCGAATCTCTCCGACGGATTCATCGCGCTTCCCGGTGGGCTCGGAACCCTCGAGGAGTTCTTTGAAGCGCTGACCTGGACGCAACTCGGAATCCACACGAAACCCTGCGGCCTGCTCAACATCTCGGGGTATTTCGACAAGCTCGTGGAGTTTCTCGACGAAGCGCAGGATCAGCTCTTCATCAGGCCGGAGCACCGGTCGATGATCATCGTGGAGGAGGACCCCGAAGCCCTCCTGGATCGGTTCGCGGGTTTCAAAAAGCCGGATGTCGACAAGGCGGAGTGGATTCTCAGCCTGAGCAACAACAGACGCATCCGATAAACGATTTCGGGCTGCGTTCTGCTAGAGTTTGAGCAGCACTTTCCTGTTTGGATGGGCTTCGAGGAGGATTCATGGGTCTGCTCCCGGGCGAGGCGATGTCCAATGTCGACGCCGCGTGGCTTCACATGGAGGACCGCACCAACCTGATGACGATCACCGGGGTGCTGTCGTTCTACGAGAAGCTCGAGTTCGACAAGCTCAAGGAGCTCATCGAGGACCGCTTCCTCGGCTACGACCGCTTTCGTCAGGTTGTGGTGGAATCTCCCCTGCCCATGGTCGGCCCGCGTTGGGTCGAGGACAAGTACTTCAACCTCCGCTCGCACCTGCTGCGGGTGGCGCTGCCGGATCCCGGCGGCCAGGAAGAACTCCAGGAGATGGTCAGCACGCTCATGTCGACCCCTCTCGACACCACAAAACCCCTTTGGCAGTTTCAGTACATCGAAAACTACCGGGGCGGGTCCGCCGTGGTCGCCCGGATCCACCACTGTATCGCCGACGGGATCGCGTTGGTGCGGGTCCTGCTCGGGATGACCGACGACTCCCCTGCCGGTTCCCCGGCGGTCCGCAGGACCCGTCGCAGGAGAGCGCCTCTCGGCGGTGGCCTCTGGCTGCCCGAGGTCGTCAACGATGCCCTGTACTCGGTCCGCAAAGCCACGGGCAGGGTCGTCGAGGGAACCGTCGACACCGTTTTGGATCCGGCGCGCGCCGTCGGGACTCGCCGGCGAGGGAATCAAGGCGACCGGAGTCCTCGGTCGACTGGCGCTCATGCCGGGCGACCCCGCGACCCTCTTCAAGGGCGATCTCGGCACCGCCAAAACGGTGCGCGTGGTCGAGCGTGCTTTCACTGGACGAGGTCAAGGCCTTCAGCAAATCCGCGGACGCCACGATCAACGATGTGCTGCTTTCGGGGGTCACCGGCGCCCTGCGGCGTTATCTCGTTTCTCGAGGCGAGGAGGTCGGACCCGATCTCGATCTCCGGGCGATCATCCCCGTCAATCTCCGCCCGGAGGACGCCGTCGAGGAGCTCGGGAACCGTTTCGGTCTGGTCTTTCTCTCGCTGCCGGTCGGGATGGAAGATCGAACCGCCCGGATCTGCGCGAGCTCAAGCTGAGGATGGACGCCATCAAGAACTCCACCGAGGCCGTGGTGACCTACGCCGTCCTCAACGCGCTCGGGACGGCGAGCTCGATCGGTGGAGAGCCTGGCGGTCAAGTTCTTCGGTTCCAAGGCTTCGGCCGTGATGACCAACGTTCCCGGGCCCGCGCCAGGAGTTCTACCTCGCCGGCAAGGCCATGCGCAGCATGATGTTCTGGGTGCCCCAGGCTGCCCATCTCGGTCTCGGAGTGAGTATCCTCAGCTACGCCGGCCAGGTCCGGCTGGGCGTCGTCACCGACGTCGGTCTGGTCCCGGATCCAGCGGCCCTGATCGAGGCATTTCAGGATGAGATGAGGCGTTGACGGCGATGCTGGCCCGCGATTGAGAAAAGGGCGGAGGAGCCAAATGCCACTTCAATTGAGCGAACGGCAACAAAGTACCGTCGCGACGGCGATCACCATCCTGTCGGCGGTCGTCATCCTGGCGGGAATCGGACTCGTTGGTTGGATCATCGGCGCCTTCGTGCATCGCTTCACCAACGTCCTGCTCCCCCTCGCGGTGGCCGGCGTCGCGGCGTTGGTGTTCAAGCCTTTCTACGATTGGATCCGGAACCGGTTCCGCGCAAACAAGGTGGTGGCGCTGCTGCTGGTCTTTCTCTCGGTGACCATCCCGGTCGCGGGTCTCGTCTTTTTTTTCGGGGCGCTCGTCATCGAGCAGATCACCGGTCTCATCAAGACTCTTCCAGGGTTGTGGTCGACGGCCGTGGAGTGGGTCAAGACCAACTCACCGGCGATGAGCACGTTCATCAACGAGAATCCCTACGCGCAGCAGCTCAAGACCGGCATGGAGGGACAAACCGCAGGGCTCATCAGCGGCCTCGGCGTGGTCGGACGTCAGGCGCTCTCGGCCGGCGCCGGTCTCATCACCTGGGTCGTGGGCCTCATGGGGTGGGCGGTGTTCCCGATCTATTTTTCGTTCTTCCTCATGGCCGAGTCGACGAGCCCGAAGAACCTCGACGGCGTTCTCCCCTTTCTCAAGCCCGAGACCCGCAAGGACATCCTCTATCTCGTCGGTGAGTTCGTGAACATCATGGTGGCGTTTTTTCGCGGTCAGCTCGTCATCGCCTCGATCCAGGGATTGCTCTTCGCCATCGGCTTCAGCCTCGCCGGCCTCAAGTACGGCGCGGTCATCGGAATCACCCTCGGATTCCTCAACATCGTCCCCTACCTCGGCAACATCATCGGTCTCGCCACCGCGTTGCCGATCGCGTTCTTCCAGGATGGCGGCGGTATCGGTCAGGGTCGCGGCGGTGCTCGTCGTCTTCGCCGTCGTCCAGTCCATCGAAGGGTACTTCCTGACACCCAAGATCATGGGCGACCGCACCGGGCTCCATCCCGTGGCGATCATCATCGCGATCTTCTTCTGGGGCACCGCGCTCAGCGGCATCTCCGGGATGATTCTGGCCATCCCGCTGACGGCGTTTCTCGTGGTCTTCTGGCGTCTGGCGCGAGAGAAATACGTCCACGAATTGGTCTGAGCGGGACACTTCGAGTCCGGCCGGGGCGCGAGTCCGACGCCGATGGTCGACCGGTCGGTCCGATGTCGGCGGAAGCCCCGACTTCAGTTGTG
Source organism: uncultured Acidobacteriota bacterium (assembly GCA_963712805.1). GTDB lineage: Bacteria > Acidobacteriota > Thermoanaerobaculia > Thermoanaerobaculales > Sulfomarinibacteraceae > JAHECW01. The sequence continues at coordinate 85,792 of CAVQJV010000057.1, read as the reverse complement.
GCGGGCGCGGCGCCGGCTGCCCAGCGCGAGAATCCGGCGTATGGTCTTGACCAATTCGTCCGGATTGATCGGTTTGCAGACAAACCCCTCCGGCGCCCTGACGGGCCGGTCGTAGATGACCTGGCGGAACTCCGGGTGACCGGTGACGATGCAGACGGGAATCTCGCTCGTCAGCGGATCTTCGCGAAGATCACGGAAGGTGGCTACGCCGTCCCGACCGGGCATGGAAAGATCGAGGGTGATGAGATCCGGGTGTCTTGGTCCTCGCCATCTCCATGGCCTCATCGCCGTCGGCGGCCTCACAAAGTCCGGCGCCGTGATCGGCGAAGAGAGCGAGGAGAAAGGTGCGAATGTCCTCGTCGTCGTCGACGACGAGGATCAACGAACCCGAGAGTGGAGTCTGTTCGACGTTTCTTGGCCGCTGTCTCGAGCTGGCGTTCCATCCAGGTCCCCTCGTTCAATGTAACGCTCGCTGACCGTTGGTTTCAATGGCGAGCGAGCCAGGCCGCGTACAGCTCGGGTCGGCGATCCCGAAGAAAGAGCGTTGCGGGCATGGGACCGCCCGACCTCCGCGAGATCGATGTCGGTGATGAGAATCTCCTCGGTCCCGGACCCCGCACGCGCGACAACCCGTCCATCGGGCGCGCAGACAAACGACTCACCGGCGAAGACCATCCGCTCCTCGGGCCCGACCCGATTGCACAGTGCGGTGAAATAGCCGTTCTGGAAGGCCGCGACCCGCAACTCGGCCTCGTAGAGCCCGTCCGGCCACTCCCCCACCGATCCCGCCTGGGGAACGACGACGATCTCGGCGCCGGCCAGACGCGAGGGCCCGCATCTGCTCGGGGTAGTGGCGGTCGTAACAGATGGCGACGCCGACCCGTCCGGCGGCGGTGTCGAAGACCGGCACGCCGGTGTCGCCGGGGGTGTAGTAACCCTTCTCGTAGAAGCACTCGTAGTCGGTGATGTGGATCATCCGTGCCTTGCCGAGGAGAGTGCCGTCGGCGTCGATCACCGGCGACGTGTCAAAGCACCGATCGCCGTCCCGTTCGTAGAGGTTGAGCACCACCACGACGCCGAGTTCGCGGGCTCGGGCGGCGAACGCCTCGGTGACGGGGCCGGGGATCGGTCTGAGCCAGTTGCTCGAAACCCGATTCCGCGCGCTTCTGGGGGTGGAACCGCTCGAAGGCCAATTCCGCGAAACACGCCAGATTCGCACCCTCGGCGGCCGCCCTTTCGAGGGCCGCGAGGCCCTTTTCGAGATTGGCCCGTCGGTCGTGATCCGCCGGCTGTTGAATGAGCGCAATTCGCATGGATCCCCTCCTCGGAGTTCCGCAGCCTTGAGTCCGCGGCGCGCCCGCGATACCGTAGCCTACATGAGCCATTCCTGCCTGAACATCGCCCTCGTCACGGAAGTCTTTTTTCGACGATCTCGACGGCGAACGCCTCACGCGCCGTCTCCGCGAAGCGCGGGCTGCCGGAGCCGACCTCGCGGTGCTGCCGGAACTCCCGCTCGATCCCTGGGTCCCCGCCAGACCGGGAGGTGAACCCCGAGGATGCCGAGGAACCGGCAGGGGACGACGCCACCGATTGCAGGCCAACGCCGCCCGCGACGCGGGCATCGCGGTTCTCGGCGGCGCCATCGTTCGCGACCCCGAAATCGGGAAACGACACAACACCGCCCTGCTCTTCGACAAACGTGGGTAGTTGGCTGCGAGCTATCAAAAGGTCCATCTTCCGTACGAAGAGGACTTCTGGGAGGCCGCCCACTACGAGCCCGGAACCGAGCCGCCGACGGTGCTCTCCGGATTTGCGCTGCCCCTGGGAATCCAGATCTGTTCCGACGCCAATCGGACCTCGGGGTGCCAGCTCCTCGCCGCTCAGGGGGCCGGGGCGATTATCGTCCCAAGGGCCACGCCGGCCGAGACCTGGCCCCGGTGGCGGCTGGTCCTCCGCGCCGATGCCGTGACATCGGCCGCGTACGTCGTCACCGTCAACCGTCCCTCGTCCGGCGAATCCTCACCTTTCGGAGGACCGTCCGCCGTCATCGCTCCCGACGGCGAGATCCTCGTCGAAACCACCGAACGCCTGGCCGTCGTTCGCCTCGACTCGGAGGCTGTCGCCCGAGCGCGAGCGGACTATCCCGGTTACCTGAGCTACCATCCCGACGTCCATGAGCGGGGTTGGAAAACGGCGGCACTTCGTGCTTCCGCCGCCGGGAATGGCAACCGAGAATTTTGACGCCGGAATGACATGCCGGGGTGTACTCGTTATGCGTCCTGGTTTACGATGATCTCAATCAGCGCTTCATCGCGCTGATTCCCCGCCCGAAAGGACTCCAATCGAATGAACTTCAGATTACTTCTCGCCTCGGTGCTTCTTCTGACGACCCTTGGGTTCTCGGCAAACGCCGCATCACCGCAAGCCGCCCTGCGTGCTGATGCGATCACCCGTCTCTCCTCGGTCGCCGAGGTCGAGCCGACGATGAATCCGGTCACCGGGGCAGTGCGATTGGCTCGCTTCCGGCCCGGCGCCGTGGTGAGCGACGGGACGACGGTGGAAGAAAAGAGCGACCTTTTCCTGCTTCGGCACGGAACGGCGTTCGGGATCGATGCTCCGGGGATCGAACTCGAGCGGATTCGCGAGCGGACCGACGGTCTCGGCCACACCCACCTCATCTACGACCAGGTCCATCGTGGTGTTCCGGTATTCGGCGGAAGGATGGGTCTCCACTTCGATGACGCGGGCGAGTTGGTCGCAGCGAACTCGAGTCTGGTCCCGGTCACCCCGGTGGAGCGGGTCAGCCCCGGACTCGGTGTCGACCAGGCTCGCGAGAGGGCGCGTCTGTTGGTCGCCAAACAGCAGGGCGTGGATGCCCTCGATCTCGAGGTTTCCATCGCCGAACTCGTCGTCTTTCACGACGGCTTGATCTGGGGTCGTGACGGCAGCACCCACCTGACCTGGCGGATCGAGGTCACCGATGGCCGAGGCGTGCGCGAGCACCTTTTTGTCGACGCCCACGACGGTCGGCTCCTGCAACAGATCAGCGGCGTCGAGCACATCAATCGGTTCATCTACGAGAACACCGGCAGCAACCTGGTGTGGCAGGAAGGCGATCCGGTCCCGTACGAGGGCAGCGGACCGTTCCGTGACAGCGAGATCAACAATCTCATCGAGGTTGCCGAGCAGACCTATAACACCTTTGCCAATGTTTCCGGTGGGAGCTTCATTTCCTGGACCGGAGACGACGGCAACATGCGGAGCTACTACGATCGAGACGGGATGGATTGCCCCAACGCCTATTTCAACGGTTCATCCACCAGCTTCTGTGTCGGGTCTGCGACCGATGACGTGGTGGCCCACGAGTGGACCCACGGTTACACCCAGGAGACCCACGGCCTCGTCTATGCCTGGCAGAGTGGAGCGCTCAACGAAAGCTACTCGGATATTTTCGGCGAGATCGTCGATCTGCTCTACGACTCCGGGACCGATGCACCAAGCACGGTCCGGGCCGCGGCCACCTGTTCGGCCGCCACATCGATCGGCGAAATCGAGTTTGTCGTTGAAGCCCCGGCCTCGATCGCCGGACCCATGGACGCCCGCTCCGCCAGCTTCAACCCCGCCCCGCCCTGGAACGCCTCCGGAACCGTCGCCCTCGCCGACGACGGTGTCGGTCTCGGGAACGACGCGTGTGACCCTCTCGTGGATTTCGAGGCCGGAAAGGTGGCGCTCATCACCATGGCCAATTGCTCAGAGAGATTCCTCACACCGGTGGCCAATGCCGAGGCCGCGGGAGCGATCGCGGCCATCGTCGTCAACCCGCTCAACGACAACATCACGACCATGACCGGCGGCGGTCGACTCTCGATCCCCGCGGTCTTCATCGGCCGCAGCGATGGTGACGCCATCCGGGCCGCCATCGCCGACGGAGTCGTCGTGAAGATGAGCTCGGGAGGCGACGGTTCGCTGCGCTGGCTCGTCGCCGAGGACAGCTCCGCCTTCGGCGGCGCGATTCGCGACATGTGGAATCCGGAATGCCTGGGCGACCCGGGTTCGGTGTTCTCCAACAACTACTACTGCAGCGACGGTGACAACGGCGGCGTGCACACCAACAGCGGCGTCCCGAACCACGCCTTCGCCATGCTCGTCGATGGCGGATCCGCCAATGGGATCGAAGTCCCGGCCATCGGATTGACCCGGGCGGCCCACGTCTACTGGCGGGCCATGAGCGTCTACCAGTTCCCCTTGTCGGACTTCCGTGACCACGCCGAGGTCCTCGCCACCAGTTGCGAGGATCTTCTCGGCGCTCCCCTGCCGGATCTCTTCACCGGTGAGGTTTCGGCGGATGTGATCACCGCCGCGGACTGTGCAGCCGTGAATGCCGCCATGCTCGCGACCCAGATGCGCGAGTGGCCGTCCCAGTGCAACTTCAAGACCGTCCTCGATCCCGATGCGCCGTTTGTGGCGGGTGACATCGAGGTCTTCTCCGAGGCTTTCGACGCCCGTCCGGCCTCGTGGACCCTGAGCAACGTAGGCGTCTTCCCCGAGTATGTGCCCCGTGACTGGCTCTGGACGGAGAGCGTGCCCGATGGCGGCGACGGTGGCGCCTTCTACGCCATGGACAGCCCCGATCTCGGCAACTGTCAGAGCGGCAGCAACGACCAGTCCGGAGTCGTGCGCCTCGACAGTCCTTCCATCGTCCTGCCCCTCGCGTCCCGACCGGTCCTGACCTTCGACCACTATGTCGCCACCGAGGATCGGGTCGACGGCGGCAACCTCAAGATCAGCGTCAACGGCGGGGCCTTCGAACTCGTTTCGGGAGACGCCTTCATCTTCAACTCCTATAACGATGAACTCCGGGCGCCGCAGTGGAACGATAACCCGCTGGCCGGAGAACAGGCCTTTGTCGGCACCAACGCCACCACCTATCGTGGTTCCTGGGGCGAATCCCAGGTCGATCTCAGCGCCTACGCCCGCGGCGGCGACAGCATCGTGCTGCGTTTCGATTTCGGCACCGATGGCTGCAACGGTCAGGACGGCTGGTATGTCGACAACGTCCGCCTCGTCATGCAGGCCCGCGAACGTCAGGGCGGAACCAGAATCACCCCCGCTCCCTGAGCGCGTTGGAAATCAACCGGGCCGGCGTCAGCCGGCCCGGTGTGGAAGCGCCTCGGGTTCCTCGGTTCAGAAAGTCTGGCTGGCGACTCCCGCCATATCCTCGTTGAGCCTCGGCAGCAGGACCGAGTTGAAGAGGAGCTTGAAGGTTCCCGGCGTTGACGCCCGGAACTGGGGATAAAAACCGAAGAACACAAACTGCCCCTTGCCCGCTCGGGCCCACACCATCGCCGGCCGGTTCGCCAGGAGTTCGACCTTCTCGGCATAACCGCTGAGGAGGATGTCGTCCTCGGGAAAGACCCCCAGGACGCTTCGATCGGCGATGAGGATGGGTACTCCGGTCTCGAGGACGGGCCGCCCTCGGCTGAAGACTCCGAATTCGTCGGGCATCCCCCAGTTGACGGGATGATCGGTGTTAAGGTGCACCGCCAGCAACGAGCCCGGTGCGTAGAACCCAAGGTCGGCGAGGTCCTCCGCCTCATCCCTAACGGGAAATTCGATCTCCAAAGCCTCGTCACCCTCGCCAAAGGTCAGATTCTCGAAGAAGAGACCGGTTGATCTCCCCCAGGCCACGATGATCCCGCCGCCCTCGATGAACGCGTTGAGCTGTTTGGCTCCATCGTCGCCGAGACCCTTGCGGTACTCCGGTCGATAGTCGTTCACGCGGTAGGGGCCGCTGCTCTCGTATTTGCCCTTTGTGAGTACATCTTCATCGGCGTCCGGCAGAATGATCACATCGAAATTCTTGCCGAGTTCGGCCTCGGCCACATCACCGGGCCTGAGCAGGGTGTAGGCCACGCCGAAGTCCTCGAGGAGGTACCGCGTCCAGCCGGCGTCCATGTCGTGATACCAGGTTTCGATCAACGCGACGCGGGGTTTCGAGACCTGTTTCAGTACCGCATCGGGCCGGGCCTCAAGCGGATAGGAACGCACCTTGTCGAGTCCTTCGCCCAGGTACCCCCGGTGTTTTTCGATCACGAAAGCCCCTGCCGGAAGACTGACTCCCTCCACTGTCAAGCCCTCAGGAGCCCGTGACACCCGGGCCCCGGCCTCGAGAGCGCCAAAGACGACTCGAAAACTCGCAGTGTCGCGGGGATCGAGCGCGACGCCCCATCCCGGGTCGATTTGGGGATCCGTGGCCGCCTCGGCTGCAAAGCTCTCGAGAGCCGCCTCGAGGCTCTCGGAACGGGTCTCGACTTCGATGGCGGTAACTCCGAGGTGCAAGGGCAAGGACCAACTGGTGATGTCGTACGGACGGATGATCTCGCCTCCGGGGGTGTAGTGGCGCACCGGGTAGCGTTGGTGCTCCATGACTTCTTTGATGAAGGGTCGGTAGGCCTGTGCCAGGGGCACCACGAGATCTCCGGCTGCAAAGCTGTGGCCCTCGACCATCACATCCTCGGCAAGCCTCTCGATCTCGACGCCGTGCTCGCCGAGCAACCCGACGAGGTGGTCGCGTTCGCTCGCGTCATGCTGGATCACCGGGATCACGTAGTAGAAAGGCGGCTCCGTCCGGCCTCGCTCGACCTCCGCGCGGCAGAGGTCGTTGCGGAAGGTGAGAATCTCCCGACGCATGGCGGCGGCGGTCTTGAGGGCGCCTCGCCACGAAGCCAGCTCGTATTGCACGATGTCACCGAGACGCCACCAGCCGCCCGGCCAGGGGCTCGGCATGTTGACGCTCTTCTTGTACTCCGACAGGCCCTTGCCGCGAACCCGGAGCTCGTTCTTCTCGACGAAGACCGGGGTCGCGACTTTGGCGCTCGCGGCCTCGGTGAGCAGGCTGATGACGCCCTTCCAGTGCGATGTCGTGGTCGCACCGGGCCAATACTCGTCAAAAGTCCAGTTGCTGGCGACACCGGTGAGACCCGAAGCCCCAATTTCGCGCGCCATGCCGGAGCCGAAGACATCCGACCAGTTCCACAACCCGCCGTCGATGTTTTCGGCGATGGGATCGTGATACCGCGGAACGAAGTACCGCGGACCGGTCCGCCCCATCTGGTGCTTGTCGATGAGGATCTGGGGATACCACTCGGTGGAGAATATCCGGCTCACGGCTTGGCTCTCGGCCTGGGTCAGCGCGACGAAATCACGGTTGTTGTCGTGGCCGACATAGTGGTGATAGAGCCCCGGCATGGACCCGCCCTCATACGGGGTGTCGAGATTCTCCCGGTAGTGGTTGACGATCATGTCCATTCCATCGGGGTTGAGACAGGCAACCACCATGATGACGACATCATCCAGCCACTTCAGGGTCTCCGGATCATCGGTCGTGGCCAGTGAGTAGGTCAGCAATGGAAGGGTCTGGGCCGGCGCCACCTCGGTGGAGTGCATCGACAGCGTGGCCATCAGGGAGACCGGCGTCTCTTCGATGAGGGCCTGGCGCTCGGCGTCCGGAATCGACGGATCGATGGCGAGGCGCCGGTTGATCGAACGAATCTCATCGAGACGGTCGAGGTTCTCGGGCGACGAGATGAAGATCATTTTCATGGGGCGGTCGAGGGTCGTCCGCCCGATCTCAGAGATGCGGACTCTCGGAGAGGCTTCGGCCACCCGCCCGAGGTAGTCGATGAGCTGCTCGTAGTCGATCAGCTTTCGGTCGGCGCCGGGTTTGAATTTGAAGACCGACTCCGGGTCCGGGACACCGTTCGGAACGGTCGCCGCGGAGTTGGAGACGGAAAATGAGAAGACCAATATCCACACGAGTGACCAAGCGAGAAAACGTTGCATCTAGGACCTCCATCCATCGACCGGAGCATTGTATGCCTTTTGCCGATGAATTGGGCGGGAACTCTCAGGAGCCTTCGGCTGTACCGTCCATCCCGGGTAGAGCCGCAGCCTTCTGAAGCAGCTCGAGTTCGCGCTGGTAGGCAGCAGCCAGCAGTCTCGCAAGACGTTGATTCTCCGGATCGCGAGAAAGCTCTTCGGAAATCGCAGTGATCTGAACTCCAATGATCTCGAGGTTCTCGCTCACCGTCGTCTGCGCCTCGTCGGGGAGATCCGCGCTCCGCGCATCCAGGACCTCGAGAAGCTCGGCCCGGGCCGTTTCGAAGTCCTCCTCGTCGGACCCCAGCGCCACGAGGGCCGCCCGCGCGGCGAGGCCGATCCGCGAACTCAGGGGTGCTGCCGGCTCCGGGCGCTCGTCCGCCGGTCGGCCGAGAAAGACGGCTGCCACGAGCGCAACCGCCACCACGAGGCCCGACCCCACCGCGAGCGGTATCCACCACTCGGCCTTGGCGAGATCGCTGTTTGGAGTTCTTTGCGGTGCTGCCATTTCTCTCCCGTGTCTAGGATGTTACCGCGGAGTGAATGGTTGCTGCATTATTCTCAATTCTCAATTCTCAATTTTTAATTCTTAATTCCATCGCAATCCGTCCCGGTGCGTCTGCGATGAAAATTAAAAATTGAGAATTGAAGAATTAAGAATTATCCGACATCCGCTCCGCCTCGGCGGCCGCCTCCTCTTCGAGTTTGACGCGCTCCGCCGCCGCTCGACCGTTGTCGAGCATGATTGCGATGGGTCTTGTGGTCTCGCTGGACTCGAGGATGATCTTGATGATCATGGTCAAAGGCACCGACAGCAGCATCCCGACCTTCCCCAGCACCCATCCCCAGAACACCAACGAGAGAAAAACGACCAGGGTCGAGAGCCCGAGCGTTCTCCCCATGACATTGGGTTCGATGATGTTGCCGAAGGTCACGTTGACGATGAGGAAACCGATCCCGACCGCGAGCGCCGCACCGGGGCCGAGTTGGACGAGGGCGAGCAGAACCGCCGGCACCGCCGCGATGAGGGAGCCGATGGTGGGGATGAAATTGAGCAGGAAAGCGAGGAGGCCCCAGACAAGCACGAAATCGAGACCCACGACCGCGGTCCAGATGGCGATGAAGGTCCCGGTCGCCAGACTGATGACGGTCTTGACCGCGAGATAGCGTTGGATCTGGGCCGCGGCGTGTGAGAGCTGCTGAACCGTGCCTGATTCTTCCCCGAACGCCACCCGCAGTTTGGTCGGGATCCAGACTCCTTCCATGAGCATGAAGACCACGATGAGCGAGATGACGAACGCGTTCTTCGAGCAGGGCGGCCAGACCCTTGAGTCCGCTGCCGACCCAACTCATGATCGATCCCGGGCTGAGAATCTCGTTGATCTCGGTCTCGTCGATGTCGATGTTGAACCGTTCCAGGGATCCGGGGATCGACTCGACGAGTCCGTCGATTCGAGCCTGATACTGCGGAATCGCGGCGACGAAGAGATTGACCGATCTGCCGAGAACGATGCCGACGATGGTGAGGACGGCCAACATGACAATGACCACCAGCAGGATGGCCACCGGCGATGGCACCCGCTTGCGCGTCAGCCACGATACTCCGGGCGCCCCGATGATGGCGAGAAACAGCGCCAACATCAAGGGCACGACGAGGTTCTGGGCCGCCCGCATACCGGCGATGACCACCACCGACGCGGCGAGGGTGAGCAGCGTCGCAGAAAGCCCGGAACGAAAGACACGGGAGCCGTTCATCGTCTGATCTTCCCACACTCCGATTCAGAGGCAAGGCCTACCAGGTCTTGGCTGGGATCTCGGTGCCGTAGACGTACCTGTCGAACCAGGGGTGATAGTCCTTGTTTGTCATGGCATTGGCAAAGAGGATCACGTCTTCGGTGATGATCTTCATCCCCGGTTTCTTGGCCGCCTGCGTCGTCAGGAAGAAGAGCATCTTCTTGAAGGTGGCATCTCCCATATCCTGCCGAAGAGCGTGCAGGACATACGGGCCCTTACCGTAAAGCAGTTGGGTATAGCACTCGGCATGGGTCTGGTTTCCGTTGAGAGCCGAAGCGCCGTAGATGCTCGAAAACTCGCTGCATTCTTTGACATCGGTCTCCCACTCGCGGAGCTGAACCTTTGCTTTGGTCTTGTCCTTGGCGCCCTCGGATATGAAGAGGTAGGAGAGGTACTCGGCGAAAGACTCCGACAGCCAGTTGTCGTACGGCGTCCCCCAGCTGACGAGGTTGCCGAACCACTGGTGTGCGATCTCGTGGGCGTAGCGGCTGTTCTGACCCTTGGACGCGTAGCGCTTGATGATGGTGTTGAGATCGCTCGAATCGCCGCTCAGGGGGCTCAGGCCTTCCGATGTGATTTCGACCAGGCCTGCCGGCGCCTGCCAAAAAAAGTGGCGGTAGTACGGGATCTCGATCACCTCGAGCTCTTTGTAGGGGAAGGGCTCCATCCCGTTGGAATAGAAATCGAGGACCGCGAGACCGTTGTTGATCAGGTTCTTGGCGCCTCTCTTCTTGGCACTGGCATAGGAGTAAACCCGGATGTCGAAGCCCTCCTCCTCTTGCTGAGTGACCACGAACTTGCCGACGATCACGAAAGGAAACGCGATCGGATTCTCCTCGATGGATTCGACGCAGTTCATCCCATCTTCGACCCAGCGGCGAACGGTTCTGCCGCAGGCCATTGCGATAAAGGGCTCTTTGACCTTGACCACCGAGTGAAAGCTCGCCGCGGTGTCATAGATCGCGAGTTGCGGAAGGTAGGCCATGTTGCCGAGAACCAGGTAGGCGTCGCCGCTGAAATTCTTGAGGAGACCACCTTCGGCCTCGACGGTGATGGTTACCGATGCTCCCGGTTGGAGCGCCTCCGGCAGCAGCACCAGGAGTTCGTCGTACTTGTGCGAAAATTCGAGTTCGCGCCCGCGAGCATCGGTCACCTTCTCGACCACGACCGGAAACTCCTGGTCGTCCCACGGCCGGTCGTCTTCCGATCGCCCGTTGACGAGCGAAAAATTCACCAACCGAACCGGCTCTCCCCCGGCCTGGATGGTCGTCGTTGTGACCTCGCTGACGATTTCGTTATCGCGGGAGACCAACTCCAGATCGATGGCGGTCTGTACGAGTCGTTGCTGGGGCCGGGTCTTGAGATCGTGGCCGGCGGGTTGCTGAAAGATGACGTCGAGATAGTGGTACGAGCCGCCGGCGGCGGATTCCTTTCTCAGACGTCCGTAGAGCTCGTCATGCTGATTCACGGGGTCGTAGATGAAGACCGAGTCATCCCCTCGATTCCACAAGACGGCGAGAACAACGGGCTGATCCATGTCGTCGAGGGCAATCGGCGCGAGCATGTGATCGATTCCCGTATAGCGGGTGCTGCCCCACCGCTCCACCGAGCGGTTGACGATGTCGGCGAGCCGCGTCGAGGTGACGTGCTCGCCCCGGAAGAGCGCTGTCCGGTACCTGATTGGTGAAGAAGACGCCGCCCTCGAAATCGCGTTCGAGGACCCCGTCGACGACGGATTTTTCCCCGAGCTCGTCACCAATGGTGGTGAGATTGGCCTGAAAGAAAGGGCCCGGTTCGAGGGTGAAGGCCGCGTTGCCCCGACCCTTGAAGGCGAACCCGACGGTGCCCTCGCCGCCGAGCACGCCTTCGACCTCGCCGTCGATGGTGAAGATCGTGTTGCCGAAGCGGAACTCAATGCCCTGAACCGTCTCGGCATTTCCCGCCATGGTCGGTTTCGCCAGGCTCTGCCAACGCCGGCCCCAGCGTGGCCGCCGCCGCATTGGTCGCGATGAGAAGCACGATCCAAACGATGCGGACTTGCATGCTGATACCCCCCGGTGCCGTTGGTTTGGTCGGTGAACCCATCCGCAGCCGCCCGTTTCCGTGATTTGAAGAACGGTTCAGATCAGAACAGCGTGTAGATGAAGGGCGCCGCCGCCGAGCCCGAGAGGACGATGAGAAGCGCCACCAACAAGAGGACCACGATGATCGGCGTCAGCCACCACTTCTTGTTGTTGAGCAGGAAGTGGAAGAACTCGGCAAGCAGGCCCTGCTGAGGCGCTTCGGCCCCGCGTTCGAACTCGGTCTTCGATTTTTTGTCTTCGGCCATTTCACACCTCAGAACTGACGGAAATATGCGTCGGGTCCGCCTTCGCGGGTCGACCTCTCGATCCAGAGACTCCCACCGCTCGAATCCGGTTTGCGGGTCATCGGATCATACCCGAAAAACCGCATCACCAGCCCGATCGGGGTCATCACGAGATAGTAGACCAGCGCCAGGATGACATGGGAAACGACAAATCCGATGGGCCAGGCGGCGTACGACATCCCGAGGAAGACCAGACGCATGAACGCCGGCGCCAACCAACCGACGACCGGGACCACGATGGCCGCCACCCACAGCCCCTTCGCGAGGCCTGGTTCGTCGAGTTTGAACCACGCCATGACGCCGAAAAATGAAAGAAATCCGAGCCAGATGAAACCGAACTGGTTGAGTTGTTTCGGGGTCGGGTTGCGGTTGATCCGGACGATGCTCATGCCCCCTCCTCAGTCCAACTCGAATCGGGAGAGATAGCTCTCACGATCGACCTCGCTCACGGGTTGCTCCGATTTGAGCAGAATGGTGTTCTCGAGGACGAGGACATCCATATCGGTTCCCATGAAACAGTGGTAGGCGTTCTCGGGGGTGCAGACGATGGGCTCGCCGCGGACGTTGAACGAGGTGTTGATGAGAACGGGGCAACCGGTCTTCTCGTCGAAGCGGGTCATGAGCCGATGAAGTCGCGGATTCCGCTGCCTGTCCACGGTCTGAACACGGGCCGAATAGTCGACGTGGGTGACCGCGGGAATCCGCGAGCGAATGGTCTTGAGCTTGTCGAGTCCGACGCCATCCCCTTCGTAAACCGGCAACTGCTGTTCGGCGGCGACGGGTGAAACGACCAACATGTAGGGACTGTCGGTGTCCCCCGCCATGTCGAAATACTCGGCCGCCCTCTCGGCGAGGACAATGGGCGCAAAGGGTCGGAACGATTCGCGAAACTTGATCTTGAGGTTCATCACCGACTGCATGGCGCGGCTCCGCGCATCGCCGATGATGGAACGGCAGCCGAGTGCTCGCGGACCGAACTCCATCCTTCCCTGGAAGAGCCCGACCACCTTCTCGTCTTCAATGAGCTCGACCAAACGGGCGTCGAGCAGTTCCGGGTCGGGGTAGTGGTGGTAGGTCGCGCCGGCGCCGTCGAGGAAGGACCGGATGTCCCCGTCGTCGAAACTCGGGCCGAGCAGCGAGCCCCGTTGCCCATCGGGCTGAACGACCTCGCGGTCGTTGCCGAGGAGCTGGTGCCAGATGAAGAGAGCCACCCCCAGCGCGCCGCCGGCGTCTCCCGCCGCGGGTTGGATCCACACTCGTTCGAACGGCCCTTCACGGAGGATGCGGCCGTTGCCGACGCAGTTGAGGGCGACGCCGCCGGCCAGGCACAGGTTCGACATGCCGGTCGCGGCATGAACGTGGCGCACCATCCGCATCAGGATCTCTTCGGTGACCTTCTGGATCGACGCAGCCAGATCCATCTCGCGCTGGGTCAGCGGCGATTCCGGCTGCCTCGGCGGACCACCGAAGAGGCCGTCGAAACGCTTTGACGTCATGGTGAGACCCTGGCAGAAATTGAAATACTCGAGATTGAGGCGGAAGGAACCGTCAGCTCTCAGATCGAGGAGCTTTTCGGTGATGAGATCGGCGTACTTCGGCTCTCCATAAGGCGCGAGCCCCATGAGCTTGTATTCCCCGGAATTCACCTTGAAACCGGTGAAATAGGTGAAGGCCGAGTAAAGGAGACCGAGGCTGTGGGGGAAGCGAAGTTCGTGGCTGAGTTCGATTCGGTTCCCACGTCCGGCGCCGAAGCTCGCGGTGGCCCACTCCCCCACCCCGTCGAGGGTCATAATCGCCGCTTCTTCGAAGGGCGATGGGTAGAAAGCCGAGGCGGCGTGGGACTCGTGGTGCTCGGTGAAGACGATGCGCCTCGTGAAACCGCCGCCGAGCTCCCGACGGATCTCGCGCGGCAGGTGGAGCTTCTGGTTGAGCCACAGGGGCATGGCCTTGAGAAACGAGCGGAACCCCACCGGTGCGAAGCCGAGATAGGTCTCGAGCAGGCGCTCGAACTTCAGAAACGGCTTGTCGTAGAAACCGACATAGTCGAGATCCTCCGCCGTCAGCCCGGCTTCACCGAGACAGTAGGCGATGGCGTGGCCGGGAAAGCCGTGGTCGTGTTTGATTCGAGTGAATCGCTCTTCCTGTGCGGCGGCCACGACCTCCCCGTCGACCACAAGAGTGGCGGCGGAGTCGTGGTAAAAGGCTGAGATTCCGAGAATTGCGGTCAACGCAGTCAGGCCTCCGGAGTCCCGAGATAGCCGAGAAGAACGTCTCGTTTCTCCGCCATGAGATCCGCCGTCCTGGCCTCGAGGACCAGACGCAGATAGGGCTCGGTGTTGGAGGGCCGGACGTTGAACCACCAGTCGGCGTATTGGACGGTGATCCCGTCGAGATAGTCGATCTCGCCGTCGGCGAAGTCCTTGGCCAGGAGTCGGATCATCGCATCCTTGTCGTCGACCTTGAAGTTGACTTCGCCCGTGGCGAAATAACGCTTGAGCGGCGCCACCAGCTCCGAGAGCGGTTTGCCGGTCTCTCGGAGGTGGTTGAGCACCTCGATGACGGTGCCGATGGACGAGTCGGCGGTGTAGTTCCGCCGGTAGTAGAAATGGCCGGCCAGCTCTCCGCCGAAGGGCGAATCGTGCTTGCGCATGGTGGCTTTGATGAAGGAGTGCCCGACCCGCTCACGTACGGCGACGCCGCCGGCTTCCTCGATGGCCTCCTTGGTCGCCCATGAGGACCTCAGGTCGTAGACGATGACCGAACCGGGATCGTCCCTGAGAAAGCGCGGCGCGAGCAGACCCGTGATGATATCGGCCGAGATCGCGTTGCCCTTCTCGTCGATGATGATGGCGCGATCGGCATCACCGTCGAAGGCCACGCCGAAGTCGCAGCCGTGGTCCTTCACCGCCTTCTCCACATCCACCAGATTCTCCGGCTTGAGGGGGTTCGCTTCGTGGTTTGGAAAGGTCCCGTCGAGTTCGAAGTACAGCGGTGTGACCTCGAGGTTGAGGTGCTCGAGAATTGGCTGGTAGAGCGTCCCCATGCCGTTGGCGGCGTCGGCCGCGAGCTTGAGCCTGGGCTCGCTGGCGATGAGTTGCGAGAGAATGTGCTCGGTGTAATCTGCAAAGACATCGCGGACCTCTTCACCGGCTTCGGGCTCGAGATCGGTGGGTACGTCGGTGGCCAGAATGAACTGCTCCAAGCGGTCGATTCCGGTTTCGAAGGAAACCGGAATGGCGTCGTGGCGCGACATCTTGAACCCGTTGTAGACCGCCGGGTTGTGGCTGGCGGTGATTTGAATTCCACCCGAAGCGCCGAGAAAACCGGTGGCGAAGTAGTTCTGCGGGGTGTCGGCGATCCCGATGTCGATGACCGCGACGCCACGGGCCCGAAGGCCGTTCTTGACCGCGGTCGCCAACGGCACCGAATGCGAGCGCATGTCGCGCGAAACCACAACCACGGGGCCCAGGGCGAGATCGTCTTCTTCGAGGAGGTCCTTGAAGTAGTACCCGACGTGGAAGGCAGTCGTTTCGTCCAGTTGATCGGGATAGGTTCCACGGATGTCGTATGCCTTGAAAATTCCTGCCATCTTGATCTCCCGAATCTCAATCGATCGTCGCGTGAGCGCCAAGCGTACCATTTTCGGCGGACGTGCCGAATACTGTATGGCAAAAGATCGGCACTATCGTCAAGGATCAAGCGTGCAACGCAAACATCCCATGGCAGTTTTACCGCAAAGACCGCCAAGAACATCGCAAAGGCCATCGAATTATTGACCCATCGCACCATCACAACGATTTCTCGACGAGGGTTGAATGCCGAGATCGCTGGGTATACGGCCGAGAGATCCTACCCAGAATTGCGGTCGCAATTGTGGTGCGGGCGTCCCGCCCGCGGTGATCATGGTTCTGAATCCGATCCAGTCAGCGCGATGCTGAACATGGCTCCGGCATCGCCGGTGGCCGCGAGTTCCCCCCGTAACATTGTTCGGCGGATCGGCCTTCGTTCGTCAAAGGAATCGGTGCCGAACAATGTTACAAGCGGAACGTCCGTTCAAGGCCGGAACCGCGTTCCTTCGACGCGATACCATTGGTTGATGTGTGGTCGATACACCTTGACGGTTGACGCTTCGGTTCTCGCGACTCTGTTCGAGTTGAAGCCGCTCTTTGAGCTGTCTCCTCGATACAACATTGCGCCGTCGCAGCCGGTGCCCATCGTTCGATCAGGCGCCGATGAGAAACGGGAGTGGGCGTGGGCTCGTTGGGGTCTGATTCCATCCTGGGCCAAAGACGCGAAGATCGGCAACAAGTTGATCAACGCGCGGGCCGAGACCGCCGCCGACAAACCGTCCTTCCGGTCGGCCTACAAACACCGGCGATGCCTCCTCCCTGCCGACGGTTTCTTCGAGTGGGTCAGTACCCCATACGGCAAGCAACCGCATCACATCCGGTTTGCCGACCGCCGGGCCTTTGCCTTTGGCGGTCTCTGGGAGCGATGGACTCCGTCAGACGGCGACCCCATCGAGTCCTGCACGATTCTGACGACTCGTCCCAACGAGTTCATCGCTTTCCTCCACGATCGGATGCCGGTCATCCTACCTCCCGAGCGGTTCAGCGAGTGGATCGGTACGGGCCCGCTCACCCCCGATGCCGCCGAGGCCATGCTCCTCCCCCACTCAGCCGAGGGCATGGAGGCCGTTCCGGTGAGCAGCATGGTGAACTCACCAAGAAACGAAGATCCCCGTTGCGTGGAACCCGTCGGTGAGCAGGGGTTGTTGGACTGGGACCGCGTATAATCCCCGGACACGATTGACGATGGAGGATCCATGAGCGAAAAGCAGTGGTACGTGGCGGTTGACGGTCAGAGCTTCGGCCCGTTCAGCGAAGGCGTCCTCAGGGCGAAGTTCGAGGCGGGTGAATATACGGGGAAGCACCACGTCTTCACCGAAGGAATGCGCGGGTGGATTCCCGCCGAGTCGGTCGACGAATTCAAGAACCTCGCCAGCTCCGCACCTGCGCCGCCGCCGGCACCACGAACCAGCCGCGCCGACGAGATCGATTTCGAGATTTTCGGCAACGAAATGCAGTTCGTCGAGGTCGAGCTCGACCCCGGCGAGAGCATCGTCGCCGAGGCGGGCGGGATGATGTACATGGAGAGCGGGATCGAGATGAACACCATCTTCGGCGACGGCGGCGGTCAGGACGGCGGCTTCATGGGCAAGCTCGTCGGCGCCGGCAAGCGGATGCTCACCGGGGAGAGTCTCTTCATGACAGTATTCACGCATCAGGGGTCGGGCAAGGCCAAGGCGGCATTTGCCTCGCCCTACCCCGGCAAGATCATTCCCGTCGATCTCGGCAAGGCCGGCGGCACCCTGATCTGCCAGAAGGACGCCTTTTTGTGCGCCGCCAAGGGGGTCACGGTCGGGATCGCGTTCCAGAAGAAGATCGGCGCCGGTCTCTTCGGCGGTGAGGGTTTCATCATGCAGAAGCTCGAGGGCGACGGCATGGTCTTTGTCCACGCCGGCGGCACCATCATCGAGCGCGAACTCGCCGCCGGCGAGCGACTCCGGGTGGACACCGGCTGTCTCGTCGCCCTCGAACCTTCGGTCAATTACGATGTCGAGTTGGTCGGCGGCGTCAAATCCGCGATCTTCGGCGGTGAGGGTTTCTTCTTCGCCCAGCTCTCGGGACCCGGCAAGGTCTGGCTCCAGTCGCTGCCCTTCAGCCGCCTCGCGGGCCGAATCTGGCAGGCGGCGCCCCAGGGCGGAGGCAAGGATCGCGGCGAGGGTTCGGTCCTCGGCAAGATGGGTGGCATCGGCGGCTTTTTCGACGGCAATTGACGGCCGCGGCGGCCGCCAATTGCGGCGGCGGGTCTGACCCGCCGGTTTCATCGCATCATTGGGTGCCGGAGCGGCTCGCCAAACCGCATCGGTCTCGGCAGCTTCAAGGGATTCGGACTCCCGGCGGGTCGCACCCGCCGAAGTCGTCGCAGCCTCGGTGCCGGAGCGGGTCGCCAAACCGCATCGATCTCGGCAGCTTCAAGTGATTCGGGCTCCCCGGCGGGCGGAGCCGCCGGGATCGTCAGCGCCCGCCGCTGGCATTCACGGGCTGAGGCTCCGTTTGGCGAAGTCGTCGAGGATTTGAAGGTAGGGCTCGATGGACGGGATGAAGTGGCGCTCCTCGTTGGAGTGCGGGCCGATTCCGGTCTGACCCCAGACAACGGCGTTGCCTCCGGGGGCGAATCGAGCCGACGATCCCGGTTTCTTCTTGCCGACCACCGCCGGCCGGCCGGAGACCGCCTCGACGCTCTCGATGAGCCGGACAAGGTGGGGGTTGTCCGGCGGGCATCGGACCCCGGCCTCCATCACTTCGATATCGAGATCGATGTCGAGCTCTCGGCAAAGACCGGAGATCTCGCGGCTCATGGCTCCGATATCATCCGCGGGAATCGGTCTGATCTCGAGACCCAGCACGCCCTCGCCGGCGGTGATGTTGTAGACCCCGGCATCGCCGACGTTGAGGAATGGAAATCGAGCCGCGGACTCCCAGCCATCGAGACTCGAGAGGCTGAGATGGCGATGGAAGACCGACGCAAGCACGGTCTTGAGCTCGATGAGTCGGTCGAGAAGATCCACCGGAACAGCGCCGGTTCCGGTGTGGCCCTTTTTGCCCTTCGCGGTGAACCGCAATCGGGCGACTCCGCGGTTTTCGGGGCAGACCGTTCCATAGAGCTCGTCACCCCTCTCGCCGGTGCGCTCACCCACAAGCATGATCTCGGGCGCCCAACCGAAACGTTCGGCGAGGTCGGCGAGGATGTGCGGGGTTCCCCACGCCTCACCCTCACCGTTCTCCTCGTTCCCGACCAGGAGGGCGTTCATCGATGGGTATGGAGGACCGGCTGCGACCATCTGCTTCATCCAGACCATGGCGCTGGCCACCACCGTCTTCATGTCGGCGGCGCCACGGCCCCAGAGATAATCACCGTCGATCCGGGGGACGAACTGGCGATCATCCGGCTCGGGTGGAACGACATCGTAGTGGCCGCTCATGGTGATGGGCGCGAGAAGCCGACCGGGGAAACCGGCAACCAGTGATGGATATCGAGCACTTTCGTAGAGCTCGACCTCGAGTCCCGCTTCCCGCAACCAGCCAGCGACAAACCGCGCGCAGGTCAGCACCTCCGGGAGTCTCTCGTCGGGGCAATTGGTCACCGACGGAATCTTGATGAGCTCGACCGCGAGTTCGACGACCTCGCGGGTTCTCCCGGTCCCGGTCTCGACCACGATGGTGGGTCGGGTGTCGTCAAGTCGGATTGGCATGGACGGTTGGGTCCGCGTCATGGCCCTGATTCCATCGAGAAGTTCGCCGAAGACCGGGGTCGTGCTTCCTCGAATCTCGGGAATCGAGGCAATTCGCCCGACTTCTCCGGCGATGGTCTCGCGGCGACGACGCACGAGATCGATCATGAGTTCGCGCGGTATCACCGTCGCGCCTGATGAAAGCACGCGGGGCGATGACCCGAGTTCGCCGAGCAACCACGATCTGATGCCTTGAGCCGGATTCGGGCCACCTGCGGCCATCTCACGCAGAGGCTCCAACTGGCCGCGGCAGCCGAGTCCCTCGGCCAACGGATCGATCTCAGTCAGTAGCCTTCCCAGCAGCTCACGCGCGCCGATGTCTCCGGTTCCATCGGGGAGGCTGATGACACCATCGAGACCGTCACGAGCCGCGATTGCTTCATCTCGCCTTGTCCGACGAACGGCGTCGGCATCGTAGGGATACCCTGCGTCCCCGTCGCTGTCGGCGTAACTGCGCAGCATCAGCAGTTCCTTGAAAACGATCTTGGCGATGGAGAGTTCGAAGCTGTCGCCCCCCTCATCGGTCCGCACCTCCACCCGGTTCATCGGCAGATCCACCCGGGCACAGAGCTTCTCGATGATGAGCTCGCGCTCCGCATCCTCGAAACTGGAGTGTTCGCCCGAGGCGTAGATCCCGCGCCGGTAGAGTTCGCGGAGCTGGTCGCTGGTGGCCAGGATGTTCCGCCTGACCGGATCGACGTCGGAACGGGCGCGGACCGGTGTCCAGTTGTTGGCGCCGAAGCGGATTCCCCGTCGGACCAGATCGTAGGAGATCCGCAGATAGTCCTGGTGGCTCGCGTAGAGCATACCGACATCGAGATCTTCGGGGTTGGGAAAGGCCAGCAACCGTTGCGAATCGACATTGGTGAGGACCGACGCCGGCCGACCGTCGACCTCTTCCCAACTCAGGGGCGAGGCGGCGCTGATGGCGATGAACAACGGGCAGTAGGGCCGCAACTGTCGAGTGGCGTTGATCACCGCCCGGTTGCGATAGTCCTCCATGGTGATCCGTTGCCGGTCGTTCAACGGAAGGTGGAAATAGTCCCAGGACAGGAGGGCCTCGGGAAAGCTGTGGTTGGTGTGAATTCCGGCGGTGGCGAGACGGTCGCCGTAAAGATCGACGCACTTTTCGAGATAACGACGCTTCGCGAGGTTCCACCCGGAGGGAACACAATCGGCGCCCGTTTTGAACGGGTGCGGGATGTTCCCGTGCAGGGTCCCGAATGCCTCGCCGTGGGACAGCTCGAGTTCGGCAAGCGTGTTGAGCAGCACCGCCTCGAGGAGACGACTTTCGGCCGCGGTTTCCAGGGCGCTGAAGTGCGGTCTCGTCGTGAGCTCGATCATCCAATGAAAGACTTCGAGCTGAAAGCTCGATCTCGCCCACTCGGGGAGACGGTCTTCGTGGAGATAGTCGGCAAAAGACCGACGTTCGGGACCGGTACCCACCGACGCCACCGGCTGGAGGTCGCCGTCGAGGATGTTGAGTTCGACCTCGAGTCCCGAGGTCCCGCCTAACGGATCGCTCTGACGAGACGACTCGATGGCCATCTGGACCTTTTCGGCAAACTTGTACCACTCCATTTTGTGACCTGGACCCATAGTTGCGCCCATCCTCCTGTCCTCTGATGGTGGCCGACTTCAACGGTTTGGGAATGTCCGTCGTTCGGGTGCGATTGTACTCGGACGAATACGTGATCCAAGTCAGCAGCAAAGGGAGTGATGACATGCGTGGATTGAGGGCCCTGGATAGACGACGCCATTTCGCAATCTCGATCGTGATTCTCGGCCTGGTTTCCGCCTCCTCTGCGGGGGTTCCAGTCCCGCCCGAACTCGAGCTCGTCCCGGTGGCGACCGGGCTCGCGACGCCGGTCGTCGTCACCAACGCCGGCGACGGCAGCAACCGCCTGTTCATCGTCGAGAAAGCCGGCCGCATCCGGATCGTCGAGAACGGAACCCTCTTGGCGACGCCGTTTCTCGACATCGATCCGGTGGTGAATTCGAGCGGCAACGAGCAGGGGTTGCTCGGGCTCGCCTTTCACCCGAACTACGAAGGCCTTGGGTACTTCTATGTCAACTACACCGACGGCTCCGGCGACACCGTGGTGTCGCGGTTCTCGGTGACGCCCGGTGATCCGAACATCGCCGACCCGGGTTCCGGGTTCGAGATCCTCAGCATCGTCCAACCCTATTCGAATCACAACGGTGGCCAGATCGAGTTCGGTCCGGACGGCTATCTCTACATCGGCATGGGCGATGGCGGCAGCGCCGGCGATCCCGACGACCGGGCTCAGAACCTCGCGGTCTTGCTCGGCAAGATGCTGCGCATCGACATCGACAACTCCGACCCCCCGCTCGCCTACCGAATTCCCGCCGACAATCCGTTTGTGGACGTCGCGGGCGCCGCCGGCGAGATCTGGGCCTACGGTCTGAGAAATCCCTGGAGATTCAGCTTCGACCGCACGACCGGCGATCTCTTCATCGGCGATGTCGGGCAGAATCTCTATGAGGAAATCGACTTCCAACCGGCCTCCAGCACGGGCGGCGAGAACTGGGGCTGGCGCTGCTACGAGGGCGAGCACCCTACAACACCGCCGGTTGCGGATCCATCCCCGACTTCGAAATGCCGATCCTCGAGTATTCACACGCATCGGGTCGGTGTTCGGTCACCGGCGGCTATCGTTATCGTGGGGTCAAGGCCCCGGGCCTTCGTGGCGCCTATCTCTTCGGCGATTATTGCAGCGGTGATGTCTGGGCCGGGTTGTACGACGAAATCGGCGGGACCTG
Source organism: uncultured Acidobacteriota bacterium (assembly GCA_963712805.1). Classification (GTDB taxonomy): domain Bacteria; phylum Acidobacteriota; class Thermoanaerobaculia; order Thermoanaerobaculales; family Sulfomarinibacteraceae; genus JAHECW01. The sequence continues at coordinate 63,611 of CAVQJV010000057.1, read as the reverse complement.
GTCCGCGGTCGACCTCAACTTCACCGACAGCCTGTTCTCTCTCAGGACATTCGGTGAGGACGAGCAGGGCAATGTCTATATCTCCGCCGGCAGTTCGGTTTGGCTCATCAACGAACTCGGTACGCTCTTTGTCGACGGTTTCGAGTCCGGTGACACCCTCGCCTGGACGGAGACGTTTCCATAACCCGACAGGGCGGATTCTCAAATGAGATGTTGCGATGGGTCAATCATGCGATGACCTTTGCGATGTTCTTCGCGTTCTTGGCGTCTTTGCGGTGAAACTGCGATGTTTCCCTTGCATCCTGGTTGTTCAGTTCCCCACCGTCAGAGAGACGAGAGTCCTTCCCACAATCGGGTCGTTGCCGCTCGGGTGACGTCCGGCGGGAGGGCGTAGGAGAAGCGGATCCAACGCGCGCCGTACTCCGAGAAGTACGAACCCGGCACCACCGCGAGACCGAATCTCTCGGCGAGGATGGCGCCGAGCTCGGCGCCGTCGGCGAGATCGGCGCGGTCGATCCACGGACCCATGTCGAGAAAGGCGTAGTAACCCTTCCCGAGAATGGCGCGGATGCCGTGCGCCTCGACAAAAGCCTCCATCACCTTCCGGCTCGCGTTGGTCGGCTCGATGATCGTCGCCGCCGCGCGGTCGAAGCCCATTCGGTAGGCCGCGATGGCCACCGCCTGGCTATGAAAGGAGGGGATCACCGCGTGCGATGCGCGGCTCTGCATGAACTTGACCATGGCGGTGGACGCCACCAGGTGACAATTCCGGATGTTGCTCGCTCCGAGGGATTTGGTGATGCCGTCGAGGAAGATACAGCGGTCGCGCTCCTCGGGTTCGAGAGCGAGGAGGAAGGCGTTGAGATCGTGCGGCGCCTCGTCGGTGACGCGATGGTAGATCCAATCGAAGAGCACATACGGAATCCCGGCGGCGAACGCGGCCCTGGCGAGTTCGAGCTGGCGGTCGGGCGTCATGCTCCTCCCCGTCGGGTTATCGGGGCTGGTGATGACCAGCATGACGACATCGCGTCCGTCGTAGTGGGCCGCCTCCTGGACACAGGCTTTGACGGCCTCCGGCGTCAGCGTCCAGGCCTCGCTCTCGTCACCGGGGGCCAAAAGCACGTTGGCGCCGACGGCGTAGGGGCCCCAGTTGTATGAGATCCACGGCACCCTGGACACCGCCACGAAGTCTCCTCGGCGTTGCCGTCCGAGAAACTGCACGGCCTCGTAGGCCTTGATCAGAACATCGCGGCCTCCTTGACCCGCGAGGACATTGGCCGGTCCCCACCCCGTGGCCGCGTCGAGTTGCCAGTAGTCTTCAACCACCGCCTGGCGGAACATCGGGGTGCCGAAGGGCTTGTCGTACCCGGTTCCGTGTTCGAGCTGCAACTCGTGCGCCTTCTCGAGCACCTCGCGCGGGACACCGGGAAGGCTCGCACCGCCATCACCCTGGCTGGCGTCGAAAATCTCGGCGTCGGGGTCGGTCTTCCTGAAAACCGCGAGTGCCTCTTTGATCTCGAACATCCGGCTTCCCGGGATTTCTGCCATGTGCCGCGGCGAGTCGTCGAGATTGGTCAGTTCTTCGGGGCGTACCACCAACTGGGGTGCATCAGCGTTCATCGAGCCTCCGTGGCGCCATTGTGCCATTGTCGAAAAGACCATCTCAACCGATGGAAAACTCGGAACCGACCGGATAGAACCTCAGGAGTGCCTCGCGAAGCTCGCCGAGCCCCCCTTCTTCGGCCAGTTCTCGGGCGAGAGACCGGGTGCGGACAACCCATTCGCGGTGGCGAAGCAGGTCGGCAAAACGAAAACTCTCGGCGCCCCACTGTCGCCGTCCGATGATTTCACCGGGCCCCCGGTGTTCGAGATCGGCCTCCGCGATGGCGAAACCATCGTTGGTGGCGGCGAGAACTCCGAGCCGCCGCAACGCGTGTTCGGTCGGATCGTCACCGGTGACGAGAATGCACCAGGACCTCCGGCTCCCGCGTCCCACCCGCCCCCGCAGTTGGTGGAGCTGGGACAGCCCGAACCGATCCGCGGATTCGATGATCATGACCGAGGCGGCGGGGACATCGACCCCGACCTCGATGACCGTGGTGGCGAGGATGACCTTGATCGCTCCCCGACGAAAACGGTCCGCGACGACTTCGCGTTGGTCGCGACCGAGCCGGCCGTGGAGGACGCCGACCTCGACACCACCCATCGCACCGCGGACAGCGTTCTCGTGTTCCTCCAGAGCGGCGGCCTCGAGCTTCTCCGAGACCTCGATCAACGGGTAGACGACATATCCCTGGCCGCCGTCCTCGATCTCCGAACGAAGAAAGCTGAAGATGCGCCCCCGTGCCCCGGGGTCCCGGATCTCGGTTCGGATGGGGGTCCTGCCTGGAGGAAGCTCATCGATGAGGGACAGATCGAGATCGCCGTAGAGCGTGAGGGCCAGAGATCGCGGGATCGGAGTCGCGGTCATGACCAGGAGATGGGGCGAGTCGCCCTTGTCGAGCAACCGCTGCCGCTGGGCGACGCCGAAACGGTGCTGCTCGTCGATGATGACCAGACCGAGGTCGCGGTAGGCGACACGCTCCTGGAACAATGCGTGTGTCCCCACAACGACATCGATCTCACCCCTCGCGAGTTCCGACCGGCGTGATCGGCGGTCGGCCGCCGCGGATGAACCGGTGAGGAGTCGGATGCGATACCCGCATGGGTCGAGGGCGGTGGAGACCGTCCGATGGAGTTGTTCGGCCAACAGCTCGGTCGGCGCCATCAGGGCGACCTGGCGGCCATTGGAGACCACCGCGAGAATCGCCAGGATCGCCACCGCCGTCTTGCCACAACCGACATCGCCCTGGAGGAGGCGGGCCATCGGGACGGATCCGCCGAGATCGCCGATGATCTCGTCCACGACCCGTCGCTGGGCCCGGGTGAGATCGAAGGGCAACGCCCGTTCGGCCTGACGATGGAACCGTGACGACACGCGTACCGGTCTCGCCGATTGTTCGAGCCGCCGAGTCCGGTATCCGGCCACGACCGAAGCTACCGCGAGGAGTTCGTCAAAAGCGAGCCTGGTGTGCTCCTTGCTCGACCCCTCGTTGAGACCGGTGACGAAAGAACCCCTCTCGCCCGGATCCTCGGGCAGCATCGGATGGTGAAGACGCCTGAGAGCCTCGGCGAGCGGCGGCAGCGCGAACCGTTGCCGGATCGCCGCGGGAACGGGGTCCACGAGTCCGCCGAGACCACCAACGGCCTGATCCAACACCCGCCGGAGTCGCTTGCCCGAAAGCGGACCGAGCCGGCCGTAGATCGGCACCACCTCGTCCGTCTCGGCCGATCTCGGGGCGATCTCGATCTCCGGGTTCACGATCTGCTTACGGCCGGTCTTTCCCCTGCCCACGACCCCGTAGACAAAGGCGTCGACTCCGGCGGCCACGCGGTCACCCATCCAGGGCTGGTTGAACCAGCGAATGGCCATCGTGCCGGTGTCGTCGGCCAGCTCGCCGTCAATGATGTGAAGCCGGCGGCGGACATAACGACCCGGGCCGGCGGTGAGCCGACCGTGCAGCAGGACCGAACCGTGATGGTGCTCGGCGTCTTCGACGCTGATCACCGTTCCCCGGTCTTCGTACCTTTTGGGGAGGTGGAACAGCAGGTCCGCGACGCGGCGAATCCCGATGGCTTCCAATGCAGCGGCGGTCTTGGGACCGATGCCGACGATGCGCTGAACCGGGTCGTCCGCAGCCAGCGGCAACTCAGCCTCGGGCTCAGACTCTGGTGGGGTCAATCTCGAACCGGCACTGAATCGTTCCGAAGATCACCGTATCCCCACTCTGCACCGGGTGGGGTTGTCCCGCCGTCAACCTGACACCGTTGACGAAGGTCCCGTTCATGGTGCCGACATCCTCGATCACGCTGTAGGTACCGCCCTCTTCACGTCGAACTCGTGCATGGCGGCGGGAAATGGACCGTTTTCCGTCGACGGGTGTGAGATCGACATCGGGATGAATCCCCGTGACCGGGTCGATGCGCCCGACCGATGTGTCGCCGTCCCGAGCCAGGGGGAAGACGAGACCGGATGTGACCTCGACCAATCTCGCCCGGGGGTCGAGACTCGTCTTCGGTCCATTGGAGATCCCCGATGACTCGATATCGACCTTGTGACCGACGGCCTCTTCGAGCAGGTGCGTCGTCTGTCTGAGGCGTCGGACCAGTTTTCGCATGATCCGGATGGTGATCTCCGGGTTGTGTTTGAGAATAAAGGTGAAGGCCGAACGGTCGATCATGACCGTTTCGACATCGGTCAATGCCAGCGCCGTGGCGGATCGCGGAATCTCCTCTTCCAGCATGCACATTTCGCCGAAGAAGTCGCCCTTGCCCAGGACCGCGAGAACCCGTTCTTCCTTGCCGAATTTCTTCCTGATCTCGACCTCGCCGCTTTCGATGACATACATCTGGAGTCCGAGATCGCCCTCGCCGAAAATGACATCTCCCGACGAAAACTGGGTCCGCATCGGATCGAGCGAGTCGTGGGTCCCCTTGGAACCGGTCGTTTTGAACTTCGCCATCACACGCTCCAGCTTAGCGCACCTCTCCGGGTATCGATTCGAACCGACGCCCCGACGGGAAAGGCCAGGTTTCTCGTTCCGTGACCGAAGGGCATTCCAATAATGACGGGAACCGAATCAGGCACCGATTCAAGGAGCAATTCAGACCACCGTGAACGACACTCTCGATTTGGTCGACAGGCGTGCAAACTCCCACCTATCAGTGCTTTTACCCCTGCGAAGCTAGCAGAGCCGCGGAGGTGGGTCAACAGTCGATCGAGTCGGTAAGGGGGTTCAGAAACCTCCTCAACAAAGAGAACCGAATCGCTGAAATCCGGCTCCCACCGCGTTCCCATCAACGCGGAAAGCAAAGAGAGGTTTCCACCAAGCGCGATCCCCTCAGCAGCTCCGTGACGAAGCACACAATCCCCCGGGATCGGAAACAGCGTCCGACCCACCAATCGACCATCGAGAACCTCACGGAGTCTGGCCGCATTGGACTTCCGGCCGAGACCCGCGGCCGCCATCGGGCCATGGATCTGGACCACCGATGAAGCCAGGGGATTCAGAATCGCGGTGAGATCGGAGAAACCGACAAACCGAACCTCATCGGCGACGAGGCGATCCCAAGGAAGGCGATCCAGCAACCTGGTCGATCCGAACCCACCCCGGGCCGCAATCAAGGTTCGCACGCCACGATCGAGGAGTTCGACGAGACCGCCCAGACGATCGTCGTCCGATCCGGCGAGATAGGCTTCCCGATCGCGGAGATTCGACGCCAAGAACACCGGGTTTCCCCAGCTGCGGAGGGCCTGCAGCCCCTCGTCCAATCTCGCCGGGTCCACCGGCCCGGACAGGGCGACCACGCCAAGAGGCTCGTTTCGGTCGAGCGACCGCCAAGTACTCATGCAACACCAACAATAACTCAAGATGAGCGGTTCTGCCGGAAGAGACGTGCCAAGATTTTGATACAGATCGCCGGTGAGAATCAGTCATCTCAGGTAAAACCCCTGCTTGAGCAATTTTGGCCCGTGGTGTCAGGCACCGCGGACCAAAAATGCAGGAGGAGGCTATAAGCCGGATTCTGTGCCCTCGAGGCGGCGTTCATTCATCTTGGCCGTCCGTTACCGTACGGCTCCAGCAACCTACCCGGAAGTCGTTCCCGCCGAAGCGGGGGGCGGGGACGGGCGACCCTCGACTCCCCTATTCGGTCTTGCTCCGCATGGGGTTTACCGTGCCCCCTCCGTCACCGGAGAGGCGGTGCGCTCTTACCGCACCCTTTCACCCTTACCCGTCGACGTCCGGCGGGCGGTCTGCTCTCTGCGGCACTTTCCCTCGCGTTGCCACGGCCGGGCGTTACCCGGCATGCTGCCCGTCAGGAGTCCGGACTTTCCTCGACGATCCGAAGACCGCCGCGAACGCCCGCCTCCTCCTGCGTTGGAGAGAATAGCACCGACCGTCGACTCGGATCCCACTTCAGAAACGCGAGCCCGGAAAACGAAGTCCGAGCCTCAGAGGCCCACTTTCCTCATCTTCTTGAACAGGCCGGCGCGGGATAGACCCAGCCGTTCGGCGGCCAACGTTTGATTTCCGTCACACGCCGCCAATGCGCGTTCGACCATCCATCTTTCGAACCGGTCGCGGGCCTCTGCAAGCTCCAATTCGGCGACGCCTTCGGGGTCGAAACCACGAACGTCACGACCGGCGGTCGAACCGTGATGATCGCCGCCCTCCAAACCGCAAACGGCGATGGGGGTTGAACCGGTGATCTGGGTCGTCTTGTCCCCTCCCCTCGAACCCGGCAACGCCGCAGCCCCATCCGGCCGCTGCAGCTTGCCGCAGCCGAGTGCGATGTTGACCGCAGCGATCACCGCTCGGAGATCACCGATGGCGGGAGGTTGGCCGGAATATCGAACCACCAGCACGTGGTCCCTTCCCACGGTTGCAACGAGGAGGTTCTCGCCGAAATCACTGACCTGACGGACACGGGTTCCGGATACGTTGGGCTTTTTGTGATCGGTGGCAAGCTTGGCGAGAATCCCGCTCTCGCGAGCGAGCCGACCGAGATCCCCGGCGCTGCAGATCATCGCGACACTGTCGTTTTCATCCCGATAGAGCACGACCGCGCCATCGAAACCGAGGCGGTCCACCGCCCAGGTGAGCGGTTCGGCCACGGCGCCGCGCTGGACGGCGATGGCGACGGTTTCGAGCAGCGAAACCACGTCTTCCATCGAGGCCTCACCGCGAAACTTCTGAGTCTCCTCCGTCTTGAGGGCTTCGGAATCGTCGTCGCGTCGCAGGATCGCTTCCGGGGAGGTCGGGTAGCTTCCGGTTCCCAGCTCCACGATGACGAGCCGGGCGGATGAGAGGTGGACCATGTCGCCGCAGTTGAAGGTCTCGGATGCGGTCTTGGCCCCGTTGATGAATGTGCCGTTTTTGCTGTCGAGGTCGGTGATGTGAAAAGAGCCGTCCTCGACCCGGAGCACCGCATGGCGCCGCGAAACATCCTTCTGATCGATGACGAGATCGTTGTCGGGTCGCGATCCGATCCGATAGCTCCGGCCGGGGACCAGATCGAACCTCTTCTCACCTTCGGTCGGATGGGTGTAGACCATGATGAACTGCGTCATGCTTTTAGCCTTCATTTTCTCAAGCACGCCACACCCGCGCGTCTCGATAACTCATTGACCCATCCTATCAGGAGCCGTTGTCTCGGACCTAAGGTGAGCGATTCTCGGCGGCGATCTGCAACAGAATCGCTCGCCTTAGGTCGGACTCAGCTCCTCCGGCCCGAGATCGCTCGCTGCACCATTCCCCTGGAGATCAGCAGTCGTTTTCCACCGCCGGCAACTTCTTCGAGCCCTTCAAAGGTCCAAGGGTCGAACTCGAGACGGTTGACGATTCGGCCGAAGACCGTCCGCAAGGCGCGAGCCCCGGTTCGCGTACTCTTCGCCGCCTCCTCGGCAATCATCCCGGCGGCGACGTCCTCCATCTCGAGGTTGATCCCAAGCACCTCGAAGTATCGTTTCGAGCGCAGAAACGGTGAATCGACCGACTTCAGGAGGATCTCCTTGAGCACCGACGTGTCGAGATCCCGAAGAAGGACGACATCGTCGAACCGGGCCATGAACTGCGGAACCATCCCATATTCGAAGAGATCCTCGGGCTTGAGAAAATCGCTGAGCGCAAACCGGCTCTCGATTCTGACTTGCCCATCGGCGGTCTGAATCGCCTCGGATTTGAGCTTTTCACCGCTCCCCGGCTTGATGACCCTGAGATAGACCTGGTCATACAGGCCCTCGAAGGCCCCACCGCAGATGAACATCATGCGGCGGGTGTCAACGGACAGGATCACCTCACGCTCCTCGTCATTCTCCCAGACGTGCGCGCGGTGGGCCACCACCTCCCCTTCCATGAGGGTCAGGAGGCCCTGCTGGAGAACAACCCCGATGGCATTGGGTTTCCCGGCGACGATGGATGACATCTTGTCGATCTCGTCGATACAGACGGTGGCCCGTTCCATGGTGGCGATGAGTTCCTTGGCCGTCGGTTTCTCTCCGACGAGCGCGCGGGCGCGTTGCTCGACGGCGGTGAGGAGCCTCGCCGGCTGAAACTCGAGGCGCTCGGCGTCGACGAGGAGGTTGGCGTTGATGATGGTCATGGCTCGGAACGGGCGGTACTCCTCGACCTCGTGATACATCCGCTGGATGTTGTTCATGATGGTGGTCTTGCCGGTACCCGAGTTCCCGATCAGGAGAATGTTTCCCGGGACCTTTCCGGTTGTGTGTTTGTAGACCGCGACCGAGGTGTATCGCAGCGAGGTGCTCTGGCCGAGAACCCCCTTCTGAAGCTCCTGGAAGATATCGGGGGGGGTGATCGATGTGAGATCGCGCAGTCCACCTCCGGCGGTGGACGGGTTGGTATTGTCGGTTGCCATCTTGACTCCTCTATTGAGCGGCGGTGCGCCCTCGTTCCCACGAACGTCTGGCACGCGCCGCTGATTCCCCGCCGCCACGCAAACGTATACGGTCTCCGACCCCGAAACGACTCAGCCGGCCGCCACCCAGACCCCATCCCGCGGTACCAGCTCGACGCCGTCGATGTGAACCGAGACGCCGCACCCTCCCGGTCGGAAGTCGGTGACGATGTCGACGTGTTGCGCCGATCGATTGAGCACTCCGCCGGCTTCGAGCTCGGCGATCCGCGCGCGCCCCTCATCGCAGCCGGGGTCTTCGACATAACAGTGTTCATAGCTGGCGCCGATGGCGATGTGCATGGTGCCGCCGACCTTTTCGACAAAGAGCGGGTGTTTGAGCACTCGATCGAGTCCGGGATTCATCCCGAACGCGACCTCGCCGAGCCGGTGCGAGCCGTCGTCGGTTTCGATGATGGTCGTGAGGTGTTCGTGGCCCTGATCGGCTCGGTACTCGACGATCCTGCCGCCATCGAATCTGAGGTAGATCCCCTGGATATCATTGCCGCCGTTGTTGATCGGCAAATCGATGAAGATCTCACCCTCGACGCTCGAGGCATCGGGGCTCGTGAAGACCTCGCCGTCGGGGAAGTTGCGCAGGCCGTACGAGAGCGCGGCTTTGCCCTGGGAGATCCCCATCCGCAATACCAGCTTCCGGTTCTCTCCCGGGCGCCTCGTGACGATGCTGATCTCGGACCCGTTGTCCACCAAAGGTGCGATCCGCTCCTCGGCTTCGCGCAGGGGATTCGGATCCACCGTCGATGCGCCGACGATGAACTCTTCGAAATCCTCGACGCTCATTCCTTCGAGTTCGGCGAATGCCGCTGTCGGGTACAGGGTAATGACCCACGGTTTGGAAAGACGGATGTTTGAATAGGGACGGTCGGCCGCGGCGAGGGCTTGAGATTTTTCCGGATCGAGCCCCATGTACTGGCTCGGATCCTCGCCTCCGAGGATCTCGATGTACTTGGTCATGCTCTCATAACGCTCGCGGTGCCAGTCGGGGACCCGTTCGAGTTGCTCGCTCGATGCGGCCCGACCCATGGCCGCCGACCACACCCTGCCGCGATCATTGTTGGGGGCGACGAGATAGACATCGGGAACCGCCCCGGCTTCGATGGTCCTTCTTTCGAGCACCGCCATGAGCGGCCAACACACCGGCTCCCCTTTGATCATGACCCGGTCGCCGGGACCGACGCCGCCCACGGAATGGTCGAGAAGGAAACCCGCCCATGTTTCGAGATCACGCTGATCGATCATTCAAGCCTCCACATACAATTCTGCCCGTCGGGCGGCGCGCCCGACGGGCAGAATTGTACCTGGGCTATGCTCAGTTGATGAAAAGCGTTAATTGCAATGGTTTTGGTGACGAGGATGTCCTCCGGATCGAAGAGCTGCCTGCGTTGGAGCTGAGATCCGGGTTTGTTCGGGTTGGGGTTACCGCGGCGGGGCTGAATCGCGCCGACCTGCTGCAACGCCAGGGCTTCTATCCCCCACCCCCGGGCGCCCCCGACAGCCTCGGGCTGGAGTGCGCGGGTTCGATCAGCGATTTGAGCCCCGATGTGACGGATCTGGCATTGGGCGCTCGGGTGATGGCCCTGGTCCCAGGTGGAGGCCAGGCCGAGGAGGCCGTCGTTGATCGCGGATCATTGCTTCCGGTTCCCGATGGGTTCTCCGATATCGAAGCAGGGGCCTTCCCGGAGGTCTATCTCACGGCGTATCTCAACCTCTTCATGCTCGGAGGATTGAACTCCGGCGGGACAGCGCTCGTCCATGGCGGATCAGGCGGGATCGGAACGGCAGCCATCCAGCTTGCGAAGGAAGCGGGAGTCCGAATCTTCGTCACGGCCGGGTCCGATGACCGCTGTCGTCGCTGCACCGAACTCGGGGCCGAACTCGCAATCAACTATCGCGAACAGGATTTCGAGGAGGTCTGTCTCGCTGCCACCGAGAAGCGCGGTGTCGATGTCGTTCTCGACTGTATCGGCGGACCCTATCTCGAGAAGAACTTGAAGGTGCTGAGCACCGAAGGTCATCTGGTGGTGATCGGTCTCATGGGCGGAACGACGGGCGAGCTCGATCTGCGCCGGTTGCTGTCGAGACGAATCCGGATCATCGGGTCGACGTTGCGGGCCCTCAGCCTCGAGCGAAAGGCCGTGATCGTGAGTTCGTTCCTCGAGCGCTTCGGCGATGCCCTCCACGCCGGCAGGCTTCGACCCGTCATCGACAGCGTCTTCCCCATGGAGCGGGTCGCCGACGCCCACCGAAGATTGGCCTCGGGAGAGGCCTTCGGCAAGGTGGTTCTCACTATCGGTTAGCAATGCAGCGATCCGAGATGGTCAGTCCGCCTCCGTGATCCAGCATGTACCGTTTCATGAACGCAAAGGCGCGAAGTGCGCCAAGGTTTCGCGAAGCGTCGAAGCTGACTCACCCACGGAGCCGCAAACGGAATCTGCCGGCAGAAGGAGCCCGGATCAAGACCGCCTTGCTTTGTGGGCCTTTGTGGTTCATCGTGACCTTTGGTTGCAAACATCCTGTCAGGAATCCGAGCAGCCGCCGCTCAAGACCGACGACTTCAGGGCTGCGCGCGGTTGGGCTCGGTTGGCGGCTTCCAGAGCCTCGTCAATTCCTCGAACTCGCACGAGCTTGGCGGCGGATTCGTCATCGAGATCGAGGAGTGGTGGTCGGGTTCGGTAGTCGCCGAACCCCTTGTGCCGGAGAAGCGCCTTGACCGCCGGGCCGAGCCCGTAGTGCTCGAGCAGCAGCCGGACGGCATCGAGTTCGCCCTGCCGTTCCGGATCCCGATGGGTTGCCGCGACCAGGCTCGGGACCACGCTCGCCGAGGCGGTGATGCTGCCGCTGCCCCCGGCAGCTCGCGCCGCGGACAGCAGCCGATCGTTCCCGACCATGTATGAGCGATCACCGAGCCTGGCGGTGAATCTGTCGATCTCGTCGGGCTTGCCTGAACTGTCCTTGACCCCGCCGAAACGAGGATGATCGATGACCGCGTCGAGGATTGCATCGTCGATCTCGATCCCGGTCACCTGGGGGATGTGGTAGAGCAGGACCGGGATCTCAGCGGCATCGAGCACCGCTTCGAAAAACGCGATCAAACCCTCGATCGGCGCCGACCGAAAATAAAATGGCGGTGGAACCAGCACCGATTGATAGCCGAAATACCGCGCCGCCTGGACCAACTGGATCACCTCGGGCAGCGCGTTCGAACCGGTGCCGAGCATGAGCGACAGTCCGCGCGCGAACCGCACGGCGGCTTCGGCCAGGGCCAACCGTTCACTGACGTCAAAAGACGGGAACTCACCATTGGTCCCGAGGATCAAGACGCCGTCGAGTCCTCCATCGGCGAGGAAACCGAGATGACGGTCCAAGGCAACAGGATCCAACAACCCGGCGGCGTCCAGAGGTGTCGGGATTGGGGCGTATGCGCCGTTCGGTAGTGCCATGGAACCTCCTGAAAGGCCGAAAACCCGTTCGAGCTTCGGGAGTGTATCAACACATTTGTGGTGGCTTCCGTAGTACAGTGCAGGGAGCGGTGCGATTGAGGCCGCCACCCCACAGGAGTGAAATGGCCATTCGAATATTCGCGCTCATCCTGGTTGTGTTTGCGATGCCGGTCCTCGGTCCGGCCGATGAACTCATTCTGCCCGTCTTTGCTCTCAACGCCGAGAATCCCGATGGCTCGCGCTGGTCGACCGAGGTGTATCTCGTCAACCCGACCCCGAATCCGGTCTCGGTTGCCATCGCCGAGCTGTTGCCCGGGAGGGTCAACCGACCCACTCCCTGCGGTCAGTTCATGTCGCCGACCCGCGTCGTTCCCCCACAGTCAGCGGTGCTCTGGACCGCGTCGGGGCTTGCCACGGATCTCGGTTGCGCTGAGGAAGTCCTCGGCGCACTCAAGCTCCACGCCGATGGTCCGGTCCGGGTCACAGCGCGTTTGGTGCACCACGCGGAAACCGGAGAATCGACACCCATGGGCGTTCTCACCGGCGATGGACAGTCGGTGGGCGCGGTCCGCATGGACGATCTTCCCGGACCGACCACCCTGCTGCTGCCGGCCCTGCTCTGGCACCGGAATCCCTGCGGCGAACCCGCGTTCACGACCAGCGTCGGCTTCGCCAACCCCGGCGCCGAAGCGGTGACGGTGACCATGTATCTACCGAAGGAGCCTGAGCACGCCATGAGGATCGACAACCGCACCGTCGCCCTGCCTCATCAGCTCGTGATCGAGGCGGGACGGTGGCAGCAGTTCAGCGTCACGCCGATGGGTCGTCCATTTGAGGGCTGTTTCGAACCCGAGAGCTTCGACCTCGAGGTGATCATCGACGGACCGCTGGTGGTCTATGGCTCGGTGATGGATGGCAGGAGCCAGGATGGTCGGATGGTGACTCCGGTGGATCTGCAGCGACAGTAAGGTTCGCTGATCCGACCTTCGGCGATCAGACATCGAGGGGGAGCGCCCGCTGTCCCTCCTTCATGGCAAGCCAATTGAGTCGAAAAACGCCTCCTCCAAGGGGTTCGAGTTCGAATTGAGGCGGGTGCTTCTTCGGCCAACCGACCAGATCGTGGCGGAGCAAGAACTCTTTGATCAGAGGTGAACGAAGTTCGGATGATCCGTTCCAAAAACTCTCGGTGAGGTTGATCTCGACCGGATCGGCACGATCCGGCAGGCGGATTTGCACCGTCTCCCACTCGGGTCTGAACCAGAGGCTCACTTCCCGGTCGAGAATGCGCACCCCATAGGTGCTGTGTCCGTCGTACCAGGCTGAAACGATCATCGCTGGGATAAGTCTAACAGTTCCGGTAGATCCGATGGAAGCCGGCCGTCAATCAAGAGTCGTGAGTCGTGATTCGCGAGTGGTGAGTCGTTCGCTCCCGTTGCCGAAGCGAAGAACGACTTAGTGGATCGACGATCACAGCCGCAACGCCATCTTTGAAACACGAAGGACACGAAGAACCACAAAGAAATCACGAAGGACATTTCTTGACCCATCGCAAGGGCCCAATAAGAGAGTTCGCGGCCCCTTCAGGGAGAGGTCCGGGTCAATACTGCGATGCTTCGTGGAGATCTTTGTGTAACTTGGTGCTCTTTGTGTTTCAAACCTCATTGCCGCAGTTGATCAGGCGAAGTTCGAAGTCGTTGAGAAAGCAGGCCTCGGCTACCAGCCCCTCACGGCTTGCGGATCACGTCGGCGCGGCGTCGCCGAAGGAAATCCCCAGATCCCTCGCGGTGAGGACCGTATCGGAATCGAGGGGCACGGTCTTCATCCGACTTGTCGCCACTTCGAGGGGAACTGCCAACACCTCAGGCGGGTCGAGGGCGACCATGTGGGCGAAAGTCCCCTCTTCGATGAGACGAACCGCCGCCGCGCCGAAGCGAAGGGCGAGCAGTCGATCGAAGGTGGTCGGCCTTCCGCCGCGCTGGATGTGGCCGAGAACCACAGTCCGGGTCTCTTTTCCGGTGCGGTGGGCGATCTCCCTGGCGACGTGCTCGCCGATGCCTCCCAACAGCACTTCGCGGCCGATCTCCTCGCCCTTCACCACCATCTTGCCGCCCTCGGGGATCGCCCCTTCGGCGACCACGACGATGGCGAATCGTCGTCCGTGCGCCTCGCGGTCGGTAATCTTGTCGCAGACATGGTCGATGTTGAAGGGGATTTCGGGGATCAGGATGACATCGGCGGTGCCCGCCACTCCGGAGTTGAGGGCGATCCAGCCCGCGTACCGTCCCATCACCTCCACCACCATCACCCTCTCGTGGGCCTCCGCAGTGGAGTGCAGCCGGTCGATGGCGTCGGTGGCCACCATCACCGCCGTGTCGAAGCCGAAGGTTGCGACGGTGCCGGTGAGGTCGTTGTCGATGGTCTTCGGCACGCCGACAATCGGGATGCCCTTGGCGGCAAATCGGTTGGCAATGCGCATGGAACCGTCACCGCCGATGGCGATCAGGGCATCGATCTTGAGCCGTCTGAAGTTTTCCACGACCTCGTCCGATCGATCGACGAGCGTGGTCGGCTGGCCGGGCAGAGTCACCGGAAATTCGAACGGGTCACCTTTGTTGGTGGTGCCGAGAATCGTTCCGCCAGTGTGAGTGATCCCGCGGACGGCATTGGCGTCGAGCTGGATGATCTTGCTGGTGTCCAGCAAACCCTCGTAGCCGCGGCGGATCCCCAGAACATCCCAACCCCTGCCTACGGCAGAGAGCACGGCGGATCGGATGACCGCGTTGAGCCCCGGCGCATCCCCTCCCCCGGTGTTGATCGCAATACGCCGAACTGTGCCCGACATCATTCACCCCCGGGATTCGATACCCGAGAAGTGTAGCGTTTTCCGCAGCCGTGTCCGAAATGAGCCTGTCGCGGAGGTATAGTTGAGGACGAAAGATGTCACCTGAATTCGCAATCGCCGCCAAACTCTCGATCACCGTGCAGTTCATGGTGGTCGCCACGCTGTTGGTCTATTTCCTGCTGCTGAGGAACACCGTGCGACTCGAAGAAGTGCGGTTGTGGTCGGCGGCATGGTTCTCCGACGCCGTCGCTCTCGGCGCGGTGCTCTACAGCTCTTTGCCCGGAGGAGGAGGAATGCCCCTGCGCCTGACCCTCTTTCTCTATCTCGCCGGCAAGACGGCCTTTGCGGTATTCATGGTTTCGGGCGCGAGAAATCACGTCCGCCCCGGCGCCGAGCCTCATCTCAGGCCCGCGCCCCTGGCCATCCTCATCTGCGTCTGGAGCATTTCGGTCGCTGCGGTGGCGAGACAGCTCGTGGTGGCCCAGTTCGCGCAGAGCGTCATGGTCGGGGTGCTCTTCGCCGCCGGCGGGTGGATCGTGTTGCGGAGGCCGAGATCCCAGGTCTCACGCTGGCTCGGGTGGGCGTTCCTCCTCCAAAGCGGAGTCTTCGTCTTTTATGCGGTGGCCATGGCGCCGACCCTTCTCAACAGATCCCTGCTGGTTTCGTTCATGCCGGTCACATCGTTTCTCGATGCGTGGATCGAGCTCGTGCTCGCGCTGAGTTGCCTCGCCGCGGTTGCGGATCGAAGCGAGGATCAGTTGCGCTACGCCAACCGGGAGCTCCTCGATTCACAGGACCGCCTGAGCCAGATGGTGGATACCGACCCACTGACCGGGCTCGCAAATCGTCGGGCGCTGCGACCGTTCATGGATCGGGCAACCTCCGTCGGCGCGGCTTTGATCTTTATCGACATCAACGATTTCAAGATGATCAACGACCGTTTTGGTCATCCCATCGGTGACGCGGTGCTGCAGCGACTCGCGCACCTCCTCGTCGAGGCCTTCCGGCCGCAGGATGCCGTCATGCGCTATGGCGGTGACGAGTTTCTCGTCATCGCTCCCGAGATGGACCAGAAGAGCGTCGGCCCGAGAATCGAGCGAATCAGGTCGCTCATGGGCGCCTCTGACAACACGACGCCAGCCGTCTCCCTCGCCATCGGTGTGACCGAGCTGCAAGCCGGTGGGGACCCCTCCGCGGCGATGGTCCGTGCCGACCACCTCATGTACCACGACAAGAGCGGGAGGCGATGAGGCGTGCCACGGCGATTCGAGGCAGGGCCATGAGCGATCGCTTTCGTCCCTTGGGGGCGGCGGGGCTGGCCGCGTGGATCGCCCGTGAGATGGAGTTCAGCGGTTCGATCTTCGGCATCCCCCGAGAGCTCTGGTTCGCGCCGACCGGCGCGGATCGATTCGCCTTCGATCTTCGCGGCAAGCGGTTGCAGACTCCGATCGGGGTCGCCGCGGGCCCCCATACCCAACTGGCGCAGAACATCATCGTCGCGTGGTTGTGCGGCGCCAGGGTCATCGAACTCAAGACCGTTCAGACCCTCGACAGAATCGAGGTGTCAAAGCCGTGCATCGACATGCAGGACGAGGGCTACAACATCGAGTGGTCACAGGAGTTGACGGTCCGAGAGTCCTTCCACGAGTACCTGACCGCGTGGGTCCTGATCCACACCCTCGAGGCCGAGCTCGGATTCGAGGGGGACAACCCCGGCGTGCTCTTCGACCTCAGCGTCGGCTATGACCTCGAGGGCATCACACGGCCGAACATGCGTTGGTATCTCGAGCATATGGCCGATCCGGGCGAGGAGCTCGATCGCTGTGTGGCCGATGTCGCTCGCTCGTTTCCCGCGGTTGCCGGTCTCGCAATTCCGCGCAGAATCGCTGACAGCGTCACCCTTTCAACTCTCCACGGATGCCCTCCCGAGGAGATCGGCGCCATCGCCGAGCATTTACTCGAGAATTGGGAGCTCCACACTTCGGTCAAGCTCAACCCAACCCTTCTCGGGTACGAGACGGTGAGAGAGATTCTCGTCGATCACCTCCGCTGGACCAAGGTCGAACCCCATCGACCGGCCTTCGACAGCGATATCGGGTATCCCGACGCCATCGCCCTCATCGACAGGCTGCAACGGTTCGGCGCCGACCGAGGACTCGGGTTCGGCGTCAAACTCTGCAACACTCTGCCGGTTGTCAACCGCCGCCCCGAATTCTCGACCGGCGAGGCAACCGCCTATCTCTCGGGACGTCCCCTGCACGCCCTTGCGGTTGAACTCGCCCGGCGACTCGAAAATGACACCCGAGGGATGATCGACGTCTCCTTCGCGGGCGGGGCCGATGCATTCAACACACCGGATCTTCTCGCGTCCGGGCTGCGACCGATCACGACCTGTTCTGATCTGTTGCGCCCGGGGGGTTATCTCAGGCTCCGGCAGTACCTCGAGGAGATCGATTCGGCCCTCGATCGCACCGGCGCCGCCGATCTCGATGAGTTCATCACCAAGAGCGCCGGCGGCCCGCGCAGCACGCGGGAGGCGGCCAGGCACAACCTCGAGGTCTATGCCGACAGCCTCCGCGACGATCCCGAACTCGCGTACGGCAACTACCGGCGACAGCACACCAAGACCGGCCGCTCGCTCGGCTTCTTTGATTGCATCGAAGCGCCGTGCACCGATGTCTGCGGCGTGAGTCAGCGGGTTCCCGGCTACATGCGACGGGTGGCGGCGGGTGACATCGACCGGGCGGCGGCGATCATCGCCGACGACAATCCCCTCCCGACGATCCTGGGCCGAGCCTGCCACCACCCCTGCGAGCCGGTCTGTCTGCGAACCCACCTCGATCAACCGGTGGCGATCCGTGAGATCAAACGATTCGCCATGGATAACGCCCACCTCGACATCAAGCCTGGATCCTCCGATCCCGTTTCGCTCAGCGTCGCCATCATCGGCGCCGGACCGTGCGGCCTTGCAGCGGCCGCAGAGCTCGCCCGCGGCGGTGTCCGGGCGGTCCTGTTCGAGTCGAGGCAGGAGGGCGGTGGGATGGTCTCCGCGACCATCCCCGGGTACCGGGCCTCCGCAACCGCGGTCCGCCGAGATCTCGAAGCCATCGCAGCCCTGGGAGTCGAGATCAGATACGGCGTCTCGATCGGACGGGATCTCAGCCTCGATGATCTTCTCGGTGGTGAATTCTCCTATGTCGTCGTCGCGATCGGCGCCCAGCGGGGGCTGAGCCTCGGGCTCGAAGGCGAGTCCGTCACCGGCGTGCTCGACGGGCTGGATTTTCTCCGGCAGGCCCGTCGCGGCGCACCCTCCGGGCTCGGTCAGAGGATCGCCGTCATCGGCGGCGGCGATGTCGCCATGGACTGCGCCCGGTCGGCTCGAAGACTGGTCGATGGCGAGGTGGGGATCCTCTACCGCCGGACCGTCGGCGAGATGCCGGCCCACCCCGAGGAGATCCGAGATCTCACGGCCGAGGGAATCACCATCCGCGAGCTCGTCGCGCCACGGAAGATTCTCGCCGACGGCAACCGGCTCCGCGCCCTCGAATGCGCCACGATGGCCCTCGGGGAGCCCGATGCGTCGGGACGACCGCGTCCGATGGAGGTCCCCGGTGAGGTTCTCACCCTCGAACTCGACACCCTCATCGTGGCCATCGGCCAGCAGGCGGATCTCAGAGTCTTCGAGGGCAGCGAGGTCAGGACTTCTCCTTCTGGCTATCTCGTCGTCGACGAGGCGACCCTGGAGACCTCCCTGCCGAGGGTCTACGCCGGTGGCGATCTCCGCGAGCCCGGACCGTCGAATATCGTCGATGCGTGCGGCGACGGCCAGCGCATCGCGAGATCCATCCTGGATCGCGAAGGTCTCCTCCACCCCGGTGACCGTCAAGATCTCCGAGTGCTGTTGAATCGAGACCATCGGATCGGCCTCCTCGCCCGCCGAGCGCACCGCCTGCAACGGGTCGAAATTCCTCGCAGACAGGGAATCGATCAAGGGGACTTCGACGAGGTGATCGACACCCTCGAACCCATCGCGGCGGCTCGCGAGGCGGCGCGCTGCCTCGACTGCGATTACCTGTGCAGCACCTGCGAGGGCGTCTGTCCCAACCGCGCCATCGTGACGTATTTTCTCGATTCTCGATCCCGATCGTCCTCCCCTCCCTTTGTTGCGGACCAGACGCCCCAGGTGGCGGTCATGGCCGACTTCTGCAACGAGTGTGGCAATTGCGCCACCTTCTGTCCGACGGTGGGCCGCCCTTATCTGGACAAACCGAGAATCTTCTTTGACCGCGACGATTTCGAGGCCGAGAGCGACAACGCGTTCATGCTGCTGAGCATCGACGGACGACCAGCGATCCAGGGCAGGTTTGCCGGAAGGACCCACCAGTTGGTCCTCGAAGAGGATCTGGCTGCCGAGCACGTCGACGCCACAGTGGAGTCTGCGATCATGGCCGCCCTCCTCCGTGGCTTGACCGAGTCCATGCCCCACCTACCGATGCCGGAGGCAGAGCCAGAGTGGATGATCCACGAGCCATAAGGGCTGTGCACATCACAACCACCAATCTTCAACGGCTCGTGATTTCAACACAGAGACACAGAGGCACAGAGAGAAGACGGATGTTCATCGCACGTCGCAAACACGAAGACTCGAAGACGCGAAGGGGTCACGAAGACATCGCAATTGAAAGCGGGTGATGTGTAGATTGAGGGATTTCTGACTGGCGTGGAAGCGAATTCTCAACCGATAAAAACCATAATGAGGGCCCAGACCCGCCCTGCCCCGAAAATGCAATGTCGTTTCCAAATTGCGATGGCTCTGCGCCTTTGCGTCTTTGCGCCTCTGCGTTAAGAATGCGATGTTCTGTCGATACGGAGTCCTCCCGATTACAATGATCCCAACGGAGGCTGAATGAGGACACGATTCGTGAATTTGAGGATCCCAGCCGGTGGGAACGAAGTTCAGGAAGTGGAGATTGTCGTCGACGACGGCCGTTTTGAAGAGATCCTCCCTGCAGGAACCGAGACCGCCGCCGGCGGCGAGCAGTGGGTCAATCTCCGCGGCGCCCTGGCGCTCCCCGGTATCATCGACGGCCACGTTCATTTTGATGATCCCGGGTTCACCCATCGCGAGGATTTCGCCAGCGGCACCGCTGCTGCGGCAGCGGGCGGAGTGACCTGCGTCGTGGATATGCCTTGCACGTCGATACCGCCGATCACCGACACCGACGCACTCGCGACCAAGGTCCGCGCCGTTCAGACCAAAGCACACGTCGATTTCATGCTCTGGGGGGGAGTTTCAGGCAACGCGATGGTCGACGACGGCTGGCGGGAAAACCTCGCGGATCTCGTCGAAGCCGGCGTCGGCGCGATCAAGGTCTACTGCCTGTCCGGGATGGAGAACTTCACCGGGCTCGACTATGGCCAGATCCGCGAGGTGCTCGAGGCAGCCGAGGAACTTGGAATCCCGGTCGGGGTCCACGCCGAGGATCCGACCATCGTCCGCGAACTCACAACCGGAGTGCGCGATCAAAACGGCAACGAGCCCGCAGACTACGCCGCATCGCGACCGACCCTCGCCGAGGTCGCGGCGGTGAGGGAGCTCATCGAAGCCTCACGATCGACCGGCGGGCGCGTCCACATTGTTCACCTCTCGAGCGGCGCCGCCCTCGATCTCATCACCGAGGCGCGACGAGACGGGGTGGCGATCACCGCTGAAACTTGTCCCCACTACCTCCAGTTCACCCTGGATGATCTCATCACCAAGGGCTCGCTGCTCAAGACCGCGCCGGTGGTCAAGTCCATGGCGGATCGCGAGCGCCTGTGGCAGGGTCTCGCCGATCGTGAAATTTTGTTTGTCGCCACCGACCACGCCCCGGCGCAGTGGCCGGAGGAGAAGAACACCGGGTCGATCTGGACCGATTACGGCGGAGTCCCGGGCGTCGAGACGCTCCTGCCCTATCTCTATTCCGAGGGGGTTTCCACTGGCCGCATCACCCTCGAACAGCTGGTCAAGCTCACCGCCTCCCACCCGGCCCGCTTCTTCGGGGTCGAAAACCGAAAAGGCGCGTTTCGCGAGGGCCATGACGCCGATTTCGTGGTTTTCGACGAGACCGTCCGGTGGCGGCTGGTCGGGTCCGAACTCCACAACCTCAACCGCTACACGCCGTTTGAGGGGCACGAGCTCACCGGACGTGTTCGGGCCACCTATGTGCGAGGTCAAGCGGTCTTCGAGCGCAAACCTGATGGGCGCGAACTCTTCGCCCCGGCCGGCTGCGGCCGCTGGATCCAGCGGGGTCTGGAATGATCGAGAATCCCTGCGCCCCGGGGCCGGTGACGATTCTTGTCCCGGGAACCATCGTCACGGCCTTCCGAGCGCCACGGGTGCTCACCGACGGCGCGGTGGCGTGGCAGGGAGATCGAATTCTCGATCTCGGGGACGCCGCCGAGATCATCGGGAGATACCCGGGGGCTCGGGTCCTCGACGCCCGGGGTGGCCTCGTTCTTCCCGGTCTGGTCAACCTCCACCACCACTTCTATTCGAGCCTCGCGCGCGGTCTCAATCCCGGCCGGAGGATGGAGAACTTCGGCGAGATCCTCGACGGACTGTGGTGGCGCCTCGATCGCGCCCTCGACACCGAAACGATCCGCATCTCCGCCGAGTTGGCCCTCGCCGATTCAATCCGCTGGGGCGTCACCACGGTCTTTGACCACCACGCGTCGCCGACGATGATCGGCGGCAGTCTGGAGATCATTGCCAAGGCCGTGGAACGCGCCGGACTCTCCGCCGTCCTTTGCTACGAGATCACCGATCGCAACGGCCACGACGGCGCCATCGCGGGCCTCGAGGAAAACCTCGCCTTCTTTGCCGGCCGCCGCAGCGACGCCCGAGTCCGCGGCATGCTCGGGTTCCACGCCGGCTTCACGGTTGACGACGCGACCCTGGAGGCCGCCGCCGACGCACGATCGACCGCGATGGGCTGCCACATCCACATCGCCGAGGACGCCCTCGATCTCAGAGTGTCCCGGGTGATCCATGGCGACGGTCCGGTGCAACGCCTCGAACGATTCGGACTCATCGACGAGCGGACCCTTGCGGTTCACTGCATCCACCTCGGCAGCGATGATCGCCGGTTGCTCGCGGATCGCGGTGCGGTCGTCATCCACAACCCCGAGTCCAACGCCAACAACGGCGTCGGCCGGCTCGACCTTGACGGCGCGGCGGCGGATGGCTGTCGGATCGGACTCGGCACCGATGGGATGTCGTCGTCCGTGCTCGGTTCCCTGCGCGCCGCCTTCCTCGCTGTTCGCGGCGGTCGACGGGATCCCACGGCGGGTTTCACCGTCGTCCCGGAACTGCTCGCGGTCAACGCCGAGGTCGCGGGGAGTTTCCTGGACGAGCCCCGACTCGGTCGGATCGAGGTCGGAGCGCCAGCGGATTTCTTTGTTCTCGACCAGGCCCCGCCGACCCCGGTGACGCCCGAAAGTGTCTTCGCCCAAATGGTTTACGGCGTCGCCGGATCGCCGGTGCGGCACACGGTTGCCCACGGGCGGGTCGTCATGGAAGACCACCGGATCACGACCTTGGATCCGACGACAATCGCCATCGAGGCCAGGGCTGCAACGCCCGGACTGTGGGAGCGATTTCACGCTCTGTGAATCGCAAAACACGCAAAGCTGAACGCAAAGCGTACAAAGCACCCTTTTTTGATATGAGAATCTCAGCGATCTTTGCGCGTTCTTCGCGGTCTTTGCGGTTTACTCACCCTCAAGGCGACCACCATACTGAGGTATTCGGCCTTCGCTCGAGGTAGTTTGGATGGCTGGACTCGGGTCTCAACCCAAGTCACTCATCATCCCCACCGGGATCGATATTGATGTTGTTGTTGCCCCGGAGAATGTCGTGAAGTTCGCTGAATCTCGCGAAATCGAGCTCGACGATCTCGTTGCGATGGTCCCAAAAGAGCGTGCAATTCGCATCCGGCACGCCCTCGATCATCGGCGGTCCCGGGTTGTCGAGGGTCTCCAGACGGGCTTCGAGTACCGCCGCGAATTCCCTGGTCGTTCGGGAAGACCCATGCCGTCGTTCGAGATCGGCCAGTGTCTGTTGATCGGAGACCGTGGTCGCGCGGAGCTTCTCGGTGGTGGCGCTGCCTTCGATCACGTCGGCAGCACCATCCGCCCAGCCCAGATAGGTTGAATCCTCGATCCAGATGAACTCGGCGGGCGACATTCCGTGAGTCCGCAGAGTCTCGATCTGCATCGTCATCACACTCTGGATCGCCTTGAGGACCTCGATCCCGGTTTCCCAATCCTCGGGATCGCCCGCCTCGAGTTGACGCTCGATGGCCTGCCACTCGAGATAGCGGGGAAGAAGATCACGGCGGATGTCGAGGAAGACCGTGAAGCGTTCGATGCTGATCATCCCGTCGGCAGGCTCGTCGAAGGGAATCTCGTCGTTGAGTGCCTGGAGTCGCTCCTCGGACTGGGCGATGTCGAAGATGGGGCCGACCAGCGCCTTTCCCTGGCGGACCATTCCCGGTCCGTAGATCAGCCCCAGGATGGCGAGAACGGCGATCACGGTTCCGATGAGACTCCAGACGACGGTCGATGTTTTGGCCATGACTCCCCCTCGGAATAGTCTAACGGGAAAGCGGTGGCCGAGGTTCAGTTTCCGGCGCCGGTTGTCGGAACGGGTCTTTTGGCCGCAGAGATGGCATAATCCCCGAGGTACTGCTGTTCAAAACCGGTAGCGGAGACGCTTTTGCGAAGGAGCAACTCAGGGTGGCACAACCATCGTCCAAGAACAGTCCCAACAGTCTGGCACTCCTTTCGAGCCCGGAATACGTTGACGAGCTGTATCGGCAGTGGAAGAACGACCCCGGCTCCCTGACGGATGAATGGCAGGCCTTCTTCTCGGGTTTCGAATTCGGCGCCGGGTCCGGAGTGCCGTCGTCGCAAGAGGCCGCCGATCAGAGCAGGGTCGCCGGGCTCATTTTCGCCTATCGTAACGTCGGGCACTTCATCGCCGATGTCGACCCCCTCGGTGACGACGATCTCCACGATCCGATTTTTGACCTCGAGACCCACGGCCTCGGCGAGGAGCACCTCGACCGGGTGTACGACACCGGCCACCTCGGTGGGCCGAGCCGAATCACCCTGCGCGAGCTCATCGCCTACCTGCGTGAGTGCTACTGCCGGAAGATCGGCGTCGAATACATCCATATCCAGGACCGCGAGGTTCGACGGTGGCTGCAGACCCAGATGGAGCCGGTACTCAACGAGCCCGAGGTCGCCAACGAAAAAAAGCGTCGGATCCTCGAACAGCTCATGCATGCCGAGGCTTTCGAGTCGTTTCTCAACACCCGTTATCAAGGCCAGAAACGATTCTCTCTCGAAGGCGTCGAGGCGGTGATCCCGGCTCTCCATACCTTCATCGAAGCCGCCGCGGAAACCGGCGCTGACGAAGTCGTGATGGGCATGGCCCACCGCGGCCGACTCAACGTGCTCGTCAACATTCTCGAGCAAGCCCCTCGATCTCGTTTTCCACGAGTTCGAGGACAACCTCAGAACCACCGACTACGCCGATGGCGATGTCAAGTACCACCGGGGATACTCTTCCGACTACGCAGACGAGTTCGGGGAAACAGGTGCATATCAGCCTGACCGCCAACCCGAGCCATCTCGAGGCCGTCGACCCGGTCGTCGAGGGCCGCGCGAGGGCCAAGCAACGCCGGCGCAACGATGCCGAGAAGCGGCTCAAAGTCCTCCCGTTGCTCCTCCACGGCGATGCGGCCTTCGCCGGGCAGGGTCTCGTGGCGGAAACCTTCAATCTGTCTCAGCTGCCGGGTTACCGCACCGGCGGCACGGTGCACATCATCGTCAACAACCAGATCGGCTTCACCACCACGGCGAGCGAAGCGAGATCGTCCCGGTACTCGACCGATATCGCCAAGCTCGTGGAAGCTCCGATTTTTCACGTCAACGGCGAAGACCCCGAGGCGGTTGCCTGGGTGGTCGAACTCGCGGTCAGGTTCCGCCAGGAATTCCACCGCGATGTGGTGGTCGATATCATCGGCTATCGCCGCCACGGCCACAACGAGGGCGACGAACCCGCGTTCACCCAACCCTTGATGTATCAGAAGATTGCCAACCGGCCCTCGGTCCGCGAGCTCTATCAGCTCAAGCTCGAAGGCGAGCACGCGATCACCCTCGACGAGAGCGCCCACTACCGGGACAAACTCCAGAGTCTGCTCATCGACAAGCACCGGGCGGCTCAGGAGAGCTGCCCCATCGAGATCGAAGATGTCCACGCCTTTCACGACCTCTGGACCGGGTTCAACAACCCGTATACCTTCGAGCCCGGAGACACCGGTGTTTCCACGGCCGCGCTCGATGAGGTCATCGCGGCGCTGACCACCGTTCCCGAGGGCTTCAAGCTCAACCGAAAGGTCGGCCGCCGCCTTCCGGCGATCAAGAAGACCATCGAAGAACATGCCGATGTCGACTGGCCGCTCGCCGAGCTCCTCGCCTTCGGAACGCTGCTGCAGGAGGGACTTCCGGTTCGGCTCTCGGGTCAGGACAGCGTCCGCGGGACCTTTTCCCATCGCCACGCCGCCTGGTACGACACCCACTCGCAAGAAAAATTCGTCCCCCTCAACCACATCTCGAAGGACCAGGCAAGGTTCTGCGTCTACAACTCGATGCTCTCGGAAGCCGCGGTCCTCGGATTCGACTACGGCTATTCGCTGGTGGAACCGAATATGCTCGTGATCTGGGAGGCTCAGTTCGGCGATTTCGCCAACGGCGCTCAGGTCATCATCGATCAGTTCATTTCCCCGGCAATGGACAAGTGGCAGCGGAGCAGCGGAATCGTCATGCTGCTGCCCCACGGATATGAAGGCCAGGGTCCGGAACACTCCAACGCCTATCTCGAACGGTATCTGACGCTCTGCGCGGAGGAGAACATCCAGGTCTGCAACCTGACGACGCCGGCGCAGTACTTCCACGCCCTGCGGCGCCAGCTCAAACGGGATCTGCGCCGGCCGCTCATCATCATGGCCCCGAAATCGCTTCTCAGGGCCGCGAGATGCGTTTCACCGGTGGACGAACTCATCAACGGTCGGTTCCGCGAAATCCTCGATGACCCGACGCCGCCGAAAAAAGCCCGCCGCCTCGTGCTGTGCAGCGGCAAGGTCTTTTACGATCTCGAGGCGGGCCGGGAAGAGGCGGGCGTCGACAATGTTGCCATCGTCCGGCTCGAGCAGTTCTACCCGTTCAACAGGGAGATGTTCCAGCGAATCACCGAGCCCTATCGCGGCGCCAAAGAGATCGTGTGGGTTCAGGAGGAGACCGCCAATCGCGGCGGTTGGGGTTTTATGATGCCGCGCCTGCTCGAGGCCTTCCCCGACCATCCCGTCAGGTATGTCGGTCGTACGCCGAGCGCGTCTCCGGCCACCGGATCGGCGAGGGTGCACCGGGAGCAGCAGCAAGCCATCGTCGACGAAGCCCTCGGCGGCTGACCGGGCCCGGACGATGAATCACGAGAATCTTCAGATCGATGTGCTCGACGCGCGTGGAGGTAGCTATGGCGGTTGACGTCAAAATCCCCGAGATCGGCGAATCCATCACCGAGGGATTTCTCGCCGAATGGTCGCAAAAAGACGGCGCGGCAGTCGCGGCGGAGGAAGCGCTCCTCGTGCTGGAGACCGACAAGATCACGATGAACGTGACCGCCGAGGTGGCCGGCAGGCTCGAGATCCTCGTCGCCGAAGGCGAAACCGTCGAAGTGGGTCAGGTCGTGGCTCGGATCGATCCCGACGCGGCTGGAGACTCCCCGGCTCCAACACCGAAGGAGTCCGCCGGACCGTCCGCAGCTCCGGTTCCGGTCGAGGCCGACGAGCCGCCCGCGGCGGCGGCCGCTCCCGAGGCCGAGTTGGATCGACTCTCCCCGGCGGTGCGTCGTCTTGTCGTGGAGCACGCCCTGGATCCGGCCGCCATCGAGGGCACGGGCAAAGACGGCCGGATCCTCAAAGGTGATGTCGTGGCCTTCATCGAGAAACCGGCGCCTGCACCTGAGGCACCGCCGGAGGCTCCACGAGAAGTGCCAAAGGCGCCGGTTCCCAAGCCCGTCGCCGTCGCCGACTCCGAACAGAGGCAGAGCCGAAAGCCCATGTCACGTCTCCGCCAACGCCTGGCCGAGCGGTTGGTCGAGGTTCAGCAGACGACCGCCATGCTCACGACCTTCAACGAAGTCGATATGAGCCGAATCATGGCCCTGCGTTCCCAGTACCAGGAGAGTTTCGTTCAAAAATACGGAGTCAAGCTCGGTTTCATGTCGTTCTTTGTCAAAGCCGTGGTCGATGGGCTCAAGACCGTCCCCGAGGTCAACGCCTTCATCGAGGGCGATGAGATCATCACCAACCACTACTACGACATCGGGATCGCGGTGAGCAGCGAGCACGGACTCGTGGTTCCCGTCATCAGAGATGCGGATCGTCTGTCCCTGGCCGGAGTCGAAACCGACCATCGGTGATCTCGCGGCCAAGGCTCGGAATCGGACTCTCGCAATCGCCGATCTTCAGGGCGCGGTCTTCACCATCACCAACGGCGGCATCTTCGGGTCGCTGCTCTCGACACCGATTCTCAACCCGCCGGGAAGCGCGATCCTGGGCATGCACAGCATCAAGAAGCGCCCGATCGTGGTGGATGACGAGATCGTGATCCGGCCGATGATGAATCTGGCCGTGTCGTACGATCACCGGCTCATCGACGGCAAGGAGGCCGTGACGTTTCTCAAACGAATCGTCGACTGCCTCGAGAACCCAGAACGTCTGCTGTTGGAGGTCTGAGTCATGGACAACTTCGACCTGGCCGTCATCGGCGCCGGCCCCGGTGGCTATGTCTGCGCCATCCGCGCAGCGCAGCTGGGAATGAGGGTCGCCCTCGTCGAGGAGCGCGCGACCCTGGGCGGCACCTGCCTCAACGTCGGCTGCATCCCGTCCAAGGCCCTCCTCGAGTCATCGGAGGTCTTCGAGGAAACCATGAATCGCGCCGGCGACCACGGCGTCGTGGTCGGCGACATCGGCCTCGATCTCGAAGCGATGATGGCGAGGAAGGACCGTATCGTCGGCGAGCTCACCGGCGGCGTCGCCATGCTGATGAAGAAGAACAAGGTGCAGGTCTTCGCCGGCCGCGGCGAGCTCACCGCCGCAGACAAGGTCGTTGTCCACGGCGCTGACGGTGAAACCGAGCTCGGCGCGAAGCACATCTGCCTCGCCATGGGTTCCACCGTCATCAATCTCCCCTTCCTGGCCATCGACGGCGACCGAGTGGTCTCCTCCACCGAGGCCCTGGCTTTCGACTCGGTTCCCAAGCACCTCGTCGTCATCGGCGCGGGCGCCGTCGGTCTCGAACTCGGCAGCGTCTGGCGTCGTCTCGGCGCCAGGGTCACCGTCATCGAGATGCTTCCGACGATCACCCCCTTCGCCGACAAGCAGATGGCGAAGGCCCTCGAGCGCGCGCTGGCTGAACAAGGGCTCGAGATCCTCCTGGAAACCAAGGTCACCGCAGCCAAGGTGATGAAGACCAAGGTCAAGCTCACCGTCGAGAACGCCAAGACCGGCGCCGGCACCATCGAGTGCGACCGGGTTCTCGTCGCCGTGGGACGCCGCCCGGTGACCGACGGCGCCGGCCTCGACACCGTCGGAGTCAAGCTCGATGCCGGCGGTCGGGTCGAGGTCGATGATCACCTCCGGACCAACATCGCCGGCGTCTCGGCCATCGGCGATATCGTCCGCGGCCCGATGTTGGCCCACAAGGCCGAGGATGAAGGCATCGCCGTCGCCGAACGCATCGCCGGACTCCCCGGCCACGTCAACTACGGCGTGATTCCGAACGTCGTCTACACCGACCCCGAACTCGCCATGGTCGGTCGCACCGAGGCCGAGCTCAAGGATGCCGGGATCGAGTTCAATACCGGTCGGTTCATGTTCAAAGCGAACGGACGCGCCAAAAGTCTGGGCAACGAGATCGGGATGGTGAAGTTCCTCGCCGACAGGGAGACCGACGAGATTCTCGGCGTCCACATGGTGGGCCCGCGGGTCTCCGAACTCATCGCCGAGGCCGCCATGGCCATGGAGATGCGCGCCTCCGCGGAGGATCTCGCCCGGACCTGCCACGCTCACCCGACCCTGGCCGAGGCGGTCAAGGAAGCGGCGCTGGCGGTCGACAAGCGGGCGATCCACGGCTGAGCATAAAGCCTGCAAACGTCGCGATAGTCACAAAACGCCCTGCTCCCGGATCACGTAAACTGGTTGCGGTCGTGAAAGGGCAATCTCAACATAGTTTTCGGTGTCTCCTCGCCGTATGCCTGATCGGCGTTCTTGATGCGGGTGTCGGTTGTGGACCGAGTCGAACCGTGCCGGCACCGTCCTCCGACCTTCGGGTCCACCGCGGTATCCTCGTTCAACGCCTGCTGATGACGGGTGCGCTCGAGGCCGTTGAGAGCGCCGAAATCAAGGTTCCCAGAACCCCGGAACACCGCCTGCAGATCCAACGGCTCGCCTCCGACGGCGCCATGGTTCGCCGGGGCGAGACGGTCCTGGAGTTCGACAATTCGTCCTTTACCGCCAATCTCGATCAACAGCGGTCGGCCGTCCAGCGAAGCCGGAGGGTTCTCCTTCAGAATCGCGCCCAGGGCGACGCAAGGCTGAGGGAGGCCGAGGCGACCGTCGAACGGGCGCGGATCGCTCTGGCCAAGGCGGAGATCGACGCCTCGGTTCCCGAGTCGGTGAGGAGTCGATACGAGCATCGCACAATGGAGCTCGCCGCCACCAAATCCAGAGCCGATCACGACAAGGCGCTGGCCGATCTCGAATCCACCACGACCTCGGTGGAGGCCGAAATCCTGGTCGCCGAGGAGCAACACCGCAAGGCGGAACGCGAGCTGACCGTCGCCGAAGAAGCCGTGGCTGCGGTTATTCTCGCGGCTCCCCGTGACGGCATCATCGTCATCGAAGAGCACCCCTGGGAAGACCGCAAATACCAGGTGGGAGACACCCTTTTCCCGGGATGGACGGTTCTCGGCATCCCGGATCTCGATCGCCTGCGGGTTCGAGCTTCTCTGAGCGATGTCGATGATGGCGGTCTCGAGCCCGGCATGGTCGCTCGATGCACGCCCGACATCGAGCCCGGCCTCGAACTCGTGGGGAGGATCTCCGAAATCACCCCGATCGCCCGGGAGCAGCGGGTCTTTTCCGAACGCCGCGGCTTCGACGTCACCATCGAGATCGAAAGCGAACCCGGTGAGGTCCTCCTCGTACCCGGGATGTCGGTTCGGGTCGAGGTGGAGAAGCGGAGTCCCGAAACCCTTCTCATCCCGCGGGCGGCCGTCGATCTCAGTGCGGATGAACCCCGGGCGCTGAGACGAGACGGCGGCTATTCCACGATCGAGATCGGCCCGTGTTCGGCCCAGAACTGCGTTCTCGTCGCTGGTCTCGCCGAGGGCACCCCTCTCGCCTCCATCGTGGAGCATGGCCCGTGACCCGCAATCGTATCGTCTTCGCAGCGGTCGCCGCCGTTGTTCTTCTTTTCACCGGTCGGTTGGTCTGGACCCTCTTTCAAACGCCACCGGGAAGCGCGCGGGTTGAACGGGGGGATCTCGTCATCGGGGTGAATGTCACGGGCACCCTGCGAGCGGTGGAGTCCTCGGTGCTCGGTCCGCCCCAGGTGCGCGACGTGTGGCAGTTCAAGATCGCCATGATGGCCGACGAAGGCACCGAGGTCACCGCGGGCCAACCCATTCTCGGTTTTGATTCCTCCGAGCTTCAACAGAGGCTCCAGACAAAGCTTGCCGATCTCGATTCCGCCCGCACCGAGGTCGAGAAGAAGAAGGTCGACATCGCCGTCACCGTCGCCAATGACCGCCTGGCCCTGGCCGAGGTCGAGGCTCGTCTCCGCAAGGCGCGACTCATCGCCGACCAACCGGCCCAACTCCACTCCAACAACGATGTCGAAAAGGCCAAACTCGACTTCGAACTCGCCAAACTCGAGGTCGGTCTTGTCCGCCGTCGGATCGAGGCCACCGAGCGCGCCGGAGGCGAGGAACTCGGGGTCCTGGAGGCCAACCTCGACCAGGTCGAATCCGAGGTCCAACAGATTCGCGATGGAATCACGAGGATGACACGAACGGCACCTCGCGACGGAATCGTCGTCCACGTCACAGACTGGCGCAACGAAAAGAAGAAGGTCGGCGATTCCTGTTGGGTCGCCGACCAAGTGATCGAGATCCCCGACCTCAGTCGAATGGAGGCCGATGGTGAGGTCGAGGAGGCCGAGGCCGGTCGGGTCCGCGAAGGCCAGAGCGTTTCGTTGCGTCTCGACGCCCATCCCGACCACGAGTACCGCGGTGTCGTGGCCTCCATCTCCCGGGCGGTCCAGGAGAAGAGTTGGCGCAACCCGTTAAAGGTGGTCCACCTGACATTTTCCCTCGACGAGACCGATCCCGAACGAATGCGGCCGGGGATGCGTTTTCGCGGCGAAATCGAGATCGACCGCCGCGAAGACGCCACCCTGATCCCGGTCGGGGCGGTCTTCCGCGAGGACAACGTCACCGTCGCCCTCCGGCATGGCGTCTCCGGGTTGCGCAAGGTCGCGCTTGTTCTCGGCGAGAGCAACTCGGAGCAGGTGGAAGTGCTCGAGGGACTCGAGCCCGGAGATCTGGTTTCCTTGGAGGGCCGCCGGTGAAACGGTCTGTCCTTCTCGGTGGGCTCGGCGTCGCGCTGGTCGTGATCACCATTGTCGTGATGAGTGCGGTGCTCCGCGTCCGCCCCGGCCCAACCGTACCAACCATCGAGGTCCGGAGCACGCCCTTTAGAGTCCGCGTCACCGCCGAGGGAAACCTCGCGGCGGTCCGCAATACGCCGCTCACCGCCCCCATGAAACCCCAGATGCCGTTCACCCTCTCATGGTTGGTCGAGGATGGTTCGCTGATCGAGGAGGACGAGGTCATTGCCCGTTTCGACGCCAGTCAACTCGAGCAGAACCGAGAGGACGGTCTTTCCGACCAGCGGATCAGCGACCACCGGATCACGAGCGCCCAAACAACCCGCGAAGTCAACGTCGGCAAGCTCGACCGCGATGTCGAGGTTGCCGGGAGTGAGCTCGAAGTGGCCCGCGAGTTCCAGTCGACCGACAACCTGGTCTACTCGAAAATGGAAATCGTCGAGTCCCAGATCGACACCGAATTGGCTGAGACCCGGGCCGACCACGCGCGGGAGTCGCAGGATATCCAGGACCAGCTCTCTCAAGCCGAGATCGACCTCCTCGCCATCGAACGCCGAAAGGCCGACATCAAGGTTGAACAGGCCGTCGAGGGGCTGGCCGCCCTGGATGTCCGATCGCCCCACGGCGGAATCGTGATGCTCGAGCGCGACTGGCGCGGGAACACGGTTCGGGTCGGCGACACCGTATGGCCCGGACGGCCGCTTGCCAAAATCCCGGATCTCACCGAGATGCAGGCCGAGGTTTATGTCCTGGAGGCCGATGCGGGAGACCTCGAGGATGGGCTGGCTGCAACCGTCTGGCTCGCGGCCGACCCCGAGGTCGCCCATGCCGCCACCCTCAAGAGCGTCGATCCCATGGCAGGCCGGCGGAATCGCCGGGTGCCGGTCCAGTATTTTCGCACGATTCTCGCTCTCGAGCACACCGATACCTCGACCATGAAACCCGGTTCCCGGGTCCATGCCGAGATCACCATCGCCGATTTCGAATCCGCGATCACGGTGCCGCGGCAGGCGGTATGCAAGGTTGATGGAAAACCGGTTGTCTATTGCTGGAGGAGAAACGAATTCACGGCCACCGAGGTCGTGCTCGGGCCCGCCGCGTACGGTCGTGTTGTGGTGACCGAGGGTCTCGAGGATGGTGACCTCATCGCGCTGCGAGATCCCACCGCTGCGGCCGGCGAGAACGAAGCCGCGGAAGGCCCGTCGGCGCCCACTCTTCCGGGAGGTGCATCATGACTCTGGGTGACGCCCTTCGGACCGCCGTCGAGAATCTCGCGACGCACAAGCTCCGTTCGGTGCTCACCATGCTCGGGATGATCTTCGGCGTCGGCGCGGTGATCGCCATGTTGTCCATCGGCGAAGGCGCCGAGCGCGAAGCCCTCGCGATGATCGAGCGTCTCGGAGTTCGAAACATCCTGGTCCGCGATGTGGACATGCGGGATGAGGAGTTGCAGGAGGTCCGCAAGAACTCTCCCGGGGTGTCGCCGAGGGATGCGATCGCCATCGCCGACGCCATTCCGGGGGTCGAGCTGACCTGCGCCCGGGTCGAAATCGAGCCGTTTACGGTTCTGTCCAACGGCCGGATCATCAAGGCCACGGCCCACGGCGTCGATTCGGTCTTCGCCGACCTCACCAAACTTCGTCTCTCCCAGGGCCGGTTCTTCGACATCCGGGACAACGCTGAACATGCCCAGGTCTGCGTCATCGGGGAATCGGTCCGGCGAGAGCTTTTCGGTTTTGAGGAAGCGGTGGGCCAGGTACTCAAGGTCAACCAACTCTGGCTCGAGGTCATCGGTGTGGTTTCAGGCTCCGGTGGGGCTTCGACGGTCCAGGGCGTCGCCGTCGGTTCCACGGATTCCGATATCTACCTTCCGGTGAACACCGCCATCCGCAAGCTCGATCTCCCCATGCTCGAGGCCCCCCTCGACGAGATCATCGTGCGCCTCGAGGTTGACGCCTCTCCTGGTGAGACGGCCGGTCTGATCGAGGAGCTTCTGAGCCGCCTCCACGGTGGTGAAGACGACTACGAACTCGTCGTCCCCGAAGCCCTCCTCGAACAGAGTCGCAAGACGCAGCGGCTGTTCAACATCGTCATGGGCGCCATCGCCGGGATCTCGCTGCTCGTGGGCGGCATCGGGATCGCCAACATCATGCTCGCCACCGTCTTCGAACGAACTCGGGAGATCGGCGTTCGACGTGCGGTGGGCGCCCGTCAGGTCGATATCCGTACTCTTTTCCTCATGGAGAGCTTCACCATCAGCGTTCTCGGGGGCGTGATGGGAGTTGCGGTCGGTGTGATCATCTCCAAGGTGGTGGCCGCGTCGGCCGGTTGGTCGACGGCGGTGACCCTGTGGTCGGTGATCCTCGCCTTCGGCGTCTCGATGGCGGTGGGTATCGGTTCCGGCCTCTATCCCGCGCTGCGCGCCGCGAACCTGAACCCCATCGACGCGCTGCGCTGGGAGTAGCTCCTCACCCTCGGGAGATTCCGCTTCATCGCACTTCGAGCTAGAGGAACAGCTCGACTCACTCGCGGATTCGTTCGCTCCCACTGACAAACCCTCGTCGGCTCCTGGCGGGCGGGACGCCCGCACCACAATGGCCAAGGGAAGAATGTAGAACCAACGCGGGCAAATTGTGGTGCGCGCGTCTCGCGCGCAACCGGATGTTGAGAGTTGAAAAACCCGGTCATCCCATGAGTAGGCACCTCCAAGCGGCGTGACGGTGCTCAGGATGACATGGGCAGGTGCGACGCTGGCCGCTGGGACGCCACAGCGTCACAGCGTCACAGAAGGCCGGTGATCAGACAGAATCCGGAGTACGGGCCAGCATCAAGATCGGACCGCCAAGCCGTGGTACAACACAGGAATGCGCAACTCCCCCACCCTCATCGCTCTCGCGTCCATCCTCACCCTCGCCTCCTGCAGCGATTCCCCGCCGCCCATCGAACCCGCCTACGCGGCCGAGGTCGAGGCCGCCTGGACCGAGCGGGAGGCCCGCCTCACCGCCGACGACGGCTGGCTCACGC
This sequence comes from uncultured Acidobacteriota bacterium, assembly GCA_963712805.1. Taxonomy (GTDB): domain Bacteria; phylum Acidobacteriota; class Thermoanaerobaculia; order Thermoanaerobaculales; family Sulfomarinibacteraceae; genus JAHECW01. The sequence continues at coordinate 28,991 of CAVQJV010000057.1, read as the reverse complement.
TCACCGGACTCTTCTGGCTGGAACCGGGTCCGAACACCGTCGGATCGGCGGAAGATGCGGCCGTGCGTCTGCCGGACGGACCCGACGAGGCCGCAACCCTGGTCCTCGACGAGGACCGCGTCGTCGAGCTCATCCCCCTCCCCGACGTTGATCTCACGGTCAACGGCGCAACCGCGGACAGACAGATTCTCGCGACCGACGCCGACGGCGCCCCGGATCTCATGCAGACCGGCCGGGCGTTGTTCTACCTCGTCTCCCGCGGCGACCGCATCGGTGTCCGGGTGAAAGACCCGGAAGCTGCCGCTCGGAGGGATTTTCCCGGGTCTCGAACGGTACCCCACTCGACCCGGCCTATCGGGTCACCGCGATCGTTCGAGGCCTATCCGGAACCGAGAGGAGGTCGCGATTCCCACCGTCATCGGCGAACCGTCCCTGATGCTCTCGCCGGGTCGCCTCAGCTTCGAGATCAAGGGCGAAACCGCGTCCCTCGAGCCGTACATCTCGAGTCCCGACGACCGGCAGCTCTTCATCGTGTTCCGCGACGCGACCTCCGGCGACACCACTTACGGCGCCGGGCGATTTCTCGATGCCGAGCTGGTCGAGGGGTCACACGAGGTGGTACTCGATTTCAACCTCGCCACCAACCCGCCGTGCGCCTTCACGCCCTTCGCCACCTGTCCCCTACCGACTCCGGAGAACACCCTCTTCTTCGCCGATCGAGGCGGGTGAAAAGTACAGCGGACCGGAACACTGAGGTTCACGCAGCGCGCACTCAGCCCGGCGACATCCAACCCCTCGATGGTTGTGATTCCGGGCCGTCGGCGCGTCCGCAACCCACGGCCCCGGGCCGCGAACTGGCTAGACGATCCGCTCGCGGATCTTGGCCGAGATGACGTCCATGAGCCAGACGGTGCCGGCGATGAGGAGGACCAGGGTGCCGACCTCGCCCCACTCGCCGAGATCGACCCGCGGTTTGAGGATGTAGCCGATCCCGCCGCCGCCGACGAAGCCGATGATGGTCGACATCCTCACGTTGATGTCCCAGCGATAGATGGTGAAACTCAGGAAGGGAGGAATGACCTGGGGCACGACGCCGTAGCGCAGCACCTGGAGCGACGAGGCGCCGGTCGCAGCGATGGCCTCCATGGGCCCGGTGTCGATGCTCTCGATCTGCTCGGAGTAGAGCTTGGTCAGGGCCGCGACCGAGTGGACCCAGAGCGCGAGGACCCCGGCGAAGGGGCCGATGCCGACCCACGAGATGAAGATCAACGCCCACACCAGCGGTTCGACGGCTCTGACGAAATTCATGAAAGTGCGGGCGACGGTGTAGGCGATCCGCGCCGTGAGGGTGGTGCGCGTCAGGTTGCGCGCCGAAGGGAACGACAGGACGAAAGCGATCGGGATGGCGAAGGCGGTGGCCATGAAAGCCAGGAAGATCGTCTGGACGAGCAGGATGAGGCCCTCGTGGAGAACGGCGCCGGACGGGTGCATGAGCCCGCGGACGATGTCGGCGGCCTTGCCGAACTTGGTCAGGAAGGTGAAGAGGTCGAGCTCGGTGATGAGCCACCCGGAAAAGAAGGTGAGCTCGATGAAGACCGCGGTGAACCAGCCGCGGAGGGTCCGGGTCCATTCAAGCGGCGCTTCCCACTCGGGGACGCCGCGGACCCACGCCCGGCCGAGCGACGAGCCCAACTGGCGGTAGAAGAGGTTCCACAGCAGGGCGAGAACGACACCGCCCAGCGCCGCCCAGGCGTAGTGCAGGAGATCGAGGATCTGCTCCGCCGACAGCAGCAGACCGGTGGGTCCGCGCCGTCCGGAAAAGGCCTGAACGAGAAACTCCACCATGAGGAGCGTGACGCCCAGCAGGACCGCGTCCAAAGCGGTGGCCTGGAGGCGGGCGAGGCTCTTCTCCCAGACCGCGGCGCGCACGCCCTCGTCGTCCTTGAAGCCCATCAGAACCCCGTGTTGGACGCCGGTTGGGCATCCTCGCCGTAGATCTCTTTAAAGGTCTTCTTGTCGAACTCGGCGGGAACGCCCTCCCAGACCAACCGGCCGTCCCTGAGCGCGACCATCCGGGTGGCGTAGCGGGTCACCAGATCGATGTCGTGCAGCGAGCACATCACCGTCATCCCCTCATCCCGGTTGAGCGCCTCGATGTGGCGCATGACCGAATGGCGCAGCGCCGGATCGAGGGACGCCACCGGCTCGTCGGCGAGAATGAGCCGTGGCTCCTGCATCAGGGCGCGGGCGATGGCCACGCGCTGCTGCTGCCCGCCGGAGAGGGCGTCGGCGCGGCTGGTTGAACGGTCGGCGAGCCCGACCCGATCCAGAGCCGCGATGGCGCGCTGACGCTCTTCAGCCGGGAACGAAAGCAGCAGGCTCGAAAGAAGCGGGCTCCGCCCGAGGGCGCCCGAGAGCACGTTTGTCAGCACGGTGTGCCGTTTCACCAGGTTGAACTGCTGGAAGATCATCGCCGCCTGCCGGCGCATCTCGCGCAGCCGGGCGCCCTTGGCGCCGGTGATCTCCTCGCCGAGGATCCAGACCCGCCCTTCGGTGGGGTCGATGAGCCGGTTGATGCAACGCAGCAGGGTGGATTTCCCCGAACCCGACAACCCGAGGACCGCGAGAAACTCGCCGGCGTGGACCTCGAGCGAGACGCCCTCCAACGCCCGGACACCGCCGGGATAGACCATCCCGAGGTTCTCGACGCGGATCGCGGTTTCGACGGTCACGACCCGCCCCCCTGCTTGGCCTTCTGCTGCGCCAGCTTGGCCTCGGCCGCCTCGAGGAGCTTGGAGGCGCTGACCCCGGTCTTCTTGAGGGCGTCCCGGAAATCGTCGAAATCCGCGTCGGTGCACGGCGCCGCCGCGACCCCGGCGACGAGATCGTAGTAGGCCCCCTGTCCCTCCGAGGTCGCGAGAAAACGCTGCAGCGAGTCCTCGAACTCGCGCCAGGTGGAGTCGGGGAAACCCCGCCGCACGCAGCAGACATCGTTGGGGATGGGATCGGTCAGCGCGATGACCCGCACGGCGGCGAGGAAGGCGTCGCGCTGCTCCTGGTCGGCCATGTTCTTGAGGATCAGGAACCGCGCGTCACCGACCTTGGTCCCGTCCCGTTCGTTGGCGGGTGATGGCGGCGAGTAGAACGCGGCGCCGCCATCGACCTTGCCGTCCTCCACCGCCCGTACCGCGTTGGGGTGGCCGCCGGCGAAAAAGACGTGGCCGAGCTCCACCCCGGCCCGCTGGAGCAGCGCGCGGGCGAAGATGTGCCCCGAGGTCGAGGTCTCGTCTGAGAAGGCGAAACTCTTCCCGTTGAGGTCCTCGAGGCGGTTGATCCCCGAATCGGAGCGGGTCATCACGCAGCCGTAGTAGACCTTCGAGAGCTCGGGCGCAGCCTGGTCGGTGCCGCGGACGATCCTGGTTTCCAACATGGTTCCGGGCCGGTCGTACTCGAGCTCCTTGCGACCGTCGCCGACGAGATCGTTGGGGCCCGATGTCACATGGCGGCTCGCCGCCGCAGCCACGCCGTCCTTGCGCTCGGTGAGATACCAGACCGCCTCCTTGTCATCGGCCACCGGAACCTCGACCCAACCGGGGGCGGCCTCGTCGAGAAGCTCCACGAGCATGGCGCGCAGCCGGCCGCGGATCGTTAGGGGAAATGCGATTTTTGAGTCCACCAGGTTCTCGAGTCGATCGGGTTCACCGGAGCCGTTGCGGGTGATGATGATCCCGTATCGGTCCACCGAGCGAACCACCTGGAGACGGGCCTCGGCGCCGTAACGCGCATTGGCCAGGACATAGGCGAAGGCTGGGATCCAGGCGACATCGGCCTGACCGGCGCCCAGTGCTTCGATGACCGCGGCGTAACTGGTCGGAACCTGTGATCTGAGGGTCAGACCGCTGTCGGCGCGGACGAAACGGGCGAGCTCGTCACCACGGCGAACGAGGGTGCCCTGTTCCACCGACGGGACAAAGAGCATCTGGACCGCCTTCTGCCCCGAGGACTCGAGACGCGAACGTCGATCGAGACCCCAGACAAAAGCAACCAGCAGCGCGATGACCACCGCCCAACCGACCCACGGGTACCATTTTCTGTCCTGTGTCACAACCGGCGCAGATTAACACAGCGCATTCAGTCGGCGCGGGCCTGTGCCCGTGCGTCGGTTCAGTGGCAAGGGCAGTGGCAGACGCAGGCTCAGTGACAGGGGCTGTGGCAGCATCAGCTAGCAGCTGCAGGCGCCAGCGCACGAAACCGCTCTGAACACGCCAAGGGGCCTTCCTCGGGGTGCCAGGTCAGACGATCGAGACGATTTGAACGCAAGATCGTTGAAATCTCGTTGACCTGACACGCAAGCGTACTCCCGAAGCGAGAACAGCTGGGGCTTCGCCTGGCGCACACCTGGAACCAATGGGCTCAGCGCGAGCACTCCAGACGTCGTTCTTTCGACCTACGACAGGGTCTCGATGTAATCCGCCACTGCCTGCGCTTCGGCTTTCCGATCGTCCGCCAGATAGGCCGCCGCGAGCGTACGCAGCAGCTCGATGTCCTGATGCGCCGTCAGGTCGACTCCCCTCTCTGCCAGGGCAACGGCGCGTGGGATGTCCCGCTGCTTCGGATCAGGGTGGATCAAGAGCGATGTCGCCAGATTGTTCAGAGCCACCGGGTCCGACGGAGCGAATTCGCAACGTCCGCTCCCACTGGAGAATGGCCGAGTGAAGATCGCCGTTCCGGGCCAAGGCGAGCGCCAGATTGTCGCTGCCGACGACCGAGCACGGGCTGAGCTGCAGGTGCAGCTTGTAGTGATGAATCGCCTGCTTCAGATCACCCGCGGATGCATAGGTCTCGGCCAGAGAAAGCTGTGCCTCAGCATGATCCGGCCGCACGGCAACGGCACCCTGGAACTCTTCCAAGGCGAGATCGGCCCGGCCGCCCTGCTCGTACAGTAACCCGCGGCGCCAGTGCCACAGCGACCTGTCCGGCTCATAGGCGATCCACTCCACTCCGGTGATCACTCGCAGCACCACAAACGCGAGCAGAACCAAAGCGAGATATCGCCACGGCCGGCTCACCACCACCCGCCACAGGACCTGGATGGCATAGCCGCCGAAGATGATCAAGACGGGAATGACGGGAACCCGGAAGCGTGACGCAACGAAGAACGGCGCATAGGTGGCGGCATACGTGACGACGAACAACAGCAGCAGGAGAACCACGTTCGGGTCGGGCCGGACCGATGCCGGGACCTGTTCGGCGGGCGGGTTCCGGAAATCAACAGCGCACAGACCGACACCGAGGAGCCCGAGCGCGAGGACCGTCGCAAAGTCCAGGCTGCGTCGCAGAGTGGGTGAAGCGAGCCGTTCATATTCGATGACCTTGGTATTGGAGATCTCGGCCGGTCCCCAGAACAAGAGGAGCTTGCGGCCGAGCGAACGGACCACGTCTCCCGGGTGGTCGATCGCCCGGGAGAAGGCTCGGCGGGCGAACCACTGCGAGACTTCGGAGTCCTTCATCTTTCGGCCCACGTATCGCTCCACGCCCGCAGCGATCAGCGGGTAGTCGAACGAGTCCCATCCATCCAAACCGGTGAGCGCAGCGAGCTCGGGGACCCCGGGTGTGTAACCATCGCTGTCCGGGTGGAGGCCGACGAAGAGGTTGATTCCTGCGTTGGAGGTGATCAGGACCCAGTCGTCGGCAACTCGATGATTGCGCAGTGTCGCCGGCAACACGACCAGGGCGGCGGCAGCGACGAATACGACCGCACCACGGACGAACCCGAAACCAGTCGGCCACATCTCTGCGACGCCACTCGAGCCATGCCCCCCAGAGGAGAAAGACCGGAATCAGCGCCAACATGTTTGGCCTGACGAGGGCGGAAAGGCCCGCCGCGATACCCGCCGCTGCCGCACCACCGACAGTCATCTCGACGGTCCAGCGGGAAACCAACCCGAGGGTCAGCAGAACCAGGAAGATCAGGAGTGGCGGCGCCATGAACTCGCCCTCGAAGTAGATGAAAATCCAGTAGCCGCCCTGCAGGAATGCGGCGACGAGGGCGGCCCCGGAACCGAAAAATCGCCTCGTCAGTGCGTAAACCAGTAGGCAGTTCACCAGACCGAGAAGCATCTGAACCAGCCGCGGCCAGAGGTATCCCTCGCCGCCGATCCGGTAGCTCAGGGCAAGGAAATAGGGATAGCCGGGAGGACGAAAGAACACCCGGTGAGGAATGTCTGGGTCGGTTACACCGTCCGGCGGGGCCCAATCCCCGGTGTCCAACGCCCGCGCCCAATAATCGTGGTACTGGGACTCGAACTGTGGTCGATCGAAGTCCGGGGCCTGCTGGATTTCGATCAAATAGGCGGACGCGCATCACGGCGGCGAAGAGGAGAACCGCCGCCAACAGCCAGCGATCATGAATGGACACCGCGCTCACGGGTCGGAGGTTCCTTTCACAGAATCCGACGTTACCACAACAGTGCCGCAGGAAAGACGAAATAGGAATAGGGGCCAGTCAGGCTATTCCGTTGTATTAATGGCAACGACGGAGAACGTATGCCTCAGAGAGCCCCTCACACATCGAGGGCCACGATCTGCACAGGCGCCGGGCCGGTCGACGGCGTCACGCCATCGAGCAGCTCTTTGAGCTTCCTCTTCTTCTGCTCCGCGAGCCATCCGGACTGCACCACCCGGCCGTTCCAGATGGTGTGCATGGTCGGGTATCGCCTGACATCACCGCGCTCATCGAAGGCGATGGTGCCGGTGACGCCGTCAAACTCCTGCAGCCCGACGCGCATGTATCGCCGCAGTTCGCTGACATCGACCGAACGCGCTTCGACGAGAGCGCGGAGGGCGACCCGCATGGCATCGTAACCGTGGGCGGCATAGAAATCCGGTTGGCTCCCGTACGCATCCTGATAGCGGTCGACGAACGGGCATTCACGCGCGGCCTCGGTTTCCTGGACGCATGTCCTGAGGGCGGTGAGGGGAAAAACGACACCCTCCAAGGCCGGATTTCCCTGTTCGAGAAGGTCCGCGAGATAGACCGCGGAGGTCGTGCATTTCACCCCCTCATAGCCGATATCCCGGAGCAGTTCGAGGCTGGTGAGGATGTGTTCGGCATGACCGACGATATAGACCGCATCGGGTTCGTGGGCGTTGACCATGTCGGTGGCCTTGCGCTGCCACCACTCGAGTTCGTCGTGGATCGTCGCCACGATCTCACCGCCGAGCCGGAGCTGATAGTGCTGACGAAACTCGGTCTCGAGCCCGCGCGAAAAGGTCGAGTCATCGGTGATCACCAGAACGGTGCGGGCGGATCGGGTGTCATGGAGATAGCGTGCGGCGGTGCTTCCTTCGACCTCGTCGGTGGCGAAGAGACGGAAGAAATAGGGGCTCCTGCCGGTCAGGCTGCTCGCCGAGGCCGACGGCGAGAGACAGACCACCTTTTCGTCCTCGACCACCGGCAGAAGTGCAAGGGCCTCGTCGGTGGTCACCCCGCCGACAACGAGCTCGACATCGAGAGTCGAGGCGAAACGCCGGAGTTCATCTGCCGCGTGATCCGGGCGCGAGCCGGTGTCGGCCTCGATGAGCTGAAAATCCTCGGGCAGGGTGTTCGTCGTCCGCGCCTCGTTTACCGCCAGACGAATCCCGTTATTGACCGCGTGTCCGTACGCCCCGGCATGTCCGGTTTCCGGGATCAGCACACCGACGACCGGCTCCGGAGCGCAGCCGAACCCGGCCAGGCAGCAACCGATGAAGACGGCAAGAACGACTCTCTCTCTCATGGTCGCCTCCGCGGGTGTGGGTTGTTCGAAGATCAGGACTCTCCTTCCAGTCTCCACCCGAAACCGCTCGGTGATCGGGATTTCTACAAACCCGTGACAAAAATCCTCGTACCGTCATGAAGCGCCCATGGCGACGATGCCGTGTTCTGCTAACCTCGACGACCAACGGTCGCCCACATCGGAGGAGAAATCCAATGCGCCTGCACACCCCGGTCGCCATCTTCATCAATCTGCTCATCGCCGCCACCCTCGTTGCCGCCGACGCGCCGCTGCCGCGCCACCCGGCGCCGTCACCGGACGCTTCACAGATCGCCTTCTCCTGGCAGGGCGATCTCTGGCTGGTGCCGGCCAACGGTGGTGATGCGCGACGAATCACAGCCCACCCGGCCAACGAGCGTCACCCGGTGTGGTCGCGGGATGGTCGCTTCATCGCCTTTGCGTCGGATCGCCACGGCAACGCGGATATCTTTGTCATGCCCGTCGACGGCAGCGCCCCGCCCACGCGTCTCACCTTCGCCTCGGTGACCGATGTCCCCTACGGCTTCACACCCGACGGCAAGGCCGTCCTTTTCACATCCAACCGCGCCATGGGCATCCGTTGGATGCCTCAACTCTGGACGGTCCCCGTCACGGGCGGCACTCCGGCCATGCTCCAGGAGGCCTTTGCCGAACAGGCGGTCTATTCGCCCGATGGCGAGACGCTGGCGATGGTCCGCGGCGCGACGAAGTGGACCCGGCGGGGCTACCGCGGATCCGCGAACCGTGACATTTGGCTGACGACCGGGGAGGAAGACTACCGCCGGCTCACCGAGTTCGACGGCGACGATGACAACCCGTCATGGCTCGATTCCGAGACCGTCGCATTTCTTTCGAGCCGGAACGGTCGGAAGAACGTCTTCGAGCTCGATATCGCGACCGGCGCTGTCACCGCGCTCACCGACCACCAGGGTTCGGCGGTCCGTTTTCCCAAGGCGTCGGCGGATGGATCGCTCATCGCCTATGAGTTCGAAGACGGGATCTGGACGGTTTCGCCGGCGGACGGAGTCCCGGTCTCGGCTGAGCATCGATGTTCCGGCCGATCTGGTCGTCAACGCCATCGAGCGGCGCACCGAGTCTGACGGTGCATCGGATCTCACCGTCAGCCCCGACGGCAAGCTCGCGGCGTTTGTGGTCCACGGCGATCTTTTCGTCACCGACATCGTTTCCAAAGAGGATCAGGAGATCGCAAAGCCGCCGACGGTCCGCCTCACGACGACACCCGAGCGGGAGCAGCAACCCCGTTGGGCCCCCGATGGCAAACTCCCTCGTCTTCGTCTCCGCCCGCAACGGCAATTTCGATCTCTTTTCCATCACCCGTGCCGACGAGGACGTGGCGTGGACCGACAGCTTCGAGTTCACCACCAAGCCCATCGCCACCGGGCCGGAGAACGAGCAGGATCCGCGATTCTCTCCTGATGGCGAGCTCATCGCGTTTGTCCGCGGCAAGGGACAACTCGTCGTGGCTCGTGCTCGAAGGCGGAAACGAAATCGTGCTCAACGACCACTTCTACCCACCGACCTTCAACTGGTCGCCCGACGGCCGGTGGATCGCCTACGCATCCGAGGACCAGCACGCGAACTCAGAGATCTTCATCGTTGAGGCATCCGGCGGGGAGCCCTACAACGTCAGTCGCCATCCCGACTTCGACGAGAACCCGGTTTGGTCGCCGGATGGCAAACGCCTGGTGTGGGGCTCGCATCGTCATGACAACAGCTTTGATGTCTGGGCGGTCTGGCTCACCGAGGCGGATCACGAGCGAACGGCCGCCGACTGGCTCAAGGTCTGGCGGGTCGATGACGAAACCGAGGACGAAGACGATGATCCAGCCGATGAAGGCGACGATGAGGACGAAACCGACGCTCCCGATCTTCCGGAAACGGTGATCGAGTTTGACCGGCTTTGGCAACGCCCCGTCAAACTCACGACCCTCAACGGTGACGAGTATCCCGGTGGTCGTCGGTCCGGATGGAAAGAGGATCTTTCTCGTCGGAGAGGCCGAGGACGAAACCGATCTCTTCAGCATCCGATTCGACGGTGATGATCTCGAACGGCTCACCGAGGGCGATACCTCACCCGAAAGTGTGCAACTCATCGAAGACGAGACACTCTTCTTCCTCGATGGCGACGGCACGGTCAACCGGATCGGCCTGGATGGTTCCGACGAAGATCCGGTTCCATTCAAGGCCCGTTACGAGTTCGACCGGCGGGTGGAGCGTGGCGTGATCTTCGACGAGGCGTGGGCCGCCCTCAACGACCATTTCTACGATCCCGGATTTCACGGCGCGGATTGGGCGGCCATCCATGACACCTATCGTCCGTGGGCCGTCGAGGCGTCGTGCGACGCCGATTTCTCCGATCTCGTCAATCTCATGCTCGGAGAACTCAACGCCTCGCACATGGGTTACTACCCCACCGGCCGCGGTTCCTCAGCCGAGGGCGACCAGACCGGATGGATCGGCACCGTCTTCGATCCCGCCGCGGGAGGTCCCGGCCTTCTGGTCAGCGAGGTTCTTCCCGACTCCCCCGCCGCCAACGCCGAGGTCGCGATCAAGGCCGGAGAACGCCTTCTCACCGTCAACGGTCATGAAATCGAATCCGACACCAATATCTACGACCTCTTCGTCGACACCATCGGAGAACGGGTGCCGATCACGGTCGGACATCGGATGGATCGACACGATCGGTCGTCCTTCGACCGATCAGCTACCAATCGCACCGCCAGCTCCGGTACGAGGAGTGGGTCCGGCAACGGCGGCGGATTGTCGAGGAGGCCTCCGACGGCCGTCTCGGTTATCTCCACATCCAGGGCATGAGTGCCCCGTCCTTCGAAGTCTTCGAGCGCGATCTCTTCGCCGCCGCCGACGGCAAGGAAGGGCTCATCATCGACGTCCGGTCCAACGGCGGCGGCTGGACCACCGACTACCTCATGGCCGTACTCACCGTGCGACGGCATGCATTCACCGTCCCTCGCGACGGCGATCCGTCGGTGAAGTCCTACCCGACGTCCGAGCGGCTCCCGGTTGCGGCCTTCACGCGACCCGCGGCCGCGCTGTGCAACGAAGACTCGTACTCCAACGCCGAGATCTTCTCGTGGGCCTTCCAGACCCTGGACAGGGGCCCTCTCGTCGGCTCGCCCACCTTCGGCGCCGTCATCTCAACCGGAGGAATGGAGCTCATCAACGGCGGGCTCGTGCGGCTTCCCGGCCGAGGCTGGTATGTCGCCGGGTCCGGAATCAACATGGAGAAGCAGGGAGCGCAGCCCGATGTCGTTGTCTGGCAACCGCCCGCCGAGGATTCCTCGGCAACCGTCGACACCCAACTCGTGACCGCGGTCGAGGTCCGGCTCGACGGAATCGAGGAGGATCCGCGATACGGAGCCTGGTAATGATGAATGATGAGTTTTGATTTTGAATTTCGCTGCATCGGATCAAGATTCGCTGTGATCGGCCGGTGCGATGGAATTCATAATTCAGAACTCAAAATTCAAAATTGGCTATAATGTGCCGCGGAGGGATCCGTGGCTCAACACACGATACTTCTGGTCGATGACGATCCGGTATTTGTCGATGCCATGACCGCGGTTCTGGCAACCCGCTATAACGTCCGAGCGGCGGCCGACGGCGAGGAGGCCATGGCCAGTCTCACCGCTGATCGACCGGATCTCATCCTTCTCGATGTCATGCTGACATACCCATCCGAAGGCTATGACCTCGCCGCGACCCTCAAGAAGAACCCCGAGACGGCCGACATCCCCATCGTCATGCTGACCGGGGTCAACCGGGTCTTCGAGATCCGGTCGCGGCTCGAGAAGAGCTGGGTCGAGGTCGAGGGTTTCCACACCAAACCGCCGGATTTCGGCAAGCTCATCGAGACCATCGAGAAACAGCTGCAGCCGGTCGCGGTCAGTTAGCCGAGCCATCTCGGAATTCATCGCAGAGGTGCACAGGCACCATTCCATCCCGCCGTCGCAACCACGAAGGCACGAAGACACTAAGAATTCACCAAGTCATCGCACCATCGCAGGGTTGAAACGCAAAGACGCCAAGGCGCAAAGACATCGCAAAGCATCGCACCCGATCCAGGCGGCGGAGTCGGTGACGGTCTACGACCGCCACCACCGAGGAACCGGGCTGCCGCTCCGAAAGCCCGCTTTCGTCCCGCCAGCCCGGTCCCACGGCCGCTGTGCGCGGCGCACAGCGGCTCCGCCTGGGTTTCGCTCCCCTCGCGGCCTTGCGGTTCGACCCGGCGCTTTCGTCACGGAGGTGAGTGGCGACCGGTCGCTCGTCTCGGCGCGAACTTGAAGTCCTGTATCCACTCCACCGCGGCAGCGACCACGGTGTCGCGACCTGCCGCCACGTCGTCCGGGGTCAGCCAGACCGCGTGATCCACCTCGAGCGGATCATGGGTGAGGTAATCCCCAGGGTTGGACAAAAGATAGGCGTCGGCGACAGCGTAGGTGGCCTGGAATTCCTCATCCGAATACACCAGTGCCGCAGCATTGAAGGCGGTGTTGGTCGACTTGCCGAAGAACCGCGCCTTCGGGTGGAACTTCATCCGCAGCGCGACCTGGTCTCCGGAGCTGACCGAGCCCGGTCCGACGAGAACCGCAATGGGCTTGTCGTACCTCGTTGCAGGATCCCCTGGTATGGCAAACGACGGCCAGATCCCCTCATCGCAGAGCGCCAGATGGAGATCCGGGTGGCAACGCGTCACCCAGTCGATGGTGGGCACAACCCGGTCGAAGAGCAGGGCGAGACCGGCATTGCTGAGGTGCATGTTCCCGCCCATGTTGAAGCGAAAATCGATGATCAGGCCGTCGGTTTCGTGCTCGGTCATCAGTGCTTCAACCGCGTCGTGAAACTCCTCTCTCGGCATCCCAGGCCCAGCCCCAGCCATAGATGTAGCCGATCCTCGTTCCCTCGATGATGCCCCAGGAAAATAGTTGTCTGTGATTGAAATCAGGCATCGCCACACCGGAGACCGGGATCTGTTCCGTACACCACAACTGCTCGTTCCAATCCACCATCAACGACGTGGCGAGGTGGTCGGTTTCACCGGAACCGTGACGCACGACATCGATGGTGTCAAAGAGGTGCCAGTTGGCTCCTGCCGCCATCAACCAGGCGTGCTCGTAGCTCTCCTCGCTCGATCCCCAGAACCCGGAAACCGGCAATCCGTAACCCAGCATCTCGGGATAGAGTTCGGCCCACGCCCGGCCGTCGTAACCGGTGATGATGTCGCCGGGCGCGAGGCCCAGGGGATGGCCCTCCGCCGCCCGGTACACCAACAGGGACCGATCCGGCAACGGGGTCAGACAGGCGCCGAACTCGCGAACGTAGCCCCATCCGCCGACCCTGAGCAGCGGGATACCGGGCACCGTCTCGGTTCGCCAGAACACGACCCTGTCGAGGGCCACCGTGTGGGCTTCCATGAGAGCCAATGAGAGCCGGCTCATGATGGCGGCGAATCGACCCTTGCTGACCCCGGATACGACCTCCGGACGGTAGAGATCCCTGAGCGCCGACCAGTCCACATCGAGGCCCTGAAAGCAGGCGAACTCATCATCGACGGCGTGCCAGAAGGTGTCGAAGAAAAACAGCTTCTCACCCGTGCTGAGCCCCGCACCCCAGGTTTCGTCGATGAGCTCCGCCCAGGATTCCGAGTCACTCTTGTTCCGGGCCGAATTGGAAACGGCGGGTGGAACCATCTTTGGAGCCATCTGCGCCTGGATCCAATACGGAAGCTCGGAGAGATCAGGCTCCTGCCCCGCGACCGACATCGCGGAGAGCACGACCAGCATCAGAACCATGAGGCATCTCGGCATGACTCAACCATGGTATCTCGTGCAGACAATCGCAGTATTCAACGCAAGGGCGCAAGAGACGCAAGGTCATCGCAGACGTCGCACCATCGCAAGGTTGAAACGCAAAGGCGCAAAGGCGCAAAGACATCGCAAAGCAGCGCACCCGATCCGGACGGCGGAGTCGGTAACGGTCTACGACCGCCACCACCGTGGAATCGTGCTGTCGTTCCGAAAACCAGTTTTCGTCCCGCCAGCCCGATCCCACGGCCGCTGTGCGAGGCGCACAGCGGCTCCGCCTGGGTTTCGCTCATTTCATCACCCTCGCACAAACAGAAGATGTCGAGCATCAGCCGCAGAACTGAAGCGAAACGGTGTCCATGTAGTACAGGACGCCGGGCGGCTGACGACTCGGAGGACAAATCGGCCGAATCGACAGTGGGACCGATCCGCGTTGATCCTCTGAATCCGGGCAATCTTGTCCCATTCCCTTGAGATGACTTCGTGAATCCTTCGCGTCTTCGAGTCTTCGCGCTTGCGACGGTGCGATGTCGATTCCGCTCCGGTAATCACATCCGCTCGGAGAACGAAAAAGCCCCCCGCGGACGGGGGGCTTCGATCGATGTGGTTACTGGTCCTAGAGGCTGGCGAGCATCCCATCGACCTCGTCGCAGGTCTTGCGGACGGCGCCGACGGAGTGATCGAAGGCGGCCTTCTCGGCATCGGTGAGATCCATCTCGAGGACCTCTTCGACGCCGTTCTTGCCGACGATGGCGGGAACACCGACATAGAGTCCATTGACCCCGTACTCACCCTCGAGGTAGGCACAGACCGGGATGATCTTGCGTTTGTCGAAGATCACCGCCTCGGCCATTTCGAGCGCGGCCCAGGCCGGCGACGCAAACGCCGAGCCAAAGCCGAGCAGACCGACGACCTCGCCGCCGGCTTTGCGGGTGCGCGCCTCGATGGCGGCGAGAGTCTCCTCGTCGAGGAACTTCTCGACCGGGATCCCACCGACCTGGCAGGAACTCCGGACCGGGACCATGGTGTCGCCGTGACCGCCGAGGACCATGGCGTTGACGTTCTCGACCGAGACATTCGCGGCCTCGGCGACAAAATAGCAGTAGCGACCCGAGTCGAGCTGTCCGGCCATGCCGAAGAGCCTGCTCTTGGGCGGATTCAGACGCTTGTTCAGGGTGTAGACGATGGCGTCGAGAGGGTTGGCGATGGAGAGAATGATCGCGTCGGGGCAGTACTGCTTGATCCCCTTCGCGACGTCGTTGGTGACCTTGAGGTTGATGGTCAGCAGCTCTTCGCGGGTCGGGAAGGTCCCATCAGGACGAGCCTTGCGGGGCACGCCCGCGGTGTTGATGATGAGTTCGGCACCATCGAGGGCCGAGTAGTCCTTGGAACCATAGCAGCGGACATCCGACCGGATGGTCGGAGTGCCCTCGGCAATGTCCAGGGCCTTGCCCTTGGCCACCGACTGTTTGGCCTGGGTCGCCTGCTGTTCCGGCGGATCGTTGGGGTTGACGAAGGGGGCCGGATCGGACATCCCGACCTCGCGAGCGAGGCGCCGTTTGACGATTTCCTGGAGCAGAACACCGCCGATATAGCCGCCACCAATGAGACCGATTTTATTGAGCATCTATGACTCCTTTCGCGAACAAGGTCTCAGCACCCCTATTCCGCTTCGAGGCGCTGTGTGAAAAAATGCACGAGTCCATTCATCGGCAGAAGAATAACACTAAAATTTCGCTCCGTGGGGCGGAATTTTTTAGACTACGACGGTTGCGCAACTATCGAGGTCATGAACCGGTTCATCCGTCGTCCATCCCTCGGAGAATTCGATTGAGGACGGACGAACCTTTCCGGGCGAGCTCTTCCCCGGCCTTACCGACAACACCGCCGGTCACAGCCGAGGCGATGGCTTCCTCGACGCCGAGTCGAACCTCATCGCGGACTTTCGGCACGACGATTTCGGCGCCGTCGCGGACGCCCTCGGCAACCTGTTGCCGAACGGTGGGAAGAACCGAAGCCACCGACTCATCCAAACCCGATCGAACCGCATCACGAATTTTCGGGACAACCGCCTCGGCCCCCTCCTCGACCGCCGCCCGAACACGGCCCGCGATCTCCTCGCCGGCGGCTGCGATCTTCCGGTCGACAGCCCTTTTCGCAACCAACCAACACACGACAACCGTCAGCCCGCTCGAAAGTACCGATGCGGCCACGACGAGGATGATCGATGACATCACGGGGCTCCTCCTGTCGACGACTGAAACCACTGTCTCAACCGATCCATGCCCTCGTCGATCCCCACTCTCGCTTCGTATCCGAGATCCCGCTTGGCGGCAGCGATGTCGTACCAGTGCGCCGTCGAGAGGTGCCGGGCGAGAAACGGGGTCATTCGAGGCCCGCCGGACGATGGGAAGACACGGTGAATTGCTTCGAAGACCCGTCCGGCGGCAACGGCCATCCCCACCGAAATGGTCTTCTCGACCGGCGGGAGCCCGGCAGCCGTCACGAAACCGTTGATGATCTCTCGGATCGGTCGCGGGTCGTCATTGGTGATGAAGTAGGCCCGACCCGCACACGCCGAGCCCGCTCCGAGACGTTCGGCTGCGAGGAGGTGCGCATCCACCGCATTGTCGATGTAGACGGTGTCGATGAGGTTCGATCCGTCTCCAACCAGGCGAAGCTGCCCGCTCCGGGCGCGGTCGACGATGGTCGGCACCAGATTGGTGTCGTCCGGCCCCCAGATCAGGTGCGGCCTCAGGGCGATGGTCGAGAGCTCAGGCGAATTCGCGGCGAGGACCAGCCGTTCGGCCTCGGCCTTGGTTTCGGGGTAGGCCGCTTCGAAATGATCCGGGTACGGCAGCGACTCGGTCAGCGGCTTCGATGCTCTCGCCGCCGTGGACCACGCTCGGCGAGCTCGTGAAGATGAGCCGGCCGACGCCATGGCGGCGCATCGATCGCAGGATGTTCTCGGTACCGACAATGTTGGCGAGCCGGAACGGTTCCCGCGGTCCCCACATCTCGACCTTGGCGGCGACATGAAAAACCCGATCGCAACCGGCAACCGCGCGATCGACGATCTCCGGGTCGGCGATGTCACCCCGGACGCATTCGACCCCCAAAGCCTCGAGCTCGGGGTAACGGCCGCGTTGGAGGGTCCGCACGCTGTCGCCCGCCGCGATCAATCGACGAACGATGGCGCCGCCGAGAAAGCCTCCACCGCCGGTCACCAACAAACGCATCAGCTCCTCCTGAGCTGCGCCGTGGCCCACTGTCCGAGCTCGGCGCGGCCGATCTTGACGTTGTGGCGGATATCCACCGGGAACGACCTGTGGAAGAGAATCGTTTGAATGTTCTTGGTGTGCTCGAACCGGCGCTCCGAGCTCGAGGAGTTCGGCACGGATCCGCTCGTGATCAGCGGCCTTGATTTCCGGCTCGGCTTCGATGCAGATCACCGGCACGGTCCCGCTGTCGATCTCGGCCGAAACCAGGGCGCTGCGATAGACATCGGGGTGGGTGTTGAAGATCCCCTCGCAGGGCTCCGTGAAGAGGGTTTCGTCCGCCGTGACCACGCGCTGCGACATCCGACCGCAGAACCAAAGCCGTCCGAGCTCGTCGAGGTAGCCGAGATCGCCCATCCGGTGACGAACGTCCTCGCCATCGCGGATCTTGCCGAGCCGATTGTGTTTCTCGGCGGCGAAATACTCGTGGGTGACCTGCGGTCCCTTGACCACGATCTCCCCGACCTCGCCGGCCGGCAGCCGGAGAGCCTCGCTCCACTGGGCCACCGGGCCGTCGTCGATCCCGATGACGGCCAGCTCGATGGACGGCACTGGTTCCCCGACGCAGGTACCGGCGCCGCGATCGGTCGCCGCGCGGGTTTCGCCGAGGATCACATCGCTCGAGTTCACGGCGACGGGGAGCGACTCGGTGGCGCCGTAGGGGGTCAGTATCCGGCCGCCCGGGGCCATGAGCGAGACGAACCGCTCGATGATCTTCGGCGCCACCGGGGCGCCGGCCGACACGACCTGTCGGAGCGTCGGCAATTGAATCCCGTGTTCGACACCATACCGCCCGACGGTGTCCAGCAGCGCCGGCGAGCCGAACATGGTGGTGACACCGAACTCATGGATGGGGCCGATGATCTTTCTCGGATCGACTTTCGCCGGTCGGGTCGGGTCCATTTCGGGGATGATCGTCGTCATTCCGAGCGCCGGGTCGAAGAGCGAGAAGAGCGGAAAGGTGGGCAGATCCACGTCGCCCGGACCGCAATCGAGGACCCCGCGGACCGCCTCGATCTGGGCCGCGAAGTTGCCGTGGCGGTAGACCACGCCCTTGGGCGGACCGGTGCTGCCCGATGTGAAGACGATGGCCGCCATTTCGTCGGCGGTGGTGGCCGCGACTTCCTTGCCCCCGGCATCGAGACCGAGGTCCTCGAGCTTGCGCAGGCTGTGGCCGCCCCAGAAGAGCCTCGGGCCGACCGTGACCGCGGTGCGCACGCTCTCTTTCGCCCAGCCGAGAATGACCCGGGCGGCCTGCGCCTTGGGCACCCCGATGAAGGCTTGCGGCTCGGGCATTGCCGAGGCACGCTTTGAGGTGGTGCAGACCGATCCCGGGATCGACCAGCACCGGCACCGCCCCGGCCTTGAAAAGCGCCGAACGCGAGGACGAAGAGATCGAGTCCAGGCGGGACCATCAGGACCGTTCGGACCCCTCGGCCGACTCCCACGGACTCGAGACCGGCGGCCACCGATGAGGTCCGGGTTTCGAGTTCACCGTAGGTCAGCGAACCGCCCCGGCGGCCCCAGGGACAGACGACCGCGGTCGCTTCCGGCTGGCGCTGGGCCATCTCGCTGACCGCGTTTGCGATATTGACCGAGTTTTTCATAGGCGAGCTATTGAATCACGATTGTGAGAGTTCCGCGAGCCAAAGCGACCCTTCCCTCTTTTTCTGTCGGTTTTCTGCTCCCTCCCTCATCGGCGACGTGGCGGAGGGAGGCACTGAAGGAGGGAGCAGAAAACCGGCAGAAAAAGAGAGCTAGCTCGTGACTGTGCGGGTCACGAACTCCCTGATGAGCGGCACGATCTCGTCGGCGTAGTCCTCGAGGATGTAGTGGCCGCCATCGGCATAGCGGTGGAGCTCGGCATCGGGGAAGACCCTCACCCACTCGGCGAGGAAATGGTGGTCGAAGACAAAATCCCTGTCGCCCCAGCAGATGAGAATCGGCTTCCCGGCGAGCTTCGGCAGGTTCTCGGCGATCTCGGTGACGAGGTCGTAACCGGGGTCTTCCGGCCTGAGCGGGATGTCCTCGACAAAGCGAAGCACCGCGCGCCGGTTTTCCCACGTGTCGTAGGGGGCGCAATACGCATCGCGCACCTCCTTCGGCATGGGACGCCGGGTGCAGCCGAGGTGCGTCGCGCCCCGGGCGAAACCGTTGAGACCGCGAACCAGACCGCTGCCGAGGGGCGTGTTGCGGATGAGCCAGAGTTGCCAGGGAAGTGCTTTGCTCGCCGGCAGGTGAAAGGCGCCGGTGTTGAGGATGACCAGCCGCTTGACTCGATCGGGGTTCCGCCCGGCCCAGGCGCAGCCGATGGCGCCGCCCCAGTCGTGGACGACCAGGTTCACCTCGTCGAGTTCGAGGCGGTCCATGAAGGTCTCGAAATCGGCCACCCGGCGTTCGAGGGTGAACTGATAGGCCTCGTCATCGGGTCGGTCCGAGAGACCGCACCCCATGTGGTCCGGCGCGACGACCCGGTAATCGTCCCGCAGTCCCTTGATGAGTTCGCGGTAGTAGAACGACCACGTCGGATTGCCGTGAACCGCGACCACAACCTCACCCGAGCCCTCGTCGACATAGTGCAACCGAAGCGGCCCCAGTTCGAGAAACCGGGAATCGAACGGATACAGTTCCTGTGCGATTTTTCTCATACTCAACCTCGGCAATTCTGACCCGTCGCGCTCTGCGCGACGGGTCAGAATTGCTTTACCAGCGCAGCTCCGCCATGGTGCAGTTGAGCCCGCTGCCGATACCCATGAGCGCGATCCGGTCGCCGCTCTTGAGCCGCCCCTCCTCGTTGAGCTTGGACAAGACGATGGGCACGCCCGCCGGACCGATATTCGCAAAGCACGGGTAGAGACGAAAAACCGAGTCGATATCCAGTCCGACGATCTGACAGAACTGCTCGGTGTGGACCTTGCTCACCTGGTGGAGCACGCAGTGGTCGAAGTCCTCGATCTTCCAACCGAGTTCGTCGACTGCTTTTTTCCATGTTCGCGCCGCGAGCCCGAGCCCGGCCACGAGAAGTTCATGGCCTTTGGTGACCATCCCATCGACCTGGCCGTAGCAGAGCTGGTTGTGCTCGGTCGCCGCCAGATTGACGCCGCCGAGGAACGGATGCCCACCTTCGGCGAGGCCCGATCGCCCGAGCACCATACCCGCCGAACCCGAGCCGAGGGTCAGGGTGGCGAAGTTGGACCGGAAGGTCTCCTCATCCACCTCCGGGTCGAGGAGTTTCTCGATGGTCTTCTCGGTGGAGAACTTGCTCGATTCGCCGTTGACGACGATGCCATAGTCGATCTGCCCCTGCTCGATCATGTTGCCGACCATGTCCATCCCATTGATGAACGCCAAGCAAGCATTGCCCAGGTCGAAATTCATACAGGTCTCGGGCAGACCGAGCTTTGAGTGGACGATGCACGCGGTCGACGGCTCGATATAGTCGCGGCAGACCGAGGTGTTGACGAGGATGCCCAGCTGCTCCCGTGCGATTCCCGCCTCCTCGATCGCCTTTTCGGCAGCTTGAGCAGCGACATCGCTCGGTTGCATACCCTCTTTTAAAAACCGCCGTTCGACGATGCCGGACAAATCACGGATCAGATCAGAACGCATCCCGAGACGGTGCAGGGTCGGTGAAAGTTGTTTTTCGATCTCTTCGGACGGCACCCTGATGGGCCCATCGACATGAGCAACACCATAAATCGAAACATTTTGAAATCTCATGGTTCTCTCCTGGGGCTCTCCTGCGTCCGACTCCGGACGATGGCTCTCTGCTCTTTTGGGAGATCCCCTCGCGTCACCTCGGCAACGCCGGGGTGAGAGGTTACCACCGATTGTTTTTCCCACCACGCCGCTTTGCGGCACGAGGAGGGCCTCAGACCTGGATCTTCGCCCAGGAACCGGAACGCCAAATGGCGATAAAAACCACCGCCTGAATCGACCGGTAACCGATGTGCGCGAGCCAGACCCCGGTCATCCCGAGACCCAGGACCGGTCCGATGACATAGGCCACAGGGAGAAAGACGACCCACTGCAACACCAAGGTCACAGTCATGACCCGGAGGTTGTCCCCGGCACCGAGCAGGGCGTTCATCAGCACCATTCCGAGGGTGTCCAGGCTCATGGTCGCGGCGAGAAATCTCAGGGGCAATCGGGCCAGGGCGAGGGTCTGCTCGTCGTGGAGAAACGGTCGCAGCAGCAGATCGGGAAAGAACAGACCGAGGAGGGCCATGAGACCGACGCCGATGGTGGCGAGCTTGGCGACATCCCAGCCCCATGCCATGGCGTCGGCCGGCTCTTTCCCACCCAACGCCTGACTCACCAGGGAGGCGGCCGCCATCCCGGATCCGAGACCCGGGAGAATCGCCACCAGCAGAAGTTGGACCAGGACGTTCGAGGCGGCCAATTCCGCGGTCCCGACCCTCCCGAGGATCCAGAAGAACCCGGTCAGACCGGCTGCGAAGAAGAACTGCTGAATGCCGGTCGGGATCGACAGCCGGAGCATGGTCAGCAAGGTCGAGCGGTCGGGGAGGCCTCGCAGGAACCCGTTGGCTCGAGCGAGCTTCCATCCCTGGACGAAATACAGAGCGGAGCCGATGAAGGTCGCGATGGCCGAACCGATTCCCGCCCCGGCCACGCCGAGGGCGGGGAGCCCGAAATGACCGAAGATCAGCACCCAGTTGAGCACGATGTTCGACGCGTGCATGACCAGCAGCGTGCGCATGTAGATCTTCGACATGTTGACGCCGTTCCAGTAGCCCCGGAAGGCGAAGTTCACACCAAGGGCGACCATGGCGAAAAGCCGCGCCTTGAAATAGGGCACCCCGAGAACGACCACCTCGGGATCGTCGACCAGGAGACCGAAAATCTCGTCGGCAAAGAGAATCGGGAGACCCGCCAACGGCAGCGAAAGCCCGATCGCGAGGAGCAGTCCACCGTTGAGGGGTTCTGCAGAGGCCTCGGTTCGGCCCTCGCCCAGGCGGCGAGCCGCCATGGCCTGCACCCCCGCCGACAGACCGGTGATGAAGGCGGATGCCATGAAATTGGCGAAGCTCGCCATCCCCACCGCCGCGAGTGCGGCGGCCCCGAGCATCCCGACCATCGCGGTGTCCACCAGGTTGAGCACGTTCTGCGAGACCATGCCGCCGATGATCGGCAGGGCGAGGGCGAGAATCTGTTGTCTTCGATTTGGGTCGATCATCGATCTCCAACCCAAAATGTACAAGGGTGTAAAAAAATGCGCTACTCCCGCTTGTCTCGACCGCCAAGTGTGGCATTATTTTTCATTAAGTACTGGGAGGTGCCGACATGACCACCAACACCACTCGAATCTTCCTCGCTCTCGTTGTCGCGGGAATGCTGACGCCGATGACGCGTGCGGGTGAGTCCTCCAACTCCGCCGCCGAATCGGTGCGGGACGACGCGATCTCGAAGATCGTCGCCTGGCGGACCCAGTCCGGCGAGAGCGCGCTCACCAAGAAGCCGAAGCTCGACGGCAGCCAGCCCTGGCTCACCGCCCAGGGGCTGCTCATGGCGACCTACGGCATCGGCCATGAGGACGAACTCGTGAAGAAGGGCCTCGACATCCTCACGGCCCAGGCCAAGAAGTCGCCCGAGGATCCGGTCGCCGAGTACTACCGCGGCGTGGTTCTGGGATGGACCGACCAACGCGAGAAGGCGACGGCTGCCTGGCAGAACTCCAAGCAGCGGGCAGAGGCGTTGGTGGACAAGGACCCGAAGGACGCCCGGGCCCAGTACTATCTCGGCGCCTCTCTCGTCAACCTTCGGCAGCCGGACGCCGCCAGAAAGGCGCTCAAGAAGGCCGAGAGGGCCGGTTGGGACAAGCCCATGGTCGATTTTCAGACCGGGATCAGTTTTCTGCTCGAGGAAAACTGGAAAGCCGCCAAGACCAGCTTCGACGCGGTTCACGAACTCGACCCGCGCTTCGCGCACCTCTACTTCTATCGCGCCCTTGCATGGGACAAGCTGGGCGAAAAGGCCCGCTTCATCAACGATTTGGACCAGTTCGTCAAGCTCGCACCGAACTCGACCGAGGCCAAGACCGCGAGAGCGATTCTCTCGTCGGTGCAGTAGCGCAATTCCGTCCTAGAACGGGCGACCGATACCAATATAGAACTTGGGCTTGGAAGAGCTCATCGGTCTGACCGGGAAGAGGTATGGCGGTCGGCCGGGCGGGTTGACGTCCGGGTTGACGACGGGCCACGCAACATCCGCCCACACCGGGCCGATGGGGGTCGCCCAGCGGATACCGACGCCGGCGCCCACCGCGAAGTTCAAATCCGCCTCGCCCCAGCTCTTCCAAACCTGGCCGATGTCGGCAAAGACCGCCGCCCGCAGGCCACCCCACACAGGAATGCGGAGTTCCTCGTTGAGGATGAGCAGCGCGCCACCACCGGCAGGGTCCCAACCGCCGATGTCATAGCTCACGGGCCCGACCGAGTCCCGATCGAATCCCCGGATCGACCCCTGGCCGCCGGCGAAGAATTTGGCCGTCTTTGATGAGCGGCTGTCCCTGCAGCGGTTCGGCGACGCCGATCCGCAGGCTCTGGACCCAAATCGACGCCAGAGGCGCCTTCGTGGCCATCGAGCCGTTGCCCAGCGCCGTCCAGTAGTCGAAGTCCGACCCGAGAATCTCGCGGCTCGTGGCGGCGTCGAGGACCACGCCGTACCCCTTTGTCGGGTCGAAGGGCGAGTCGAAGCGATCGTGGACATAGCGGGCGCCGATGAGTCCGGTGTTGATGGTCGTTCCGTTGTCAAAACAAAGCGGATCCAGGTAGCAAGGATCCTTTTCTCTTGTTGTCGTCCGCGAGAACCGGTAGTAACCCGTAATCTGCTCGCCGGCGGTGCCGACGGCGATGTCGCCCCGACCCATCCAGCGGGTCACTTCGAACGACCAGAAAGGCTCGTCCTGGGTGAAGTCCGGATCGCCCGGCGCATCACCCCGTGAGAATCCCCCGGTCGTGGTGAACGAAAACCGCTTCCCGGGCGGCGGCGGCAGCGAGGCCACGACGAACCCGAGCCACTCGGTCTGGTCCCAGCGACCGCGCAGGTTGACGTTGAGACCCCGGCCGATGAGATTGTCGTCGCGGATCCCGAACCGGGCCTGGGCGCCGCGCTCGGTGCTCCAACCGGCGCCGACCTCGGTGGTCCAGCGCGGTTTCTCGATCACCTCGAGCACGACCTTGGCGCCATCGGTGCCCTGGGGCACGGCGCTGACGTCGACGCGCTCGATGGGCGCGAAGTTGGCGATCCGGACCGCGGTGGTGTCGAGATCGGGGTTGCGCAGAATCTCGCCCTCCTCGGCGGTGATCCCTGAACGCAGGACTTTCGGATTGGTGTATTTCATCCCGACGATTTCCACCTCGCGCACCGTTCGCCGACCTCCCGGCTCGACGTGGATCGTCACCTTCCAATCGCCCTCGGCGAGTTCCTCCATGGACCCGGTGACCCGGGCATCGGAGTAGCCGGCGGAGTCGTAGCCGGCGCGGAGCTGGCTTCCCGCGAGATCCACCTTGCCGCGGCTGAGAGGGCTGCCGACATTCAGACTGAAATCGTCGGCGCGTGTCAGGCCGAGCGGGTCGTCGCCGGTCACCACCAGCTCGGCGACCACGGCGCGCGCCCCGAGATCGGCCTCGATCCGGATTTCCGACCGTTTCCCGTCGAGCGCGACCTTGGTCGCCGATTCGAAAATCGCGTCCGCGTAACCGAGATCGACGAGGACGCGCTCGACCACGCGTTTCGCCCGGGCATCGTTCGCCGGAAGCATGGCGAGCTCGGTCGGCGATCCCAGCCGTTGCTGCACCGCCCGGTTGAGTTCCGGGGAGGCCCCGACCACCACCGGACCGCTGAGCTCGATCCCGTCGCCGCGGTGGATCTCCGCCACCACCTCCTCGTCCAGCCGCTCGACCACGATCGCAGAATCCGGATACCCGGCGGCGTCGAAGTGACGGTCCAGCGCGCTCGCCATGTTTCGGAACCCGACCCGCTCGAGGGGCGGCGGCTGGTACATGGCGGTGACCTCCTCGCGGATCCGCCGCGGCGGAACGTCGCCCGTGAAGGCCACCTCCTGCCTCGTCCCGGGGTCGCACTCGAAGACCATCGTCCAGGCGTCGTTCGACTCGACGGCATGCGCGGTGACCGTCGCCTCTTGATAGCCCGCCCCCGCCAGCTCGCGCTCCATCCGGACCTTGGCGACAAAGGTCAGGAAAGGTTCGTACGGTTGGGCGCGGCGGAAGCCGGCCGCCTTCCTGAGCCGCCGCTTGGAGATCGGCCAGTCGCCCTGGAGCTTGAGTTTGCGGATGGTGGGCCGATCCTCGTACAGCGACGAACCGCCCCACTGGAACCGCTGGACGAGGTTGCCGCCGGCCTCCTCGGTGAGCGTCTTCTGGTAGCCCTGGAGCGCCAACCCCTTGAGGCCGGGCAGGTTCCACAGCTGGAACATCGAGGTCCGGTCCTGGACATCGGTGGTGTTGGTGGCGAAGAACAGAGCGATGTTGTGGCTCAGCCGCTGGCCGAACATGAGTTGCTGCGACGAGTCCTTCTCGACCTCGACCGAGATCTCGGCCGGCTGCAGGGTCTCGTTTTCGAACCCGAGCGCGCCGGCGAGTCCGCTCACGAGCCCCTGGGTGGCGATGCTCGTGGTGTCGATCTTGTCACCGCCGCCAAAGGCCGCGATGTCCGATTCCGGAACGATCTCCATGACCGGGTCGACGGCGGGATCGCCGGTGAAGACCAGGCTCCCCCGCCGCACGGTGACGCGCTGGCCGGCGAGCGACAGCCGGCCCCCCGGCGCGATGCTGATCTTGCCCCGGATCTCGGGCTCCGCGGCGTTGCCGGTGACCCTGAGAACATCCCAGCGGGCGTCGAAGCGACCGAGGTTGTTCTCGACGCGAACGATGCCCCGGCCGCGCACGTCGAGGTCGAGCACGATCTCGTACAGCGGGTCGTCGCCGGCCGGGTCGAGGGACGACGGACCGAAAAGCGCGCCGCCAAGGCTCACGTCCTGGTCCCAGAGCCCGGCAACCAGGTTGAGCTCGCCGGTGATCTTGGCGAGCCGGTCGGGTTCGGGTTCGATCGCGACCGTCCCCGACCACTGGCTGAGGATCCCTTCGACGAAGACCACCACGTTGTCGATCTCGGCCACGATCCCCTGGCCGGATGCGGCATCCCAGCCGCCGCCGAGCTCGATCCGTCCCTGGTTGACCTCCGCCCGGCCATCGCTGATCCACAGCCGGCCGTCGATGATCTCGGCCGACAGCTTGAGGTCCTGGATCTGCAGCGGCGGGTCGCGCATCACCAGCGCGCCTCCCGGGTGATCGATGGTGATCGTCGCACGCGGCGCGTCGAGGGTTCCCGCCGCGTTCGCCGTCACCCGGATCGGTTGGTAGATCTGAATCGGGAATGGGATGAGCCGGGCGACGGTCGGCGCGACCACCGCGTCGAGCTTGCCGTCGATCCTCCGCGAGGCGAGATCGGCCTCGCCGCTGACCTCGATCCGGGTCTGCGGCCCCGTCAATACCACCGGTTCGAGCCGCACCCGCTCGTTGTCGATCCGGAATTCGAGCGGTCCCTCAGCCACGACGACCCCTGCCGGGTGTTGCATCTGGAAACCGCTGAGCTCGGCGAAAACCCGGGTCTCATCCGGACGCCCCGGACGCCACTCTGCATCGAGGGTGAGCTCGGCGGAGGCCGACACCGGCAGCGGTTCGACCCCGAGCAGCGCGAGCAGCGGCTCCGACCGCAGATTGTGGCCGTCGGCGACGACCCGGATCGCGTCGTCCGGCGCCTCCGGCCACAGCCACTCGGGCAGCGGCAGCCCGCCGAGCGGCACCGTTGCCCTGGCGATCGCGGTCCCGAGCTCGGTCGCCACCTCACGGGTCACCAACCGCAGCACGCCGGCCTCCAGCGAGCCCGCCGCCGCGAGCGGCGGCACCGGCGACGCCGGGTCGGCGGGCGTCCAGTCGAGCTCGACCTCGGCGGTCGGACGGGACACTGTCCCGGCCGCGGTCAACCGGCCGTTCACCGCGCCAAAGGCTCCATCCGGCAGCTCGAGCGGGAGCTCCTCGAGCTGGAGACCCCGCCACTCGAGGGCGAGCGACAAGCGGCGCATCGAATCCCTCGATCCCGACCTCGCCGCGGCCGCTCAACCTGCCGCCGAACAGCCTCCGCCGAGAGCTGTTCGATGACGATCCCATCCGGCCTGGCGTCGAACAGCAGATCGAGCCGATCGAGGCCCCAGTCCGCAACCGCGAGGTCCTGTCCCTCGAACCGCTCCGTCGACGCCCCAGCCTCCCGGCGACCAGGCGAAACCACCCTCGGCGCGCACGCTCCCCGCAACCTCGAGAGGTCCGTCCGCCGCCGGCATCAGCTCGATCACCCGTCCAGGCGCTCCAGATCGACGCTCCAGGACCCGTCGACGAGCATCTCACCAAGGTCGAAACGACCCTCGGCCGCCGCCGCGGTAGCTTCGTCTACCGTCGCCTCGACGGCCCAGTCCACGAGATCGAGGTCGCCGTCGGCCCGCGCGACGATGCGTTCGAGCCCGCGTCCGGCCAGCACCGGCTCCTTCCACTCGAGGTCGGCCTCGAACCGCGGCTCGGCGAAGGTCCCGGAGAGCACGGCGGTGCCGGTGATCGGCCCGCCGCCCGGCGCGAGGCCCGCCGGCGGCGCGAACCACGGTTCGAAGCCAACGCGAGCGCACGGCCGACGTCGTCGATCTCGAGCTCGAGCGTCGCCGCCACCCGACCGCCGGCGTCGAGCTTGCCGTCGCCGCTGAGCCGCACCGAAGCCAGCATCCGCCTCGAACCGGCGCACGGTCCAGGTCTCAGCCCGGCCCTCCGCCGCCACCGCCAGCCGGCCGCGCGAGGTGACCGCCTCGAGATCGACGGAGCCTGCCAAGGTGCTCGAGGGAGAACGGAAACGACACCGTGCCGTCGACCGTGCCGGACAGGCTGACCGGTCCGGGCACCGCCGCCGCGACCTGCGGTGCGACGAAGGCGAGGATCTTCTCCACCGGGGCGTCGCGCAGCCGCGCCGACACCGAGGCGACCCCGTCGCCGACCACGCTGATGCTCGCCCGGCCCCACGACGACCCCGGCGACGCGGATGATCGGGACGCCCCCGAACCCGAGCTCGAGCTCCTCGATGTCAGTACCCGCGACCCGGATCGGGTCGCCGCGGTGCACCGCGGTTCGCGGTGAGACTGCCGTCGGCATCGAGCGCCGCACCGCCGTCGAAATCGACGACCCCCTCGGGCGACAGCCCGGTCGCGACGTTGGGGTCCCACCACTCGAGCACGGCGGCCAGCTCGGCGCGGCCCGTCGAAGTCGAACGTGTCCGTTCGGCGCCTCGTCGAACCTGATCTCGCCGGTGGCCTCGATCCCAGCTCCTCGCCCTCGATCCTGAGCGCTCGACGACCACGCCGTCGGCCGACGCCGACGCCGCGAGCTCCAACGGACCCAGCGCGAGCACGCGATCCTGGCGCTCGAGCTCGAGCCGGTCCGCCTCGACGTCGGCCCGGGCCCGGCCGTCGACCAGCGACGCCGCGATCCGAACGCCGACGAGGGTCCCCGCCACGTCCATCGCCCGTCCGTCGACGCGCCCGCCGGCGAGCCGGAGCTCGACCCCCTCGACCACCCGCCACGGGTCGACCGGTGCCGCGTCCGGCGGCGTCTCGGCGGCCGGCGGCAGCTCGAGGTCGCGGAGGTCGAGCGCGACTCCGGTCAGCTCGACCGAGTTCAGCCGGTGCGGCGCGTCGGCGACGACCGTCCAGCGCCAGCTCGCCTCGATCCGATCGACCGACGCCACCTGGCGCTCGCCCGCGAAGACCCGCACCCCTGTCGCCACCAATCGTGCCGGCCACAATCCGAGGCGCGGCTCGTCGATCTCGATCCGCCAGCCGGTCTGTTCCTCGATCGCCGCCGTGACCCGGTCGGTCAACGGTCCGCTGCAGCGCCGCGGCTGTGCAGCGCGAGCCAGGCCGCACCCAGCAGGAGCACGACCGCGACCGCGACGAGCAGCAGCGATGCGCCGGCGACGCGACATGGTGAGAGTCTAGC
>CAVQJV010000056.1:0-72074 GCA_963712805.1 uncultured Acidobacteriota bacterium | reverse complement strand
AATCTACGGCGTAGGCCTCGGTGGCGGTACCGATGGTCCGCATGTCGGACATGGACCTCTTCTGACGGGCACGGTTGATGGCGTTGAGCAAGTTCGGGATGGCGATAGCGGCGATGATACCGATAATCGCGACCACGATCAGCAGCTCGATGAGAGTGAAACCTTTTTGTCTGCGCATTGCGATCCTCCTTTTCAATCCAACCACCTTTAAAGCAATGTCCATGCCAGGTTTCCGTGCAGGGTGTTGACCACGAGAGTGACGCTCAGCGTCATCGGCCTCATCAACCGCTGCCCCCGAACGTCATTCGAAGAGCTCGCCGTCCCACTCCCAGTGGTGCGAAGGGGCCCACACCCCCGGCCACTCGACGTTCGAGGTGACCCTGATCCGGAGGGCGTCACACCAGTAGTCGTAGGCGGTTCCGTCCTTGGCGTGGACGGCCACGTCGACCAGATAGTCTCCCGGTGACAGATTCAACCCATCGTAGCTGCAGCGAATCTCACCTTCGCCGCCGAGAACTCTCGGCCGATGACCGTCAAGATCAGTGTTGTGGCCGGTCACCAGGGTACCGTCGGACCGATGCCACGCCACACCGACGACAAAATCGTCGATCTCGCGTTGCGCCCGGTACCGGATCCGCAACCGACACGGCGCTCCGGTGGGCACGAGTCGGGTCACCCCGGTGTCGGTCGCAAGCTCCACCGCAACGATCTCGACCTCATTGCTGCCCCACCGGCGGCTCTGGCCATCGACTCGAGAGCTCGATGCCTGGTCCTCGGCTGGCTTTTCGGGAGTGCCGGCGACATCGCCGCGATACCGGGCAATCACCGAATCCACCGAGCCCCGCGACCGCACCCGGCCCGCGCGGAGGTAGACCGCACGATCGGCAAAGGTCTCGACGAGGTCGAGGTCGTGCGACACGAGCACCATGGTGACACCCGCCTGGCGCATACGCGCAAGCCGATCCAGGCACCTCCTGGTAAAGGCCTCATCACCCACCGACAGAACCTCGTCGATGAGGAGCACATCGGGTTCCACCGCCACCGCCACCGCGAACCCCAGGCGGACGTACATCCCCGATGAATACGTCTTGACCGGCTGATCGATGAAATCACCGATCTCGGCAAAATCCAGGATCTCCGGCAGACGAGCTTCGATCTCACGGCGATCGAGGCCGAGGAGCATTCCATTGAAGAGCACGTTCTCCCGACCGGTGATCTCGGGGTGGAAACCGGCGCCGAGCTCGATGAGCGCCGTCACCCGGCCATCAACCTCGACGCTGCCTTCGGTGGGCTGCAGAATACCGCCGGCGAGCTTGAGCAGGGTGGACTTGCCCGATCCGTTCGGCCCGATCAGCGCCACCGCCTCGCCGGGTTCGATGTCGAGATCGATCCCATCGAGGGCGACGTGCTCCTCGGCCGTCGGTCGGCGGCGCCGCCACCAGGAACCGAGGATCGCTCCCTTGACCGATTCGTTGCGCACCCGGGTCCCGCGCCACCGGTAGACCTTCCGAACTCCGGAAAACCGAAGACGCCCCTTCACACCGACTCCACCAGGGTCTCGCGGAAGTGGACAAAAATGAACGCCCCGATGACCCAACCCGTCAGCCCCACGGCGACGGCGGTGAACCACAGCGCGAGCCCCGGGATCACGCCGGTGAAGACGACGTCTCGGTAGACCTCCACGAGGCTCGCGAGCGGGTTGAAGCGGAGGATCCGCTCGAGCCACGACGGGACCTCGAGTCCGTCGAGGCTGTAGATGATGGGAGTGGAGAAAAAGAGGAGGTTGAGGAGGTGGCCGACGAGATCGCGGAGATCACGGAATTTCACCGACAGCGCCGAGATTCCGAAAGCCGCTCCCCCGGCGAGCAACAGCCAGGGCACCAGCGCCAACGGCAGCAGCCACACCGTCAGTGGAAATGAGTGCCAACCGGCGACTGCAGCCACCACCAGCGCCGCGAACAGAACCGGAAGAGCGAGGAGATGGTGAACGAAGTGGGACACCACGGTCACCGCGGGAAAAATCTCCGGTGGGCACATCACCTTCGCGAGCAGCGGGCCGTTGTCGATGAGCGTGACCGAGGAATCGAGGACCGTTCCGGAAAAAAACAGCCACGGCAGCAGCCCGCTGAAGAGAAACAACGGATAGGGATCGCCACCCGGGAAGCGCGGGCTGAAAATGTAGGTGAAGACCACCGCGTAGACAAAGAGCAGCAGCAGCGGATTGAGAAGCGACCAGAGAAAACCGAGGACAGAAGCCCGATAGCGCGCATTGAGCTCGCGACGCACCAAGACCGCAATCAGCGCCCGCTGGCGCCACAGCAGGCGGACGAAGGTCATTGGCTAGTTGCCTTCGGCTCCGGTGACCAGGAGTTCTTGGACTTCGCGGAGAATTCGCTCGCGCTCGTTCGTGATGTAACGCTGGTAGCTCTGAACCTGGCCCTCGTTGACGATGAACATCTTGGGATAGTGTTTGACGTCGCCGTAGTCGTCAAAGAGGATCGGTCCGGTGACCCCCATCAGCTCGTTCATCCCGAAGTGAAACGCCCTCCGGATCTGATTGGTGTCGGGTGGATCGGCGATGGTCATCACCTGGATGGTCAACCACATGGCATCGTAACCGTGGGCGGCGAAGACATCGGGCGCCTTGCCGAGGGCATCCATATACCGGTTGACAAAGCCGAGAACCGGTTCCTTGTCCGAGGTCCGGTCGAACGGTGGAAGCGGGAAGAGGATTCCCTCGGCCGCCGCGCCCGCCTCGAGGATGATCTGGTCGTTGAAAAAAGCCGAGGTGGTGACAAAGCGTCCCTGGTAACCCGCTTTCCTGAGGTAGGTGATCACTTCGAGGATCTCCGGCGCATAGCCGATGACGTAGACCGCCCCGACGCCGCTTCCCGGGACGACGGCGTCGGACGCCGACCGCCAATCGGGATCGGCCAGATCGACCCGCGCCACGACCTCTCCGCCGAGCGCATCGACGAACTGATTCATGAACTCCGGTTCGATGCCTGCGGCGTAAGCTCCCGCACCGGAGTAGACCACGATCCGCTGCTGGCCGAGTCGATCAAACATGAACCGAGCGGCGGTGTGGCCCTCGAGCTCGTCGGACGGGAAGATCCGAAAGAAAAGCTTCGAGCGATGGCTGATTCCGGGCGTCGAGGCCGTCGGTGAGAGACAGACGACCTCGAGCTCGTCGAGAACCTCGACGACGGCCTGCGCCTCGGCGCTCGTGGCGCCGGCGATCACCATCTTGACGCCCCGCTCTGAGACCAATCGCCGCAGTTCGCTGACCGCGCGTTCCGGGTTCGACTGGGTGTCCACCCACACGACGTCAAAACCCTTGGGCAGCTCCTCGCGATCTCGAGCATCGCTGATGGCGAGCCGAATACCACTCTCGATGGACTCGCCGTAGGTCCCCTCCTCACCGGTGGTCGGAAGGAGAACCCCCACAACCGGCTCGTTGCCACACCCGACCAAAGTCACAAGAAGCACAGCTATCGCAGCAATGGTCGGACCGACTCGCCGGTACATGACGGCACCTCCAGTAAACGGCTTCAGGGTATCACAGACCTCATCGAGACTAGCGGAATCCTGCAATGGCCATGGCCATTTTCGGTTCATTTGGAGTCTCTATCGATCTTCGCCTGTCTCATGATTGACGAGTGAATCGAAGACCTCGCGCCGCCCGACTCCAAACTCCTCGGCGACCGCCTTCAACGCTTCCTTGCGAGTCAACCCGGTGTCGACGGCGACCGTGTACGCTCGCCTGATTCGCGCGGGCTCCACCGGACCGGTCATTTCGGACCGGGTCGGTGGGCCGACAACCACGACATACTCGCCCCGTGGACTGCCGGCTTCATCTCCGTCGGCGAGTTCGCCGAGCGATGCCGAGACCGCCCGCTCGTGCATCTTGCTGAGTTCGGCGAGCAGGGTCGCCGGTCGGTCGGGGCCCAAACCCCTTGCCAGGTCTCCCAACTCGGCGGCGAGTCGGTGGGGAGAGAGAAGCACAACCAGGGTCCAGGAAACCCCTGCGAACTCCGCAATCCGGCTCCTTCGGGCCCCGGATCTGGCGGGCAGGAACCCGACCAGGGTCGCCGGCAATGGCGGCTGGCCCGAGGCCGCAAGCGCCGCGGTGAACGACGAAGGACCCGGAACGGACGCCACGTGGATGTTCTCGTCCCGCG
The DNA here is from genome assembly GCA_963712805.1 of uncultured Acidobacteriota bacterium. Taxonomy (GTDB): domain Bacteria; phylum Acidobacteriota; class Thermoanaerobaculia; order Thermoanaerobaculales; family Sulfomarinibacteraceae; genus JAHECW01. The sequence goes on along the minus strand of CAVQJV010000056.1, from coordinate 67,893 downwards.
CCGCTCTGACCAGCACAAAGCCTGGATCCGAGAGTACCGGCGTGCCGGCATCACTCATCAGCGCGACCGATCTCCCGTCCCGGAGAGTCTCCAGCGCCAAGGGCAGGCGATTTGTCTCGTTGTGCTCGTGATAGCTTCTCAGCCGCCGGCCGGGTGCGACCCCCACATGGCTCAGCAGCTTGCTCGCCCGGCGGGTGTCCTCGGCGAGGATCAGGGCGGCACCGTCGAGGACCTGTCGCGCCCGGGGAGCAAAATCGTCGAGGGAGCCGATGGGAGTTGCGACAATCCAAAGAGTTCCACTGGAGTCCGACACGTTGCTATGATAACAGGGTGAAATGCTGCGTAATGACCCTCATCTTACTGATTTCTAGTCAGTTGTCCGGCGCGCAAGCACTCGTTCGCGAGCCCGTCGAGGAGGTCGTGGCGGTCATCGACCGGACACCACTGCTGCGCAGTGATATCGATCTCGCCGAACTGGTGGAGCTCATCGATCGCCCAACCGGTGCAACCGAGGCCGAGTATCGATCCGCCCTCTTGGAAGCTCGGATCCAACTCGAGGTTCAGTTCCGCGATCTCGAGGCAACGGGAGTGCTCTATCGACTCGAGCTCGATGTTGCCGCGGTCCGGCGCTCGGTCCTTTCCGCCGCGGGGGACATCGACTCAGTCTCGGAAGAACTTGCGGCCGCGGGCCTCGGCGATGCCGATATCGACGAGCTCGCACTCCGTGTCTGCGCCTCGAACGCCTACGCCGAACAACGATTGCGTCCGAGAATCAGCGTCACCCTCCAGGAGATCGAAACCGCCTATCGCAACCTCGCCGTCGAGCTCGAGTCCCAGGGCGAGATCGCGCCCCCGATGACCTCGGTCCAGGATCAGCTCCGGCAACTCCTCGCCGAACGAAAGCTCAACGACGAGATCGAACGTTGGGTCACGAGAGCGCTCGAAGAACGCGAAGTCACTCGCTTTGTTCGCTGACCGGGCTGATGATGGATTCCCCGTACAGCTCTTCATAGACCGCCGCCGCGCCCAGGACCGCTTCAGTGTAGCTTCGGGTAACCGAAAAACTCACGTGGGCCAGGAACCGGGCCTCTGAACACGGGTTTCCGCACTGATCCAGCCACAGCCGAGACTGCGCCTCGCCGGCGTTGTACGCCGCCACCGCGGCGGCACGATTGCCGCCAAAGACCGCAAGCAACCGTCCGAGCTCGGCTGCGCCGAGATCGAGGCTGATGAAGGGCTCGAAGAGATCGTCGGGAACGATCTCCGGGCGCCCGTTGGCGGTGCCGGTGGCCACCGCGGTGGCCGGCATCAACTGCATCAGACCCCGAGCTCCGACTTTCGACACCACCCTCGGGTTCCATCGCGATTCCTCTCGAGCTACACCTGCGAGCAACGACCACGGAAGATCGTGCATGGATGCGGCGCGCGCCACCGTCGAGGAAAAGGGGAGCGGATACAGCGCGTACCTCAGCCCCGTCGGCAGCCCCCTCTCGGGGAGGTACGGAGACGCCTGCCACCGGGCCGTATCGGCGACGGAGATCGCCAACCACGGCTGACCGAGCTCGAGTTCCCGCTCGGCGGTCCACCAGGTCGATGGCGCCTCATCGCGCGGCATCCCCGAGGGATCCCACCGAAGGGCGGACGACCGCAGTCCGATGGCCCAGAGATCGGCGGCGAGTCCGGGCTGAAATTCGGGTCTCTCCGGTTCGGCCCCGAGACCGACCATCGTGGCTGCGGCCTTGCGAAGAGCCGCGACGCGATCCGGGTCGGTTTCGAGGATCAGCAACCGGGCCATTGCGCGCTCACGGGTCCGCTCCGCCGGGTCGCCCAACACCGCGGCTTCCCGCCGGCGCCAATCGGCAAGAATCGCGGCCGGGATCCGCGTCATCACCGACCGCGCTTCCTCGGCCCAGAAAGAATCGAGCCCCGTTGCCGCGGCAACCAGCAGATCGAGGGCCGCTGGGGAATCGCCGGAATCCACGGCCAGGCCGGCGGCGACCACCGCGGCCGGCGCCTGCCACGGGTCCCGGTTGACCTGCCCGAGCCGGCTGAGCGCGGCGCCATCGTCCCCCTTCCGCAACTCGTCGAGACCCAACATGAGCTGGCCCCGCGCCCGAGCCGACCGGGATCGCAACCGGGCCAATCCCGCCTGGGCGAGCTCGGCTTCATTCCGCCGCAAACGAAGCCGGGCGAGAAAGAGCCTCCGGTCGTCGCTCGTTTTGAGCCGGACCGCCCGCTGCGCCGCAGCCACGGCTTCGTCCATGTCTCCGGCGAGCTCGTAGGTTCGGCCGAGATGCACCTCGAGCTCGGCTCGCCTCTCCCCCGAGGGCGCCCTCGAGATGGCCGTCTGGTACCACCTCACGGCCGTTGCCCACTCCTCCCGACGAAAGGCGCAGCGACCGCGAAGATAGGCGACTTCCCGCCGCGAGATCTGGCTGTTGGAAACCTCATCGAGACTCTCGAAAAGCGGTGCGGCGCGATCGTAAAGACCGTGGCGGTAGAAGGTGTTTGCAACCCGCCAGCGATCGACGTCACCGAGCCCGGATGTCGATGAGAGTTCATCAGCCGCCGCCAGCGCCACCAGATCGGCGGTCGACGAGGCGAGCAGGCGACTCAGCCGGGCCCGGTCCACCGGGTCGGAGCTCAGGGCCAGGGCGAGCTCGATCCCCCGCCGCGAACTCCGGTTCATCGATGGCAGCAGCCGTTCGAGCTCGGCCCGGCGATCGGGATTCAGACCGGCCGTCACCGCCGCTTCCGTGGTCTTGATCGCCGCCAGGCGAAGCTGACTCGAGGGCGCCCGTCTGAGAAAACCGGATACCAGATCGAACGCACGATCCGGATCGTCACCCACCACCAACCCGGCAAGCTCCACACTGGCCACCGACTGGAGATCGGACGGACCCGCCACCAGTTCCAGAAAATGAATCTGCGAACTCACCTCGCCCGACAAACCCGCTGCGTAAGCGGCGACCATCGCTTCCTCGGGACGCAGCGGCAGCTGATCGGCTCGCCGCGCGGCCACCGTGAGAACCTGATCCCAGCGGTCGGCTCGCGCCAGAGCTTCAAGGCCCCCGGTGGCGCCCGCCTCTGCGGCCTGGACCCCACCCAACAGAAGGAAAAATAGAGAGAACATCATTGTCATCCACCATGAAAGAAGCGGCGCCGCACCCCTTCGTCGTTCAACCGCCGGTCTTGCTCCGTCGCCTGTTCTATGGATAATGCGTTGTTGCGGCAAGCATTCCCGCCATTGCCGTATTCGGCGATCTCAATCGCCACGGAGGCTCATCCATGGGTTCTGAACACGTCAAGGTCCTCATCATCGGTTCCGGCCCCGCCGGCCTGACCGCCGCCCTCTACGCGGCCCGCGCAGATCTCGAGCCGCTGGTCATCGAGGGAATGCAACCCGGCGGACAGCTCACTATCACCACCGAAGTCGAGAATTACCCGGGGTTTCCCGAAGGTATCATGGGGCCCGAGCTCATGGAGCGCACCAAGGCCCAGGTTGCACGGTTCGGCACGCGTTTCGCTTTCGACAAAATCAACCGGGTCGAGATCGGGAGCCACCCATTCACCGTCCAGACCGATTCCTCCGGTGAGATCACCTGTGACGCTCTCATCATCGCGACCGGCGCGTCCGCTCAACTTCTCGGACTCGAGTCGGAGTCGGAACTCATGGGATTCGGCGTTTCCGCCTGCGCCACCTGCGACGGGTTCTTTTTTCGCGACAAGGAAATCGTCGTGGTCGGCGGCGGCGACACCGCGATGGAAGAGGCCGTCTTTCTCTCGAAGTTCGCCGGCAAGGTCACCGTCATCCATCGCCGAGACGAGCTCCGGGCATCGAAGATCATGCAGCAGCGCGCCATGGACAACCCCAAGATCGATTTCGCCTGGAACTCGGTCATCACCGAGATCCTCGGCTCGCGGGACGGTGGAGTCACCGGCGTTCTCCTCAAGGACACTCAGACCGGCGACGTCCGCGAGTTCCCGACCCAGGGCGTCTTCATGGCCATCGGCCACCGGCCCAACACGGACATTTTTGCCGGTCTGCTCGAAATGGACGCCAACGGCTACATCACCACCGTCCCCGGCACCGCGAGGACCTCGGTCGAAGGGGTGTGGGCGTGTGGAGATGTTCAGGACTCGGTCTATCGGCAAGCCATCACCGCTGCCGGGACCGGCTGTATGGCGGCCATCGAGGCCGAACGTTGGCTCGCCGAAAAGGGGCTCGAATAACTCGAGGACTTGCGACGTTCTCCTCTTGGAGATAGGCTCATGACCTGCGCCGCTTCGACGCGGCGCGAATGGAGGAACAGATGATTTCATTTTCCGACACCGCGGTCAGCAAGGTGAAGGAATTCGCCGCCCAGACCCCCGAGGCCGAGGGCAAGAGCCTGCGGATCTTCATCCAAGGCATCGGCTGTTCGGGTTTCGCCTACGGTTTCACGTTCGACGAGGAACGTGACGGCGACACCGTCGTTGAAAACGGCGACCTGAAGGTCCTCGTCGATCAGAACTCGGCGCCCAACCTCACCGGCGCGACTGTCGACTTCATCGACGATCAGCGCGGTACCGGATTCATGGTCGACAACCCCAACAAGCCCGACGCCGAAGCCTGCGGATCCGGCGGCGGCTGCTCGGGCTGCGGCTAGGATCGTGACCGTCGAACCCCGTCTCCTCGAGGTCGTCCGACTCGGCCACCCGGTTCTGCGCTCGGTGGCGGAACCGGTTCCCGAGGAGTGGTTTGCAACCGGGCGTCTCGAGAACCTCGGCCGCGACCTCATCCGCACCATGATCGAGGAGGAGGGCGTCGGTCTCGCCGCACCGCAGGTCGCCGAGGAACTTCGGCTCTTTGCATACTGGCTCCCCGCCCACCGCGGCGAGGCCGAAATCGAGCCGACGATCGTGGCCAACCCCGAAATCCGGGTCGTCGATCCCGTGCTCGAGGAGGGCTGGGAGGGCTGTCTGTCGATTCCGGGCCTCCGCGGCGTCGTTCCGCGGGCCCGTCGGATCAAGGTCAGGGGCCGAACCATCGATGGCGAAGCCCTGAGCCTCACCGCTGACGGTTTCCACGCTCGAGTCATCCAACATGAGTTCGACCACCTCAATGGGGTTGTTTTTCTCGATCGCATGACCTCGACCCAATCGCTCGCGTTCGAGGAAGAATGGGAGCGGTACAGTGTCACCGACCCCGAACCCGGCGACGACGACTGACGCCGGGTCCACGGCGGAACCGACGGCAACGGCGCGAGTCGCCTCCGCCACCTCTGAGGAAAATCCCCCCTGTAGCCGAAACCTCCCTCCCGTGATCATCGTCGCGGCGGTCTTATTCGGGTTCATCTGCGGCGCCTTCGAGATCACCAACACCGCCATCGGCTGGCACCTCGCCAGCGGTCGGTGGATGCTCGAGAACCGCGAGGTCCTCGACCACGACGTCTTCAGCTTCACATCGGGCGGGGCAGAGTGGATCGATCACGAGTGGCTCTTCCAGCTCGCTTCCGCCGCCCTCTTCGATCTCGGCGGCGCTCCAGCTCTGGTCGTGATGCGGATGCTCATCGTCGCTGCGCTCATGCTCCTGCTGGTGCGGATCGGCATATCGAGCGGGCTCGACCCTCCGGTGGCGCTTGTCCTCGCGGCCCTCGTGGTCCTCGGCGCTCGACCACGGTTTTTTCTCCGGCCCGAGCTCTTCACTCTCCTCCTCCTGCCCCTCGCCATGTGGCTCTTTGCCGATCGTCGCGGGCGGCGCTTCTGGCCGCTGCCTCTGGTCGCCGTCATCGCCCTCGGGGCCAACCTCCACGGCGCCATCCTGGTGGCGCCGATTCTGATTGCAATCTGGTTCACGGGCGAAGTCGGCGATCAACTCATCCGACGAGATTTCGACCGTTCAGTGCTTTCGTCAGGGATCATCGGTGTTGCTGCGGCGTTCCTCGCACCCCTACTGAACCCACATGGCTGGCTGCTCTGGACCGTGCCCTTTCGCCTCGCCGAGATGGTGACGAAACCCCACATCCCCAACCCCGAGTGGATCTCTCCCGGTCTCGCCGAAGCACCCGAACTTTATGCCGCATTCGCGCTTGTCGCGATGGTCTTGATCGTGGGTCGCGCGGCGCCGCAATCCTGGCTGTCCGCAATCGCCACCGCCGCGTTGGCAGCCAAACACATCCGCAACATCGGCCTCTTCTTCATTCTGCTGCCACAGACCATCGCGCCTTCCCTGGCGAGCTGGCCGCTCTTTGCGGCGGGCGGAGCCCCGGCCCGATCTCGACCTCGGGCTCGACTCGCGCTCAGTCTGGTCCTTGTCGGAATTTTGGGAGTCTCCGCCCTTGTGCGGCCGTGGCCCCGCGCCGGATTCGGCTTCGCCGAGAATTGGTACCCGGAAAAGGCCGTACGATTCATCGCCAACGAGGATCTCCTCGAGGGAAATCTCTACAACGACGTCCGCTTCGGCGGCTGGCTCATTCTCGACGGCTATCCCGACCGGCAGGTCTTTCTCGATGACCGCAACGAGATTCACGAGCCGCTGCTGCGGGAGATCTGGGAAATCTTCGCTCGAAGCGATGTCGGCTCCTGGGAGGATCTTCTCGACCGCTGGCGCATCGACACCATCCTTCTTCGTTACCACGAACCGATCAACGTCACGACTCCGGATGGCGATGATCTCGGACGCCGCGGTTTCTCGACGCTTTGGTTCCGGTCATCGCACTGGGCTACGGTCTATTGGGATGATGTCGCCATCGTCCTTGTCCGGCGCGCCTCGGTGCCCGCAAGCTTCCTCGCCGAACACGAGTACCGGGTGGTTCATCCGGATGATTTCGAGCATCTCACCGAGGCTCTGCGCACCGACCCCGAACTCCGGCGGCTGGTGACGGCGGAACTTCGACGGGCGCTGGCCGAGAACCCGAATAGCCGGCGAGCGAGAGATCTGGCGGTCTTTTTGGATTCACTGCCGGTCAGCTGACCAAGCGACCGAGTCGTCAGTCGAACCGAACCCCCTCGACCGCCTGGGCGGTGCAGGTGTCGGGCGAGATCCGATAGTCCTTACCGAAGTAGTCCACCGGAACCTCCTGCAACCAACCGGCCCGAACGACCTGCTGCCAGCTCTCGGCGCAGATCCCATGACGAAGCTTCCAGTTCTGCAGAACGGAGTCCAGAGCGGCCTCGTCCCTGGACGCATAAAGACGGTAGATCTGCTTTTCACAGACCGCCAGATCATAGTCGGTCTCCGCCTCGTCCCGGACCTCCATCCAATATGACAGGGCGTCTTCGAAGGACCAGTCCTTCTCGTTCTCGCTCCACACGGCGAGAAACCGCTTGAGACGGTGAGGTGAGCCGGGAACGTCGATCGCCGACTTCCAAGAAGCGGAGAGCTTCGGAGTTGTCGCGGTAACGGATATACAGTCCCAACCGGCCGCCTCGGCGATTTCGTAGTTGTCGGGCAGTTGCGCAGCGCCTTGTCGAAAAGGCGGATGACGGCCTTCTTGTGCGTTTCCTCTTCGGTGGTCGGCAACTGCATGATCAGCGCGCCGACACGGTAGGCGTCGCTGGTAGAGCGGGTCGAGATCGGTGATGAGGTCGTAGATCGTCTCCAGATAGAGGAATTGTTCGTGCGGCTGGTACTTCGAGTAATACTGAATCGACCACAGATAGAGAAAATCAGCGACCAGACCCTCGTTCCCCAGGCTGACGAGCTCCAGCATCTCTGCGCTCGGAAGATAAAGCAGCTTCCGGCCCAACGGGTCCACCCGGTCGACCTTCTGGAGCCCCCGCTCGGCCACGATCGTTCCCGCCAACAAGACGGCGACCACGAGCAGCAGGAGCGAAACGCGCTTCACTGGAGGTCTTTCCCTTCGAAACGGAGGCACGCGAGAACCAATACGAGTCCGGTGAAGAAACAACCGTAGACCACGGCAAGGCCGACGGCTCCGGCCGGAATGGGGAGTTGATGGACCACTTCGGTCTTGAAGTTGAAGCGTTCGAGATTGGGGACGAGATAATAGAGGACCGACACCAGGGTCCGGCCGAACGATCCCGGCAGGTGCCGGGTGAGCAGCCAGAGATCCTGCGACAGGTGGCCGACGACGAACACCGCGAGAGTGAAGACCGAGCCGAGTATGGGTTTGGTCAGCACCGAAAACAGCGTCGCAAAGGCCACCAGAACCGCCATTTCGACGCCGATCATCCCGGTGGCGAGAACGAGCCTCGGGTCGAAACCACCGCCATACAACCACACGAAGCCGACCAGGACCACCGTCATCAAGACGAGGTTGGCCAGCGACCGTGGCCATCAGACCGGCGTACTTGCCGAGCAGGAACTGCCATCGCCGTACCGGTTTGGTGAGGATGAAGTAGACCGTCTTGCTGTCGATCTCGCGGCTGATCAGAATCACACTCATCATCACTGCGATGAGCATCAGAAAAAACTGAACCCCGGCAAGACCCAGATCCTTGATGATCTTGTCCTGTTCACCCACCGTGAGAATTCCGAAGATCTTCGAGCTCGCCATGAGCACGACCGCGAAGCCGAGAAAGAGATAGAGAACCTTGTCGCGCACGGCTTCCCGAAAGGTGTTGGCGGCAATGATCCGAATGGCCCTCATGATGCCGCCCCTTCCTCATACTGCCGCACCAGGAGATCCTCGAGACTGCTCCGCACCGGCGTCAAACCGACCAGACGCGCGCCGCGCTCGGAGAGCTCGCGGATCAGGCTGTCGCGATGGGCGGCATCGACCCGCACCCACGCCACATCACGACCCCGATGGGCCGACGCCACCGGCGTGGTCACGACCCGCGGATCGAGCCCGGTGAAGGTGACTTCATAGCTCTCGACCTCACGGGCGATGAGATCCCGCACCGCTCCGATTCCCCGCACCGTACCGTCGATGACGGTCGCAACCCGATCACAGACGGTTTCCACATCCGGGATGATGTGACTCGAGAAGAACACCGTCACACCGCGCTCCTTCTGCGCGAGGATGATGTCCCGAACGTCCCGACGACCGATGGGATCCAAACCGCTCATGGGCTCATCGAGAATGAGGAGTTCGGGCTCGCCCAGGAGAGCCTGGCCGAGGGCGATCCGCTGCAACATCCCTTTGGAGAACGTCCGCATCTTTCGATCCGATTTGCCGGTCATGGATACCTGAGCGAGGGTCGACTCCACCCGATCGTCGATTTCGGAGTCTCTCGATGCCGAGCAGCTGTGCCGAGAACCGGAGGTACTCACGACCGGTGAGGTAGTTGTAGAGGTAGGGACTCTCCGCCATGAATCCCATCAGGCGTTTGGCCTGCATGGAGTCGTGGGGGTGACCGCCGATGGAGATCTCACCCCGATCAGGGGTCACCAGTCCGGTCACGGCCTTGATGGTGGTCGTCTTCCCGGCGCCGTTCGGGCCGAGAAAACCGAAGATCTCTCCCTTCTCGACCTCGACGACTCAGTCCCTTGAGAACCTCCACCGCGGTTTCGAAGAGACCGGGATCGAAAGTCTTCCAGAGATCGTGAACCCGCAACTGCACCTCGGACATGTATCCTCCAGGCCTCGACCGTAACCGTGGTACTCGGTCGCAAAAAGTATATCCGAGAGCGGTCGGGTGAGGTCGAGAAACGCGGCCGCCGCTGTGGGTTCGATCTTGCGGCGAGACGGGATTGCCGACCACCGGTTCCGCTTTCTCAAGGGTGCCTGATCACAGACATCGAGCCGTTTCATGGCATACTTGATGATTGAAAAGGAGGGCCGCGCCATGTCAGAGCTCTCACCGCTCGACATTCTCGGTAAGAAGTTCGCCGTGAAGTTCCGCGGCTACCCGGCCAACGAAGTTCATGAATATCTGACCGAAATCGCCGGCGGGATGGAATCGTTGATGCGCGAACGGGCGAGAACTCCGTCAACAGGTCCATCGATTGGAGACCGAACTCGCGTCTTTCAAAGAACGCGAAACCGCGCTGCACGACGCCCTGGTCGCCGCCCAGCGGATGGCCGACTCGACCGTCGAAGCGGCGCGCGATGAGGGACAGCGGATCATCGAAGACGGCCACGGTCTCGCCGATCGACTCGTTCTAGAAGGCCAACGATCGATCTCGCATGATCGACAACGTGATCCAACAGCTCCGCGAACGTCGGCGCGAAACCAGATCGGAACTCATCCGTCTTGTCGAGCTTCTGCAGGGGATCATCGAGGACGACCGCGCTCGTGAACAAGACGAACGAACGACGCCCAAATCGCCATTCTCACCCGCAAGACCGAAAACACCGGGGAGGCAAGAGATGAGCCTTCTCATCCGGGGTGCGAGCCAGGTGGCGACGCCCCTCGGAAACACGGCTCGACGGGGTGCGGAGTTCGGCCGCCTGTCGATCATAGAGAGCGCCGTCATTCGATGCGAGGGCTCCGAGATCGGTCTTTGTCGGTGACGCGTCCGATCACGACCGTCGGTTTCCCGCTCCCGATCAGATTCTCGACGACCCGGGGAGTTGCGTCATCCCCGGCTTTGTCGACCCCCACACTCACCCGGTATGGGCGGGATCGCGGGAGGACGAATTCAACCGACGCCTCGCCGGCGAATCCTACATGGACATCGCCCGGTCGGGGGGCGGGATCAACGCCACGGTTCGGGCAACCAGAGCCGCCAGCTTCGACGACCTGTTCCAGGGCACCATGACTCGTCTCGACACCTTCTTGAAGCACGGCACGACGACCATCGAGGCCAAATCCGGCTACGGGCTCGATCTCGCCACCGAGGTCCGCATGCTCGAGGTGATCGGAGCGGCCGACCGAAACCACCCCGTGGCCCTTCATCCCACCTGTCTCGCCGCCCACGAAGTGCCGCTCGAGCACCGGGACGATCCCGAACGATGGGTCACGTGAGTTGGTGGAAGAAATTCACCCGAGCATTGCCCGCCGCGGCCTCGCAGAAGCGGTCGACGTGTTCTGCGAGGTCGGCGTGTTCGACCTCGACCAGACCCGACGAATTCTCGCCGACGCCGACGCTCTCGGCTGGCGGATCCACCTCCATGCCGACGAGCTCACCCCACTTGGCGGCGCCGAACTCGCGGTGGAGTTCAACGCCCTCTCGGCCGACCACCTCATGTGCGTCACGATACGCGGGCATTGCCGCGCTGGCTGCGTCGGACACCATCGGTGTGCTGCTTCCGGGAACGTCGTTCTTTCTTCGATCCGATTACGCGCCGGCGCGACAAATGGTGCGGGCCGGCTGCGCCATTGCCCTGGCAACCGACTGCAATCCGGGTTCTTCGCCCACCGAGTCCATGCCCATGATCCTCGCGCTGGCAACACTCCAGATGGGTCTGACCATCGAAGAAGCGCTCACCGCCGCGACGCTCAACGCGGCGGCGGCCATCGACCGCGCCGTGGAGATCGGATCCCTCGAGATCGGCAAACGCGCCGATCTCGCCGTGCTCAACGGCCCGAGCTACCACCATCTGGTCTACCACTACGGCGTCAACCCGATCCGCCACGTGATCAAGAACGGAGAGATCGTCGTCCGCGACGGTCAACGGGTCGTTCACTAGAACCGCAAGGGCGCAAGATACGCCAAAAGGCTTACAACAACGTCATCGCCAGGTTCAGGAAGCCGCTGTCGGCTTCCTGAACCTGGCGATTGAGCTGCTTTGCTTACCTTGCGTCCTGGCGGTTAGCTCACGTCGATCTTGACTCGTCGGATCGCCGTTGCTCTGCCGGTGGTTTCGTCGGCGTCGACGAGGGCGCCGCGGAGCTGGATGTCCCGTTTGGCGGGCTCGAAGGGCCTCGGCGTGTTGTAGAGGAATCGCTCGAGGACCTTTCTCGGGTTTCATCCCGATGATCGACTCATACGGCCCCGTCATCCCGACATCGGTCTGGAAGGCGGTGCCCTTCGGCAGGATTCTCTCGTCAGCCGTCGGGACGTGGGTGTGGGTGCCGAGGACCGCGGTCGCCCGTCCGTCGAGGTACCAACCCATGGCCTGTTTCTCCGAGGTCGCCTCGGCGTGCATATCGACGAGAATGATCTTGACATCCGGGTGCGCCGATCCGATCTCCGAGAGAACCGCATCGGCCTTCCTGAAGGCGTTATCGATGGGAGGCATCATGGCCTGTCCCTGGAGATTGACCACCGCCACCGGGATACCGGCGGCGGTTTCCTCGACACACCAACCGCGTCCCGGGTTGCCGTCCGGGTAGTTGGCCGGCCGCAAGAGAGCCGGGTGGGCGTCGAGCAACGGCACGCCCTTCTTTCTTGTCCCAAACGTGATTGCCGGTTGTCCAGACATCCACCGGGAAGCGCTCGAGCTCCTCGAGCACCGATGCGGTAATGCCGAAGCCCCCGGCGGCGTTCTCGACGTTGGCGACCACGAAATCGACCTGTTCGCGATCGACCAGGGACTCGAGGCCCCCGGCGATCGCCTTGCGTCCGGCCGATCCCATGATGTCGCCGACAAAGAGAAGACGGATCATGGCCTCACCGCGCGTACTCCACGGCGCGGGTCTCGCGAATCACCGTCACCTTGATCTGACCCGGATAGGTCAACTCGGCCTCGACCTTCTTCGCGACATCGCGGGCGAGCCACACGGCCTTGTCGTCACTGATGGTCTGCGATTCGACGATGATCCTGAGTTCACGGCCCGCCTGGATGGCGAAGACTTTCTCCACGCCTTCGAAATCGGAGGCCATGCCTTCGAGCTTCTCGAGGCGCTTGATGTAGTTTTCGAGGATCTCGCGCCGGGCGCCCGGTCGTGCGGCCGACAGCGCATCCGCTGCCGTGACCAGGACCGCCTCGACGGTGTGCGGGTCGTAGTCGCCGTGGTGGCATTCCATGGCGTGAATGACCTCGTCGGATTCACCGTACTTCTTGAGCATCTCGCGGCCGAGTTCGAGATGGGTGCCGTCCATCTCACGATCCACCGCCTTGCCGATGTCGTGGACCAGACCGGCGCGCTTCGCGACCACCGCGTTGGCGCCGAGTTCGGCCGCCATGTGGTTGGCGAGCCACGCGACCTCCATGGAGTGTTTGAGCGCATTCTGCCCGTAGGACGAGCGGAACTGAAGCCGGCCGATGAGCTTGTGAATCTCGGGGTGGATATCGGGAATTCCGATCTCCAGGGCCGCGGCTTCACCATCGGCGAGGAGCTTCTCGTCCATTTCAGCCTTGACCTTGCCGACGAGTTCTTCGATCCGCCCGGGGTGGATGCGACCGTCCTGGATCAGGCTCTCGAGCGCGCGGCGGGCGATCTCGCGCCGCACCGGCTCGAAGCATGACAGAATCACCGCCTCCGGGGTGTCGTCAACGATGAGATCGACGCCGGTGGCCTGCTCGAAGGCGCGGATATTTCGCCCTTCGCGGCCGATGATCCGTCCCTTCATTTCGTCCGATGGCAGATCGACCACCGAAACGGTGCTCTCGACCACGTGCTCCGACGCGATCCTCTGAATGGCCATGGAGATCACCCGACGGGCCCTCTCCTTGGCCTTCTCGGTCGACTCCTCCTCGATCTTGCGGACCAGATTGGCGGCATCCATGCGCGCCTCGTTCTCGAGGGATTTCAGAAGTTCCTGCTTCGCCTGCTCGGTCGTCAGTCCGGCGATCTGCTCGAGCTTGACCCGCTCTTCGGCGAGGGCGGCATCGAGCTCTTCGCGCCGAGCGCCGAGGATGGTTTCCTGTTGCCGAAGCTCGTCATCGAGTTTTGCTACCGCCTGCTCGCTCTCCGCGACCTGCGACGACCGCCGGTCGATCTCGGTCTTCTTTTCCTCGAGCGTCGTTTCGAGTCCGAACAGTTCGAGCCGCTGATCGCGGGTCTCTCGTTCAAATTCGGTGCGCGCCGCGAGCAACCGCTCGCGAGCCACGATTTCCATATCTTTGCGAAGACGTTCACCGTCGATCTCTGCCCGCGCGAGGACCCTTCGGGCCTGCTTCTCGGCATTGGCCACAAGTCCGAGTGCGGCGCGCCGCGAGCGACGCCACAACACCCAAACCAAAACCAGACCGAGGATCGCGACCAGCAGCACACAGAGCGCCGCTATCAAAGGTAAGCCCACGATCCACCCCCTTTTTGTCAAGGAGCGATCAGTGCGGCCGACATCTCTCGGAGTACGGATTCAGAAGCTTAAGGGGAGGTCCCCACTACGGCCGTGTGAGCAAGCCCATTTGAACCTGCGTTACACAGTTGGGTACCTGTTCCCCGCCTGTCTCCCACCGTGAGGCAGGCATCGAAGCGGGAAAACCCGGCAACCCTTCAAATAGGTGTTGGTTCAACGATAGTTTCACTCATCACCAACCGCGCAGGGACCTCCAAGTCCTAATTCTCATTCCCGATTTCCTCGGGCCTCATGGCCTCTTCGACTTTCATTACGAGTCGTTCCGCTTGTTTCTCCAAACGTTTTTGCCGGACGTCCTGATCTGTCTCACGTTCTTGAAATAACTCGTCCGCGATATTGAGTGCGGTCAGGACCGCGATCTTGACCGTATCGACACTGGAGCTCCGATCGGCCACCTCGCGCATTCGGGAATCCACGAACCGGGCAATTTCCTGGAGCCTGGTCGCGTCTCCGTCAGCACGAAGTCCGAGCCTCTGACCGAAAATTTCGACGGTCGCTCGAACGGTTGCCATTCATCACTCCTTCCCATTGATAAGTATACAGTATCGAATCCGTGTCTCACCACGTCAGAAACCGGCATTCGCCGCCGGCAGAAAGTCACCGGCACTGCGCCAGTGCGAAATTGCCCCGCCGGCGGCGGACCCGATCAATGTGTCTTGGTCAGTTTTGGTCCGGAGTGTCCGGAAGGAAGCCCGCTCAGTGCTTGTCCTGATCGAGGACGCCATCGATGAGACCGAGCACCTTCTCGAGTCGCGTGGCGAGTTCGTCGCGCTCCTTTTCGAGGGATCCGACTCGCTCGTTGGCGTTGGTGGTCCCCGCCAACTGGGTCTTGAGTTCGTCGATCTCAGCAACACACTCACCGACCTTCGTCTCGAGTTCGGCGGATCGCGCGACCGCGCCGCGGTAGGACTCGACGAGCTCTTCGATCCGGGTCTCCAACTGTTTTAAAACCGATTCCATCGCCATGATTCCACTCCTTGGATCCCGTTGATCATCCGAAGGTCACACCGAGGCGCTCGCTCAGCCTCTCACGCAGCGCCACCTGAGTTTCGTTGACCTCGTTCTGGGTCAGCGACCGATCGGCCGCTCGATACGTCAACCGCAAGGTCGTCCGAACCGCCCCCGGAGGCAGTCCCTTGCCCGAATACCGCGCCTGGAGTTCGATGCTCTCGACCAGAACTCCGGCCAACTCCCGCACCACCGCATCGAGCTCCGCATAGCTGAGATCGGTGGCGTGTTCGATGGTCATGTCCGCCGCCACCGCCGGGTGCCTGGGCAGCTCGACGAATTTCGGCAGCGGAATTTCTTCCGCAGCGGCCGCGAGATCGAGTTCTGCGACATAAACGGGCACCTTGATGTCCGATTTCTTGGCGAACGCGGGAGCGACCAACCCGGCGTAACCGACGATTCCCTCGCCCTCGGCCTCGATGATGGCACCCTGGGCCTCGTCGAGCCACGGTCCACCACCGCGCCGCCATGCGACGGGGGGGAAACCGAGTTCGTCGAACATTCCCTCGACGACGCCCTTGAGATCGGCAAAACCCGCGACTCCCTGGTTTCCGAGACCCGAACCGGCGAGGGCGACTGCGAGCCGCTCGCCCTCGGCGGGAGCGCCTCCCTCGAGGAAGAACACTCGACCCTGCTCAAAAACTGCAATGTTTCGCTCGCCTTGGTTGAGATTCTCCCGAACCGCTGAGAGAAGCCCGGGCAGCAGCGACCGGCGCATGGTGGACTGGGTGCTCGCCAGGGGGTTGTCCAACTTGACGGACCCACCGGGGCAGAGGGGAAGACTCTCGACCTCGGCATCCAGGGCAGGATCGATGAAGGACCAGGTGATGATTTCGGCCAGACCGACACCTACCGCCGCCGATCGGGCGCGGTCAACGAGCTCCCAGTTGGGATTGCGACGACCCGGGGCCGAGGCCAGCACCGGCAACCGCGCCGGAATCGCATCGAAACCAACATGCCGGACGAATTCCTCGAGGAGATCAGCCTCACGATCGAGATCGACCCGGTACGAGGGAATCGTCACCGTCAGGGTGTCACCGTCGACCTCGGGATCGAGCGCGAGGCCGGCGGCGATTTCGACCATCCGCTCCATGGGCACCTCGAGCCCGATGAAGCCGGCGACCTTGGCCGCGGTCGTCGACAACCGGTGCGGCTCAAAGGGCTGCGGCCGGACATCGATGCGCCCGCTGCAGACCGTTCCACCGGTCATCTCGGCGATGAGGGCCGCGGCATAGTCGATGGCCAGCGGCGGCAGTTCGGGATCGGCGCCACGCTCGAATCGATGCGACGCTTCGGTGTGCATCCCGAGCTTCCGTGCCGCTCGGCGCACGGTCAAAGCGTCGAAGTTGGCCGCCTCGAGGAGCACATCGACCGTGGTTTCGCCGATTTCGGATTCGGCGCCGCCCATGATCCCGCCGAGACCGACAACGCCTTCGGCATCGGCGATCACGGGCATACCAGGTTCGAGCTTTCGGGTCTCGCCGTCGAGGGTGACCAAGGTCTCACCGGTCTCGGCGCGACGGGCCACGAGCTTGGCGCCGCGCACCTTGGCGAGGTCGTAGGCGTGGAGCGGTTGCCCGAGTTCGAGCAGGACATAGTTGGTGACATCGACGATGGCGTCGAGAGGCCGGACCCCGGAGTTGAGCAGCCGCTGCTGCATCCATTCCGGCGAGCTCGCCGGTTTGACGCCACGGATCACCCGGGCGCAGAACCGTGTGCACATGGACGGATCGGCGATCTCCACCGCGGCGAAATCGGCCACCGGATCATCACCTTCGGTGAGGGTGAACTCCACGGGTTTGAGCGTCGCCCCCGTGGCCAGCGCGGCCTCACGGGCGAGGCCGTAGTGATTCATGGCGTCGGGTCGGTTGGTCGTGACCTCGACATCCCAGATCTCGCCGCCGGCGCCCTCTTCGCGCAGCTCCACGAGGAACCCGCAGGCGGTCAACCGGTCGGTTGTTTCCTCGGCGCCGGGGGCGCCTTCGAGAAGATCCATCAGCCAGGCGGCGTCGAACTTCATTCGAACTGCCTCGTCAATCGTTGGTCACCGGCGAAGAGCTGCCGGAGATCGGGGATTGAGTACTGCAACATGGCGACCCGATCGAGACCGAGGCCGAAGGCGAACCCGGTATAGCGTTCGGGGTCGATACCGACGGCTTCAAAAACCCGAGGGTCGACCATGCCGGCGCCCAAGATCTCGATCCAGCCCGAGCCCGAACACACGCCGCAGCCGGCCATATCGCAGAAGATGCATGAGATATCGACCTCGGCCGACGGCTCGGTGAAGGGAAAATAGCCGGGCCGCAGACGGACCCGAACGTCGTCGGAGAAGAGCGCATGGAGAAAGGTCTCGAGGGTCGCCTTGAGGTTGCCGACGGTGATGCCCTCATCGACCACGAGTCCTTCGAGCTGATGGAACATCGGTGAGTGACGAAGATCCGAATCTCGGCGGTAGACGCGCCCGGGAACGACAATGCGGATGGGCGGCTTCCGGCGCTCCATGACCCTCGCCTGAACCGGCGAGGTGTGGGTTCGCAGGAGGTTCGAACCGACATAGAAGGTGTCCTGGTCATCACGCGCCGGGTGATCCGGCGGGATGTTGAGCGCTTCGAAGTTGTGCCAGTCATCCTCGATCTCGGGCCCGCTCTCGACGTCGTAACCCATTCGGAGGAAGATCTCCTCGATCCGGCGCCGCACGAGGTGGACCGGATGCTCGGCGCCGCGCGGCAGGGCCAAACCGGGCAGGGTCACATCGACCCGGTTGGCCGCGGCGTCGCTTGTGGTCACCGCGGCGGACTGTTTGGCCCGCTCGAGTTCCCCCTCGACGAACTTCTTGAGTTCGTTGAGGGCCTGCCCGTAATCGCGTTTGTCCTCGTTGGGCAACTCGCGCAACGCGGCCGTCAGCTCCTGGAGCAAACCGGACTTTCGCCCGGCATAGTCCACCCGGAGCTTCTCGACCGCCGCGGGATCGGTTCCCGCGGCATCGAGGTCGGCAACAAAGGACGCGCGTACCTCGTTCAGGCGCTCGAGCCCCACGGCAACCTCAGTCCGTGCTCTTGGCCAGCTCGACCAGCTCGGTAAAGGCCTTGGGATCCCTGACGGCGATATCGGCTAGAACCTTGCGATCAAGCTCACAACCGGCGTTCCTCAGTCCGTTGATGAAGAGCGAGTAGCTGGTGCCGTTGAGCCGCGCCGCAGCGTTGATGCGGGTGATCCAGAGGCTGCGGAAATGCCGCTTGCGCTGCTTGCGGTCTCGGTAGGCGTACTGCAGCGATTTCTCGACCTGGATCTTGGCGGTCCGGTGAAGGCGCGACTTGCCTCCCCAGTAACCCTCGGCGAGCTTGAGAATTTTCTTCCGGCGATCCTTGCGATTGGACGATCGTTTGACGCGCATTCCAGCCTCCTCACTTCATCCCGATGAGCATATGCTTGAGCACCTTGGCGTTGGCCGGCGAAACCATCACGGCCTTGCGGAGCTTGCGCTTCCTTTTGGTGCTCTTCTTGGTCAGGATGTGGGACGCATAGGCATGGTGCCGCTTGAACTTGCCGCTCGCGGTCCGCTTGATGCGTTTGGCAGCCCCACGATGGGTCTTCAACTTTGGCATTTCTGACTCCTTTTCTTCGGATCCAACCTCACGCCTCGCGTGAGCGGGTGGACACCGCGTTGACGACTCGTTCCACGACCGCGTCGAGAGAGTGAACCCCCTCGTCACGGCTGTGACGGAGTCGCAATGAAACGGTGTGGTCGTCTGCTTCCCGCTGACCGACGACCAGCAGGTATGGAACTTTCATGGTCTCGCCTTCACGGATCTTCCAACCGAGCTTCTCCGACCGACGATCCACATCGGCGCGGAGACCGTGCTCCTTCAGGGTCTCGGCCACCTTCTCGGCGTATTCCAACACCGAATCGGTGATCGGAAGGACCCGCACTTGTTCCGGCGCCAGCCACGGCGGCAGATCGCCGGCAAAGTGCTCGAGCATCACGCCGTAGAAGCGCTCGAGGGAACCGAGAATGGCGCGGTGGATCATCACCGGCTGGTTCTCGGAGCCCTCCGAATCGATATAGCCGAGCCCGAATCGATCGGGCATCTGGAAATCGAGCTGGATGGTCGCCAACTGCCAGGCGCGGCCGAGGGCGTCGGCGACATCGAAGTCGATCTTGGGTCCGTAAAAGGCGCCCTCGCCCTCCTTGACGGTGTAGGTGATTCCTTCGCGATCTTCGAGACAGCGGGCGAGCACCGCTTCAGCGTGCTCCCAGACCGCGGGGTCACCGATGGCCTTTTCGGGTTTGGTCGAGAGAAACACCCTGACATCTGAGAAGCCGAAGATGTCGTAGATCTCGAAGATGAACTCGAAGAGGGCCTCGATCTCGGGGCCGATCTGCTCCGGGGTACAGAAGATGTGGGCGTCATCCTGGCTGAAGGTGCGGACCCGCGTCAGCCCCGTCACGACCCCCGAGCGCTCGTAGCGGTGGAGCCGGCCAAAATCGGCGATCCGACGCGGCAGTTCGCGGTAGGAATGGGCGCGCGATCCGTAGATGAGACAGTGCGAAGGACAGTTCATGGGTTTGACGCTCGATGAGCGTTCCTCGACTTCGTCGAAGGCGTCGGCGAAGAACATGTCGTCGCGGTAGTTGTCATAGTGGCCGGATCGCTTCCACAGCTCGACATCGAAGATCTGCGGGGTGATCACCTCTTCGTAGCCGTGTTCGCGGTATTTTTCACGCATGAGCTCGAGCAGGGCGTTGTAGACGATGGTGCCCCGCGGGTGGAAGAACGGGCTTGCCGGCGCCTCGGCGTGGAAGCTGAAGAGATCGAGCTCACGACCGAGTTTGCGGTGGTCGCGCCGTTTGAGTTCCTCGAGGCGCTCGAAGTAGGCGTTGAGCTCTTTCTTGGATCCGAAGGCTGTGCCGTAGAGCCGCTGGAGCATCTCGTTGCGCTCGTCGCCCTTGAAGTAGGCGCCCGAGGACTCGAGCAGGCGGACCGCGCCGATCTGACTCGTGCGCTGGAGGTGGGGTCCGCGGCAGAGATCGACAAAATCTCCGTGCTGGTAGAGGCTGATGACCTCACCCTCGGGGATATCTGAAAGTCGGACGAGCTTGATGTCCTCGTTGCGCGTGTTCATGACCTCGGTGGCCTCGTCCCGGCCGACCTCGGTGCGCTCGAAGGGAAGATCCTCGGCGATGATCTCGGCCATCTTGGCCTCGATGAGCTCGAAGTCTTCGGGTTTGAAGGGCCGCGGGAAGCGGAAGTCGTACTGGTACTTCTCCGAGTGGTCCTGACGTCCGGCATCGATGGGAGTGCCCGGCCACAGTCGTTTGACGGCGTCGGCCATCACGTGCTCCGCCGAGTGGCGGATGACATCGCCCGCCTCGGGATCCTTGACGGTGATGATCCTCAAGGAGGCGTTCTCGGTGAGCCGAGTTCGCAGATCCACTACCTGCCCGTCGACCTCACCGGCGACGGTGTCGCGGGCGAGGCGCGGACCGATATCCGCGGCCACATCGAGGACCGTGGTACCGGCGGGAAGTTCCCTGGCGCTGCCGTCGGGCAGGGTGATTTGGATTGTCTCGGCCATATGGCACTCCGTTGAGCTTCTCGATCCGGGCAAAAAACACAAAACCCGACCACGGGTCGGGTCGGGTTCGACTGTTCCGTCGGTGGTAGGCGCACGCGGACTCGAACCGCGGACCTCATCCGTGTGAGGGATGCGCTCTAACCAGCTGAGCTACGCGCCTACACGAAACAGAAAAATGGTAGGCGCGAGCGGACTCGAACCGCTGACCCCTACCGTGTCAAGGTAGTACTCTAACCAGCTGAGCTACGCGCCTATCAGGCTACTGACAGGTGACCCCGTGGGGGTTCTTGAAACCTGTCTTCGTCCTTCTTTTGTAAAGATCAGTCTCTGGAAGCCCAGAGGGACCGGGATCTTAGCAACCGAGCGGGTGGCTGTCAACGTTCCCGGGGGATGCCAGGCACACAACTTTGTTCGCGGCGAACAAAGTTGGAGCCAGGCACCCTTCCCGCATTCTCTTGAGGGCTCGCGGTGAAGGCCTCGAACGGACGTGCCGTCCTTGATCATTGTTCGGCACCCGCATCGCCTCGCCGTGCCTCGGTACTTCACGCCGAACAATGTCAAGGGGGGCTCTCACGGGCAACCGCGACGAAAGAAACTCGTTCGGCGTCGCACTCAGGGATAGAATAGGCCCGTTGGAGGCCGACATGGACACCGAACCCGTTGTTATCGCGAGCGTCCAGGGCGAATTCGAGGAGCAGCAGTTGCGAATGTTCCTCGAGGCCAACGGGATCCCGACAGTGGTCCGGGGTGAGGCGCTGCGCAAGACCCACGCCTTTGTTCTCGATGGTCTTGGAGCGGTGGAGATCATGGTCGCCCCCGAACACGCCGCCGCGGCCCGCGATCTCATCGCACGAGTCGAGGCCGGTGAACTCGAGCTCGCGAGCGAGTTCCTCGCCGACTAACGACTACCCCTTCTTCAGCCCCAACTCCTCGAGTTGACGCTCATCGACCCCGGATGGCGCCTCGGTCATGAGACACGACGCGGACGTCGTCTTTGGGAAGGCGATGACGTCGCGAATCGAATCGCGCCCCGACATGAGCATGATCAGCCGATCGAGTCCGAGCGCGATCCCCCCGTGCGGCGGCACCCCATAGCGGAAGGCCTCGAGCAAAAAGCCGAAACGCTCCCGAACCTCATCTTCGCCGATTCCGAGGGCCGAGAACATCTGCCGTTGGACCGTCGGGTTGTTGATCCTGATTGATCCACCCCCGAGCTCGACCCCATCCATGATCACATCGTAGGCGCGAGCGCGGACCGCGCCCGGATCGCTCGCGAGCAGCCCGAGATCTTCGGGCCTCGGTGAGGTGAAGGGGTGGTGCATGGCGAAGAACCGACCCTCATCCTCATCCCACTCGAGGAGGGGAAAGTCGGTCACCCAGAGGAAGTCGTGTCGCCCTTCGGGAATGAGGTTGCCCTCGGCGGCTAGATGGAGCCGGAGCGCTCCGAGAGCGGCAAAGACGATCTTCTCCCGGCCGCCGACGACCACGAGCAGGTCCTCGTCGGCGGCGCCCGCCGCGGCGAGAAATCGCTCGACACCCTCTTCGCCAAGGGCCTTCTTCGCCGGCGAGGCGAAACCGTCGGGAGTCCGCTTGAACCACAAGACCCCGGGCACACCGTAGGGTTTGACAAAATCCGAGAGCGCGTCGAGTTGCTTGCGCGACCGCGCCGCCCCACCGGGAACGACAATTCCCTTGACGCGACCTTCGGCCGCCGCGCTTTCGAGGACACTGAACCCGCACCCCTCGCAGACCGGCGCCAGGTCAATGAGCTCAAGACCGAAGCGGGTGTCCGGGCGGTCGCAGCCGAACCGTTCCATGGCCTCGGCGTAGGCGATCCTCGGATAGGTTTCCGGGGGCGCGATCCCGACGATGGGGAAGATCCTCGCGAAGAGCCCCTCCACCAATGCGTAGATGTCCTCTTCGGTGATGAAGGAGGCTTCGACATCGACCTGCGAGAACTCGGGCTGACGATCGGCGCGAAGATCCTCATCGCGGAAGCAGCGCGCGATCTGGACATAACGACCGGCGCCGGCCACCTGAAGCAACTGTTTGAAGAGCTGGGGCGACTGCGGCAGGGCGTAGAAGCTGCCTTTGTGGATCCGCGACGGGACGAGAAAATCGCGCGCACCCTCCGGGGTGGACCTGGTCAGGATCGGGGTCTCGACCTCGAGGAAATCCATCTCGTCAAAATACCGGCGGGTGTCGGCGACGACCCGGTGACGCAGCACCAGATTGGCCATCATCTTCGGCCGCCGGAGATCGAGATAACGGTGTTTGAGACGGAGTTCCTCGGACACGTTGACGTCATCCTCGACCACAAAGGGTGGGGTCTCTGACTCGGTGAGGACTTCGAGTTCATTCACCTTGATTTCGATCTCGCCGCTGGCGAGCTCGGTGTTGGACTGGCCCTCGGCGCGCGGACGCACCAGGCCGTTCACCCGAATCACATCTTCGCCCGAGAGCTTCTCGCCCTCGGCCACCATCTCGTCCTCGAAGACGAGTTGCACCAGACCGCTGCGATCCCGCAGATCGACAAAGACGAGACCGCCGAGGTCGCGGCGCCGACGCACCCACCCGACCAGTTCCACCGTCTCGCCGATCTGCTCTGCACCAAGAGCCGCGCACCAGGGTCGATTCCACGCACTCGTCATCTCAGTCTCCGTTTCCGTCGCAGACAACTATTGTCGGATTTGAACCTAAGGTGAGCGATTCTCGGCGGCGATCTGCACCAATCTCTTGCGCTCTGGACGTTTGAAAAAATACTCGACATACCAACGGGTATGCCTCCGTTTTTTGCAAACGTCAGAGCATCAAGATCTTGACGCATCTCATCCACCAGAATCGCTCACCTCAGGTTGAAGCAACTCGGCCACGCGCGCGACCACACCCTCGAGGGCGACCGTTTCCTGTTCGCCCCGGTCGAGATCACGAATCACGGCGACATTGTCGGCGAGTTCGGCTTCGCCGAGGATGACGGCGATCGAGGCGGCCATCTTTCCCGACCACTTGAGGCCGGCTTTGAGCGATCGGCCGGTCACTTCGGTGTGGACCGTCATTCCGCAGAGCACGAGATCGCGCGCCAGGGCGGTCGCTCGAGCCGCCACCACATCGCCGATCGGGAGCACGGTCACGACCCGCTCGTCGAGAGCCATGTCCTTGAAGCTCTGCGGCAGGACTTCGACGAGCCGATCCTCGCCGATGGCGAAACCAACCCCGGGCACCGCCGGGCCGCCGAGATCCGAGATCAACCGGTCGTAGCGCCCGCCGCCACAGATCACCGTGTTCTCGCCGAGCTCGGGCGAGATGACCTCGAAGACGGTCCGCAGGTAGTAGTCGAGGCCCCGCACCAGACGCGGGGCCCGGCGTACCGGAATCGACGCCTCCGCCAAACCCGCTTCGACATCGGCGACGTGTCGTGCCGCCTCATCACTCACCACATCCGCAACCGGGGTGGTCTCCGCAACGAGTTCGCGGCAACGGGGGACCTTGCAGTCGAGGATCCGCAGCGGGTTCTCTTCCCAGCGACGCTGACAATCGCCGCAGAGTTCATCACGGTGCGGCGTCAGTTCGTTCTTGAGGATCTCGACAAAACGGTCCCGATCCTCGGGGTCGCCGAGGTTGTTGAGCACGATGATGAGGTCGTCGAATCCGAGTTCGGCGAGGAAGGTGTGGAGGGCGACGATGACCTCGATGTCGGCCGCCGGAGTGGCGGCGCCGAGGAGCTCGATCCCGATCTGGGAAAACTGGCGGTAACGACCGCGCTGGGCCCTCTCATAGCGGAACATGGGACCGAAATAACTCAGCCGCAAGGGCTGGGGTCGCTGACCGAGACCGTTTTCGATAAAGGCCCTGGCCACGCTGGCCGTTCCCTCGGGCCGCAGAGTCAAAGATCGACCCTTCCGGTCGTTGAAGGTGTACATCTCCTTGGACACGATGTCGGTGCCTTCACCCACCGTCCGGACGAAGAGTTCGGTGGGTTCGAGGAGGGGCAGCCGGATCTCGGCGTAACCGAACCCCCCGAGGATCCGCAACGCGGTACGTTCGACCTCGTTCCACAGCCGCGTTTCAGGCGGCAGAATGTCCCGGGTGCCTTTGACTTTGCGGATCATGAATCGTCCTCTTCTTCCGACCCGGCGGGGGGTCGCCCGAGGCCCTGCTCGAGATAGTTGTTCTTGTACTCGACATAGTTGCTTGCGGTCTTTCGGGCGCGGTCGGCCTCGGCATCGGTGAGCCGTCGTTTGACGACCGCCGGCACCCCGGCCACGAGGCTGCGCGGCGGCACCACGAAACCCTCGCGAACCACCGCGCCGGCGGCCACCAGCGAACCCTCGCCGATGACGGCGTTGTTGAGCACCATGGCCCCCATCCCGATCAGGCTCCCAGCACCCACCGTACAGCCATGGAGCATGGCCCCGTGCCCGACGCTGACTTCCTCTTCCAAGAGCGTCGGGTACAACCCACGTTCGACGTGAACGATGACACCGTCCTGGAGATTCGACCGCGCCCCGATCCGGATCCAGTGGATGTCGCCGCGAATCACCACGTTGTACCAGACCGACACGTCATCCCCGAGGGTGACGTCTCCGACCACCACTGCGTTGGCGGCGAGAAAGACACGCCGACCGAGACTCGGCGTCAGTCCGGAGACCGTTTTGACCGTCATCGGGATCCTCCATCCGCCGTCCGAAAGAGCGGAGTGGGCACGCTACCACAGGGCCGCTGAACCCAGCAACGTCGGCTCCGGGATCAGCGCACGCAAGATACCGGAAATGTGCGGGTTGTGGACCTCAGCTCCGACTCGAGGTCGGACAACAGTCGATAACTCAATGAGATAGAAGTAACTCATTGAAAACAAGTGGTTTATATTCATGGCGCCATAAACGCGGTGAAACGCAGAAGTGCTTGTATTTACATTAGCTTAACCGCTTTTCCACAGGCTTTTCCACAGGCTTTTCCACATGGGTGTACGCGAGGCGAAAGGGATTCGGAGGAGTCGGCCCGAGGGTGGGAATCACCCCTCTTGAAGGACCCAGTTTTCAAAATCGAACGGCTCATCCCAGAGCACCGGTCCGGAGCGGATCTCGCGCGCCTCCCCTGAGCTCAGATCCATCAGGGTGCTCACCGCTCCGCCGGGGAGGTCGCCGGCATCGAGGACGAGATCGGGGACGCCGTACAACGAATCGAGCGCGGCATCCACCGTGGGGCTGGGTGGCTCGCCGTGCCGATTGGCGGAGGTTGCGGTGAGCGGGCCGACCCGGTAGAGGAGCGCCCGCAACCCGTCGTGGCCGGGAATCCGCACCGCGAGGGTGTTGGTCGATGACGCTGCCACCGCAAGCACGCACGGCGCCACCACGGTCAGAGCGGCGGGCCAGATCCTGGCCAGCTTGAAGCGGTGGACATCAGGCACGCTGACCAACGACTCCACCTGGGCCCAATCTGAGCAGACAACCGGCAGAGCGAGACCTTCGGGCCGGCCCTTGAGCTCGAAGATCTTCTTGACCGCTTCGGGCCGTCGCGGATCGACCCCGAGCCCGTAGTGGCTTTCGGTGGGTATCAGCACCACCCCACCCGCGGCCACAACCTCGGCTGCAAGACCCACGGCGCTCCTGATCTCATGCGGGTCGGAAAACGGCAGCCGAATCATGAGCCTCCCAGAAGGGTCCGTGCATGGGCGAGCGCCGATGCGCCGATCTCATCTCCGGCCAACATCCTCGCCAGCTCGATTTCGCGGTCCTCTCCAGCGAGGGGGAAGACCCGGGTCACCGCACGATCGCCGAGCCGGACCTTCTCGATCTTGAAATGACTGTCCGCCGCGGCCGCCACCTGCGGCAGATGGGTGACGGCCATGACCTGATCGGTAGCGGCGAGATCGGCGAGCAGCCCGGCGAGGGCCGCCGCCGTCGCCCCGCCGAGACCGGAGTCGACCTCGTCGAAAAGCAGGGTCACGGCGCCTCCGGGGCGCGCCGACCGGAGCACCGTTCGAATGGCGAGGTGGATTCTCGACAGCTCACCTCCCGAGGCGATGCGAGCCATGGATCGCGGTTCCTCGCCGGGATTGGCGGCGATGAGCAGCTCACACTCCTCGACCCCGCCGGCATCGAAAGCAACGCCCTGGTCATTCCGCGCCAGCGGGCTGTGATCGTCAATCCGCGGTTGCCAACGGAACTCCATGCGCGTCCCATCCATGCTGAGCCGGGCGAGCACTTCTTCAACCGATCGCGCCAGTCGAACTCCGGATTCCCGCCGAGCCTCGTCGAGTCGACCGGCGGCGGCGTCGAAATCCCCGAGAGCGGCGGCCGCTGCAGCGGCGGCGGCCGCGAGTCGGTCTTCGACCTCTTCAAGTTGGTCCTTTTCAGAGATCAACGCCGTCCGGTGTTCGAGGACGCGACCGAGGGGCTCACCGTACTTGAGCATGAGCTGGTCGAGGCTGTGGAGCCGGCTCTCGACCCCATCGAGGACACCGGGACTGTCGTCCACATCAGCGGTCAGGGTCCGCACCTCGCGGACCAACTCCTCGATGTTGATCCGTGCTTCCGCAAGGGCGGCGGAACCCTCGTTCAGAGGCAGACCGTGGGCCACCATTTCTTCCAGGTCGCGCTCGGCGCGAGCGATGCGGTCGACCACCGATTGGTCATCGTCGCTGAGGCTCCCGATAATCGAAGTCGCCAACTCCTGCAGTCGCGCCGCGTTGCGCAGGATCTGCCGCCGAGCGGTCAGCTCCTCGTGTTCGTCCTCGGAGGGATCGACCGCGGCGATCTCGGCGAGCTGGAAGGCAATGGTGTCGAGGCGGTCGCGACGATGGGCCCGCGCCGCCTCCAGCGCAGTGAGATGATCAGCCGCCTCCCGCCACTCGGCAAAACGCGCGCCGACCTCGGCGAGCAGCTCGTCGTGATCACCGGCATCGTCGACCAACCGCCGCTGTACGTCCGGGTCCGCGAGCCCGTGTTGCTCGTGTTGACCATGGATGGAAAGGAGCAATGGGGCCAGCTTCTGAAGGGTGTTTGCGGTGACCGAGACATCGTTGACCCAGCAACGGCCGCGCCCCACCGCCGAGACCTCACGGCGGATGACGAGCTCGGAGCCATCGGCCGCGCCGATCTCGTCGAGGACTTCTTCGACGCCCGATCCGCCATCGATTCCGAACCAGCCTTCGACGCGGAGGCGATCGTCACCCGTCCGGACGAGTTCCGCGGAGGCCCGTCGTCCGGCGAGGAGTTCGAGCGAGGTCACCAGCAACGATTTTCCCGCTCCGGTCTCCCCGGTGAGGGCGACAAAACCCGGTGCCAACTCAACCTCGACGGCATCGATGATGCCGAGTCCTTGGACGATGAGACGCTCGAGCATGGGTCCGCATCCTACCACTGATCCGGTACAATGGACCTCAGAGCTATCGCCACCAATTTACGAATGGAGGCCCTGCCATGAGCTACCCCGCGTCTCCCGTTGTCCGGAACTTCGCCACCGTCAAACCCGAGGTCGTGGGGCGCTCGCGAGGCGCCACGATCCAAACCCTGATCGGGCCCGCCGATGGCGCTCCCCATTTCACCACCCGTCGGTTCACCCTGGCGGCCGGCGGCCGAATTCCACGGCACAGACACGCCAACATCGAACACGAGCAGTGGATCCTATCCGGCTCCATGGTGATCGGTCTCGATGATCGGGAAGTCGGTGGTGGTCGAGCGGCGACAGCATCTTCATTCCGGCCGGAGTCGCCCACTGGTACGAGAATCGAACGGACGAACCCGTCCGTTTCCTCTGCATGATTCCGCGCACCGTGGATTACCAGACCGAGTGGCTCGAGGGGCCGGTGGAGTAGCCCGCGCCCGATGAAAGGCGATGGGAGCGGAGCCAGGCACCTTTTCGCGGCGAAAAGAGAGCCAGGCACCGAGCCCGCGTTCTCTCGATGGATCGCGGGATTGGCGTCGATCGGACGTGCCGCTTCAAATCAATGTTTGGTGGAACGACCTGGCGATTCTCTCGAGCGTTGGGGCCAAACAACGTTTGAGGGGGCACTCTCCGGGAGCGCGACGGGGGGACCAGATTCGGAGGCGCTGCCCCTATTTGCCGATACTACCTACCGCCGCTGCTTACAGAGGGTGACGATCTCGCTCCACGCCGCGCTGGACCTCGGCATCGAGTCTGTCTCGTCGGCCCGAATTGTCGATGACCACCTGCGCTAATTCGCGTTTCTCCGCCATCGGCATCTGGGCCGCGAGCAAGCCCTGCGCTCGGTCCTTCGGCACCCCCCGGGCTACGGCCCGCTCGACCTGTTGCTCGGGATCACACCAGACCACCGCGAGCAGATCGTAGTTCCTCCACGATCCGGTCTCGACGAGAAGCGCCGCTTCCACG
Source organism: uncultured Acidobacteriota bacterium (assembly GCA_963712805.1). Lineage (GTDB taxonomy): Bacteria > Acidobacteriota > Thermoanaerobaculia > Thermoanaerobaculales > Sulfomarinibacteraceae > JAHECW01. The sequence goes on along the minus strand of CAVQJV010000056.1, from coordinate 38,876 downwards.
ACCGCCACTGCGCGTGGTCCGAGGGTGGCGAGCCACCCCTCGACACCGTTACGAGACCAGGGGATGGATCGCTCCTTCGAGTCTCGTCCGCGCCGCCGGGTCGCCGAGGACGAGCTCCGCCAGCCGGGCGCGGTCGACACCGCCGTCGGGCGCGAGCACGCGGTCGCCGAAGAGGTACCCGACATCCAGGGCGCCGGCGCCTCCAGGCCGATAGAGTTCGTGGACATACGAATCACAGTCGAAGACCTCGGCACCGAGCCGTTCGAGGATCCCCGCCACCGTCGATTTTCCCGACGCCAGACCACCGGTGAGGCCAACCGTGCAGGGTCTTCGGGCTCACAACTCGAGTCCCCGCCGTTGTCGTGCGGCACGGGCCGTGTTGGCCATGAGCATGGCGATGGTGAGCGGGCCGACGCCACCCGGCACCGGTGTGATTCGGCCGGCGATGGGCGCCACCCGCGTGGTGTCGACATCGCCGCAGAGCACGGCGCCGCGTTTCTCAAACGCCGCCATTTTCTTCTCGTTACCGGGATAGAGGTACTCGACCACCGAACGGTCGGTGACCCGGTGCATCCCGACATCAACCACCACCGCGCCGCGGCCGACGTGCTCGGCGCCGACGAGCGACCGTTGACCCGCAGCCACGATCAGAATCTCCGCCTCACGGGTCACCGAGGGGAGATCCCGAGTCCGCGAGTGACACAGGGTCACGGTGGCGTGCGAGTGGAGCAGGAGCATGGCCATGGGCTTGCCGACGATGTCCGACCTCCCGACCACCACCGCGCGCCGACCCTTGAGCTCGATGGACTCGCGTCGCAGCATCTCCATGATGCCGGCGGGGGTGCACGGCACGAGCTGCGGCCGCCCCTGCTGGAGCAGTCCGACGTTGACCGGGTGAAACCCGTCGACGTCCTTCGCCGGGTCGATCCGGTCGAGAATGCTCGCGCTGTCGATACCCTTGGGCAGCGGCAGCTGGACGAGAATGCCGTCGACCTCATCATCGGCGTTGAGCCCATCGATGAGGGTCTCGAGTTCGGTCTGGGGTGTGGCCGCCGGCAAAATATGGGTCTCGGATCTCATCCCCAGCTCGGCCGAGGTCTTGGCCTTGGATCGGACATAGACCTCAGATGCGGGGTCGTCACCCACGAGCACCACATCGAGCCGCGGGTTGATGCCGTTCGCGGACAGCACGCTGACCTCCCCCGCGACCTCGGCACGAATCTCCGACGCCACCCGCGTCCCGTTCAGAAGCTTGTGTTCTTCGATCACGTCTCCCCCCTTTGGCGCTGCGGCCGAACTCCCTGGTAAAGGGTACACACACCCCCCGTGAGCGGCTCGGCCTCGATTTCTTCGAGACCGAGATCGCCGAGAATTCGGCACATCGCATCGGCGTCGGCAAAGGCGCCCACCGAGGCGGGCAGGTACTGGTAGGCCTCCGGGTCGCCGGAAAGGACCCGCCCGATCCGGGGAGGAACATTGCGGACCCACCACCCGAGCAATGGTCCGAACACGCCTCTCGGGTGCGAGAACTCGAGGACGAGCAAGGTTCCACCGGGCCTCAACACCCGGATGAGTTCACCGAGCCCGCGCTCGAGGTCCTCGAAATTCCGCACGCCGAATGCCACGGTCACCACATCGATGCAGGCATCCGGCAGCGGCAGCTCGAGGGCATCCGCGGCCACCAACCCGAGCGGACGTCGACGCTCGGCGCCCTTGGCCCTCGCCAGCGCCAACATGGGCAGGCTGAAATCCGCACCGATGATGAACGGACCCGGGTCCAGCCCGAGGGCGATATCACCGGTTCCAGAACAGACATCGAGCACGCGCGCGGGCTCCACCGCCGCCACCCGGCGCGCCACCAGCCGCCGCCACCGAAGATCCGAGCCGAGCGATAAAACCCGATTGAGCAGATCGTAGCGGTGGGCGATGCGACCGAACATCCGCTGGATCTCGGACGACCGCTTTTCCATGAGTTCCTGACGCACGGCGCAGAGCCTAACACGTGGTCGCGAGGGCGTCACGGAGCGCGATGAAGGCCTTGTGTCGGTGCGAAATGGCATTCTTTTCGTCATCATCCATCTCGCCGTAGGTCCGCCCGCCTGAGTCGTCCGGGATGAAAGCACTGTCCCAGCCGAAACCACCGGCGCCCCGGGGCTCCCGCGAGATGGTTCCAAAAACGGCGCCCTCGCCGATGATCGTCTGCGATCCATCCGTCGCGCACGCCACGCACCGCGCAACTGCGCGCGGATCGCCGAAGGCGTGGGCGATCCTGCAGATTCCGCTCGCCCCGACGCTCGCCAGCAACCAACGGATCAAAGGCCCCGGAAAGCCGCCGAGTCCGACGAGCTCGAGACCCGTGTCCTCGACGAGGACCGGGGCCTGATGAGTTCAAACCCCGCCGCCGCCTTGCTTCGAACAACTTCGTGGAGATCGAGGGATTGCGGTTCGACGAGATCCAAACCTCGGTGGCGAAGGGCGATGCCGAGAACCGCCTCGGCCTCTCGCCGCTTGCCCTCGTTGGAGGTCACGAAGACGAGGTCGTCGATCTTCACGAGACCGGATCTTCCCGTTCGGCGGGTCTACCATCGCAGATCCTGAAGGCGCTGATCTTCTTGCTCAAGCCCTTGAGGGGCATATCGCCGAGGGGCTCCACCGCGAAGAGGTGTTTGACGGCCTCGTACGTGGTCTCACCCACGACGATGGAACCCGGCGTCGCGACATACTCCTCGAGCCGCGCCGCGATGTTGACGGTGTTGCCGAGCACGGTGTAGTCGACACGACTCGCCGACCCGATGTCTCCGACCACCACCGGACCGGAATGGATGGCCACTCGGACATCGATGGAATCCAACCCCGCCGCGACGCGGTCTCGATTCCACGCTTCGAGCGAGCGGATGAGGGCGAGGGCGGCGCGAACCGCCCGTTCCGCGTGATCGCTCTGGGGCAGCGGCGCACCGAAAAACGCCATGACCGCATCGCCGATGAACTTGTCGAGGGTGCCGCCGAACTCGAAGATCGCATCGGCGGCAAGTGAGAAGAACTGATTGAGAAAGGCCGCCACCTCTTCCGGGGGCAGGCTTTCGCAGCGAGCGGTGAAACCGACGATGTCGGCGAACAAGATGGAGGTTTCGCGCAGGGTCACCGATGGTTCTTCGTGCTCGAGACGCCCGAGCACCGCCTCGATGACCGCGGGTGAGTGGTACCGCTCGAGGCGATCTCTGGCGGCTCGCTCGGATTGGATCCGCTCGTTGAGCCGGGCCCGCTCGATGGCGACCGCGGCATAGTTGGAAAGGGCCGTCAACAGGTCGAGATCGGTCGCGGAAAACGAACCGACGTGGAGCGGCGAGTCGATATAGATCACGCCGATGACGCGCTCGCGGAGCCACAGCGGAGCGCACATGGCGGAGCGAATCTGGTGAATTCGAATGCTCCGTCCGGCCTCGAATCGCTGATCCGCCTGGGCGTCGTTGGTCAGAATCGCCACCTTCTGCCGGGTGACCGTGTCGAGGATGGTCCTCGAGATCGGAACTTCGGGCGCAACGTCGGTCGATTCGCGGGTTCGGAAGCACTCGAGCTTGGGTTCTCCCTCGCCATCAAAGAGCACGATGAACCCCCGATCGACGAGCAGCTGCTCGAAGACGACGTTCATGACCTGTTCCAAGACCGGCGCGAGATCACCGACTTCGATGAGGGTCTTGCCGACCTGCGCGAGGACCTCGAAAACCCGCTGCCGCCCACCCCCCTCGGCGGAGGATGTGGACGCTGCCCGGCCCTCGAGTCCATAGTCTTCGTTGAATTCGGAAAGGGGTCTGAGAAGGGTGGCCGACGGGAGACCGGAATCGCTCTCGAAAGAATCCTCGACCAGGAGGACAAAACTACCCACCGACAGACGATCACCCGCCGCCAGGGGACCGGACGCCACCATGGTCTCGTTGATCTTGACGCCGTTGGTCGAGTCGAGATCGGTGACACGGGCGACGCCGTCCTCGAAATCGATCCGCGCGTGGTAGCGCGAGACCGAGAAGTCGCGGAGCACGATGTCGTTGTCGCTCGACCGTCCAAAGGTCAGCGTTCCTCGAATCGGCACCCGGTGGCTGCCGTCGGCGTCGTCATAGATGAGCTCGAGCATCGGTGTCATTGTACTGCGCCACGGCCCGGATCACACCGTTGGGTCATAGTCACCCGCCCGCTGGTCTGTCGGTTCGGCTCGAAATGGACTATCGACGGTACCGCCTGTCGATCAGGACCGGGGTTGGGGCAGAGCGTTTCCCCGATTGAGGATGTGCGCCGGGAGCAGCCGGTACCACCTGATGAGCTCGTCCCGGGCGGCGATTTGGAGCGGCGAATCGGCCTGCAACACCGAAAGCTGCGACCACCGTCCTCCGAGATCGTAGAGCTGACGCGCGGCCATCATGTACCAGGAAGCGGAGCCTTCTTTCAGCACACGCAACCAGATTTCATACGACTCCGGCGCCAGCGGCTGAACCCCCCTGACACCCATGGCGTTCATCGAAGCGGCGAGAATCGTATTCGAATCGGTGGTGCACCGGACATCGATCCAATAGTCGACGAATTCGTCCGCAGCCTCGAGGGCCTCGTTGATGTGCTTGGATCCCCAACCCGCCCGCGGATCGCTCGGCACGACCAGAAACTCCCGCAGCGTGATGGCTTCGAGGAGACGCATGAGGCTGACCCGCGTATCCCTGCCCTGGGCACGACGATAGGCCGTCGCCAGATAGTGGAGATCTTCAAAGCCCAGGACCCGTTCCACGGCGCGAAGGCCGAGACCCTTCGGCCGATTGAGCACCACCCCCCGCCAGCCCGGCATCGACGTACCGTCGGCCATGAGCACGCTCTGCAACCAGAACTCGACCAATGGCCGTTCCCGGAGAGTTCTGGCCACCGCATCCATTTCCCCGGCGAGCTGCCGGGCCGATTCGAGGTCGACACCGTCGGCCAGATTCGGCGCGGCGTCGCCGAGCAGCTCTCGATAACCATATGCGGCCGCCATTCGAATTCGATCGTTGTCGGACAACACCGCTTCACGGTAGATCGGCAACAACACCGGATCGTGGGATGCGGACATCCCGAGCAGGATTGCCATCCGCTCCGGCATGTCAAGATCACCCGATTGCCACTGGTCGACGATTTGCGAAGGTCCCGGCCATTGATCCATGGCGCGTTGCTGAAGATGGGTCTTGGCGTTGGCTTCAAAAAACGAACCGGGGAAGTACGCAACCTCCGGGGAAACGAAGTTGGTCGTGGCGAGAAGCATCGCAGCAATCGACATGCTCAGGCTCATGGTCTTCACCGCCTTTCCCCGGCATACACCACCACCCTAGTGCGCCCGACGCCACAACGCACCCGAGGGCCTTTCATCTTTTCGAGGAATTTACATCGAATCCGAGCAGGGACGAGTCTGAACTCGATGTGCGAGGATATCTGGGATGGTTGCCCGCACCAAACTCACGGTTGCCTATCTCGGAGGCGGCTTTTCAGGCTGGCAGCGCCAGGATCGAGGTCGAACCGTCCAGGGAGAACTCGAGTCAATTCTGACAAAGCTATTCGGCCCTCAGCGCATCGTCGTCGTTGGCGCGGGCCGAACCGATGCCGGCGTTCACGCCACCGCGCAGGCGGCTCATGTCGATCTTCCCGACGGCATCCCGCCGGCGGTTCTGCCCCGACTCCTCAACGCCCGGCTCGCCGGCGACGTGCGGGTGCGCTCGGCAACCCGGGCGGCCGACGGCTTCCACGCCATCAGTTCTGCGCTTGGCAAGCACTACAGCTATCGCATCCGCTGGAGCGAGCCCGATCTGCCCTGGCAGGGTCTCCGCTCGGCAGTCCTGCCCCCGCCGAGCGATCCGGCACTTTTTGACAGGGCCTGTCAGCACCTCCTTGGTCGACATGACTGGGCCTCGTTCACTGTGCCTTACACCGACGGCCGAAGCACGGTTCGGACGATCTTCCGGGTCCAACCCGTGTGGCGACGATCGGGTCTCGACCTCCACGTCTTCGGCGGGGGTTTCCTGCGCTATCAGGTGCGGCGAATGGTCGGTGCGCTCCACGATGTCGGTCGCGGCAAGTTGACCATCGACGACCTCAATGACCTCCTCGAATCCCCATCCCCGGGCGCGCCCCTCCAGACCGCACCCGCCCGAGGCCTGACCCTCGAACGGGTCTACTACCGGGCGTCGCCCGGCCTCTCCATGGATCACGGCGGGGACGCCGCGCAAATCGGCCCATCGCCGTGGTAGACTCACGCTTCCTCGAGGTCGACGTGAAAGTACCGCTCGATGAAATCGCTGAGCCGGGCACCGAGGCCCACGCCGTGCTCGAGCAGCTCGAGCCCGGTCGGCTACCCCATCATGTCGCCATCATCATGGACGGAAACGGTCGCTGGGCCACCGCCCGCAAGCTCCCGAGGGTCGAGGGACACCGAGCCGGCATTCATGCGGTTCGCCAGACCATCGAGACCGCCGCCCGACTCGGCATCGATGTGCTCACCCTCTATGCGTTTTCGACCGAGAATTGGAAGCGCCCTAGGCATGAGGTCCTGACCCTCATGGGTCTCCTCAAGGAGTACATCAACCGCGAACTCAAGACCTTTCTCAAGCACGATCTCCGCTTCCGGCCCATCGGCCGTATCGATCAGCTCGACGCATCGGTTCAGCGCGAGCTCGATCGGGCCGTCGAGGCGACGTCTTCATGCCGGGGTCCGTTGATCCAGATCGCACTCAACTACTCCGGCCGTCAGGAGCTCACCGATGTCATGAGACTCGCCGTCCGGGAGGCGGCCGCCGGCGCCCTCGATCCCGACGACCTCGACGAGGCGTGGATCGAGGATCACCTGACGACGCGCGGGCAGCCGGACCCCGATCTTCTGATCCGAACTTCGGGCGAACAGCGAATCTCGAACTTCCTGCTCTGGCAACTCGCCTATTCCGAGATCTACTTCGCTCCGGTGCTCTGGCCGGATTTCACCCAAGAGGAATTCCTCAGGGCACTTCTCGCCTTTCAGTGTCGAGAGCGCCGATTCGGAGGTCTGCCCCAAACCGGGAGTGTCTTCACCTCCCCCAAGGACAAGCATGGGAAAACGTGAGGCGTTCGCGGCGGTCGCGATACCGCTCCTCGTCGCCGCCATCTGGTGGCTGCCGGCGATCGCATTCCTCGGTCTGCTGAGCGTCGCCGTCGCCCTCGCCGCCGACGAGTTGCTGGCCATGGCCCGAGGCGCCGGTATCCCGGTCGGCCGTTGGGTTCCGCTGATCATGCTCGTCGCGGTGCTGGCCGGTTCGTGGACCTGGGGCCCGACCGGCTCGGCCGTCATGGCGATCGTCGCGATCATCGTCCTGCCGACCACCCAGCTGGGACATCCGCGAGCGCCGGAGGGCGGTTTCGCGGCGTCGGCCGCCGCGGTCTTCACCGTGCTCTACTGCGGTCTCTGCGGCGCCTGCCTCGGCTGGCTGCGCATTCTCCCCGAATCGGATCTCGGGATCGGGCTTTTGTTTTTCTTTCTTGGATCCATCTGGGTCGGCGATTCGGGAGCCTACTACGTGGGATCGAAATTCGGACGCCACAAGATGACGCCGAGAATCAGCCCGAACAAGACCTGGGAGGGATTGGCCGGTGGCGCGGCCGCGACCTTCGCCGCGGCCGCGGTTTCGAAGCTGGTCTTCGGTCTGCCCTGGTCTTGGGGCCATATGGCCGCCCTCGCTGCCATCCTCGCGGTCGCGGCGCCCCTCGGCGATCTGGTCGAATCGCAGTTCAAGCGAGACACGAAGGTCAAAGATTCATCGACCCTGATTCCCGGCCACGGCGGATTCCTTGATCGAACCGACAGCCTGCTCTACGCCGCACCTCCGGTTCTCGGCTATCTGCTCGCTGCCGGTCTCATTGGATGAAGCGGCTCGCAATCCTCGGCTCCACCGGATCCATCGGAACTTCGACCCTCGACCTCGTCCGTCTCTACCCGGATCGCTTTCGGGTGATCGCACTCGCTGCGGGCCGCAATCTCGCGACGCTTCGCCGCCAGATCGTCGAACACCGACCGGTCCTGGTATCGGTCGCATCCCGCGCCGACGCCGAAGCCCTGGCAAAGGAGTTCCCAGAGATCGAGGTCTCCTCGGGCGCCGAAGGCCTCCGTCGAGCAGCCTGCCACGACGACGTGGAGGTGGTTGTGTCGGCGCTTGTCGGCGCAGTCGGACTGACGCCGACGGTGGCCGCCATCCGAGCCGGAAAAGACATCGCTTTGGCCAACAAGGAGACTCTGGTCATCGCCGGTGAGCTCGTCATGGCCGAGGTACAAAAGGCCGGAATTCGGCTTCTCCCGGTGGACAGTGAACACTGCGCTCTCCACCAGATTCTCGACGCGCGACCGGCGGCGACCGTGGCCAGACTTGTCCTCACGGCCTCGGGGGGCCCGTTTCGAACCTGGACCGGATCGCGGATCAAACGGGCCACCGTCGCCGACGCCCTCGCCCACCCGACCTGGCGGATGGGGCCCAAGATCTCCGTCGATTCTGCGACCATGATGAACAAAGGCCTCGAAGTCATCGAAGCTCATCACCTTTTCGCCATGCCGGAGGACCGCATCGACGTGGTCATCCACCCCCAGAGTCTGGTCCACGCGCTGGTCGAGTTCACCGACGGGACCCTCCTCGCCCAGCTGGGTGTCAACGACATGCGGTCGCCGATTCTGGCTGCGCTGGGCTGGCCGGAGAAAATTGCCCCTCCGGCAGGGACCCTCGATCTCGCGGCCGTCGGCCGGCTCGATTTCTCCCCGCCCGATCACGACCGCTTTCCGGCCCTCGGTCTGGCCCGCGCCGCTCTTCGGTCGGGCGGTGAACTGCCGGCCGTTCTCAACGCGGCCAACGAGGTCGCCGTCGAGGCGTTTCTCGCGGGAAGCTGTCCTTTCCACCGAATCGCGGCTACCATCGACGCCGTGATGGAAAAATGGCGCAGCAGCAGTCATCCGCTCTCATCTTTAGAGCAGGTCTTTGAGATCGATGCCGAGGCCCGTCGGATGGCCACGGCGGCGTTGGGAAATACCGCGGCCCGATCTCGGGTTCAGGTTAGCTGATGTTGCTGAGCATATTCGCATTCATTGTCGTCATCGGCGTTCTCGTCGTGATCCACGAGGCGGGCCACTTCGGGATGGCTCGTTTTCTCGGTGCCCCCGTTGAGGTCTTCTCGGTCGGTTTCGGCCGCCGTCTTTGGGGTTTCGAACGCGGAGGCACCGACTACCGGATCTCGCTCGTCCCCCTCGGGGGCTATGTCCGGATCCCCGGTCTCGGTCCCGACGAGTCCGATGTCGTCGGTGAGTCCAGCGAGGAGATTGAGCTCCTCCCACGATGGAAGAGGGCGTTGATTCTCCTCGCCGGACCCGTGACCAACATCATCGCGGCGGTCTTCTTCATCGGCGTCGCCTACATGATGGGCGTCGAAACTCCGGCTTTTCGCGAAGAGCCGCCGGTGATCGGATGGATCGATCCCGGTTCGCCGGCCGCCGATGTGGATCTCGAAGTCGGCGATCTCATCGTCGCCGTCGACGGCACCGCGGTCACCATGTGGCAGGAACTCGAGACCTCCATCATCACCTCGGCCGAGAACGAAGTCGTTCTTGAAGTCGAACGCGATGGTCGTCGGCACCAGGTCGCCATGGTCCCAGAGTCGGTCACACGTTACGGCTTTGGTTACTCGGGCCTGCAGCCCCCGGTTGATCCTGTCCTGGTACAGGTGCCCGCGGGCAGCGTCGCGAGCGCAGCCGGTCTCAAAGCCGGCGACAGGGTTCTCGCCATCGACGACGCGCCGGTGACGCAGTTCTATGATCTCATCCGACTCATCTCGCCCCGCGCCGACCAGGAGATCATCCTCACGGTGCTCCGGGAAGGCGAAACCCTCAGCATCGCTGTGACCCCACGGGGTGAGCCGGGTGCGGGCAAGATCGGCGTACCGCTGATTCCACCCTCGAAGATCGAACATCTCGGCCCCATCGAGGCGTTTTCCACCGCCACCAGGGATTGTCGGCGGATGACCGTTGAGACCTTCCGCATCATCGGTCGACTGTTCACTCGAAAGACCCCACTCAGCCAGGTTTCGGGACCTCTCGGGATTGCACAGATATCGGGCGAAGCCGCACGCAGCGGCCTCGAATCCCTGATCTGGTTCATGGGCATCATCTCGCTCCAGTTGGGGATCTTCAATCTTCTGCCGATTCCGATTCTCGACGGGGGACACCTGACCATTCTTTCGTTCGAATCGATCATCCGCCGGGATCTCTCAATCAAGGTCAAGGAACGGATTCTGGAGGTCGGGTTTTATGCCCTGATCCTCCTGATGGTGGTCGTCCTGTACAACGACATCATCAAGGTGCTGCCCGACAGCATCTACAACTTCTTCTTCGGCACCTGAGGACTCCCCGGTCAGACGCGCTGGCCGGTCATGTTAAAGTTCGCTTCGATGGCGGTTCGCTTGCTTGCCTTGGCGGTCTTTCTCCCGGTCGCGGCGGTTGTTTTCTGGTTCGCGCTGGTCTACACCGTTCACCAGGGCGCCATGGCCGTGCCCGATCTTCGCGGTTCATCCATTGAGGAGGCCCGCGCAGTGGCCCACGATCTCGGGATGGAAGTCGAGATCGAGGATCCCGGAGTCTTCTCGGCTTCGATCCCGGCCGGCGGGGTGGCCGTCCAACGCCCGCATCCGGGTTTTCAGGTCAAGGCGGGGGCAAGGGTGACCGTCCGCCTCAGCCTCGGGAACGAACGGGTCTCGATTCCCGACATCTACGGTGAGTCGCTCCAGAGCGCGTTGCGCGGCCTCGAGCAGCTCGGGTTGCCAGTCGGCGCACGCATCGGTGTCGAAGGTCAGGCCGGACCCGATCAGGTCATCGCCACCGGCCCCCCCGTGGCCACCGAGGTCCCTCCCGGCACCGAGGTCGATATTCTGGTCAATACCACTCCGAGGGACGATCTCTGGGTCATGCCCTCGTTGATGTCGAGAAACGTCAGCCTCATCCGCCGCTTCTGCAGCACCCATGGCCTGCGCCTCGGCCAGGTCCACGAGGTGAGCTATCCCGGTCTGTCATCGGGCCTGGTGCTCCGTCAGTACCCCCCCGCGGGGTCCCCCCTCTCCCGATCCGACATCATTTCCGTGTGGGTGAGCCGATGAATCCTCATATCCGGATTGCCCCGTCGCTCCTCTCGGCCGACTTCGCCAAACTGGCCGAGGAGATCGCCGAAGTCGAGGCCGCCGGCGCCGATCTGCTCCATCTCGACCTCATGGACGGACATTTCGTACCCAACCTCACCTTCGGCCCCCCTGTGATTGCCGCGTTGGCGCGCTACGCGACCATCGGGCTCGATGCCCACCTCATGGTGACCGATCCCGACCCGCTGGTGCCGCAGTTGGCCGATGCGGGCGTCCTGAGGACGGCGGTCCACGTCGAAGCCTGCCGACACCTCCATCGCAGCCTCGCGGGCATTCGAGACGCCGGTATGGAAGCCGGGGTCAGTCTCAACCCGGCAACCTCCCTGACCTCGATCGACGAAATCCTCGGGAACATCGATTTCGTCCTCATCATGTCCGTCAACCCGGGCTTCGGCGGCCAGGCGTTCATCCCGTCCAGCCTGAGCAAGATTCGTCGCCTGCGAAGCCTGATCGGCGAGAGGGGCGTGGACATTTCGGTGGATGGAGGGGTCGATCAAAACACCGCGGGCCCCCTCGCCGCCGCCGGAGCGACCACCCTCATCGCGGGATCCGCGATTTTTGGATCCCCTGACCGCGTCCGGGCTCTGGCGGCGCTCCGGCAGGCCGCACAACGAGGAACCGAATCATGAAACGAACGATCGCATTTGTGCTCGTCTTGGCCTCGGTCTTGTTCACTCTCTCATGCTCGTCGAAGGCGTCCAAGGAGGAGCAACTCCTGGAGGAGCTGTCGAATCTGGACAAGGACACTATTTACGAACGCGCTGAAGCCCTCTACGACAACAAAAAGTACACCGAAGCGAGGCAGCTGTTTTCCTTCGTCTACGACTCGTTCCCAAACGATCCACTGGGTCACAAGGCGGCGCTCAGAGTGGCTGACACATACGCGGCTAAAACCGATGTGACCAACCTCACAGAAGCCCGGCTTCGCTATCGAGATTTTGCCAATCGATACCCGAATGACCCGGACCGGGACTATGCTCTGCTCATGGTCGGGCACACGTTCAGCGCTCGTAAAATGCGAGCTGACAGAGACTTGAGCCCAATACGAGAGGCCCTCGACGCCTACCAACAACTGGCCAACCTCTACCCCAACTCGCGTTACGCGGCTGAGGCAGAAGACCGAATGGGGGGTCTCGAGGAGTTACTCGCAGAACATGAATGGCTTGTGGCGACGTATTACTATCGGAATAAGCGGTGGATTGGAGCCAAGTGGCGACTTGAATATATCCAGGAAAACTACCCGGATTACACCAAAATCGTCGCTGTGAACGATCGGATTTCAGCCATTCAATCAAAGCTCGACGAAGCCGAAGCAAGATACAAAAAACTCGTCGAAGAACGAACAAAGAAGATCGAAGATTGACGCCAGTTGCGCTTTCGGTTACTCTCGTAGTGTGTTTTCTGGCACTGGGAGAGTACCCATGAATGTGAAAATCCCGGTTTTGGTCGTCGCGTTATTGCTCCCCACTATCGCGTTCAGCCAAGCTGTCGCACCGCCGCCACAACCACTCCATTTCGTTGACGGCCACTGGACGCCATACGATCCACCGACGGATTTCCCCGAGGGTTCGACCGTCCACAGGGTGGTTTCGGGCGACACGTTGTGGGACCTCGCAGCGACGTATCTGGGCGATCCCTATCTTTGGCCGCAGATCTGGGAACGCAATCCATATATCAAGGATTCTCACTGGATCTACCCCGGTGATCCCATCGCCATCGATGTCGCCGTCCAGGAGCCGCCGGCCGAGGTCGAAGAGGTTTTTCCGGATGAGACAGTGACCTCCGAGTACGTCGATTCCAGTGGCTTCGATGAGCCCGCCATCGACGAAGGGGAGCCGCATCCCCTCGGTTCCTCGGCCGATGTCTACTGTTTCGCCGATCTCGTCCAGGACGAGTCGGTCTACCCCTTCACCATCACCTCGGCCGAACGGATCGATTTTCAGGACTCGTTCTCCGAGGGCGATATCGTCTATATCGACGGTGGCGTCGAGCAGGGTGTCGCCGCGGGAGACCGCTTCTTCGTCCTGAACCGGATTCGCCCGCTCTACCGTCTCTCCAACGAAGTCACCATCAGCCGACCCAATACCGGTGAACAGATCGGCATCGTCTACAGCAGGATCGGCCAGATCAAGGTTCTGTGCGCACAGGAGAATTCCGCCATCGCCGAAATCACCTATGCCTGCGACCCCATCGATATCGGTAATGTGCTGCAGCCGTTCCGGCCGATCCCGGTTCCCCTCGTGGTCGATCCCGATCCGACCGACCGCTGCGATCTTCCGAACGGCAAACCCATCGGACGGATCATCTACACCAGGGATGATCAGATCGAAATCGCCGGAGGCTGGTTGGTCTTCATCGATCTCGGTGCCGGCGATGGCCTCTACCCCGGCCAATTCGCGACCATCTTCAGAGACAACCCCGTCAAGGGCATGCCGCGTCTGGTCATGGGCGAATTGGGAATCCTCACCGTCGAGGAGCACTACTCGACCGCCATCCTCACGAGGGGTTGGGCGTCGATCTACATCGGGGATTGGGTCGAGATCAAATAGCGTTCATCGAGCACAACATCAAGAAATCCGGAGGTGGGACCACGCCTCCGGATTTTTTTGCCTAGTCGAACTCAGCCGCGCGTTGGTGCGCAAAGGCGCAGTGTCTGGTGGTGTTCCTCGTCGGCGACGGCCAGACTCTTGATCATCTGAGAAATCTCCGGGTTCGAAATCGCGAGCACGTCACGATGCCCGTTCTCCGCCGGATGACCCTCGATCTTCATGGCAAAGAACAGGCCTCGGCCAACGACGGCTCGGGGACCGGCCCGGAACTCTCCCAGCGACCCCAAAAGAGATGCGATCGCCTTCATCGAAATCGACGTCATCGAACTCTTGGGGCTGCGATAGACGAGCTTTCTGCCGTACTTCAGCAGGCTGGCGTGGGACTTCTCCTGCAGACTCATGCGAAAGAAAAGACCCGACGCTCCCCGTCCGACTCGAAGACCTCGCTCAGCCACTCGTAGAAGCTCGCCATTTCGCTCTCGACGCGCTCGAGCTGCACGAGCACCTGCTGAATCCTCATTGACCCCCCAGACGACAACCGAAACAGAATACTTCAGTCACTGTTCTGAAATGGGACGTCTCGATCGAGCGGTGTGGTATCTTTGGGAAGATGCTTCCCGACTGGGTTTTCGATGAAGAGGACCGCCGCCTCATGGGGGCCGCTCTGGCAGAGGCGGAGGCGGCCGCGGATCGCGATGAGGTGCCGGTCGGCGCCGTGGTCGTTCGTGCGGGAGAGATCATCGGCCGGGCCGGAAATCGCCGGCGCGAACTCCACGATCCGACGGCGCATGCCGAGGTTCTGGCAATTCGCCAGGCAGCGGCGTTCACCGGCGATTTCCGACTCGAGGACTGCACCCTCTATGTCACCCTCGAGCCCTGTCCCATGTGTATTGCCACCTGTCGACAGGCGCGCGTCGAGTTGGTGATCTGGGGGGCCGAGGATCCCACAGCGGGTGCATGCGGGTCGGTGATCGACCTGGCCGAGGATCGCCGTCTCGGTCCGCTCCTCGCTCACCGTGGAGGGCTCGAAGCCGAGGCGAGCGCTCGGCTCCTCGAGGTCTTCTTTGCCAAACGACGTCGTGAGGCGTCACCCCGCGCTTCCAAGTGAGGTTCGTCATGAGGGCGTGCGGACATGGCCGGCGCCGACGGCGCCCGGGCATGGGGGCCTGACCGGCAATCGAACCGCGCCCACACCCCGTCAAGACCTCAAGACCTCAAGACCCCAAGACCCCAAGACCATCACCGCCGCCCGAGGAGACCGCAGTGGACAGCCTGTGGGACTGCGGGTACAATGCCGATCCCCGTGTGGAGAGGTGCCGGAGTGGTCGATCGGGGCGGTCTCGAAAACCGTTGACCCTTCACGGGGTCCAAGGGTTCGAATCCCTTCCTCTCCGCCATGACCGAAAAATCTACTGGAGAGGTGTCCGAGTGGCCGAAGGAGCACGCTTGGAAAGCGTGTGTGGGGGTAACTCCACCGCGGGTTCGAATCCCGCCCTCTCCGCCAATGATCGCCGCAGGGAGCCCACCCTGGAGCCCGGGCCCTGTGCATCGTCGCCCTTCGAATCGTGTCAGGCCCGGAAGGGAGCAGCACTAAGGAGGATACGGCGAGTGCCGCAGGTAGCCTGGGTTCCATGGTGGGCTCCCCTTCGATTCTGCGGCTCGGTTCGCCGGCGGCAAACCGCGCTTCAGAATCGAAGATGAAGAGAGTCGAGTATCAGTTCTGCAGCTGCCTTCGCGCCGTTGGGGCGGATTTCTCGAGGCCGAGCCGCACCGAGCAGGTCTTCGATGATTCGGGTGGTCACGGGGTTGTCGAGCCAATCATCGGGCAATGCGGCCGACGGGATGTGATCCTCGACAAAGGCCTCGAGGATCGGACTCTCCGGAAACGTCGGGCGGCGGAGATAGGCGAGGGGAGTCCCGGCGTGGTAGACCTCGGCGACGGTGCTGTAGCCGAGCTTGGCGATCACGAGATCGCTCGCCGCCACCAGATCCGGGTGATACGGCCCGCCCATGGTCGGAATCCAGATCTGGTTCTTTTCGGGTTGAGTCCCATTGCCGCTGCCCGGCGCCACCAGGATCGTCCTCGCAGGAAGGCGGAATCCACCACCGATCGCACCGCCCTCGAGTCCACCGACGCTCAGGAGGACCAGCCGTTGATCAGCGGCGATCCCGAGGGCTTCTCGCACCTCGTCCCTTTCGAGCCGTCGGCTTCGACTCACCGGCGGCACGGTGCGGGCACCGTGAACCGGACGGCACACCGGGATGGTCTGGATCCTGAGCGCGGCAGAGCCGAAGATCTCTCCCATGAGTCGGCTGAAACCATCCAATCGGGGATCGCCATAGGCGCCGTAGATCCAATCCCAGGTGAAGTTCTCGATAAGAACGCCCGGGAGAGAAAGCCGGTCGGCGACCGCAAGCCCCAGGGGGGCGATATCACTGATGATCAGCCGAGTCCCGGTCGCAGCGACCTCCGAACAAACACGCTCGAACACCCGACCTTCATTCAAAGGGAGCCGTCGAAGAGCCCGGATCGTCCCGTCGACGTCTTCCACGAGCAAAGTGCGCTGGACCATCCCGATATCGCACTCGAGGTTGTGGAACTCGAAGGGGACCCCGACCAGCGAATCGTCGAAGAACGCCCGCGGCACCGTCGTGAAGAGGTGGTGTCGGATCCCAGCGCACAACCGAGAGACCGCGGCAATCACCGCACAGGCTCGTGCGGCGTGGCCGAAGCCATGCGGGGAGATGAACCAGGAGAGCGTCCGCGATGGCTCTGTACGCGGCTCGCGGTCGATTTCTCCAGCCCGCATTTACGACCGGGGCTCGCAGCGGCAACGACGAGGCACCGTGGCCGGGCCGCGTCGTCGGCCGCCGTCGAGAACCGATGAGAGGTTCGGGCTGAGCCCATCCATGATCACAGAGTCTACGCCCCCCGAATGCGGTCGACAAAGCCGAGAGGATGGCCTTCGTCGGGGACTTACGTGATAGGATCAGCCTATGAAGTTCGTCTCATTGACCAGTGCGATCCTGCTCCTGTGCTTTGCGGCCGCGGCCCATGCCCAGGGCGGATCTCCTCGTGCGTGGCAACAACGGATCGCGGTCACCATCGATCTGCCGGTACCCATCGTCGCCCTCGAGTCCGCGAATCCTTTTGCGATCGCCGTCGACCAACCACCACGCCTCCTCACCTCCACCCCACCAAAAAAGCTCGATGTCCAGGGGATGGCCGTTGTCGCCGCATATGTCGACACCAAAGGTGGCTGCCTCGGTGGTGTCCCGCTCGAACTGCCTTTTCCGGGGATGACCCAGACCATCCTCGACGAGCTCAAGAATGTGCGGTTCGACCCGGCAAAAACCGGAGACAGAACAGTCGGGTCGTGGGTCGTCCTGGGTCTCGACATCGTCGGCCGGATCAAAGAGTCGAGCGTCGGCAGTCCGGTCTTCGAGCTCCCCGATCCGGCATCCCCACCGGAGCCGACACCGCCGCTGCGAGCGGCCCCTTCGGGTCTTCTCCTGACCGCCCCCTACGAACCTCTGAGCTCACTGACGGCCTTCGCGTCGCCTCGCAGGCTGAAGGTGAAGGCGCCCTCCCAGGATGCCGATATACCGGTCCGCGCCCTGGTGCATATCACATCGAGCGGGAGGTGCGATCGTTTCGTACCGCTCAACCTCGAATCCGGGCTCCACGCCTGGCTCTCGGCCTATCTCGCCACGTGGCGACTCGATCCCGCCCTGCTCGATGGCGCTCCGCACGAGGCCTGGGTGGTGTATTCGGCGCGCGCGCAACTCGAGATTTCGACCCTCGATTCAACCGGTGTGAAGGTCATTCGCAACCGAAGCTACGAACCGCCCAGCACCGAACCCTGAGGGTCGAGGCTTGGAGCCTGACGCCATCGGAATCTACGATCGTCTGATGATCTTGCGCTGATTGCCCATCCGGACCGTTACCCGCTCGGAATCCAGCCATTCGAGCACCGGAATCGCCAACTTCCGCGTCAACCCGAACCGCTCCTTGAACTCGCCGACGTCAAAGGTCTCGCAGTCCCATTCCCGAATCTTGCGCGCGACCTCGTCGAGGACTGCACGGTGGATCAGGAACTTCCCATCGAGGCGCACCAGCCGGCCGCGCTGGACGAGGAAGGTACAGATACCCTCAACCGTCGCCGGTCTCGAGTCGAGTTCAGTGGCGGCCTCGCCCGGCCCGGGGGCTGCAAAGGCCTTGTCTCGATACAGCACCTCCACCCGACGGGCGAGCTCCTCACCCAGCGCCGACATGTGCCGGTCGCTTCCGGGCGGAACGACCCGACCCTCGGAGAGTTCGAGCACGCCCCTTTGCCGAAGCTCTTCAAGATAGGGGCCCGCGAGATCTCGCGCCCTCTTCGGGAGCAGAGCCGCCGCGAAGTCACGGGTCGGAATCCCGGCCGAAACTTCGACGTCCTTGAATCGACGTTCGAGCTCCTTGGCTGCTTCCTCGGTCAGACGATCGAGATCCGCCGTGGCGACAAGCGTTGCCGGTTGAGTCGGCAACGCAACCACCGTCCCACCGTCGAGGAGACGCCCGATCGCGGCTTCCACGGCGCCGTCCAGGACACCAAGACGGACGGCCAGACGATGCGCAGTGGCGCCCTCGAGACCGGCCTGATCGATCCACCAGCCGAGCAAATCCGGCCACGCGCCCTTCCGGGATGACGGGACGGCCTCGAGCCCGGCTCTGTCACGACGTCGCCAGCGTCTCAATTGAGCGTCAAGAACGATCCCACCGGCGAAGGTGTTGACCGGTGCAGGCCGGCGTAGCACAACCCGGTCACCGGGAAAGAGCTGCATGGGTTCGCTCAGACTGATCTGGGCGGCCGCGGATTCTCCCGGAGCCAACGATGATCGTGAGAGTCGGTCGATCCGCGCGGGAACCCGATCGGCAAACGCGTGCAGCTCGAGTTCGTCCCCCTCTCCGAGGGGATGCGGCGCCGAAGCGAGAAGCTCGAGTCGTAGGGTCACCATCCGGGTCGGTTGCCAGTCACCGAGGGCCATCACCTGCTGCCCACGCTTGATCTCGCTGCGTCCGAGACCGACCAAATTCATCGCGACGCGCTCACCCGCTTCCACCGCTTCGCGCTCCACCCCGTGGACGTGGAGGCGGCGTACCCTCGAGCGGTCCCCGCCGGGCATGATCATGACCTCGGAGCCGACTTTGAGGCGTCCCCACAGCGAGGTTCCGGTCACCACCGTCCCGGCCCCGGTCAGGCTGAAAACCCGATCCACAGCTTCGCGATAGGGCCGGTCATCCATCTGCCGGGGGCTGGCCGAGCGCGCCTGAGAGACCAAGACGCTGCGAAGCTCGTCCAAACCACGGCCCGAGACCGCAGAGACCGGCACGACCGGAGCATCGGCAAACGGGGTCGTTGCGAGGAACTCCTTGAGCTCCTCTGCGGCAAGCTCGGCCAACTCCTCATCCACCATATCGATTTTCGTCAGGGCCACGGCGCCGCCGGGAACACCCATGAGTCGGATCACCTCGAGGTGCTCGCGGGTCTGGGGCATGATTCCTTCATCCGCAGCAACCACGAGCAGGGCGAGGTCGATCCCGGAGGCGCCGGCAATCATGGTGTGGACCAGACGTTCGTGGCCCGGGACATCGACGAAGTGAAGTTGCATGTCGTCGGAGGAGACCTGGGCAAACCCGAGGTCGATGGTGATGCCTCGATCCCGTTCTTCGGGCAATCGATCGCAATCGGTCCCGGTCAGGGCCTTCACGAGGGTCGTCTTGCCGTGATCGATGTGGCCCGCGGTTCCAAAGACAACATGCTCCATCCCGCCATGGTACACAGCTTTTTGCCGTCACCACAGATCGGGTCTTGAATCACTTGGCCCGTCGGGTTCGAACGGCTAAGCTGACCGGGTGATCGAATGTGAACTCAAGATCCCCGTTGACGACCTGGAGGAGATCCGCCGTCGCCTCGCCACGGCCGAGGCCGTGCAACTCAACGGCGCTGAACACGAGGTCAATATTCTCTTCGACACGGCCGGCGGCCGGTTGGCTACGAGCGGCCAGGTGCTGCGGGTCCGGCGAGTCGGCGAGCGCCATGTCTTGACCTTCAAGGGTCCGGCAACCTATGACGGTGCGGTCAAACAACGCCGCGAGATCGAGCTCGAGATTTCCTCGAGCGAACGCATCTCCGAGCTCCTGCACGCCCTCGGCTACGCACCGGCGATGCGCTACGAAAAATACCGTGAGAGTTGGCGTCTCGGCGAGGTACGGGTTGAACTCGACCACACGCCCATGGGCGACTTCGTCGAACTCGAAGGTCCGACCGACTCCCTTGCAGGCGTCCGCCCGGAGGCTTGGCCTCGATCCTGCTCTTGCAGAAACAAAATCGTACATCAGCCTCTGGCGGGATCATCGCCGTCGGCACCCGGGTCTGGGGCGCGATATGGTCTTCGATTCGTGAAGATTGCCGCGGCGATGGTGCTCGCCGCCGGTCGCGGCGAACGGATGCAGCCGCTATCATGTGTCCTGCCGAAACCGGCCCTGCCCGTGCTCGACCAGCCGGTCGTGGCTTCGGCGCTCCGACTCGCCACCACCATCGGCATTGAGCGGCTGGTGGTCAACACCTGGCACCTGGCCGAGGCCATGGAGCGCGCGCTTGCCGAGATCGATCTCGGCATCGAGATCGCGGTGTCTCGCGAGCCGGAGCTCATGGACACCGCCGGCGGAATCGCTTTGGCGCGCGATCGCGGCCTGCTCGGTGAGCGGGATCCCGTCCTCATCATCAACGGTGACGGGTGGCTCAACCTGAATCTGGACCCTCTCCTCGAACGAATGACACGATCCGGGGATCGTGTCAGCCTGGCGCTTCTTCCTCATCTCGATCCGCTCCGTTGGTCGCGGGTCATTCTCGATCCCGCCGGATTGGTTCACTGCATCAAGAAAGCGGGTCAGCCCGATTCGAACGAAGTCCCGTTTCTCTATCCCGGCGTGATGCTCGTTGGACGCGAGGCGTTGAACGAACTCACCGCAGTTCCCGGGACGGTCGCGGAGCACCTTTGGCGACCTGCACTGGCCAACCGTCGCCTCGGCGGCGTCGTTGTGTCCGGCCACTGGCGCGAAATCGGAAGCCCTTCAGACTACCTCGCCGCGGTGCTCGGAAGACTCGGCGGTGGCGCCGCAGTGATCCATCCATCGGCGGAGGTCGCGCCATCGGCGGAGGTCAGCGCCTCGTTCATCGGCCGCGACGCCCGGGTCGCAGAGGGCTCGGTCGTCAAAGAATCCGTCATCGCTGAGGGCGCAACCGTTTCTCCCAACACCCGCGTCCTGCGCTCGGTCCTTTTCGGAGAGATCTTCACCGAACCGGGAGAAGTTGTCATCGACGAGTTTCGTGCGGCTCGAACCTAGCCCGTACTTCTCACCAGGTTTCGCCGCGAGGGCGACGAGGTGCTGTGGCCAGGTGTGTTTTCTCAGTTCGGGGCGCGGAGGCGTACTTTGCGTTACGTTGAGCACCTCGAACTGAGAAAACACGCTTGGGGGCAGTGCATCGTTGGCCGCAGCCGAACAGCTGGTGAGAAGTACGGGCTAGCCCTGCTTCCACTGACTCCAGCCGCGTCGCCAGCTCATCCGGTTGATCCGTCCGGTTCCGCCGTAGATCCGAAGCACCACCATTCGTCGGGAATTGTCGGTGAAGTACACCGAAGACGGAGTCGCGGTCCCATGGGACGAAAACGTGATGATATTGCCCAGACCGGCTCGGATCGGATCCCCGAGATCCCCCCCAAGACGACCCCTGCCGGAAGGATCCGGCACCGAGGCGTCCACCAGGATCCCCGGCCCGGCGACATCGGTGTCGATGACGATCACGTTGTCCACGACGGGATCCGTACCGTCGGAGATGTCGACCCGACGAACCCCATCTCCGTCGCCGTCCTCGGCGACAAAGCAGCGCCAGCTCCCGTCCACCTGTCGATCGAAGACGACGGCGCATCGCCGGCTTCGCAGGACCGCGACCGCCCGACACCGCACGAGCAAACCGTGAACCTGGGCGACCGACCTTGTCATCGCCGCTCCGCCCTTGACATCATGGAGCGTGAGGCCCCCGACCATCGTCAGAAGGCCGCTCACCGCGATCACCGCCACGAGTTCAGCGGTCGATATCCCGGCCTGTCTCCGGTCGGCTCTCCAAGACCATTTCATTCTCCCTCATTGGAACCTCCATCCTTCCTGAATCGAAAGGGAAAAACGCGGCCCCGAAGGGCCGCATCCCGTCCACGCTGTGTTGGGTTAGAAATCAGCTCGCGGCGGGCGAGCCGCTGCCGGACGAACGCGGGAGCCTTACCTTCGATTCCAAGGTGGTTGCACCCGATGTGGTGATGAAGGGTTCGAGTTTGGCGAGCGAAGTCTCCCCGATTCCCTTGACCGCAACGAGTTCATCGACGGTTTTGAACAGACCGTTCGATTCACGAAACTCGATGATGCGATTCGCCAATGCGGGACCGACCCTCGGCAGCAACTGGAGCTGCTCGGATCCGGCGGTGTTGATGTTGACGACCCCGGTTGCGGTCTCGTCGGCCGCCATCGCCAGCGACGAAACGGCAAGGACCAGAGCGATAAACACGACTACGGTTCTTTGGATCATTGTCTTTCTCCTTTTTTTGAGTTGATGTTGTGTGACTGGCCGCAATGCCTTCCTATGGGGTTTTCTGCATGGGCACCTCCCTGAGTGATGTGCCCAAGACATGGCGAGATTCGTGCCAACTCAACAGGATTTAGTTAAGTCATTTAAAATCATCATTTAACTCAGACAACCACGGGGCCTCCATCGTGAGAGACTGACAAGATCTCTTTACGGATCCCGCCAAAACTCAATGCGGATAGGATGGAAGAAATTTTGTCGGTGACAGAAAAACTTCCACCTCCCCTCACCGCTGGTGTGAATGTGGTTTCGAATTCGATCTCGAGTCGCCGACAGTGGCGGTCGGCCGGGGGTTATACTCCCCCGATGCGCGAAGCCTCCCCCGATCCGGACACGAAAGCGCCCCAGGGAAGCGCCCCTGATTTGCAGCCATCGCGGGCGCCGACCGACCACAGCCTCCTCGCTGACCTCGGCGAGGCCGCCGAGATGATCGCGTTCAAACACTCGGTCTTCGCTCTGCCCTTCGCCCTCATGTCCCTGATCACGGCCGCCGGAGACGACTGGCCTGCGGCTGCGACCTGGGTCTGGGTCATCATCGCCATGATCAGCGCCCGGACCGCGGCCATGAGCTTCAACCGGCTTGCGGATCACGGACTCGACGCCATCAACCCCCGCACCGCCAACCGGTCGCTTCCGGCGGGCCGGCTCAGCCGTCGCTTTGCTCTGAGCATCACGGTCATCGCCGCACTCGCCTTTGTCGGCGCGGCGTCGATGCTCAACCGACTCTGCCTCGTACTCGCGATTCCAACCCTGGCGATTCTTCTCGGCTATTCATTTGCCAAGAGGTGGACCGCAGCAGCTCACCTGTGGCTCGGGTTCTCCCTCGGCATCGCACCCATCGGCGCCTGGATCGCGGTGACCGGCACCATCGCTGTGCCGCCGGTGGTATTGGGTGCGGCGGTGATGCTCTGGGTTGCCGGTTTCGACACCGTCTACTCGCTCCAGGATGAGGCCTTCGACCGGTCACACGAGCTGCGGTCCATTCCCGCGACCTTTGGTCCGCGGGCTTCCCTCTGGATCGCCAGATTCTTCCACCTGTTCGCCCTCGTCGGTTTCACAGCCTTCGCCGCGGCCGCCGGCGGCGGTTGGCTTCGTTTCGCCGCCGTGGCGGCAGCAGCGATCCTCATGGGGTGGCAGCACCGCCTGATCCGCGCCGACGACCTCAGCGCGGTCGATGCGGCATTCTTCACCGCAAACGGTCTGCTGTCGGTCGTGATGTGTTCGCTCTTCGTCATCGCCAAGATGGCCGCTTGAGGGCCGGTCAAGTGCTGTACTAAGATGCACCGGGCATGAGCATCCGCAAGCTTCCATTTCGTCACATCGCAATCGAGGGTCCCATCGGGGTCGGGAAGACCTCGTTGGTGCAACTCCTGGCGGAGCGATTCGAGGGAGTGATGGTCCTCGAGGACATCACAAACCCGTTCCTCCCCGCTTTCTACGAGGGCCGCGCAGGCGCCGCCTTCCAGGTTCAGATGTACTTTCTCCTGTCGCGTTTTCAGCAACAGCGTGAGATCGCCCAGATGAACCTCTTCCAGGGTCTGGTGGTCGCCGACTACAGTTTTCCGAAGGACCGGATCTTCGCCTATCTCAACCTCGATGACACCGATCTGCGGATCTACGAGAAACTCTTTCCGGTACTCGATCAGGAGGTCCCGACTCCGGATCTCGTGATCTACATGCAGGCTTCGTTGCCGGTCCTGCTCGAACGAATCAAGAAGCGCGGGCGCGACTTCGAATCCGCGATCGACCCCGACTACCTCGAACGACTCAGCGAAGCGTATTCCTACTACTTCTTTCACTACCGCGAAACGCCGCTGCTGGTGATCAACACCGATGACATCGACTTCGTCAACACCCCGGCGGATTTTGACGCCCTCGTCGATCAGATCGTCCGCTCCCGTCGGGGGACACAGATCTATGTGCCGCTGGGGTCATCGGAAGTCTGAGCAGCGACCCACTCACTCAATTCCCATGGCGCACGGCGGATCAACCGCCGCGCCAGGAGAATTGAGGTAGGATCAGCCAACCGGAGGAACGAATGCTCTCTCGCGATCTCTATCGGAGCGATCCGAACCGCGTGCGGCGCATGCTCGAGCTGCGCCGTACCGAAGCGCCGCTGGACCGGCTGCTCGAGGTCGATGCCGAGTGGCGCGCGCTCCTCGTCCAGGTCGAGGAGCTCAAGGCGCAACGCAACGCCGGGTCGAAGGAGATCGGCGCGCTCTTTCGCGACGGCAAACGCGAGCAAGCGGAGGAGAGGAAAGCCGCCATGGGCGCCATCGGCGACGAGATCAGCTCGCTCGAGGAGCGGACCCGGGTCCTCGAGGAGGAGCTCGCCACGCTCGAGCTCGCCTTTCCGAACCTCCCCGCCGACGACGTGCCGGTCGGCGGGGATGAATCCGCCAATCGCGTAGAGCGGCGCTGGGGAACACCACCCGAGTTCGACTTCGAACCCCAGGCACATTGGGATCTCGGCCCCGCCCTCGGGATCATCGACTTCGAGCGCGCCGTCACCATCGCCGGCGGCCGCTTTGCCGTCCTGAGGGGCGCCGGTGCGGCTTTGGAACGCGCGCTGACGAGCTATATGCTCGATCTCCACACCCGCAAGCACGGCTATACCGAGATTCTGCCGCCGGCAGTGGTCAACACCACCTCCCTTCAGGGCACCGGTCAGCTGCCCAAGTTTGCCGATGATCTCTTCCGTCTCGAAGCCACCGATTTCTATCTCTCGCCCACCGCCGAGGTTCAGCTCACGAACCTCCACCGTGGCGAGGTGCTCGACGAAGAGCGCCTGCCCGTCAAATATTGCGCCTTCACGCCCTGTTTCCGCGCCGAGGCCGGCTCCTACGGCAAAGACGTCCGTGGACTCATCCGACTCCACCAGTTCAACAAGGTCGAACTGGTCCAGCTGACCCATCCGGCGAAATCCGCGGAAGCTCTCACCGAACTCACGGCTCACGCCGAGGCGGTGCTTCAGGGCCTCGGGCTGCCGTACCGGGTGGTCAGCCTGTGCACCGGCGATCTCGGTTTCTCCGCCGCCCGGACCACCGATCTCGAGGTCTGGCTGCCCGGGCAGGACGGCTATCGTGAAATCTCCTCCTGTTCGAGCTTCAGCGACTTCCAGGCGCGGCGGGCTCAACTCCGTTATCGTCCCGGCGAGGGCGGCAAGGCGCGCCTGCTTCACACCATCAACGGGTCCGGGCTCGCCGTCGGCCGGACCATGGTCGCCGTGCTCGAGAACTACCAGCGGGCCGACGGTTCGGTCGTCATTCCCGATGCCCTCCGCCCCTACATGGGCGGGCTCGAGGTCATCGAACCGGCATAGCAGAGCTGTTAGCTGTTATACTGTTAGCTGTTAGCTGTTAGCTGTTAGTACTGTTAGGTTCATCACACGCCGTCCAAAGAGAGTCAACCCTGCGACGGAACCAAAAGCGAACGGCTTATAGCTCAAGGCTAACGGCTATCAGCTTTCCTTCGTGGTTGCGACGTCTATTCTGGCGGCGGCAGCTCGAGCTCATCGGCGATGGTCGCCATGGCGTCTCGCACGAACTCGATGTGCTCTGAGAGCTCGACCCCGAGCTCCTCAGCCCCGTTTCTCACATCGTCGCGGTTGACCGCCCGGGCGAAGGCCTTGTCCTTGAGCTTCTTCTTCACCGACTTCGGGTTGACGTTGGCGATGGCCTTGTCCGGGCGAACGAGGGCGCAAGCGGTGAGAAAACCGGCCAACTCGTCGACGGCAAACAGGGTCTTGGCGGCGGCGGTTTCCCTCGGCAGCCCCATATAGTCCGCGTGCGACGCTGCGGTAAGGATCCAATCCTCGGGCCAGCCCCGTTCGCGGAGAATCGTCATGCCGACATGAACGTGGGTCTCCTCGGTCGGGTTCTGCTGGTAGTCGAAGTCGTGGATGAGCCCGATGATGCCCCAGCTCTCGACATCCTCCCCGAATTGCTCGGCATAGGCGCGCATCGCGGCCTCGACCGAGAGGGCGTGCTTGATCAGGCTCGGGTTGTCGGTGTATTCGTTGAGCAGCGTCCAGGCGTCGTCGCGGGTCGGGGTTTCGGTCATTGCGGCCTCCGGGGACGAGGATACAGGAAGCAGTGGCAGCGGCAGGCTCCGGGACAGCGCCCGCGTCCGGGGCAGCGACCGTGGCAGCATGATCACCTCCTGGTTGTTCCAGGTGTACAGTGACCGTATTCACCTGACAGGTGAGTGTTGCTGGCCGATGCAGTCTTGGTCACCATGATTCTGCGATCCGCACCGAAAGGCACAATCGAACCGCCAAGACGCGAAGTACGCCAAGATCCCGCAGAGCATCGCATCACTGACCCGGACTCCTTCAAAACCAGAATGCCCTCCGCACCCTGCGACGGGTCAAGAGAGGACCTTCGTAGTTCCTTTGCGGCCTCTGCGACTTCGCGGTTTCATTGTGCGTCCACGCCGGATCACCAGTCCTGGAGCCAGAGATCTGAAGGCTTTTCGGAATTTCGCGTGGTGAGGCGCCGCAGTTCGTTGCGCACTTCGAAACCGGCATCGCGATCACCCAGGAAGATGCTGGAGATGTCACCCACGTCGATCAGTGTGATCTGCCGTTTCTCCGTCCGACTGTCAGGTCATCACGGTCACCGAACATTCCAGGTCACGCGTAGCCGCCGGCATCGCCATAGCGCTCGTTCTGCGGGTACCCGCGCCTCCTCAAATGTCTCGCCGACCAGGTGATTCGCTTTGCATCTTCGGTCCCCGCAAACCTCTCTGAAGGCCACGGTCGATCAGGCCGTGACCGCAACCACCACTGGCGCATTGCGCTACGCTTCAGCGAAAGAAGTCGACACCCATCTTCGTCTCCTCACCGGAGCCGGCGCCATCGACTCCACCCAATCCACCACCGCCATCCGACTCTTCGACGAAGTCAGCAGCCCGTCGACATGGCGCCTACCTCCATCCGAGAGAGTAGGCCCCTGGAAACGCAGGAAACCAAAGTGCGGCGGGGCGTGCCGGGTCTGACATTGTGCGCCCTAGAGGTCGATGCCGGGCAACGCATAACCTGCGTCCGCACAGAGGCCGATACCGGGCGAACCCACGGCGATGGCAACCTGCATCGGTGCATCTCTCGCCCGGTACGCCGCCATGAGGCCGCCGCTTGTCGCGATCAGCGTGGTCGCGACGATCATCCCCGTTCTGCACTCCCTCCGACCGACGCTGATCGCGCGACGCTGGGACGCCAAAGGCACGGCCCAGAAGGCCGGAGCTGATAGAAAACACCACAATGAACGACAAATAGTCTTAATTCGCAAAATTTACCTTGACTTCGCCAGAAAACAAGCACAAAATTTGCAGAACGTCGCGTAAAGGGGTTGCACAATGCCAGTTTCCGCCACCGATATTCTCTCCCGCGTGAAGGACGAAAAGGTCCATTTCATGCGTCTCCAGTTCACCGACATCGACGGCATCATCAAGAACGTCGAGGTTCCCGAGAGCCAGTTCGAAAAGGCCCTCGACGGTCAGATCATGTTCGATGGTTCATCCATCGAGGGCTTCACCCGGATCGAGGAATCGGACATGCTGCTGACTCCCGATCTGGAGACCTTCCAGGTCTTCCCGTGGGAGGCCAACCAGGGCAAGGTCTGCCGGCTCGTCTGCGATGTCGCCCTGCCCGACGGTACACCGTTTATAGGCTGCCCCCGCGGGGCGCTCAAAAGGGTCGTGCGCCGGGCCAAGGACATGGGCTTCAAGATGATGGCCGGTCCCGAGCCCGAGTTCTTCTTGTTTCAGACCGACGACAACGGAACCGCAATCCCCACCACCCACGACTCGGGCGGCTATTTCGATCTGAGCCCGCGCGATCTCGGCGAGGAGGCGCGCCGTGATATCACCCTCGTGCTCGAGGCCATGGGTCTCGAGGTCGAAGCGGCCCACCACGAAGTCGCCCCGGCTCAGCACGAGATCGATTTCAAATACGGCGACGCTCTGGCCACCGCGGATGCGGTCGTCACCTTCCGTTTCGTGGTCAAGAAGGTCGCCCTCATGCACGGTCTCCACGCGACCTTCATGCCCAAGCCCTTGGCCGGGGTCAACGGTTCGGGAATGCACGTCCACCAGTCGCTCTTCACGATCGACGGCAGCAACGCGTTTTTCGATGCCGGCGCCCCGTACCAGATCTCCGACATCGGTCGAGCCTATATCGGTGGTCTGCTCGACCACGCCCGCGGGATGGTCGCCTTGACCAACCCATTGGTCAACTCGTACAAACGCCTGGTTCCGGGCTACGAGGCGCCCGTCAACGTCGCCTGGTCGGAGAAGAACCGCTCTCCCATGATCCGGGTTCCCGCGCGACGAGGCATCGGCACCCGTTGTGAAGTGCGGACACCCGACCCGTCGTGCAATCCCTACCTCGCTTTTGCCGCCATGCTGGCGGCCGGTCTCGACGGCATCGAGCGCGGGCTCGATTGCGGCGAACCGGTCAACCGCAATATCTTCGACCTCTCGGCCCGTGAGAAAAAGCGGCTCAAGATCCACCAGCTGCCGGCGAGTCTCGACGAGGCCCTCGACTTTTTCGAGAAGGACACGCTCCTGCGGGAAGCTCTCGGCGATCACATCTTCGACCACTTCCTGCACAACAAACGCACCGAGTGGGCCGAGTACATCAAGGAGATCCACAGCTGGGAACTCGTTCGCTATCTCGATCGCTACTGAAGCCGTTTCCCTCCATCCCGCCACCCGACGCCCCGCCGAACCCGCGGGGCGTCGTTGTTTTGTCTGACCGCTCGTTCCTCGAGAGCACAATTCCGAGAAAACAACCACCGCAAAGCCCTTGAGAAAAATTTCTCAAACAATTAGAGTGGGAGGTCTATGGCTGCACGCCATCGCGACCTTGGTCTTTCAACGGCTCACAGCACCGGCTCTTGGCGAAGTCACCGGTCGGACACAACGTCCGTGCGCGGCGTTGATCTCACCAAAGTCAGAATCTCTCCGAAGGCTCGAGTTCGTTTCTCACCGACGTCGGAGAACCAGGAGTAGATCCCATGCCGATCATCACCATCTCTCGAGGAATCTGCAGCGGCGGCACCGAACTTGCCGAGCTGCTGCACGCCAAACTCGGCTGGCCCGTGCTCAGCCAGGAGGAGGCCTCGGCCGCTGCCGCCAAGGCCTATCGGATGACCGAGGAAGAGCTTCTCCGTGGTCTGTATCTTCCGGCCAATCTCTACGAGCGCTTCACCCAGCGCAAGACCCGGTATCTCCTCGCCACTCAGGCCGCGATCACCGAGCTGCTCGGCGACGGCGACGGCATCTATCATGGCCTTGCCGGACAGTTTCTCTTCCAGGATCTGTGTACCGCGTTCAAGGTGCGGATCGTCGCTCCCATGGCGCTCAGGGTCCAGACGGCGATGTACAGGAAGAACCTGACCCGCGATCAGGCCAACCGATACATCCGCACCGCCGACGATCACCGCCTGCATTGGGGTCGGCAGATCTTCGACGCCGATGTCAACGATCCCGATCTCTATGATCTCGTGGTCAAGCTGGATCAGATCAGCCTCGAAACCGCGGCGGGCCTCATCGCCGAGATCATGCAGGGCGAAGATCGCCAACCGACGCCCCAGTGCATCCGGGACTATCAGGATTTCGCGCTGTGCAAACGCATCGAAGCCGAGCTCTTCTTCAACTCCGCCTTCACCCCGGACATGGCCCGGGTGTCGGTCAAAGACGGCGAGGTCCGTCTCACCGGGGATCGGTCGTTCGAGGCAAATCGCGACAGGCTGATCGAGTTCATCGGCAAGATACGTGGGGTCACCACGATTCAAACCGACGATGGCGCCGTCAACGCGGTCGATTTTTCGCCCAGTTCCGACTTTGCACTCTCGTCGAAAGACGCCAAGGCATCCGATGTCATGCTGACCCTCGATCAGTATCCCAATTGTCAGGGGAACTGCAACATCCGCGAAGCGATGGTGGCCCTCAGCGCCTCGGCGGTCAAGCTCGAGGACGGTCATTTCATGCTGCCGCGCTACCTGTTGATCCGCAACGCTGAAAATGAGCTCGTCGGAGTGGTCGGTCGACGCGAACTCCTCAAGGCCCTCGTCCCTCACCTCCGTGAGGACCGGGAGTCGGCGGAGCACATCAGGGCACTGGTTCCCTTTGGCGGGAGCACCCCGAGCGAGATCTTCATCCGCTGGACATCGTTGTTTTCCAAGGCGGCCCTCGAGGCATCCAAGGAGTCGGTCCAATCGGTGATGGTCCCGATCCGAGGAGCGGTACAGGTCGACGATTCATTGTCGACCGTGATCACCACCATGCTGTACCACAACATCGACCTCGTGGCCGTCCTCGACGGCACAAAGGTCGCGGGAGTCGTGCTCATGACCAACATCTTCGATGTCGTCGCCCAGTTCGTCATGGAGCACGGCGGCGTGAAAGGAACCGGCTCCGAGAGGGGCGGCAGCGATGTCTGACACCGCAGCAACCAAGAACCCCCGGCTCCGCTTGTTCAAGAAACCATCGACCCCCATCGACACCAAGCGGCTCTTCTTCCTCCTGCTCGGTCTCGGTCTGTTCTTCGCCGTTTACCTCTCGCCCCCCTGGCCGGCAGCCATCGACCCCATGGGTGAATCCTTCACCCTCTCGGAACAGGGCAAGGCGGCGCTGGCCTTGTTCCTCCTCGCTGCGGTGTGGTGGGTCTTCGAGGTGGTGCCCATCGGCGTGACAAGCATTGCCATCGCAGTGACTCAGGCGCTCTTCTTGATTCGGCCGGACAAGTTCTTTGTCGGTGAGGCCGATCCCATCGGCGGGCCCGAACTCGCCATGAAGGAGTTCTTCCATCCTTCGGTGTGGTTCATCTTCGGCTCCATCGTCATCGGGATGGTCTTCACCAAGACCGGGCTGACCAAGCGTCTCGCCTACAAGATGCTGGCACTCGTCGGCGAGAAGACGAGCATGATCTATCTCGGCTGCTTCGTCATGACCGCGGTCTTGACCCTGGTCATGGCCCACACCGCCGTCGCCGCCACCATCTTTCCGCTGCTCGTTGCCATCTACCGTCTCTACGACGAGGGCGATGAGCCGACCAACTTCGGCAAGGGGCTCTTCATGGGAATGGCCTATGTCGCCGGCGCCGGCAGCATCATCACCCTGCTCGGCGCCGCCCGCGGCGCGGTCGCCCTCGGCTTCTACAAAGAGATCACCGGGATCGAAGTCAGCTTTTTCGAGCTCTCCTGGTACATGGCTCCCATCGGCACGGTGATGGTCTTTGTCCTGTGGGCCTTCTTCATGGTCTTTTACAAACCCGAGCGAGCCTCGATTCCGGGTCTGCGCGAACGCGCCCGCGATCTCTACGCTCAGCTCGGCAAGATCACCACGCAAGGAAGTCCTGGCGGCGACAATCGTCGTCACCGCCGTCGCGACCATGAGTCTGCGATCGTTCATCCCCGCCCTCAAGGCGGTGGACAAGAGCGGAATCATCATGCTCGCGACCCTGCTCTTCTTTGTCCTCAAGATCCTCGACATCAGGGATTTGGAAGACGTTCCGTGGAATATCATTCTTCTCTTCGGCGGCGCCATGAGCCTCGGCTACTGCCTCGTCCAGACCGGCGCCGCCGACTGGATGGCC
Organism: uncultured Acidobacteriota bacterium; assembly: GCA_963712805.1. Lineage (GTDB taxonomy): Bacteria > Acidobacteriota > Thermoanaerobaculia > Thermoanaerobaculales > Sulfomarinibacteraceae > JAHECW01. Next base: position 6,852 of record CAVQJV010000056.1, on the reverse strand, counting down.
ATCAACGCCGTGGGTCTGCTCAAGACTGCGCCGGCCATCGTCTTCATCGTCGGGGTGACGTTCTTTGTTCTCATCATGACCAATCTGATCATGAACGTGGCGGCCATTGCCATCTGTCTTCCGGTGGCGCTCAAGATCGCACCCTATCTCGGGGTTGGTGGCGAGGTCATCCTCTTCGGCGCCCTGGTGGCCGCGGGAATGCCGTTCCTGCTGCTCGTGGGTGCGGCACCCAACGCCATCGCCTATGAGAGCAAACAGTTCACTTCGGGTGAGTTCTTCAAGGCGGGGATTCCCGCAAGTCTCCTTCTGATGGTGGTGGTGACGATCTTCGTGATCTTCATCTGGCCGGCCATGGGGATGCAGGTCACGATCCCCACGCCTTGATGGAGACGTCCATGAAGGCCTCGGGCCATGCGGAGGTGGTGAATGCCGACACGTAGCTTGATCGATGGGTATCGCAGATTCAGGGAGAAGTACGAGTCCGACCACGAGGTCTTCGATCGCCTGGCCGAAGAGGGTCAGGACCCGAAGGTCATGTGGATCGGCTGCTCGGACTCGCGGGTCGTGCCCGAGATGATCACCGGCGCTGATCCCGGGGAGCTCTTCAACGTACGGAACATCGCCAATGTCGTGCCGCCGGTAGATTCGACGGACAGCGCCACCGGCGCCGCCGTCGAATACGCGGTGATTCATCTCGGAATCCAGCATATCGTCGTCTGCGGCCACACCGAGTGCGGTGGTATCGCGGCTCTCGCCAGCGAACCCGATCCGGAGAAGCAGCCAAAGATCACGTCATGGCTGGAGTTCGCCCGACCGGCGCGAGAGAGGGCGCTGGCGTCCGGGGTTGCCGAGGAGGATCTCTACCTCGAGACCATCAGGACCAACGTCCTCATCCAGATGGACAATCTTCGGACCTTCCCCTCGGTGGTCGATGGCGAGGACACGGGCAAACTGAGGATCCACGGCTGGCTCTACGACCTCCACACCGGCACCATCGAGGCCTACAATCCGGAATCGGCGGAGTGGGAGCCCATGGCTCGCCACTCCCCGCGCGCGGGGTAACCGCCGCCGCGCGGCTTGAATCATGAATCGAATCCTGGTCGTCAACCGCGATCGGCACGCTCTCGAACGCCTCGAGAAGCTGCTTCTCGATCGCGCCGACCACCAGATCACCCTCGCCGACTCCATCGACGCCGCGCTCGAGGCGCTCGTCCGCAGCTCACCGGCGCTGGTTCTCCTCTGCCTGCCCCTGAACAACACACCCGGACGCGACGCGGTGGCCGCCCTGCGTTCCGTCGAACCGAAGATGCCGGTGGTGGTTCTCTCCTCCAAAGGGGGCACCGACGAGACCATTCAGGTCATCAAGGCCGGGGCCTTCGACTGTCTCCTTGAACCCTATGAGGAAGACGACCTCTTCGATGTCATCAGCCAGGGCTTTGAAGCCGGCCGGTTGATGCGGTCACCGGTGGCGATCTCGCAGCCCGACACGGACACGCCGGGCGAGGCGATCATCGGACGGTCGAAACCAATCCAGGAAATCTCCAAGGCCATCGGCCGCGTCGCTCCCACCGATGCGACGGTGCTCATCCGCGGTGCTTCCGGCACCGGCAAGGAACTGGTGGCGCGCGCCATCTATCAACACTCGGCCCGGGTCGATGGCCCGTTTGTCGTCGTCAACTGCGTCGCCATCCCCGAGTCATTGCTCGAAAGCGAACTCTTCGGCTTCGAACGCGGGGCTTTCACCGGCGCCGACAAGCGCCGAATCGGCAAGGTCGAACAGGCCGACGGCGGCACGCTGTTTCTCGATGAGATCGGCGATGTCCCGCTTCCCATCCAGGCCAAGCTCCTCCGGCTCTTGGAGGACCGCAAGATCGAGCGCATCGGCGGTCGCGAACCGTTCCCGGTCGATGTCCGGATCCTCGCGGCGACCAATCGGGATCTCGAGGCCGCCATCGCCGCGGAACGCTTCAGGAGCGATCTTTTCTACCGCCTGAGCGTCGTCCCGATCCACCTGCCGCCGCTCGCTGACCGCCCCAGCGACGTGCCGCTCCTGTGTGATTACTTCCTGGAGCGGTTCGCGCTCGGCCTCGGTGTGCGCAATCCCGGTCTGGCGCAGGAAACCTACCCGATTCTCGTCAACTACAGCTGGCCCGGAAACGTCCGGGAACTCGCCAATTTGATGGAACAGTGCCTCATCTTCAGCCGCGGACAGCGGGTCGAGCCCAAAACGGTCGAGCAGCTGTTGCAGGGTGTCGAGAAGCTGTCCAGCAATGGTTCGCGAAAATTCGAAATCGCGTTGGCAGATGAACTCCGTCTGGCCGTGGCGGACGGCGACGGGAATCTCCTCGAGGCCATCACCACCCGGGTTGTTCGTCAGACCATCGAGGAGGCACTGCGTCACACCGGCGGCAACCGATCGCAAGCAGCGCGCTTGCTCGGCGTGTCGCGACCGACCCTGCTGGCCAAGATGCGCAAACACGGGCTTCGATGACGCACGAACTATCAAAATATTTGACACCTGTGTTAAAGAATTTAACACTTTGACCCCTCAGCGCCCGCCTTTTGCGGGTCGCGGAGCGATACAATGCTCTGGTGTTGCAGCTGTAAGACCACTCTGGGTTCGAATTTCTCACCTGGCATGAGGATTGCGTCTTCGCCGGGTGTCGACAGGAGGGGACCAAGCCGCCATGACAGCACCCGAAACCACCGACCACACCAACGCCCCGAAATCCGGCGTCCGATCAGTGGTCATCGGCGTCGCCCTCATCGTCCTCGCACCACTCGTCATCACCGGCGCGATCAACCTGCAACAGTTCCAGAAGGTGTATCGCAACAAGGTCGACAACGAGTTCAGGGTGATGATCGAGCGCCACAGTTTCATCGTCGATTCGTTTATCGAGGACCGCCTCAGTGATGTCCGGGTCATCGCCCGCGAACATCCCATCGAGCGGCTCAAAGACCCCGCCTTTCTGCGCCAGGCGCTCAATCTCATGCGCGAGGAGTACCACGGCGCCTTTGTCGATCTCGGCCTGGTCAACGAAGACGGCATCCAGATCGCCTACGCCGGACCCTTCAACCTCGAATTGGCCGACTATTCGTCCGCGAGTTGGTTCAAACCTGTCTTTGCAAACGAGAGCTTTGTCAGCGATGTCTTCGCCGGTTTACGGGGTTCTCCCCATTTCATCGTCGCAACCCAGCGAAGAGTGGGCAACGAGACATTCATCCTCAAAGCCACCATCGATTTCGAGTCGTTCAACGCGCTCGTGGAGAGCATCCGGATCGGGCACACCGGCTTTGCCTTCATCATCAGCCGCGAAGGGAAGTTTCAGACCAACCCACGCTTCGAAGTCTCGCTCAACCGACCCCCTTACGAGAGAATTCTCGATGGCGAGATCCGTTCGGACCGGATCATCGTCGTCGATGGAGAGAACCTCCTCGGTCGTCCGTCAATCTTCGCCTTCGCGCCCCTCAAACAGGGGAGATGGCTACTCTGCTACCAGCAGGAGACCGCCGATGCCCTCGAAGAGGTGCGAAAGGTCGTCCGCCTTTCCATCTTCGCCCTACTGGCCGTTGCATCCGTTGCCCTCGCCGTGAGTTTTTTTGTCTCCAGGAATCTCGCCTCCCGGTTTGCCGAGGCCGATCGCGAACGGACCGTGATGACCCACCAGGTCATCGAGACCGGCCGTCTCGCATCCATCGGCGAACTCGCCGCGGGCATTGCCCACGAGATCAACAACCCGGTGGCCATCATGGTCCAGGAGGCGGGCTGGATCGACGATCTCCTGCAGGACGACGACCCGACATCGCAGGAGAACCTGGTCGAGATCAGCCGCGCCGTCGGTCAGATCCGGACCCAGGGCGATCGTTGCAAGGAGATCACCTACAAGCTTCTGAGCTTTGCCCGCAAGACCGACCCCTCGGTGCGCGCGGTGGCGCTCAACGACATGGTGGTTGAGGTCATCGGTCTGACAAGCCAGAAGACCCGCTACGCCAATGTCCAGATCGTCACCGATTTGAGCCCGGACCTGCCTGAAATCCAGGCCTCACCGACCGAGATCCAACAGGTTCTGCTCAACCTGGTCAACAACGCCATCGATGCCATCGATCAGCCCGGCGGCACGGTCACCGTCGTCACCCGGGAAGAAGGCGACGCGGTCGTACTCGACGTCCGCGACACCGGCGAAGGGATCCCCGAGGCCAACCTCGCGCGGATCTTCGATCCGTTCTTCACCACCAAACCCGTCGGCCAGGGCACCGGTCTCGGTCTTTCCATCTGCTACGGCATCGTCGAAAAGGCGGGTGGGAGCATCACGGTGGAGAGCGAAATCGAGCAGGGAACCACATTTACCGTATCGTTCCCACGCGAGTCTCCCAGGAACGACCCGTCAATTGATCCGAACAGCGAAAGAGAAGAGCCATGATCGAACCCTCAGTCCTCGTTGTCGACGATGAAGTCCAGTTCGTCGAAACCCTCGTCAAACGCCTCGAAAAACGAGGCGTGAAGACGAGCTCCGCCCACAGCGGCCAAGGAGCACTGGACAGCCTGGCGGGGAGTGGCGCGACACGAACCGATGTCGTCATCCTCGATGTCAAAATGCCGGGGATGGACGGCCTCGAGACCCTGGCGGCCATCAAGGAGGCACACCCCCTCGTCGAAGTCATCATGCTCACCGGCCACGCCACGGTGGAGTCGGCCATCGAAGGCATGAAGCACGGCGCCTACGACTATTTGATGAAGCCCTGCGATCTCGACATTCTCATGGACAAGCTCAACGCGGCCGCAACCAAAAAACGCGAGCACGAGACGAAAATCCTCGAAGCCCGGGCGTCGCTGATTTCGCTGCGCCGCGGAGACTGAGCTCTCAGCCATGACAGAGCCATCCGTCCCCGTGCGGCTCCTTCTCGTCGACGACGAAATCGGCTACTTGGAGGTCCTCTCCAAGCGGTTGACCCGCCGCGGTTACAAAGTGACCACAGCGAGCAGCGGAACCGAGGCCATTCGCGCCCTGAGACAGTGGGAGTTCGACCTCGCTGTTGTCGATCTCAAGATGGAAGACATGGATGGCATCGAGGTGCTCAAAGTCTTCAAGAAAATGGATCCGTCCATCCGAGTGATCATGCTCACCGGCCATGGATCCGAGCGGGCGGCCCGTGATGGAATCACCCAGGGGGCGTTCGACTATCTCATCAAACCCGTTGGCCTCGAGCGCCTGATCGAGACGATCTCGGCCGCCCTCGCCTCAGAGGCACGGTGATTTCGTGACCCATCGATTCAGTATTCGGCAGCAAGAACTGCAACCATCAACGCGGTTTCAAGACACCGCGGTTTTTCATGGGGGGAGTGATCATGAGGTTTTTTAGATCCTGGGGTAGGTTCATGACGTTGGCGGCCCAAGCCCATGCGGCGTGGGAGCTGGACACTTCACGGAGGATCCTCGGCGATCCGAGACGGGTCCTTGTCCTTTTGCTTTTCCTTCTGCCGATCTTCATCTTCGGACCGGCGGTGGCGGCCCAGGTCGCCGATCATGCAGCCGCGGCCGGTGACATCCTGCCCGATGTGCTGGGAGGCAAGAAGGCCTACAGCCCCGCCTTCTACTCAACCGGCATCTTTGTCGCGTCGATCCTCATCGGTCTCTGCGCCGGCCTCATCACCGGCTGCATCGGCGCCGGCGGTGGATTCATCATCGCTCCGGCCCTCATGTCGGCCGGCATCAAAGGGATCCTGGCGGTGGGCACCGATCTCTTCCACATCTTCGCCAAGGCCATCATGGGCAGCGTCATCCATCGCAAGCTCGGCAACGTCTCGGTGCCACTGGCCATGACGTTTCTGATCGGAGCCATCGGCGGCGCTCTCGGCGGCGGTTTGATCAACCGCACGTTGTACGAGATCAACCCCGTGCTGTCGGACGCCTTTATCACCACCATCTACTCGATCATGCTCGGCGGTCTCGGCGCCTACGCCATGATGGACTTCCTCAACGCTCGCAAGAGTGAGGGGGGAGGAGGCCCCGGCGCCCACGGCGGCAAGTCCGAAGGCGCCGAACTCGGCAACCTGCCGAAGAAGCTCCAGGCCATGAACCTGCCTCCCATGATCACCTTCGATGAGAGCCTGGTTCCCGGCGGCCGCCGGATCTCCGCCTGGTTCCTCATCGCGAGCGGTTTTCTCGTCGGCTTCGCCGCCGCCATCATGGGTGTCGGCGGGGGCTTCCTGACCTTCCCGATCTTTGTCTACACCCTCGGCGTGTCGTCCATGACCACGGTGGGGACCGACATCTTCCAGATCGTCTTCACCGCCGGATTTGCAGCCATCAGCCAGTACGCCATCTACGGCTTCATCTTCTACACCCTGGCCATGGGGATGCTCCTCGGCTCGCTCATCGGGGTCCAGATCGGCGCCATGGTGACCAAGGTGGTCCCGGGGATCACGATCCGCGGTTTTTACGCCATGGCGGTTCTCGCCGGCTTCATCAACCGGATCTTCGCCCTGCCCGGCAAGCTCAGCGATCTCGAGGTGATCTCGCTCTCGCCGGGAGTGATTTCATTGCTCGACAACATCGGCATCGGGGCGTTCTTTCTGGTGATCGGAGGCTTCGCCGTGTGGGTGATCTACACGTTCATCTCGAACCTCGGCGCGCTCAGAGGGATGGAGGTGTCGTCATGAGCCGCACCAACACCACCAAACTCGGCGTCGGCATCACGCTCCTCGCGAGCTTCATCATCGTTCTCGTCATCTTCTTCATGCCCGTCTTCGGCGGTATGAACGGCCTCGATTACCTCGACAACCTCTACAACTCGATTTCCAAGGGTTCGGCCTACTACATACCGAAGGTCCAGCATCAGGTTGAAGATCAC
>CAVQJV010000055.1:0-85106 GCA_963712805.1 uncultured Acidobacteriota bacterium | reverse complement strand
GGTGGGGGATTGAAATGCCGGTGTCCATCGCAGGTTCACCGCAAAGATCGCCAAGAACGCGAAGAACATCGCATAGGGCGGCACTTGATTGACCCATCGCACCACGAGCATGCTGGAAGCCTGCTCCAGTTTTGATCCGTGCCTGTTGTGAGGGGAGGCATCCTGCCTCCCCTCATGTTGTAGAGACGAAATCGGTGCTGTCAGCGTGCGCCGTTCGCTTTGTGAAGTTCCCCACGTTTCGAGTGCCCGGGATCACGGTTTTCCCGCGACATCGGGGGTGGAAATGACGTACACTGGGTGGGGAAGTTGATGATGATCGCGACGGCACACTCGGCCACAGACGCGTCGGGCTCGACGCCCTGGTGGGGCAGATGGCGAACCCCGGGTTCACGATGCGGTACCGACGCGTCCCGCTGATGCGCGAGCGCGGCGGCCACGTCAGCCCCTCCCTGCTCGCCATGCAGCCGCTTCGGTCCCGCTATGTCCGCACCTGGCGACGCCACGCCGGCCACTGCTCCGAGTGTGCCGCTGTATTCCGCTATCTGGGATTTTCCGTTCGTTGAGGGCGATCGCACTTGGAGCTGTTGGTCACTGTATCTCCACAGCGAACAGAAACCGATGGGTTTTATTGCCGGTGTTTCCCGGCGGAGTGCCAACTCGAGAGGCGGATTCTGTTTTCATTTCGATGGGCGATGGGTGAATCGACCCGATAACTGCGAACAATGCCCGGCGCGGCCGGGGAGGACTCTGGAGGTACCATGTCGCGAAATTTCCAACGAGCGTGTTTGACTGTGTTGATCGTGGTCGCCGCGGGTGCGGCCTTTGCCGAGGAACCCGCGGACGCGATCTATCGCGGCTGGTCCAGGGCGGTGCAGTTCGATGTGTCACCGCAGTTGAGGTCGATCCCGCCGGGCCCATCGTTGCGCCACCCGCAAACCTCATCGATCCCGATTCGGGGGTGATTTTCCCCATCGGACCCCTGGTTGCCGACCCGGTGGTTCAGACCGAGGTTGTGGGAATCGATATCCCGTCGCCGGTCATCAGCTTTGACGCCACACCGAACGTCTTGGGCTATTCCCCGCCCGATCCGGTCGGCGAGGTCGGCCCCAATCACTATGTCGCCATGACCAACGTCCACTATTCCATCTACAACAAGAGTGGAGTATTGCTCTATGGACCCGCCGGCAACAACACCTTGTGGACCGGATTCGGCGGCGCCTGTCAGACCTCGCAACGACGGTGACCCGATTATTCTCTACGATCAGCTCGCGGACCGTTGGATCCTGACCCAATTCACCGCGTCGGCACCCTACTTCAACTGCGTCGCGATCTCGACCTCGCCCGATCCGTCGGGGAGCTACTACCGCTACGCCTTTTCGACGGGCGCCTACTTTCCCGACTACCCCAAGTACGGTGTATGGGACGATGCCTACTACATCAGCACTCGTGAGTTCGGCGGGTCCTTTGTCGGTGTCGGCGCCTACGCCGTCGACCGTCAGGAGATGATCGCCGGCAACCCGAGCCCGACGATGATCTCGTTCCTGGCGCCGCCCACCGGCACCGGTTCGGGCCAGAACGTCGGCGATGGTCTGCTGCCGTCCGATCTCGATGGTTGGACCCTGCCGCCGGCGGGGAGCCCGAACTTCTATGTCGGGACCATGGACAACAACCGCGGGGCGACGCAGGACGCCATGACGCTGTGGAAATTCCACGCCGATTTCGTTACCCCGGCCAACTCGACCTTCACCCTCGACCACACCATTCCCACCGCGGCCTTCAACTCCGCCTTCTCCCTTGTGGGCTCGCCAGACCTCGCGAGCTGCATCCCGCAGCCGGGGACGACGAACAAGATCGACATCCTGTCGTACCGGCGTCGGCCCATGAATCGTCTCGCCTACCGGAACTTCGGCACCCACGAATCGCTGGTGACCAACCAGTCCGTCGAAGCGGCTCCGGGATGGCGGGATCTTCGGTGGTACGAGATCCGCGACCCCAACGGCGCCACTCCCGTTCATCCACCAGCAGGGCACCTACGCGCCCGGCGCCAGCGACGGCATCCACCGCTGGATGGGCAGCATCGCCATGGACAACGGCGGCAACATGGCCCTCGGCTACAGCGCCTCCGATGGGACCAGCACCTACCCGAGTTCGCTGGTACACGGGACGGCTGGAGACCGACGCTCTCGGCGACCTTGCCCCAGGGTGAGGGGGTCATTATCAACGGTACCGGTTCGCAGCTTTCGAGCTATTCGCGGTGGGGCGACTACACCGACATGACTGTCGATCCGGTGGACGACTGCACATTCTGGTACGTCAACCAGTACCTTCCGATCACCAGCCCCGTACGGATGGCGGCTCCGCGTCGGCGCCTTCAAGTTCGCCGAGTGCGTCCCCGATGCGCCGGTTCTGTTCGCGGACGGCTTCGAGTCGGGTGACACCTCCGGGTGGAGCTCATACGACTCCCTGATCGCGTCCCGTTTCTCTCGATATTACCGGCCGGGCCCTTCGGGGCCCGGTTTTTTGTTCTCCCGAACTGATCTACATCAAGGACGATGACGCGACTGAGGCTCATATTCTTCTTCAGGAGGAACGATGAGCGAACTACTCGACAACTCACGTCACCGGATCGAGACCCTCAAGGGGATCATCAGACAACTCCACGACGGGGCCGACCCCGAGCAACTCAAGGACGAATTCGGCGATCTCCTCGCTGAAGTCGGCGTGACCGAGATCGCGGCCATGGAAAACTCGCTCATGACCGAAGGAATGGCGCAGGAGGAGATCCAACGGATGTGCGATGTCCACGCCGCGGTTCTCGGCGGTGGCGGCTCGTGCACGCCCGTTGACGTCCCGACAGGCCACCCGGTCCAGACCTTTCAGCTCGAGAACGCGAAGATCCGGGAATTGACCAAGCACTATCGCGATGCCGTCGCCGAGATCGGGGCGTCGACCGAAGTTCTCGACGTGGTCCTCGCGGCCTGGCGACGGGCCCATGACGAACTCGCCGGCACTCGAGACCCACTACCTCCGCAAGGAATACCTCGTCTTCCCGTTCCTCGAAAAGGCAGGGATCGCCGGACCGCCCAAGGTGATGTGGGGCGTCCACGACGAGATCCGGGCCAAGATCGCCGCAGCGGCCGATCTTCTCGCAAACGCCGCTGAGCTCGATTCCGAGCAACTCGGTCTGGCCGTCGAGACCGTTATCGGACCCATGCTCGAGCAGATCGAGAGCATGACATCGAAAGAGGACCGGATCCTCTGGCCGATGTGTCTCGAACACCTGACGGTGCGCGATTGGGAGAGCGTGCGCGGCCAGTGGGACGAGTTCGGCAAGGGGCTCGTGGAACCCGCCGGGATCTGGTTGCCGGTGCTGCCGCAGCTGCCGGAGAAACCGGTCGAGCTGCCCTCGGACGACGCCATCACCCTGCCGTCGGGCCATCTCAGCGTGCGTCAGTTGACGTCACTGCTCAACACCCTGCCCATGGACATCACCTTTGTCGATGCCGATGACCGGGTCGGGTTTTTCTCGGAAGGAACCGACCGGGTCTTTGCCCGCAACCGCGCGATCATCGGCCGAAAGGTCGAGGACTGCCACCCGCCCAAGAGCGTCCACATCGTCGAAGCCGTGGTTTCGGATCTCAAATCGGGCAAACGCGATGTCGCGGAGTTCTGGATCCAGATGGGGCCGCGTTTCGTCCACATCCGCTATTTTGCGATGCGGGACGACAGTGGTGAGTTTCTCGGAACCCTCGAGGTGACCCAGGACATCGCGCCGCTGCGCGCCCTCGATGGCGAACGCCGACTGCTCGCTGAAGCGCCCGCCGAAGGAGCTGGAACATGATCATCAGCCCCGAAACAAAGGTCGGTGATCTGCTCGACGCCTCCCCCGAGGCCGAGGCGGCGCTCATCGCCATCGCGCCCAGGTTCAAGGCGCTCAAGAACCCGGTGCTTCGGCGCACGGTGGCCAAGGTGGCGACCCTCGAACAGGCGGCCCGGGTCGCCGACATGCCGGTCAACGAGCTCGTGCGCTCGTTGCGGCAGGCGCTCGGACAGGATGAGGGGGAGGTCGAGGGCGGTGGAGCCGATCCGGCCGTCGGCGGCGATGCGCCGGCCTGGATCGCCGATGGAGCCAAGCACGAGTTCGACGCCGATGCCATGCTCGCCCGGGGCGAGACCCCCGTGGGTTTGGTGACAGGAGCCCTTGCGGCCCTGGCTCCCGGTGAGGCGGTTCTCGTGCGGTCGACATTCCAGGTCGCCCCGCTCATCGACGCCATGAAGGCCAAGGGCCACGAGGTATTCACCCGCAAGACCGGCGAGGAGGCGTGGGAGGCGTGGGTGCGGCGAGGGGTGTGAGCCATCTCACCATCGCACGGTTGAACCGGGAGGGCGTCGCATCCGTCCCACCGTCACAAGCACGAAGACTCAAAGACGCGAAGGGGTCGCGAAGTCATCGCATTTGCCATTGTGCTCCGCGTGGATTGAGGATCGTGAGCCTTCGTGGCGACACTCTCTCGGCCGGTGGGGGAGTGAAGGGCAGGCAGGATGCCTGCCCCACAAGAGTCTCCGTTGCGCTGTTGTGGAGCAGGCTTCCAGCCTGCTCATGAGCCGATGAGTCGTGTTCAGCACACGCCTTCTGGGCCGCCTTTGGCGTCCCAGCGTCGCACTGCCAGCGCGGTCGATGAGGGATGACGGGGAGAATTGCGACCGCGCTGCCCGCACGCCGGCGGAATCATGGCGGGTCGGGAGAGATGCACCGGATGGTCGTCGCCGTGGAGTGCCCGGTATGACATTGTGCGGAAGGCTCAGCGTCGCCGGATGGGTCTAGGGAGCACAATGTCAAACTCGGCACGTCCCGGTGGGCTTTGGTCTTGGGCGTGCTCAGAGCGCTGACGCGGTCGCTGCCCCGGACGCTGTCGCTGCCGCGGCCGCGGCCGCTGTCCCTGCCGCTGCCCCTGCCCCTGCCGCTGCCGCTGCTACGGGCACGGGTATGATGTCTCCATCGATCACCGAGCGCGAAACGGAGACGATCATGTCAGCCAACCCCGACCAGCCTTCGCTCACCCCTGAAGAGATCTTCCGGATCGAACGGCCGGATTCGTCGCTCATGAGCTACTACGTTCTGGCGTCGCTGATGGCGGGGCCGTTCTTCCCCTTTGTCATGGTGCCGCTCTATTTCCGCTATCACACCATGCGTTACCGGTTCTCGGAAGAGGGCGTCTCCATGAGCTGGGGGATTCTCTTCCGCAAGGAGATCAACCTCACCTTCGCGCGGATCCAGGACATCCATCTGACGAGCAACTTCGTCGAACGGTGGTTGGGTCTGGCGCGGATCCAGATCCAGACCGCGAGCGGCAGTGCCAAGGCCGAGATGGTGATCGAGGGGATCACCCACTGTCGCGCGCTGCGGGATTTCCTCTACTCCCGGATGCGCGGCGCCAAGGGGCTGTCGTCGACCTTTTCGACCACCACGGCCTCGGCTGCCTCTGCCTCGGTGCCAACCTCGGAATTGACCTCGGTTCTTCGCGATGCGGTTGCCGAGCTTCGTGCCATCCGCACCGCACTGGAACAGCGACCGGGAGGCGGACACGGAGGGCAGGACCATGTCTGAAGGTCCGCTCACACGGTCGATCACGCGTTTCCTCAAAGTGCCGCCGGAGCCCGAACCGCCGTTGGGCAGCCCGGGATCGGTTCGGGTCTTCAATGCGGCCCCCGGTTACTACCAGTATCGCCTCGTGCTGTGGGGCATCCGCCAGGTCGGAGCGGTGATCGGCCTTGTGGTCGGCCTCGCGTTTTTGGCCGGCGGGATCGAGTTCGCGGCGTTTCCAATGAGCCGCGAGTTGGCGACGCTCATCGAGGTGACGGGCATCGGTTTCTTTCTCATCCAGCTCCCGTTGTCATTTCTGATGGTTCGGCTCGACTACCGCTACCGGTGGTATATGACCACCGACACGAGTTTGCGGATTCGGGAGGGCATCACCACCGTCCGCGAGAGAACCATGACCTTCGCCAATATTCAGAATCTGTCGCTCAAACAGGGGCCGGTTCAGCGGATCTTCGGAATCTCGGACCTCCAGGTCCGCACCGCCGGCGGCGGTGGGGCGGAAAGTTCGGAAGAGTCCAAGAAGGGGCACTCCGAAGCGGACAACATGCACCTCGGTTACTTTCGCGGGGTCGACAACGCCGAAGAGATCCGCGACCTCATTCTGGGGCAGATGCGCGGGATGCGCGACTCGGGTCTCGGCGACCCCGATGAACCCGTGGATGTTCCTTCCGTTCGGTCCGTCGCGGAGGAGGGAGACGCCACCGTCCTGGCCGCCGCCGTTGAACTCCTTGCCGAGACAAGGGCGTTGCGTGCGGTCCTCGGAAACTGACCGAGGCGGTTTCGGTTGAGATCGTAGCGGGCCTGATCATCGTTACACCGGCTGCCGATTTTCCGGAGCCCGAGATATGCGGCGCGTCGGTGTGAATCCGTTCCGAAACCCGATGACACACTTACCCAGAATTCGAGGATGGCAAGCTGGAAGCGTGCCGCTACAAAGGCGCTCGGTCCATTGTAGGGGCGAGCTTCCAGCTTGCCCTTCAGAGCCGTAAACATCGCTAAGGTCATCTCTCGTGTTGTCGGTCCGCGAGACCCTTGGAGGCTCCCAAAGATCAAAACGTGCGTTTCCCGTGAGCGGCTGCAATTGAGAAATTCACATGCTCCCTCGCCGATCCGGTGGAACCAATCCTCGGATCTAATGCCTTCGGGTTGTCGGCACCCGAGTCTTGAAACACAAAGGTCACCAAGAACCACAAAGAGACCACCAAGTTTCTCCTGACTCATCGCAGGGTTGTCCGATCCATCAAGATCGGAGGGGGCCCAGGTCAATATTGCGATGCTTCGTGGGACCTTCGTGGCCCCTTGTGTCCTTTGTGTTTCAAACGCGCGCGCCACGAGTATGGGGGGAAATCGAACTCTTCCACTGCCGCAGTCATCGGCTTTTCAACATTTCGATCAAGACCGGCAGAACAACCATGGCCAACCGCCGTTGCCCCTGGGCCGTGGGATGGAGGCCGTCGGGTTGGAGCAGGGTCGAATCAGCGCCGAGCTCGCGGACAAAACCGGGGATCAGCACTGCCCCCTCCTTTTCGGCGACGCGCGGGTAGAGCTCGGCGAAGGCGGTGGCGTAGTCGGGGCCATAGTTGATAGGGACATCCATCCCGAGGAGGACGACCTCGGCGCCGGATTCGCGGCCGCGCCGGACGATCTCGCGGAGGTTCTTCTCGGTGTTCTCCAGTGGCTGGCCGCGGAGCGCGTCGTTGCCGCCGAGCTCGACGATGAGGATCTCGGTCGGTTGCTGGAGCACCCAGTCGATGCGCGACAGCCCACCGGCGGTGGTGTCGCCGCTGACCCCCGCGTTGACGACCCCGACATCGAATCCCTCATCGCGAAGGAGGGATTCCACGACCGATGGAAAGGCCTCGGCCGCGGCGAGCCCGAGCCCGGCGGCCAGGCTGTCGCCGAGGACGACGATGCGGATGTCTGGTTCGCTTGGAGCTGGCGCCGCAACGGCTGCCGAGGGCGCGGCGGGTGGAGGCGGGGGCGCTTGGCCGCAACCGGTTGCCAGTGCCGCGACAACCGCCGTGGTCGCCGCCAGGCGCCGAAATCGTCGCCGTGTTGAAATGATCTGCAACATTAAGGTGATTGTAGCGTTGTGAGATTGAAGGGGCCAATGACCACGACACCAGACAAATCGATCCTGCTCTCGCTCCGCGGCGTCGGGCGGCAACTGCCCTCGGGTGGGAAGATGCTGACGATTCTCGACGAAATCGATCTCGAGGTCGCCGCCGGCGAGTTCGTCGCCGTGCTCGGTCCGTCGGGAAGCGGCAAGTCGACCCTCCTCGCCCTCATGGCAGGGCTCGACCGACCGAGCACCGGCGAGATCTCGATCAGGGGAGAGCGCATCGACCGGCTGTCCGAAGACCGGCTCGCCCTGATGCGGCGCCACACCATCGGTTTTGTCTTCCAGTCGTTCCAACTCCTGGGCAACTTCACCGCACGGGAGAACGTCATGCTCCCCATGGAGCTCCTCGGGCGAACCGACGCGCGGGAGCGTGCCGACGAGCTGCTCGTGTCGGTGGGGTTGGGCGAACGGGGCCACCACTACCCGACCCAGCTCTCGGGCGGCGAACAGCAGCGGGTCGCGCTGGCCCGGGCGTTCGCTCCGAAACCGGCGCTTCTGCTCGCCGACGAGCCCACGGGTAATCTCGATGGCGCGACCGGTCGGGTGGTTCTCGACCTCCTCGCCGAGATGCGGGCGAGCGAAGGCGCCACCCTGGTTCTGGTCACCCACGATCCCGCGGTGGCGGCCCTCGCCGACCGGCGGATCCACCTCCGCGACGGTCGCATCGAGCACGAAGAGACCAACTCGGCATGAAGTGGTTGGCCCTGGCTGCGCGCGAGTTTCGGGGGTCGACGGGGAGGATCGTCTTCTTCGCCGCCTGCCTCGCGGTCGGGGTTGCCGCGGTGGTGGCGGTGGCCGGGCTGTCGAGCGCCCTGGACGGCACCATCAGAGCGCAGGCGCGGCAGCTCCTCGCCGCGGATCTCGCGGTCGGGAGCCGGCGGCCCATCGCGGATGGCGTTCTTGCCGCCATCGATGGGTTGGCGGGCGCGCAGCGCGTCAAGGTCTGTGAATTGCCGAGCGTCGTGACGGCGGCGCCCGGGGATGACGGCGGTGGCGCGCCCGGCGCTTCGGTTCTGAGCGAACTCAAGGCGGTGGGGGAGGGCTACCCCTTCTACGGGGACCTCGTGACCCGGCCCGCGCGTCCGCTCGGGGAGCTCCTCGACGAGCGGCACGTCGTGGTCGCCCCCGAGCTTCTGGTCAGGCTCGGACTCGACGTCGGAGAGATTTTGATGATCGGCGGCGAGAGTTTCACGATCTCGGGCACGGTCTCCGCGGAACCGGATCGGATGGGAGCGTCCTTTTCGTTCGGACCGAGGGTACTGCTCTCCCTCGAGGCCCTCGAACGAACCCGCTTGGCCGGGCTCGGCAGCCGGGTGAAATATCAGGTGCTGGTGCGGCTGCCCGTCGGGACCGCCCCCGATGAGCTCGCGGCCGCGGCGGCCTCCATCAGGGGCGCCATTGTGGATCCCGAGTTCGTCGAGCTGGAAACCGCGTCCGATGCTCAGCCGACCCTGCGGTCGAGTCTCGGCCGGGTCGAGCGCTTCCTCGGCCTCGTCGCGCTGCTGTCGTTGCTCATCGGCGGTATCGGGGTTGCTCAAGCCGTTCGAGCGTGGCTGGCGGGGCGCCTCGACGCCATCGCCATCCTGCGCGCTCTGGGCGTGCGTCCGCGTGAAGTCTTTGGTCTCTACCTCGGCCAGACCGCGCTGCTCGCGCTGCTCGGGAGCATCGTCGGAGCGGTGGCGGGGACCCTGGTGGCCAGAGCCGTGCCGACCATGGTCTCGGGTCTGCTCCCGGTCGAGGTGGTGGTCGGTTGGCAGCCCATCGCCATCGTGCGGGGGATCGCCCTGGGTCTCGGTGTCGCGCTGCTCTTCGCACTCAGACCGCTGGTCGACGCCATGCGGGTGCCGCCGATCCGGGTCCTCCGCCGCGATGCCGACCCGCTTCCCGTCAGTCGGGTCGTGGGAGTGCTGTTGTCGTCGGTCCTTCTCGCCGGCATCACCGCCACCGCCTCGGTTCAGTCAGGTTCGGTACTCCGGGGGCTGCAGTTCTCGGCCGGCCTCGTCGCCGCCACGGCGGTCCTCGCGGGCTCGGCGTATCTCGTCGTTCGTTTGACGGGCAGAGCCCCTCGCGGCCACGGCTCGGTCGTTCTGCGACACGGCCTCGCCGCCCTCGCTCGACCCGGATCGGGGACCCTCGGCGCCATCGTCGCCCTCGGTCTCGGGGTGCTGACCGTGGTCGGGATGTGGCTCATCCAGGATCGGCTCTCGGCGCAGCTCAGAGCCGATCTTCCAGATCAGGCGCCGACGGTCTTCCTCGTCGACATCCAGCCGGATCAGTGGCCCGGTGTCGAGGAGAGTCTGGTCTCTGCGGGGGCCGAGAGCATCGACTCGGTGGAAGTCGTGATGGGGCGGCTCGCGTCCATCAATGGGGTACCGGTTGCCGATCTCGCTGTGGTCGAGAACGACCGCTCCAGCGATCGCCGATGGGTGCTCACCCGGGAACAGCGTCTGACCTCGATGGCAACGCTGCCGCAGGACAACATCATCGTCGACGGCGGTTTGTGGGCCCACCCGGATCGCGCCGAGGTGTCCATCGAAGAGGATTTCGCCCGCGACCTCGGTGTCGGGGTCGGCGACAGCATCGTCTTCGATATCCAGGGAGTGCCGGTGGAGCTGCTTGTCAGCAGCATCCGCACGGTCGAATGGGAGAGCTTCTCGATCAACTTCTTCCTGGTTGTCGAGCCCGGTGTCCTCGATCGGGCGCCGCGCTTCCGCATCGCGACCGCTCGTCTGGATGCCGCCCAGGAGCTTCCGCTCCAGGACAGGCTTGCCGCCGGTTTTCCGAACGTGACGGTGTTGCGGATCCGGGATGTCCTCGAGAAGGTCGTCGGGATTCTCGAACAGTTGGGCAATGGGATTCGTTTTCTCGGCGCGTTCACCGTCCTCGCCGGGATCGCCATCCTCGCCGGCGCGGTGAGCGCGGGCGCCATCCGACGCGGCCGGCAGGTGGCCCTCTTCAAGACCCTGGGGATGACCCGAGCGCAGGTGGTCGCGGTCTTCGCGGTCGAGTACGCGCTCGTCGGTTTGGTGGCCGGGGTTCTCGGCACCGTCGGGGCGGTGGTCATGGCCTGGGCCGTCGTTCACTTTGGTTTCCAGATCGCGTGGGCCTGGCGCCCGAGCGCGCTCATCGTGGCGCTCGGTGCAACGGTTGTGCTGAGCGTTGTCGCAGGTCTTGCCGCGAGTGTCCGAGCGTTGGCGGTCAGGCCTCTGGCAGTTCTCCGACAGGGAGGCTGAGATCCCGGCGCGCAATCGGAGTGAGGGAACGACCGACTTCAACGTGGATGCTCGTTTCGGCGCCGACTGGGATCAATTTCGATGGGTCTCGGGCCTGTCGGCTCTGGCTATGAGGGTTTGCTCCGTTGTTGCGAAGCGGAGGAAGTCCCGGCCGATTCACCGTTCCGCGGTGCCTGTCGCTTCGTATCGCCCGCGCCCGATGTGCAGGAGCTTTCCGCCCTGCATCCGGATATCGCTGTCGACAAGGTAGAGTTCCCCAAGCGCCTCAAAAACACCACGCTGTCGAGCCGCCGAACCGGACATGACCGGAGTGCGTCACCCGTCGATCGGCTGCGAGTCCACAATCCGGTGGTCGCCGATCTTTCGCGCGACGGTGACGGCGGACTCCCGGCCCGAAGCGAAGACGACCCGGCAGGTGAGGGTGCCGCCGTCGGGCGCCACTCGTGACGGACACCTCACCGACGTCGCGACATCGGAGTGGGACGCGTAGGCGCGCATCAGAAGAAACGGGACATCGAGGACAAAGAAGCGATAGTCGATGATATCGAAGTCGTCGGGGTCTCCCTGCTGAATCACGCCGATCGGAAGCACGCGCCCATCGGTCAGGGTTGCCGTGCCGTCGACGGTCTCACCGATCAAGTGGAGGTCCTGGATCGGAGCCTCGATCTCAGCGACGGCGACACCGAGGACGTTGGCTATGGTGTCGCGACCCTCGATCAGGAGCATTTGGGTGTGCAGCGCCGACCCCGGAGTAGGGCTGACGACAAACGCTTTAATCCTCGCCCCTTCAGCCTCGATGGCCACGCTGAATCGAGATTGACTCACATCAAGGATCGAGATTGATTCTCAGAGGTAGAATAGATCCATGCAACACGTTTTCTTTCAAAAGGGCTTTCGTCCGTTTTTCCTCCTCGGTGGTCTCCTCGGCGCGGGTCTGATTCCGTGGTGGGCCTTGCACTACGACGCCGAACTGACCGGTGAGCCCGGGCTCGAAGGCATCGGCTGGCACAGCCACGAGATGATCTTCGGATTCACCTGCGCCATCCTCGCCGGGTTTCTCCTCACCGCTGTCGAGAATTGGACCGGAAGAACAACCGCGAAGGGAACCCTGTTGGCGGTGCTCGTAGGGCTCTGGGGCGTCGGACGTCTCGTCGGTGTGGGAGGGGTCACCGCAACCATCGCCGGGATGGCCGAGCTCAGCTTTCTACCCGTGTTGACGGTGGTTCTGGCGATCCCGCTCATCCTGAGCTCGAGCAAGCGGAACTATCAACTTCTGGCCCTGCTTCCGATTCTTTGGCTCTGCGACGCCCACCACCACATGCGGGCGTCGGGGTTGTTGCCGCAGTCGTATCTACGGAGCGACCTGGTGGCCGTGGACGTCATCGTCGTGATTCTGATCGTCATCACCGGACGCATCGTGCCGCTTTTCACCCGCAACGCCCTCGAAGACGATCGCGTTCGCGCCGTCCCCGTGCTCAACATCGCGACGACGGTGGCCGCCTTCCTCGTCGTGGTCGTCGAGGTGGTGGCGCCGGCGTCGATGGCAATGGCGGTCGTGGCCGGGTTGGCCGGGCTGCTGGTTCTTGCTCGATCCTTCACATGGGGTTGCTCACCGGACCATCGCGAAGCCGATCCTCTGGGTGCTCCATCTCGGATATGCGTGGATCTGGATCGGTCTGTTGCTCAAGGCCGCATCGGCGGCGGGATTCATGATCCCGCCCAGCGCCGCGACCCATGCCCTGACAGCCGGGGCCATCGGCACCCTGACCATCGGGATGATGGCGAGAGTGACTCTGGGTCACACCGGCCGCAAGCTCGAACTCTCGCCGTTCATGGTTTCTGGATTCGTCGCCGTCACCGTGAGTGCGATCGTCAGGGTCTTCGGGCCGTGGCTCCGGGCCGATCTGACCCCGACCATGCTCACCGTTTCGGCAGGACTCTGGTCGGCGGCGTTTTTGATCTATGTCGTGGTCAACGCGAAGTATCTCGTGACACCGAGGCCGGATGGGAAAGCGGGCTAATCGAATTCTCAATTTTGAATTTGAATTACATCGCAGCGCTCTCACAGAATGTGCGATGTAATTGAGAATTGAGAATTAAAAATTAAGAATTTCCTGTGATGATCCTGATGACCTCCGCCGGGATCTGATCGAAAACGGGCCCCAACTGATTCTGGTTGGCGGTTGCGGCTATGGTGAGGTCGAGCTCTGGAACGTGGACCGCCATGGTTCCCCAGAACCCGGTGTGGTGGTAGGTGGCGTATCCCTCGGTCTCGAGGACCCACACACCCATCCGGTAGGTTCCGGGCGGCAGCGAACGTTCGGTGGCCTTCGGACTCACTGCGGCGCCCTCGATCGTGCTGAGCATGGTCTCGACCGTTCCGGGGTCCGAGTAGACCTCACCCCTGAAAATCGCGCCGTGAAAGCCGGCCAGATCGCCCATGGTCGTGGCGATTCCGCCACCGCCGTAGAGGTCGAAGTAGGGGAGAAAACCCGTGACATCGAGATCGCCGAGATACTGGTGCGCCCGGTCGGCCACACCCTCAGGCGTGGGCTCGAGGATTTCCCACCAGGTCTCGTCCAGTCCAAGTTTCTCGAATCCGACCAATTCGCGCACCGCTTCTGCCAGGCTCTGGCCGGTGACGTTTTCGATGATCGTTCCGAGCAGCACATAGCCGGTATCGGAATAGCTGTAAACCTCTCCCGGCCCTGCAAGGGGCTCGCACCACTCGACGAGGCAGCGGACCTGCTCATTGGGAGTCCACTGGTGATTGGGATCGGCCACGATCGCTTCGGTGTACTCCTCGGCCCCTCCGTGGTCATCCAGCCCGCCGGTGTGGGTCAGAAGGTGACGGAGGGTGATGGCTGACGGATCGTACCCATCCGACTCCAGGAGCGTCGAGAGTTCTGGATCGAGGTAGCGGGCGATGGCGGAGTCAAGATCGATTTCCCCCTGCTCCGCCAACCTGAGAACCGCCGTCGCTACATAGGTTTTGGTGTTGCTCGCGATCCGCACCGGGTTGGCCGGAGTCATGGGTGTTCCGGCTTCGGGATCGGCGAACCCGGCCGCGCCCTCCCACTCGATACCCAGAGACGGGGAGACCACCGCCAGAGCCGCTCCGCGGATGTTGTCGTCTCCGGCCACGACCGATTCCAGGAGTGCTTGGAAGGCGGGTCCGGGCTCGATCGGTGCGGCCGGTTCTTCGGGGGTCGTGCAGCTGATGGCGAAGAGGGGGATGATGATCATGAGAATGATGTCGCGTGCGTTCGATCGCATTGCGCCTCCGTTGCGGGAGTGTAGCCGGTCCCTGCGCTCGTGGCACGGCCGCTCTTTTTCAAACCTTTCGAAACACGAGGATCTGATTGTTGGCGGGCATTGCAACCCGCTCCTCGAGAACAAGACCGTCGGCGGCGTCGCAAATGGCGTCGAGATCACGAACACCCCAGCTCGGGTCGCGGCCGCGGAGGTCCTCGTCAAAGGCGGCGTTGCTCGGCGCCGTGTGTTCGCCGCCGATCCGGAATGGACCGTAGAAGATCAGCAACCCACCAGGAGTCAGGTGCCGCCGGGCCCCCGCAAGGAGGCCGAGACAGCATTCCCATGGAGTAATGTGGACCATGTTGGCGCTGAAGACGACCTCGACCGTGCCGATTCCCCAGTCGTCATCGAGGACATCGAGCCGTTTCGGTTCACGGAGGTTCGAGCAACTCGAGTCCTCCCGCCACGCCCTGATCGATCCCAGGCGTTCCTCGTCGATATCGGTGGGTAACCAGGTGATGCCGGGGAGGTTCTCCGAGAAGAAGACGGCGTGCTGACCGGATCCTCCGGCTATCTCGAGTACTGTTCCGCTGGAGGGCAGAAGGCGGCGTAGAACATCGAGGATCGGCTGTTTGTTGCGCTCCGACGAAGGGTGTTCGAGTTTGGCCATGGCCCATGCTCGACTGCCTGTGGTGATAAATCAACTCAAGGATCGACATACGGATTCTCATGATCACGGTCTCCTTTGTCAACGCTATCGGTTTCCCCGGCTGTCGCCCGTACGGCAGATCACAGGGGCAATGGGTGATTTCAGGCCATCGGAACCGGAAAGTGGTATCCTCCACGCGTTCAATTTTAAAATGCCGGGTTTAGCGGCATTCTTGGAGGATGAGTAATGAACAAGTCGTTGGTTGTGTTGGCTGCGGTGGCGACGGTCTTGACCTTGGGTTGTGGTGGGTCTTCAACCGAAGCCCCTGCTGTGGTTGAGGAAGTGGTCGTCGAGGAGGCGCCGGTGGTGGAAGGTGCGGTCGTGGCGCGCAACGACATGATCTTCACCTGCTCGTGCGGACCCGACTGTGATTGCGGCGCTGCTTCCCTGACCGAAGGAACCTGCGGCTGCGGCTCGGAGCTGGTTGCGGGCCATCTCGTCAAGGTCGAGGGTAACGTTGCCCTGGTTTGTGCCTGTGACGGGGATTGCACCTGCGAAATCGACGCCGAAGACGAGACCAAGTGCGGTTGCGGCAAAGATGTCAAGCGGGTCAATCTCGAGGGCAAGGGCCTCTACTACTGCAACTGCGGTGGTTCGTGCACGTGCAACCACATCTCGGCTGAGCCGGGTACCTGCGGCTGCGGCATGGAGCTCGTCACGAGCTGAAGCCCGATTCCCCAGGCAAGAGAATTGTCGCGGGTCGTCCGACCCGCAGTGAGTTTTCGTTCGCGTCGGCGCTCAGGCCGGCGCCATGAACCGACGGCTTCAAGCCGTCGGTTTTTGGTTGATCCCGACAAGCTCGGGGTACGCTGGTCCGACCAAGATCAATTGCAGGGAGACCGAGATGGCCAAGGCGAACAAAGACTGGCAGGTACTGCGGCACGGACCCGTCGAACGGCTCGAACCGAATCTGTGGTGCGTCACCGGGACCTTGCCCGGGATGGCGCTGAAACGGGTCATGACTCTGGTGAAGCTCGGTGATGGCAGGATCGTCATCCACAGCGCGGTCGCACTCGACGAGCCCACCATGGGCGAAATCGAGGCATGGGGGCGACCGGCGGTGCTTCTCGTCCCCAACGCCTACCACCGGCTCGACGCGCCGGCGTATCTGGCGCGTTATCCGGATCTGAAGGTCTACTGTCCGCGCGGTTCGCGAACCAAGGTGGAGGAGGTGATTCGGGTCGATGGCGACTACGACGATGTTGCCGGCGATGCCTCGATGACCCTCGAACACCTCGACGGCGTGGGCAAGGGCGAAGGCGTGGTCACGGTGCTTTCCCAAACCGGTTCGACCCTCGTATTCAACGACGCCGTCTTCAACATGCCGCATGGCCGCGGTGTGCCGGGGTTCATTTTCCGTCACATCACCGGGTCCACCGGTGGTCCGAAGGTGACAAGGCTGTTTCGAATGCTGGGCGTCAAGGACAAACCGGCCCTCAGAGCCCATCTGGCGCGGCTGGCCGAGACGCCCGATCTCAAAAGAATCGTGGTCTCGCACCACATCGCCATCACCGACCAACCTGCGGAGGTTTTGCGCCGGGTTGCGGCCACCATATGACCGTCATCCGAACCCGAAGGGTCAAGGCCAACGGCCTCGAATTCGAGGTCGCGACGTGCGGCGATGGACCCCGTTTCGCGCTCTGCCTGCACGGATTCCCGGAGTGCAACTACTCCTGGCGGCACCAGATGCCCGTTCTGGCTCGATTGGGCTACACCGTCTGGGCGCCGAATCTGCGCGGATATGGCGAGAGCAGCCGGCCCGGTCGGGTGCGTGACTACCGGATCCGGCACCTGGTCGATGACGTCGCCGGGCTCATCGATGCGGCCGGCGCCGAAGAGACGCTGTTGATCGCGCACGATTGGGGAGGGGCCATCGCCTGGATTTTCGCCCTCGCCGAGATCCGCCGGTTGCAGGGACTGGTCGTGCTCAACATCCCCCACCCAAGACTGTTCCGACGCGGTTTGCGCACCTGGAGGCAACTCAAGCGTTCGTGGTACATCTTCTTCTTTCAGCTGCCGTGGCTGCCCGAAGCACTGCTCGGTGCCAACGGCGCCCGTCGGGTGTCGGGGATGATTCGAGGTTCGGCCAGTCGCAAGGACCGATTCCCCGGTGATGTCCTCGAGGTTTATCGGAGCAACGCCGACCAACCGGGAGCGATCTCGGCGATGCTCGCCTACTACAGGGCGTATCTTCGGCACGGGGTCGACAAGGACCTCGCTCGAACCATTTTTCGAACGCTCGAGACGCCGACCCTCATGATATGGGGCGAAGAGGACACCGCGCTCGGGCGCGAGCTCACCATCGGCACCGAGGAGCTGGTAAATGATCTCACCCTGCGGTATCTCCCCGGCGTGTCGCACTGGGTGCAGCAGGAAGACCCCGAGACCGTCAACGCCATGATCGAAGCCTGGCTCGAGGGCCGCGACGTTCCCGAAGCGAGCGATTTCGATGACTCGGACATCGCACCATCGCAGGGTTGAGTCGCAAAGAACGCCAAGGCCATCCATCGCAAAGAAACGCCAAGTCATCGCATCTCTGCGGCTCTGCGTTCCAATCCTGCGATTTCACCGCCATCCGTCGCGGAGCACCCTTTCCATATTGAGGCCGAGGATCTTCTCGATCTCGGTTTCGCTGAATCCGGCTTGGAGAAGCGCCTCGGTGAGTTTCGGCATCTCGGCGATGTCCTTGAGATCGTCGGGAGGATCGGTGAAACCGTCGAAGTCGGAGCCGATGGCGACGCTGTCGATGCCGCCGATCTCGATGATCTGCCGGATCGTCGCGACGATCGCCTCGAGACCGTTCTTGTTCCCGTGCTCGCCGAGCCAGCTGTTCATGAAGATGACCGCGATGACGCCGCCGGTCGAGGCGATGGTGCGAATCTCGTCCTCGGTCGGGCTCATGGGATCGTCGGCCAGAGGTTGAACGCCGACATGGGAAAAAACCAGCGGCCGCCGGGTGCCGCCGATTTCGTAGGCCTCGCGGCGCGCCTTCGGAGTGCAGTGGGTGAGATCGACGATCATCCCGAGGCGGAGCATCTCCTCGATGACCGGTTCTCCGATGGGGCCGAGACCGAGCTCGAGATCCTTGGGCTGTTTGAAGCACTTGAGCTTCTGCATTTCGGGCGGAATCCCCACCACCGGCGCCGCCACCTCGTTGGCGTAGAAGTGGGCGAGGGTGAGCATGCAGACACCGCGATGCCAGAGCGCTTCGACGTGTTCGACCCGCCCGCCGAGACTGTGCCCGCCTTCGACCGCGTGGACGATGGCGATCACGCCGTCCGCCTTGGCCGGGCGGATCTGCGCGGTGGAGCGAACGACCCGCGCGAGCTCTCTGCCCTTTTGGTTGGCCGTGTCAACGGCGGTTTCGAAGGTGTCGATGATCTCGATGGTCCGCTCGAAGGGGTCGCCCTTGAAGAGCCGCCGAATCCGCTTGGGTGCGATCTTCGACAGCAGTTTCAACGCTTTGCAGTCTCCGAGCAGACCGGCCTCGGGCAGATAGGTCGAGGACACGATTCCGTCGACGCCGCCGGCCGCGGTCTTGGGCAGATCGACCCGCATCGTGAAAGGGTTGAAGGCGCCGCCGCTGCGATGGGTCTTGTGCAGTCGCTTCTTGAAGAGAGAGGTCTTGAGCGACGGGTGAACGTGGGCGTCGATGACGAGCGCGGCGGCGTGAAGATCACGGGCGGCGTCGGAGATGGTCATCACCGACTCCTCACGAGCCGAGTCCGGCGAAGATCGTGGCCAGATCACGGGTCTCGATGATCCGTTCATCGGGATTCGCGTCTTCGGTCGTCCATCGGACAAGCCTGATCTCGCCGTCGGCGATTTCGATGCCGGTGATGTCGCCGTTTCTGAAACAACAGCAACCCGAGTTGAAGTAGCAGCTTCGGGGCCTCGCGCGGTCTTCGTCGCCGTCGGTGGACGCCTCGTCCCTGGCCCAGGAGATCTCGAGGTCGAGTTGCTCCGCCGTTGCGCCGCCGTCGGGGGTTGCCGAGAGGCTGTCTTGGACGCGTTCGAGGCTCTCGATATTGGGTTTCGACACGAAGACCGGGTTGTGGGTGTGGCCGGCGATGAGCACGAGATCGTTGCGCCCGGCGGCCCACTCGTACATGGCGCGGTCGTGCTTGTCGCGGATCTCGAAATCGGTCGCGGGCGTGTTGAGCGAGACCTTGAAGAGCCGCTGGATGGGTCGCCACACCCACCTGACGAAACGGCGGCTGATCCCGCCCCAGCGATCGCTCGAGCCGGTTCCCTGGTGGCCGTGGACGAGGAAGATGCGACCCAGGACGGTGCGGGCGGCCGTCATCGTGACATCGAGGCCTTCGACGACATCGAGCTCGCCATAGATCGGAACCAGGTGACGGACCACCTGTTCGGGATATTGCCAGAGATCGTCGTGGTTGCCCCAGACCTTGATGAACCGCTCGCCGGCTGCCGCGTGGAATCGGTTCTCGGTGTCGAGGATTCCCCGGTAGGTCGGGAGGACCTTTTTCGGCCAGCCCTCCCAGAGTTCCTCGGCGTCGCCGAGAACAACCAGGCGGTAGCCGGCGCCGAGATAGAAGTCGATGGCTCGGCGGTAGGTCTCGGCGCAGACCCTGAAATCATCGGCGTGATCGCCCTGCCCCCGGTGGAGATCCGAGAACACGATGATGCGGTCAACCTCCGCATCCCAGTTCAGCGGCGTCGCCCGGATGAGCGCCTCCTCCAATCCGCGGGCAATGGCTGCCTGATAGCCGCGATCGCTCACAGGGTCATCCCGTGCTGTCGTCGGATGGCCCGAATCTCCGCGATCACATCGTCCGGGAGCCGGATCTCCTCCGGATTCAGGCCGAGACCGGCGAGATAACCGTCGAGATCGTCCTGGGCCGCCAGGAGCTCGACGACGTTGTCCGGGCGGTAGTTCTCGAGCTGCGGGTGGTCGTCGGGGTCGGACCGGATTCGGTGGATCACCGATCGATCGAGAATCGTCGCGGAGGTCTCCGGGTGGCCGACGAGGCGGCGTTTGCCCTTGCCGGATCTCAGGCGGACGAACTCGAGTGCCTGATAGACGGAACCGGTGGAGCGGTACAACTGCGCCTGGGGGTAGGGATTGTAGGGTTTGACGAAGTCGCGATCGACGGCAAGGCCCGATGTCTCGGCCTCATTGAGG
This sequence comes from uncultured Acidobacteriota bacterium, assembly GCA_963712805.1. GTDB lineage: Bacteria > Acidobacteriota > Thermoanaerobaculia > Thermoanaerobaculales > Sulfomarinibacteraceae > JAHECW01. The sequence continues at coordinate 65,036 of CAVQJV010000055.1, read as the reverse complement.
AGCCACCGGAACGGGATGTTCGCAAGTCCGTCGTGGACATAGCCGCCGCCGATGTTGGAGTGAGAGCCGGCGAACCACCGCTGCTCGAGACTCTGGTCACGGCCGGCCCCGCGCCACACCTCGGGTCGGAAGTCGTACCTCTCCTCGTCGATGGCGAGAGCTTGCCGGGCGTTCCTGACGCACCCGGCCGGAGTGTCGGAAACAAAGAACGACCCGTCCGGCCGTTGATGTCTCTCGGGTCGCGTGGAAGCGCGATCCGAGAGCCATGACCGTGTCCCAGACGCCGAGAAACTCGATGGTCACAGGAACCAACGGCTGGTCGGGACGGCGCCCGTCCGCCGTGGTCACCTCGTCGGGCCGGCCGGCGCCGCGGGTCCTGACGTAGTGAAGAAAGAAGAGAGGTCCGAAATAGGCATCGGCCTTCGCGGGAATGCCGCCCAGCCAGTCCAGGAAATGGGTCAGGGCGCGCGCCTGGGCGGCGCCCCGGCTGAACCCGAAAACGAAGATCCGGTCACCCTCGCGGTGGTTGTGGGAGAGGAATCGGAAGGCCTCTTCCACATTGCTCTCGAACCCGGCGCCCCAGCCGCCGCCGAGCACTCGATCGGCAAAGCTCAGCAGAGCGTTCGGTCGGCCCGGGTATTTGACCAGGGCGCCGATTCCGACGTCGTAGTAGGTGATCTGCGGCCGGAGGTTCGACGGGTCCAGGGGGCAGCACCGCCCGGGCGAGCTTGAGGACGTTCGACGGCTTGAGCACCCGGCTGCCGTCGTCGCGCTGCTTCACCTGGTACGGGTTCTGCCAGGTCCCGTCGAGACAGATCACGATGCGCTTCCGGTCGTTCATGGGTCTTGGGTCCACTATCGCCGAGTCGGTGGGATCACGCAAGACGGGATCGAGGTTCAGATGGGCGACTCGGTGAGAGCTGCGGTTGGGTGTTAGGATCAACCTACAACCACCGAGTTGAAGGAAATCTCCGGCGCGGTGCCGCGGTTGGCCAATGCATGACAAGGAAACTCATCCCCATCGTCTTCGTGGTGGTGGCCGCCGGTCTGATCTGGGCCGCCATCGCCGGGCTCGAGACCGGACCGGCGGTGCGCGACGAAGCGACCGCGGTGATCATGAGGGCGCCCGACGGTTTCGATGTCGATGATCTCGGGGAGATCGGACTCGCATCCGCGGCGGCCGAGCTCGCGGGGCGATCGGGAGATCGGCCGGGTGTCGAGTTCACCGATGGCGGCGATCGGATCATTCTCCTCGTGGACCGCGGCGCGGATCGGGTTATCGAGTTGCGGGCGTCTGCGAACCGGGACCATCGTCGAGCGCATCTGGCCGGGGAGCGTCGACGAACGGCTTGGCTGGGCCTCAGCGAACGGTCGTCTCGATGCGCCGGATCTCGAACCCGCCACCGGAAAGAACCTCTATCACTGAACCGGAACGACCCATGCCAGGAGATCGCCCGACTCGAACCCATCGCTGAAGATCGAGCTGTCGTCACCGAGATAGCTTGTAACCGGGGTGTCCGCCCGCCAGTCGATCCCCGAGGCGGCGTGGTAGGGCGGTGATGACCCCACGGCGCCGGTCGTGACCAGCACGCGCTGCGCCACGGTTGCAGCGTGACGGTGGAACCGACCGCCGACCCGTCGGGCAGGGTCCAGCTTCCGGCCGGCACCGGCATCGACCGCGGCCTCCTCGGTGTCGTTGAAGAGGAGAATGGCGTTGGTCCGGCTGATGAGACTGCCCGCCGCCGACGCCCAGGGTGCGTCGGCGGTCCACTCGCCGAGGGTGGTGAAGAGGGTCCCGTCGGGCTCCTTCCGGATGACCCCGGCCGACGATGGTCGGGGCGACGAAGGTGGTGTAGCTCATGCTGCCGTAGTCGGCGGCGGCGTCGTACTCGAGCGCCACCGGGTCGGGCTCGGCGTAGGGCGGGAGCCACCAGTGGGAGAGGTTCTCCGGACGGTCGATGCGCCGGGTCGGTTCGGTGGAGACCAGGGTGTTGCCGGTGATGACGTGGCCCTGGTTCGGGTCGGTGTCGACATAGAGCCCGAGGGCGGCCCGGCGGCTGTCGACGATGACATTGCCGCTGATGGTGCAGTCGAAGTTGTTGGGCAGGAAGATCCCGTGACCGTTGTTGCCGTAGAGGGTGTTGTCGGTGATGACGGTGTCGTGGAAGTCGGACAGGAACTCGGGCCAGATCCCGTGGCCCATGGGCCACCACGGGTGGGAGTACTCGAGGTCGCCGATGGTGTCGAGGATGATGTTGTCGCGGATGATCGAGGCGTTGCAGTTGGTGTAGACGGCGGCGCCGTCGTTGAGGGTTCCCATGGTGCGGACGAAGACGTTGTTTTCGACGGTCTGGCCGTCGCTGCCGAGGATGATCCCGGCGTAGCCGGTGTCGACGAAGCGGTTGAGCCGCACCACCGCGGCGTTGGCCTGGCCGACGATGACTCCCGGCGGCGTGCCACGGGCCGTTGCCGCCGTAGCCGGGCTCGACGCCGATGCGCAGAAACAGGTTGCGCTCGATGAGCGAGCCCGGCCGGATCGGCGGGGTCGGCCCAGCCGCTGATGGCGATGTTGCGCACATCGCGAAAGACCGAGCGCCGGATCGTGAAGGGCTGCGCATCCCAGGTGTAGTGGACGGCGTTGCTCTCGATCTCGGAGAAGGTGCAGTTCTCGACCGTGGCGGGGCGGTTGATGGCGAGCGCGGTGCCGTAGTAGCGCGAGAAGTGGATCTCCTCGAACGACGTGCCGGAGGTCCGGACCCCGACCGGCTCGCTGTCGTGGTCGACCAGGAGGTCGGTGCTGGTGGTGGTGACGACATCGACCTTCATGGTGGCGGGATCGGCCCAGGATGGGGGATAGAGGTAGAGCACGCCCGCCTGCCAGTGCCACTCGCCGGGGGCGTCGAGCTCGTCGAGGTCGTTGTCGATGAAGTAGCCCGAGCCCGGATCGGAGAGGTTGATCGCCGACGTTCGCCCGCCGGGTCGAGCTCCAGGGTGTCGACGGGGCCGTGCTGGGCGATCGGCCGGGTCTCCCACCACCAGCTCCACTTGCCGCCAGCGCACCTGGGCGCCGGTCCACCGGCCGGGCGCCACCCCCGGGCGGGTGGCGAGCTCGGCGTCGACGATCTCGGTCGGTACTCGTTGTCGTTGTCGTTGCGGAGAAAACCCGTCTCGACGTTGGGCCAGCGCGCGAGCCGGACGAAGCGGCCGTTGACATAGCACGCCACCACCCGCTGCGGCCACCGTGCCGGTGCGGACCGCCGGGTTCGACCCCCAGATGCCGGTGAGGTTGACCCGGACGCTGCCGGTGACGATCGGTCGCGGGCCGTTGCCGTAGGCGGCGACGCCGAGGCTCGATCCCGCGTTCAGATCGCTCGCGAAGTAGGTCCCGCCGCGTTGGAGGAGAATCGAGTCACCGGCCGATGCGCGGCTGACCGCGTGGGCGATCGTGGCCAGCGGCTCGGCCATGGTCCCCGCGGCGCCATCGACGCCGCCGGGCGCCACGTACCAGTCGCGGGCCTCGGCCGTCATCGAAACCATGACGGCGAATGGCGGCCAGCGCCGCGATCTTCGAACCTCGAATCCGACCACCCATTCACCTCCAACCGTTCTTCCGACGGTAGCGGTATTGTCCGCGCGGTGGATGTATTCGGGATCACGTCCACTGCCAGTGCAGTTATGATCGGTCAATCGTGATGCGCCGCAGTGCACCGCGTGAAACTGCAAGGAGAGTTGAATGCAGACGGCGACAGAGAACGAACTTCTCGACATACCCGGTGGAACCAGAAATCTGCTCGCGCTCACGGCCGTGGCCGGACTCATCGTCGCAGTGGTTGCGAGCCTCGAAGGTGGCGAGGGTACGACTCTCGAAGTCGACAAGATCCTCCATTTTGTCGGCTATGCCGCCCTGGCAATGGTTCTCGTCCTCGCTCTCAGACCCAAGGCGTACATTCCGGGGTTGCTGGCCCTGGTCGCCTTTGGCGTCGCCATCGAGTTTCTCCAGCCGCTCAACAGCCGGGGATTCGAGGTGGCCGATATGGTGGCCGACGCCGTCGGAGTCGCAGTGGGGGCGGGGATCGGTCTGCTGACCCGGGTGGTACTGGCGCGGTACCGAACCGAGATGGCCGCGGCCGAGGCGAGGCGGGCCATCCGCAGGTACGAGCCCGGCGAGGTGATCTTCCGCCAGGGACGGGAGGGCCGTCACTTCTACGTCGTCAAGAGCGGGGCGGTCGAGGTAAGCCGCGAGGAGGGTGACAAGGAGCTCAGCCTGGGAACCGTCGAGGCCGGTGATGTCGTCGGGGTGGTCTCCGTACTTCGTGGTGAACGCCGGCTCGTCACGGCCTCGGCGGTGGGCGAGACCTATCTCTATCGGATGGACATGGAACGCCTGATGGCCTCGGCCGGTGGAACGCATCAACCCGTGTCCGTCGTGCTGCGGTCGCTCGCCGACACGGTCAAGGACCTCGCCGAGGATGTTCTCGAGCATCGGAGATCAGCGGGAACTCATCCGTAACCGAATCCGTGGCAGAATCCGTTTCCGAGTCCGTCGCCGTTGGCTGCCGTGTAAACTATATGCTAATATAGCGATGTAGTTGGTTCGAGTTCGGACCACGGAGGGAGCACCTATGAACGTCCCCATCGCCCTGATCGCCGGGTTTGCCGCAGGAGTCGTCTTGACCGTCATCGCCGTCGTCATGACCATGCGCGCATCCATGATCGTTCCTGAGCGCAGCTCCAAGTCGTTCGATGCGACCTGCTCGGCCATCGAAGAGGTGGTTCCCGGAACCCCGGGCTGGAGTTTTCCCATCGAGAGCTTCGACATGTCGGCCAAGCTCGCCGGCCAAGAACGCCATGCCCGACAACGTCAAGAAGATCCGACTCTACTTCATGTGCAACCCGTTGGTGGCCAAGACGGTGCTCGGCGCCAACCCGAAGCTGTCCGCCATCATGCCGTGCTCGTGGTCAGTGTACGAGCTCGCGGACGGGTCGGTGTGGGTGTCGCACATGAACATCTCCATGATGGCGAAGACGATGGGTGGAGTTGTCGGTGAGTCGATGGGCGAAGTGGCGAGGACCGACGAGCGGTTCCTGGAAGTGGTGCTCCACTGACGCACCGGTCGGGCCTACAATGAGCCTCACCTGGAGGCTCCCATGCGTCTTCCCCGCGAACTCGATCCCGTCGAGATCCGAGTACTCGGCTGTCTGCTCGAGAAGGAGCGAACGACCCCGGAAGGCTATCCGCTTTCGCTCAACGCGCTGACCTCGGCGTGCAACCAGAAGAGCAACCGCGACCCGTGATGCAGCTGACTGCGTCCGAGGTCGAGTCGGTGCTGGCGCGGCTGCGAAGTGAAGTCCTGGTGTGGCCCGAAGAGGGCGCCCGAACCCTGAAGTGGACCCACAATCTCAATCGCAAATGGGAGCTGTCTCCCGCCGCCATGGCGCTGATGACGGTGCTCATGTTGCGCGGGCCGCAGACCCCGGGCGAGCTGCGGGCGCGGACCGAAAGGATGCACCCGTTCGGCTCCAGCGCCGAGGTCGAGAATGCGCTTGTCGGGCTCGCCGACGGCGACGAGCCTCTCGTGGTCCATCTCGCTCGACAACCCGGCCAGAAGGAAGCCCGCTGGACCCACCTGGTCGGCGGAGAGCCCGATATCGAGACGGCCGTCTTTGTTCCATCCGCCGCCCCGCCCCCGGCGTCCGGTCTCAGCGAACGAGTGGCCGAGCTCGAGGAACGGGTGGTGCGTCTCGAAGAAGGCCCTCGGTCTGGACGGTGTTGACTTGTGAGTCGATCCAGTTCAGGGTAACCTCGAAGCAGTGCTCCAAAGGAGGCGGCCATGGACGAGAGGCGAACCGGGAGCGACCGACGCAGCAAGGTGGACCGGCGCAAGGGTCAGCCGATCGGCGGGTCAAAGCCGATCCGAACCGGTCTGAGGACAAAGAGCGACGCACCGGAAAGAGACCGACGGGTCGGTGACCGACGTACTGGAACCGACCGCCGCACCACCGAATAGAGACCGCCCGTCCGACGGGAGCGCGCACCGGTATCTCCGTCCCCCTGCGATGAAGCCCTCATCAACAGCAATTCCGGACTGGGTGGCCGAAGGCCGAACCAGCCGGAATTGCTACTTCATCCCCTTCATGAGGTCCTGCCGTTGTAGCCTTTGGGCGGCTCAAAGTCTGCTGGGTCAAGATCGGCCTCTTTTGACGAGACCAAGCTCGACTGGCCGGCCAGCTTGCCGTTGTCGTACTCGCGGGTGCGAACCGGAAAGCCGTTCATCTCTTTGATGTGTTCGTAGGTCGCGTCGCCGAGAGAACCCCCGCCACCCATCTTGGGGAGGCTGTCGAGCATCTCGGTCATGAACTCGCCCATCTCGGTGAAGACATCCTCGACCTCGCTCCCGCCCGCGACGTTGTCCCAGTCGGTGACGCAGAGTTCGCGCTCGCGGACACCGCCGCGCCAAACTTCGTAGACGTCGCAATCGAAACCGTTGACACTCTCGCTGCCGCCGGTCTTCTTGAGTTCGGATGGTTCGCGCGGCGTGGCCATGTCGGGCATGCGGCTCTTCATCATCTTCTCCATCTTTGCCCGCTGGCTTTCGGGCAGAGCAGCCAGTGCTTGATCCACCGACGCCATGGCCTGGTTGACGGTGTCGGCGAGTTTCTTCATCTGCTCCTGATCGATGACGAAGTAGGTCTTGTTGTCGTGGTTGACGACGATCATCTCCCGGCTGTCACCATCGAAGAGCATGTAGCCGTTCCAGTCCTTTTCGCCGGATGCGACATCCATCTTCATCTTGAGGCCGTCAACGGCGATTCCGGCCTTGGTTGCTGTTTCACCGTACGAGCTTTCCACCTCGTAGAGCACACCGGCCGAAGAGGGGATGGCGACGAGAACGAGGGCCGCAGTGAAGAGCGTGAGTTTCATGATTGAGTCCTTTCGTTGTTTATCGAGTGGGCGAACGAGGCACCGGACGCGTTTCAACGCCGATCGATATAGCGTATGTGTCTCATTTGCAGAGAATCATACCAGAGCCGGAGAATGAGCCTCGCTGCGCAAGGATGTCCTTCCGAAAACGACGGTCACGACCGCGTCAGCGGTCGATAGGTGACCCGATGCGGCCGGTTGGCCTCGTCGCCGAGACGTTCCTTGCGGTCGGCGCGGTAGTCCGAGTAGGGGCCGGGGAACCACTCGACGTGGGAATCCCCCTCGAAGGCGAGCATGTGGGTCGCGACCCGGTCGAGGAACCAACGGTCGTGCGATATCACCAGCACCGTCCCGGCGAAAGCCAGGATGGCCTCTTCGAGGGCGCGAAGGGTGTTGACATCGAGATCGTTGGTCGGCTCGTCGAGCATGAGGACGTTGGCGCCTTCTTTGAGCATCTGCGCCAGATGGACGCGGTTGCGCTCACCGCCCGAGAGCTGTTTGACGGGTTTCTGCTGATCCGAACCGGTGAAGTTGAATCTCCCCACATAGGCTCGCGAGTTGACCTCGACTCGACCCAACCAGACCGATTCCGAGCCCTCGGAGATGACTTCCCAAACGGTTTTCTCAGGATCCAGGGTCGAACGGCTCTGGTCGACATAGCCGAGCTTGACGGTTTCGCCGAGGCGGAGCGATCCCGAATCGGCCTCCTGGGCGCCGGTGATGAGTTCGAAGAGGGTGGTCTTGCCGGCGCCGTTGCCGCCGATGATCCCGACGATGGCGCCGGGTGGAATCGAAAAACTCAGATCGTCGAAGAGCAGGCGGTCGCCGTGACCCTTGGAGAGCCCCTCGGCCTCGATGACCACGCCCCCGAGCCGCGGTCCGTGCGGGATGAAGATCTCGAGATCGCGCGCCAAGGTCTCCGGCTCCTGCGACAGCAGTTCCTGATAGGCGTTGACCCTCGCCTTGCCCTTGGCGTGGCGGGCGCGAGGCGCCATCCGGATCCACTCGAGCTCGCGCTCGAGGGTTTTCTGTCTCTTGCCCTCGCTGCGTTCCTGCTGCCGGAGCCGTTCTTCCTTCTGCTCGAGCCACGACGAGTAGTTGCCCTTCCAGGGGATGCCGTGGCCGCGGTCGAGCTCGAGGATCCAACCGGCGACGTTGTCGAGGAAATAGCGGTCGTGGGTGACCGCGATGACCGTGCCCTGGTAGTCCTTGAGGTGACGTTCGAGCCAACCCACCGAAAGCGCGTCGAGATGGTTCGTGGGCTCGTCGAGGAGGAGGATGTCCGGTTGCTGGATCAGCAACCGGCACAGCGCGACCCGCCTGCGCTCGCCACCGGAGAGGATATCGACGACGGTGTCGGGAGGTGGGCAGCGCAGCGCGTCCATGGCGAGCTCGAGCCGCGAGTCGAGCTCCCAGGCCCCCATGGCCTCGATCTTGTCCTGAACCTCGGCCTGGCGATCGAGGACCTTCTGCATCTCGTCGTCGTCCATGGGCTCGGAGAAGCGATCGGCGAGCGCGTCGTACTCGGCAAGCAGGGCCGTGGCCTCCGAGGCCCCCTCCGAGACGATCTCGAGTACGGTCTTTCCCGCCTCGAGCTCGGGTTCCTGCTCGAGCATGCCGACGGTGTATCCGGGCGCCCGCACGACCTCGCCGTTGGACGACTCCTCGGTCCCGGCCATGATCCTGCAGCAGGGTCGACTTCCCGGCGCCGTTGAGACCCAGGACGCCGATCTTGGCGCCATAGAAGAAACCCAACGAGATATCGCGAAACACGGTCTTCTGGCCGTGGGTCTTGGAGACCTGGACCATGGAAAAAATGACTTTCTGATCTTCGGCTGACATTGTTCCTCCGAGGGCGCAAGGGTTACCCGGTCGGGGCGGCAAGTCAAGGGGCCTCGCGGGCAGATCCGAGCACAACACCACTCGGAAGCATTCCCGCACTCATCAGCAGCTGCCGGCCGAACGCCCTCGAGGATCGAGTGAGCCTGGTCCGGCGACAAGGGGCTGAAACCTTGCAGGCCCTCAGGGTGCGTCTTGACCACCGGCGCCGGATACGGCGCCTGGTTTGTGATCCTCGACGAGCCGGCGATCCTACCACGACTCCGGTAGAGATCTGAGAGATCTCTCTTGCCAGCAGTGGGAATGCAAAGCCTCGGGACCACCGTGGTCCCGAGGCTATTTTTTACGAGGTGGGGAATGAGGTGTCCCCGTTGTGAGTTTGTGACACCTGGCACCGTTACGATTCGTCCCCAACAAGCGGCGCCGACGGCGGCGCCGCCCGTTTCGCCGCGCACGACGGGCACAGCTCGCGCGCGGATCGTGACGAAGGCGATGGTCTATGGCACTGAAGATGACCAGCCGATGGTGTTGCCGCTCTCGAAGCCGTCCGAGAAGATATGGGGGTCAAACGCATTGACCGTCACACTTAAATACCAGCCCTCTCCCCCCCAACTTTCCCCGTAGGAACTCTGTGAAACGTCAAACCAGATCTGGTAGACGCCGGGGACAGCCGGCGCCTGCAGACTCCATGTGGCCCAGGCGCTGTCGCCGCCTCCCGAGGCCGCCGAACCGACATTCTGAGAATTCGCGCCGCCGACCAATGCCCAGCCCGCGGGTAGAGTCCGCAGGGTGAAGCCGACATTGTGAAGCGCCACCTCTCCGTTGTTGCGCAGATACACGTTGAAGACGCCGGTGGCGCCGGCGTTAATTGTGGTCGGCCAGCTGCCGTAGGGTTGCACGTCCGCTCGCACGGGAAGTTGGGCTTCGACGAATCCTTCCTCGGTGGACAGCGCAATGGTCTCGGTCGCGCCACCGTGAGGGAATGTCGACGAATAGGAGTAGGCTTTGATCACCACGGGTGTGGCTCCCGCCCCGCTGGCGACGCGGACCTGGTGGACGTTGTCCCTGACAGTCGTGTCAGAGTCGATAAAAGCGCCGTTACCTTCGGCATAGAGGGAAAGGTCGAGGTCGGAGAGGTTGTAATAGGTGGCCGGGAAGGTCGCCGGGCTGTAGGTTGCGTGACGCCGCCACACCATGGTCGCGCGATCGCGACCCTCACCGCCGGCGCCTTCATCTCGCATGACTCCTTTGTACAAGCGGTAGTCACCGGGCTGACCATTAGCTGTAAGGGTAGTCTCCTTGACGTCGGCGCGGTGAAAGTACGCCGCCCAGGCGTTCATGTAGCCCCAGCCCATGCCGGGGTCCCAACCGTCTGAGTCGGACTCGAAGTTGTAACCCGCCTCATTCTTCTGGGCGGTGTTGATGAGCAGGGCCTTGAGAGAGAGCTCCTTCCAAACACCGGCATCCATGAGATCCATGGCCACTCCGAGGACCATGGGCGCCGCCATGCTGGTGCCGTTCTTTGAAATCCAGTCGAGTTCTGTCTCCCAATTCTGGTTGGCCGACTGGATGTCTGATCCCGGAGCCGCGAGGTCGGGTTTCTTTCGGTTGCTGGCGGTTGGACCGCGGGAGCTGTAGCTCGCGAGCACATCGTCCGATCGTGACATGGTGTCGAGATCGTCAACGGCCGCGACTGTGATCGCGTTGTACGAAATCGCCGGGCTGTTGAAGTTGGTATTGCTGGGCCCGCTGTTTCCCGCCGAGACGGTCCACGGTGTGTCCGCGAGAGTGTCCGCGATGACTGAGTCGATGAACCGGGACGAGTCGTTGTCGTCCTCGGTCGTCGAGCCGCCATAGCTGAGGTTGAAACCATCGACGTCATCGGCGAAATCGTTCGTTCCGTAGTTCGGGTAAAACTCTGCGGTGCGAAACAGCGCCCGATCGGTGAGGTTCATGCGATCCGAGGCGTACATCGATGCCCCACCGGTCGCAGTGTTCCGCCACGCCGCCTTGAGGGTGACGAACTTCTCGACACCATAGCTCATGCCGCGGTGGTTCGGATAGATGGCGCTGCCGAGGGAGCCTACGATGCCGGCAACGTGGCTGCCGTGGCCCTGCAGATCGTCCTCCCAGTAGCTGCCCTCGGTGGGGTCGTAGTTTGGATCTGCCGCGCCGGCGCTCAGATACCAGCTCCAGTGGTTTGTGCGGTAAGTTTGATTCTCCATGAACGGGTGCGTGCGATCGGTGCCGGAGTCGAGAATGGCGGGATCGTAGATGCCGCCGGTGAAACCATTGTTCCACAGCCCTCCTCCCGACATCGTGGAGGTCACCAGAGTGGCGTCATCGGCGATGGCGAGGTTGGTGTGGATCAGTTCGTCAGCAGCGATGCGCGCGACTCGCGGGATCTCGGCCACATCGGGCAGCGCTGCGGCCGGGACCAGCGCGATGATCGCGTTCCCACTCAGGGTCGTGAACTCGACCTGGGCGCCAAGGGCCAGGAGAGCGGCCACCACGGGTTCCTGGTAGGGCTCGATCTCGGCCTGGAGGGCCTGTTTCAACTCACGCTGCATCACCAACGACAGCGCTTCGTGTTGTTCATTCAGCGCCGCCATCGCGTCCCGATCCTCGGGAAGGATGTCGTACATCGAGCTGTAGTTTTCAGCGTCGGTCGGCGCACTCGTGACTCGTACATCGGCATACCGACGGTTGATGGTATCAATCTGGGCCGTCAGTGCCGCCATCTCCACCGCATGTGCGTCGCGAACCCCATCTTTGAGCAACGCATGGGGCATGTAGTTGAGGTGGATGATCACGCGTATCGATTCATCCCCGGAGGATTTTGCGGTGGCGAGGAGGTCTGGATCGATCACCGGCAGCTCGGCGTAGGCGGGTTGTTGATTCTGCGGACTTTCCTTGACCTCCGCTTCATCCTGGACTCGAACGACCACCGTCTCCGTATCATTCGGGTCGGCAATGAGCGGTCTCCAGTTTTCATCGGCCTGCGCCCATACAGTCGATGCGAAAACAACCAAGAAAAGGGCGACGAACTCTGTTCTTTTCATCTAATCCTCCTATAGATTTGCCGCCTCTGTGGGAACCATTGGCAGCAACATTAATGGACAGGTCGAAAAATATATTATCGAGAATCGTTACTTGAAATTCTTATCATAGATCGCGCCGAGTAAGAATGCAATCCTTTTCAGAGTTTCAATGGACGCCTGCGACAAACGAGTGTCGTGAAGTCTGAATTTTTGGCACCGGGTGTCTGGATTTCTGTGGCTCGGGCGGCAAGAGAACAAGTTGGTGATCGATTTTATGAGTGTGGAAGGCTGCGATGGCGTGTTAGAATCCGTCCATATGAAGAGCCTGACCGCCGTATTTGTCCCCTGAGGGGCGAGAAGACGCGAGCCGAATGGCTCGACGCTCCAGCCCCGATTGTTCCCACTTCCAGTCGATTTCGGAAATGGGTGTGTTTACTCGCGCCCGGAACAACAGGAGAAGGACAGTGACACTCGCAGCGTTCGGTTGGAATGACCGTCTCGAATCGATCTTCAACACTGATTTCAACACCACTTTCGTTCCCGCCCGGGTCGTCCGGGTGGATCGCGGTGCGGTGACCGCCCAGAGTGCCGACGGGGTCGTCGCCGCTGTCGTTGCGGGCACCCTCGACCCAGCGGGTGAGTCCTGCTCGCCGGCCGTCGGCGACTGGGTGGCGCTCGATCCCGCCAGCGACACCGCGGTGGTCCGCGCCGTTCTACCACGGTCCGGGGCTCTGTCGCGCCGGCGGCCGGGAGCGGCCGATCACGAGCAGGCCGTTGCCGCCAATGTCGATGTCGTGCTCATTGTGGAGTCCGTCGAACGCGGCCCCAACCCGCGCCGGATCGAGCGCGCCGTCGCCCTGGCCTGGGACTCCGGCGCCACGCCGGTGATTGTCCTGACCAAAACCGATCTCTGCGACGACGCCGAAGCAGCGGTGGCCAGGGCTCGAGAGGGGGCCCCGTTCGCCGAGATCGTGCCGCTGTCGGCGGTTGATGGGAGCGGGTTGGGCGGGTTGCAGAAACACCTCCCACCGGGGTCCACCGCGGTGCTTCTCGGACCTTCGGGGGTCGGCAAGTCGACGCTCACCAACGCCCTGCTCGGCGAAGAGAGGTTCGCGGTCTCCGACGTCCGAGACGGCGATGCCAAGGGCCGCCACACCACGACCCACCGCGAGCTGGTGGTGCTGCCCACGGGAGCCTGTCTCATCGATACTCCGGGTATTCGCGAGCTCGGTCTCTGGATCGATCCGGGTTCGGTGGCGCCCGCCTTCCCCGAAATCGAGGAGGCCGCCGAGAACTGCCGCTTCCGCGACTGCCGGCACGAGGCGGAACCCGGCTGCGCCGTCATTTCCGAAGTGGATGCAGGGCGTCTCGACAAGGCCAGACTGGCGAGTTTTCACCGCCTGCTCCGCGAAGCCGAACACCTCGATCAGCGTCAGGACGCCTCGAGACGACACGAGATCCGGGCGCGGGAACGCAGCTTCGGCAAGATGGTGCGGCAGGCGCTTAAATTGAAGAACAATCGGTAGAATCGGACCCGATGACCCAACTCGGACCCATTAGAACGTCGGTCGTAAAGACCGCGGTCGCCCTGGTCACTGCCGTGCTGGGAAGCACGGCGGCGAGTGGTCGGTCTCGTTTCCCGAGGATCCGCCGCACGGATCGCCCACTTGTGGGGCCGACTGTGCCTGTGGATTGTCGGCGTTCGGGTCGTGGTCGAGGGGCTCGACCACATCGAGGCCGGCGACCGCTACGTCATCATGGCCAATCATGAGTCGAGCCTGGACATCGTCGTGCTGCTCACGGCGCTCCCGGTTTCGGTGGAACTCCGATTTCTCGCCAAGAAGAGCCTCTTTGCGATCCCCTTCCTCGGCTGGGCCATGAAGAGTGCGGGCTTCATCCCGGTGGATCGGGAGAATCGCAGTACCGCGGCGGCGACCCTGAATCAGACCCTCGAAGAGGTCGCGCGCGGCGGCTCGCCGCTGGTCTTCCCCGAAGAAACCTGGACCACCGACGGGCGGCTGCTCCCCTTTGCCCGCGGCGGGTTCCTCGTCTCGCTCAAATCCGGGCTGCCGATTCTCCCCGTCGGCCTCGAAGGTCCGCGACTGGTTCTTCCTCCCAACGAGGGGGTAGTGCGGCCGCAACCTGTCACCGTTCGGGTGGGTGAGCCGATATCCACGGCCGGTCTCGGAGTTTCCAGCCGACGAGAACTCATCGAACGAACACGTCGCGAAGTCGATCGCCTGCGTGGCCCGAATGGGCACATTCACGACGGCGTGTGCAATCGCAATGCCTAGCCGCCGGCGGTCTGACGAAAATCGAGGTCTATTCCCGGGTGCGGGCGGCAACCCTGCGGTAGTGGGTGCTCCAGTCCTCGATGTGCTCCTGGGAAGGGCAGGTCAGCGCCAGGACGACTGCGGTGATGACGAATCCGATCGAGCTGGCGGCGACGAACCACGGGGGAATGAGCCCGCCGATGGCGAGCCGCGAAAAGAAGTCGGCGAAGGAGTGCGGCCGCGCCGGGTGGATGATCAGCTTGATGACCCAAACGGCGGTGAGGAAGAGCAGCAGCAAGAGGTAGTTCCGCCGCAGCCGCACCCGGACCGCGGTGAAGACGCTGATCAGGAAGTGGGTGCGTCGAAGATCCGCGGCCAGCAACCGGCGCCAGTCGGGGATGGCGTTCCCGCTTTCGGTTGGTTGCAGGTGCTCTGCGAAGAATCCGAATTCGAGGAGGTAGACCCGCCACTTGCTGTGGTGCACGTGCCGATATCGCCGACCCTCGATGAGAAGCGAAAACGAAAACAGGGCGAGCCCGAGAAGCAGGGTGTAGTGGGGTACGTCCGCGTGTCCGAGGGTAAAGGTCGCGAGACCGGTGGCGAGGACGATGGCCCAGTTTGACGTGACGTCGAGACGCTGGCGCCAAACCGTGAGGCGGTTCATTTCGCCGCGGTAGAGGTGGGCGATCTCTGTCGAGCTTGTAGCCGAGTCGAGGTTGGGGAGCCGGCGTTCGGAAGGTTGCATCGGTTGCCACCTTAGCACTGTACGGTCCCGCGTCGCCGTCAGAACTGACCGGTGGAGAGCAGCACCAGGCTGCAGGCCTGGAGGGTCGGGATCCCGTGCTCGGCGAGGGCCGCCTCGAGCTCGGGGTTCTCGGCGCCCGGGTTAAAAATCACCCTGCCGGGCGAGAGTGCGACGAGGGAGTCGGTCATCTTCGACGACACTTTCGGGTGATACATAGACCGTCACCGTGTCCACCGGTCCTTTGACATCGCCGAGGGTCGGGATCACCGTGACACCGCTGACGCGTTCGAGCGCCGGGTGGACGGGGATGACCTCGTGACCGTTTTCCAAAAGGCGATTGATGGCCATGTTGGAGTAGCGCTCGGGGTTCTTGCTGGCGCCGATAACGACGACGCGTTGGTGTGGCTCAGACATGAAGTCGTCCTTCTCGGGGGAGTCCGATGGTCAATGATACAGCGACTCCGAAAGGGGCCTTGGTCATGCTGGTGCGGTCGTCATGCACCTGACGCGCTCGCTCACAGGGGGCCGAGGACCCATCGATGTCGCGATCGTCCATGTCTTTGGCGCGATTGTCCATTCCAAATGTGTTCCGACCGGCTGATTCTGGTAGCGGGAGACCTACTCATGCAAATTCGTTCACCGGGATTGAGACGAGCTCATCCGAAATGGATGGTCGCAGTGGCGGTTGCGGCGCTGGTCGTAGCCGCGGCCGTGGCGGCATCAGCGGCCGGGCCGGATCCGCCGCCGGAGGTCGTGACCGCCGACGCGATGGACTGGTGGTCGGTGGATACCGGCGGCGGCCGCGCGAGTGGCGGGACGTGGTCGGTGGTCTCGGCCATCGGCCAGTTCGACGCCGGGATTTTGAGCGGCGGATCGCTCGATCTCGAGGGTGGATTCATCGTCGCCGATGAACCCGGCGAGCCACCGCTCTTCGCCGATGGATTCGAATCGGGAGATTTCGGAGCCTGGAGTTCCGCCTCTCCCTGAGGCTTGGGAGGAATGATGAAGACTCGAACCCTGCTGTTGTCGTTGTTGACCCTCGGTCTCGTGAGCGCGGCTGCCGCGGGACCCCTTGGAACCACTTTTACCTATCAGGGAATCCTCGCGGATGCCGGTTCACCCGTCAGCGGGGTCGTCGATTTCCGATTCACTCTGTGGGACGCCGCGTCCGGCGGCGCCCAGGTCGGAGCGGCCGTGGCCATCGAGGACACCGCCGTGACCGGCGGACGAGTCTCCGTTCCCCTCGACTTCGGTGCGGTCTTCAACGGCAACGAGCTCTGGCTCGCGGTTGAAGTACGCGACGGTGTGAGCACCGGCGCCTACACCCTGCTCGATCCACGCCAGGCGCTGACCGCGGCGCCGTTTGCCGCCCACGCCCTTGAGGCGCAGACTGCCGGCAGCGCTGCGATCGCAGCGCACGCCAGCACCGCGGACAGCGCGACGACCGCCGGTCACGCCACCACCGCGGACAGTGCGACGACAGCAACGCATGCAACCGCTGCCGACAGCGCGACGACCGCCGGAAGTGCGACAACGGCGGGCGAGGCCGACACCCTGGATGGCCAGCACGGCGCCTACTATCGCTCGTGGTCCAACTTGACAGGCAAGCCCGCCGGCCTCGATGACGGCGACGACGACACGCTGGGTGACCTCAGCTGCGCGACCGGCGAAGTCGCGTCGTGGAACGGGTCGTCGTGGAGCTGTGCGACCGTGGGCGGCGCCTCGTACTCCCGGACGATCATCGTCGGCCCGGTTGGCAACGCGGCGGCGAACGGCGCCGCCCTCGCGGCAGCAGTGCAGTCGGTGGCCCCGGCGTCCGCGGCCGAGGCTGTTTTGTTCAAGGTTGAACCCGGGGAGTACGACGTCACCGGTTTCAATTTCATGCTCCCCAATTGGGCGAGCCTCGAGGGATCGGGTCGGCTGGCGACGAAGGTGTTTTCCGAAGCGTGCGGATCGCCGATCGCCAGAGTGATCTCCGTTGGAAACGGGGAACTGCGTGACCTGACGGTGGAAAATACCTGCGACGAGGTTACGGGCGATCCGAGAGGCCTCGATGTCGGGGGGGTCCTCGACGGCGCTCGTTTGGCGAGGATTCGGGTCATCCTCCTCGGAACCACCGATCACGCCGTCGGTATTTCCAACGACTCGAACGACGCATTCTTCGAAGACCTCCACGTGACGATCGACGGCGCCGACTACGCGGTTGGGATCGATTCCTTTGGCGATAACCTCTACCTCATCGACTCCATCGCCGAAGCCAATGGGGTGTCGGCGGGGATGGGGTTCTACACCTATTCCGATGCCAAGACGGTCATCAGCCGCGGATCCTACAGTGGTTGGGGGTCGGGCGTCTCATACGGGCTCCATGCGTACGGGGCAAGCATCGACGCGAGCGATGCGCATTTCCTGGGCGGCGATCAGGCGGTGAGGATGTACGGCACCGAGGGGAATCAGTCCGGCAACTTCAGTCGGTGCGATCTGCACGGCCAGCTCAGGGTCGACAGCGATGGTGTCGACGACCTGGAGGTGACGATCCGCCACTCGAGGATCGAGTCCGTCAGCAACACCGTCTATCTCATCCCGGCGACGGGGTCGGTCAGGGTCACCGGCACCGAGCTTTCCGGAGGCCCCGTGGTGGGTTCGGTGGAGTGCGTCGCGGTCTGGGACGAAGGAACGGGTTTCTACCCCAATACCTGCCCGTAGGGGCTCGATCTCGCGATCAGGGGACCGAACCGCCCCAGGCAGAGAGGTCTCCGGACTCGAAACCGTCGGCAAAGAGGGGAGAGCCGTACTCGACGGCGCCCAGGTCGGGAGCCGAACCCTCGAAGGAGTCGTTGATCCCGGGCAATACGACGCCGCGATCGACCAGGGCGCTGCCGGCCTGAGGCGTGAAATCGCCGCCGGCGGGATCGGCGAGGAGGGGAGGGGCTTGAAGCCCGTTCATCTCCTGGCCCTCAGCGTTCCGGAGCGCGGCCAGGTCGGCGTGGGTGGTGCCCTCCCACTTGACGAAGCGGACGGGATCGGTGGTGTGGAGGGCATCCCAGTCAAAGTCGAGCACCACGGGGTTGACCTTGTTCAGCGCGTACTGTGTGCCGGCGAAGATGTTGTTTCGGGCGACGACGTAGGTGCTCTCACCGGGATTGAGCAGGGCGAGGGCATCGGTGCCGGGCGCCTCGGTGAGAAAGGTGTTGTGGTACAGAAAGAGCGGCCCGATGGGGGTCGCGTAACCGCTGTTGATCTTGAGTGCGCTTGCGGTGTAGCCGTCCGACTGGCTGGTTCGGGTGTTGCCGAAATTGTAGGCCACGTTGCGCAGGATCCAGGTGGGTCCCGGCGCCGCCGGGGCGACAGCGAAGGCCATGTGAACATCCTCGATTCGATTTTCCCAGATCCGGACGTTGGAACAGTAGCCTTCCGGTTCGATGGCGTCGTCGGTGTGCTCTGAGAACACGTTTTCGTAGACATCGGTCTCGGCGGTGAACCCGGTGGGCGGCGGCGATGAGCCGCATGGCCCGATGCCGTTGAAGAAACCGCGGATGGTGTTGCGGCGGATGACGTTGCCGCGCCCCGGGTAGTCGGTGAGGACCACCGCGTTGTTCTCGGCGCTCGACGCCTTGGTGAAGGGCCACGGCCAGTCGAAGATCGACGTGTCCCAGAACTCGTTGTCCTCGACCGTGTTGCGCTCGCCTCCCTTGATCCAGACTCCAGCCGAGCCGATCTCGTGGATCCGTGATGTGCGCACCACGCAGTCCGAAGAGAAGCGCAGATAGACGCCCTTGCCGTAGTCCCCTGAACCGTAGTGGCGGATCTCGATATTCTCGATGCGGATGTGCGAGCGACCGTTGAGATAGAAGCCGTCCTCGAGGCGGGCCACGTGCATCTGCCTGGCTGTTGGCACGCTGCCGTCGGCGGTTTTGACGAAGAGTGTGGCTCCGTCGAAGTAGAAACCACCGGGCGCACCGGCTCCAAGAGAATCGAGATCGGGAATGCTGTCATAGCGGAAGAGTCTGCCCTGATCGGTGACCACATGGCCGGTGGGAAAGCCGAGGACTCGCGACCAGATGCCATTTCCTTCGGGCGCCCACGGCACACCAAGAAGGACGGTTTCATCCGCACCGTCGAGCACCGCCCCGGCGGCCGCGCCGCGGAAGACGATGGGCTGCGAGGCGGTGCCGGATGTGGGCACGGTCACCGATTCACGGTAGATCCCCGGTTGGATCAGGATGAGATCGCCGGGTTGCGCGAGATCGGCGGCGTGCTGGATGGTCTCGAGAGGAGCCGCCGGGTCGGTGCCGGGATTCGAGTTGTTGCCGGTGGGCGAGACATGGAGCGTGCGGAGGGTCGGTTCGGGATAGCTGTCCGCTCGTGTCTCGGTGGTGAAATCCACCACCGAGACACCGTTGACGCCATCGGGATCGGTGAGGGTCAGCCGCAGATCGTACGCGGTGTCGGGTTCGAGATCGAAGAGGCTTCCAGCGAAGTGGGAGCTATCGGCGCGGACCGCGGGGTGGACGAGGCGAAAGGACTGCGAACCGGGAGCGCGGATCTCAAGACTCGCTGCGGCGTTGTTATTGTCGTCCCCGGAGATCGTGACCACGACGCCCGAGGTGTGGAAATTGCCGTAGTTGTCCAGATCGACGAGGGTCAGCGAATCCTGGGCGGCGACGGTCACCGCCGCCAACAGCAGAACGAGGATGGTCGGAATCGTGTGTCGCATGGTGGCTCCCAGACCATGGTGATGCCGAGAGGCAAGGTCTCGCCGTGATTCTGGTCACCGTCGAAGTGGCTGTGCTCTCCAGTAGGTCCGCGCGTCAACATCGCGAGAGTAGGGGGGGCAGCTTGCTGCCGCTGTCTACTGATCCGCACCGGCTTTCCCGGTCTTCTTCGGCAGCCTGCCTTCGCTCATCAACGCCCGGCGGAGGATGAACTCCACCTGGGCGTTGACCGAGCGCAGGTCGTCCCGGGCCCAGCGCCGGAGGGCGTCGAGGACCTCGGGATCGACCCGCATCAAGAAGGGCTCGCGTTTGCCCACGTCAGGTGTAGAGCGTGCCGGTGTTGACAACCGGTTGGGTATGGCGGTCGCTGCACAGCACTACGAGCAGGTTGGAGACCATGGCTGCGCGACGCTCGTCGTCGAGCTCGACGATGTGTTTATCGGCGAGCTTGTCGAGGGCCATCTCGACCATCCCGACCGCGCCCTCGACGATCTTGGTCCGGGCCGCGACGACGGCCTGCGCCTGTTGGCGTTGAAGCATCGCTGCGGCAATCTCTGGCGAGTAGGCGAGATGGCTGATCCGCGCCTCGATGACTTCGACGCCGGCCTTGCCCAGCCGCTCTTGGATATCGACCTGGAGTTGTTCGCAGACTTCGGAGGTGCTGCCGCGGAGCGAGATCTCGTGGTCCTCGCTGTCGTAGGGGTGGCGGGTCGCCAGGTTGCGCAGCGCGGCCTCGCTCTGGACCTGGACGAAGTCTTCGAAGTCGTCGACCTCGAAGAGTGCCTCGGCGGTGTTGACCACCCGCCACACCACCACCGCGGAGATGTCGATGGGGTTGCCGTCGCGGTCGTTGACCTTGGACGGACGGCCGTGGGTTCGGCCGGCCTTCTGCAGCACCTTGCCCGCCTCGCTCTTCTGCTCGGGCGTCGAGGTCGATCCGGTTTCAAAGTTGCGGATTCTGAGCGAGATCTTCTTTTTCGAGTAGAAAGGATTGACCCAGAAGAATCCGGACTTCAGGGCTGAACCCTTGTAGGCGCCGAAGAGCAGCAGCACCCGCGCCTGGTTGGGGGCGATGGCCAAATAGCCGAAGAGGGAAATGAAGGCCATGAGGAAGAGAACGACGCCGGCAACCATGCTGAGGACGAAGACAATCCCGCCGGGATATCCGAGCCCGATGGCGCCCCTGATGAAGAGAAGCGGCCCCGCGAGGAACAGCGCGATTGTCACGATGAGTGGGAACCAGCCTGAGAGTGGGTTGAATGTCTTTTCGGCGACCATGGGTAACCTCCAAATTTGATGTCACTATGATATCACGTTGAAATCAGAAAAAGGTTTCATTGGGAAGTGAGGAAGTGAGGAAGTGAGCAAGGTTAGAAGGTTAGAAGGTGAGGAGAAAAGAAGTTTGAAGGTGACAACATCAGATCGTGAAGAGTATGTAACGAATTCCCGGGTAGGGCAGACAGCGCTTCGGACCCTCTCACTTTCTCACTTTCTTACCTTCTAACTATGTCACCCCTCCGCCTCGAAGGACCCCTTCGGCGCCTCCACCGCCGGGCTCGAGTGGACCAGGTTGCGACCCTCGTTCTTGGCGATGTAGAGGTTGGCATCGGCAGACCTGATGAGGTCTCCCTCCGATCGGTCCTCGGTGGGCACCTCGGTGGCGACACCGATACTGATGGTGAATCCGGCTGCTGAGCCGAGGTTCTTCATCTCGAGTTTTTCAATCGTCTTGCGGAGTTCGTTGGCCAGGTCGACGGCCTCGTCCAGGGAGGTTTCGGGAAGGATGGCGCCGAACTCGTCTCCGCCGTATCGCGCGACGAGGTCGGCGGCGCGCGCAAGCGTCTTCGTGAGGGCCGTCCCGACGGCCCGCAGACAGTTGTCGCCGGCGACGTGGCCGTGGAGGTCGTTGAATCGTTTGAAGTGGTCGATGTCGATCATCAGAATCGAAAGAGGTCGCCCGGTTCTTCGGCACCGGCGCCACTCGACATCGAGGCGCTCGTCGAAGACGCGGCGGTTGGCGATCCCGGTGAGGGAGTCGGTCGACGCCGCGCGCTCGAGACGCTCGTTGGCCTCTTCGAGGAGTTTCGTGGTATCGAGGAGGCGGTCGTAGAGCCTGCTCTTTTCGATGGCCAGGGAGAGTTGGCCGGAGATTCTCGCGAGCAGACGGGCGTGCTTATCGGTATAGATATCGGGCGCCTGACTGGAAAAAAAGAGAAAGCCGACCTCGTGCCCCATCGCCTTGAGGGGAACCGTCATGCTGGCCCGCATCCCCTCCTCGACGATGGCCCGGGTCGCATCCGATTGAGGGTGCCGCTCGAGGTAGTCCTCCAGATTGTTGATGATCCGCGGTTTGCCGGTTTCGAGAATTCGCCCGAGGCTGGTGGAAGTCAGGGGCGCCGAGTAACCGGTCCCGATCTTGATCTCCGATGCGTCACTTCGCGCCCAGACCGCACGCACCGTCTCCGTGTCGTCGTCGACCTCCGCAAAACCGATCCGGTTGTACGGAACGACAGTGCGGAACGAATCCCAGACGTGCTCGAGGACCTCCTCGAGACCAACGGCGGTGTTGATTTTCTCGGTGAGGCTGCCGAGGCTGCGGACCTCCTGGGTGCGAAGATCGACCATGGTCTGGAGTTCCCGCTCACGCCGCTCTGCGGCCGCCAAGCGCAACCTGAGCGCGCCCCAGATGAGCATCGCTGAACCGGCGACAAGAAGCGCAATGAACCACCAGGTCTCGAAATACATCCGCGCAATCATACGACGATACTGCCGAGTCTCGATGTTGCGCCGGGTCCGGTTCTTGAGGTCGGTCTTCAGGGCACCCAATGCGTCCACGTCGTGGCGGCGCCGGTCTCGAAATCATCCATGAAGATCCCCTCACGCCATCTCTTGAGCGCCTGGCCCGAGCGCAGCGGACCGCCGCGGGCGGTGCCCCACATGACACAGTTCGCAGCGGAACCCGGAATCGTGAACACATCGAGACCGTGATCAAAGGTCTGGACAAGGACCTCGAGTTGGCCGTCGCCGTCGAGATCGCCCACCGCCGGCGCGGCCGGCGCCCCGTTCCCATTGCCGTTGTGGCCGGGGTTGGGCAGCGGAATGTCTCTCAGAACCGCGCCGGTGGCGATGACCTCGAGGTGGGAGTCATCGTCGACATTCCCAACGGCGGCGTTGAGTCCGTAGCAACCGAAACCGCTGTGACCGGGGCCGTTGCGGTCGGCATCGTTGCCCGGCCCCGAGAGGGCGTTGTACCGCGGCCAGGCCGGAAAGTGGCCGCCGGCCGGCTGATAGGAGTTGCCGTTGGCGTCAAAGACAAAGACCTGGGCGCCGCCACTCGAGGTGGGAACCGTTTGAGTCGTCGTTACGACGATTTCGATCGTGCCGTTGCCGTCAAGATCGCCGCTCGCCATGCCGCGGATCTCCGGTGAGTTGCCGCCGGTGGTGGTGTCGGCGGGCCAGCCGTTTTTGACCGTCAATGCCGACCCGTTCCACTCCCACGCCCAGACCTCGTGACCCCGGCCCGCCACCACCTCGGTGGTGCCGTCGCCGTCGAGATCGGCGACCACGTGCGGCGCGTAGACCCGGCCGTCGCCTTCCTGGGCGCGGTGGAGCAAGGTGCCGTCGCTGCCGAAAGACATAGATGTCGTAGTACGCGGCGATGAGCTCGTTGGAACCGTTGTTGTCGAGATCGATGACCACCGGCGAGGCGAACCAGCTCGTCTGGCCCGAGAGGTTGCGCACGAAGACCGGGGCCTGGACCGGCCCGGCGGACGGGCCCGGCCGGGCAGACCTGTTGGGCGATCGAAATCGGGCCGCCGCCAGGAGCACCGCGATCGCGAGGGGCCCGAGGAGCATCCTTCGACGATGGTCACCCCAGATTGTCGCGCGAAACCCGGCGATCCTGCGTGATGCCGGCCACAGCGGCAATCGCGAGGTTCCGAGTCGGACGCGTCCCTCTCGGCTCAAGTGCGTCAGACTCGTTATCTCAGCGATCTGGTCGCGGGTCCTTCAGGACCTGCGACCGATTCTGACGGAGAAGAGTCCCAGGCGGGGGTTACTCGGTCGTGAGGGCGCTCTCCAGCTGCGCGAGGACGTACTCCCACGCCTTGTCGAAGTACGCCATGGTCTCGTCCCAGCTCGGACCGTCGCCGAAGCCGAGATGGGTGAGCCGGACGCGGGTGTGGTCGCTGTCCAGGGCCTCGGTTTCGACCACCACCCAGGTGCGGGCGAGGCGGCTGTCGGGCTGCGACGGCGGGGCGTTCCACGAAAAGCTCATCATCCGGTCGGGGATGTAGCTCAGGACCTGGCTGCCGTTGCCGCCGATGGCGCCGTCGAAAAGCCACTCGTAGCGGCCGCCGATGGCGAGGTCGATGCGGGACGCCGACGGCGGCGGGAAGACATCGCTCCACCCCCCATCGGTGGCCCAGGCGGCCCAGACCCGGTCAACCGGTGCCGGGATGACGCGCTCCTTGGTGAACGAGCGCAAGTCGGCGCCCGCTGCGGCGAAGCGATCCGGATCGATGGGCGCCGTTGCGTCGCCGGGGCTTCCGCCCTGGCGCAACCACATGCCGTCCATGATCTCGGTCCACGCGGACAAGGGGTTGTCGCGCACCTCAACCCGCCACCGGAAGGCATCCGCCGACACCATCTCGGCCGACTGGCTGACCTGGCCTCCGGACGGCGTCGTGCTGTTCGATGGTGAGGACGCCGTCGGCTTCGCTGCGGACGGCGGCGGTGGAAACCGACCCGTCTTCGGCGAAGGTCACCATCATCGGGTGGTCGTCGTCATCGGCGGGACCGACAACGACCATGATCGATCGACGGATGCTCTGGCCGTCCCGTGCCGGGACCCAGGCTTCGGCGTCGACGAACCGACCCGCGAGACCGGCCCGGAGCTCCATCCGCGACCAGTACGGCGACCCGTCGCCGCTGCTCGGTGCTGGTTTCCCAGCCGCCGAACCAGGGCTCGAGGGCGGCGACGCCGGCGTCGAGCTCCCCGACCGTCGGGAGAACGATGGGATCGGCATCGACCCTTCGCCACTTGCCGTCCATGATCTCCTTCCGGTCGTCGCCGGCGCCGGTGATCCACACCTGCCAGCGCATCACCTCCGCCGACTCGAGCTCCATCCGCTCGGCGATGGTCATCTCGCCCGCGGACCACACGGTGGTGATGACGGGACCTTCCACCTGCAGACGGCTTTCGGCGGAGGCGCCATCGGCGCTGAATGTGTGGGCGATGACGGCGCCGGGTTCCTCGGCGCCGGTGAAGAAGCTCCGGTACCGCTGATAGAGCGGGCCGCCGCCGTCGCGCACGAAGACCCGGCCCTCGACAAAGGCGCCGCCGAGTACCGGCCGGTACTCCGCCTGCGCCCACAACGCGGTGCCGTCGGACCAGACGGCATCGATCCGCCAGGTACCGATGAGCCTGTCGACGGGGGTTTCGGCGCGGCCGGCCGCGGCGGCTGCGGTGAAAAGAGCAAAGAAAACGCAGAGGCGTTTGAATCGCGTCATCGGGTTCTCCTCGGTCGCATCCGGATCAAGAGTCCCGTCAATATCGTGCGACAAGTTCTCAGTGTCAAGACCGGATCCGGTCCCCGAGCGTCTCGCCGGCCTGACGGTGAAGAGGGTCGGGAGACCTCAGTTCCCAGTTCTTGAATTCTGCAAGAGACTCATGTGGCGCAAGTTGTTCCGGTCGAGTCGATTTCGCTGGGCTTCCAACCCGGTTTGTTGATTTCTTGCGTGGTACGATTGAGAGTATGCCGCTCTGGCGAATCCTCGTCCTCCTTCGTGAGGTTCGGGAGTGGGAGACTTCCCTCTCCGGTGGTGCGCAATGAGTGCGCAACGGAGGCTCAGGCGCCGGCTCTTCGAGGGGATCGCCGAGGAGAATCTCGAACTCATCCACAACCAGCCGCGGGGGACGATCCGGCGGGAGCGGATGGCCAGGCTCGAGCGGTTCCGGCGTTTTCGGCGCGCCGTTCTGGCGGGAGGATCGCTGGTTCTCATCGCCGGTGTGGTGCTGACTCTGGGGCTTCGCACCGATGCGCGGGCTGACCGCAACGAGGCGCCGGTCGTCGCTCAAACGCTGGGAACCCCGGCCGACGCGCCACCGGTGACCTGGTCGGCGGATCAAACCGACGGTCTCAGCGATGTCATCACCGGCCAACAGGCGCAGCCCATCGAACGGGGTGTGATTCCGCTCGCGGTCCGCACGATCGTGGTCGATCCCGGTCACGGCGGAAGGGACAGCGGGACCCTCCTGCCCCAGTTCGGAATGCTCGAAAAAGAGATCACATGGGATATCGCGGCGCGCCTTCGTGCACCTGCTCGGAAACGAGTTTACGGTGATCATGACCAGAAAGGGCGACGAGACCGTCGCCCTCAAAGAACGAACCGAAATCGCCAACAATGCCAACGCCGATCTCTTTATTTCCATCCACGTGAACTGGTTGCCCGACCGCGAGGCGCGAGGTTTCGAGACCTACTTCGCCGGAACGACGGTCGATCCGTTCCTCAAACAGTTGGCCGCAGAGGAGAACCGTGACTCGGGTTTCTCCGTCGCGGACACCCGTCGGTTGCTCGATGGTATCTACTCCGGGGTGCGACTCGATGAGAGCCGGCGGATGGCTGATTGGGTCAGTCAGTCGCTCTTCGACACCCTGCTGATGAGAAACCCCGACGTCGTTGACCGGGGGGTGATGCGGGCTCCCTTCGTGGTGCTCGTGGCCACGGAGATGCCGGCGGTGCTGGCGGAGGTGGCGTGCATCTCCAACGATCGCGAAGCGCGGATGCTCGGTTTTCCGTGGTATCGACAGAGTATCGCCCAGGCGTTGTACTCCGGCATCAAGGGGTATGCGCGTGAGTTAAGTGAAGGAACCTGAGATGAACGATTCTCAGTGGCGACCTGCACCAATCTCTTGCGCTCGGAGCACATGCGAAAATGCTCGACGTACCGACGGGTATGCCTGCGCTTTTCGCATGCGCCCGAGCATCAAGATCTTGGCACATCTCATCCACCAGAACCGTTCATCTCAGGTTCACGACAAGGGAGAATCTACATGACCGAAAAAGACCAACACCTTCTCGTCGGCATCGACCTCGGAACCTCGCAGAGCGCCATCGCGACATCCGCGGGTGTCCGCAAGACCGTCGACAGTTATGTCGGTTGGCCGGTGGATGCCGTCGCCCGGAAGATCCTCAAGAAGGAGGTGCTCTTCGGTCAGGAGGCGGTTGAAAACCGGACCATGCTCGAGGTCCACCGGCCCCTGGAGCGGGGGCTGCTCAAGGAAGGTTCCGACAAGGACCAACAGGCGATCCGGGAGCTCCTGTCGCACCTGCTCGATATCGCGGGCGTGCCCGAGGTGCGGAAGAGCGGAGGCAAGGTCAGGGCCGTGGTGGGCGTGCCCGCCGAAGCGCTTCGGGTGAATAAACAGCACGTTCGCGAAGCGATGCGTGGGCTTGTCGATGGTCTGATCATCGTCTCCGAGCCCTTTGCAGTGGCATACGGACTCGATGCGCTGCTCCACGCCATGGTGGTGGACGCCGGCGCAGGCACAACCGATTTCTGCGTCATGAAAGGTCGCTATCCCACCGAGGAAGATCAGCGGACCCTCATCAACGCCGGCGATTGGGTCGACGAACAGCTCTACACCCTCCTCGGAGAGCGCCACCCGGGGATGAGCGTTTCGATCCACACGGTCCGCGCCTGGAAAGAGAAGCACAGTTTCATCGGTAAGGCGCCGGGGAAGGTGACGGTTTCCATCCCCATCGAGGGAGTGCCGTCTCAGATCGACATCACCAGCGAGATGAAGCAGGCTTGCGAGAGCCTGGGGCCGCCGGTGGCCGAAGCCATGCTCGACCTCATCGCCAGCGGCGAATCGGAATACCAGGACAAGGTCCGCCAGAACATCATTCTCGCCGGCGGCTGCTCGCGAATCCCGGGCTTCGGCCAGTTCCTCGAGCAGGCCATGAACCAGTTCGGCGGCGGCAAGGTGAAGGTCGTCAAGGACCCGGTCTTTGCCGGCGCCAACGGCGGCCTCGCATTGGCGGAGGATGCGCCCAAGTCCGATTGGGAAAAACTGCCCGAGTAGGTTCCGTACTTCAATCGACCCACAGCCGCCGGCCCATTAATGGGCCGGCGGCTATTCGTATTCGGTGCTCGGATCCGTCGAATGAAGCATTCGCCGAATCCTGCGCTCGAATCCGAGCCGCGCTTCCAGCGCGCCTGTGGGTCTTGCATTCGAGTGGTCCGGTTCCTTGACTCGTTTCAGTCCCGCCCCCCACCCCCCACCCACCCGCCCTCCGAAATCCCCAGGGCCTTCGCCCTGCGGTTTTCTGGGGGTGGGGGAGGCAGCCGTTTCCTGTCATTCTGAGCACCGCCACGCCGCGGGGCGGCGCCTGCCCATGGAACGACACCGGTCTGGTGACTCTCAAAGTTGCGCGCGAGACGCGCGCACCACAATGAGTCCGCGTTCTTTCTTCATTCTGAGCTTGGCCATTGTGGTGCGGGCGTCCCGCCCGCAAGGAGTCGATGAGGGTTGTCATTGGGAGCGAGCGTAGCGAGTCGAAGAATCCCCCGAATCTCAGAGCGACGATGAGGGAAGCAGCGCGCGTCCGACCCGATGGGGACCCTTCGACTCGGTCGTAGGACTCCCTCGCTCAGGGTGACAGCGTGTGTCATTGCAGCCCCGATAACCGACACCGGGAAATGCAAATGGGTCTCAAGTGCGTTAAAGTGGGAGAGAACGAGCAATGAGAGCTCAGGTGAATCGGGGCAGTCTCTTGGAGTGCCCTGCGATTGAGGGGATTGATGATCGGCACAAGTCTGGCCTATTTCGAGATCAAGTCCAAGCTCGGCGAGGGCGGGATGGGTGAGGTGTGGCTCGCCGAGGACACCAAGCTCGGACGAGATGTCGCGCTCAAGGTGCTGCCCGCCGATGTCGCGCAGGACCCCGACCGGCTCGCGAGATTCGAGCGGGAAGCCAAGGTCTTGGCGTCGATGAACCACCCGAACATCGCGCATCTTTATGGGTTGGAGACGGTTGAGAGCATCGTTGGTGAGGGAGTCACGGCTTTTCCCGAACCCAGTTCATCGGGATCGGGAACGGGATCGGGATCGATCGCAACCGCGACGACATTCCTCGTGATGGAGCTCGTCGAAGGAGAAGATCTCTCCGAGCGCATCTCACGCGGTCCGGTCCCGGTGGACGAGGCTGTTGCCATCGCCCTCCAGATCGCCGAGGCGCTCGAGGCGGCGCACGAGCAGGGCATCGTTCACCGCGATCTCAAACCCGCCAACATCAAGATCAGACCCGACGGCACGGTCAAGGTGCTCGACTTCGGTCTCGCCAAGGCGTGGGATACCCAGAACAGCAACGCCTCGCTCTCGCTGTCGCCGACCCTGACCCAGCACGCCACCGCCGCCGGGGTCATTCTCGGCACCGCGGCCTACATGTCGCCGGAGCAGGCGGCCGGGATCGCCGCCGACCAGCGGGCCGACATCTGGGCCTTCGGCGTCGTGCTCTGGGAAATGCTCACCGGCCACAAGCTCTTCGCCGGCGAGACCGTGTCCCACGTCCTCGCGTCGGTGCTCAAGGACGAGATCGATCTCGACGAGCTGCCGTCGGAAACCCCGCCGCACGTCAGGAGGCTCATCGCCAGGTGCCTGCGCAAGAAACCGAAGATGCGTCTGCAGGCCATCGGCGACGCCCGCATCGCGCTGATTGAGCCGGACGAAGCGGCTGAGGTCGAGGTTCTCGATTCGGCTGAGCCGCAGGGCCGATCCATGTTCGGGTGGATCGCCGCCGCCGCGGCCGGTCTGGCGGCGGTCGTCTTCGCAGCCATGTGGTTCCTCGGCGGTCCCGGCGAGCTGCCGGTGGTGCGGGCGGCGATCCCGGCGCCTCCGGGAACCGCCTTTCACCTCGATCCACTGAACCCCGGCGCCGCTGTGCTGTCCCCCGACGGGCGCAAGATGATCTTCAGCGCCCAGGATGAGTCGGGCGGTTTCATGTTGTACCTCCGCTCCATCGACGAAGGCGAAGCGCACGCCCTCGCAGGGACCGAGCTCGGCCACTACCCCTTCTGGTCGCCGGACAGCCAGTGGATCGGTTTCGTGGCCAACGGCAAGCTCAGGAAGATCAAGGCGACGGGTGGTCCCGCGTTGACCATCTGCGACGCGCCCGACGGCAAGGGCGGGACGTGGAACGCCGAAGGCGTCATCGTTTTCACGCCGGATTCGGGAACGTCGCTGCACCGGGTCGCGGCGGTGGGCGGCGAGTCGACTCCCATCACCGAGCTCAACCGCGAGGTCGGGGACAACTCGCACCGTCTGCCGCGCTTTCTCCCGGACGGGAAGCGCATTCTCTACTACGCCCGCAGCTCGGCCGGCGATCACAAGAGCGTCGTACGGGTCGTCGGGCTCGACGAGGGAGGAACCGGCAAGGACATCGTCAGCTCGCCGGCGTCGGCCTGGTACTCCTCCGGTCACCTCCTGTATGTCAGGGAGAACATGTTGATGGCGCAACCATTCGACCCGGATGGTCTCGAGTTCTCCGGCGAGGCGGTTCCGCTCGCCGAGGACATCATCGTCCGTCCGCTCACCGGCGCGGGGGTCTTCTCGGCCACCGACAACGGTGTGCTTCTCTACATGACCGGGAGTCAGAACGCGGAAGACGTGCTGCAGTTTTTCGATCGGACCGGACGACCGCTGGACGGGCTGGGCGGGGACAAGGCCTACTACGACCAGGTCACGCTCTCCCCGGACGGCGGGACCGCCGCCGTCGTCGTTCTCGACCCGGCGCAGGGCACCCAGGACATCTGGCTCGTCGATCTCGAGCGCGGCCTGCGCACCCGGTTCACCTTCGACAAGGCGAGCGACAACTACCCGGTCTGGTCGCCCGACGGCGAGAGCCTGATCTTTGCCTCGCGGCGGGGCGCGACCCGGGCCATCTACCGCAAGTCGGTGGGCGGTACCGGCGAGGTCGAGCTGATCTTCGCCTCGGCGGTGGACATCATTCCGAACAGCTGGTCGCCCGACGGGCGCTACGTCCTTTTCGACCAGCCCGGTCAGGACACCGGCTCGGATCTCTGGGTTCTCGACCTCGAGGGCGGACCGAGCGCCGAGGTCTTCTATCAAACCGAGTACGAGGAGGGCGCCGGGGTCTTTTCGCCCGACGGACGGTGGATCGCCTACTGGTCGCAGGAGTCGGGCCGCGGCGAGGTCTACGTCACACCGTTCCCGGGCCCGGGACGCCGTTTCCAGGTTTCCGACAACTCCGGCACCTGGTCGCAGTGGCGCCCCGACGGCAGCGAGCTCTTCTACCAGGAGGAGAACGGACCGCTCAAGGTCGCTGCGGTGGACGGCCGGGGCGAGACCTTCACCGTGGGCAGGATCGACGACGTCATGGAGCTCACGAGCTCGAACATCAGCGGTCCGTTGTTCTCGGTCGCGCCCGACGGCCAGTCGATCCTCGCCGGGGTCTCCACCTCCGGCGAGCAGTCGGACTACCTCGATCTGGTGGTGGGGTGGGTGGAGAGCATGGGGGAGAGATGATGGAAAGACGGACGGTTGACCAGGAAGCGATCGAGCTCTTCGACGAGTTCACCCACGGCACCATGAGCCGCAGGACGTTCATGGAGCGTCTCGCCAAAATGGCGGGCGGCGCGGCTGCGGCGGCCGCGTTGGTTGCCATCCTGCAGAACAACTACGCCGAGGCCGCCATCGTCGCCGAAGACGACGATCGCCTGGTCACCGAGACCGCGACCTTCGAGGTCGGTGAGACGACCATGTCCGGTTATCTCGCCCGACCCAAGGGCGGGACTGAGCTCCCCGCGGTCCTCGTCATCCACGAGAACCGCGGTCTCAACCCGCACATCAAGGATGTCGCTCGGCGGATGGCCCTCGAGGGTTTCTTGGCCTTCGCGCCCGATGCTCTTTCGCCGGTCGGTGGCACCCCCGAGGATCCCGATCGGGCGCGCGACATGATCTACGAGCTCGACGCCGATGAAAATCTCGCGCGGTTCGCCACCGCTGTCTCGTTCCTTGCGAAGCACCCCGGATCCACCGGCAAGATCGGCGCGGTGGGTTTCTGCTGGGGTGGGGGAATGGTCAACCAGCTTGCCGCCGCGGGCACCGTCCTCGCCGCCGGGGTGCCGTACTACGGCCGCCAGCTCCCCGCCGAAGACGTGCCGAAGATCACAGCGCCGCTCTGTCTCCAGTACGCCGGTCTCGACACGCGGATCAACGAAGGTATCGACGCCTATGTGTCGGCCCTTGAGGCCAACCACAAGGTCTTCGAGATCCACGTCTACGAGGGCGTCAACCACGCTTTCAACAACGACACCAACGAGGCCCGCTACGACAAGGCGGCCGCAGATCTCGCCTGGGGCCGGACGGTGGCGTTCTTGAAGAAATTCCTCGAAGGCTGACGGTGTCGGCCTCAGGCGGGGTCGTCCCCCCGCTCGAGGTGGCGGAAGGTCGGGAGTACGCTTTCGAAAATCAGTAACAGCACAAATGGGATGAAGAGGATTAACGCCGCGGCGAGAATCCCCTCCTTCTCGAACATCCCGGGTATGTAGGTTTCACGGAAGCCCCTCATGCTCTTCGAGAACATCTGGCCGCCGATGACGACGTTCCAGCGCATGGACAACACCTGCAGCAAGAGCAACAGCGAGGACACCATGGACAGGGTGTTGCGGATTCGATCATCCATGTAGCGGCCCATGAGGACCACGATCCCGAGCAGGATCAGGGGAATCAGCCCGCCACCGACCATCTGCAGCGAGATGAACGAGAACGAGAGCTGGTGGGTGAGCAGGTGGCCGATGACCTCCCACTCCTCGGCGCTTTCGTAGGCGAGCATCATGATCTCGAGCAGTTCCATGGTCAGCGACATGATGAGGAAGAGCCACAGCCATCGGGACATGGCGGCGATGGCATACCGATCGATGGCGATGCCCTTGAGCTTCATGGCGATCTGATAGAGGACGATGAGCAGGGCGATGCCCGAGACCATGGCCGAGAACAGGAAGATCACCGGCATCAGCGGAGTCGACCACCAGGGATTTGCCTTGAGCGCGCCGAAGAGGAATCCGACATAGCCGTGCAGGAGGCACGCCATGGGAATTCCGAGGGCGGCCAGAATCCTCGTGATTCTCTTGTCGATGGCCTGCGATTCGGGAGAGACGTCGTAGACCCCCAGGGCGAGGACCGAGAAGATCCACCGCTTGAGTCCGCGGGATCTCGCGGCCGTCTCGATGATGTCGACGCGAAACACGAACCAGACCTCGAAGAGCAGAATGATGAAGTACGAGGCGAAGAGGATCCCGAAACCGGCCATGGCCGAGGTGAAATTGGGTGTGACGACGATGTTGATGGCCCGTTCGGGGTGTCCGAGATGATTGAGGAGAGGGAGCCCGGCGACGGCGAGGAAGCAGAGGGCGGTGGCGAGGGCGAACCGGCCGAGGGGTCTGAATTCCTCGCGGCCGAAGACGTGGTAGAGCGACGACACGAGGAAGGCGCCGGCCACCAGCCCGGTGATGTAGGGGTACATCACGATCATCAGGCTCCAGTGGATGTGGACGTCGTTGGGGAAGAGAAAGCCGGTCAGCTCAGGAAACATCAGCGCACCTCCATGTCGAGGCCGAGGTAGTAACACTCGGGGCGGGTGAGGAGCTCGGGCTGCAGGACCTGGACGCGTCGGGTCGCGAGGATCTCGTTGACCTGGTCATAAGGATCGTCGCGATCACCGAGCTGTCTCGCTCCGACCGGGCAGATATCCACACAGGCGGTCTTGAGACCCTTGGTGATGCGGTGGTAGCAGAGGGTGCACTTGTCCGCCGTGTGCGTCGTCGGGTTGATGTACCTGCTTCCATAGGGGCATGCCTGGACGCAGTAGCCGCAGCCGATGCAGTGCTCCGCGTCGACGAGTACGACTCCGTCGCGGGTGCTGAACGATGCGCCCACGGGGCACACCTGGGTGCACGGCGTTGCACGGCAGTGGTTGCAGATCTTGGGAACGAAAAACGCCTTTTGAACGTTGACGCTGCTCGTTACGGGGTCGAAACCGTGCTCGCCCCCGGACGGGGAGTCAACGTGCGCCTCGCCCTCCGCGGGAATCTCGTAGCGTTCGATCCAGGTGCGGTACATGCCTTCGGGGACGGAGTTCTCGGCCCGACAGGCGCGAACGCACGAACCACACCCGATGCACTTCGTCGTGTCGACGAGGTAGACCCAACGGTGTCGATTCCAGTCGTAGTCGGCGCCGTCGGTCCCTTCGGCGGAGCCTTCAGGGAGCAAAAGGACGATCGCGAATGCTCCGACGGCTGCCTCGGTGGAACTGCGGAGGAATTTGCGCCGAGAGAGAGCCTCACAACTCGGAAAAGCCGGGGTGGCGATGCTTGTTCATTTCATCCTCCCAGATGACCTAAATAGGCGAGTGGGGGTCATGGCAGTCAAAGCACGCGTCGGCTGTGAGCTCGCCACCCATCTCGGTCAGATGTTCACGAACATCGACCTGGGCAAATCCGGCGGGGCGAGCGTCGAGCTCGCGGTGGCAGAGTTCGCAGAGTTCTCTCGAGCGGCGGACCGGCATGTCGGCGATCTTCTCTCCCTCGTCGAGGTTTGCGTGCAGCGTGACTGGGCCGTGGCAGAGCTCGCATCGCACGACCGCGTGGGCTCCTTCGGCATGCTCGGCGAGCTTCGGCGTCGTGACACATCGCGCAGGTCGCATCGCCGAGATGGCGAATCGGCCTGGCGCGGTGATCGTCGACGGCGGCGCCGCGGTACCCGCCGTACTCCCCCCAGGTATCAGGGACAAAGAGTGATCTGCCCAGGAGGAGGGCGCCGACCACCGCAAGGAGCAGAATCGCGGCTCGGAAGACGTGTTTGGTGTGGATGAGAGGGCTCTCAGGATCCATGGATCGAGACCTCCTTCGTCGTTGGTGTTGCTTGATTGGAGGTGAGTTTCTCGCGGCTCAAGAGCCAGCCGAGGATAGACTTTTCTGAGGGTCCGGGTTTGGTCGCGGTGTCGGGCATGGGTTCGGAAGACGCCAGCCACGAGAGAAACCGCCTTTTCCTTGGAGCCACGGCCGCGGAGAACGGGAGAGGATCTCGGCTCTCCAGCCACCCCGAGAGATTTGGCGGAGTTGCGCCTTGGCTGGGTTCCAGCGGTGCGGGAGGAAGGCGATCGGGTTCGATGATCCAGTTTCCGAACGCGGCGAGCAGGTGGGCAAGATGCCGCGCCTTCGTCTCACGCCGGGGTGGCCGCGATCTCGGGTTCACCTCATGATCGATTCACTAGGCGGGTATTTTCATTATTGATCATTTACTCAATCATGATATCTTGAAAATCAGATCGTTGCAATATGCTCACTGAATATCAAGACTCTGTCTCAGGAGCCCGTCATGGATGAACGGCTGCGCAGACTGGAGCTGGCGGTCGAAGCCACGACCGCCAAGGTCGCTCTGCTCGAAGAGCGTATTGCGGTCCTCGAGCTCGAAGAGCGACCATCGCGAGTGGGTGAAGCCGAGATCGTGGAGGTCGACGGCGCCGCCGTCGTGAGTTCCCAGATCGACACTCATATGGCTGCGGTCCTCGGCACGCCGACCCTCGTCGGCCGCAGCCTCCTCGTGCTCGCCGGGGCGTTTCTGCTTCGCTCGATGACCGAACGAGGGACCGTCGCACCTGGGATGGGTGTGGCGTTGGGAATGGCCTATGCAGCGATCTGGATTCTCGTTGCGGCGTTCGCCGCGCGGAAAGGCTCGCGGGCAAGCGCGGGATTCCATGCGGTATGTTCGGCCGTCATCGCCGGCCCGCTCCTCTTTGAAGCCGTAACCTCCTTCGGCGTTCTGTCCCCGGTCGCCGGCGCCGTTGCGCTTTCCGGAGTCACCGCTGTCGGTCTGCTGATCTCGGTTCGCTGGCGCCTGCAATCAACGGCGTGGGTCTTCACCCTCGCGTGCCTGATCACCGCCGCGGCGGTCGCGACCGTCCGGTCGCCGGGGGAGGCGGCGACGGCGGTCGTCGTCGTTCTCGGAGCGGCGACTCTTTGGTACGCGGACGAGCTTCGGTGGAACGGCCTGAAGTGGTTGACGGCGATTTCGGCCGATCTGGCCGTGCTCCGCCTCACGGCGATCGCGACCGTGACCTTTGAGCTCGGGCCGACCGTGGGGCCGGTTCACCCGACCCTGGTGGCCTCGCTGCAGGCAATTCTTGTCTTCTCCTTCGTCGGGACATTCGTTGTCCGAGCGCTGCGTGGGACGACTCCGGTGGGCGTCTTCGAGTTCGCTCAGACCGTGGCGGTGTGGATCATCGGTTGGGGAGGGGCCATCGAGGCTCGCGGGTGTGAACGGCTGGTCGACCGACGGTCTCGCCTTCATCGCTCTCATCGGTGGCGCGGCGGCGTATGCCGGCGCTTTCGGGGTCGTGGATCGGAGACAGGGAAGAAATGCTGCGTTCGTCTACCTGTCTTCGCTCGGACTCGGTCTCGTTCTGGTTGGACTGCCGAGTGTTGCCGGTTCCGCCACCGCGGTGGTGTGGGCGAGCCTGGCGGTGGGAGTCGCCGCCGTCGGCAGTCGCTGGGACCGCGTCACCCTCCGGGTGCACGCTGCAATTCTCGTCGGCGCCTCTTGGGTTTCCGCCGGTGTCGTTCCCGGGGTGGTTTCCGGTCTCGTCGGTGGTGGGTTGGTTGGCTCGACACCCCGGCCCGAGGTCGGCCTCGTGGTTCTCTT
Organism: uncultured Acidobacteriota bacterium; assembly: GCA_963712805.1. GTDB lineage: Bacteria > Acidobacteriota > Thermoanaerobaculia > Thermoanaerobaculales > Sulfomarinibacteraceae > JAHECW01. The sequence continues at coordinate 28,781 of CAVQJV010000055.1, read as the reverse complement.
GACCCTTGTGGCGACGGCTGTCGTCCTCGCCGGGAGGAAGCGTCGGTCCGGAAGCTGGATCCAGCGACTGCCCCTCACAGCCCTGTTGCTGGTGTCGGCTTTGGCGGTCGCGGCGGCGGTGGTTGTGACCACCACAGCCATTTTCCCCTCGGGAACCACCGGAGCAGCCGGAACCGTGGCCCTGTCGTTGGTGACCGTCGGGCTCGGCGCCCTGGCGAGCCGATGGGGTATTCGGGAGGCCGGTTGGTTGGTCTACCCGCTCTTGCTGGTGACGGGGTTGAGAATGGTCGTGCGGGATTTCCTATCGGGCCAGACGCTCGTGCTCGTCATCGCGTTCGCGGCATACGGATTCGCGCTGATCGTCTCCACCAAGATGATGAAGACGACGACCGGGACACCCGATCAGAACCCACCGGAATGACCGGTTGAGGTGGTCCAGGCTCCGCGAGTCCTGGAGAATTTACTCTCCACGGACGTAGTGACAGGTGTAGCCGCCGGGGTTTTTCTCGAGGTAGTCCTGGTGGTGCTCGGCGGCTTCTTTGAACTTCCCGGCTTCGTTGATCTCGGTGACCACGGGTTTCTTCCAGAACCCTGAGGCGTCGACCTCAGCGCGCACCCGGACGGCGACCTGACGCTGCTCGTCCGAGAGGACGAAGATGGCCGATCGGTACTCGGCGCCGCGATCGTTGCCCTGACGGTTCTTGGTCGTCGGGTCGTGCATTTTGAAGTAGAAGCGGAGAAGGTCCTCGAAGCTGATTCTTTCGGGGTCGTACTCGATCCGGATCGCTTCCGCGGGCTCGGCCTTCTTGTCGTTTTTGTCGGCCGCGTAGCCGACCTCGGTGTCGACGACGCCGTCGAGATCGCGGATGAGGCCTTCCATCCCCCAGAAACACCCACCGGCGAGGATGGCGGTCTCGGTTGTGATGGTCTCGTCATTGCCGGACCACGTGAATCCAGGTTGGGTGATTGTCATAGCGAGGACTCCAAGAACGGCGACAAGGAAGAGGGTCCGCGATGCAGGTTTCGCACCGGCGGTGGATGAGCTGTGATGGATGCGTCTGGACATGGGTCGTGATGCCTCCTGACGGTTGATGTGCCGAAACCGATCTGAGGTTGCACCGGGATCCAGGAATTTCGATGCAGATTCTGCAGCCCTCTGAAGCTTCCAACGATCAGGAGCGCCTGTGGTATTTCGTCACGTCTCGACAACGTCGGATATGATCGGATGATCGTGGGATTGCCTGGGCGCTCCTCCGTTCTTGACCAGGTGCAGGATCAGTTCCCTGCTGCTGCTCGTGATTGCAGCTGCGGCGCAGGTCAGCGCCCAGACCCCCGTTTGTTCCTACAACGTGGTCAATACCTATCCCCATGACGACGGCGCCTATACCCAGGGTCTGCTTTACGACGGTGGTGAACTCTTGGAGAGCACCGGTCTCTACGGTGAATCTTCCCTCCGCCGCGTTGCCATCGAGACCGGGACCGTGCTCCAGATCGTCAACCTCGATCCCAGCTACTTCGGCGAGGGACTTTCCCTGTGGGAAGACCACCTGATCCAGCTCACATGGCGTGAGCATACGGCCTTGCTTTGGGATGCACTGAGCTTCGGGTCAGCGGGGTCGTTTTCCTATACCGGAGACGGCTGGGGTCTGACCAACGATGGTCGCCGGCTCATCATGAGCAACGGATCGTCGACCCTTCGCTTTCGTCGATCCGGTGAGCCTTGTCGAGACCGGCACGCTCGCCGTCACCGACGGCGGATCGCCGGTCATCAACCTCAACGAACTCGAGTGGATCCGCGGCGAGATCTTCGCCAACCAGTACCTGACCGATCGGATCGCGCGGATCGATCCCGATACCGGCCGGGTCATCGCCTGGATCAACCTCGATGGTCTGCTCGACCCCGAACCACCCTCGGCCGAGGTCCTCAACGGGATCGCTTGGGACGCCGATGGAGAGAGGCTCTTCGTCACGGGAAAACGGTGGCCGAGCCTCTTCGAGATCGAACTCGTCGACTGCCCCGAGCTGCGGCTTTTTTATGACGGGTTCGAGACCGGCGGCACCGGGGACTGGTCGACGACCCAGCCGTGAAAATGCCTTTGGGTCGTTGACGCCCGCGTCTTGAAACACAAAGGGCACCAAGAACCACAAAGGTGCCACGAAGTTATTCCAAACTCATCTCGCGGTCATTCATTCCTTCAAGATCGGAAGGGGTCCGGGTCAATATTGCGATGCTTCGTGAGAACTTCGTGGCTCCTTGTGTTCTTTGTGTTTCAAATGCGCGCGCAACGGGTTTGCAGATATGGAATCCCTCAGTTTTGGTTCATTCGTCTCCTGCGGCATCTGTACCCTCGATCATCAATGTGCCGGAACATCGCTTTGGTGCCATGCCGATCTCATTTCTTTTCTATCACTAGGAGCCGCCCCGCGGCGTGGAGGTGCCCGAGGTGACAGTACGTGTCGTTGGGAGCTAGGATGGCCGAAGGAGGACTGCATGTCGATACGCCGTGACTCCGCCCGAATTGCCTCGTTGAGTGGATTGAACCGTCGCGAGCTGGTCAGACTGGGCGTCCTCGGTGCTGGCGGGCTGATGATCCGTTCGCTGCCGGTGGCGGCGTCGACGGCGGCCTCGACGAAAGCGACCATGCTCGATTTCCACGCCGAGCCCATGGACGTGGTTCGGATCGGTTTTGTCGGCGTCGGTCTGCAGGGGACCTCCCACGTCGAGAACTTCCTCAAGATCGACGGCGTCGAGATTCGGGCGGTCTGCGACATCGTCGAGGATCGGGTCGCGCGGGCTCAGCAGATGGTGGTCGACGCCGGTGGCAAGAAACCCGAGGGCTACAGCCGCGGACCGCTGGACTTCGAACGGCTCTGCGATCGATCGGACCTCGATCTGGTTTTCTGCTCGACACCCTGGGAGTGGCATGTCCCGGTCTGCGTCGCTGCCATGGAGACGGGCAAGCACGCCGCAACCGAGGTGCCCATGGCCCTGACCGTCGATGACTGCTGGCGCCTCGTGGAGATCTCGGAGAAGACCCGCCGCCACTGCGTGATGATGGAGAACTGCAACTACGACCGTTTCGAGATGATGGTCCTCAACATGGTCGAGCAGGGGGTCTTCGGCGAACTCCTCCACGCCCGCTGCGGCTATCTCCACGATCTCCGTGCCGTCAAGCACGATCTCGATGGCGAGGGATCGTGGCGGCGGGCGCACTCGATGACGACCAACGGCGATCTCTATCCGACCCACGGGCTCGGCCCGGTGGCGCAGTGTCTCGACATCAACCGCGGCAACGCCTTCTCATCGCTCTCGTCCTTCGGCACCAAGACCCGCGGGCTTCGTCAGTACGCCCTCGAGCGTTTCGGGCTCGAGAGCCCGCAGGCGGACGAGATTTTTGTCCTTTCGGACATCGTGACGACGGTCCTGCAGACCGCTGCCGGCGAGACAGTTGTCGTCACCCACGACACCAGCTCACCGCGGCCCTACAGCCGCGACTATCTCGTCCAGGGCACCAGAGGACTCGCGCGCAAGTACCCCGAGCCGCTGATCTATATCGAAGGCCGCAGCGATCCCCACCGGTGGGACCCGGCAGAAGAGTACCGCGAAGAGTACGACCATCCGGTGTGGCGGCGTCTCGAGGAGGCGAGCGCGGGCGCGGGCCACGGTGGGATGGATTTCATCGAGGACTTCCGGCTCGTCGAGGCGCTGAGAAAAGGCCGTGCCGTCGATATGGACGTCTACGACGGAGCCATGATGAGCGCGGTGGTCGAGCTCAGCGGCCGATCCATCGAGGCTGGCGGCCAGCCCCTGGAATTTCCTGATTTCACCCGCGGTGGATGGAAGCACCACCGGCCGCTCGAGGTGATGCGGATCGTTCCTTCGTGACCACCCAACCACTCTGGATCGCCGGGCTCGGAGCCGAGTTCAACTCGCGATTCGGACGCGACGCCGCGCCGAAGATCGCGCTGGCCCCCGGCCGGGTCAATCTCATCGGTGAGCACACCGACTACAACGAGGGTTGGGTTCTCCCCATGGCCGTGGACCGGTGGGTCGGGGTCGCCTTTGCCCGCCGCGATGACCGCCGGATCCGAGCCCGCTCCGTCGTCTTCGACGAGACTCGCGAGATCGGCCTCGATGATCTCGCCCCGCCTGGAGGATCCGATTGGTTCTCCTTTGTGGCAGCAGCGGCCTGGGTGCTCGGTTCGGCTGGGCACCGGGTTTTCGGGGTCGATCTCGTCGTCAACGGCGATATCCCCCTCGGATCCGGGTTGTCGTCATCGTCGGCTCTCACCATGGCGTCCATGCTCGCCCTCTGCGAGGCCTCCGGGATCGCGTGGGCGCCGGTCGAGATGGCGCTCCTCGGCCACCGCGCGGAACGCGACTACATCGGCGTGGAAGGCGGGCTGATGGATCAGTTCACCTCCGTCATGGGCCGGGAGGGGCACGCGCTGCTCCTCGACTGCCGCACCCTGGAGGCCGATTTCGTGCCGGTGCCCGCCGAAGCCGCGATCGTCGTCCTCGACACCGGCGCGCCGCGGACCCTCGCCACCAGCGCCTATAACGATCGGAGTCGAAGCTGCCGGGCGGCGGTGGAGGAGCTTCGTGATGCCGACCCCGAGATTCAGGCGTTGAGGGATGTCGAACCCGGGTTTCTCGAGTTCGAGCGGGGTCGACTCGACGAGATCACCTACCGGCGGGCGCTGCACGTCGTCGAGGAGATGACGCGGCCGTTTGCCATGGCCCTGGCCCTGGCCGAGTCGGATCTGGTCGCCGCGGGGCGTCTCATGAACGAGTCCCACATCAGTCTCCGGGATCTCTTCGAGGTTTCGAGCCCCGAACTCGATCTCTTTGTCGAGCTGGCGCAGCGACACCCGTGCTGCTTCGGCGCGCGGCTCACGGGAGCGGGATTCGGCGGTTGCGCCATCGCTCTTGTCTCGGCCGAAGCAGCGCCGGCCTTTGCCGACGAGGTCCACGCCGCCTACCGGGCCGAGGTCGATCTGCCGAGTTCGGTCTTCATCTGTCGCCCGGTGTCGGGCGCCCGGATCGTGGATCTAGGGTGAATTTTTTGGTCGGGCACGGAAACGACCTCGACGCCCACGAGACGTGGGCGCTACAATTCGGACGCATCCCGCAGCGAGAGTCCTTGCAGTTCCTTGTATCGCCGACGTCCCGTCGGCGTCGGTGGCGGCAGGCGGAAGTGGTGCAGAACCGGTCAAAATGACCCTTCGACGGCACCAGCCCCGCGGTCCGGACCCTGCCACCCATAGATTCGAACTCGGCACCGGCAGGGTTGTTCTTCGATCTCCAACGAGGCGGCGAGGGCGACGACGGTGCCTTCGACGCAGAGGGCCGCCGCTTCGGGCACGGGTCACCAGAAGGCCGACGATCCCTTTTTCAGGGTCCGGGTGACCGACAGCATTCCGGCGTCACCCGAGCTCGACCTCGAATTCGAGGGTCTGTCGGCCATCGTCGAAGGTCCGCCTGACAGCGAGGGCGCGGACGGCCCCTGGCAGCTTGCCTTCCAGGGGACCTTCGCTCCAAACGGCTCGCACCGTTGGATGGCGAGCGTTGCCCTCGACGGCAGCGGCAACATGGCCATGGGCTACAGCATCGTGAACGCCGATCTCGGAATCTTCCCGTCGTTGGGCTGCACCGTGCGGCCGGTGAACGAACCCGAAAGAAATCGGACACCACGGTCTTCCGACCCTCGTCACCAGTAGGCCGGCGAGACGCCGGCCCTACAGTGGATCTCAGCCCTTTGTAGTGCCGGCGTCTCGCCGGCACAATGACTACGAACCAGCGTAAGCGAGGGTTTCTGCCAGAGGCTCGAATGAGAGCGACAGGCCCAGCAGAAAACGCTCCACGGCGCGGGTTGCCGTGGCATCCGAGCCTTCGTTGCCGTTCTGCCGCTCGTCCCACGCCTCGCGGGTCAGCAGGACGAGGGGCTCGAGACCGCGCTTGGCGAGGGTTCGATTGAACCCGTCGATCTTCGCGGTCTCGATCTTCGAACTCGGCCTGCTTTCGCCGCGAGCTCGGCGCCGAGTCCCTCCAAACGCTCGATCTGCGAGTCCGACGGCCGGCCGTCGTAGCTGACGATCTCGCCGAAGAGGTTGCCGAGCCGTTCCCGGAGCTCTTCTCTTCCCGACATCAGGCCACCCTCGCCGGCCACCACGAGGGTCCCGTGGAGCGCGTCGAGGTCGTCGGCGAAGGACTCGAGGTTGGTCCGGTCCTTCTTCTCGAGCTGCCCGGCCCGATCGCGCGCCTGGTCGCGGAGGTCGGTGATGCTGTCGGCGACGAAGGTGAGGTCGCTGAGGAGGTCGATAGGCGTCGAGGGCGGTGGTCTGCTGCAGCAGACGGTCCTCCTTGGGGTGGGGGTTGCGCGGATCGGCGACGAGTTCGACCTTGCCTTCGAGCACCTCCTTGCCCTTGATGAGCTTGAAGGTGTATTCGCCCTCGGGGACCCGGGGGCCCTGGAACGCCATGACCAGGGCGTTGGCGGGCGGCATGGTCGGGGCCTTGAGACGCATGGGCCACCCGACCCGGTTCATCCCGCGCCGTTTCTTGCCCGGCAGCGTCGTGATGAGCTCGCCGTCGGCGTCGTAGACCTCGATCTTGAGGTCGCCGAAGAGGTGGCGGCGAGCGAGCCAGTAGTTGATCGAGGCCGATTCGTCGGGATTCGAGCCGACAAACTCGTCGTCGGATCCGAACCACGCCATCCCGCCCGAGAGCACCTGGTGCGCGGGGCGGGAGGGCAGGAGGGCGACCTTGGAGGCCATGATCTCGGCGGTGAGGCCACGCAGCGCGGTCAGGTCGTCGATGATGTAGATCCCGCGGCCGTGGGTGGCGATGATGAGATCGTGCTCGGTGGGGTGGATGGCGAGGTCGTGGACGGCGACCTCGGGGAAGATCGGTGAACCGGGCCCACTGACCGCCGCCGTCGAGGGAGATGAAGAGTCCGAACTCGGTGCCGGCAAAGAGCAGCTCGGGGTTGACCGGATCCTGTTTGACGGTCCACACGTAACCCTCGAGGCCTTCGCCGATGGTCGAACGCCAGGTCGCGCCGAAGTCATCGGTGCGGTAGACGTGGGGCGCCATGTCGCCGTGGCGATGACCGTCGAAGGTGACGAAGGCGGTGCCCTCGTCGTAGGGGCTGGCGAAGACCGAGGAGACCCAGGTGCCTTCGGCGACATCGGGCACCGCGTCGGAGACTCTGGCCCATGTGGCCCCCGCGTCGCGCGTGACCTGCACCAACCCGTCGTCGGTTCCGACCCAGATCAGGTCCGGATTGATGGGCGACTCGGCGATGGCGTAGATGGTGGCGTTGTTCTCGGCGGTCGTGTTGTCGATGGTGATGCCGCCGGATGTCTTCTGCCGTTGTCGCGCGGGGTCATCGGTGGTGAGATCGGGCGAGATGGTCCGCCACGAGTCGCCGCGATCGGTGGAGTAGTGGAGATACTGCGATCCGTAGTAGAGGGTGTTTCGCTTCGGTCGGGCTCAGGTGGATCGGCGTGTTCCAGTTGAAGCGGAGCTCCTCCTCACCGTCGCGGGCGAAGGGTTTGATGCTCTTGGACTCGCCGGTGGCGACGTTAAAGCGTGAGAGCTGTCCGCCCTGATACTCGACATAGAGCGTGGTGACGTCGTTGGGATCGGGAAAGGCCCAGAATCCGTCGCCCTGGCCGACGACCTCCCAGTCGCCGCCGGTGATCCCGCCGGGCGAGCGCGACGGCCCCTTCCACGATCCGTTGTCCTGGAGGCCGCCATAGACGTTGTAGGGCCACTCGAGATCGTGGCTCACGTGGTAGAACTGCGACACCGGCAGCGAGCGGACGTGTCGCCAGTTCTTGGCTCGGTCTTCGGAGATGTAGGCGCCTCCGTCGGTGCCGAGGAAGAGCTGGTAGGGATTCGCCGGGTTGATCCACAGGGCGTGGAGATCCGAGTGGACCGATCCCATGTTGAAACCGGCGCCGAAGAGACCGCTGAAGCTCTCGCCGCCGTCGCTGCTGACGGTGAGGGTGAAACCGGGTTTGTAGAGCCGGTTGTGATCGGTGGGATCGACGACGAGTTCGGAGAAGTACCACGGCCGCATCTGGATGTTGGTCGAGTCGTCGGTCATTTTCCAGGTGTTCCCGAGATCGTCGGAGCGATAGAGCGCCGTGTCGTCGGACTCGACGGTGGCGTAGACCACCGACGGTCGCGACGGGGCGACGGCGACCGCGATCCGGCCCTTTTCGCCTTTGGGCAGGCCCTCGGTCAGCTCGGTCCAGGTCTCGCCGCCGTCGGTGGTCCGATAGAGCCCGCTGCCGGGGCCGCCCGAGGTGAAAAAGTCCGGGTAGCGTCGGAACTGCCACATGGCGGCGTAGAGGATTCGCGGTTCCTGCGGGTCCATGTCGAGATCGGCGCAGCCGGTGTTCTCGTCGACGGAGAGGATCAGCTCCCAGTTGACGCCGCCATCGGTGGTCTTGTAGACCCCGCGTTCGGGGTTGGCGCTCCACAGCTGTCCGGTGGCGCAGACATAGACCGTGTCGCGATTCTTCCGGGTGGACCGCGATCTTGGCGATGCGTTCGGTGGCGTCGAGACCGAGGTGCTCCCAGGTCTTGCCGCCGTCGGTGGTGCGGTAGACGCCGTCGCCGACCGAAACGCTGTTGCGGACCCAGGTCTCGCCGGTGCCGACCCAGACGGTGTCGGGGTTTGACGGATCGATGCGGATGGCGCCGATGGACTGGGTGTGGTCGTCGAAGACCGGCTCGAAGCTCAAACCCGCGTTCTCGGACTTCCAGACGCCGCCGGTGGCCGCGCCGACCCAGATGGTCACGGGATCAGTGGCGTTTCCGTCGATGGCCGCGATCCGGCCGCTCATGACCGCGGGCCCGATGGCGCGGGCCTTGAGGCCGCCGAAGGTGGCGGAATCGATCGTATCGCCGGCCTGGATCACACCGATCCCGGTGAAGATCACCGCGATCAACAACATCGTACGTACTCTGTGACTCATGTTTCCCCCAGGGTCGTTGACTACTCCGCAGCCTCGGCCTCGGCCTTCTCGGGCATGGCGAACCGCTCGTCGGGAATCTCGATGCCGAGTTCGATGGACTCGATGGTGACCACCTGCTGCGCCTCGCCACCGCCGAAGGCCATCTCCATGGAGTGGGCGAAGAGCAGGCCGTCGACCTCTTTGTAGTCGCCGAGGACCGTCGACACCGTCACCTCGTTGCCCTGGACCTCGCGCGTCGCCTCCATCTTGAACTCGACAAAGTACTCCTCATCGAGATAGAGGAAATCCACGTCGCCGTCGGCCCTCGTGACCTTGAGCTTGTACGCCGGAGTTCCATCGACCTCTTCCTGACCGATGAGTTCGACGGTGTGGCCCTTCTCCTTGTAGTTGACCAGCACGCCTTCGAAGTCGGCCTGGTCTTTGAGTTGTTTGACCTGGTCTTCGGCCATCTCTTCGGCTTCGGTCTTGCCGAGGAAGGGCAGGATCGCCCAGCCGATCTCGCCGTCAAACGCCTGGACCGCCGTCATCCCCTGCATGGTGAACTCGAGGCGGATCTTGTTCGGTTTCTTGAACTCGACCGTGAACGGCATCTCCATGGCGCCGGCGGCGCCGCCGCCCATCCGCATGGTGCCGCCCATTCTTCCCGTTTCGAGGGCCATCCAAGCCTCTTCGCCACCCTTGGCCTCGAGGTTGGCTGCAACGATTTCGTCGACAGTTTCTGCCATGGCGTATCCAGTCAATAAGGCGAGACCACAGAGAAACATCACCGTCGCTTTTGTGCGCATTGTTCAAATCTCCTTTTTGTGCCGTGCGGGAATCCCCCCGGGACGCCCTCTGAATATCGAGCGGTCAACGCAGAAAATCTACCACGCTCGGCCGACGATCGGCCGTCCTTTTCACGGGAAGGTACGCACAGTCCGGGGCTGTGGTTGCCACCATCAATTCGTGCCGAGAAGCTCCATGACAGCGATGGTCATGGCCGCGGTTCCCATGGTCACCGATGGCTCGGCCTCGACCCTGAAGAGCGGGGAGTGGTGCGATGGGACCGGTGGCCCGCCCGCCGCCTCGGCGTCGATGTCCGCCTGCGAGGTTCCACCCACCGAGAAGTAGGCGCCGGGGACCTTCTCATCGGTCATGACAATAGAGATCGGCGAGGTAGGCGTCGTAGTCCTCGGCGACGGCCTTCGCCAGGTCGTCATCGGCCACCAGAACCGGGACGCACAATACCACCACCACCGCCGCCAGAAGCACTCGTTTCATTGGTTTCCCCCTCCATCCCGCGCCCGTCTCAGTTGATCATAACCGGGAACCGGCTCGGCCAAATTCATTATTGCGTCTCATCCGTGCGCTTTGTGCAACCGAACTGCTAGGCTGTGGGGAAGGAGAGAACCGAAATGTGCAGAATCATTGCCCTCATTTTGTTTCTCGTTTCGGCGGCTGTGGCGCCGTTGTCCGTCGGCGCGGGGACCCTCGTGGTGGCCAATAAGTCCGAGGCAACGGTGTCGCTGGTGGACACCGGTTCCGGTGAGATACGGGCGACGCTCCCCACCGGGAACGCGCCGCATGAGGTCGCTGTCTCGCCCAACGGTCGGCTCGCTCTGGTCGGCAACTACGGAACGCGCGACGAACCCGGATCGAGCTTGACGGTGATCGATGTCGGGACGGCCGAGGTGGTCAAGACCATCAACCTCGGGGATTGCACCCATCCGCACGGCATCGTCTGGCTCAGCGACGAAGTTGCCCTGGTCACGGCTGAGGATCAACAAGCGCTCCTTCGGGTCAACATCGAGATAGGTGAGATCGAACAGAAGATCTCCACCGACGGCGAGATCTCCCACATGGTGTCGGTCGGCCAGAAATCACGGCCTCGCGTTCGTGGCCAACATCGGTTCGGGATCGGTGACCGATCATCGATCTCGCCCTCGGGGTTCGGTGGCGAATGTTTCCACCGGAGAGGGCGCGGAGGGAATTGTGGTGACCCCGGACGGGCGGCAGGTGTGGGTCACCAATCGGGCCGCAAACACCGTCAGCGTGTTGAATGCCACGGGTCGTAAGGTCATCGCTCAGATCGAGGCCGGCGAATTTCCCATCAGGGCCGAGGCCACCGCGGATGGTCGTTTCGTTCTGGTGACCAACGCCAAGGGAAATAGCCTCTCGGTTTTCTCGACCGCCGATATGAAGGAGATCGGCCGGATCGTTTTCAACCAGCAGAGCAAGGGCGACGACGGGCGGCTGTTCAGCGATCGTTTCGGCGAGAGTTCGGTGCCCATCGGCATCGAAATCGTCGACAGCGAGAAGCGAGTCTATGTCGCTCATGCCAACGCCGACGACATCTCCATCATCGATCTCACCGATGGGAAGGTCGTCGGCACCCTCTCGGCCGGCAGGGAACCCGACGGGATGGGCTGGTCGCCGCTGACGCCGATGGCAGATGTTGTTGAGGAGGGGATACCGGAGAGCTGAAGGTATTGGGTATTAGGTATTAGGTATTTGCTCCATCGCAGCAGCGGTTGACGGTGGGTCCAACCTTCGAACGGACCAGGCTGGTAACCGCAACGGGTTCCCACCGCGAAGACGTAAAGCGCGCCAAGGTTTCGCTAAGAACATCGCAAGAATGACCGTCTTTGCGGTGAAACTCCGATGCAATCCTGCGATCGCCTGAGATCGACTATCCTGCAAAGGTTGCGCACGGAGGACTCATCGATGAAATCGGTATTCGACACCACCACCATCAACGGCCTCGAACTTCGCAATCGACTGGTCCGGTCGGCGACGTGGGAGGGGCTCAGCAACTCCGACGGAAGCGTCAACGAACGGTTGATCGATGTCTACCGCGAGCTTGCCGACGGTGGGGTCGGTCTCATCATCACCGGCTACATCGCGGTGCGCGCCGATGGCCGGCAGCAGTCGACCCAATTGCTCGCCGATCGCGACGAGCTCGTTCCCGGCCTCGCCGAACTCGCCGAGCACCGTGCACGACACGGTGGCAAGGTCGTCGCCCAGATCGTCCACTGCGGCGGCCAGGCGAATCGAGAGGCCACCGGTGGCGACCCGGTGGCGCCGAGCGCGGTGGCGAGCCCCGGCTATCCCGAGGTTCCGCGCGAGCTGTCGGCCGACGACATCGACAGCTCTCATCGCGTGCTTTGCGGTCGCTGCGCGGCGGCTCAAGGATGCCGGCTACGACGGCGTCCAGCTCCACGGCGCCCACGGATATCTCCTCGCTCAGTTCCTCTCACCCTCGCGCAACCTGCGCCGGGATCGTTGGGGCGGGGACGTGGTGAACCGTTCGCGTTTCACCCGCGAGGTCTACGCCGCCGTGCGCGCACTGGTCGGCCCCGACTGGCCGGTGATGATCAAGCTCAACGCCAACGATTTTCTCGACGGCTCGACCACCGAGGAGGACGCGACCTTTCTGGCCGCGGCGCTCGCCGAGGCCGGGATCGACGCCATCGAGGTCTCGGGCGGCACCGGCGGCTCGGGCAAGCTCGGCGCGGCGCGGTCGAAGATCGAGACCGAGGCCGACGAGGCGTACTTCCTGCCCCAGGCCGAGGCGATCCGCCAGGCGGCGCCGGGGGTCCCCATCATGCTGGTCGGCGGGATGCGCTCCCTCGAGAAGATGGAGAGCGTATTGGCCGGAGGGACCGCCGACTACTTCTCCATGTCGCGGCCGCTGATCCGCGAGCCCGACCTGCCGGCGAGATGGGCCGCGGGCGACCGACGTCGCGCCGAGTGCGTTTCCTGCAGCGGCTGCTTCGGCCCCGCGAGGAAGGGCGAGGGGATCCGCTGCGTCAAGATCTAGCCCGTACAATTCATGAGCTGTCGTTGCCCCGCCGGCGAGGGCGCTGGTGCTGCAAAGAGCCGAGACCCATTGGACGGCCGGCAGACATCAAGTCAAGAGTGAATCTATGGCAGCGTGGCCGTCTCAAGATGGTATAGTAGATACAGTTCAAGAAATCAGAACGGCCGCTCAGTGGAATTGGGGGCGCCGAATTCCGACCTCGGTGGACATGCACGAGTGTCCGATGAATCGGGCGGGGTCGAGGATCGTCGGCAGGTCCGCTGGGGGTTAGGGGGCTCTGATGACGAAGACGACGGGTGTTCGGATCTGGGTGTTCCTCCTGTTCCTCGGTGTCGGCGGCGCCGGCGCTTTCACGTCGACCGTCTTGGCGCAGTCCGAAGGCGGCCGGAGCTATGTCGGCACGGCGGCCTGCCGGGACTGCCATGCGACCGAACACGAGAACTTCCACAGTTTCGCGAAAAAGGCGCACTCTTTCGAGAGCATCAGGAAGATGAGGTCGCGGCTGACACCGGCGGAGTTCCGCGGGTGCCTCGAGTGCCACACCACGGGTTACGGTCGTCCCGGGGGTTTTCGGTCGGAGGGCGAAACCCCCGATCTCATGAACGCCGGGTGCGAGGTCTGCCACGGCCCTGGAAGCCGGCATGTGGCCACGGCTGACGCAGACGACATCAAGGGCAAACTGACCCGAGAAGACTGCGTGCCCTGCCACAACGAGGAGCGGATCAAGGCGTTCAATTTCAAGCCCTTGATCTACGGCGGCGGGCACTGAGGGGGCGGCGATGGGTATTTCAGACCTCCTCGACGAACGGCCGTGGGTCAAGCTTCTTCAGGTCCTCGCCGGGATCCTGATCATCATGATGGTGGGGATGACCGTCCTCGCTGTGGTGGGGGAGCGGATTCTGATGCAACGGCTGGTCCGCAACGAGGGAGAGCTGCTGGCGACCACCATCCTGGGCGCCATGAGCGAGTCCCTGGCGATCGGCGACAGCAGTGCGGTCAACCAGCAGTTCGAAATGCTCAAGGCCAACGCCCCCGATGTCGATGTCTTCGTCTTCGATCCTCTGGGTGTGGTTTCGTTTGCCACGGATCCGCGGTGGGTCGGCGACGGTATCGGCCGGGTCACGGAAAACGAATCCGTCCTTGATGTTCTGGACCCGTCTCCTCACGACACCGAGCGACAGGGAGAGTTCTTTGAAGAAGAGGTCGTCGACGTTCCCCACTTGAGCGTCGTCCGGCCGATTCACAATGCGCCCCGGTGCCACCACTGCCACGGAACGTCCCGCGAGGTGCTCGGCGGCATCATGGTGCGGGCGTCGACCGAAGCCGCCACCGGGGCCATCAAAACCGCCCGCAACCTCAACATCGCGGTCGCGATCATCGGGTTGGCCGCCGCCCTGCTTCTGATGCGCCGGCTGTTGACCAAAGTCGTCAGGAGTCTGATCAAGGATGTGGTGTCGGGAAGCGATGTGATGGCATCGTCGTCGAAGGAGCTGACGGGGGTGTTCCAGCAGCTTTCGGAAGACTCCGCTTCTGCCGCGGACCGGTCGGAGTCGGTAGCGGAGTCGGTGAGGACGCTCACCGACGCGCTCGGTTCCATCGCCGTGTCGATGGAGGAGACCTCCACCGCCGCCGATTCCATCGCGGTCTCGGTCGAAGAGATGACGGGCTCGGTCGGTGAGATCGCGCGCGAGGCCGCAAACGCGACCAAGATCACCGGTGACGCCGTCGCCGAGAGCGCGAGCGCCACCGAGATGATCGAGAATCTCGGGCGAGAGGTTGCGGAGATCAGTTCGGTCACCACGGTGATCAACCGAATCTCCGATCAGATCGACCTCCTGGCGTTGAACGCGACCATCGAGTCGGCGCGCGCCGGCGACGCGGGGCGCGGGTTCGCCGTGGTCGCCGACGAGGTCAAGAAACTCGCGCGCGAGACCTCCGATGCCACCGAGATCATTCGCGCCCGGATCGGCGGTATTCAGACCTCGACCGATCTCATCGTGAGCCGGGTCGAGAAGTTCTCCTCGGTCGTCGAAAACGTCAACGCCACGGTGTCGACCATCGCCGCCGCGGTCGAGCAGCAGGCGGCCGTGACCGATGAGATCGCCGCCAGCGTCAACCAGTCCTCGCTCGGTGTCAGGCAGGCCACGGTCGACATCGCCCGCATCTCCGAAGGGCTCGACGACATCAGCATCAACATGTCCGAGGTCAACGAGGTGGCGTTTGCGGTGTCGGAGGGCAGCGTGAGAATCAGCGCCCGCGCGGAGGAGCTCTCGACCCTCGCGGCGACGATGAATCGACTCATCGCGAAGTTCAAGATCTGAACGATGCCGGAGAAGTCCGCTCGCCCTGGACCCCCGCCGACTCACGGCCTCGAGGCCGACGGGCGCGCCGTCGCCCTCGGACGAATACCTCATGAATGGTTCGGCTGGGTAACTTCGTGCGACAATGGACCCAACGACCTCGTTGAAGGGACACACCGTGAACCACAATTCTCGACCGGAGCGTTTCTTGATCCCCGCAATCGCCGCGATGCTGATCGCGTTTGCCGTCCCGGCCGCGGCGGTCGACATCCCCGACTCGCCGGAGGGCACCGCCCGCGCGGTCGGCGATGCCCTCGCCGACCGCCACCCCGAGGTGCTCTGGCAGGCGCTGCCGCCGACCTACCAGAAGGACATCACCGAGCTGACCCACGCCTTCGCCGCCAAGATGGACCCGGCGGTCTGGGACGCGGCCTTCGGTGTCGGCCGCAAGACCGCTGCCCTCCTGCGCGACAAGAAGGACATCATCCTGGCGAGCTCGACCCTTCAGGCTGCGGGCGACAAGAGCGACGAGGTCGAGAGCGGCTGGGACTCGATGGTGAGCCTGCTCGACAGCTTCTTCGCGAGTGACGTCTCGAGCCTCGACACGCTCAAGACCATCGACTGGGAAAAGTACCTCGCGACCACCGGCCGCGACCTGATGAATCTCGCCGCCGAAAAGTCGAAGGCGAGCGGCGACGACGCCTTCGACCGTGAGTTCGTGCAGGCCCTCAAACAGACCGAGATCGAGGTGGTTTCCCGCGACGGCGACACCGCGACCCTGCGCATGACCGCTCCCGGCGAGGAGCCGGAGGAGGAGCAGTTCACCCGGGTCGAGGGCCGCTGGGTGCCGAGCGAGATGGCGACCGATTGGGATCAGAACGTCGCCGAGGCCCGGCAGAAGATCTCGGCGATCACCGACGAGGAGATCCAGCAGGGGTCGATGCAGGCGATGATGATGATCGGTATGGTCGACGGTGTGCTGACCCAACTCCAGGCGGTCGAGACCGCCGAGGAGTTCGATCAGTCTCTCCAGGGCATCCTCGGTCCGTTCCTCGGCGGGATGATGGGCGGCGACGAAGAAATGATCTTTGAAGAAGACGTCGAGGTTGAGGACGAGTCGGAGTGACCGGCTGATCGTTCGATAAGATGATCGAGAGATTCGCCAGGGAGACGACGCTCCACATCGGCAATCCTCCCGGCGGAGAGATCCCTCCGAAGCCTGGGCGCGTCGGTTTATGATCGTCGTATTCACCCGGTTCTTTCGGGTGTCTGGGCCGACCTGCCGCCATCGGAGGAGAGGATGCGAAAAGTCGATGTGATCGTGCTCGGGTGCGGGCCCGGCGGTGAGCGGGCCGCCATCCAGGCGGCGAAGGCGGGGCGTTCGGTGGTGGTGGTCGAGCGCGCCCACGTCGTCGGCGGCAACCGTGTCAACTGGGGCACGATCCCGTCCAAGACCCTGCGCGAGAGTGCGTTGTTCGTGCACAACCTGACCCGCAACAAGATGGACGGGATCCGGGTCAAGATCGCCGACGAGATCACTGTCGCCGACTTCATGCACCGCGAGCGGACAGTGGTGCAGCGCGAGCTCGAGCTCATCAGCAATTCCCTTGCGCGCTATCGGGTCGAGGTTGTCGAGGGTCACGGTCGTTTCCTCGATCTTCACGGCGTCACCGTCTCCGACAGCAACGGGGCGGTTCGTGAAACCATTACCGGAGACGTCATTGTCATCGCCACCGGGTCGCGTCCCAACCGCCCGGCGGAGGTTCCGTTCGACGGTGAGCTCGTCTTTGACTCGGAGAGCATCCTCCACCTGCCCAGGATGCCGCGGTCGATGATCGTCCTCGGCGCCGGGGTGATCGGCATCGAGTACGCGTCGATCTTTGCAGCTCTCGGAATCTCCGTCACTCTCGTCGACACCCGAGACCGGTTGCTGCCCTACTTCGACCGGGAGATTGCCGGCGTTCTTTCAGCTGCGCTGACCCGTTCGGGCGTCAACACGATCCATGGCCACCGCAGGGCTTCGATCGACCGAATCGGCGGCGAAAACCCGCACGTGCGGTGCCGCACCGACTCGGGTGCGGAGCTCGAGGCGGACGTGTTGTTGTATTGTCTCGGCCGCAACGGCAACACCGAGGACATCGGTCTGGAAAACATCGGCCTCGAAGCCAACGACCGCGGTCTCATCGAGGTCAACAAGCACTGCCAGACCTCGCATCCACACATCTACGCGGTGGGTGATGTGATCGGCTACCCCGCCCTGGCTTCGACCTCGATGGAGCAGGGCCGGCGCGCAGTCCGCCACGCCCTGGGAATCCCGGGCCCCAATCTGGCCGACAATGAACTGCCGTTCGCGATCTACTCGATTCCTGAAGTCAGCTACATCGGCGCCACCGAGGAGGCCCTCATCGAGTGCGGCGAGGCGTACGTCTGCGGCCGCGGGGACTACGACAAGAACCCGCGTGGACAGATCATCGGCGAGCGCGTCGGGCATGCTCAAGCTGCTCTTTTCGTTGGAGAACCTCGAGTTGCTCGGCGCCCACATCATCGGTCAGGGTGCCTCCGAACTCATCCACATCGCACAGGCGTTCCTCAGCACCAGCGCCACGGCGGTCGACATCGCCGAAACCCTCTACAACTACCCGACCCTGTCCGATCTCTACCGTCACGCCGCCCACGTGGCCCTCGCCGAGCACTACCGCCTCACCGGGCGCCGGGCGTGGGTGTGATGAGCTCAGGGTGAGGAGGTAAGGAGGTGAAGAGGTGAGGTGGGAAGAGCAAGGTGCGAAGGATCTCCTATCTCCTAACCCCTAACTCCTCACTCCTAACCCCTGACTTCCAGACCTTCACTCCGGAACTGTGAACCCGACTGTCGCATAGCCGACCCAGTGGTGGAGGTTGGACGGGGCGGTGGTGCCGAGGCCGGCGTCGAGTGTGGCCTGCGACACCGGAAGCTGCGGCTCTGAGAGGCTGGTGGCATAGCGGAGGAAGTGACCCTCCGGTATTTCGAGACCGGTCTTGGCGGCGAGGTCGCGGAGGAGTTCGAGACCGAAGGGGATCGAGAAGCGGCCGCACCACGGCAGGGTGTACGTGCGAACATTGTTGGGGTCGACCAGGGTGTACTCGAATTGCGCCAGCTTGGCGGCGTCGAGCGGGCCCGCGAGATACTTCTTCGCCAGCTGTTCGTCCCGGTCGACGGCTTTCTGGTAGCCGGCCGCGTCGATGCCGAAGGGGGCGTGGTCGAAGTCGGGGCCGTAGTGGACCGCGTCGGAGGAGACGACGATGGCGAGGTCGCGGCCGAGCCGCCAGTCGTTCTCATCCATGATGTGGGCGAGCACGGAGGAGAGCTCGCCGGCGAGCTCCGACAGCCGCTCCCACGAGGAGTAGGGCACCAGGATCGGAAGGATCGAGACCTCCCGGTTGCGATGCTGGAGGAACGGGACGATGGCCTCCAACGAGTGCTCGCGGCAGTGCATGGCGTTGTCGACGACGAATGAGCCCGTCGTCGAGACCCGACAGGATCTCCTCCCGCGTCGGGTCGACCGCGACCGGCTTCCACGGGCCGTGCCAGTCTTCGAAGGAATCGAAGACGAGGACATCCTCGAGATTCCACAGCCGGGCCGCGTGGAAGACGCCGATGAGCACCACCCGCGGCGCCGTGATCCGCTCGGTGAGGTGGACATAGGCGCGCGCCGCGTAGAGGTGATCGTCGTGCGGACAGACACCGCCGATGAATCCGTGCGTCCGACGACAGACCGAGGGCCTCGTCGCGTTGTCCAGATGGCGTCCGCTCGAGCCCGATCGCGGTGGAGACGACGTCCTCGGCCTGCGTCGCGGTGACAACGAAACCGATCGTGTCGCTCTGGCCGCGAACGACATCGCCCTCGGATCGCAGCCCCATCTCGCTCTCGATCGCGGCGCGCGTGGGAGGGGGGAGGAGGGGGCCTCGGCGTGGATGACGGAGGCGCCGACAATTGTCAGGAACGCGGCTGCGATGAGCGTCGGAGTGTTCATGGCGTGAGTTTAGACCAACAAGCGCTGGGCGGCGTTGTCTGGCTCTCGTTGTATCCCGCGAGAGGCTGCCTGGCAGCCGCTCGGGCAGACGATCGTGAAACCACGGTCAGTCGATCTCGATGCCGTGCTTCCGGCAGAGCGCATCGGTGGTCGGATCGAGGGGCCACCCGGCTTCGAGGACCCGGCGGATCACGGGCCGGGCGTCCTCGACGCGTCCGATCAGCAGCAGCGCTTGAGCGTAGGTCTCCTGGATCGCCGGTAGGGCGTTCTCGTCAGCGATGGGCGCGACGACCGCGGCCGCCTCGGTCCAGGCCTGGCGGGCGGCGCCGGTCTGGCCCAGCGCGGCACGGGCCTTGCCCACCTGGATGTGGGAGTAGGCAAGGTCGTTCTGGTAGTAGGCGTTGCTGGCATCGAGCGCCGCGATGGGCAGCATGAGATCGAGGGCCCGAGTGAAGGCGTCGAGGGCATCGCGGGTCCGGCTGGACGCCAGCAGGGCTTCGCCGAGGGTGTCGTACGACGCCGAGAGGCGGAACTGCCAGTGGGTGTTGGTCGGGTCGTCGGCGATGAGTCGCTCGCCGAAGCGGACGGCGGATTGAAGGGCTTCAATGGCCTCTACGAGTTCACCCTCTTCCATCAGGAGCCGGCCCTGCCAGGTATAGCCTTCGAGGAGGCTCTGGGTGTTAGTGGCATTGACCTCGTCCTTGCGGGCCATCTCGAGGCACAAAGCGACATCCTTTTGTGATGCCTCCTTCGCGGCTTCAACTTCGCCTTTTGCAGCGAGCACCTGGCTGAGGATTCGATACCGATCGCCGAGATCGGCTTGGAGCGAGTAATCATCCGGGTCTTGGGCGAGTATGAATTGAGTTGTATCGATGGCCAGCCGCACGATTCGGAGTGCTTGATTCAGTTCTCCAACCATGAACAACAGGTTTCCTTGCTGAATGTAGGTGTTCGCGAGGTGTCGCCTCCATACTCGATTGGAAGATTCGTCGGCGGTGCAGATCTTGAAGTGTTCGACCGCTTTTTCAAATGAACTCAGCGCGCTGTCGACTTCGCCTCGCATCGTCTCCACTTGCCCAATTCCCTGAAACGCGAGGGCCAATCCAGCCCGAGCATTGAGATCTTCCGGATTCAACGTCACGAGGGCAGCAGAGATCCGTTGGCTGGCCCGGTAGGCATCTTCCGCCTGGTCCAGAACCCCTTGATTTTCGAACACTCGTCCGATGTTGCGCAATGCCCGGCTTTTTCGTCTTCGACCCTCCGCGGTGAGTGCCGCCCCTTGGCGCTCTGGTTTGTAGTATTCGAGCGCCTGCCGCGAAACCTGCTCGAGAAGATCGAGCCTGCCGAGGGGTACGAGCCCATCGTAGAGATCCTGAAGCATGAAGGTCATGAGTTCTTCCGCGTCCTCCCGCGCGGTCAGAGCCTGTGACTGTGCTTCGAGTGCGGCCGTCCGCTCACGGTTGAGGTCCCACGCATACTTCGCCGACCCGCCGATGGTGATGGCGAGGGCGATCATCGCCACCGCCCAGCGCAGCCGGCGGCGGGGCGTGTCGATGATCCGGCGCAACCGGTCCCGCACCGCGGGGGCGGTGGGCCGGTCATCGGGGTTGACCGCCTTCATCGCCTCGATGGTCTGGACGAGATCAGCCGGCAGCCCTTCCACCGGGGCGCTGACCCCCATGGCGGTGGCGACGAGCACCTCGCGCACCGTCGAACCCCGCTCGTAGGGGGCGCGGCCGGTGAGGATCTCCTGCACGAGCAGACCGAGGGAGTAGATGTCGCTGGGCGGCGAGGCCGGTTCGCCCCGGGCCTGTTCCGGGCTCATGTAGCCGACGGTCCCGACCACCGTCCCGAGCACCGTCTCCACGGCGCTCTCTATGGCCGTGGACGGAGAGACGCTTTCTTTTGAGTGCGCGACGGTGTGTCGACGGCTCGCCGCGGGTTCGCGCTCCTCCCTCGCCAGCCCGAAATCGAGCACCTTGACCTCGCCGGCGGTCGTGAGCATGACGTTGTCGGGTTTGAGATCACGGTGGACGATGCCCCGGGCGTGGGTGAGGGTCAGAACCTCGGCGAGCTGCTCTGCGATGGCCAGAGCAGTCTTCCGGGACACCCCCCGGCGGATGACCTCTCTGAGGCTTTCGCCCTCCACCAGCTCGAGGATGAGATAGTCGTTCTCGTCGCCCTCGATGTGGTCATAAACCTGGCAGATGTTCGGGTGGTTGAGCCGCGAGAGGACCTGCGCCTCGCGGAGGAACCGGCCCTTGGCGTCGCCGTCGGACATCTGGCCGGAGAGGATGGCCTTGACCGCCACCGTCCGGCCGAGCTTTTCGTCGATCCCGCGGTAGACCTTGCCCATCCCGCCGCCGCCGAGAACATCGGTGAGACGGATGGTGCCCACCATTTGGCCCACCATGGGGTCGTCGTGCGGAGCATCGGCGCCGGCGCCCTTTCCGGGTGGTGATTCCGCGTCGGACTCCGTCGATGAGAACCGTTGGGTCGGTTGGTCGCCGAAGTCGTCGTCGGAAGGCGTCATGGCCGGAGCGGTCTCACGGTATCGATCCGGACCACGAGGAAACGTCTCCCGACTCGAACCCGTCGTGGAAGATCGCCGAGGGCGATCTCGCGCCGATCAGCGTTCCACGGGGGGCGCCGTTGATGTCGGTCTCGGCCGAGTAGCCGACGAGAAGACGCTCGGCCGCCGCGACCGTGGGTGCGGTGGGGAGCCAGACCCGGCCCCGGTTCTCGAGGATGAACGGGTCGGCGACCGCGGTCCCATCGGGGCCGAAGGTCCGTCCCAGGATCGAGGTCCGTCCGGCGAAGGTGCTCGACCACACCACGGTGATCTCGCCGTCCATGCCGATGGCGATGTCCGGCTGGACGCAGTCGGCGGGGTCGAGGGTGTCGACGCGGATCTCAGCCGAGACCGGCGCGCCATCCGAGTCGAAGAGACGAAGATAGAGGCGCCGATCCTCGAGCAACCGGGTCCACACCACCGCGAACCCGCCATCCACCGCCATGGCCACCGCCGGCTCGCCGTCGGGCGGTCCCGGGGTGAGTGCGGCGATGCCAATGGAGCCGCCCCCGGCGTCGAATCGGTGGCTCATGATCATGCCCTCGCTCTCCCAGACCACCACCGCCTCACCGGCGCCGTTCATCGCCGCGTCGGGAAGCGAGGCCATCCCGCTGCCTGTATCGACGGCGAACTCGGGCCCCAGGGGCGTTGCGTCGGGTGCGTAGAACCGGCCCCGGATGAATTCCTCGCCGTTGTCGAGGCGCCGCCACGCCACCAGGTATCGCCCGCCGTCATCGGCGGCGACCACCGGCCACTGCTCGGCGTCGGTGCCCTGGGAGACCTGGACGACGGGGGTCAGCGGTGTCCCGTCGATACCCACGACTGCAGTGAAGACAGCCTCGCCATCGAGGCTCGAGCTCCACGCCACCATCGAGTTGCACTGAGCGTCCATATCGACCGCCGGGGTCCGCGAGGTTTCGTCCTGGACGATGAAAAATGGAACCGACTCGCCGCGAGATGTTCCTCTGACCGGCTTTCCGTAAATCCCACCAATCCGCGACCTCCCAGGATTGACATCCTCCGCCCCGCGCCACACTACGACGCCATCGCCGCAACCGCCGACCGCGACGCACCCCACCCTGCCTTCGGCATCGAGACACACCGGGCGGCCGTCGCTGGGGTCGCCGCCGGTGGTGGCGCAGGGCCACGGGTTGAAGAGCCGGACCGAGGTGTAGACATCGATGTCCATAAAACCCGAGATGGTCTGGCCGACGCCGGCGATGGCGCCGATCTGGAGGCTGTTGACCCCGAAGTCCTGGTTGTCGAAGTCGGCGAGTTCGTTGATGAGCGATCCATCGACAAGGACCCGGAGCACGCCCTCGGGGGTCGGGCTCGTGGAGACCCTGAACTCGACGGTCATTCGGTGCCATCCCGAACCCGCAAAACCGGTGGTGCTCGCGGTGATCAATACCCCCTGATTGGACCAGGCCTTGAGTTCGATGTGATACTGATCAAGCACCTTTTTCAACGAGACCACAAAGGCCGGGTCGGTGTCATGGGTCACCCACCCGATGTAGAGATCGAATTCGTCGCCGTCCGCCATGATCAACCCGTCGAAGTTGATATCGAAGTCGGTGTGGATGACCGTCTCGTTATCTGGATTCCCATCCATGACCCAGGCCGGCTCGGCAAAGACGGCGGGAATTCGCAGCCCGAAAGCTCCTTCGCTCGCGGCTTCGGGGATTACCTGATACGGGCCGTTTGTGGCCGACCAGGCGCCCGCGTTGCCCGACTCGAAATCGTCGGCGAGGATCCAATCCTGGATGTCGGCGAACGATGTCGAGAGCCAGAGTCCCGCAGCAAGCAACGACACAACGACTGGAATGACGCGGGTGTTCACCTCGATCACACTCCTTCTATCCAGTGTATCAGCGGGTTAGAGCCGGGTCGGCGTGACACCCGACACGCAGGGGCCCGACCTCGGTGGATACCATGGATGCATGAAAACTCACATCAGGATCACTCTGGTCTTCACCATCGCCGCCGGTGTGGCGTCTGCCGAGACGCCGCCTCGGTTTCCGGCGAGCTCGGTGTGGAATCAGGACATCAGCGCTGCCTCCGTCCACCCGGACTCGGCGACCATGATCGCCACCCTGTCGGGTCTCGGAGGTTTCGGTAACGGCCGGATGCAGATCGACTTCAGCCTGAATGTGGTCCACGCGCCATCGGGATCGCCCACGCGCACCACCGTCAGCCATCCATGGGGCTACTACGATCCCGACTGCGAGCCCCTGGGGGCGGCTGTGCCGGTGCCAGCGGGCGCCGCCATCGAGGGCGAGACCGGGATGGTCTGCGACAACCTGAATAACGATTGCCACCTGCTGGTGGTTCAGGGCGACACCCTCTACGAGGCGTATCTCGTGAACGCAGCGAGCGCCACCGAGATCGAAACCCACTGTCTCGCCGTCTGGCATCTCGGAGCCGAGTACCCCCCAGAAGGGCGAGGCGATCATTGCACCAGCGCCGATGCCGCGGGCTTCCCGATGGCGGCGCTCCTCTTCAACGCCGACGAGATCCAGACTTCCCTGGATCTCGATTCCACGGGGGGAGGCGACCTCGGCCACGCCATCCGCTTCATCCTGCCCAACGCGCGGATGGCCAACGACCCCGGACTCGGCGGTGTCAGCGGTCGGCTCTACGTCCGACCGGCATCCCACGCCGGCGGACCCAGCGGCCCGGTCGGTTCGGTTCCCTACGGCGCCCGCCTGCGGCTGCGATCCGATTTCCCGGTTTCGGAGTACCCGGCATCGGCGCGCGTGATCCTCAACACCTTCGCCCGTTTCGGAATCGTGCTTGCCGACGGCGGAACGGTGGCCCTGACCGCCGAGAGCGATCTCTTCACCACGACGAGCTGGGCCGATCTCGGGATCGGGTCCAGGGTCTTCGACCAGACCCCCGGTGCGACCGCCGTGAGCATCAACGACTTCGCGGTCGTCGACACCGGCCCGCGGATCGCCGAGACCTACGATTGCGTCCGGACGGCGATCGTTCCCGGCCTCTTCGCCGACGACTTCGAGTCGGGCGACCTCGCCGGATGGTCGTTGTCGGTTCCCTGACCGAAACGACAATCGAAAGGACCCGAGCGGCATCGAAGAGCGCCGGTTCCGCGAAATGATGATAATATTGAAACTCAGGTTCGATATCTCACAACTCACGGAGCTGCGGTGGCACCCCTTGGCGAACGGTGGATGGGGGAAACGATGATCCGAAGATCGATCCTCGTCGTGTGTGTGACGTTGGTTCTCGGTTTCGCCGGAAACACCGAGGCGGCCCGTTGGATCGTGCCGGCGGCCGCGCATGTGACCGGCGCGGCGGGCACGAATTGGCGGACCGACCTGCGTCTCGTGAACCCGACCGAGTTCGAAGCCTCGGTGCGGGTCTATCTGCTCGAGGCCGGAGAGGACAACTCCCTCCTCGATGTGTCGAAGGTCTATGTCGTGCCGGCCCTGGGCCAGGTCCTCGTCGCGGATGTGCTCGCCGGCGGCTTTGCCTTCGACGGCACCGCCGCGCTTTTGATCGAGAGCGAGGAGGAGCGGCTCGTCGCGACGACGAGAACCTACAATCTCATCCCCGACGGCAGCACCTACGGCCAGTTCATCCCAGCGGTCGCGCTCGACGACGCGCTGGCCGCAGGCGAAGAGGGGCAGATCGTCCACCTGGCCAAGTCGCCCGACTTCCGCAGCAATCTCGGATTCGCGGCCACGACCGCGGATGCCGGTCGGGTGACCGTCGAGCTCTATGACGCCGAGGGCGTCCTTCGCGGCTCGACCGAACGCGACTTCAGCGGGTTCGAACACTTCCAGTTCAATGACGTCTTCGGCGCCGCCGGGGCGCCGCCGGCGGCTGTCGCCCGCGCGGTGATCCGCACCAGCGCACCGATCGTCGCCTACGGCTCGGTGGTCGATCAGGGGACCGGCGACCCGGTGGCGATTATGTTCCAGCGTCTCGCCGACGCCGCGACCGAGCTCGCGATCACCGCTGCGGCGCGGGCGCCCGGGGCGCAGGGAAGCGTGTGGCGCAGCGATCTCCGGATCTTCAACCCGGGTGAATCCGCCGCGACGGTGGAGGTCAGCTATCACCAGAAGGGGATGGCGGGAGGACCACGGCCCTCGACAACCTTGATGGTCGATGCCGGGAGGATCCTCGCCGTCGACGATTTCATGCTCAACGGTCTGGGCCTGACGGCAGCCAACGGCGGTCTTCGGATCTCGTCCGATCTGCCCATTCTGGTGTGGTCGCGGACCTTCAACCAGGCCGACACCGGGACCTTCGGACAGTCGATCCCGGCGGTCCCGGTGGCGTCCGCGGTCGGGACGCCCTCCACCCATGTGTTCACAGGTCTGAGCAACGTCGGGTTCCGATCCAACGTCGGTTTTTTCGAGATCGCGGATGTCAGTGATGAGCTCGCCCTGACCCTGCGGGACGGGGCGGGCAGCACGGTCGGAGCTGGCGCCGTCAGTCTCGCGGCTGGCGTCATGGACCAGATCAACAACGTCTTCGGATTCCTCGGCGCCGGTGGAGCCGCAGGCGACAGCTATTGGCTGACCGTGGAGTCACGAGACGGTGTCATTCCGTACCTCAGCGTCAGCGACAACCGGTCCAATGACCCGGTCTATGAGGGCGGCGTCGCGACTTCCGGTCCGTGTTCGTTGGGGCTCGTGGTGACGGCCGACGCGTACGTTCGCGGCGGCGATTTCGGCGACACCCCCACGGCGGCGCCGGCAACCTGCTGATCAAGGGGGTCGCCGGCGGGACCTACGCGCGCAAGATCTACCTGGTGTTCGATCTCGCTTCGGCCGCGGCGGCCGGACCTTTCACCACGGCCCACCTGAAGCTCACCGCGACTCGGCACGTGTCGACGATTCCGCGGGACGCGGTGGTATCCGGGATCATCGACAACGACGACTGGGATCCCGGCGCGCTCGCGGAGACCGAGATTACATGGAACAACGCGCCGCGAAATGACCTGGTCAGCGGTGTCGCGTTCCTCGACCAGGGGGCGACGAGCAACGTCGGCGTGCGCCGGCTCGCCACCGTCAACCTCGACAGCGCGGACCCGCCGAACACGGCCTACCTCATCGACGTGACCGACTTCGTGCGTTGGGCGATCGGCGACAATCCGGGCTTCAGCGATCGCGCGCCGGGGGGCGATTCGACCGGCTCGTCTCCCTGCTCGTCGCCCACGCGGAGGAGCTCGCCGGATACGACGGCACCGAGTTCGCGTCGAAGGAAAACCAGGTGAACGGGGGCTGCTTCCAACCGCAGTTGATCTTCGAGTAGCCGGGCCGGCGGAGCCGGAGAAGGAGGTGAAGAGGTCAGCGTTCGCGTCGCTTGCGAGTGAGAAGGTGAGCGCTCGCTCCGCTCGCTGTACGAAGGTAAGAAAGTTAGGAAGTAAGGAAGTAAGGATGTTCCCTACTCTTTACTCTTCACTTCCTGACCTCCTCACTTCCTGACCTCCTCACCTCCTCACCTCCTCACCTCCTCACCTCCTGACTTCCTCACCTTCTACCTTCTGACCCTTCGCCACCTTCGGCCACATCTTCGAGTCGCGATAGTCGAACTGCTCGCTTCGGCGGTGGCAGCCGCGGCAGGTGTTCTCATCGGGGATCCGGCCTCCGGCGGCGAGGAAGGCTTCCCGATCGGCCATGATCTCGGGGTCCATGTAGAGCGACCCGGGGCCGTGGCAGGCCTCGCAGCTCACGCCCTCCTCCATGCGGTAGGTTGCGGCGAAGAGAGCGTCGTCCTCCTGCCGGCCGGTGACGTGGCAAAGGAGACAGCGTTCGTCGGAGATCGGGTCCTCGAGGTCGGCGTAATGCGGCCGCAGCCTGCCGAGATAGAGCGCCCAGTCGGCAGCGAGTCGCCAGTAGGCGTGGCTGTGTTCGCTCTGGAGCCAGACCAACGACGGGTTGCCCTCTTCGTGCGCAGTGTGGCAGCTCAAGCAGGCTTTCGATCCGACGTATCGCGGCGACGCGGTTTTCGCGCCCTGCACCGTCCTGCGGAGGAAATGGAGCGTGATGGACTCGACACCGCCGTCGTCGTTTCGCTTGAACTCGACCAGCCAGGGCTCCTGGTCGCAGAAGAAGGCGTCAGCGCCGATCGGGTAGAGCCCGTCCGGCGCGAACTCGCGGATCTTGAGCGCGCCGTTTTCCTGCCAGACCTTGGTCGTGGAGCCTCCCCCCAGGTCGTAGATGCCGACGTAGTCGTCGAGGATCGCGAGATCGACCTCGACCGGCGCCGGCCGGGTCCGGGCGACCTCGGTGGGCGTCCGTCCGTCGGCGTCGGTGGCGGCGGGGTCGGCCCCCGCCTCGATCAGCACCTCCACCACCTCGGGCTGGTCGCTCATCTTCGCGACGTGGAGCGGCGTCCAGCCCTCGCGGGTCACCGCCGCAGGATCGGCGCCCCGCTCGAGAAGCAGCGCGACCACCTGGACGCAGCCGCGACGCGATGCCACGTGAAGCGGAGTCCGCCCCCAGCGGTTGCTGATCGAGACATCGGCGCCGGCGTCGAGCAGCAGGGCGATCATGTCGGGCCGATCGTGGTGACACGCCCAGTGCAGAGGCGTCCCGCCGTCGCCGCCGACGGCGTTGACCGGCGCGTCGGCCGCGATGAGCTCGGTGAAGATCCGCCAGTGACCGCGGATCCCGGCCCAGTGGAGGGCGGTGTAGCCATCCGAGTCGGTGACGGCGATGGCCTCCGGCGAGTCCCCGATGAGCCGGTGTACGGCGTGGTAGTCACCCCGCTTGGCCGCATCGACGATATCGGTCACGAAATAGTCGGCATGGCCGGGGACGCTCCCGAGCAGGAGCAGGGTTCCGATTCCAAGGCCAATCAGGGGCCGGTTAATCCGCATTGCACAACCTCCACCGTCGTCTTGAGACGACATATGGAGGATGTACGTTCGGCATCGATCAATGTTCGACGCCGCTGCGGCCCTTTTTCAGCTTTTACAGTACCGGTCGGTGCGCTCGGTCCCGGGCCGTCGTCAGAACGTCGCGGACGACCAGGCTCCGGTGCCGTTCGACTCGAAGCCGTCCGCAAAGATCAACCCGCCACCATCGAGCTTCTGCCCGGCGGCGTAGACATCAACCGAATCAGCGGTGCCGCCGCC
>CAVQJV010000054.1:0-10768 GCA_963712805.1 uncultured Acidobacteriota bacterium | reverse complement strand
GGACGCGCAGAGGCCTGCCAATCATCACTCCCCTGAGTGCTCTTCAGGCTCGCCCACTGCGTTTCGGCGTCACCCAAGCCTTGATCGCTCGTTCGTAAGGATCGACGGCACTCAGCAGTAGCGCAATGTTTCTTAACTGTTCTTCGCCCTTGTTCCGACCTGCTACTTGGTTGCGCTTTCCCTCGGCAATCTCGGACCATGCTTTTGCATGTTTCATGAGAAGTTCAGCCATCTCACGGGGATTGTGTGTCACGTACGCCTCCATCAGTTTTCGTCAAACTAACACAACCCAAGCCACTGATCTGCAGATAGTTATCGTTATGGGCTGAGCCCAGTAGGACCGGGTAAACTCTTATCGTGGACAACGAGCAACGAGACGACCTAGAGCGCCGCCTAAAGGAAGCACAGCGAATCATCGTTGCCGCCCAGGTTGGCGACATCCCTACAATCTACGCGGCTAAGGCTATGGGTGAGATTCGGTGGATTCGGGAGCGATTGAAGGAGACTGAAAGTGGAAATCACATTCAACCCGGCTGAGGCGCGGAGTTTGGTTCCCATCATCGGGGCCGTGATAACCCTGATTGCGGTTTTGGGGACGTGGGTTGTCTCTTGGCGACAGTTGAAGATGGCTAGAGAACAACTGGAGGCGTCTCAGAAAATCGCTGGAGAACAACTGGAAACCTCTCAGAAAATCGCAGAGCAACAGATTCATGCCTCAACTGTGGCAGCTGTTCGCATGGAACAACTCGCCTCGCTGCGATCGGCTCTAGTGGACGTGATGGCGGCGGGCGCAAAAAAGTGCCAGGCACTCTATTAAGCTCTTGTGATAACCTGGTTCAGGATTCAACCTGATGCCAAGAAAAAGTCGCATTTTTGTTGAGGGAGGAGCTTCTACCACATATTCAATCGGCTCGGTCGAGGCGAGCGGTTCTTCGAAGTGGGGAAGAGGCTGAAGCCTTCGTCAGGATACTCGCCGATGTCGTCAATCGCGACAGTCTCACCATCTTCGCTTGGTGCCTGATGGCAAACCACTACCATCTGGCGGTCCGGTCTGGCGCGGTGTCGATCGACCGGCCCATGAAAACACTTCAGCAGCGAGTCACTCGGCGCATCAATGCTCTGAACCAGGTCGTTGGACCTCTCTGGCAGGGGCGGTACCGAGCGAAGTTAGTCCAGGACCAACGGTACTTGGACCAACTCCTCATCTACATCCACCTGAATCCCCTCCAAGCAGGCATCGTTGATGACCTGCAAAGTATCCCTGGAGTGGACACTGCGAGTTGCTCGGGAAGATCAAAAGCCCGATCGTCGATGTTGACGAAGTGCTGCGAGTATTCGGAACCAGTCGAAGGTCGGGGAGGAGCGAGACATACGTCCGAAGACTCAAGGGCGCGATCAGCGAGACATGGATAGGCGAGGAACCCGGACGCCTTCCCTGGTGGAAACTCGGGAGACCCCCAAAAGACGAAGATGAAGACCCTGAACAGGCTGTGAGAGCCCGACGGGATCGCGAAAAGCTTGGACCAGAATGGCGACCGGTCATCGACGCGGACGAGTTCATCACGACTGCGGTGGGCGCTCTCGATCTGAAAACCGACCTTCTTCGCTCGCGTCAACGAACATCAGAGGTTGTACGAGCACGAGAATTGCTGATGGTGTTGGGCATCGAACGCTACCATCTCAAGGTCAACGCCCTCGCTTCAATTCTCCACAAGTCGCCAAGCGGGATGTCGCACACGCTTACCCGAGCCATCCGTCGGCGGACGGAAGATCCCGGATTCCTCAAGGAACTCGATGAACTGGATCGCGCCGTAGCATCGGCGTCAATGCAATGAACCCGAGTTAGAGCTCAATAGAATGCCTGGCACTATTCTGGCACCGTCTTGGGAAAAGGCCAGGCGCAGGGGGTGCGCCTGGCCGGGAAGGAACCAAACCGACGGGGGCTTTCGGTCGGGTTCAAATCTCGATCTGGGTCTTGAGGTTGGCGATGACGGCGTTGACCTCGTGCTCGTTGAACTGGTGCGCCGCCCTTTCGTTGAGCTTGCCGAGCACCGGAACCGGCACCTCGTAGTCCATCTCCAGGGTGACATCGGTGTTCGTACCGTGCTCATTCAGCAGCCAGGTCACAGTGCCTTCGATGCCCTTGCGGTTTTTCGCCACGATCTTCTTGTTCGGGATGACTTCGATTTCTTCGCTGTCCCCTTCAATGCGGAGGCCGGCCATTTTGTAGGCCCAGTCATACTTCTTGCCGCCGTTGGGCAGCGTTTTGATATTGGATACCTCCAACATGCTCGGCCAGAACTCGGGGATGTGAGTTTTGTCCTCGAGGAACTCGAAGATGTCTTCGGCCCGGGCGTGGACGGTGGTGGAACGAACAAGTCTTGCCATTGCTACCTCCCTTGCGGCTTGACGGGGTGGAGGCATTTCCACCTCGCCAGCGCTTTCGGCAGCCCGGCGATCTTGGGTTCCAGCCGCGTTGGTTTCATCGCGGGCGGAGCGAGGACCCGAGGCTTTCCGACGCCGGCTTTCGCCGGTTGTGGCTTTGTCGGTGCACTACAGAATATGGGTTCAGGGGACGATCACCACAAGATCCATCGGAGTGCCGCGGGTCACATTCTGTCGCTATTTCGGCGCCCGACCGGGGCCGTCGCTCGGTTTTATCCAGAGGTTCGGAGACAACTCAACGAGACAGGCCGGGTGAGGATCGCGGCCTCTTCTTCGCCCGGTTCCTTGGGATCGATGAGATTGGACATCGAAACCAGGCCTCGGAGGTGCTACCGTCGGTGTTGAGAAAGGCAGGAAATGGACGCACTCCCTCTCGAATGGAGTCTCGAGAAGGTTCAGTCTCAGAACCCGCGGATCCGCGCGCTTCTGGGATCGGTGCGAAGCCTCGATGGTGTGCTCGAGAGCAACTTCGCCATTCTCCACTGTTCGCCGACCCGGCTGTTGGAAATCTGGGACACGGTCCGCCAGGTCCGCACGGTATTGAGCAGCGAGGTCAAGCGGTTGATGGAACTGCCCTCGATCCTGCCGGAACTCGATGCCGCGATCGGCAATGCGCGCAGCAAGATCGCCTTTCTCGACAGCGAGGTCTTTGTTCACCTCGAGCGCTTTTCGGATCGGCCGGAAGAGGCCGAGTTCGACGCCCTCAGGCGGACCCTCTGCGTCGCCATCGGCAAGCTGCACGGATTCCTCGTCGACACCCTCGGCGAAATTCTCGCCGCGGATCCCCGGAGCAGCCACGACGTCGACTATTTCCTCGCCCGCAGATTTCCCCGCGACGTGGAAGAGGCCGAGTGGTTGCTGACCTCCGTTTTCAGGCTCCACGCCGAACTGCAGTACATCAACTCCGAACGTCACTCGAGCCTTGGATCGGTGATCGACGAAATGACCCGGACGGGCCGACTGCCGTCGGTCGTTGATTGGCAGAAATTGGCGGCCTACCTCAGCGCGCTCGAAACCGATTTCGCTCCGAAGCTCCAGGGCATCATCGGGCTGCGCGGCATCCGAATCGACGAACTCGAGGTCCTGCAGGCGCACGCGAGCGAGCTCCCGGAGTCGTGCCGGATCGTCAACGAACTCTACTCCATGGCGAGCGAGATCCTCGGGAGACTCAGGGAGTCCACCGACCGCAGCTACGACCGGGTTGCCCGCGGGGGCGCCATCGACACGGTCGAGCACACCCTGAGCTCGCGAATCGTCACGCGGCTGAGGGCCATCGAGGACGAGCTGCGCGATTTGGCTGCCTTTATCCCGCTCTGGTTGCGAAGCGTCGAGAACCGCCGGGCGCTGATGCTGCGCCCGAAGGAGGACGCCACCGACGCTCCCGGTGGCGAGTCAGAGTAACCCGAGGAACGCCTGCCGCGCTCGCTGCCGGCCGACACACGCGGCGACCGGCAGCGGCGCGGGCGCGGATTCAGGGGCTGATCGAACGCAGCATGCCGTCGAATGCCGGGGCCGCCGCGAGCACGGTTTCCCCGGGGCCCGTGATCTTGAAGAACCAGGGGCCGCCCGGGCCCTCGATGACTGCGCCGAGAAGCCTCGAGCCCGGCATCGGCTCGGTGGGGCCGCCGCCCATCCGGCTCGGCAGGAGGGTGCCCGCGACGCCGATGGTCGAAACCGTGTAGCCGTTGACCGTGAAGCTGTCGCGCACCGTTTCGGCGTCGGGGTCGGTTTCGATCTGCCCTGCCCAACGTTGGAGGTTGGCGTCGATGCCGCCGCCACCGCCCGATCCGAAGAAGAAGACCGTCAGCAGAGCCGGTCCGGCGGCGCCCGGGATCTCGGCTTCGGCCAGCCGCATCGAGGATGACGGCGCCCGGAAGACCCAACCCTCCGGCTGGTCGATGCTGGCGCCCGGAAGCGCGAGCCTTTCCCCTCCCCCACCGCTCTCGGTGGAGACGGAAGCGGGAGCGGCCTTTTCGGCGGCGTCGGTTGCGGGTCTGTCGGCGGCGCAGGCGACACCGAAAACGAGGATCGTCGAGGCGACGGTGATTCGAGCGAGATTCATGGATCGACCTTTCTGACGCGATCGCGTCACAAGGGGAACGATTGCCGGGCGGCGGTCATTTCCGATGCGGGGATCGGCGGGTGTCCAAGGCGCTCAGCCCGCCCGGTAGCGCGCCGCCTCCCCGGGCCGGCCCCACGCTTCGTAGAGTTCGACCAGCGCGGCCGCAGCCGCGGCGACCCTCGGGTCTTCGGCGCCGAACGCCTCGAGATGGGCGGTGTACGTCGCGAGCAGCAGCGGCTCGGCCTCGACGAAGCTCATCCGGCCGGCGAGCAGTCTGCCGAGGTAGCTCTGATAGCCGCCGACCCCCGGGCTTCCCGCGGGGAAGACGCGCTCGGCGATGGCGAGCGCGGTTCGCAACTCGGCCTCGGCCTCGTCGAGCCGGTCGAGCTCCCACAGGACGATCGCAAAACTGCGGTGCGCCGATGCGACGTCCGGGTGATCGGGGCCGTAGGCGCGTTCCATTCTCGCCACCGCATCGCGGAGGGTTTCTTCGGCAAGATCCAACTGCCCCGACTTACGGTAGACGGAGCCGAGGTTCGTCAACCCGCGGGCGACCTGCGGACTGTCGTCGCCGAAGACCTCGCGGCGCATCTCGATGACTTCGGCCAGAAGAGCGAGGGTCTTGTCATAGTTGCCGAGCCGGAAGTTGACGTTGCCCAGGTTTTCGAGGCCCTTGGCGAGCTCGGGGTGCCGGTCGCCGGCCAACCGCCGCACCGCCACATTCGCCTCTTCGATGATCTCCGCGGCCTCTTCGAGCCGGCCCTGGAGCATGATGTAGATCCCGAGATTGTTGAGGGCGCCGGCGCTCTCCATGGTGTCTCCACCCTCGACCGCGCGGCGGATTTCGATCTCTTTACGGGTCAGCTCCTCGGCGCGAAGATAGTCCTGGCGCCAGAGCTCCTCGAGGACCGACATGTTCTGGTAACACCCGGCCACGTGGACCGACTCTTCTCCGTGGATCGCGAGGCTCATGGCGAGCGCCTCTTGAATGACCTGCTCGGCCTCTTCGTAGCGGCCGGCTTCCATGAGCACCCGGCCGAGGAAATCGAGGGTGACCGCCACATCCGAGCTCGGGTCTCCGAAGGTCCGCCGTCTCGCCTCGAGCAGCTCGTAACCACGCGCGATGGCCTCGTCGTAATCCGCCTTCCGCCACGAGAGCTGGGCCAGAGAGGCCATCGTTTCGATGGCCTCGGGTGAATCGGCGCCCATGAGACCGGCCCGCATCTCGAGGGCGGACTCCAGCAACGGCTGCGCCTCGTCGTACCGGCCGAGGGTGTTGTAGGTGTCGCCGATGGTGTGGCGGACCTCGGCCTCGACCTCGGGCTGATCGGCGAACGACGGCGAGATCCTGGTGGTCGCCTGACCGAGGGCCTCGGCCACGGTGATCTCGACGCCCTGCTCGAACGGGCTCGCGGCGCTGAGGGTCTCGCGCATGAACCGGCTCACGGCCGTCGCTTTCGCCGCTTCGTTCTCGGCCCGGTCGCGCTCCCGCGCGATCCGGCCGGCCTGCACGGTCATCGTTACCGCCAACACCACCAGCAGGGCGAGGACCGTGGCGGCGAAGGCCGCCCCAAGCCGGTTGCGCTGGACCATCTTCTTGAGCTGATACGTCGCGCTCGGCGCCCGCGCCAGAATCGGCTGCGAGCTCAGGTACCGCTCGACATCCTCGCGCAGGGCGGCGGCGCTGTCGTAGCGGCGGTCGGCGTCCTTTTCGAGGGTCTTGCCGACGATGGTCTCGAGATCCTGGTCGAGCCGGCGAGTCCCGCTCCAACTCCTGCCCACCGGATCGGGCGGGTCCTCACAAATGACCCGCACCGCTTCGGCGAGCGCGGCCCTCGTCACGTTGTAGGGCCGCCTGCCGGTGAGCATCTCGTAGAGGATCACCCCGAGGGCGTAGACGTCGCTGCGGAGATCGATGGCGGCGACGTCGCCCCTCGCCTGCTCGGGACTCATGTACTGCAGCGTGCCCTTGATCACGCCGATCTCGGAAACCAGGGTCGCCGCGATGTCGGCGTCGTTGATCCGCGCGAGCCCGAAGTCGAGGATCTTGATGGTCAGCGCCGGGTCGGCCGCCGAGCCGGCGCCGGAGGACACGCCGAGGTCGGTGACGATGATGTTCGACGGCTTGAGGTCGCGGTGGATGACGCCGCGCTGGTGGGCGTAGTGGACCGCATCACAGATCGAACGGAAGAGCCCGAGCCGCAGCTTGAGCTCTTCGCCGTCGACGAGGGTCTCACGCCCGGCCAGCCAGACATCGAGGGTGACCCCCGGAACCAGCTCCATGGCGAAGAAGTCGTGGCCGTCTTCGGTGTGGCCCGACTCGTAGATCGCGGCGATGTTGGGGTGGCGCAGCCGGCCGAGCGACTCGGCCTCGCGGCGGAACATGCGGGCGTGGAGCTCGTCGACAACGTGGTCGCGGCGCATGATCTTGAGGGCCACCCGGCGCCGCGGCTGCGACTGCTCCGCCTCCCACACCGTACCCATTCCGCCTTCGCCGAGCCGTTTGATGATGCGAAAGCCTCCGATGGACTCCGGCTGACCCGCTTCTCGCTCTTCAGCGGGCGCATCGGTCGCCGCGGGGTCCGGCAACGAAAGCGTCTGATCGTCCTCGAAAATCGGTTCTCTCGGTTCGTCGGTCATGGCAAGCCCTTCTTCGGCGCAGGCACACGAAGACCCTCGGATGAACACTGAATCGCTCTTCATCGCTGCAACCGGCAGGGACGATCGGGCATTCCACGGCCGCAGGCGCGCCGAGGGCCCGACGGACCCGCCTCAGTCAGGCATCGGCCGGCCGGTCGGGCGGGATCACATAGGTTCCATCGAGCCGAGCGACCATCTCGTCGTAGCGGCGATCGAGATCGTCGAGCGCGGCTTCGAACTCCGCAGCGCTCAATTCGCCTCGATTCAGTCGCGCTTCGAGGGCGGCGCGATTGGTGTTGAGCCAGGTGTCGGGATCGAAGTTGTAGGTCATCGCTCGTCGTTGTCACGATACCCGATCCGGGGCCGGGTGCGGGTGTCACGGAAAAGGCTGCGGTTTCGGCGCGGCGAGACGCCGGCGCTACACATAGCCGCGGTTTCGGCGTCCGCCTGCTGGTGGCAAGGGTCCGAGCACCAGGGCGTCCGATCCTCGAATCGCCGATCGCGTCAGCCGAGCCGCGCCCTCACCGATCGGCGAAGGTCCTCTGGCCGATTCCGCTCGAGGCATTCGGTCCGAATCGTTCTTCATACGCGCGCAGTGCTTCGGCGAGGTCGAGCGCCGCCCGGCTCGCGGTCAGCGAGGGCTCCCCCAAGATGGAGTCGCGGCCGCTCGCCTCGGCGCTGCGAAGGATGCCTTCGGGTGTCCCGACATCCGTCCACCCGCACGGCGGGACGGCGATGACTCGCAGGTCGGCGCCCGCCTCCTGCAGCACGGCGCGCGAGAAGTCGACATTCGGCAGACGTTCGTAGAGCTTCGACACCCGTGCCGCGAATGATCCGAAGGCGGAATCGACCGAGAGCGAAC
This sequence comes from uncultured Acidobacteriota bacterium, assembly GCA_963712805.1. Lineage (GTDB taxonomy): Bacteria > Acidobacteriota > Thermoanaerobaculia > Thermoanaerobaculales > Sulfomarinibacteraceae > JAHECW01. The sequence continues at coordinate 2,759 of CAVQJV010000054.1, read as the reverse complement.
TTGAACATCTTCGTCAGCCAGGGCAGCGCCCACTCGAAGAGCGCAAGGAGCTCCGCTGCGCGCATCGCGAAGATGAAGCTGTTCCACAGGGCGCCTTCCCGCACCAGTTCTTCGGCTCGCGACCGGGGCGGCTTCTCGACGAAACGCGAGACCGGCGAGACCGGCTGGGCTTCGACCGAGCGACGCGTGATCCACCCGAGGCCGGTATCCGGTCCTTCCGGCTCGAACCCGAGCAGAACGAGTCGATCCGGCTCCAGTTGGATGTGCTCGGTGGCTGCGTTGATCGCCGCGATCAGGGTCGGCTCATCGGCGACCACATGGTCCGACGGCAGCACCACCACGGTGGCCTCCGGGTCGCGCGCGAGCACCTGCATCAGGGGCAACAGAACCCCGCAAGCGGTGCCTCGGTTGCACGGTTGGACGACGACGTTCACCGACGGGAGATCGGCGAGTTCGACCGACCACCAGCGGCGGTGCTCGGCGGCGACAACCACCGCCGTACGGTCGGGCCCCGCCACCGCCCGCGCACGCCGCAACGCCTGCCGCAGCAGCGACGGCCCACCCTTGACGCTGCAATACTGTTTCGGGACGGCGCTGCCTTCGAAACCGCCGGTAATCTGACTCAGACGCGATCCCTCTCCGCCCGCAAGCACGATCGACCAGAGATTTCCTTGCTTTTCCACAGTCACCTCCGCGGCTCCGATATGAAGTCGGCGACCAGAATCGAACGCCGGATCGAACCGTTTTGGGGGAGCCCTCACACTCAAGATAATGCGACGGCATCTCCCCCGCCAGGGGTGATCGAGAGCCGGAGTGACCATGGTCACGAAGACCGGTCGAGACCGCCGATGAGCGCGCCGATCGTGGTCGTGGACGGGCGCCGAAACAGCCGCAGACACCCAGGGTCATCACGAAGTAGTACCATCTTCGCGTGGCTCTCAGACTGGTTTCCCTGGCCGGCATCTTTCGTCTTTGTCGCGATTGCCTGGCTGCTCTCCGTCAACCGCAAGGGGGTGAGCTGGCGGCCGGTCGCGTGGGGGCTCGGTCTTCAGCTCGTCCTCGGGGCCATCGTCCTGACCCCCGCGCTGCAGGACTTCTTCTTCACGGTTGTCGACGGCGGGGTGCGGCGGCTTGCTGTCCTTCGCCGAAGCGGGCTCGGATTTTGTCTTTCAAAGCATCGAGGCCCACCGGATCGATGTCATCACCGACGACGGCGTATCCACCCTGACGGTTGATCGGCCACATCAGCCCGCCGCTGCGCACCGTCGCCTTCTGGATCCTGCCCTCGATCATCTTCTTTTCGAGCCTGATGGCGATCCTCTACCACCTGCGGGTCATGCAGCCGATCATCGAGGGCATCGGCAAGGTCATGCAACGGACCATGGGCACCTCCGCGGCCGAGAGTCTGAGCGCGGCGGCCAACATCTTCATCGGTCAGACCGAAGCTCCGCTGGTGATTCGGCCCTACATCGCGGGAATGACCCGGTCCGAGCTCCACGCCGTCATGTGCGGCGGGTTCGCCACCGTCGCCGGCGGAGTCATGGCGGCGTATGTCGGATTTCTGCAGAGACATCCCCGGGATCGCGGGTCACCTCGTGACGGCGAGCATCCTGTCGGCGCCTGCGGCGCTGGCGATCTCCAAGGTGCTCTATCCCGAAGATGGCCATCCCGAGACCACCGGCGATGCCGAGCTCGCGCGCGACTCCCCATACGGCAACGTCATCGAAGCCGCGGCGCGCGGCGCCACCGACGGGATGAAGCTCGCCATCAACGTGGCGGCGATGCTCATTGCCTTTATCGGTCTCGTCGCCCTCCTCGACTGGCTGCTCACCCTCGTGCCCATCGTGTTCTCGGCCGAGGGGGTCGCCTTCGGTTGGACGGAGGTCGGGTTGAACGAACCGCTGTCGCTGTCTCGGATCCTCGGCTGGCTCTTCTTCCCAGTGGCGCTGATCATGGGGATCGCCCCGGCCGACGCCGCTGTGGTCGGCGGTCTTCTCGGCGAGAAACTCGTCCTCACCGAGTTCATCGCCTATGTCGATCTCGGCGCCATCGTCAACTCTGCCGATCCGGTGATCAGCCGGCGATCGGCGATCATCGCGAGCTATGCCCTCTGCGGTTTCGCCAACTTCGCCTCCATCGGCATCCAGCTCGGAGGCATCGGCGGCATCGCGCCCGAGCGGCTACCCGATCTCAGCCGACTCGCCCTGCGCGCCATGACCGGCGGGTTCATCGCGGCCTGCATGACCGGCGCGGTTGTGGGTGTCTTTCTCGGGTGACTCGCGGTCACCGGCCCGCCTCGCCCAAACCGATCCATTCGCTCTGATTCGTTCTCGACCGGGTCGCCAGGCAAAGACGTAGAGCTCTGCCTCCTGCGAAATCCAACAATTGGACACTGCGGTCTCCCGACCCTCGTCACCATCAGGCCGGCGAGACGCCGGCCCTACAATGAACCTCAGCCCTTTGTAGTGCTGGCGTCTCGCCGGCACCGAATAGACTGCCTGGCGATCTCTTCTCTTTTGATTTTCGCGCTTCGGCTGCCGGAAACTCTTCTCCCGCCCTGCCGTATGAAGACCCTATCAATGATCATTTTCGCTGAATTCGACCGGTTCTTGAAATCGCGAATCGGCCCGTACTGCGGGCTCGGAGGAAGAAGAATGAAAACCAGAGCCATCGTGACCGTCGTCGTTTCAATCGTGATTGCGGTCTCCTGGGTCGGCGCCGAGGAGATCGCGGGTCTGCCCCTGCACGTGCAGAAGATC
>CAVQJV010000053.1:0-236872 GCA_963712805.1 uncultured Acidobacteriota bacterium | reverse complement strand
GCCTTTTGTCGGGCGCAGTGTGGGCCAACCCAAGATCGACTATCCTCTCCCAACGGAGGCCCCCGAAATGACGATCCCCTTTTTCTGCATCTTCCTCGCCTTTCTCCTGAACATGATCAGCAAGGCGCCGGTCGCTCTCGCCATGTCCCGCCGACCCGGCGGTTATGACAACAAACACCCCAGGGATCAAGAAGCGGCCCTCGAGGGGTGGGGCCGTCGGGCGTTCGCTGCTCATCTCAACGGGTTCGAGGCGTTTCCCGCATTCGCCGCAGCGGTGGTGATCGCACAGATCAGCGGCGCCGACCCGGTGTGGAGCACACGCCTGGCCGTGGCATTCATCATCGCCAGAGTGCTCTACACGCCCCTCTACATCTTTGACCTGGATCTGCTTCGTTCGGCGGTCTGGACGCTCGGTTTCATGGCGACCTGCGGTCTCTTTCTGCTTCCCTTTGTACGCTGAACGTGCCGCGGTGTGACGAATTCTGCCGCACCTGGACTCGATCAGCCGGCTCGGGGCTGTTACGCTCCCGGAATTAGAATGAAACAGAGATCGAGATTCGTTTGTTGTTCATGACGACGCCCACCCGGGCGTATGCTCGGAACGACAACCCAAACCCGAGGTGAAAATGCCCCACGACGACAACCCAAGATCCATCACCGACATCGAAGCGGTTGAAACCCGAGAGTGGCTCGAGTCCATGGATTGGGTCCTCCAACACGGCGGTCCTCAACGCGTTCGGAGGTTGCTCGAAGACCTCCAGATCCATGCGCGCAAGGCCGGAGTCGACATCCCGTTCACCGCCGACACCCCCCATATCAACACCATTCCCCCATCGCAAGAGGTGCCGTATCCGGGCAGCCGCGAGGTCGAACGCCGAATCAAGAGCCTGGTTCGTTGGAACGCCATGGCGATGGTCGTCCGCGCCAACCACGAAGAGGACGGCATCGGCGGCCATATCTCCACCTTCTCCTCCGCCGCCACTCTCTACGAGGTCGCCTTCAACCATTTTCTGCACGGCAAGAGCGAGCACTTCGACGGTGACCAGGTCTACTTCCAGGGCCATTCGTCACCGGGGATCTACGCCCGTGCTTTTCTCGAGGGCAGGCTCAGCGAAGAGAAGCTCTTCAACTTCCGCCGCGAACTCCGCGGCGGAATCGGCGGCGGTCTCTCGTCTTATCCCCACCCCTGGTTGATGCCCGATTTCTGGGAATTCCCCACCGTGTCCATGGGTCTCGCATCGATCCAGGCGATCTATCAGGCGCGATTCAACAGTTATCTCGAAGACCGCGGTCTCCACCCGACCTCGGACCACCGTGTCTGGGCCTTCCTCGGCGACGGTGAAATGGACGAACCCGAGAGCCTCGGCGCCATCACCCTCGCCGCCCGCGAGCGGCTCGACAACCTCATCTTTGTCGTCAACTGCAATCTGCAGCGGCTCGACGGGCCGGTGCGCGGGAACGGCAAGATCATCCAGGAACTCGAGGCGGCGTTCCGTGGCGCGGGCTGGAACGTCATCAAGGTGATCTGGGGGTCGGACTGGGACGCCCTTCTCGCCAAGGACGAAACCGGCCTGCTGGTGCGGCGGATGAACGAGGTCGTCGACGGCGAAAGTCAGCTCTTCTCGATTTCGTCCGGCGACTACATCCGTAAACACTTCTTCGGCAAATACCCCGAGCTGCTCGAGCTCGTCGAAGGCTATTCCGACGAGCAGCTCCGCCGCCTTCGGCTCGGCGGACACGACCCCGTCAAGGTCTACAACGCCTACAAGGCCGCCGTCGAGCACCGCGACGGACCGACGGTGATCCTCGCCCGGACGATCAAGGGTTATGGCCTCGGTGAAGGCGGAGAGGGCCGCAACATCACCCACCAGCAGAAAAAGCTCAACCAGGAAGAGCTCATCGAGTTCCGGACCCGCTTTGGGATACCGCTCTCCGACGACGATGCCCGGGCCGCAAAGTTCTACCGTCCGCCGCAGGACAGCCCGGAGATCGTCTATCTCCACCAGCGGCGCAAGGAACTCGGCGGCCCGGTACCCACTCGCGGCGTCCGCTGCGAACCCCTCCAGCCGCCCTCGAACTCGATCTTCGAGGAGTTCCGCGAGGGCTCCGGCGAACGCGAGATCTCGACCACCCAGGCCTTTGTCCGTTTGCTCACCAAGCTTCTCAAGGATCCCCAGCTCGGTGAGCTCGTGGTGCCCATCATCCCCGACGAATCCCGCACCTTCGGCGCCGAGTCCCTCTTCCGCCAGATCGGCATCTACTCCCACGCCGGCCAGCTCTACGAGCCCGTCGACGCCGGCACGCTGATGTACTACAAGGAGGCCAAGGACGGTCAACTCCTCGAGGAGGGCATCACCGAGGCCGGGTCCATGTGTTCGTTCATCGCCGCCGGCACCGCGCACGCCACCCACGGCATCAACACCATTCCATTCTTCATCTTCTACTCCATGTTCGGGATGCAACGCATCGGTGATCTCGTGTGGGCCGCAGGCGACATCCGCTCGCGCGGCTTTATGATCGGCGGGACGGCAGGACGGACCACCCTCAACGGAGAGGGACTCCAGCACCAGGACGGCAATTCCCACCTCCTCGCCTACACGGTGCCCAACCTCAAGACCTATGACCCGGCATTCGCCTTTGAGCTCGCGACGATCATCAAGGACGGGATCAAGCGGATGTACGTCGACCAGGAGGACATCTTCTATTACGTGACCGTCGAAAACGAGCCATACACCATGCCCGATCAACCGGAGGGCAGCGACGAGGGGATTCTCCGCGGGATGTATCGATTCAAGGCCGCCGAGGACGACGGGGCGGCCAACCGAGCCCAGCTCTTCGGCTCGGGCGCCATTCTCAACCAGGCACTCGAGGCGCAGGAAATCCTCCGTGACCGCTATCACGTCGCCGCCGACGTCTGGAGCATCACCAGCTTCAAGGAACTCTACCTGGACGGCACCGACTGCGACCGGTGGAACCGTCTCCACCGCGAAATCGACCAGAAGACGCCGTGGATCGCCGAGTGTCTCGACGGCACCGATGGGGTCTATGTCGTGGCCTCCGACTATGTCAAGGCGCTTCCCGAGTCCATCGGCAAGTGGTTCCCGAAGGCGCCGGTGGCGCTCGGCACCGACGGTTTCGGCCGTTCGGAGAGCCGGGCCGCACTCCGCCGGTTCTTCGAGGTCGACGCCGCAGCCATCGTCGTGGCGACCCTCGACGCCCTCGCCAGGGAGGGCAAGATCGAACGCGATGTGGTCTTCAGAGCCATCGCCGATTTTGAAATCGACACCGACGCACCGAACCCGATCACGGTCTGAGGCGCCATCATGACGACTACCATCACCATCCCCGAGCTCGGCGAAGGCATCGACACCGTCGATGTCGTTTCCGTCCTGGTCAAGGTCGGCGACACCATCGAAATCGACCAGCCCCTCATCGAGGTCGAAACCGACAAAGCCGCGGTGGAGATCCCGGCGACCATCGCCGGCACCGTGACTGAAATTCACACTGAACCCGGAGCGAGCCTCGGGCCCGGCGCAGCCATCGTGACGGTGGATGCCGATTCCGCACCCGAGCCCGAGCCCGAGACCGCGTCCGAATCCGTGGCCGAGGCCGCATCAGCGGCAGGGACCGAGGCCGCATCAGCGACAGGGACCGAGGCAGCGTCAGCGTCAGGGACAGCGGCAGGGACGGGTACAGCGGCAGAGGGCAGTGACCGCGATCAGGGGCAGCGACCGCAACCGGCGTCCTTAACCGCGCCCGAAATTCATAATTCAGAATTCATAATTCATAATTCCAAACCGGCCCTCGTTCCAGCGGCGCCAACGGTGCGCCGGTTCGCCCGCGAGGTCGGCATCGACATCAGCACCGTCACCGGCAGCGGCCCGGGCGGGCGGATTTCCATCGACGATGTCAAAGCCGAGACCAGCCGCCGCCTGAACCGCGGCGTCAGTTCCGGAATCGGAATTCCCACGGCCGAACTACCCGATTTCAGCCGTTGGGGTGAAATCCGGCGCGAGCCCATGTCCAAGGTTCGCAGTCTGACTTCCGAAGCCATGACCAGAGCGTGGCTGACGGCTCCCCAGGTGACCAACCACGAACTCGCCGATATCACCGAAGTCGAGGATCTCCGCCGGGCGTTCAAGACCCGGGTCGAATCCGCCGGCGGCAAACTCACCATGACCGCGATCCTCATCAAGGTCGCGGCGTCGGCCCTCAAGATCTTTCCCAACCTCAATGCGAGCGTCGACCCGGCCGCCGGTGAGATCATCTACAAGGACTACATCCACATCGGAGTGGCGGTGGACACCGATCGCGGTCTCCTCGTGCCCGTTATCCGAGACGCCGACAAAAAGAACATCACCGAGATCGCCATTGAGCTCGACGACCTTGCAGGACGCGCACGAACCCGCAAGCTCAAGCCCGATGAGATGCAGGGAGGGACCTTCTCCATCTCCAATCTCGGAGGGATTGGCGGGACCGGATTCTCCCCCATCGTGAACTGGCCGGAGGTCGCCATCCTCGGCGTTTCACGGAGCAGGGTCCAGCCCGAGTGGGACGACGAGCTCGAGGACTTCGAGCCGCGCCGGATGCTGCCTCTCTCTCTGAGCTATGACCACCGGCTCGTCGACGGCGCAGAGGCCGCCCGTTTCCTGAGCTGGTTCACTCAGGCGCTCGAGCAACCATTGCTGTTGGCCCTCGAGGGTTGAAATCGTATGAAGAAGAGTCAACTCGATTCCCTTCGGCAACGCCTTTCCACCATGGAAGTCGAGATCAACACCCTTCTCGGACGAACGAGTGAGGACTCCAAACCGGTGGACCTCGATCTTCCCATCGGCAGGCTGTCGCGGGCGGACGCCATTCAAATGCAGAACATGGCCGAGCTCAACCGGCGTCAACTCGAAGTCAAACTCAAACAGATTGAAACCGCGCTGTCCGCCTTCGAAACCGGGTCCTATGGTTCGTGCCGGAGCTGCAACGGCGAGATCAACCCCGCACGCCTTGAAGCTCGTCCCGAATCACCTTTCTGTATCGACTGCCAGGAAGCGTTCGAACAGGAGAGATGAACCTCGAAAAATTCGGGATTGGCCGACAAGCAAACAGTTCGAAAAGAACCGGATCCGCCAATCCAGATCGAGACCGATACATGAGTGACCACCACGACAACGATCCCCTGCACGGTCAAACCCTGGAAATGGTTGTGACCTCTCTCGTCGAGCACTTTGGCTGGGAAGAGCTGGGAGCGCGCATCAAGATCAGATGTTTCAACAGCGACCCTTCGGTGAAGTCGAGCCTGAAATTTCTGCGCAAGACTGCCTGGGCGCGGAAGAAGGTCGAGGATCTCTACATTTCGGTTCGTCCAAGGGTGCGCGGTTGAGAGCAGCCGTATCAGTCGAACCCAGCTACTGAACGATCATCAAGGCCCGAATCCAGTCCATCCCTTCTCGTAGGAGAGGTCGTCAGCGTACCGTTTCGTTTGAATCGACGGGGAACGGCCTGGCCCAAGAAACACCCGCAGCCTAATGTGTGGTCCGACGAACCCTGACCAAATCGACGCAATCGTCACAGTTCTGCAATACGTTGCTTGCTCCGGTTGTCGGTGCGTTTCGCCTGTGAGACCATGTCGCAGCTTTGGAGGTCCGCGTGAAATTCAATTTCGGAATCGTCATCTGTGTGATCGTTCTCATCATCTTCACCCTCGGCTGCGCTCAAAAGGACTCCAGATGGGGATGTCGATACCGAACCCGCCGGCGACAGGAAAATCAGCGCCGTCTCCAAGGTCGGTACGATCATCCAGCCTGAACCGCAGGAGATCCACTTCGGCGAACTCACCATGCTCACCGACGGCGGCGAGAATGCCGAGGCATATTTCGCCTTCGGCAGTGACAAGCTCATCTTCCAGTCGACCCGTCCGCCATATGCATGTGACCAGATCTTCACCATGAATCTCGATGGCAGCGACCAGCGGCTGGTATCCACCGGCACCGGTCGCACGACCTGCGCCTACTACTACCCGGAGGACGACTGGATCATTTACGCCTCGACCCATGAGGGCGGCGAGGCCTGCCCACCGAACCCGGATCACAGCCGCGGCTATGTCTGGCCCATCTACCCCGACTACGATCTCTATCTCGCACGACCGGATGGGAGCGAGATCAGGAAACTGACCGTTGAATCCGGTTACGACGCCGAAGCGACGGTGTCCCCCACCGGTGATCGCGTCGTCTTCACCTCCATGCGCGACGGCGACCTGGATATCTACTCCATGAAGCTCGACGGGACCGATGTCCAACGTCTGACCGATGCGATCGGCTACGACGGCGGGCCGTTCTACTCTCCCGACGGCACCAAGATCGTCTACCGCGCCCGACACCCGGAAGATCCCGATGAGATCGCCGACTATCAGTCTCTCCTCGGCGAGGGTCTGATCCGGCCCTCGAAGCTCGAAATCTGGGTGATGGATGCCGATGGCGGCAACAAGCGTCGATCACCGATCTCGGTGTCGCCGCTTTTGCGCCCTTCTTCACCCCGTCGAGCGAAGAGATCATCTTCTCGTCGAACTATGGCGATCCGAGCGGTCGCGAGTTCAACCTCTTCATGGTCGGTGTCGATGGCTCGAACCTCGAGCAGATCACCTTCGCCGGTGGTTTCGACGGTTTCCCGATGTTCGCGCCCGATGGCGAGACATTTGTCTTCTGCTCGAATCGGAACAACACCGAGCCCGGCGAGACCAACGTCTTCGTGACCTCATGGATAGACTGATCGATATCGAAGTCGATCGAGCACAGCCAGGGACGCGACCAACCCTCCGACGGCAGTTATTCGCTGGTTCGGGTCCATCAACCCGTTTGGTGCTTGACGCAGGACGACAATTGACATAAGTTCTAGCCAACATTAACAGCGGTAGTGGAACATTCGTGAACATAGTCACTGTCAGACGCCTCCTTGATTGCGCAAACGAAGCCGAAAAGACGGCGTCACAGAGTCCAATTCACGCGGAGGGAAACTCCTCGAACCGCACCTGTGGGGGATTGGACTAATCGGTCCATCCGAATCTCAGGGGGAATCAAACTGAAGGGGGTTAGGATGCTAGATAGGCATAAATGTTCACTCGTGGGCAGATGGTTCGCGGTTGGCTTGGTCATCGTGGCAGCGGCGGCGGCGCCGTCGCTCTCATCCGCGTCTGAAGGCGCGAGCGAGGATCCGGCGGTCGTGGCCGTCGACCGGACCATGGTCGGTGTCAAGAGCCCGTCGGCATTGCAAATGCCCGAGGACCTCCTCAACTGGCCCAACATCGAACCGCCCGGAGCAAGGGGCCCTTCCAGGGACCTGGCTGAGGATCCGCTCGAAACCGTCATCTACAATCCAGCAACCGGTCAGGAGACGATTCTCCCTTCAATCCAATCGATCGAAGGCGCCGAACCGATGATGGTTGATGGATTCGTTGGGTTGGCGCCGAATGATGACCAGGCAGAAGTCTGTGATCGGCGCCGATGGCCGAGTCCTGATCACGTCCGTGACGACCTTTCCCTGGCGCTCGGTCGTCAAACTCTATGTCCGGGCCGCCGACAACACGAACTGGATCTGTTCCGGCGAAATGATCGACGCCTTTCATGTCATGACCGCCGGTCACTGCGCCTACCTCCACGATCATGGCGGATGGGCGGCCTCCATCCGTGTCGTCCCCGGTATGGATCAGACCTACTGGCCCTACAACTATGCATGGAGCAACCTCACTCGTACCTACACTGGGTGGACGGTCGACGAAGATTGGAATCACGACTGGGCGGTGCTCCGTCTCGATCGAAATGTGGGGTCCTTCACGGGATGGATGGGGCGAATCACCGCAGCGACCGGCAACGCGATTTACACAGAAACCATGAACGTCGCCGGATATCCCGGCGATCTCGATGGTGGCGCGAGAATGTACTTCGACTCTGATGCGGGTAGTACCTCCACCGACAACAAACACTGGTACTGGGCTGACACCGCCGGAGGGATGAGCGGTGGACCCGTGTGGCGCTACGTTAATCCCAACCGCTATATCATGACCGTCCACGCCTACGGCGCCGATGCGTCGGGCAACAGCGGCACCCGCCTCAACCAGAATAAGTACGACATGATCAACACATGGCTCGGCCTGGACACCCCGCCAACGGATCTCGCTGATCTGGTGGATGACGGCAACGCCTATTCAGGTTTTTCGCCGTCCACGGTCACCCGCGACGTGACCGGGTATACGGGTTCGGAACGACACCCGTAATGTGGGCACAGCATCCTCGGGCTCCTTCTACGTGGATTTCTATGCATCGACCAACACGATCATTTCTACAAGTGACTATTTAATCGGGAGAAGGTCCGTTGGCTCGATCGGCCCGTTCACCGATGTAGACGTGTCGCTGACCGGCACGTTTCCCCGGACAATCCCGGCTGGAACCTACAATGTCGGCTGGATCATCGACGCCGATAGCCAGGTCGCCGAGTTCGACGAGAGCAACAACACGGCGGTGACCTCCGGACAGATCACGGTCCTCGACCCGTGTTCTCTCGATGTGTATGAACCGAACAACAGCAGTGGGGCAGCCGATCCCATTTCGCTCAACACCTCGCAAAACCACAGCATCTGCCTCGAGGGGGACGAAGACTGGTTGCGATTCGTGCTCAGCGAGGAGTCTTTGGTCACCATCGCAACCTCAGGACCGACCGCTTCGGACACCGTGGTCTATCTCTACGACAGCAGTTTGACTCTGGTTGGCTTCGACGATGACGGAGGACCCGGCCTTTACTCGCTACTCACCGACGCGTACCCGGCCGGCACCTACTACATCAGGGTCATCGAGTACGGCAGCAACTACTACATTCCGAGCTATTCTGTCGCGCTCAATGCGGTGCCCGCTCTGATCTTCGAGAACGGCTTCGAGACCGGCAACACCAACGGCTGGACAACTGCAGTGCCATAGACCATCGCCTTCGTCACGATCCGCGCGCCGGAACTTGGGTGGTTCCGGCGCGTTTCTTTTTGTCCAAAACAACCGGGTCTGCAGACGTTCTCGAAATGTTAAGAGTGGGTTTTCATGGACAGAAACGGTGATTCCATCGGGCTGACGAGCCTTTACGGGATGCGCAACGAGGGGATTCCGGCGCTGATGAAACACCGGGTTTTCGAGATCTTCATCGTCGTCTCCCACTCCGACGCCTTTGTTCTCGAGGAGGACAGGCAGCTCACCGAGCCCGTTGTCGAGAGGTCCCGTAACCTCGACCAGTCCGACGTCATTCCCGGCGCAACCACCGGCGTCAACCTGCTGCATGAGTGAACCACGGTCGCGGTCCGCGACGGCGCAGCTCATTGCATCGCCTCAGCCTATGACCGGGCCGACGACGGGATCAGCACTGGGCTCGACGACGGCGGCGTGCCTGTGATCACCTTCAAACTCCTCCTTTGCGGCCAGGTGCTCGCCCTTCCGGAAGTGCTCAACTGGCTCAAAAAAAAAATTATCAGAAGGGCTTGGCCAGCCCGATCGAGATCGAGTTCGCGGCCGACAAAAAAACCGGGTTCAATCGGCGCCAAGCCTTTTCCATGGTGCAGCTCCGCCCGATGATCATCGAGGAGATGGACGTCGTATTGTCGACTGACGACGACAGGCAGATCGCGGTGGTGGCGTCCGAAGTGGCGTTCGGCCACAGTCCGAGAAAGTCGATCTCCGATCTCGTCGTATCCGACCCGGAGAAAATCAAACGGTCCTAGACTTCGGATATTGTCAGATCACCGATCTCGGTGTCGCCGCTTTTACGCCCTTCATCACCCCGTCGAGCGAAGAGATCATCTTCTCGTCGAACTATGGCGATCCGAGCGGTCGCGAGTTCAACCTCTTCATGGTCGGTGTCGATGGCTCGAACCTCGAGCAGATCACCTTCGCCGGTGGTTTCGACGGTTTCCCGATGTTCGCGCCCGATGGCGAGACATTTGTCTTCTGCTCGAATCGGAACAACACCGAGCCCGGCGAGACCAACGTCTTCGTGACCAAGTGGCAAGACTGAAACTTCACTTCGGCCGTCGAAAAGCCCTTTGAGTTCAGGCCGCAATCCTGATAACGTCGAGGCGCGATAGAAGATGAGAAGATCGGTTTGAGAAAGAGTCTGAATTTGATCAACGGGACATCGTAGCTACCGTGAGGTTGGGATGAACCCTTGGATACGGTTATTCTGCTCCTGTCGGATCGGTCGGAATTTCAGGTGAACCTGACCATCGGCAATCCGGGAGTCGGTTTTGATACCTCTCAACGGGAGGTTTTATCGCGATTCCTCCCGGATCTTCGACCTGCATACCCGCACCAGCCCGAACCCGTCGCATCGTTTCGACCCACGACAACGAACTCGACATTCCGCGGATGGAATGGACCTCCTCGACCCCATCTGCGATTGCATCTGCAATGAACCCAGGGAGGCTCGATGGACCAAACACAGGTATCTGAGACCGCAACCCAAGCCAACCAGGCGACCGCGGAGATCTGCCTGACATGCGTGCATCTGCCGGGGTGCCCAACCCGGACGAAGCAAGACCATCCCATCCTCTCTTGCGACCTCTTCGAGGAGGGAGAGTGGGGTGCGGAACTCGTCGTGGCCCTCATCGACAAGCATCGTGATCAGCGTGGCGGCCTGATCTCGATCCTCGAGGGTGTTCAGGCGAACTACGGATACCTCCCGGAGTCCGCGCTTCGGCTCGTCGCGGAGACGAACCGGTCGTTCGCTCGTCGATATCTACGGTGTCGCCACGTTCTACAAGGCCTTCAGCCTGGAACCGAAAGGTCGGCACCTGTGCTCGGTCTGCGTCGGCACCGCTTGCCACGTCCGCAACGCCCCGACGGTCGTGGAGGAATTCAAGCGCAAGCTCGGCATCGACCCGGGCGCGACCACCGAGGACCGCGAGTATTCCCTCGAGACCGTCAACTGTCTCGGCGCCTGCGCCCTTGGACCCATCGTCGTGGTGGATGGTCACTATTTTCCGCAGGTGAATGCGCGTCAGGTCGACGAGATCATCGAAAAGACCCAAAACGGGCTCGATTTCGTCGAGGTCACCACCGACAAACGGGTCTTCCCGGTGGAAGTCTTCTGCGCCCGCTGCAATCGCAGCCTGATGGACCCGACCACCTCATCGAGGGACATCCCTCGGTCCGGGTGACGATCTCGCACGGCCGAAAACACGGCTGGCTCAGACTTTCGTCGCTCTACGGCTCATACACCATCGAGTCCGAACACGAGATCCCGGCAGACACCATCGCCCATTTCTTCTGCCCGACCTGTCACGCCGAACTCGCCGGCGCCACCGATTGCTCGGTCTGCGCCGCACCCATGGTTCCGCTCATCGTTCGCGGCGGAGGGCATGGTCCAGATCTGCTCCCGACGCGGCTGCACCAGCCATCTGCTCGACGTGAGCGGGCTCGGGTCGTAGGAGGTCCACCGATGAGACGACTCATATCCCTCGACGAACTCGTTGGTTTCCGCGCCCGCGTCGCCAGCGCCAAGACGATCAAGGCCGAGACTCCCGACCCTGGTGGTCAGCGGCGGCACCTGCGGCCAGGCGAGCGGCGCCAATGACATCATGCGGATCGTCAAACGCTGCATCCTCGAACAGGATCTCGGTGATCGGATCAGTCTGCGAATCACCGGCTGCCACGGTTTCTGTCAGGTCGAGCCTTTCATCCTCGTCGAGCCGGGCGAGCACCTGTATCCGAGGTTGAAGATGGAGGACGTCCCACGGGTCATCGATGCCGCCCTCGGCGGCTATGTCGAATCGGACCTCATCTACACCGACCCGTTTATCGGTGCAAAGTTCGACCACCAGAATGAGATCCCTTTCTTCAAGAAACAGACCCGTACGATCCTCGGCAGCAACCAAAAGCTCGACCCGATCCGGATCTACAACTACGTCGAACGCGACGGCTACTCGGCGCTCGAAAAGGTCCTTGAAAAGAACGACCCGAATTGGATCATCGATGAGATCAAGGCCTCGGGAATCCGAGGTCGAGGCGGCGCGGGGTTCCCGACCGGGCGAAAGTGGGAGTTTGCCCGCGGGTCCGGTCAACCCGGGCAGACCAAATACGTGGTCTGCAACTGCGACGAAGGAGACCCCGGCGCCTACATGGACCGGAGCCTCCTCGAGGGCAACCCTCACTCGATTCTCGAGGGGATGATGATCGCCGGCATCGCCATCGGCGCCAACCACGGCATCATCTACGTCCGCGGTGAGTACCCGCTGGCGATCAAACACACGATGATCGCCCTCAGGCAGGCGCGCGAACTCGGCCTCCTCGGCGTCGACATCCTCGGCACCGGGATCGATTTCGACATCGAGATCGTTCGCGGGGCGGGAGCCTTTGTCTGCGGCGAGGAGACCGCTTTGATCCGTTCGGTCGAGGGCTTCATGGGTGAACCGCGGCAGCGCCCTCCCTACCCCATCGCCAGGGGAATCGATGGTTGCCCGACGTGCATCAACAACGTCGAGACCCTCGCCAACATCCGAGTCATCATCAATCTCGGTGGGGCCGAGTACGCCAAGGTCGGCACGCCGGGAAACACCGGCACGAAGATCTTCTCGCTCGTCGGCAAGATCCGCAACACCGGCCTCGTCGAGGTTCCCCTCGGCATGACCATCGGTGAGGTGGTCCACGACATCGGCGGCGGCCCTCCCGGCAAGGCGAAAATCAAGGCTGTGCAGACAGGAGGACCATCGGGAGGGCTGCATTCCCGCCTCTCGATTCGACCTCCCAGTCGACTACGACAGCCTCAAGGAGGCGGGATCGATCATGGGCTCCGGCGGGATGATCGTCATGGACGACGACACCTGCATGGTCGACGTGGCCAAGTACTTCATGGCCTTCCTCAAGGATGAATCGTGCGGCAAATGCTACACCTGCCGCAAGGGCACCCAGCGGATGTACGAGATCCTGGAAGACATCACCGAAGGCCGCGGCACCCTCGATCACCTGCAACTGCTCGAAGAGCTGGCCGTCGTCGTCAAGGACACATCCATGTGCGGCCTCGGTCAGTCCGCCGCCAACCCAGTCCTCAGCACCCTCCGCTATTTCCGCCACGAGTACGAGCGACACATCGTCGACAAGCGGTGCGACGCCTTTGTCTGCAAGGACCTGGTTGGACCACCGTGCCAATCGGCCTGTCCGGTGGGGACCGAGGCATGGCGTTATGTCGCCCACATCGAGCGCGGCGAGTACGAGGAGGCGTATCGGGTGATCCGTGAGGTCAACCCCTTCCCCTCGGTGTGCGCCCGGGCCTGCGATCATCAATGCGAGCAACGGTGCCGCGCGGGCACAAGCGGGGGCGACCCCATCGCGATCAGAGCTCTCAAGAGGTTCGTGACCGATCGGATCGATCCCGCGAGCTATCAACCGATTCGAACCGAGTGGACCGATGGCGAAGCGCCGCGGGTCGCCGTGGTAGGGGCCGGCCCTGCGGGCCTGACCGCGGCTCACTGCCTCTCCATCAAGGGCTATCGCGTGACGGTCTTCGAGGCCGAGCCCGAGCCCGGGGGTATGCTCTACTGCGCGATCCCCGAGTACCGCCTCCCCCGCGAGGTGATCAGGAAAGAGATCCAAGCCCTCCTCGACGAGAACATCGAAATCGTCTGCAACACGAGCCTCGGCACCGACTTCTCCATCGACAGCCTTCTCGGTGAAGGCTACAGCGCCGTTCTGCTCGCGCTCGGCGCCCACAAGAGCCGGCCACTCGGTCTCGACAAAGAGGATGCACCCGGGGTTTACCCTTCCATCGAGTTCCTCAAGGCGTTCAACGAGCGCGGCGAGCAGCTCGCCAAGGGGCGAGTCGGTGTCATCGGTGGCGGCAACTCCGCCATCGACGCGGCGAGAACCGCGCTTCGCCAAAGGGATGTCGAGAGCGTGACCATCTTTTATCGGCGAACGCGGGCCGAGATGCCGGCCTTCGAAGAGGAAATCGAAGCGGCCATCCAGGAGGGAATCACCATTGAAACCCTGGTCACCCCCACCGAGATCAGGACGACCAGCGGTCTGTTCTCACATCTCGTGTGTGCCCGCAACAATCTCGGGTCGCCCGATGCCAGCGGGCGTCGTCGACCGGTCATCATCAAAGGGAGCGAATATCTCTTGGAGCTCGACACCTTGATCGTGGCGATCAGCGAGGACTCCGGGGTCGACTGCATCACTCCCGCCCGCGCCGGCGGGATCGAGGTGACCGATTGGAACACGGTGAAGGCCGATCCCAAGACCCTTCTCACGAGCCGGCCGGGGGTCTTCGCTGCCGGCGACGTCGTCACCGGACCCAACACCATCATCGATGCCGTCGCCGACGGGAAAAAGGCGGCGGCGATGATCGATCTCCACATCAGAGGCGAGGAGTTGGTCAGACCGGCGAGATCGATCAAATCCCTGCCCTACCTCGACCCGCCGGAAATCGACGAGAGTGTGTCGCGGGATGAGCGGGTCGAGACCCCCCGCGCCTCCGTCGATTGGCGAAAACGGAACTTCGCGGAGGTCGAGGTCGGGCTGTCGATGCAGGAGGCGCGCTGCGAGGCCGGACGCTGTCTGCGCTGCGATCTCGAGTTCGCCGAACGGGCGGGTCCGGAGTCCCGGGCGGCTGGAGGGCATTCACAATGATCGATCTCAAGATCAACGGCATTGATGTCTCCGTGGACCGGGGCTCGACCCTGCTCGAGGCTGCTGAGTTCCTCGGGCTGCCGATCCCGACCCTCTGCCACATGGAAGGACTGACACCGTACGGTGCTTGTCGCCTCTGCGTCGTCGAGATCGGCGATGAACCGAACTCCAGGCTTGTCACCTCGTGCACCTATCCCGCCGAACACGGCCTCAAGGTGAGGACCTCGTCGACGCGGGTCGTCCGGGCGCGCAAGATCATCGTCGAACTGCTGCTCGCCTCGTGTCCGCAGTCGAAGACCATCCAGGACATCGCGGCGGCGCTGGGGGTGCGGCAACAACGATTCAGGCAGGAGCACGAGGACTGCATCCTGTGCGGCCGCTGCGTCCGGATGTGCTCCGAACAGATGATGGCCGGCGCCATCGGATTCACCGGGCGGGGTGAGAACCGCGCCATCGGTACGCCGTTCGACAGCAGCTCGGAGGTCTGCCGGCTCTGTGGCGGGTGCATCTACGTCTGCCCCGCGTGCGAGCTGCGATGCACCTACACCGAGCCTGACAAGGCCATCTGTGGAGGCTGCGCCAACCTGACCCCGCCGTGTGTCGACAAACCGCAGTTCGACGACATGATGTGTTACATGCAGCCCTGTGTGGCCTGCGAGATCAAAGAAGACTGACGGAGGAGAATGATGTCCCTGTCCAGAACCAACGCCACCGCCGCCACCCTGACCAAGAACCGCACCGAGGACTCCATCGTTTCCGCATCGGGCATGTGCGTCACCTGCGTCGACGGCTGCATCGGGATGTGCGAGATCGGCAAGTCGGCCTACCGCGGCCACGAGGTGATCTATCCGCAGCCCTTCGGTGTGATCACCACCGCCGCCGAAAAGGTCTATCCCGTCGACTACTCGCACTTCAACATCATGGGGACGGCCGTGGGCGCGCACGGGATCGAGGCCGACAGCGACAAGGCGATCTTCCCATCGGTGGACCTGGAAGTTCGCGTCGGTCACGACAACGGTCTCAAGTTCCGCTATCCGTGGATCATCCCCGGCATCGGTTCCACCGATGTCGCCAAGAACAACTGGGAGGGCCTCGCCATCGGTTCGGCCCTCTCGGGCACCGGTCTCACCATCGGTGAGAACGTCGTCGGGATGGACATGGAAGCGACCATCGAGAACGGCCGCGTGGTCGACACCGCGGACCTCAAACGTCGGGTGAAGCTCTATCAGGATCATCAGATCGACGGTTTCGGCGCCATCATCGTCCAGGCGAATGTCGAAGACACCCGGCTCGGCGCCCAGGAGTACGCGCTCAAGGAGCTCGGGGTCGAGGTCGTGGAACTCAAATGGGGTCAGGGCGCCAAGAACATCGGCGGCGAGGTCAAGATCAAGGACCTCGCCAAGGCGCAGGAACTCCACCGGCGGGGCTACGTCGTGCTGCCGGATCCGACCGACGAAAACGTCATCGACGCCTTCGAACGGGGCACCTTCCGCGAGTTCGAGCGCCACTCCCGGGTCGGCATGGTCGAAGAGGAGGGTTTCGCCAAACGGGTCGAGGAGCTCCGCGCGGCCGGAGCGAAGTACGTCTTCCTCAAGACCGGCGCCTATCGCCCGGCGGATCTCGCTCGAGCCATCGCGTGGTCCTCGAAGTACGGGATCGACATGCTGACTGTCGACGGAGCCGGCGGCGGCACCGGTATGAGCCCGTGGCACATGATGAACGAGTGGGGCATGCCGCCGGTGGAGCTCCATTCGCTCCTCTACACCTATGCCAAGCAGCTGTCGGATGCCGGTCGTCCGGTTCCCGCGCTCGTCCTGGCGGGCGGGTTCGTCTTCGAAGACGCGATCTTCAAGGGCCTTGCCATTGGTGCGCCGTTTGTCAAAATGGTCGGGATGGCGCGCTCCCCCATCGCCGCGGCCATGGTCGGCAAGACCATCGGCAAGACCATCGACGAGTCCCAGCTGCCGGTCTATGTCGAGCGGTTCGGCAGGACCCGCGACGAGATCTTCGTCACCGCGGCCGATCTGCGGCGGCTTGTCGGGAACGACGAGTTCGAAAAGCTGCCCACCGGCGCCATCGGGCTCTACACCTACTACGAACGACTCGCCCAGGGCCTGCGTCAGCTCATGTGCGGCTCGAGGAAGTTCGCCACCAGCTACATCTCGCGAGACGATATCGCCGCCCTCACCCACGAGGCCGCAGCGGTGAGCGGGATTGAGTACACCCTCGACATCGACAAGCAGGAGGTGGAGTCGATCCTGAGCGCCTAGCCTAGGGTCTCGCGAGAACGAGTTCGGCCTGGTCTCTTCCGATGGAGACACCCGCGACCGCAACATCCGCCTCGACGAGATCGATGACGATCCACAGTTCGGATGGTCTTCGCTCTTCGTGAAGTCCACTGCGGACCTGCGTCACCTCCGGAGTCATCGCATCGATGGTGTAGGGGCGATAGGTGCTCGTGATTCCCCGCACCCGGATCAGGACCCTCGGTGGCGATGAGAGGGTCTCCATGGAGAGAATTCCATCCTCGAGGCTTCCGTTGGCTCGGATTCTGATCACGGTCCCTGATGGACCGCGTTCGACCTCGATGGACGTCACCGCATCGGCGCTGCCGAGCCGCGCGAGTACCTGAGCGGGTTCGGGCTCGACCTTTTCGGCGATTTCCCCGACGCCGGTTTCGGGCTCCTCGACTTCGACGGCCGCGGCGTCGCCGTCAACTGCCGCCAAAGACTCATCGGCCACGACATCCGATACCGGCGGGATCTCCACCGAATCCCCGGGCGGCTGTTCGCCGACAGGCGCACGCTCCTCTTCCACGACCTGGGAACTCTCGACCGCCACCTGTTCTTGAGAGGGGGTGTTGTCGCGTGACGCCAACCAGTCCATGGCATGGGGCCAGAGGAACCCTCCAGCCACCGCGAGAACGGCGGCGGCGACCATCGCCAGAGGCCACAGCCGCCGCGAGCGCGGCGGCTCATCGAAGTCATCTTCAGGCGTGACCGTGACATCGTCGTGGCCTTCATCGGGGAGCACCGGCGTGGTATCCGGCTCGTCGTCATGTTCGGGGAGGCTGACATGGAAGGCAGGGCTTCCGAATTCGCCATCGTTGACGTCGTCGATGACCTCTGGGCCATCGGCGAAGGCGGTCGGCGGCGGAAGCACATCCGGGATCGCAACCCTCCCCGCAGCGATGGAAACCTCGTCGGTCTCGACCGGACCGTCGTCACCCTCGACGGGAAACGAGAGCTCCTCTTGCTCGGCGACGAGGACCTCCGCGGGATCCTCCTCAAGATCGGCCTCTGATTCCTCCGCCGCGATCGGCGCCTCGACCGTGGGGAGATTCTCGGGTTGCGATGAGGTGTCCACCTCGGCAGACCAATCGAACTCCGGGGGATCACCGATCACCTCGACCTCGGTGATCGTCTCCTCAACGATGGGGTCCAGCTCGGCCGCTGCATTCGAGACGATCTCGAACCCGTGGGCATCCTCGACCGAAACGGCTTCCTCTTCACCGGCATCGGGTGCCTCGACCTCGATCGCATCCACCTCGACCGATTGCTCCGTGGCGCCATCCTCCGACTCGACGGCGTCCAGCGTCTCCCGACTCTCGATCTCGGTCGGGAGCGCCTCGTCATCTGCCTCAGGCATCACCGCGGCCAGCGCCCGCAGCGCGTCGGCCTGGAGGTTCGGTCCGGTGTGGCGGACGGTCAATCTGTAGCCCTCGTCGAGGGTTTCCGTCGACGGCGCGGGCGCGCCTTCCAGCGAGTCCGTCGGAAAATCCGCAGGGACCGGCCGAACATCGAGATCGAAGGGACTCCCTCCAGCATCGATGAAGTCCCCAACGAGCTGCTCGACGAGCTCCTGGTTCTGCGCGGAGAGGGTGACAAACCTGAGGGCCATCCCGGGTGCGCCGTCGCAAATGGCCTCGGCGCTCCGAATCCACTCCACCACCGCCGTGCCCTCGAGGAAGACGAACTCCTCGGGCAGAATGACGCGGAAACGGACGACCGAACCAGGGTTCAGCGGTTCACCAGTGTCGATGAAAATCCCGCCCTTGGATAGGTTCGGCGAGAACTCGGCCTGGAATCTCCGCATGCTCTCGAAATTGAGATCGATTTCAACAAGATCATCTCCACCCGTGGGTTGACCGCCGAGACCGTTGTGATCGTCCGTCATGATTGCTTAATCCGCCCCTTCTCTAAAGGTTAGCAGATTTACTCGCAGACTCGAGCTGCCGCAGCGGATGACCATCGATTGAACACCTCCGGTCGAGTCGGTGCTAGGGTTGGCAAATGAGGAGGAAGGCCCCCATCGTCGTCACGGCTGTACTGCTGATCGTCACTCCGCCCGGGCTTGCCAATCCTCCGGTTCGGTCGGTGAGCATCTATGGCGGACTGGTCGCCTTGGAGATCCCCGGTGACTGGCGGGAAATCGATTCTCTTCGTCTCGAGGAGCTGACCGCGTGGTCGGCCGAGGCCACCGCCGGGAGATCGGTGGAGGTTTATCAGCACGGCTTCCGACCACAGGATCCCGGTGTCGATGCGAGGCTGCCGAATATTCTGGTTCAGATCCGCGAGAGTGGGCGATTGAGATACGGCAGGTTCCTCCACCTCCAGCCGTTGAACACCCTCCGGGATGAGACGCACCGGTCGTATCCCGATGGAATCCCGCCACTGGTGATGGGTGTCGGCGTTGAAGATGTGTCCTTCGAGCCGACGACCTATTGCCTCCGCCTCGAGCACAGCCTCGATCTTCGCTTTGTCGGGCGGGTCAGGGTCTTGACCGCGGCGTTTCTGACCCAGCGGGGGTTGGTCAGCTTCCATTTCATCGACCGGGAACGACGCATCGACGACGGCCGAGTCCTCTTCGACCGGATCGTCGAGAGTGTCCGACTCTCGCCCGAAATCGCCTACCAGCCGCGGATGAGCGATCATCTTCCGGGGCTGCCGTTCTTGATTGCCGCCGCCGTCCTCGCCGCGGCGCTCATCGCGTTCCTCCTCCACCGCCGACGATCGCAACCGTGACGATCTCCATCGACCTCAAACGTCGGCACCTCGCAGCCAGCGTGGCCGATCTCGCCGGCGAACCCGGCACCCGGGCCATCGGTCTGAGCGGCAGCGGCCTCTCCCGACTCTGGATCGGCTCGGAGCTTCATCGACGCCTCCAGTCGGATTTCGAGGCCGCCGAACCGGGCTATCGCTCGGAGGTGCCCGTCGAGCTCGAGCTCGAGGTCGACGGATGGACCGTCGAACTCGTCGGCCGCGCCGATGGCGTCGTATTCAAGGACGACCGGCCGGTTCGGGTCGACGAGATCAAGACGCTCCACTTCGCCGTCGATCTCCACAACCTCTATATCGAAGAGCGCCTCGATCGGTATCGTCGTCAGGCGGCCCTCTACGCCTTCATGTTGACCGGAGAGAATCCGCCGCCCGCGGTCCGGCTCATCCTGGTAGATATCGTCTCCACCGAGGAGAAGGACGAGGACGTCATCTGGTCTCCCGAGGAGGTGCGGACCTGGCTCCGCCAGCGGCTCCACCGTCTCATCGCTCAAGAGACCCGCCAACTCGACCGACTCGCCGAACTCCGAGCCGCTGCCGATCTCATCCCCTTCCCGCACGACGAGATGCGCCCCGTTCAAAAGCCCATCGGAGCCAAGGTCACCGACTCCCTCGGGGACAGCCGACATCTCCTGATTCGGGCGCCCACCGGCTGCGGCAAGACCGCCGCGGTGCTCCACCCGGCGCTCCGCGCGGCGCTTTCCAAGGGACATCGACTGTTTTTTCTCACCGCCAAGACCCTGCAACAGAAGATCGCCGTCGAGACCGCGCGATCCATGCAGGATGGCCTCTTCCGCAGCCTCCAGCTGCGAGCCAAGGGAAAAATGTGCGCCAACTCCGAGTTGATCTGCCACGAGGAGTTCTGCCCCTACGCCAAGGAGTACGGCGTCAAGCTCGTCAGGAGTCAACTCATCGAGAACCTCCTCGAAGACTGCGATCACCAGGACCCCGATGAGATCTTCGAAACTTCACGCAACCACGAGGTCTGTCCATTTGAGGTCAGCCTCGATCTTCTGCCCCACATCGATCTGGTGGTCTGCGACTACAACTATGTCTTCGATCCGGTGATCGGCCTGGGAGCGGTGCTCAACGAGGGCGCTCTCCGAAACGCCGTGCTCGTCATCGACGAGGCCCACAATCTCGTCGATCGCAGCCGTGAATACTACTCACCCACCGTCTCATCGAGCCAGATCGATCGAACGCTCGAGTACCTCGCCACCCGTTCCAACACGGTCTTCGAGAACCTCGCGGCGCTGGTTCGCGAGCTCTCCGAATACATCAGAACGACGGTCGATCTTGCCTTTGAGGAGCACCGCGGGGACGAGGCCCTTGCCTCGTTCGATCCCCCGACGATCTCGGATCTCCGGATCGCCTTCGACGGCGCGATGCTGTCCTACTTCCTCTACAAGCGCGAACAGAAACTGTGGATCGCCGACGACCCGATCCTCGATCTCTTCTTCACCCTGACCCACTTCCACCGGGTCCTCTCCCTCGGCGGCTCCGAATTCGTCCACCTCGCACGGCGGGCGCCCGACGGAACGATCAGCCTTCGGATCTGCTGCCTCGACGCGGCCCGATTCGTCGGCGAGATCCTCGACGAATCCGCCGGGGTCATCGCCATGTCGGCGACCCTCGAACCCTTCGATTTCTACCGCGATCTGCTCGGATTCGATCCCCACCGCACCGTCGTCGCTTTATGTTCCGTCGCCCTTTCCGGCCGAGAACCGGCTGGTGATGGCCATCGACGATGTCGACACCACCTGGCGCCGGCGAACGGCCAACTACGATCGCATCGCGTCCTGGATCCGCCGCCTCTCACATCCACAGGGCAATGTTCTGGCCCTCTTTCCGAGCTATGCCTTTCTCAACTCCATCCACGACCGACTCCACATGCCGCACCACAAGATCCTCGTCCAGCATTCCGGGAGCACCGACGCCGAGCAGCGCAAGATCCTCGATGCGCTCAAGGGCGAGCGGTCTCATCTTCTGCTCGCGGTCCTCGGCGGGATCTTCGCCGAGGGTGTCGACTATCCCGGACGAATGCTCTCCCAGGTCATCGTCGTGTCACCGGGTCTGCCCCAGTTCAACATGGAACGGGAGCTGCTCAAGGCCTACTATCAGGAGACCTACGAACACGGCTTCGGATACGCCTATCTCATCCCTGGAATGACCCGGGTGGTGCAGGCGGCCGGCAGGCTCATCCGCTCCGAAACCGACCGCGGAGTCATCACCTTCATCGGCAAGCGTTTTCTCGACCCGCGCTACGCGCGGCTCCTGCCCGAGGAGTGGGTCGATGAGGACCCGACCTCGCTGCTCCTCCCCGATCCCGAAGAGGCGGTGAAGGACTTCTTCTACTAGCCTGCCTCATCGCGCGGCCTGCTGGTCCGCTGCGACGTTGCTCAGCGCACCAGCGTCGCACCATCGGCGTGGTCGCGCGTGGGTTGATGGAGGCTGCGACCGCGACACGAAGCATCGCACCATCCCAGCCTACCTCGAAGCCGGGGACGCAAAGCCGATCGCGGCTCCCCGAGAGCGACCCGGAGCGTAGTTGTCGCCGAGCAGCGCCGCAGTGCCGGTTGGTCGATCCGACACAACTACGTACCCCGCACTCCCATCGCACCGATCGCCTCGTTCCATGAATGCTATGGATACGGGCGACGCCGTCGACAGGCAGGACGCCTGCGCGAATCGCTATTCGGTGCGCTGCTCGGTCGCAGCCGGTCTCTGAATCCTGACGCTGTCGCGGCGCTGTTCCGGACGCTGACCTCGACAGCCGCGCCTGCCCATCTGCGATCTTGAGATGTCTTTGCGCCTCTGCGTTCAATCGTGATGCATGTCCCCGTCGCGCCCCGGTATACTCCTGCCATGGAACCCCGATCGCTCTACCTGATGGCCATGCTCGGACTGCCGGCGTTGGCAGTGGTCAACGCGTCTCTGGTTCGGTACCGAGCTCAAGAATTTCGTGTCATTCGACACCGAGGCTCGAGTCAAGCCATGACATCGAGCGGTTCAAGACCGTCGTGGCGCACCAGATGTACGCTGCCCTCGTTCAATTCGTGCTCCTTGCGGCCCCACCCATTGTTTTTTTCGTCGGCGTTTTCCAAGCCGTTTTGAGGCCGTCTGACATCCTCTTTATCATCGGCCCCTCGGCGGTCATCCTGATTGTGGCGGCCCTGTATCGGGGCCACGAGAAGCGGGCGAAGACGATCCCCACCGCGGATCCGGAACTCGAGCGACAACGCGACGCCATCGTCCACACCTGGCTCCGCAAGCCCCTGCCCGACTGGTAAACCTCAATTATTAATTCTTAATTTCTAATTTTTAATGTTCCATCGCATCGCCTCGATGGGATCGATCTCATTGCGATGCAATTCAAAATTCATAATTCAAAATTCATAATTCGTAGCTCCCCCTCCACCTTGCTACCATCGATCCGACCCGATGACCTCCACGCCCACCGACCCGCTGCGGATCTTCGCCCCCGCCATCGCCGGCTGGTTCAAGGAACGTTTCGGCCAACCCACCGATGTTCAATCGCAGGCCTGGCCGAGGATCGCGGCGGGCGAGCACGTCCTCCTCACCGCCCCCACCGGCAGCGGTAAAACCTTCGCCGCATTTCTATGGGCCCTCGACCGCCTGCTCACCGGCGAGTGGGAACCAGGCGCGACCCGTGTCTTGTATGTCTCGCCGCTCAAGGCGCTGGGCAACGACATCGAGCGCAACCTCACCGAACCGTTGGCGGAACTCGCGGCCCGATTTTCGTCAGTCGGCGAGGCCAGGCCCGTCATCCGCGTCGAGAGCCGGACCGGTGACACCCCGCAGAGCGCCCGCCGCCGGATGCAGCGCTCGCCACCCGAGATCCTGATCACCACCCCCGAAACCCTCAACATCCTGCTGACATCGAAGAGCGGCCGGCGTCTCCTCACCGGGCTCCGATGCGTCATCCTCGACGAGGTTCACGCCGTCGCATCGGGCAAGCGCGGGGTCCACCTCATCACCGCCGTCGAGCGTCTGACCATGCTCAGCGGCGAGAGCCAGCGGATCGCGTTGTCGGCGACGGTCCGGCCCCTCGAACGGATGGCGCGTTGGGTCGGTGGATACACCACCGAAGGCGCCCCCTCCGATCCCGTCTATCGGCCGAGACCGGTGGCGGTCGTCGCCAGCGAGGCTCCAAAGGCCTACCGGCTCGAGGTGGTGCTCCCCTCCGAGGAATCGCAAACCGAGCAACGCGAACCCGACTCGTTTTGGACATCCTTCGGCAGCCGGCTGAGAAGCTCCATCGCCCACAATCGGTCGACACTCATCTTCGGCAACTCCCGCCGGTCGGTGGAGAAAATCACCAGATTCATCAATGAAGCCGCTCCGGAGCGCCTCGCCTACTCTCACCACGGTTCGCTCTCACGGGAGATCCGGACCGTCGTCGAGCAGCGTCTCAAGGATGGCGAGCTCAAGGCCATCGTCGCCACCAGTTCCCTCGAACTCGGGATCGATGTCGGGGCCATCGACGAGGTCGTCATGATCCAGACGCCGGCAACGGTCGCATCGACCCTCCAGCGACTCGGCCGCTCGGGGCACGGGGTCGGCGAGACCAGCCGGGGCCGGCTCATGCCGCTCCTCGGCCGGGATCTCCTGGAGGCGGCGGTGGTGGCGAAGTGTGTCCTCGACGGCGAAATCGAGGAGCTCAAGCCGGTGGCCGGCCCCCTCGATGTCCTCGCCCAGGTGCTGCTCTCCATGGTGATCGCGGACGACTGGCGGTCCGACGAACTCTTCGCGACGATTCGCTGCTCGGACCCCTACCACCACCTCCCCCGCCGCCACTTCGACCTCGTCCTCCAGATGCTCGCCGGCCGCTACTCCAACAGCAGAATCCGCAGTCTGCGACCGCTCGATCAGTATCGACGCCGTCGATGGCACGATCCGCGCCCGACCCGGGGTCGAGCGGCTGATCTATCTCTCGGGAGGCACCATCCCCGACCGTGGCTACTATCAGCTGCGGATCGAAGGCAGCGGCGCCCTCCTCGGCGAGCTCGACGAGGAGTTCGTCTGGGAACGATCGGTGGGCGACACCTTCACCCTCGGGGTTCAGACCTGGCGGGTCGAGAGGATCACCCACAACGATGTTCTGGTTTCCCCCGCCAGTGCGCGATCCGCCATGGCGCCGTTCTGGCGGGCGGAGGAACTCGACCGTTCGAGTTTTGTCTCCGAGCGGATGGCCGAGCTCCTCGAACAGCTCGACGATCGCCTCGACGACGACGACCTGACGGCGCGACCTCGGCGAGAGCCATCATCTCCAGCGGACCGCCGGACAAGCCCTGATCCGACACCTCAGAGAGCAACATGCCGCGACGGGGTGTCTTCCCCACCGCCATCGCATCGTGATCGAACACACCTCCCCGCCGGCGGGCCGCGGCAACCACCGCCAGATGGTGCTCCACACCATCTGGGGCGGCCGGGTCAACCGGCCTTTCGCCACCGCCCTGGCGGCGGCGTGGGAAACCCGCTACGGAGCGCGGCCGGAAATCGTCCACAGCGCCGACTGCGTGGTCATCGTCTACCCGTCGACCATCGAGGTCGATGATCCCTTCGCGCTGGTCCGGGTGAGCGAACTCGAGAACCTGCTGCGCCGGGCCGTGGAACGCACGGGT
This sequence comes from uncultured Acidobacteriota bacterium, assembly GCA_963712805.1. Classification (GTDB taxonomy): domain Bacteria; phylum Acidobacteriota; class Thermoanaerobaculia; order Thermoanaerobaculales; family Sulfomarinibacteraceae; genus JAHECW01. The sequence continues at coordinate 211,528 of CAVQJV010000053.1, read as the reverse complement.
TTCTTCGGGGCGCGTTTTCGCGAAGCCGCCGGCCGGGCGCTGCTTCTTCCCAAGGCGGGTCCGGGGAAAAGGGTGCCCGCTCTGGGTCAACCGGCAACGCGCCAAGGAACTCCTCGAGGCGGTTCGCGACCACGACGACTTTCCCCTCGTCCTCGAAGCCTGGCGGAGCTGTCTCCAGGACGAGTACGAACTCGACGTCCTGCGTCATCGCCTCGACGAGGTCGCCGACGGCAGGGTCGCGCTCCACCACGTGCGGACCGAAACCCCATCACCCTTCACCGCCCAGGCCGCGTGGAAACAGACCAACGAACTCATGTACGAGGACGATGTCCCGACCGCCACGGCGGGAGCCCGACCGGATCTCGTTCGTGAGATGGCGCTGTCGTCTCACCTCCGGCCCCGGGTGGCGCCGGAACTCGCCGATAACCTGAACGAAAGGCTCCAACGGTTGGCGCTCGGGTGGTCGCCAAGGGGATTCGTCCGAGCTCCTCGAGTGGCTCAAGGATCGGTTGCTCATCCCCGAACCCGAGTGGGTCGATCTGCTCGCCGCGATCAAACGTGATCACGACCTGGAAATCGGTCGAGGTCCTCGACGGGATCGCCCATCGCGCAGTGCTCATCGAACCCGACGGCGACGCAGGGAGTCGTCTCGTCTGCGCGGTGGAGATGCTGCCGCGGATCGAGGCGGCCGTCGGGCTGACCTCGAGCGACGAACAGCTTCAATCGGTGTCGGTCGAGGGGCCGCCACGCTCCGCCATCGAGGCCAGACAGAGCCTCGATCCAGCGGACGAACCCGCCGCCGACGGCGATCTTCTGGTCGATTTCCTTGCCGAGTGGCTCCGTTTCTACACCCCGGTCGATCCGTCCTGGATCGCCGCCACTCTGGGGATCTCCGGCGAACGGCTCGATCCGTCCTCGCCGAACTGAGCGAAGCCGAGATCGTCGTCGTCGACGAACTCCTCGACGGCGCCACGGCCCCGCAGGTCTGCGATCGGGTCAACCTCGAACGTCTCCTTCGGATGGCCCGCGCCGAGGCCCGACCGACTCTCGAACCGATGCCCGCCGAGGCTCTCCCGCTCGCTGCTCGCCGAACATCAGAATCTCGGTCGTCGCGATGCCGTTCCCGAAGACCTTCTGAACGCCCTCGAACAGCTCTTCGGTCTGCCCCTCTCGGCCGAACTGTGGGAGACCGAAATCCTCCCGGCACGGCTCGAACCGTATATCCCTGGTTGGCTCGACGCGTTCCTTGACGGAGAGCGATCTGCGGTGGGTCGGTGAAGGGTCAAAACGCCTCTTCTTCTCCCTCGACGGCGAGCTCGATCTGTTCCGGGCATCCGACGGATGTCCCGAACCAGGCCGGAGAGATCGACGAGGTCTTTCCCCATCGCGCCGGGAGATTCAGCCTCGAGAATCTGATCCGGTTCTCCGGTCTCGACTCGGCTGAGTTGACCAACAAGCTCTGGGAACATTGCGTGGCGGGGATCGGTCTCGGCTGACAGTTTCGCGCCCATTCGGCAAGGAGTCGCCGGCGGTTTCGGCGCCTCCCCGTCGCCGATTTCTCCCCCTCGCTCGAGCCGCGGCCGGCGACCGCGTTTTGACCGTTGGCGCCGGGATCGTCCGTTCGCGGGCTCCTGGTTCTCGCTCCCGACAGCCGATGGACGAACCCGATCTTCTCGCCACGGGACGACGATGACCGTGAGCGCGCCAGGATCGTCCTCGATCGCTATGGGATCGTCTTTCGCGGGCTTTCTGCAACGCGAGCTGCCTCAGCTCAAGTGGGCTTCGCTCTTCCGCGCGTTGCGGATGCTGGAACTCGGTGGCGAGGTGGTGGCCGGACACTTCGTCACCGGTGTGGTCGGGCTCCAGTTCGCGAGCCACCAGACCATTCGCCGGCTCCGAGAGGGTCTCGGCGAGGATCGAATCTGGTGGGTCAATGCCGTCGATCCGGCTTCACCGTGCGCCCTCGGCCTCGAACTCCCCACCTGGCCGCTTCCTCGCCGGGTTCCGGGCAACCACCTCGTCTTCCACGGACGCAGATCTCGTTGTGGTCTCCGAGCGGCGCGGCGCCGAACTGACGATTCGAGTGGCCCCGGATCATCCCGATCTTCCGTCCTATCTCGCGTTCATGGTCGCGTCGTTGACTCGCACCGATCAACCGGTGAAACGGATCGATCTCGAGACCGATCAACGGCGAACCGGCGAGTTCGAGCCGGTATCGCCCCGTCTTCGGAGAGCTCTTCCACGTGACTCGCCAACCCACCTCGCTCCGGCTGTCGAGAAAGTACTGAGACGCCGACTCATCCTGATTTTTGATTTTGAGGTATTCTTCACAAGCTCGTGAATCGGGGCATCCCGGTCACCGGTCAGAAAAATGCTCACAGGAGGAATATCGATGACCAGCGCAGCAACCCAAAACCAGCCACTGTGGCTTTCCATCGAGGCCCAGATCGCCAAGCTCGGATCATCCGACTTCGAGGGGAACGCCACCGAGGGGACCGTCCGCAAACTGGCCGATACCCTCGACGGTGAAGGCTACAACGTGTCTCGGCACGCCGCCAACATGCTCATGCTGCGTCGGGCCATCGACGAACGCGCACGGGTCGGCCGGCCGCTCATGAACGACTACACGACAGCCATCGATGCCCTCGAGCTGGAAGACCTGGTCAACCCCGATTCAGGCGACCATTGCCCTCGCCCACCGGGTCGGCGACGACTGGCCCGGGTTTCTCGATCTCGATCGGCGCGATGATCTCCGCACCATCGTGGATGCGAAACGCCTCGATCTCATGGTCGCCAAGGCGAACGAGATCGGCGGCGATCACGGCGTCCGATATCTCCTCGAAACGAGATCCCCGAGCCGACCATCATGGAGCGGCTGGCGATTGACGAGGCCAAGCTCAAGGCCGTCAAGGCGGATCTCGCGGCCGAACTCGCCGAGATCGCCCGGGTGAAAGGTCTCCTCAAGGAAGTCGAAGGCCAGAGCGACGATGCGAAAGCAAAATTCCTCATCAACAAGGATGTCAGCGACGAGTCCATCATCTCGCCGTCGCCGGAATCGGTGCAGGATGCCATCGACCTCGCCAAGAAGGCCATGGAACAGGAAATCGGCCGAGAAAGCGCGCCTCGCCGCCGAAGCCGAAGCCGCCAAGAAGGCCGCAGCCGAAGGTCCCAAACTCGAGGACATCCCCGCCGACGAGATGCTCGAGCACATCGAGGCGATCCGCGAGATCATGGAGTTCTCCGACAACCCCGACGAGATCCGCACCATGTGTGAGCAGAGCAATCTTCCGAAGGCGCTCGTCGAAATCGCCGTCACCGACGCCGCCAAGTTCGACGAACTCGAGGCCGCCGCGGAGGGGTAGTTCTAAGTTTTTAGTTTTCAGTTTTTGGTTAATCCGCCCTCGTGAGCGTTCATCGCTCACGGGGGCGTTTTCGATTCACCACAGAATCACGGAGACACAGTCGGGTCGTTGACTCATCGATGTGCATCCGACCGATGGGGATCACTTCGGGTCGGTCGCACGCTGCTTTCCTCATCGTCGCTCTGCGCTTCACGGGGATTCTTCGACTTCGCTCGCTCCCTGACAACCACACTGTCACCCTGAGCGAGCGAGTGCCGCCGAGTGAGTCGCAGGGTCCCCCGAAGCAGCGTGCTGACGTCGAGGCTACAATCGCGCCTTGGCCTCGAATCACCGGTGAGATGCTTGTCTTCGCGTCTTCGCGCTTGCGACGGTGCGATGAGTCGATGTTCCTGGCATAATGCACGGACCGTACGAGGAGGCAGCATGAACGCCGAAACATACCGCTCCCGCAGAGAGGTCCTGAGAGCCGCCGTCGACGGCGGCGCGATTCTGATTCTGGGCAACGACGACGCGCCGAAGAACTACGTCGACAATGTCTACCCCTTCCGGCAGGACTCGCATTTCCTCTACTACGCCGGGATCAACGAAACCGGCATGGCGGCCCTGATCGAGCCCGATGGACGCGACATCCTCTTCGGCCGGCCCTACGACCCCGACGACCTCGTCTGGCACGGGCCCCGCCCCCACGTCGGCGACCACGCGCGCATCCTCAGGTTTCTCCGCGAGCATGGATGTGGCCACGCTCGAGTCCGAGACTCGCACGGTTGGCAGCCGCGGGCGTCGAAATCCACTACCTGCCGCCCTACCGAGCCGAAAGGTGTTTCCGGCTCGCGGAGCTGCTCGACGGCGATCCCCGCACCGTCGAGACCGGTGTGTCGCGAGATCTGGTCCGTGCGGTCTGCGCCCAACGGCTGATCAAGACCGACGAGGAGATCGCCGAGATCGAAAACGCCCTCGATGTCACCGCGGAGATGTACCGAGTGGCCATGACCGCGGCTCGACCCGGACGACGGGAGTACGAGATCGCCGGGCTGATGCAGGCCCGAGCGCTCGAGCTCGGACGGCAGCAGGCCTTCACACCCATCGTCTCGGTGCGCGGCGAGGTGCTGCACAACCACAGCTATGACAACACGCTCGCCGATGGCGATCTCCTGCTCATGGACTCGGGCGCCGAGTCGCCCAGGTGCTACGCCTCGGACATCACCCGGACCTTTCCGGTGTCCGGGCGATTCAGCGACCGACAGCGGCGGGTCTACGAGATCGTGCTCGCGGCCCAGATGGCGGTGATCAACGCGGCTTCGCCCGAGCACGACAACCGCGAGATGCACCGGCTCGCGGCGCGGACCATCGCCGGCGGTCTCACCGCCCTCGGTCTCATGAAGGGCGACCCCGACGACGCCGTCGAGGTCGGCGCCCACGCACTCTTCTTCCCGCACGGGATCGGCCACATGATGGGTCTCGACGTCCACGACATGGAGGATCTCGGCGACATCGTCGGCTACCCCGAGGGCGAGCAACGCTCGACCCAGTTCGGTCTCGGCTTTCTGCGCATGACGCGTCGGCTCGAACCGGGCTTCGTCATCACCGTCGAACCCGGCATCTACTTCATCCCGGCGCTCATCGATCAGTGGCGGGGCGAGGGTCGGCACAGCGGATTTCATCGACTACGACCGGGTCGAAACCTTCAAGGGATTCGGCGGAATCCGGATCGAGGACGACATCCTCATCACCGACGACGGCTGCCGGGTGCTCGGACCCGGAATCCCCAAGACCGTCGACGAGGTCGAAGCCGCGATGCGGGGATAAGTGAACCGCTGAGGCGCGCGGCACACATCGCATTTTCACCGCCAAGACCGCCAAGCACGCAAAGGACATCGCAAAGGCATCGCAATATTGACCCATCGCACCATCACATCGATTCGACGAGCGACGCGGGTTTTCGGGTTGTTTGAATGCGTTGCAATCGTTATGAGACGGTAGGGGTTCCGGGAGGAAGCCGGATTCATCCCATGGCTTTGTCAACGGTCCAGTGCGATGGAATCTGCGTCCATCTGCGCTGTCTGCGGTTCCTCCGTGCGATGGGTAAGAAATGCGATGTTCTTTGCGTTGGTCGTTGCGATCTTTGCGTTCTTTGCGGTGAAAAATGGGCTGTTCAAGGGCCGTGACCGATGAGCCGAACGGCCCCGAGAATACTATGGTCGTCGGAAACCGCCCTCTGTGCCTCCGTGCCTCTGTGGTTCAACTCGATTCCATGTTTCTGCCTCTTGTCCAGAGGGCCATTGTTCCCGGCGTGAGGGAATGCCCCGCCACTTAAGACTGGTTCTCAATGGCGTGCGATCCCATCTCATCATCATTGTTCTCGCCACCCTCTTGGGAGCCTTCATGACCCATGCTTCAGATTCGGGAGAATCGTCCCCCACAACCACCAAAACGAATCGCCTTGCCGCCGAGAAGAGCCCCTACCTCCTGCAGCACGCCGACAACCCGGTGGACTGGTATCCCTGGGGCGAGGAGGCGTTCGAGAAGGCCCGCGAGGAAGACAAGCCGATCTTTCTCTCCATCGGCTACGCCACCTGCCACTGGTGTCACGTCATGGAGCACGAGTCCTTCGAAGATCCCGTGGTCGCCGCTCTGATGAACGAGGCCTTCGTCAACATCAAGGTCGATCGCGAGGAACGCCCCGACATCGACCAGGTCTACATGACCGTGTGCCAGATGCTCACGGGTTCGGGAGGCTGGCCTCTGACCATCATCATGACGCCCGACAAGGTTCCGTTCTTTGCCGGGACCTATCTGCCGCGCCAGAGCCGCATGGGCCGCATCGGAATGATCGAACTCGCTCCAAAGGTCCAAGAGGTTTGGAACGACCGAACGTGACAAGGTCGTCGCCTCCGCCGAACAGATCTCGGCTCGGCTGGCCGTTGTGTCCCAGCCCCAGGCCGCCGGCGCGGTCGACCACCGGCCTGCCGGATCGCGCCTATCGAGAGCTCGTGAGTCGCTACGACGCCACCAACGGCGGGTTCGGTTCCGCGCCCAAATTCCCGTCGCCGCACAATCTCATCTTCCTCTGCGGTACTCGAAGCTCAGAAACCAGCCGCAGGCGATCCGGATGGTCGACCACACCCTCGAGGCCATGCGCCGCGGTGGGATCTTCGATCAGGTGGGTTTCGGTTTCCACCGGTACTCCACCGACGCCGAATGGCTCGTGCCGCATTTCGAGAAGATGCTCTACGACCAGGCCATGCTCGTCCTCGCATCCACCGAGGCCTTTCTCGCCGGCGGGAACCCGATACACCGCAAGACCGTCGACGAGATCGTCACCTATGTCCTGCGGGACATGACCTCTCCGAAGGGAGGGTTCTACTCGGCCGAGGACGCCGACAGCGAAGGTGAAGAGGGTCTGTTCTACATCTGGACCATCGACGAACTCGACGGAAGTCCTTGGCGAAGAGGACGCCGCCTTCGCAGCTGCCATCTGGAACGCGAGCAAGGACGGCAACTTCGCCGATGAAGCCAGCGGCGCGATCACCGGCGCCAACATCCTGCACCGATCCTCCGGCAACGAGGCCGCCGCCAAGAGCCTCGGCATGAAGACGCTGAGTTCGAGGCGCGACTCGAGTCGGTTCGTGTGCGTCTCTTCGTCAACCGCGAGACGCATCCACCCCCTCAAGGACGACAAGATCCTCGCCGACTGGAACGGTCTCATGGTGGCCGCGCTCGCTCGGGCCGGGCGTGTCTTCGGTGAGCAGAAATACATCGACGCCGCCGCACGCTCGACGTTTCGTCCTCGAGTCGATGGACAGCGAGGGACGACTCCAACACCGATGGCGTGATGGTGAACTCACCATCCCGGCCTTTCTCGACGACCACGTCTTTCTCGTCTTCGCTCTGCTCGAACTCTACGACGCCACCCTCGAGGCGGAGTATCTCCAACGCCGTCGATCTTCAGAAGCGGCCGACACCTTTTCTGGGACGCTGATAACGGCGGCTATTTCTTCTCGGCCGACGACGGCGAGAATCTCCTGGTCCGCCAGAAGGAGATCTACGACGGGGCGATTCCATCCGGCAACTCGGTGGCGGCCTGGAACCTCCTGCAGCTCGCGCGCCTCACCGGCCGAACCGAATTCGCCGGTCGCGCCGACGACATCTTCGCCGCCTTCGCGGCCGACACCGCTCGCGGCGCATCGGCTCACAGTCACATGGCCGATGCCATGCTCTTCGCGTCGACACCGTCGCTCGAAATCGTGATTGCCGGTCAAGCGGGCGGCGATGACACCAATGCCCTGATTGCCGAGGTCCGATCGACCTACCTCCCGCAGGCGGTGACCCTCCTTGTCGAGCCCGGTTCCGCCGGAGACATCATCCGCAAGATCGCTCCGTTCACCGAGGGCCACGTCGAGGTCGAAGGAACAGCGGCGGCGTACGTCTGCCGAGACTACGCCTGCAAGATGCCGACAACCGATCCCGACGAACTGGCTCGAATGCTCGATGGGGCCGTGAAGACACCCTCAGACTGACAACCGGCGCAGATTGAGCCGGGGCCGCATCCGATCCCGTTTCCGATCCTGGCGAACGGCTCATCGCAACGTCGCAAGCGCGAAGGCGCGAAGGCGCGAATACATCGCACACAAAGTCATCGCGCCTTCGCAAATGGGACGCGGATTTCGCGGATCAACGCGGATTCGATCCTCGGGCGGAAGAGTCTGTGCTGACTCACGGAATGACACCGGTGTGGTGACTCTTTAAGACCGGCCTGCGCGCGAGACGCGCGCACCACAATCCGCCCGCGATCTCTCTTCATTCCGGCCTTGGCCATTGTGGTGCGGGCGTCCCGCCCGCAAGGAGTCGATGAGGTTTTTAATCGGGAGCGAGCGGAGCGAATCGAAGGACTTCCTGATGTACGGAAGAACGACGAGGACCGCTGCGATCCCCCAAACCGGGGGGACCCTTCGACTCACTCGTCGGACTCGTTCGCTCAGGGTGACAGGAGGGAAACGATGACGTCCAATCCACCGAGGCCGGGCGGGCGCGCCGTAGGCGCGACCCGAAGTTCGAAAAGTCGATTCGACAAACGCGTGGGTTTGGCGATCTGTCTTTCGAACTGAGATGCCACGGCTGAAAGCCGGGGATGTCCGGCCGGTTGAACTCGAATCAGCGCTGCGATGACTCTGCGCCTCTGCGTAAAATCTGCGATGGTGCGCTGACTTCGTGACTCCTTCGTGTCTTTGCGTCTTCGTGTTTGCGACGTTGCGACGGGCGACGGTGCGATGCCTCTGTGCCTCGATGGTGAAGGCAAAACCCGCCCTGATCGCGTGGACCTGGGCGGGTGGTTGGAACTGTCAACTGTCGACTGTGGACTGTTGACTCTGAATTACGCCAGCTTGTCGATCTCCACGGAGATGGAGTCCTTGACGCCGTCGATGCTCTGGGTGCCGTCGACGGTGATGAGCTTCGCGCCCTGGCCGCCGCCGTAGAACTTGGTCAGGACCTCGGTCTGATCGTGGTACGTCGACAGGCGATTGCGAACCGTGTCTTCGTTGTCATCGGCACGTTGGATCAAATCCTCTCCGGTGACATCGTCTTTACCTTCGACCTTGGGCGGGTTGAAGACGAGGTGGTAGGTCCGACCGGAAGCCAGGTGAACCCGCCGTCCCGACATTCGACGCACGATCTCGTCATCGGGAACCGCGATTTCGACCACCGCGTCGAGATCGACCCCGGCCTCCTGCATGGCTTCGGCCTGCGCCAATGTGCGCGGGAACCCGTCGAAGAGGAAACCGTTGGCGCAGTCGGGCTCGGTGATCCGTTCCTTGACGAGTCCGATGATGATGTCGTCCGACACGAGGTCGCCGGCGTCCATCTTTTCCTTGGCCTTGAGACCCAATTCAGTTCCCGCCTTGACCGCCGCTCGCAGCATGTCACCTGTCGAAATCTGGGGAATCCCGAGCTTGTCGAGCAGATGTAGGCAGCCTGGGTTCCTTTGCCGGCGCCGGGCGGTCCGAGAAGAATCAGTCGCATTGAGTTCACCTCCAGAGTATTAGCCCCGCTTCAGCGATGGCCTTCTCATCGACACGCACAAATGATGCCACCTTGCGACCGCGAATACCCTCTCCAGGCGGTTTCGCAGGGGCGGATCCGGTCCAATAACGGGACGTCGTCACTCCTCGGTAACCGAACGAGGGTCATTTGTCGCCCTCCCTGCGCTCTCGAATCCGGGATCGCTCTGCCCATCTACCCGAATAGTTCTGATAACCAACTCCAGATAATACGCTTAGCCATTCCACCTCTCAGGCACGAGGACCGGCCCGTCTACCAGCTTCAGGCCCGACCGTGATTAATTCCGGGCTTTGGAGACCCTCCGGTAACATGCGGGTAACCTTTTGAATCTGTTCATTCCATTGAACTTCGCGATGGCGCGTTGGAAACGTAACGAATTCGTAACGGAATCCAAGTGAATCGCACGCAAATGACTCCAAATCAATCAAGTGAAAATATTCACATAAAAAGTCAGCGCATCCTGGTGGGTCCTACGGAAGTACAACTCCTCATGTCACTTAGAGCCGATTTCGCGGGCTCGACCGAACAATGACGCCTCGGCTTCCAAATACCCCATTAGACGTCGCCGCTGACCTCGGCCACCAAACCGACCCTGGAACGACCACGATTCAGCATCCCAATCGACCGCACACACTTCTTCACTACAACCACTTAGAACCAGCTGAGAACCCCTCTCCCCTGGCGTTTGTGAAGATCGGCACAAGACTTGCTTCTAGGGTCGCCGATGATGTGTATTGACGTGAACTCGGATTCCACGCATTAAAAAGTATGTGAAACCCGAAAGGAGGATGTGTACATGCCGAGTTTTGTGAATGTGGAGAAGTGTGACGGGTGTAAGGCGCTCGACAAGACCGCCTGCCAGTACATCTGTCCGAACGATCTGATGGTTCTCGATAAAGAGAAAATGAAGGCGTACAACTGTGAGCCGGAGATGTGTTGGGAATGCTACAACTGCGTCAAGATCTGCCCGACGCAGGCTGTTGACGTTCGTGGCTACGCGGACTTCGTGCCCATGGGTGCGTCGGTTGTGCCGCTGCGCTCCACCGATTCCATCATGTGGACCGTCAAGTTCCGCAATGGGATGGTGAAACGGTTCAAGTTCCCGATCCGCACGACGGCCGAAGGCCAGGCTCAGCCCACCGGTGGTTTCGCGACCGACCCGGATCTCGAAGGACCGGTCCTGTTCACCGAGCCCGACTCCCTGGGCTGCCCAGTGTGGACGAAGTAGGGAGGGGAACATGGCAAATTTTGAAACAGTCCAAGTAGAGACCGATCTTCTCATCCTCGGTGGCGGTATGGCTTCCTGCGGCGCGGCCGTTGAGGCAGCCTATTGGGCCAAGAAAAACGGCCTCAAGGTCACCCTCGTCGACAAAGCTGCGGTGGACCGCTCCGGTGCGGTCGCCATGGGTCTGTCGGCCATCAACCAGTACGTGGGGCTCAAAGACGGCGAAAACACCGTCAAGGACTACGTCAACTACGTCAAGCAGGACCTCATGGGCGTCGCCCGTGACGACCTTGTTGCCAACATCGCTCGTCACGTGGACGGTTCCGTCCATCTGTTCGAGAAGTGGGGCCTGCCGATCTGGAAGGCCGAGGGCGGCGGCTACGTCCATGAGGGACGTTGGCAGCTCATGATCAACGGTGAGTCCTACAAGGTGATCGTGGCCGAAGCCGCCAAGAACCACCTCGGCACCGAGAACATCATCGAGCGCGTCTTCATCGTCGGCCCGATCATGAATGGCGACACGGTCGCGGGCGCCTACGGCTTCTCCGTCCGCGAGAACAAGTTCTACATCTTCAAAGCCCGGGCGGTCTTCGTCGCCATGGGTGGCGCAGTCCACGTGTTCAAACCGCGTTCATCCGGCGAAGGCCTCGGCCGCGCCTGGTATCCGCCCTGGAACTCCGGTTCGTCGACCTACTTCACGCTGAAGGCCGGCGCCGAGATGACCTGCCAGGAAGTCCGTTTCATTCCGGTCCGCTTCAAGGATGCCTACGGTCCTGTCGGCGCCTGGTTCCTGCTCTTCAAGTCCCGCGCGACCAACGCCTTCGGTGGCGAGTACATGGTCGAGCGCCGCGACGAGCTCCAGAACTGGAAGCCCTACGGTCTGGTGAAGCCGATCCCGGCCAACCTCCGCAACTACCTCGGCATGCTCGACGTCATGGAAGGCAAAGGCCCGATCTACATGCGGACCGAGGAAGCCCTCCAGAAGATCGCCAACGAGTACAAGGACGATCCGAAGGCTCACAAGGCGAAAGTCAAGGAGCTCGAGGCCGAGGCCTGGGAAGACTTCCTCGACATGACCATCTCGCAGGCCATCCTGTGGGCCGCCTCCAACGTGCAGCCCGAGGAGCGGTCCTCTGAGATCGCCGCCGCCGAGCCGTACTTCATCGGTTCGCACTCCGGCGCCTCCGGCGCCTGGGTGAGCGGTCCCGAAGACCTCGCACCCGCCGACTACTTCTGGGGCTACGAGAACATGTGCACCGTGAAGGGCCTGTTCGCCGCCGGCGACGCAACCGGCGCCTCCTCGCACAAATTCTCCTCGGGTTCCCACGCCGAGGGTCGGATCGCCGCCAAGGCCGCCATCCGCTACCTCGTCAAAGAGAACCCGCGCGATGCCGACCATCGACGACGCGACCATCGAGGCCCTCAAGGCCAAGACCCTCAAGCCCCTCGATCTCTTTGCGGAGCACTCCGGCTTCACCTCGCAGACCGATGTCAACCCGAACTACATCCTGCCGAAGATGTACATGTTCCGTCTGCAGAAGCTGATGGACGAGTACGCCGGTGGCGTGGGTGCCCAGTTCACCACCTCCAAGTTCCTCTGCGAGCGCGGTCTCGAGCTGCTCGACATGCTCAAAGAAGACTCCGCACACCTCGCAGCTGCAGATCTCCACGATCTCATGCGCTGCTGGGAGAACTACCACCGTACCTATCAGGCCGAAGCCCATGTTCGTACGATGTTGTTCCGTGAGGAAACCCGTTGGCCGGGCTACTACTTCCGCGCCGACTTCCCCAAACTCGACAACGAGAACTGGCTCTGCTTCGTCAACTGCACGATGGATCCGGAGACCGAAGAGTGGACGATGATCAAGCGTGACATCATCCCCCTGTTCAAGCCGGCCTCCGATCACGAACTTCTCGGCGGCTGATCCGCCTTCAATCTTCCGGCCCCGGGCGCTTCGGCGCCTGGGGCCGCTTTTCCTGAGGCAATTCCATTGACAACTGACCAACAACAACCCGTCTGCCCCCATTGCGACAACGCCCTTCAACCCTTTGAGCTGCCCGACAACACAGGCTGGCAAACCGATTTCCAGTTGGCGTGTTTTAACGACGAGTGCCCCTATTTCCAACGCGGTTGGAAACACATGGAAGAGCACTATGCGGTGAAAGCGTCCTATCGTTATCGTGTCGACCCGGCGAACGGCCAACCCTCGCCGCTCGCGGTCTGGTCGGCCGACGCCCTCAAGGACCGCATCCTCGACGCGACTGTCACAGCAAAGCCCGATGCTGATCAGAACGACACTCCCGACGAAGGAAGCAACCACATGACTGACCTCAACAAGGGCTTGCCGCAGTACCTCGCGGACAAGCACCAGCTCGCCGATGGCGAGAGTTTCCACTTCACCTGCCACCCGGGTGTTCCCTGTTTCAACAACTGCTGCGCCGACGTCAACATCGTCTTGACGCCCCTGGACGTGCTCCAGCTCGCGCGGCACACCGGCCTCCACACCCAGGTCTTTCTCGATACCTATACCAGCAATCCCATCACCAAGGACCTGCAACTGCCCATGGTGATGCTCACGATGCTCGACGACGAAAGCAAGAAGATGCCCGTTTGTCGGCGAGCAGGGTTGCACCGTGTATGAGAATCGCCCGTGGGCCTGCCGGATGTATCCCCTCGGCATGGCCATTCCGCCGGCCCGCGCCGGTGTCGAGCCCGAGCCGATCTTCTTTATTTTCGAGGACGACCACTGCAAGGGCCGCCACCAGGACGACGCGGTTGACTGGACGGCCGCCAAATGGCGTTCCGATCAGAAGCTGGACCGAACGAGACGAGATCGAAATCGGCTTCCGCGACCTCGTGAGCCATCCCTGGTTCATCGGCGGACGACAGCTCGATCCCAAACGCATGCACATGCTCTACACAGCCTGTTACAACCTCGACACCTTCCGCGAGTTTGTTTTTGAGTCGACTTTTCTCGAGCGTTTCGAGCTCGATGATGATCTGATCGAGGAAATCAAGACCAACGACATCGCGCTTTTGAAGTTCGCCTTCGTGTGGCTCCGATTCGCCCTCTTCAAGGAGCCGACCATGAAGGTGCGCGAAGGCGCGGCCAAATCGGAGTGATCCATGAGTGAATCCAAAGCATCTCCCCTGCTCGTGATCGGCGCCGGCATCGCGGGCGTCACCGCAGCCCTGGAAGCCGCCGAGATGGGTTCCGAGGTCGTTCTGGTGGAGCGCGAGCCCGCCATCGGCGGCCGGGTTCTGCGCATCACCAACTACTTCCCCAAGCTCTGCCCGCCGTCCTGCGGCATGGAGATCAACACCCGGCGCCTCGAGCGCAACCCGCGGATCCGGGTTCTCACCTCGGCGCAGGTCACCGGCGCTCAGAAAACCGACGCCGGTTGGTCGGTCACGATCACCCGCGATCCGGCCTACGTCACCGACGCCTGCACCGCCTGCGGCGACTGTGAAAAGGCCTGTGACACGCTGGTGCCCGACCCGCACAACCTCGAGATGAGCAAGGTCAAGGCGATCCGGTTGCCGCACCTCAACGCCTGGCCGGTCCGCTTTCACTTCGACCGCGAGGCCGTCGGTGACGATGAAGCGCGCAAGATCGCCGACGCCTGTTCCGTCGGCGCGGTGGATCTCGGCGCCGCCGCCACCACCGAGACCATCGAGGTCGGTGCGGTGGTCGTGGCCACCGGTTGGCACCCCTACCCCATCGAGAATCTCGAAGAACTCGGCGGTGGCAAGATCTCCGATGTCATCGCCAACGTCCACATGGAACGCATGGCCTCTCCCAGCGGCCCGACCGGCGGAAAGATCGTCTGCCCTTCGACCAACGAGCCGCCCAAGACCGTCGCCTTTGTTCAGTGCGCCGGCTCGCGCGATGTCAATCACCTCAACTACTGCTCGGGCGTCTGCTGCCTGGCCTCTCTCAAACAGGCCACCTACGTCAAATCGCAGCTTCCCGACGCCGAGGTGACCATGTACTACATCGACCGGCGCACCCCCGGCCGCAACGAGGACTTCCTGGTCAAGGTCGCCGAGATGGAGGGCGTCAACCTGGTCAAGGGCAAGGTCGGCCGCATCGAGCAGCAGAACGGAACGATCAAGCTGCACGTCGAAGACGTCGAGAAGGTCCGACTCATCGAAGTGGAGCCCGATCTCGTCGTGCTCGCGACCGGAATGGTGCCCAACGCCGCCGACAACGATCTCGCCCTCTTCACCAGAAAGGACGACGAGGGATTCGTCCTCGACGATCTCGATTCCGGTGTCACCGTTGCAGGAGTCGCCCGACGACCCGAAGACGTGGCCGCATCGGTTCGTGATGCGACAGGGGCCGCCGCCCGTGCGGTCATCGCAGCGGGAGGGAGGGCGTAATGGACAAGCTCGGCGTATTTCTGTGTACCGGTTGCGGCATCGGCGATGCCCTCAATGTCGACGAGGTGATCGAGGCCGCCAACGAAAAAGGTTGCACCGCAACCCTCACTCATGAATGCCTGTGCGCACCCGAAGGCCTCGCCGCGATCCGCGCCTCGGTGAGCGAGAACGGCCTCGACGGGCTGCTGCTGGCCGCCTGTTCCGACCGCGCCAAAGCCAACGAGTTCGCGCCCTTGAAGGATGAAGTTCCGGCCGTCTTCCGGACCGCCATCCGCGAACACTGCACCTGGTCCCACCCCGCCGGCGGCGGAAGGGCAGGACGCCGAAGACACCACGATGCTCGCCCAGGATCTCGTCCGGATGGGCCTGGCTCGTCTCGCCGGGATGAAGGAAATCGTGCCGCTCGATCTCGAGATCAACGAGACCGTCCTGGTCGTCGGCAGCGGCCGAGCCGGCCTCGATGCAGCGCTCACAGCTTCCGACCTCGGCCACCCTGTGGTCCTGATCGAAGCAGGCTCGAAGCTCGGCGGCCACCTCGCCGGCCAGGTATCCATCGCTCCCGAAGAGCCTCCGTACGACGCGCCGGTACCGAACCCGATCCCCGGATTGGTGGAGAAGGTTCGGGCCAACGACAGGATCCAGGTCCTCACCGACACGACCATCAAGAAGATCACCGGTCAACCCGGTCAGTTCAAGGTCGTGTTCAACGGCCCTGAAACCATCGAGATGATGGTCGGCTCCATCGTCCAGGCAACCGGATCGCGGCCCTACGACGCGAATCATCTCGGGCCACCTCGGATACGGCGAGTCCGCCGATATCGTGACCGCGCAACGACTACGAGTCCATGCTCGCCTCCGGCGCCATCGCCCGTCCCTCCGACGGCAGGAAACCGGAACGGGTCGCGTTCATCCAGTGCGCCGGATCGCGCGACCCCAACCACCTGAAGTACTGCTCCTCGGAGTGCTGCATCAACACCCTGCGCCAGGTTGCAGAGATCAAGAAGCTCGACCCGATCCATCGAGAGCGCGGTGATCTACCGAGACATCCGCGCACCCGGGCCACATGGAGCATTTCTTCGTCGGCGTCCAGAAGTCGGCCGAAATGATGATGACCCGCGGCGACGTCGACAAGATCGAAGCCAACGGCAAGCTCAGCATCCATCTGAGCAACAGCCTGCTCGGTGACAAGGTCGAGGTCCAGGCCGACCTCGTCGTGCTGGCCGTGGGCATGGTGCCGCAGTCCGCCGACGGCGAGCTCATCCGCGAACTCATCGACTCCCGCCACCAGGCCGAGCACAGCGAGAGCTCGCAGGTGCGCGAGAAATCAGCGGCCCGCGCCGAAGAACTCAAGGACCTCGAGGGAACCGAGATCCTCCACCTCGGCTACCGCCAGGGCCCCGACCTGCCGACCCTCAAGTACGGTTTCCCCGACTCGCACTTCATCTGCTTCCCGTACGAGACCCGCCGCACCGGCATCTACGCCGCCGGAACGGTCCACGCGCCCATGGATTCGGTGCAGGCGGCCGAGGACGGTCTCGGCGCGGCCATGAAGGCGGTCCAGTGCATCGAGATGGCCAAACGCGGCGAAGCGGTCCACCCGCGCGCCGGTGACACGGCCTTCCCCGACTTCTTCCTCCAACGCTGCACCCAGTGCAAGCGCTGCACCGAGGAGTGCCCCTTCGGCACCATCAACGAAGACGCCAAGGGAACCCCGGAATTCAACCCCCTGCGCTGCCGCCGATGCGGCATCTGCATGGGCGCCTGTCCCGAGCGGATCATCAGCTTCCAGGACTACTCGGTCCACATGGTCGCCGAGATGATCAAGGCCATCGGGGTTCCGGACGAAGAGGACGAGAAACCGCGCATTCTCGCGCTGATGTGCGAGAACGACGCGGTTCCCGCCCTCGAGGCCGCCGCTGCCGACGGCGCGACCTGGAACCCGTGGACCCGGATCATCCCGATCCGCTGCCTCGGATCGACCAACATCGTCTGGATCGCAGAGGCGCTCTCCGCCGGCATCGACGGGGTCATCCTCATCGGCTGCAAGTACGGCGATGACTATCAATGCCACTACGTGCGCGGTTCCGAGCTTGCCAACACCCGCCTCGGCAACGTCGGCGAGACGCTCCAGCGACTCGCCCTCGAGCCCGAACGGATCAAGGTGGTCGAACTCTCGCACGACGAGTTCGACCGGGTGCCGAGGGTCCTCGACGAGTTCGCCGCCGAACTCGACGAGATGGGCCCCAACCCGCTCAAGGGCTTCTAGGAAAGGGGATCACCATGGCATCGATCCCCATCGTCCAACAGGACTGACCTCCGCGGCGAGTTCTTCGACCGCGGAGGCGAGAACGCCGCCAAGTGCTACCAGTGCGCCACCTGCTCGAGCGTCTGTGAGCTCGCACCGGCCGACGCGCCCTTCCCGCGGCGGCAGATTCTCCTCGCCCAGTGGGGCATGTTCGACCAACTCATGGGCGACCCCGGCCGTCTGGCTCTGCCACCAGTGCAACGACTGCAGCGTCCGTTGCCCGCGTGACGTGAGACCCGGGCGACGTCATGGCATCGCTTCGCGCCATGATGGTCGAGAAGCTCGCGCTTCCCGAGCGCCTTCGGATCGCTCGTGGGCAACGTCAAGAAGACCTGGCCGCTGCTCGTCTTCGGCCCGATCCTCTTCTGGATCGTGCTCGCTCGGCGTGGTGACGCAGTTCGGACGAGTCGAGGTTCACCACGGTCTGCCGCCCGGACCGACCATGGGTCAGTTCTTCTACGACCAGTACGTCCCGCACTATCCTGATCTACGCGGTCTACTTCACCGCCGTCGGATTGGTCTGTCTTCGCCCTCTTCACCTCGGGAATGAAGTTCTGGAAGCTGATGGGCGACAAGCAGAAGCGGACCGGGAGCTTTCATCGGCGCCCTCATCGGGGTCTTCATCGCCATCGCACTGCACAACAAGTTCTCGAGCTGCGATCGCGGTGTCGCCAAACGCCGCTGGGGCCACTTCCTCGTCATGTGGGGCTTCGTCGGCGCGGCCGTCACCTCGGGCTTCGCCGTCGTCTTCCTGTATGCGGACACGCCTCCGTTCTCGTGGTTCTTCGCGCTTCCCATCTTCGAGGACATCGGCTATCCCGTGCCCATCACCCACTGGGTCAAGTGGCTGGCAACATCTCGGCGATCCTGCTGGTCGTTGGTGGGCTCATGCTCTTCGTCAACCGGCTCCAGCGCGGTGACAAGCTCGTCGGCGTCACCACCGCATTCGACCGGTTCTTTCTCTGGGTGGTCCTCGCCGTCATCGGCACCGGCGTCTTCACCGAGATCTTCCGCTTCATCGCCATCGACCCCATGATCGGGTTCTCGCGTCTACATCGTTCACCTGGGAGTGGTGCTCTGTCTCTTCCTCACCCTCCCCTACTCCAAGTTCGCGCACATTCTCTACCGCACGTTGGCCATGACCCACGAGCGGATGACCGCAGGGAAGTAATCAACTCATCGAGAACTCAACCGCCCGCATCGGGCAGTGAATATGACAAGGAGATTGCCAAAATGATCAAACCCCACGGATCCGACACCCTCAACCCGCTCTACGTGGCCGACGACGCCAAGCGCGCCGCCCTCGAGCGCCGAGGCCGCCGGCCTGCCGTCAATCGTCGTCTGCTCCGCCGCCGCCGCCAACGCGGTGATGCTCGGCTCGGGTTACTTCAACCCGCTCACCGGCTTCATGGATCTCGCCGACGCCATGTCGACCTCCGAGAAGATGATCACCAAAGCCGGCGTCTTCTTCCCGGTGCCGATCGTCAACGTGGTCGAGGACGCAGCCGGCATCAAGCCCGGCATGCGGATCGCCCTCAAAGACCCCAACGTCAAGGGCAACCCCGTCCTCGCCATCCAGACCGTCGACAAGGTCGAGACCGCCACCGCCGAGCAGATGGCCTTCATGACCGACAAGATCTACCGCACCGACGACATCAAACACCCCGGCGTCAATGCCTTCAACACCGTCGGCAAGACCTTCATCTCCGGCCCCATCCAGGTGCTCAACTACTCCTACTTCGCAACCGAGTTCCCCGAGACCTTCCGGACCGCCATGCAGATCCGCGAGATCATCAAGAAGCACGGCTGGAAAAAGGTCGTGGCCTTCCAGACCCGCAACCCCATGCACCGCGCGCACGAAGAGCTCGTCCGCATGGCGATGGAGCGCGAGAACGCCGACGGCGCCGTGATCCACATGCTCCTCGGCAAGCTCAAGCCCGGCGACATCCCGGCCGACGTCCGCGACGCCGCGATCCGCAAGATGGCCGAGCTCTACTTCCCGCCCAACTCGGTCGAGATCACCGGCTACGGCTACGACATGCTCTACGCCGGTCCGCGCGAAGCCGTCCTCCACGCCGTCTTCCGCCAGAACATGGGCGCCACCCACCTCATCGTCGGCCGCGACCACGCCGGTGTCGGCGACTACTACGGCGGTTTCGACGCGCAGACCATCTTCCACGACGAGGTTCCCGAGGGCGCCCTCGAGATCAAGATCTTCGAGGCCGACCACACCGCATTCTCGAAGAAGCTCGGCAAGGTCATCATGATGCGCGACGCACCGGAAGGCCACACCAAGGAAGACTTCGTGCTCCTTTCCGGAACCAAGGTGCGCGAGATGCTGGCCGCCGGCCAGGACCTGCCGCCCGAGTTCGCACGCCCCGAGGTCGCCAAGATCCTCATGGGTTACTACCAGAGCCAAGAGAAGTAGTTCGTTCGAGTTCTTTTCAATCCGGCCCCCGCCTTCGGGCGGGGGTCTTTTTTTGCTCGTGATACGCGCAAAAAAAGGGCCGCGACCGAGAACGGTCGCGGAGCAGCGGCAGGGGCAGCGTCCGTGGCAGGACATCAGCGACCAGACGACAGCGACCGGGATCGCGGCAGGTGACTCTACCCGGCGACAGCGCATCGAGAGCACGAGGAAACCCCGCCCCATCGGGGTGCCGGGTTTGACATTGTGCCGGAACGACCACAAGCTTCGCGGCGCTCCCCGCACATGTCTCATCGGGCTCCCCCGGGGAGCGCGATCCGGTCATCTGCTCCGGCCACGATGCAGGCCGCCGGCGTGCCATCGGCGTGGTCGCAGCCCCCGCAATCTACCCCCGAGCGACCATGCTGATCGGGCGACGCTGGGTCGCTGGACGCGAGCGTCACGGCGGCCCAGAAGGCCGGGGATGAAGGAACCTGTCGCGGCGGACCGTTTCCGGGAGCGCGATTCCGACGAGATTCTCCGATTGCGCTCCCCGAGAGAGCCCCCTTTAACGTTGTTTGGGCCCAGGCGCGTGGCTATCGGACAGACGGTCCAACCCAAAATCGGATCGAGACGGCACGTCCGTTCAAGGCCCCATCCGCGTACCCGCATCGCACCCGATCCCGCGTTCATTCGAGGCACAAGGACAAGGCCCGTCAAGACACGCGGACCGCGCCTCCATCGGGGTGCCGCCGGTTTCAACTCCACAACGCTCCGCCGCGAGCGCGATCCGCACAATGTCAACCGGGCTCCCCCGGGAAGCGCGATGAGGTCAGCTGCTCCGGCTACGAAGCAGGCCGCCGGCGTGCCATCGGCGTGGTCGCAGCCCTCCCCGCAACCCGAGCGACCACGCCGATGGGGCGACGCTGGGCGCCGGGACGCCCAAGCGTCCGGCGGCCCAGAAGGCCGGGGTTGAAGGACCGACGTGTTCGTCACGCTCCGGCAACCACGTTGACGAGTGCTCCGAGATCGCCACCCTCAGCGGATTGGTCGCGGGTCGTCAACGACCCTGCACGCCGTCGCGGTTTAACGAGCCGGACAACGCAAACGATGGCACCGGCGACGGGCACCGGCCGGAAAAAACGCCGGGCCCGAAGGCCCGGCGTCGAACTCGACGAGTAAAGGATCAGAAGTGGATGGCGTAGAGGATGGGCGCGATGATCATCGCGACCACGCTGATGAGCTTGACGAGGATGTTGAGCGAGGGACCCGAAGTGTCCTTGAAGGGATCGCCGACGGTGTCGCCGGTCACGGTCGCCTTGTGCATCTCGTCGTAGTCGGCGCCCCACACATCGTGGCCCTGCTCCTTGACCTGTTTCTTCGAGTTGTCCCACGCGCCGCCGGCGTTGGACTGGAAGATGGCCAGGCAGACACCCGAGATGGTCACACCGATGAGCAAGCCACCGAGCATGTTCGG
This sequence comes from uncultured Acidobacteriota bacterium, assembly GCA_963712805.1. GTDB lineage: Bacteria > Acidobacteriota > Thermoanaerobaculia > Thermoanaerobaculales > Sulfomarinibacteraceae > JAHECW01. Next base: position 190,314 of record CAVQJV010000053.1, on the reverse strand, counting down.
GTCGATCACACCGACGATGACCGGAACGGAAACCGCCATGACGCCGGGGGCGACCATCTTCTTGATCGCGGCCTTGGTGGCGATGGCGACGCAGTGCGAGTACTCGGCCTTGCCGTCGGCGGCGGCGATGATCTTCGCCTCGGCCTCGTTGGGCTCGCGCTCTTCGGACTCGGCGTGCTGGGCGGCCTCGAGAGCGGGACGGAGCTCGGGAATGTCACGGAACTGACGCCGGACTTCCTGGATCATGTCCTGCGCAGCCACACCCACGGCGACCATGGCCATGGCCGAGAAGCGGAAGGGCAGCATGCAGCCGATGAGGAGACCGACCAGGACCGTCGGATTTGCGGCGTTGATATCGACCATGCCGTTCATCTTGGTGAGATAGGCGGCGGTGAGCGAGAGCGCGGTGAGCGCGGCCGAACCGATGGCGAAGCCCTTGCCGACGGCGGCGGTGGTGTTGCCGACGGCGTCGAGCTTGTCGGTGCGGGCGCGAATGTCGCGGCCGAGCTGAGCCATCTCGGCGATTCCGCCGGCGTTGTCGGCGATGGGGCCGTAGGCGTCGGTGGCGAGCTGGATCGCGATGGTCGAGAGCATGCCGAGGGCGGCCAGGGCGATGCCGTAGAGCCCGGCGAATTGGTAGGCGATGAGGATCGCGGCGCTGATGACGAGGATCGGGAAGGTGGTGGAGTTCATCCCCACCGCGATGCCCTGGATGACGGTGGTCGCGGCGCCCGTCTTGGATGCCTCGACGATGGACTCGACCGGTTTGCGGTAGGTCGCGGTGTACCACTCGGTGATCATCCCGACCATGATGCCGGCGATGAGACCGGCGACGACGGCGATCGACGATTCCGACCCAGGTGAAGGTCGGCTCGCCGGCGATCACGTCGGTGACGGTGAACGGGGTCGCGGGCATCAGCGCCTTGATTGCGAAGATGGTGCCGATGATCATGAAGAAGCCGGCGCCGAAGGTGCCGCGGTTGAGGCCCTTCTGCGGGTCGCCGCCTTCCTTGGTCTTGACCAGGAAGAAGCCGAGGAACGAAGCCACGATGCCGATGATCGCGATGACCAGCGGCAGGATGACGGCGTTGATGCCCATGCCCGGGCTGGCGGCCTCGAGACCGGCGTACCAGGCCGCGCCGAGGATCATCGATGAGATCATCGCACCGATGTAGGACTCGAAGAGGTCGGCGCCCATGCCGGCCACATCGCCCACGTTGTCGCCCACGTTGTCGGCGATGGTGGCGGGGTTGAGCGGGTGATCCTCGGGGATCCCGGCCTCGACCTTGCCGACGAGATCGGCGCCGACGTCAGCGGCCTTGGTGTAGATGCCGCCGCCGACACGCGCGAAGAGCGCGATGGACGAAGCGCCGAGCGAGAATCCGGAGAGAAGATTGAGCACCAACATGGTGGCGTTGCCGCCATCGAGGGCGCCGTGAGTCATACTCGTGTAGACCACGAGCAAGGTCCCGAGTCCGAACAGAGCCAGACCCGCGACCGAGAGACCCATCACCGAGCCGCCCTTGAAGGCGACCTGGAGGGCATCGTTGAGACCCTTGCGAGCCGCCGACGCGGTGCGGATGTTGGCTGCCGTCGCCGTCTTCATCCCGAAGTAGCCCGCGAGGGCCGAGCAGAAGGCGCCGAGGACGAACGAGACAGCGATGATTCCGTTGGTGTTCTGGGCTGCGCCGACCATCTGGTTCGACACGCCGAGCAGGATCGCAACGGCGACGACGAAGATCGCCAGCACCCGGTACTCCTGCTTGAGGAACGCCATGGCGCCATCGGCGACCCACTTGCCGATGATCTGCATCCGCTCGTTCCCCGGATCCTGTTTCTTGACCCAGGCCGCCCGCATGTAGGCGAAAATAAGGGCGATGATGGCCACCACCGGTGTCAGATAGATGAAGTTCATTGGATCCACGATTTCCTCCTTCTCCCTCAATAAAAAGATCCGACCGCCTATGCTCTGGAAAGTGCCTCTTTCCAAACCCAAGGGCCGGGTTCGTTACCCCTCCCGGGCACCGCGTGATTGTACCCAAAAATCACTGAAATGTGAACTGTTTCACACACTAATTCTCAACCTGAACCCCCGACCACAGGATGTTTTCACTCAACCGCGACTCGATCGCGGCGATTGTCACGATTTCTCACCTCTCGAAGCCGACTCCACGGTCCTGACTCTCGCTGAAATGAACTCTCAGCGGGCGAAAATCTGCTCCAAAAAAACGTCTGGTCGATCCGAACGACTCATCAGGATTCTCTGTTTCGCCTATCACATCGAAAGCGAAACAGAGTTCTTCCTACGAAACAAATTTTCGTAATACTAATGCAGCGAAATTTTGGCTGAAATTGCCCTTCTGATCGAGGTCCTCTTTCCGAGCCGTCGATGTATTTCTTCGCGACCTCGCCTTCAGAGTCGCAGTTTCGAATTGACCAAGTGATCTCCTAGGCGTTTAAAAACACGCAACTTAGCCACGGTGCACGAGATTCGACTTCAGAGACCGAGACTCTGCTGTTCGAAAACTAAGACTGATTCGCATTCACAAGCAAGGTCGATTTTGAGATTCATTAGGAATTCAAGCATTTTCATTGACAATAGTCCGCAGATCTTCCTATGCTTATTCGAGTTTTGTGAGCGGTTTTTTTTAATTTGGCCATTCGATCAAAGGAGGCGAGGATGGGTAGGAGGGATGAGTGGTTGGACCTGCCCGGCGATCTCACCGATGACGGTGTCGATCGACGGGACTTTGTCAAGGTCTGCATGATGGCCGCCGCGGCCCTTGGACTTCCGGCAGCGACCGGAGTCAAGTGGGCGGAAGCGGCCGAAGCCGGCCTGAAGCCATCGGTTATTTGGCTTCATTTCCAAGAATGCACAGGATGCACCGAATCGTTGCTGCGCACCTCGCACCCTGGGCTCGACAAGCTGATCCTCGACATGATCTCGCTGGACTACCACGAGACCCTGTTCGCGGCAGCGGGCCACCAGATCGAGAAGTGTCTCCACGACGCGGTCGAGGCTGGTGGGTACGTGTGCGTGGTCGAGGGTGCGATCCCGACCAAGGAGGACGGCATCTACTGCCAGATCGCCGGACGGACGGCCATCGACATCCTTCAAGATGTCGGCGGCAAGGCGGCCGCGGTCATCGCCATCGGGTCCTGCGCTTCGTGGGGTGGTGTCCCGTCCGCGGATCCCAACCCGACCGGCGCGGTCGGGGCGCAGGAGATTCTTCCGGACAAGACCGTGATCAATCTCCCCGGTTGCCCGTCCAATCCGTACAACTTCCTGGGCGTGGTTCTCCAGTTCGCAACCATGGGAACCCTGCCGGCTCTCGACGATGAGGGACGCCCCCTCTTCGCCTACGGGCGCACGATTCACGAGCATTGCCCGCGTCGTGCGCATTTCGATGCCGGCCGCTTTGTCCGCGAGTTCGGCGATGAGGGACACAACCTCGGTTACTGCCTCTTCGCCATGGGCTGCAAAGGTCCCGAGACCTATGCGAACTGCTCCACCCTGCACTTCAACGAGGTGCCGGATGCGTGGCCCATCGGCATCGGTGCCCCGTGCTTCGGCTGCACCACCAAGGGCGTCGGCTTTACCAAGCCCCTCTTCCAAGAAGCTGCGCTGCCGCCGAATTACGTTCCGCCCATTCACCCGTCCGATCAGCGCGGTCCCATCACACCAGGTTGGGCCGGCGTGGTCGGACTCGCCACCGGAGCCGCGGTCGGCGGAGCCCTCATGGCTTCGAAGAAACTCGGTGAGGGGGAAACGGAGGGGTCGTGATGAGCATGGATCGGAGAACGCTGCTAAAGGGCCTTGCGGTCGCAGGCGCCGGAGCAGTGGCCCCCGTGGAAGCTTCGGAGAAATACGCCGAAGCTCCAGAGGATGCGGTCGGGATGCTCTACGACGCCACCAGGTGCATCGGCTGCCAAGCGTGCGTCACAGCCTGCAAAACGGCCAATAACCTGCCCGGCAACCGCTACAACCCGCCGGAGGATCTCTCCGGTGATACCAAGAACATCATTCGTTTGTACGAGGACGACGGCGAGTCGTCCTATATGAAATCGCAGTGCATGCAGTGCATCGATCCCGGCTGCGCCAACGCCTGCATGATCGGCGCGTTCAAGAAACGCGAGTACGGCATCATCACCTGGGACCCCGACCGCTGCATCGGCTGTCGGTACTGCCAGGTCGCGTGCCCGTACAACATCCCGAAGTTCCAGTGGGACACCGGGGTGCCGCTCATCGTCAAGTGCGAACTCTGTAACCACATCATTCACGATCCGGATACCGGCACCCTTCGCGAGGGCGCACTGCCCGGCTGCTGCCAGGCATGCCCGAAGGAAGCGGTGATCTTCGGGAAATACACCGATCTCATCGAGGATGCCAAACAACGGATCGCCGAGCGACCCGAAAATTACTGGGGCCCCGACGGCGAGCCGAAAATCTTCGGTCTCACCGATGGCGGCGGCACCCAGGTGCTCTACCTTGCGGACGTCAACTTCGAGAAGCTCGGTCTGCCGACCCTCGGCGATAAGGGCACCGCCAAACAGGCGCGTGAGATCCAACACGGCATCTACCGAGGCTTCATCGCCCCGGCCGCGCTCTACGGCGTGCTCGGACTCGTGATGTGGCGGAACAGCCGCGCCGCGAAGAAGGAGGAGGGGTAATGGCAAGCCATAGCCACGCGCAACCCGTAGGCGGGCCCCTGAACAAGAAGTTCGTCACATTCATGGTGATCTTCCTCGGCATCTGGGCCGCCGTTCTTCTCTACCGCTTCATCTTCGGTATCGGGGTCGTTTCCGGCCTCACCGACTACTACCCCTGGGGCGTCTGGATCGCATTCGACGTCGTCACCGGCACGGCACTCGCCTGCGGCGGCTACGCCATCGCGATTCTCTGCTACATCCTCAACAAGGGTAAATACCACCCGCTGGTGCGACCCGCGCTTCTCACCAGTGCCCTGGGTTACTCCATGGCCGGTCTCGCCATCGTCATCGATGTCGGCCGCTGGTGGGGTGTCTGGCGCATCCCGTTCGGGGGCTTCCCCGATATGGGCAAGTACAACTGGGACTCGGCGCTGCTCGAAGTCGCCCTCTGCGTCATGGCGTATGTCGGCGTCCTCTGGATCGAGCTCGGCCCCGCCTTCCTCGAGAAGTGGGAGTCCACATCCAAGAACTCGGCGCTGGTGGGTTTCGCCAAGACCGGCCTCAAGTTCTACGACAAGGCGTTGATCTGGATCATCGCCCTCGGTGTTCTGCTCCCGACCATGCACCAGAGTTCCCTCGGAACCCTGATGTTGTTGGCCGGCCAGAAGCTCCACGGCCTGTGGTACACCCCATGGATTCCGCTGCTCTATCTCATCTCCTGCGTGGGAATGGGATACGCAGTGGTGGTTTGGGAGTCATCCCTGTCAGCCCGCCTGTTCAAGCGCGAGCGTGAGGACTCGATGCTCATCTCCCTCTCCGGGACGATGGTCGTTGTGATTTCCCTTTACTTGGTGCTTCGTTTCGGTGATCTGATCATCAGCGGCAAGCTGCCCTTGATGTTCACCTCCGGTTGGCTGAGCATCGTCTTCTGGGCGGAGATCGGGCTCTTTGCAGTCCCGCTCTTGATGCTCGCGAACAAACAACGCAGATCACACTTCCCGGTTATGCTCAAGGCATCCATTCTGCTCATGCTCGCCGGCGCCATGTACCGTTTTGACACGTACATCACCGCGTATCGGCCCGCACCGGGACAGACCTATTTCCCGTCGTTCCTCGAGATCTTCATCACCTTCGGCGTGATCGCCCTCGAGGTTTCCATGTACTACTTCATTGTGAAACGTTACCCGATCCTCGGTGGTGTAGCCGCCGAGAAGTCGGCTGCATAGAAGGGGGTCTCAGATGGCCAAAATGATCACTGTCGACCCGATCACGCGGATCGAGGGTCATTTGCGGATCGACGTCGAGGTCGACCGCGGAAAGGTCCAGAATTCCTGGTCTTCGGGTCAGATGTGGCGCGGCATCGAGAAAATTCTCGAGGGTCGTGATCCACGCGATGCCTGGGCGTTCACCCAGCGCATCTGCGGCGTTTGCACCACCGTGCACGCCATAGCGTCGGTTCGCTCGGTTGAAAACGCGCTCGGCATCCAGGTGCCGCTCAACGCGCAGCTCATTCGCAACCTCATCATCGCAGCGCACTCGCTGCACGATCACATCGTTCACTTCTATCACCTGTCAGCCCTCGACTGGGTCGATGTGGTGTCCGCCCTGAGCGGCGACCCCAAGCGCGCCTCCCAGCTCGCCGAGTCGCTCTCTCCGTGGCCCGGCAACAGCGAAAAGGCGCTGGCTGCGGTCAAGGAGAAGGTCGCGGGCTTCGTTGCCGCCGGCCAGCTCGGGATCTTCACCAACGGTTACTGGGGTCATCCCGCGATGAAGCTGTCGCCGGATGTGAATCTCCTGGCGGTTGCCCACTATCTCCAGGCCCTTGAGTATCAGCGCAAGGCCCTCCAGGCGGTGGCGATCCTCGGTTCCAAGACCCCGAACATCCAGAACCTGACCGTCGGCGGTGTGATGAACGCCATCAACCTCGACAACCAGGCGACGCTCAACATGACCAAGCTCTACCAGGTCAAGAGCCTCCTCGAAGAGGTCCAGACCTTTGTCGAGCAGGTCTATGTGCCGGATGTCTGCGCCATCGGCGCCATGTACGCCGAGTGGACCGGATACGGCGCCGGTGTGACGAACTATCTGTCGGTGCCCGAGTTGCCTCTCGACACCGCCGGGACCACCTTCGCCATGCCCGGCGGCACGATCATGGGTGCCGACCTCGGCACCACCAAGCCCATCACCGGCTTCAACGATCCTTACTTCAGGGACAACGTGGCCGAGAGCATCGCGCGCGCCTGGTACGACGGTGACTGGTCCCTCCATCCTTGGGAGGAAGACACCGTTCCCAACTACACCGGCTTTGACACCGAGGGCCGCTACTCCTGGGTCAAAGCGCCGCGCTTCCAGGGCAAGCCCATGCAGGTCGGTCCGCTGGCCCAGGTCCTCGCGGCCTTCGCTCAGGGCGACGAAACCACCGTCAAGTGGGCAACCGCCGCTCTCGGGATCGCCTCCAAGGTGGCCGGTGCGAAACTCGGCCCGGGAATCCTGCATTCGACCATCGGTCGCCATGCGGCCCGCGCCATCCGCGCCGCGGTCATCGCCGAGCACGCCAACACCCATTGGGGCCTTCTGGTCAACAACATCGCCAGTGGCGACACCGAGATCTTCACGCCGTTCGAGTTCCCGCGCGGCGTGATCCAGGGTGTCGGCTTCCACGAGGCGCCACGCGGCGTGCTGTCGCACTGGTGCGTCATCGAAGACGGCAAGATCAAGAACTACCAGTGCGTGGTTCCCTCGACCTGGAACGCCGGTCCGCGCGATGCCGAAGGCCAGCTGGGTCCGTACGAGGCCTCCCTCGTCGGCAACCCCATCGCGGATGCCGAAAGACCTCTCGAGGTTCTCCGGACCATCCACTCCTTCGACCCGTGCTTGGCCTGCGCCATTCACACCCTCGACCCCGAGGGCAATGAGAAGGCAACGGTGAAGGTGCTGTAGCTCTCGCTACCAACATCAACCACAGGGCCGGGAGGCGACTCCCGGCCCTTTTTTTTGTTGAAGGGTGCATCCTGGGCTAGGAGCGCCAGGTAGTTGGGAGCCAGGCACGCAACATTGTTCAGCGAGCGAACGAGCGCTGCCTCCACTTGCGAGCGTAGCGAGCGCTACTCCTTTCCTCGTCACTCCTCACTCGACTAAAGAGAGCGCTGACCTCCTACTCCTAACCTCTGCTCCGCTATACTCTCCCGATGACTGATTCCCCCAAGCCCATCCGCATCCTCGGCATCGGCAACGTCCTCATGGGGGATGACGGGCTCGGACCCTACGCCATCCAGATCCTCGAGAGCCGGTATGACTTTCCGGCCCACGTCGAACTCGTTGACGGCGGAACACCTGGGCTCGATTTCCTGCCCTACATTTCCCACGCTCGATCGGTCATGGTCCTGGACACGGTCTCGTCCAAAGGAACGCCCGGCGAGATCAAAATCTACCGGGACGGCGAGATCATCGGCTCCGCTCCCCCACCCCGCATGACTCCCCACCAGCCGGGTCTGAGGGAATCCCTGATGGCGACCGAGCTGACCGATGCGAGCCCGGAGGAGATGGTGTTGATCGGCGTCGTCCCGGAAAACATCGAACAGGGAACCACACTCTCGGCTCCGGTTCAGGCTGCCGTGGAAGATGTCGTGACGACCGTCCTCGAAGAACTCGAACGGTTGGGGGTGGTCCCTGAAGCCCTCGAGACACCGCGAGATCCCAAACTCTGGTGGGTATGATGTCCGCCATCGAACCGGGGAGGTGACCATGCAATTGTCCGAGGGTCACGAGAATCTTCTGGTCAGCCTCATTTCACTTCACAGCATCACCGTCGGCGCCATGTTCCTCCTCCTTCCCGATTGGACCATGCGCTTCGCCGGCTGGCAGGGCATCGATCCGATCTTCTTCGCCTACCAGGCGGGAGTGTTTCACGTCGTCCTCGCAGCTGCCTACCTGATCGAGTGGCACCGGTACCGAGGCGTCTCCATCCTCATCACCGCAAAGATCGTCGCCTTTGTTTTTCTGATCACCGCAACCATCATCGATCCCATCCCGTGGGCGGTCTGGACATCGGGAATTCTCGATGGGTTGATGGCCGTGCTGGTGTGGTGGGTGCATCGGACCGTCGCAGGTGAGAAGGTCAGGAGTTAGAGGGTTAGGAGTGAGAAGTTCGGGAACTGTACCTCACGTCTGACGTCTCAGTTCTGACTTCTCACGGTCAGGGATCTTCCTCGATGTCCTCGCCGCTGAGATCCTCGTAAACTTCGAGGATCTGGTCGCATCCAAACTCGATGGTCATGCTGAACTGGCTCTGCAGAGCGTCCTGGAGATTCGCGGCATCGGGATCCTCCGAGAGGACCTCGAGTGCGATCCGGTTGAGCGTCTCAAGCGCGCGGACGACCTCGAGGACATCGAACCCCTCTTCATACCGCTTGGCCGCGAAGTCTCTACAGTAGGCGAGAAACAGACCCCGCTCTTTGGTTCTCACCGAGTTGAGGATGTGCCTGAGAGCGACGGTGAATCGCCACTCCACCACCTGCGGACTGACTTTCTGATACGACGGGAACATCGTCTCCCCCGTCGGACTCGAGAGCAGGGCATCGAGAAAACGGCTGCGGATGGCATCCTGGTGTTGCTCCAACAACCGATGTATCAGGAGGTTGGGCCGCAGGTGAACCGTTTTGAGTGCGGCCTGGTTTCGCTGCTGCCATTCGACGGGGTTCGATTTCCTATGATCGATGAGGAAGGCCATCCGGCTTTCCATGAAGAGACGCTGACGGGGACGCCAATCGAGGACCTCCTGTGAATGGGTCGCATCCACCGCGAGATCGAGGTCGATGTAGGAGACCATCCACGGTCTCTCGAACGGCCGCTTTCCGAGCACCCTGCCGACCAGGTCTCGCCCCCATACGCCAATTCGGGCAAGCGGCGCGGGGATCAGCAGCGGTGACGGACACCTTGTCCCCGCGTAGCGATGAACAAGCTCGTAGAGTTGGATGTGGTTGACGGTGTGACTCGGGCTCGCGATCAGAATTTCACGCTGGCCGATGCGATGGTTGTTTTTCAAGACACGCCGGATGAACGGCGTGACTTCGCGGACGTGAAGATACGGGATCGCCGATCGGCCGCGTCCGCCGAGAATCCTCGCGTTCCAACCGCGGGACAGCCAGGTTTCGATGAAGATATAGAGAGGCGCATACTCACAAAAATCGGAGAACACCGCAGCAAAACGCACGATGCAGGACGGCACATCAGCCTCGTACTCGGCGAGCATCTCCTCGCCGAGACGTTTGGTCACGGCATACACGTGATCCCCATCCGGTGGACTCTGCTCGGTCAGGAGCGTTCCGGACTCGGGGAACTGGCACGCCGCAACCGATGACGCGAAGACGAATCGATCGAGATCGAGATCGCGGCACTCTTCAAGAACATTTCGAAGTCCCTCGACATTGGTTCGCCAGTACTCGGGATGATCGTCACCGGTGAAATCGTAGTGCGCCGCAAGGTGAATGAAGTAGTCGGCCCCTCCGGTCTCACGGATAAATCGAAACGCCGTGGCAAGGGACTCCGGATCGCCGATATCGGCCTGGAACCAACTGATGTTGTCGTGAACAGGGGCCTGGCACCGCGTCTGGGACCGGCGGGCCAGACCGACGATATTGAATCGCTCCTTGAGACCCTCGAGGAGCCGACGCCCGATGAATCCGGATGCACCAGTGATGACAAGGCGGGGAAGCGACATTGGTGCATTATTGTACACCCTGCCGAGCTTTGTCCGCGACTCGATCCGAGACCGATTCCGCGGCCGATTCCGGTGCCCGCACCGTTTCCGGCAGGACCCTCTCCCTCTTCCCTCTCCCGTTTCGGCCTCCACCACCGATTCTGGGGCTGTTGCTGCCCCGAAATCTCATCGGGCACGGGCACGGGTACGGGAAAGGGAGAGGGAGAGGGCACCAGCACCAAACCATGGTCTCCCCGGCGCGAGAATCCGCTACACTATCGCGATGCACGAGATGGGGATAGCCATCGAGATCTACCGCACCTGCCTCGAGGTGGTCCGTGAAAACGGCGGCGGACGCCTGCAGCGGGTTCGGATCGCCGTCGGTGAGCTCGCGGCGGTGGAACCGGATCTGCTGACCTTCGGGTGGGAGGCGGTCATCATCGACGGCCCCGACGTCGGCGCCAAGCTCGAGATCGACTTCTGCAAGGCCGACCAACGCTGCCCGCAATGCAACGCGGCCAAGGACCGATCCGAGGGGTCCTGGCTCCGGATCTGTCCCGACTGCGGCACACCGCTGGAGGTTCGGGGCGGCGATGAGCTCGATGTTCTCGAGGTGACCTTCGAGACCGATGATGACAACCACGAACCCGAGCCCGGGCCGGTGTGAGAGACGGACATCCAACGAGGTAGTTGATGATGAAGAAGCTCGTGAGTATTCGCCGCAAAGCCCTCGCCGCCAGCGAGGAACACGCCAACCAACTGCGAGCCCGCTTCAGGCAATCCGGCACCCTGGTGTTGAACATGATCTCTTCTCCGGGTTCCGGGAAGACGACGCTTCTTGAAACCACCGTTGGGCGGATGGCCGAGAGCTACAAGATGGCCGTGATCGAAGGTGACGTCGCCACCGAACGCGATGCCGATCGTATCCGCGCGATGGGGGTCCCCGCGCACCAGGTCCTCACGAGCGGCGCCTGTCACCTCGATGCCCGACAGATCGAAACCGCCCTCGAGACCACCGATCTCATGCCGGCCGAAGTCCTTTTCATCGAGAATGTCGGCAATCTCATCTGTCCCACAACCTATGATCTCGGGGAAGACTTCAAGGTCGCGCTCCTGTCGGTGACCGAGGGCGACGACAAACCGATCAAATACCCCGCCATTTTCTCGCGCGCCGATATCACCGTGATCACCAAGAGCGATCTCCTCCCCTACGTCCCGTTTGATCTCGAGACGGTCAAGAACCACATTTCCTCGCTCAACCCAACCGGCGTCATTCTCGTGGTCTCCTCGACCACCGGCGAGGGCATCGATCTCTGGTGTGACCTCATCGCCAGTCGATTCGAAGCCAAACAACGATCGTGAACCGTCTCCGGGTGCGGTGCCGCGGGGCCGTCCAGGGAGTCGGCTTTCGCCCCACCGTCCACCGCATCGCGACCGAGCTCGAGCTCGTCGGCGAGGTCCGCAACGACCCCGACGGCGCCACCGCTGAGGTCGAGGGGCCGTCGGCGAGGACGGCGTGCTTTGTCGAGAGGCTTCAGGCCGAGCTCCCCCCCCTCGCACGGCTCGACGAGATCGAGATCGAGGAGATCGAAACTGCTCGGCGACACCAGCTTCCGAGTGACCGAGACCGAACAGGGGCGACGTTCCGGCGCCATGGTCCCCGCGGATGCGGCCCTCTGCGACGACTGTCGCCGCGAGATGAACGACCCTGCGGACCGCCGCCACCGCTATCCCTTCACCACCTGCACCAACTGTGGACCGCGGTTCTCCCTGACCCGCAGCCTCCCCTATGACCGCGTCGCCACCTCCATGGCCTGTTTCCCACTCTGCGACGCCTGCGACGGCGAGTACACCGACCCCGCCGATCGACGATTCCATGCCGAACCCGTCTGCTGCCCGGAGTGCGGGCCCCAACTGTGGTTTCAGTGCGCCGATGGACAAAATCGTATTGAAGGTCAAGCCGCGGTCGTGGCGGCACAGACCGATCTTCTGGCGGGCCGGATCATCGCCATCAAGGGGCTGGGTGGGTTCCAGCTCGCCTGCCGTGCCGATGACCACGCGACGGTGAGACTCCTCAGGCAGCGAAAGCGACGGCGGGGAAAACCGTTCGCGGTGATGGTTCGCGATCTCGATGTCGCCCGCCTTGTGGTCCGCCTCTCGGCCGAGGATGAGGACCTTCTGTGTTCATCGCGGGCGCCGGTGATCCTGGCGCCCAGAGCACCGGGGAACCTCGTTTGTGAAGACATCGCACCCGGTCTCGATGACATCGGTGTGATGCTCCCGACAACGCCCCTTCACGTCGAGCTCTTTCGCGACGACCGCATCCAGGCCCTGATCATGACATCGGCGAATCTTGCCGAAGAACCCCTCTGCCGCGGCAATCGCGAGGCCCTTGACCGCCTCGAGGGTATCGCCGACGGTTTCCTGCTCCACGACCGCGATGTCATACGCCGGGTCGATGACTCGGTGGTCCGAACAACCGCAGGGGGGCCGATCCTCGTCCGCCGGGCCCGGGGATGGGTGCCGGACCCCATCTCGCTGCCGGTTGACGCTCCCGAACCGCTCCTGGCGGTGGGAGGACACCTCCTCGTCACTTCGTGCATCGCCGTGAAGGGTCAGGCCTTCATGACCCAACACGTCGGCGACCTCGATTCGGTCCCGGCCCGGGAGTTTCACCGCGAAGTCATCGATGGGCTCGAGAATTTTCTCGAAGTCCGCGCCACCCGAATCGTGGCAGATGCCCACCCCGATTACCCGAGCACCTGGCTCGCCGCCGAATTCGCCGAGCAAAGGGGAGGGTCGCTTCTCGAGGTTCAACACCACCTCGCCCACGGCGCCGCGGTCCTCGGCGAAACCGGGCGTTTCCCGGCGGCCGACGACACGGCTTTCGCCATCACCCTCGACGGCACCGGATGGGGGCCCGACGGCACCGCCTGGGGCGGCGAGTGGCTCAGCCTCACCGGGACGCTCGAGTGGCGAAGGCTCGCCCATCTCGAACCGCTGGCGCTCGTCGGCGGCGAACGCGCGGTTCGGGAACCGTGGCGGGTCGCAGTTGCGGCCCTGATCGCCGCCGGTGCGGCTGAGATGATCCCCGAACTCCCGTTTGCCGCCATGGTGGATCCCGATCAGCTCGGTCAGGTTCAGCACCTCGCGGCATCACCCCACTGGCCCCGGGCCTCAGGCGCGGGCCGCCTCTTCGAGGCCGCGGGGGCCGTTTTCGGTCTCGTCATTCGAAACGACTGGGAGGGTGAGGCCGCGGCGCGTTTGGAGGCTTTAGCGGCGTCGGCAAAAACCACCGGCTCACCGTGGCACGGGATCGCGATCGGCCGCGACTCCGCGTCTCCGGTCCTGCCATCGTCTGCGCTTCTCGCGGCTGCCGCAAAACGGCTCGTCGACGGCGAAGAACCGGCGCTGGTGGCGTCGGGTTTCCACTCCACATTCAACCACCTGGTTGTCGAGATCACCCGTCAGGTCGTTGCTACCGAAGGAGCTCCGGTGGCGCTGGGTGGCGGATGCATGGTCAATCGCCTCCTCCTCACAGGTCTCACCAAGGGTCTTGCCGATCATGGATTCGACGTCCTCACGCCGAGAAAACTGCCGCCTGGTGACGGCGGCCTCGCATACGGCCAAGCCGTGCTCGGAGCGGTGGCCCAGGCAAGGAACGTCACGCCGAAGATGCTGAATTAATTATGAATTATGAATTATGAATTTTGAATTTCGGACCTCGTACTCGAGCGACAGGCTGCACGGATCGATACGAGGAAAATCCTGCTCGAGCATCTCTGAAGGGCAGGCGGGACGCCCGCCCCTACAATCCATCACATCATTGTCTAGAACGGACCGTGATGCCTCGACGATGGTGCGATGGTGCGATGGTGCGATGTGCGAGGCCCGAAATTCATAATTCATAATTCATCATTCAAAATTCGTTACGTGTATCCTTGGGCTTACGGCGCTCCGGCCGTTGTGACGATGCGGGGCGCCCCGAATGAAATTTTCTGGGGGTTCCCCATGTGTCTTGCCATTCCGATGGTTCTCAAGGAACGTACGGAGTTCGAAGGCGTCGTTGAACTCGACGGTATCCAGCGGACGATCTCTCTGATGCTTCTTCCGGAGGCCGAGGTCGGTGAGCACGTCCTCATTCACGCGGGCTACGCCATCGGTTCGGTCAACGCCGAGGAAGCGGCGCAGACCCTCGAACTGCTCCGCGAATATGCCGACAACATGGCGGATCTGTGAGCGAAGCCCCGGAACTCCGCAACCCCAAGGCCATCGCCGGGCTCATAAGAGAAATTCAGGGGGTATCCAAAGCGGTCGGCCGCCAGGTCACACTGATGGAGGTCTGCGGCACCCACACCCATGCGGTCGCCGCGGCCGGGCTGCGCCAGATGCTGCCGCCCGGGGTTCGACTCATCTCCGGACCGGGCTGTCCGGTCTGCGTCACCCCGGTGGACTATCTCGACCGAGCCCTCGCCCTCGCCTCTCTCGACAAGACCACAGTCTGTACCTTTGGTGATCTCATGCGTGTGCCGTCGAGCCTGTCGAGCCTCGAACGGGCTCATGCCGAGGGCCGACCCATCGAGATCGTGTACTCGCCCCGCGATGCGCTGCAGGTCGCGCGCGACAACCCGGATCGACGCGTCGTCTTCCTCGCCGTCGGTTTCGAGACCACAGCCCCGACCATCGCCGCCGCCCTTGCCGAAGCCGAGGCGGACAAGGTCGGGAACTTCCTGATCCTCCCGGGCAACAAGGTCATGCCTCCACCCATGCGGGCTCTGGTCGAAGATCAAGATCTCAAGGTCGATGGATTCCTGCTGCCGGGTCATGTTTCGGTGCTCACGGGTTGGGAGTGCTTCCGATTTCTCGCCGAGGACTACTCGGTGCCCGGCGCGGTGGTCGGCTTCGCCCCGGCCGATGTCATGCGTGGTGTCGCGGATCTCCTGCACCAGGTCCAAAAAGGCACCGCCGAAATCGCCAATCTCTACAGCCGTGTGGTTTCTCCACGCGGGAACCAGGTTGCCGCAAAGATCGTCGAGAAGTTCTTCGAGCCCGTGGCCACGAACTGGCGGGGGTTCGGCGAGATTCCCAGCTCGGGACTCGGCCTCCGCCCCGAGTTCGCCGACCGCGACGCGTCGCTCATCGAGGTCGAACTGCCGCCACCCCACGAACCCGTCGGGTGCGCCTGCGGCGATGTCCTTCGCGGGGTCATCGACCCACCCGAGTGCGCGCTCTTCGGCACCGCATGCCAACCCGCCACACCGGTTGGCGCCTGCATGGTCTCCTCCGAGGGCACCTGCGCCGCCTGGTATCGCCACGAACGCCTGACCGGAATCACCACATGAAAAAGAAAACGCCCGAACGTCTCCTCCTCGGTCATGGATCCGGGGGCCGACTGACCCACGAGCTCGTCGCCGGCACATTCCTCCCCGCTCTCGACAACCCGATCCTCGCGACTCTCAGCGACGCCGCGATCCTCCCAGAGCTCCCACCCGGGCGGCCGGCCCTCACCACCGACGGTTTTGTCGTCGACCCACCGGTCTTCGCCGGCGGCGACCTGGGTTACCTCAGCGTCTGCGGCACCGTCAACGATCTCGCGGTTGCCGGAGCGCGTCCGTTGTGGCTGACCTGGGCCGTCATTCTCGAGGAGGGCGCCGACGGTGCATTGATCTCCACCTGCGCAGAAGGAACCGCTCGGGCAGCCATTGAAGCCGGAATTCAGATCGTCGCCGGCGACACCAAGGTGGTGCCGCGCGGCAAGGGTGACAGGATCTACGCGGTCACCGCCGGTCTCGGTGTCGTGCCGCCCGGGCGGCATATCTCCGACAGCCGGATCGAAGACGGCGACGTGGTGATCGCATCCGGCCCTCTGGGTGATCACGGAGCCACGATCATGGCCACCCGTCACGGTCTCACGACCGGCGATCTCAAATCGTGCTGCGCCCCGCTCAACGGACTCATCGAGTCGGTCTTCTCAGCCGGAATCGATCTCCACTCCATGCACGACCCGACCCGGGGCGGCGTCCTCACGGTCTGCAACGAAGTCGCCGAACGTTCGGGCAAGCGGATCATCCTCACCGAGACCGCCATCCCGGTCAGGCCGCAGGTTCGAGCGGTGTGTGAAGTCCTCGGTCTCGAGATCCTCGGCCTCGCCTGTGAAGGTCGGGTTCTCGCATGGGTCCCGGCCGATCAGGCCGAGCGCGCGCTGGCTGCATTCCGATCCCATCCGGACGGCCGCGACGCGGCGATCTTCGCCCGGGTCGAAGGCTCGACCGATGGTCAGATCCCCGTCGTCATGGAGACCGAGGTCGGCAGCACCAGACCGCTCGATATGCTGTCGGGCAGCGACCTCCCGCGCATCTGCTGACCACTGCCTTCAATTCTCGGCCATGGGCCGCGGCGGCCCATGGCCGAAGAATAGAAAGCTGAGATCGTTACTCGTCCACTCGGACCGTCGCTATCGCGCAGCGGCCACCTTCTTCGTATCTGAGGTCGTCGAAGCTGAGCAGCCGCGCCATGGCGATCCCCCTGCCGTGGGCGTCGAAGACCCGTTTGGGATCGATCTCGAGATACTCCTCCGGGTCAAAGCCGGGGCCCTGATCGCGGATGGTGAAAACCAGACCTTCGGCCTTTCGTTCGACTTCAACGACGGCCGTCCGGTCGAGATAGCCGGGAAGCCCGAGCCGACGCTCGATCTCATCCTGCCAATTCTGTTCCAAGAGAAGCCGGCTCTTCTCGTCGTAACCGATCTCGAGGTTGCCGTGCTCGATGGCGTTGACCAGCAGTTCGGACAGGCCCATGACCACCCGATCCGGGTCGGGACAGGTCTTGGCCAGGAGCGCGCCGAGACCCATGGCCTGAGCGGGAGAGCGATACTCGAAGCGCGCGTGCCGGGTGAGTGTCAGCGTATCGGCATTCGAACGGATGTGGCGGTTGAGTTCCTGCACGTGCCGCCAGTCGGCCGCGGCCGAACGGATCATGGAAACGAGGATCACGGCATCGACCGGCTTCGGGAGGTAGGCGTAGGCGCCGGCGTCGAGTCCCTCCACCATCTGGTGCGGATCGGCCGCAACCGTCAGGATGATCACCGGCAGCAACGCGAAATCGCGGCGCGCCTTGATGGTGCGGAGGAGTTCCATCCCGTCGATCCTGGGCATGATCCGATCGGTGACGACGACGTCGAAGGCGGGCAGCCCGCCATCGAGGTGCTCCAGCGCTTCAGCGCCGTCCGAAGCCGCCACGACCTCCATTTCCGCGGACTGGAGGATCTGAGTCAGGGCGACGCGCAGATCAGGGTCATCCTCGACGAGGAGGACACGTGTTTCCGGCCGATGATCGCGCAAGCCATGGATTGGTGAGGTCACCGAGACATTGTCTCATAGCCGTTGTAGTATCTCTTCATCGAACACACGGCCCGGGCGATGTCTTCCCCGTCGTCGTTCCACGAAACCCGAAAAGGAGCTCAGTCATGAAAACCAGCCCATCACTCGCAGTCGTCATCATCCTGTCGGCGGTCATTCTTGCCTTCACACTCACTGCATCTGGAGACGAAAACGCCAAATCTGGTGCGGCCGGTGCGTCCGAACCGCCGTCGAGATCGCGACGAATCCGGCGCTCCTCGAGCCGTCCCTCGCCACCGAGACGGCTCCCGATGCCTTCCGGGTCAAACTCGAAACCACCAAAGGCGATGTCGTCATCCTGGTCAACCGGTCATGGGCGCCCAAAGGCGTCGACCGGTTCTACAATCTGGTCAAGATCGGCTACTACAGCGATGTCGCCTTCTATCGCGTGATCCGCGGGTTCATGGCCCAGTGCGGTTTCAACCCCGACCCGACGATCTCCGCCGCCTGGTCGCGGGCGAGGATCGCCGACGACCCGATACTCCAGACCAACACCCGGGGAATGGTCACCTTCGCGATGGGTGGCGCCAACACCCGGACAACCCAGTTCTTCATCAACTTCGCCGACAACAGCTACCTCAAGGACCATGGGGCTTTCGCTCCCTTTGGGAAAGTCATTTCCGGGATGGATGTGATGGACTCCATCTACGATGGTTACGGCGAAGGCGCGCCTCGGGGACGCGGCCCGGACCAGGCGAGGGTGGCGCGCGAAGGCGCTCCATACCTGCGGAAGAGCTTCCCGGACCTCGACTACATCATCCGCGCCACCCTCGAAGAAATGCCGAAGTGAACCAGGCCGAGGCGCAATCCATCCAACCGTAGACCCGCGGCCCCTGTATCATCGGTCCGAGGCCATGAGTCAGAGACCCAACAGCCCCGAAAGCCGCCGAACGCCGTTCGCCAATCTTGCCGAACGGATGCTGAAGCTCGCGGTCAACCAGGGTCTCCTCGCCTCTGACGAGGCCGAATCGACCCTGTCCGAGATGCGGCAACAGCTCGCGGATGGTGGACTCCAGGACCCGACGCTGAGGGGGTTTCTCGGCCCCGACCTCATCGACGACGACACCTTGGTCCGCCTCGCCCGCGAGGCCGAGGAGCAGGAACTCGCGGGTGAGATCGTCGTCGATGACACCACCGCCGATCGGATCCGCCGGATTCAAGCCCCGGAGCCAAACACCGACCCGTTCGAGCGTTTTCCGGTCACCGATTGGGATCGCTACGAAATCGAAGAGTTCATCGGCCGCGGCGGGATGGGCGATGTCTACAAGGCGAAGGACCCTCGCCTCGGTCGCTACGTCGCGCTCAAGTTTCTCCGCCGCGACGACCCGGATCTCGTCGAGCGCTTCACCAGGGAGGCCCAGGCGCAGGCGCGCATTGACCACGACAACGTGTGCCCGGTATACGAAGTCGGCGAAATCGAGGGCCACTCCTACATCGCGATGCAATACGTTGCGGGAGGATCCCTCAAACAGATCACCGATCTCCTTTCGCTGCGTCAGAAGGTGCAGATCATGCAGTCCGTGGCCGACGCCCTTCACGCGGCGCACCTGGCAGGGCTGATCCACCGTGACGTCAAACCCGGGAACATCCTGGTGGAACACCAGCCCGACGAGGGCTGGAGGCCCTTTGTCGTGGATTTCGGCATCGCCCGAGACGTCGACAGCCACGATCTCACCGTCACGGGGATGGTGCTCGGGACTCCGGCCTTTTGCGCGCCGGAACAGGTCCGGGGCGAAACCAGCAAGCTCGACTGGCGTACCGATGTCTACGGAATCGGCGCCACTCTCTATTGGTTCGTGACTGGACGGTCACCCTATGAAGGCGGCTATCCCGAGATCATCACCGGCGTCACCGAACACGAGCCCGAGCCGCCTCACCGGCTCAACCCCGATGTTGCGTCCGATCTCGAGACCATCATTCTCAAGTGTCTCGAAAAGGAGCCCGATCGCCGTTATTCCACCGCTCGTGAGGTCGCCGAGGATCTCCGGCGATTTCTCTCGGGTGAGCCCATCCACGCCCGGCGCGCCAGCCTGATCTACAAGGCAAGCAAGAAGATCCGCAAGCACAAGATTCTCACCACGGTGGGGATTGCGGCGGTGACGGTCATGGCGATCCTGGTGATGCTCAGTATCCGAGCCGAGATCGAAGGGCGACGACGAGCCGCCATCGCCCAGCATTTCGTCGAACAGGCCAAGGAGATCGAGGGCATGGCGCGGGTCTCCGCCATGATGCCTCTGCACGACAGATCACTCGAGCGGCAATCCATCCTCGAGAGGATGGTGGCGATCGAAGCTGAGATGTCCGAGGTCGGAGAGATCGCAGCGGGTCCGGGTCACTACGCCCTCGGCCGCGGCCACCTCACGCTGCAGAACCTCGACGAAGCCGAACAACACCTCCGCGAGGCGGTCAAGGATGGCTATGACTCGCCGGGAGTCTCCTATTCGCTGGGGCTTGTCCTCGGCCAGCTCTACGAACGCGAGCTCCGCCTGGCGCGTCGATTCACCGACCCGGAGCTCCGGGATGCCCGGTTGCTGCAGATTGAACGCTCGCTGCGGGACCAGGCCCTCGAACACCTCCGGTCCTCAACCGGGCTGCGGCTCGAGGCGCCCGCCTATGTCGAGGGTCTCATCGCGTTCTACGAGGGCGACCTCAGCAATGCGTCTGGCCAAGACCGAGGAGGCGTACGCCGAGGCGGAGTGGCTCTATGAAGCAAAAAAGCTCGGAGGGGACATCCACCTGGAAATGGGCACCGAGCTTGCTCTCGAGGGCGACTATGACGGCGCCCTCCTCGCCTTCGAACGAGCCGGCGCAGCCTACGAGGAAGCCGCCGATATCGCCCGTTCCGACCCGAGCATCAACGAAGGCGACTGCGGCCGCTGGACCATGGTGATGGAGGTCATGGGTCGCCGCGGCGTGACCGCCCACGGTGCCTTCGACAGCGCCGTCGAAGCGTGTGGTCGGGCGGTCGCCATCGACCCGACCCGGGCCGATGTCCATGAACGCCTCGCGCGCCTGTATTGGCAGCGCGCTGACCAGGCCAATGATCGCGGCGACGATCCTGTCCCCTATCTCGAGGACGCGATCGCCTCAGCGGAGCGCGCAATCACCATCGACCCCATGAGCGCCGTGGCCCACGGGACCCTGGGCGGCGCACTCATCGTGGCCGCGCAGCACCACCAGGGGCAGGGCCGTGATCCGCAACCGGATCTCCTTCGTGCCGTCAAAAGCCTCCAGACCGCGGTCGAGCTCGATTCCTCGTCGGTCCTGTCGTTTGACGAACTCGGCTACGCCTGGGAGCGCACGGCAAAATACGAAATGAGCATCGGTCTCGACCCGCGGCCGTCCCTCGAGCGCGCCCTCGCCGCCTATGAGCGTGCGACCGCCCTCGAACCCGGCTATGCCAACGCCTACAACAATGCCGGCATCGCACGATGGCGTCTCGCCTACTACGAGCATCAAACCGGTTTGTCGCCATTTTCGACCCTGGCAGAGGCGATCGGTTCGTTCGATCAGGCGGTCAATAGAAATCCAAACTACCACTACGCTTTCGCCAACCGCGGTCTCGCCTGGCGGACGCTGGCCCGGGTCGAACTCGAAGCCGGCCGCAACCCCATGGACGCCGTCGAGGCCGCCCGCTCCGACCTGGCGCGTTCCCTCGAACTCAACCCCAGAATCTCATTTGCCTACCCGGAACAGGTCGCCGCGGAGGTGATCGCCGCGCGTTGGGACATGGCCAATCAACGGTCTCCCGAAGACCGCTTCCGTGCCGCCGACCGCGCGGCGACACGCGCCATGGAGGTCAACCCTGAGAACTCGGTCGCCTATCAAGGCGCCGCCGAGGTCCACCGCTGGCGAGCCCAATGGGAGTTGGAATCCGGACGATCGGTGACAGCCGATATCAACGAGGGTCGGAAACATATCCGAGAGGCCCTCGCACGAAACCCCGGACTCGCGGTGGCCTACATCACCGATGCCGGTCTCCTCACCATCGAGGCCGAGGCCGCACCCGCCCGCCGCCGGGAACTCACCCGGCAGGCGCGGCAGCGCCTCGACGAGGCGCGCAAGCTCAACCCTTTGGTCACCCGTGAAATCGAACCCATCATCAACCGGCTCGACGATCTCGAGCGTGGCGGGGGATAGTTCCACACCTCGAAGCGGTACCCCACCCCACGAACGTTGTGGATGTGCCTGGGTCTGAGCGAGTTCTCTTCGAAAGCCTTCCGCAGCGAGAGGATCACGTTGTCGACCACCCTCGTGTTGGGATGATCGGGCAGACCCCAGACCTCGGCCAACAGTTCCCGGCGGCTCACGACCTGCCCCGGCCGGTTGGCGAAGACCCGCATCACCGCGATCTCTTTTCGTGACAACTCGACGATCCCGCTTCGGGTGGCGGCCCGCCATGAGCCGAAGTCAACCCAGAAGTCACCGAAATCGAATCGCTCGTCGCCGAGGGGTCCTCTGCCCGTCTCGGACGCCGCCAGGGACCAACCGCTGCGGCGAAGGAGGCCCTCGACCCGAGCGAGCAGAACCGCCAAGTCAAAGGGTTTGGTGACATAGTCGTCGGCGCCCAGCTTGAGCCCATAGACCATATCATCGGGTTGGTTCTTCGCCGTCAGCATGAGGATCGGAACGAGGTCACCCGACGCCCGGAGCCGCTGGCAGACCTCGAAACCGTCGATGATCGGGAGCCGGACATCCAAAACGACGAGATCGAATTTCTCCCTTCGTGCCAGGTCGAGCGCCGCTTGCCCGTCCCCGGCGAGGGTCGGATACCACCCCTTTCGGCGAAAGTTCACCAGCAGGCCCTGGGCGATGGCCTCTTCGTCCTCGACGAGCAGAATCCGGGGTGTGCTCTCGGTCATGCCGTACCACCGACAATGGGCAACTCGACAACAAAGACAGCGCCCGGGCGATCATCGTGGGACGAGGCGCGGACACTTCCGTTCATCTGCTCGACCAATTGGGATACGATAAAGAGACCGAGCCCGGTTCCCGAACTGCCCCCACGATCGCGTCCCATCTGATAAAAGCGCTCGAAGATCCTGCTCAACTCCGACTTCGGAATTCCCTCTCCTTCATCCTCGACCTGAATGCTCACCCAACCGCCGAAATCATCCGCCCTGCAGCGGATCCTGCCGCCTTTACCCGAATAACGAAGGGCGTTGTCGATGAGGTTGGTCAGGACTCGTTGGAGCGCGTCCTCGGTCGCTTCGATGGTGGCCGCGGTGGTGACGGCGATCTCGAGTTCGACTCCCTGCTTGGTCCACCCTGGGCCGGATCTCGGAGAAGTAGGTCTCCAGGAAACTCCGGAGGTCGATGGGTTGAAGATCGAGAATCTGCTTCTTCGCCACCAACCGGCTGCTCTCCAAGACGTTGTCGATGAGTCGGCCGAGGCGCTCGGACTCGTGGAGGATGTACTCCACGGATTCGCCCCTCTCGGCGTCGGTCACGTCGGTTTCCAGGGTCTGAGCGTGGAGTCGAATGGCGGCCAGGGGCGACTTCATCTCGTGGGTGATGGAGGAGACGAATTCCTCCTGTTTACGGGCATACCGAACCTCGGCCAGAGAACGTGCGAGCTGATACGTGATGAAAACAATGAGCAGGCCGAGGAGCCCACACCCGACAGCGAGAATCACCCAGGGCCAGGTCGGCCCCGACGCGCCGACCCGCAGCGCGAGTTCCTCGAGCCGGCTCCCTGACGAAACCGCATAGATGATCCACATCACCAGCACGGCGATCACCATCACGATCGAGAGAACGTAGGGAACGACGAAGGTGCGGGCGCGTGCCATCGCTCACGATAGTACCGTTTCCGGTCGTCGTAACCACCAGGAACCGCTCACATCGCAGGAAAAAACGCAGAGGCGCAGAGACTCAGAGATCGGGCACCGACGACGACCTTCTTGGCGATCTTTTCGGTCTTTGCGGTGAAAACGCGATGGACCTCCCCAGGTTCGTCCCCTCAATGTTGGCATGGATGCCACCATCCCTTGTCGAAAACGATTCCTGACAAATATCTGACGCTTGGTGAATCATCCCTGACACACGCAAGGGTCGATCAATGAAAGACTTGCAGCATGGGAATTCGAAAGGTACTCGCTCTCGGTCCAGGCGCGATTCTGTTCATCCTCGTGCACGTGGCGGCGCTCGCCGTTTTCTGGGTCCCATTCTCGTGGGGCCTGGTGGGGCTCTGTCTCGGGCTCTACTGGTTGCGGATGTTCGCCATCACCGCCGGCTACCACCGCTACTTCGCCCACCGCTCGTACAAGACGAGTCGGGTCTTTCAGTTCATCCTCGCCTTCCTCGGTGCATCGTCGCTCCAGAAGGGTCCGTTGTGGTGGGCCGGCCATCACCGCCACCACCACCGCTACAGCGATCAGGACGAGGATCTCCACTCACCCCGGCGGGACGGCTTCTGGTGGGCGCACGTCGGCTGGATCCTCTCGCACCGCTATGACGAGACTCCCGAAGCCCTCATCAAGGACTTCGTCAAATACCCCGAGCTGCGCTGGCTCAACCGTTGGCACGCGGTGCCCGGGGTTCTCCTCGGCGGCGCTGCTCCTCGTCTTCGGCGGTTGGCCCGCCTTTGTCTGGGGCTTTCTCGTCAGCACCGTGCTCACCTGGCACGCGACCTTCGCCATCAACAGCCTGACCCACGTTTTCGGCCGGATCCGCTATATCACCACCGACACCAGCCGCAACTCGATCTGGCTCGCGCTGTTGACCCTCGGCGAGGGCTGGCACAACAACCACCACTACTATCAGACCGCGACACGGCAGGGGTTCTTCTGGTGGGAGATCGACATCAGCTACCTCATCCTCAAGGCGTTGTCGATCCCGCACATCGTATGGGGTCTCCGCGAACCGCCCAAACGGGTGCTCTTCAGCAACCGCGTCGATGGCAAAAACATGTCGGAAACACCGGCCGCCGCGGTGGCCTAACCGATTCAACCGATCACGGGATCTGTTCCGGACTCCGGCGTCGAACTACTCGATATAGCCGAGCGCCCGCAACCTCTCGAGGGTCTCTTCATACCCGCCGACGATCAAAGGTCGATCGGGATTCCACCACAAGTTGAGCCCTTCGGTCAGCGAGTCCGGCGGCCGCAGTTCATTGAGCCGAAAGGCTCCGCCTGGGCTCGAGATCATCGCTGAATCGGGTTCCACCGCGACTCCCAGAAAACAGATCGGGTATGCGTCCTCACAACCCAATTCGAGCCGACCACCGGTGAGTTCCACCGTCATCGGCGCCCCGCTCCAGGCCTGGACGATTTCACAGTCCCGTCGATATCCAGCCGGGCCGAGATCGGTCCATCGTGGCTGACGAGCCCCACCTGCAGACCCGGCACCAGTCGCCCCGCGGTCTCGACAAAGGCGCGGGTGACCGGCTCCGCAAGCGCAGCCGGCAGCGCCTTCGGATTCTCTTCCGCCGGATCGTCCGCGAGGTCGTAGGCGAAGACGCCGGGTTCCCGACGTCCACCACCGAGCATCTTGGATCGTGCCACCTCGCCGAGCCCCCGCTGTTCCGCCATTCGAAGCAGCACCTTGTCATCACGCAGCCGCCAACTCCATCGAAGAGGTCCTGCGCCGAAGGTGCTGGAGACGATGGCCCGCGACGATCCGCCATCGAGCAAGGACCGTCCGACCATCTCGGCGGGGACCGGGACTCCGACGAGATCGAGCAGAGTCGGCGCGAGATCGAGATGCTGGACCGGTTCTTCAACGGTTCCGCGCGCGATCCCGGGTCCGCGCATCAGCAGCGGCACATGGAGAGACTCCTGATAGAGATTGAGCCCGTGACCCCAACAATCGCGTTCGCCGAGGCTCTCGCCGTGATCGGAGGTGAGCACCACCACCGCGTCGTCCGGCAGTTCGCTCGAGAAACTCCGTCAGCACTTGATCGACGTACCGCACCTCGCCCGCGTAGAGCTTCGCCAGGAGCTCCGCTCACCCGGCGCCGCCGGCCGATCACCCGCAGCCAGAGCCGGGAGATCCGGCGCGATGACAGCTGGATCTCGATGGTCGCGGTAGGGAAAATGCGGGTCCATCAGATGCAGGTACAGAAACGCGTTCTCTCCCCGGTGGCGCTCAGCCAACTCCGCCCCGCATCCACCACCCAACGCGCGTCGGGGTGTTCAGCGCCTCCATGCCCATCGGGCACCTGGAAGCTCGAGAACCCCTCAGCAAACCCGTTGAGGACCGAAAGGCTGTAGTTGGCGACCACGGCTGCGCCGGTGAATCCAGCATCCTCGAGCTCCGAACTCCACGTCGGCAGGCCGGCGGGAATCCCGATGAGATCCCCCGATGGAGCCGTGAGATCGAGAACCGGACGCGACGTGAAGAACGACGCGACCGAGGGCAGGGTCCAAGAGGCGTTGGCGGTGGCCTGCGTCCACACCCGGCCGCCCGCGAAATACCCGGTGACCCCAGGCATGAGCTTCGCGTTCACGTGATCCGCCCGCAAGGTGTCGATGACGATCACGACGACGACAGCGGCGTCCCCGGTCTCGGCGCCCACCCGCGGGTTGGCGATGACGACGTTTTCCGGCGCTTCGATTCGGGCGCGGCTCGTGAGCTCAGCGACCTGGATGGGAACCACTTGGCCCGGGTCGACCGTCCACTGCCGGGTTTTCGTGTCTCTGAGAGTCACCGCCGCCGGGGTGTCTCCCAGATTGACGAGATCGGCTCGCAGCTCTCGACCCGGCCCGAGGGCAAGATCGATCGGCCCGGCTGCCGGAATGCCGCGGACCCAGAGCTCACCCCGACTTCCCCACTCCCAGCGGTCCCGCTCGAACGGTTGCCATCCCTGCGGAGCGGGGTCCGAGCAACCTCCGGCGTTCACCGCCAGCACCATCACCAGCAACCCCAGCCATGGTTTTCCCGTGTTCACCATCGGTAATGGTAGCAGTCCGAACCGGTGGCATTTTTCGACCCCCTCTCCGAGCTCGGAGAGGGGGTCGAAAAATGGCGGGGCTAGCAGGACTCGAACCTGCGGCCTTCAGATTAGGAGTCAGACGCTCTATCCACCTGAGCTATAGCCCCGCGGGGGTGACGATGCTATGCGCGAGGGTCCTCCCTGTCAATCACCCGGGAACCCCCGGTCCATCGACCCAGAACGGACCGCCGAGGCCGAGCAGGAACCGCACACCCTCCGCATCCACGCTGGGCACCCAAATCGGCCGTCCTGCACGGGCGGGGTGGCGCGCGAGTCCCTCGATGAGAAGCCCGGCCGGAGAGCCATGGTGCAGGGCCGCGCCGACAAAACCCGGCGCCCGAATCAGCGTCTGCCCCGCAACCTCGTCCCAATCCAACGAGATCGACTCCGCGATGACTTCCCTCGAATTGTCGCCGGAAACGACCTCCCACAAACTCGTGTCTCGATCGTGTTGCAGAGGTGAGGCCTGCCAGGGTGCTCCTTCATCACCGGTCCCGCGCGTGGGGGACCATTGCCCGACCCGGCGGCCGCTGGGTATTTCAAGCACCGGGTTGCTGAATTCGGGCGGATGCCCCGCCTCATCCCATCCCGCACTCACGGCTGCGAGGACACGGTCGATCCGGATTCCGGAATCCGTTGGAAAATCCGAGGTGGAAAGTTCCACGACACTCGGCGGCGCCGGAAACGAAAACGAGCCCGGTCCACCCCCAGCGCCCGCCGCTGCGGCCTCGACCTCCGGCCGATCCCGGCCGACGATGACGAGAATCGGTCCGGGCAGGATCACCGGTATGACCCCGAGGCGCTCGGCGATCTCGGCGAGGCATCTGGCCGGCCGAATCGGACCCACCTGCCGCTGCCAGAAGGCCTGGGACATCCAGCCCGCAACCAGGATCTCGGAGGCATCGCCCATGACTGCATCCATCACCCCCTGGGTCGCCAAGGGAATGACCTCCTCCGCTTCTCGGGACGCGGCCGACTCACAGGCCGCCTCCATGGACGGGGTCGAAAGTGGGAGCCGAGCGGCGCCGCCGATTTCGAACGACAGCGCATCGACGAGGCTCGCATCCGACGCCGTCACCAGAACCGAACCACGACGAATTTCGACCGGCAGCGCTGCCGCGTGGCGTCGCCACGAGCGGTCGCCGTCATCGATCAAAACCCGCGACGGGAGAGACGCGTTGTCGGCGAGGAGCGTCTCGAGCGCGCTTTCCACCACCCGGTGGATCGGGGTTTTCTCCGCTGGAACGATCTCGACCATCACCGGTCCGATCGAATATTGAACCCGGAAGGTCGGTCGTCCCCCCCGGTTTCCACGGTCACATCTACCCGGTCGACCCGTCCGTACCTCGGGCCTTCTTCGATTCTCACGAGAAGACCGTCGATGGCGGCCGGCATCTCCCCAGACCCGCGCTTCGACGCTCCCGTCACGCCGATTCCGCACCCAGCCGTCGATTTCCATCAACCGGGCCTCGCGATAGACAAAAGCGCGAAACCCCACCCCCTGGACCCGGCCGTGGATGCGGAGTCGATGGGCGAGCATTCCTCAGGCTTCCGGGGTCTCGACCTCGGTCCGGGTGTGACGCTTGCCGAGATGCTGGACGAGCCAGAACCCACCCACGAGCAGCACCACAAACGCGATGGAGAGCCAGTTGAACCGGGTATAGAGAAAGTCCTTGATGGGCTCACCGAAGAAATAGAGGAGCACGCCCTCGGCCATGAAACGCAACGAACGGGAAGCGAGTGAGGCGAGCATGAAGATCTTGAAGTTGATCTTGAGCGCGCCGCCGGCGATGGTGAAGACCTTGTACGGGATCGGCGTGAGCCCGGCGATTCCCGTCGCCCAGGCGTTGAAACGATCATAGAGCCGCTCGACCGCGTTGATCTTGCTCTCGTTGAAGAACCGGTAGAGCAACGGACGCCCGCCATAGAGTCCGATGGCGTAGCCGAGTCCGCCGCCGAGGACGCTGCCGACCGAGGTGACCACCGCGTACCAGATGGCCATTTCCGGCCGAGCGACGCCGAGGGTCACCAGCAGGACATCCGGAGGGATGGGAAAGAACGAGCTTTCGGCCACCGCCAGCGCGAAGAGCCACCAACCCGGATGCGGGGATGCGGCGAACTGGTCGATGAGACCGAAGAGCGAGTCCTTGACCTGGTGAATCCACTCGCCGACGCCGCTCATGTCGACTCCCCTTGCCAACCGTGCCGTCCGATGAGCGGAACGAAACAGGCTCCCTGGAGATCGCTGGTCACACAACGATCACCGCGCCGCTCGACAACCCTGATGACCTGGGTTTCGCGGGCGCCGACGGGAACCACGAGGCGACCCCCGTCGACGAGCTGATCGATGAGCGGTTCGGGCACGTCCGGCGCCGCCGCGGTCACGAGAATCGAATTGTACGGCGCCAGCGCCCTCCAGCCGAGGGTCCCATCCATGACTTTGATGCTGACGTTTTCGATCCCCAGCCCGTCGAGCCGCGATTTCGCCTGCCGCGCCAGGGGCGCGATCCGCTCGATGGAAAAGACAAACCGAGCCAGGCGGGCGAGGACCGCCGCCTGGTAACCCGATCCGGTGCCGATCTCGAGCACCCGGTCGTCCGGCCCGATCTGCGCCGCCTCGGTCATGGCCGCCACGACCCTGCGGTTGAGAGATGGTCTGCCCTTCCCCGATATTGATGGAAACGTCTTCTGAATAGGCAGCGTGGCGATAGGCTTCGGGAACGAAGAGATCGCGGGGAACCGCTCGCATGGCGTCGAGCACTCGTTTGTCTTTGATTCCGAGGCGTTCGAGGGCCTCGACCATCTGCATCCGCCGGTAGGCGTAACCGTCCGTCGTCACCACCATCACCGATCACCAGACCCGGTCGAATGCTCGAGAAACGAGGGGCCCAAACCCTTGAGGTCGCTGGAGGAACTCGTGATCGGTCATATCCAGGTGGAGCGGCGTCACCGAGATGAAGCCTTGCCCCACCTCGTGGAAATCGGTTCCGGGTATCGCCTCCCAGACCGGGTCTCCGCCGCCGATCCAGTAGATCCGGCGACCGCGGGGGTCGAGTTGCTCCACCACACCCTCGGTATATCGTCGCACACCGAGCCGGGTCAACTTGCGCCCCTTTGGCGGTCCAAGGGGCACATTGGCGTTGAGGAGGGTCGACTCCGGCAGACCGTGATCGAGAACCCATTCGGAAAGCTCGCGGGCCAACGCCGCTGAGGCGTCCCAGGTCATCCCCTCCCCCACCACCTGGGAGACCGCGATCGCCGGATAACCGAGGATGACACCCTCGAACGCCGCCGAAACCGTCCCCGAGTAGTGGACATCGACCCCCATGTTGCCGCCCCGATTGATCCCCGACACGACGAGATCGGGCGGCCGGTCGCCCAGGAGGTTGGAGATCCCCAGCGTCACGCAGTCGGTCGGAGTGCCGTTGACGGCGAATCTGCGCTCGCCGACCTTCCGAACCCGGAGCGGGCGATCCAGGGTCAATGCGTGGGAAACCGCCGACTGCTCGGAATCGGGCGCCACCATCCAGAGCTCGCCGAGGTCTTCGAGCGCGTTCAGCAGGGCCGAAATGCCTTGGGAAGAGAAACCGTCGTCGTTGGTGATGAGGATGCGGGGTGGTGCGGGCATGGGCGGATTATCCCACAGCCTCCTCGGACCGTAACCGTGGCTGTGACCGTGGCGTCGGCATGATCTGGCGTCTCCTCCACCCGAGGTGACAATTGCGATGATTGTAGGGCCGGCGTCCCGCCGGCCCATCAGAGCCCTCGTCGATCCGCGTCGCGCCGCACGCCAGTCCCACGCCGCTCACGTTTGCAACGCAATTTGGTCCCGGGTTTTTCCAAGCAACACCTGTGCAATAGGGATCTCACCAAGGTCAGAGTCCCCGAAATCCGGGGCCACGACCCGCACGACTCGCGATTACCCAATCCGTACCTGGCCCAGGTCCGCGGCAATCAACGAGCCTCCCAACCACTTCACAACACGCGGAAACCGCCCCCCTCGGGGTGCCGGGCACGCTATTGTGCCGGAACGAACCCCCGGCGCCGCGTCACGCTGCGCACAATGGCGCTGCCGGGCTCCCTCGGGGAGCGCGATGCGGTCTGCTTTCCCGGCTACGAGGCAGGTCGCCGGCGCTCGATCAGTGCGGTCGCAGCCCTTCCGGCGACCTTCTCGTGACCGCGCTGATCGGGCGACGCTGGGTCGCCAAAGGCGGCCCAGAAGGCCGGTGCCAATAGAACCCCGCCGCCCCGCGGCCGGGAATCCCACCAAGCCCGACCGTCCCACACTCTCTCGGATACGCCCTACCGTCTTCAACGTCTCTGACGGGCAGGCTGGAAGCCCGCCCCCACAATGCCCGCCCAACCTGGTGTGGACCCGAAATCGAGGCCGACCCGGGCACGCGGAATACCCCGCCCCATCGGGGTGCCGGGTCCGTTTTTGTGCAGGAGCGACCTCCCGACTACGCCTCGCCTCGCGCACAAAATGCGGACCGGGCTCCCTCGGGGAGCGCGATGCGGTCTGCTTTCCCGGCTACGAGGCAGGCCGCCGGCGCGCCATCGGCGTGGTCGCAGCCCTCCCCGCCTCCCACGCGCGACCGCGCCGATGGTGCGACGCTGGGCCGCCGGGACGCCAATGCGTCACGGCGGCCCAGAAGGCCGGTGATGAGGGCAAGGTCCGGAACCACAGCAGCGACCGGGACAGGGGCCGTATCCGTATCCGCGGACGATGGAACCAACCCGCATCGGTACACACCATCGCCGGCGGGACGCCGGCGCTACAAGCATCGCAGCGCCCCATGTCGCACCCGCGTTTCGCGGACGATGGAACCCACCCGCATCGGTACACCACCATCGCCGGCGAGACGCCGGCGCTACAACGGCGTCCCGGAAGGCCGGGTCGCGGGTCCGCCTTTCAGGCCCGGAAAACCCGTGAGCCAAAATGTGAAATTTTTCGCTACAATGCCCAACCGACAGGAGGAGCCTATGTCACGCGAGATTCTGCTTGGCGACGAGGCCGTCGGCCTCGGCGCGATTCACTCCGGAATGAGCGGCGTCTACGCCTACCCGGGTACGCCGTCGACCGAGATCTTCGAATTTGTCGAACGCACGACCAAAAAGGCCGGCAATGTCCACGCATTCTGGTCCACCAACGAAAAGGTCGCCTATGAAGAGGCCCTCGGGATGAGCTGGGCCGGGAAACGAGCCCTGGTCTGCATGAAGCACGTCGGCCTCAACGTCGCCGCCGACGCCTTCATGAACAGCGCCGTCACCGGCACCAACGGAGGCCTCGTCCTCGCCGTCGCCGATGACCCGGGGATGCACTCGAGTCAGAACGAACAGGATAGCCGTTACTTCGCCCAGTTCGCCCTGATTCCGTGCTTCGAACCGCGCAACCAGCAGGAGTGCTACGACATGATGTTCGAGGCCTTCGACATGTCCGAGGAGCTCGCCCTCCCGGTCATGATCCGCCTCGTCACCCGCATCGCCCACAGCCGCGCCGGGGTCCAAACCCGACCCGCGCGGGCGCAGAACCCGCTGAATCCCTCCCGCGACATCAAGAAGTGGACCCTGCTCCCCTCGAATGCGCGAGTGCAGTACGACCACCTCACCGAAAAGCAGCCGGTCCTTCTCCAGCGTTCGGAGGAGAGTTCACACAACGAACTCACCCTCGCCGGCAAAAGGGGCATTATCACCTGCGGTCTCGCGGAGAACTACCTGCGGGAGAACATCTCGGACGGAGACTACTCAGTCCTGTCCATTCGACAATACCCGGTCCCCGCCGGCAAGATCCGCGAACTCGTCGACCACGTCGACGAGCTGCTGATCCTCGAAGACGGCTACCCGTTGGTCGAGAGCATGATCCGAGGCCTCTTCGGTCTTGCCGGAGTCAAGGTCCAGGGCCGGATGACCGGCGAAGTTCCGCGGACCGGCGAACTCGATCCCGATATCGTCCGTGCGGCACTCGGTCTCGATCCGCTGCCCGCCGCCCACGAACCCGCAACGGATCTCGCCAACCGGCCTCCCGCGCTGTGCAAGGGCTGCCCGCACACCGACAGCTTCCGGGCCCTCAACGAAGCGCTCAGCACCTTCGACAACCCCCAGGTCTTTTCCGACATCGGCTGCTACACCCTGGCGGCACTCCCCCCCCTGGAAGCGATTCACAGTTGCGTCGCCATGGGCGCATCCATCGGGATGGCCGCCGGCGCGGCCCACGCGGGATACACCCCTGCGGTGGCCGCCATCGGCGACAGCACTTTCTCGCACGGCGGCATCACTCCGCTGCTTTCCGCCGTCCAGCAGGGCGTCAACCTCAACGTGCTCGTTCTCGACAACGACACGGTCGGAATGACCGGAACCCAGCGCTCCATGTCAACCGGTGAAACCCTCGATCAGCTCATTTCCGGCGCCGGGATCGCCGACGAGCACCTGCGAATCATTTCGCCGACCCCACGCAATCACGACACCAATGTCGGGATCATCCGTGAGGAACTCGCCTACGACGGCCCGAGCGTGATCATCGCCCGTCGTACCTGTCTCGAAGCGATCAAGAGAGCATAGGAGGATCCCGAGAATGGAGAAAAACATCATCCTCGCCGGAGTCGGCGGACAGGGAATCCTCTCCATCGCCTTTGTCATCGACAACGCGGCGCTCGACGCCGGTTTCGAATTCAAACAGGCCGAAGTCCACGGCATGGCACAGCGCGGCGGCGCGGTTCAGTCCAACCTGAGATACGCCGATCACGAGATCTTCTCCGACCTCATCCCCAAGGGCGCCGCCGATATGGTGCTCAGCGTCGAGCCGCTCGAGGTCATGCGCTACTGGCACTTCCTCAGACCCGATGGCTGGGTGGTGTCGAGCGTCACGCCCTACATCAACATCCCCGACTACCCCGAGACCGCCCAGGTCCTCGAACAGCTGGCGACATTCCCCAACTGTATCCTCGTCGATGGCGGCCTCATCGCCAAAGCGGCCGGCAACCTCCGGGCGCAGAACATGGTCGCGGTGGGCGCGGCCTCGTCGAAACTCGACTTCACCGAGGAACAGCTGCTGAAGTATGTCGAGGCACTCTTCAAGCGCAAGGGCGAGAAGATCGTCGAGGTCAACCAGCGCGCCTTCCGATACGGACGCGCGGCGGGTCTTTTCTTCCGTGGTCTGGTGGATGCCGGGATGACGATCCCGTCGGCCCTTCGGCTGTGTCAGAAGATCTCGCCGGCGACCTATGACCCTGCCCTCGCTGCGGGCTGGGCCGAAAGCCTGGGCCGCGACGAGAGCAGACTCGAGTCGGTGCTGGCCGCCGACGAGGACATCGCCTGCGATCAGATTCCGGCGAGGACCTGAGTCGCAGCCGACACCACCGGACCGAGTAGCGGGACCGGTCCGACCAGAGGAGGAGCCATGGCACCCATCGACTTTCCGCGCATCGAGCGGCTCTTTCGCGACGCCGGCTCCGATGGCCGCAACCGGCTCTACGAGCCCGAGTGCTATCAGTTCTTGCAGGCCACCGGCGCCGAGGCGGTGCCGATCTCGCGGCTCGTCGCGATCGGACGCGCACCCGACCCAGGAGGACCTCGACGCGATCCCGGGCGACCGTGTCGTGCTCAAGATCGTCTCGCCCGACATCATCCACAAGACCGAGGCGACCGGTGTTCGGATCGTCGACAAGATCCTGGCCGCGATGTCGAGACCGCTTCGACGCCATGGTGCGCGAGACCCCGAGGCCTACGCCGGGTTTCTGAACCAACAGGATGAGCACGACGACGCCGACAACGTCCCGACAGACGAGGACCTTCGAGACCGCCTCGTCGGCGTCCTGATCTGCGAGTTCGTCGATGCCCGATGTGCGCGGTTTCGCCACCGAACTCTTTGTCGGCGTCCGCCGAACCGCCGAGTTCGGCCCGATCATCACCGCCGGCCTCGGCGGTGTCGAGATGGAGACCCTCGCCAAGGAGACCCGCAAGGGCGCCGCCGTCGCCATCGCCCCCACCGGCTTCGTCGATGGCCCGCAGTTCTTCGAGCTCTTCAAACGGACCTTGTCCTACCAGCGGCTCTCCGGCGCCATGCGCGGATCGAGCCGGCTGGTCGCCGACGACGGTGCTCGTCGAGTGCTTCCAGGCGGTCATCAGCCTCGCCAACCACTTTTCGGAGCTCAACCCGTTTGCCAACTTCGAACTCCTCGAGTTCGAGGTCAACCCGTTCACCGTTTCCCATTCGCGACTCGCTCCCCTCGACGGCGTCTGCGTCTTCGGCCCCGCCCATCCCGTCGTCGCCGCACGACCCATCACCAAGATCTCCCACCTGCTCAAACCCGAATCCGCGGCCGTCATCGGTGTCTCGGGCCAAGGGCATGAACATGGGACGGATCATTCTGCGCAACATCCTCGCCGGCGGATTCGACCCGAAACGAAAACCTTTGTCGTCCGCCCCGGCCTCGACGAAATCGACGGTGTCGCCTGCGTCCCGACGATCGGTCGACTGCCGCAGAAGGTCGATCTCTTTGTCGTGGCGGTCGGCGCCGATCAGGTGCCGCGGGTCCTCGAGGAACTCATCGACAGCGACGCGGCCAACGCGGTGATCCTGATTCCCGGAGGACTCGGTGAGAAGCAGGGCAGCGAGGAGATCGCCAGAGCTCTGGCGGCCAAGATCCGCGGCGCCCATGCCACTGACGACGGCGGTCCGGTCTTCATCGGCGGGAACTCCCTCGGGGTGATCTCGCA
Organism: uncultured Acidobacteriota bacterium; assembly: GCA_963712805.1. Lineage (GTDB taxonomy): Bacteria > Acidobacteriota > Thermoanaerobaculia > Thermoanaerobaculales > Sulfomarinibacteraceae > JAHECW01. Next base: position 154,919 of record CAVQJV010000053.1, on the reverse strand, counting down.
CCCCGGTCGCTACGACACCATGTTCATCCCCGAGACCAAGCTGCCAAAGTCACACGGTGACCACCGTCGATCGGCCTGTTTCATTTCCCAATCCGGCGCCTACATCATCGCCAATCTGAGCCGGATGCCCTGGTTCGACCCGGCGTATGCGATCTCCATCGGCAATCAGATCGATCTCACCGCGGCCGATCTCCTCCAGCACATCAAAAAGGACCCCGAGATCGATGTCTTCGCGGTCTATATGGAAGGGTTCACGACCGGCGATGGACTTGCTCTTCGCCCAGGCGGTGCGCGAGACCGTCGCTCTCGGCAAGGACGTCGTGTTCTACAAGGCCGGCCGCACCACTGCCGGCCGCTCCGCCACCGCCGGCCACACCGCCTCGGTGGCGGGCGACTACGCCGTCTGCGAAGCGGCGATCTCCGAGGCCGGCGCCCATGTCGCAACCGATTTCAACGAGTTCTCGGATCTCCTCCGCCTCGCGGTCGCCTTCCGGGGCAAGACCATCGGCGGGCGACGGTTGGCCGCCATGTCCAACGCCGGGTTCGAGTCCGTGGGCATGGCCGACTCCATCGAGTGCGATCGGGCCCGATTGCGGCTTGCCCGCTACGACGAGGCGACCCGCGCGAAGCTCCAGACCATCCTCGAGAACGCGAAGCTCGACGGTCTCGTCGATGTCAAGAACCCCTTCGATGTCACCCCCATGGCCAATGACGAGACCTTCGCCGACCTTGTCGACGTGATCCTCGGCTCGCCCCGAGGTCGATGTCATGGTCGCCGGGATCGTGCCTCTCACGCCGGCCATGCAGACTCTCGGGGCCGGCGATGCTCACCATGAATCCGTCGATGATCCCGCGTCCATTGCCCGACGCCTGCCGGCGGTCGCCGCCGCCCACGACACGCCGCTGGTGGCGGTGGTCGACTCCGGCCGCCTCTTCGATCCCATGGCCGAGGTGCTCGAGTCGGGTGGCCTGCCGGTATTTCGTTCGGCCGACCGAGCTGTGCGGGTTCTCTGCAAGTGGGTCGACATCAAGCTCAGAAACACCGTCAACCCAAGCTGAGGAGGCCATCTGGAGTCGTACACCGCGGGAATCCGATAAAGTGGAATCTCGATGATCCGAAAGATCCTCTTCCGTCTCGTTGCGATCGTGATCGGCATCGCGGCCACGCTTCTGGTCGTGGAGGTGGTGTTGCAGACCACCTCTCTCGTCGTCAAAATCAAAGATCGACGGCGAGGGTGTCGCTGCCACCGAAGGCGAACTCCGGATTGCCTGCGTCGGCGAGTCCACGACCTACGGGCTGTGGCCGACTCATCTCGAGGAATCCTCAACGAGAGAGTCCCGATCGGGTGATCCGAGTCATCAACCGGGGCGTCGTCGGCATCCGCACCGATGACGTCGCCAAACAGATCGAGGGCTGGCTCGACGAGGACCGACCGCACCTGGTGATCACCATGCTCGGGATCAACGACGAAGGCAATGTCCTCGTCTACCCGCGCAGACGGCTCCCGCGGGTGGTTGATGGAACACTCCAAGACCACCGGTTTCCTCGCCCTGCTGTGGCGTTCCGCCTTCAATATCGGCGGACCGTGACCGGCGATGACGAGGAACCGCGCGGCGACGGCCACCTCGACGAGGCGACTCGGACCGAACTCGACCGGCTCGAGGCCCGCCGACCGGAAACCATGACGAGGTTTCGCTACAGCGAGGCGATCGAGATCCACCGCGAACTCCTGGCCGTGGATCCGGGCACGCCGGTCTACCACCTGATCCTTCCTGAAGGGGTTGGTGGTCCACCACGATCCACCGAAGCGACTCGATGAGTTCCTCGTCGACGAGTGCTCCGTCGACCCGGCGGAGGCGGACGTCGATGAGCGATTGCGGCTCATCGGGCTCTGGGCCGAGCAGACCGGTGATCGATTCGCGGCGCTCCGTCTCGCGACATCCGTCGCTCGATGGGGGACGGATCCCGGCCTCGAAGACGATTCTCCTCGAGACCGCCACCCACGACCCGGAGGTCGCGGGTCTCGGCCTGGCTGCGGATGGCCGATTTCGCCTCGAGAATGAGGCAACGGGAACGTGCGAGGCAGCATCTGCTTCGCGCGGAAGAAGCCCTGCCGGACGACTACCAGTGGTGCCTCCTCCTGGGCGATCTGTCCTTTCTGTACGAAGCCTACGACGTCGCGGCCGCGAGTTTCCATCGTGCATTGACGTTGCGACCCGACCTACCGGCCGGTCACGAACTCGTCTTGCTCGGACGACTCTCCAGCGCCTGCGAACAGTCGGGAGACACGGCCGGTGCAGCGGTCTATCGAAAGCAACGAGACGATCTCGAACTCGGTCGTTTTCGTGAGTTCACGCGCTTCTACTATCAGCGCGTTGTCAATTCGATACGAGCGCGAGGGATTCCGGTCATCGCCATGCAGTACCCCCTCCTGTCGGTCAAAAGCCTTCACAAACTGCTCGACTACCGCGACGACGTGACCTATCTGGAAAACCGAGCGAATTTCGAAGCGGCCCTTCTTCAGGCGAGCTACCGGGAGATTTTCCAGGACAATTTCGCCGGCGCCTTCGGCCACCTCAGCCCCCGTGGGAACATGCTCGTGGCCGAAAACGTCGCCGGCGCGCTTTCCGCTTGGATCCCCGAAACCGCCGTTTCCGGGGCCGATGCAAACCCAACAGACACCCAAACACCCTGATCGACAGTCACCGCGGAGAGCCGTCTGCGACCTCCGGTGTGATCAGTCACCGGGGGTGAGAATCCAGATCTGCGGGTAGCCGTGCGGACCGATGTCGGTTTCAATGGAGTATCGCTCGGGCAGCCTCGCGAGGAGCAGCCGAGCTTCCTTCTCGACGCGGACCAGATAAAACGGCAGTTTCCCGGACCGACCCATCCCCACCGGCGGCAATTCGAGTTCATCGGAGCCGGAGATCACGAAGTGGTCCCGCAACGATGGATAGGAGTTCACCACCCGGATCAACGTCAGGTCGTGTTTCTCGCGGACCTCGATGATGACTCGGCCGGGTCGTTCCTGAAGAGCCTTCACGGTGAAGGTCTCCGGATTGATCTGCAACACCTTTGGGCTCGTGATGTGGAACTGATGGAGATTCAGCAGCGGAATGATCGCGGTTAATCCCATCACCGCTCCGGTGGCGACCTTGCCGGGAAGCAGAAGCCCTCGCAGCGAGGCCTCCAGAGCCCACGCCCCCATCGCGGCGAAGATCGCACACGCCGGAATCAGAAGGAGCAACCTGGTGAAAAACGGAGTGATGTCATAGGCCGCGACGGCGATGAGGAGAAGACCGATGCCGAACCACGCGACACCGATCCGGGCCGCCCCGTTCTTGGGACATACGAGCCCGAGGGCGAGGCCGATCAGAACCAGAACGCCGCTGATGGGATCGAGGATCGGGCCGCCGATGAAATGATCGAACCACTGCGGGTTGACCCAGAACACAAGGAACGACCGAACCAGACTGATCCGCGCCACTCCGACAGGGTTATCGAGGGCCATCTCCCGGTGACCGTGATCGATCGCCAGATCCACGAGGTGTTGGGGAGGAGTCGTCAACAGACCGGGGGTCACCACGAGGGCAAAAGCCGCGATCATCAGAGCCACCGCTGCGAGTTCCCGCAGCGTCGGTCGGCGGAGAAATTTGATCGTGACGAGCAGGGCGACCACCGGCCAGATGAACATGGCCACCGAGAAGGTGTAGATGCAGCTCCCCATGGCGGCACCGGTCAGAAACGTGAAGTAGGTTTTTTCCGTCCTCCATGCGAGCGTCAGGAACAGCACCACGAGGAGCGCGCAGAAAACGCAGTGAAGGTTGTTGTAGCCGATGCGCGCAAACGCCATGAGGTGGTGGTTGGTCCCGACGAAGACGGCCGCCACAACAGCTGGAATTCGGCCGAAAAGGACGAGAACGAGTGTATAAACGAGAAAAGAGCAGGAAACGAGGACGACAATCTCGGCGATCCGCCAGCTGAAGATATTCGCCCCGAAGACCTTGAGAAAGCAGGCCAGGTAAGCGCTGTCCAGGATCGGGTGCATTCCGTAGACGCCGGCGAGATCAAAAAGACTGTACTCGACACCGTCCAAAAGGAGTTTTGCCCGATTGAAGAACGCTCCCTCGTCACCGATGAAGCTGTATCTCCAGTGCGTCAGCTCGACAAGATTTGCCAAGAAGACCAGCACGGCGAGGACCGAGAAGATGACGACATCGATCCTCCTGAATCCGAGATCCGGCCCCGACGGGCCACCGTCGATTCGGTGAACGGCGACTCCGAACATCGCGATCGCGGCGACAAAGAGAAGAAAGACCAGAGGCGACTTCTCGCCTCGAAGAACCAGCCAAATCACGATCGCATACCCGATCGACCCGGCAAAAAGAAAAGACCGACCGCGGCCAAAGCTCCAGGCATGGAAAAAGGCGAGGCCCGCTCCGGCCAATCGGTCCGGAAGAGACCTCATCACCGCCGACGCGGCAGCGAGCGCGCCAACGACGGCGATGCATCCGCCCACAACCACTTCACGGTATGTCCGGACATAGGAATACAGCTCTTCGAGCCCTCCCGGAAGCCGAAAGCCCACGAGGTTTCTGGAACGGACGATCCAGACTCCGACCGCGGCCACCACCAGGCCGGACAGAAAGACCGCCGATCGCGTCGGCGAAAACCCCGTCGATCCCAGCGCCTTCTCGACGACGATCGTCGCATCCGCGGGACTGTCTGATTGCGCGGCCGCGGCGACCGAGATGGGCTCTCTCGTTTGCGTCATCCTCGGGCTCATCCTCCTTTTTCGGGCCGTTGTGATTTTCTCGGCATCAACGCCACACGCCAGGGATGGTCCGGTCACAGGCCGGGCAGGAACCCTGCGCCAGGTGGTTTTCAAGAATCTTGAACCCGAGCCGTCGGATCAGCACCTCACCGCAACCGGGACAGACAGTGTTCTCGGCCGGGTGGGTCGGCAGGTTTCCGAGATAGACATAGTTCAGACCCTCGGCGCGGGCGATCTTCCACGATCTTTCGAGGGTCGCAACCGGAGTCGGTGGAAGATCGGTCAGACGGTAGGTCGGATGAAACCGGGTGAAGTGGACGGGAACATCCGGCCCGAGGTTGGTCTTCACCCACTTCGACAAGTCCCGGACCTCCCCCTCGGAATCGTTGAGGGTGGGGATGAGGAGCACCACGATCTCGAGCCAGACATCGGCGCCGCGGATGATCTCCAAAGCCTTGAGCACCGGCTCGAGCCTGCCCCGCAACTGGTCGCGGTAGAACTCCTCGCGGAAGCTCTTGAGATCGACCTTGACCGCCTTGAGCAACGGAAGGACCTCTCTGAGAGGCGCTTCCTGGATAAAACCGTTGCTGACCACTGTCGGGGCGAGTCCCGCCTTTTTCGCGGCCCGCGCCGCATCGCGAACATACTCCCAGAAGATGACAGGCTCCGAGTAGGTCGCGGCCGTCAACCTTGCACCGGCTCGTTTTGCCGCCTCCACCAACGCCTCAGGCGGGAGATAGATCGACTGCACCTGCTCGGGGCGGAACTGCGAAATCTCCCAGTTCTGGCAGAACTTGCACTCGACATTGCAGCCTGCGGTGGCGTACGACAACGCCAGTTCACCCGGCATGACGTGAAAGAAGGGCTTCTTCTCGATGGGATCGGCGTGAACGCTGCAGGCCAGCGAGTGGACCAGGGTGGTAGTACGTTCCTCCCCTGTTTTCCCGGGCGCCGCAGGTCCCGCGCTCGGCGTCGGCGACCGTGCACGCCTGGGGACAGAGCTGACACTCGACGCGTCCCTCCTCGAGTTTCTTGTACCAAGAGGCTTCGCGCGCCGGGAGCTCCTCCCCTTTCACGACCTCTCCGACCCGGAGCGGCCGGCCGGCGTTGGTCAGGCGCGGCGACGCGGCGGCGGCGGCGCCGCTCGCGAGCAAGGCCGCGAATCTCCGGCGATCGAGACTCACGCCGGAACCCCCAGTTCGACAAGATGCTGCGGGGTCGCCGACCCCGAGCCCGTAACCCGCCGGCCGTCGCGATGAACCGGGGTGGTCTTCCCGCCTCCTCGAGCGACGGCAGGCCGCGCCGAAGACGTTCGGCGTCAATGACTCTCCATGCCCACAGATCGGCCGCCACCGGATCGATGCTGGCCGCGAGGAGTCCGAGAGAAAACCCTCCGGACGCGCGGAACGCGGGTCCGCCGTGGCACTGAGCGGTCACCCCGTCGAGCACGGTCAACTTGAGCTTGTCCCTGATGAGGGGATGGTTCACCACATCTGCGACATAGGGATCGCACTGATGATCGTGGTATTTGTTCGGGTTGTGGATCACGCCGTACCAGTTCTTGAGCCCCGCCGAAACCCCCGCGAGATCGTGATCCTTGACCACTCCGAACGAGATCAGCGCGGTGCAGGTCTCGGAAACCAACCGGGCGAAACACGATCCGATGGAACCCGAAACCCGAGGTTTCCGATCGTAGTCGTTGTCGGTCCCGTAGCACTGTGGTCCGGAGCCCTCCCGTTGGATCGGGAAACCCGCCCGCTCGAGTTCGCGGCTCGACCGTTCGAAGAGGATGACCCGGTCTCGTGCCACCCCGCCCGCGACGAGGAGATCGACCAGCGCGCTCACGACAACCGGACGCGGTGAGAGACGGCTGCCGCCGAGACAGTTGAGCTTGATGCCGACCACATCGGTCGGTTTGAAGAGACGTTGGACGGCGGTGGCGCCGTCGGTGCTGCCGGTGGCGCCCATCAACACCGATGCCATCGCCGCATCGGCGGCGGTGGCCACGACCCGGTCTTGTTCATCCGCCGCCAACGGGGCCAGAGAAACAACCCCCCGCTGAGGGAGAGCCTCGGTTTGACCGGAGGCCCCGGCGGCGCGCGCCATCGCGGCTCCACCCACGAGCGCACCGAGTTCGCGCCGGGTCCATCGACGGGTCATTCCCGCTCCCTGAAAACCTGGGCGGTAAACACCTCGAAGGTCGCGCCCTGCCGCCAGCCGTCCCGGGGCAGGCCGGCCTTGACCGAGAGGTGTTCGAGCATGGTGTCGCGATTCCAGCCCTCCTCGACGGCCACCTGCGGCAGAAAGACCGCCCGTTTGCCGTTCTTGGTCATCAGCACTCCGTGAGTTCCGACCTCGATGGTTTTGAATGAGTCGATTTCGCGCATGGGACTGAGAACCGAAACCTCGACCTCGATCTCGTCGAGTTCGGCGGCTTCAAGGGGAGGGAAACGGGGATCCTGCGTCGCCCAGACGGCCGCCTGAACCACCGCATCCAGCAGCGGTTGCCGCGCCTCGATCACACCCATACAGGCACGGAGACGGCCTGCCCGCCGCTCCCTGGCACCGGTGTTGTTGAGGGTCACAAACGCACCGGCGGGCATGAGAAATCGACCATCGTCCCCGGCCTTGGCGAACCAGGAGGCCAACGCAGTGCCGTGGGTCAGCCGGGTTTCGAGCACCGATCGGGCCATCGCCACCAACTCGCGCCCCGCCTCGGAATCGAGATCGCCGGCCTCGGTCCCGGCAGGATCCTTCCAGGCCCGCCACACCCCGCTGAAAGCAATCGCCGCATAGGTCACCGAGAGATCGAACCTCCCGGTGACATGGCCGGAGGTGGTGAGATCGAGCACCTTCCCAGTGCCATCGAAGGCGTGGGCGAGAAGCGCGGTGAGTACCCCTACAGGACGAACGCCACACACCGTGTCGCCGCTCACATCAACCTGGGTCGTGACAGCCTCGCGGGTCCATGGCCGCGGCGCGATCGGCGGTCGCCCTTCCCACCGCGAGAAGGGTCTCCCCGAGATCGGGGCCATCGTAGGGCGACCAGCCGTATTGGCGTCCGTGGTGGGTGAAGTCCGACGACGCGATGACGACGGTGTTCTCGTCAAGCAACCCCGCAAGCGACCTGGCCATCTCGATGCAGGTCTCGAGGTCACTCTCGGATCCGACGAGAATGGGAACCAGCTTGGCGTCGGGGGCCACAACCTGGATAAACGGCAGCTCGACCTCGAGGGAGTGTTCCGGGTCGTGGGCGCCGGCCGGACCGGAAAACCCATTGTGCCTCCTGAGCATCCCGACCGCCTTGGCATCCAGCGCCATCGTTCCCATGGGGGTCTCGAAGGCGGTCACTCCCTCCGCAGGCAGCGCACCACCGCTGAAACTCGCGTGGTGCGAAGGACCGAGCAGGATCACCCGTCGGATCCCCTCTTCGGGCAGTCTCGCGAACGCCATCGCCGCCGTGGGCCCGGAAAAGGAATAGCCTGCGTGGGGCACGACCAGGGCCCTCGCGGGATCGCCGGAGGAGTTTTGTCGCGCCTCCTTCAGTAACCCCTCCACCTGGGCACGCAGCGCCTCGGGATCATCGGTGTAGAAACGACCCGCGACCGCGGGCGTCCGGACTGCAGCGGTTGCAGACGACCGCCACGAACACGAGACACACGAGGAGAAAACGCTTCATCCCCTCAGTGATAACCCCTCTCGAGGGGGAATGCAATCCAAACGCCTCTCTTGTCGGGAATCGTCGGCGAAACTCCACCCGGCGCGGCCGATCTCAGCCAGGCCCATCATGGATCCTCGAGAGCTTCTCGGCCTTCCTGATGTACCTCCTGGCGCGATCGGGTTTCTCCATTTTCCGGGCGAAACGAGCCATTCCCATGTAGACCTCGGGCTCCCGTGGATACCTCCTCCTGGCCTTCTTGAGATATCCGACCGCCTCCGAATGGTTGCCCAATTGCATCTCGGAATCCGCCATCGCCACGAGGGTGAATGGGCTTTCGGTCTCCTGCGCCGCCGCGCGGAGAGCAACCCTGGCTTCGGCCTCACGACCGAGGCTCAAGTAAAGGTACGACAAGTTATTGAGAGCCGACGAGTTGCCCAGATCGATCTCGAGCGCCGTCCGGTAGGAGGAGAACGCCCCTTCGACATCGCCCTTGGTGTGCCAGGGTGACCCCCAGATTGACCCACCCCACCGTCCAATCAGGGGCAAGGACGGTGGTGATTTCGAGATTCCGAAGCGCCTCTTCGAGGTCGTCCTCGCGAAGTGCGGCGCCCCCGAGATTGGCGTGATACATGGCCGAAGCGCGAACATCATCGACCACCAAACCGTTGACGAAGGGGCCGCCGGAGCTGAGATAGAAATCGTAGACGAAGACCTCGCCGCCGGACCGGTACGCCGCCACGACGTGACGGCTGATGATGACCAGCCCGTCCTCGCGGCCGACCTCGGGATCACGTCGGGCCTCGATGAGAAAGGTCTGGATTCCGGCGCTCCTCGACAGAGCGACAAAGAGCGCCGTGAACGACATACAGTTGCCGCGGCGAGCCGTGAACGCTTCACGGGCGGTCAGGGTGCGGGTATCGTCATAGGCAAAGTCGAAGCTGTCGCCCTCGAACATGGCCCGCTGGAGACGGGCGAGTTGCTCTCGCGCTCCCGACCCGCGAGTCTCGCCCACGACTTTTTCCGCCCATGACACCATCTCCGGCGATGCCTCGAACGGGTAGACGACCTGGGCGGGATCGAGCCCTCTTCTGCTCACCTCGTCCAGCCACCGCTCGTAACTGAACGCGAACCGTTTCTCCTGCGCCGCGACCCCGCTCGTCATGCCGACGAGAACCAACACGGTGGCGTACAGCCACAACCGATGCCTCCTCATGTCCATCATTTACGCTCGCAGGCGGATCTGGTTACCCGTTGTTCGGGTAGGATGGCCGGGACCGGACCAGCTCGGTACGATCCCGGTCGCCGATCACGGGGAGGGAACCACCTATGCATCGACTCTTCCAACTCGTCCTCAGCATCGTCTTGTTCCCGGCGCTGCCGATCTCGGCCGCCGGCTTTGACGCAGCATTTCGAAAACGCCACCCTGAGGGTCGATTTCTATCAGTACGGCGACGCCGAAGGCGAACACATCGCCCTGGATCGGCTCGTCAAACAGGGGATGTGGGCGGGGCCGATCGATCGCCTCCTCGATCCCCACCCCTATGGCGGCTACATCGCCCGAGTCATCGACCCAAGATCGGGCGAACCGATCTTCCAGATGGGTTTCGACAGCCTTTTCGGGGAGTACCGGACCACCGATCCCGCAGCGCGAGGAGAGGCGCGGGTCTTCAACGAGACGATCCTGCTTCCCTATCCAAAAGAACCCATCCGGCTCACCGTGAGCCGGGCCGCGAACCGCGACGAAGAAATCGTCCTGTTCGAGATGGAGATCGATCCCGACTCGGTCGGGATCGCGGTGGAGCCAGCAAGGGTAGGCGTGACCGTGGTCGATGCGCAGATCGCGGGGGATCCCCACTCGACCCTCGACATCGCCATCATCGGTGAGGGCTACACCGCCAAACAAATCGACCTCTTCCGCGCCGATGTCAAACGGTTCGCCGACCTCATGCTGTCCGAGGAACCCTATTCCAGCCGCAACGACGTGATCAGCATCCGCGGCGTCGTTCTTCCCTCCCTCGATGAGGGATGCGACCAACCGACCCGGGGGATTTGGCGTTCAACGGCCCTCAACGCCAGCTTCAACGCCCTCGGCTCCCCCCGCTATCTCCTCACCGAGTCAAACCGTGACCTCCGCGACATCGCCGCCAACGTCCCGTACGACACCCTCGTGATCATGGTCAACCACGATCGCTATGGCGGCGGCGGGATCTACAACCGCTTCTGCACCTTCACCGCCCACGGCGACTTTTCACCCTACCTGCTGCTGCACGAGTTCGGCCACTCCTTCGGAGGACTTGCCGACGAGTACTACACCTCGTCGACGGCCTACAACGAGTTCTATCCGGAGGGGACCGAGCCGGTGAGTCCGAACATCTCCGCCGCCACCGACCCAAAATCGATGAAATGGGCCGATCTCGTCACCGCGGACACGCCGATCCCGACGCCGTGGGACAAGAACGACTTCGACACCGCCGATCTCGCGTACCAGGCCGAGCGACGCGAAATCGACAGCGCGCTCGCGGCGGCCAACCGAACCGCGGCTTTTCAGTTCGAACTCGATGCGCTTGATGAAGCCGCCCGGAACCATGCCGCCGACAGGGTGGCGGCTGTCGACGCCTTCATGGATTCGAGCGGTTCGCTCGGCACCGTCGGGGCCTTCGAAGGCGCCGGTTATGTCTCCGAAGGGCTCTACCGGCCCGCCATCGACTGCCTCATGTTCAGCCGCGGCGTCAAGGCGCTGTGTCCGGTGTGCCGTCGTGCGGTCGCCTCGAGAATTGAGTTCTTCTCCGGCAAATAGCGCGACGAAATCAGCGGAGCAATATCGGGCCTCGTCGCAGTGTGGTAGCCTCCGTCTGTGAGTGAAAAAACCATCTACCGCATCAGTTTCGTCAGCGCCGGCGAGGTCTACGAAATCTACGCCGCCAACGTTGTTCAGGGCGGGCTCTTCGGATTCATCGAGGTCGAGGAAATCCTCTTCGGCGAACGATCGAAGCTGCTCATCGACTCATCCGAGGAACGCCTCAAAACCGAGTTCGACGGCGTGCGACGGACCTTCATTCCCATGCATGCGGTCCTTCGCATCGACGAGGTCGAAAAGGCCGGACGAGGACGGATCACCGCCGGATCGGGCAAGATCGCGTCATTTCCCATCGCCATGATGAGTCCGAGCAAACCGTCGAATCCGTAACCGCCAAACCGGCTCGCTGCAACTCACCGGCGGATCTGACGTACATTGATCGAGAGCACGGAGGTTCGATGGAATCAAAGGTCACACGGTGGATGGGTCACGCATGGCGCGATTGGTTGCGGTCGATCGTCGTCATCGTCCTCGCCGTGACCGCGTTCCGCTCGGCGGTGGCCGATTGGAATGACGTCCCGACCGGGTCGATGAAACCAACCATCCTCGAGGGTGATCGGATCGTCGTCAACAAGTTGGCCTACGACCTCAAGATCCCGTATACGCGGTGGCAGATCGCGAGTTGGGGCGATCCTGCGCGCGGCGACATCGTGGTCCTTTCGTCGCCGGCTGACGGAAAACGGTTGGTCAAACGAGTCATCGGTCTTCCGGGTGACACCATCGCCATGAGTCACAATCGACTTGTCGTGAATTCCGAACCTGTCGTCTACTCCCCCATCGATCCCGATCTCGTGATCGCCTTCGACCCGCAAGGCAACAACCGGGTCCTCGCGGCCGAGGATCTCGACGGCAACCAGCACGCCATGATGATCACTCCGGGCGCGCGCACCCTGCGGTCCTTCGGACCCATCGCGGTCCCCGAGGGCCAGTACTTCCTCATGGGCGACAACCGGGACGAGAGCTTCGATTCCCGCCACTTCGGGCTGGTGGAACGGACGCAGATCTACGGCCGGGCCCTCGCCGTCGCCGGGTCGGTGAATCCCGACAATCACTTCTGGCCCAGGTGGAAGCGCTTCTTCACCGGTCTGAAATAGCTCAACGCCAAACCCCATTGCAGAAGATCAACGCAGAGGCGCAGAGACGCGAATGCTGTTCGTGCGTCTTCGGGCCCTCGGATCATCGGTCGTTGGGCCTCGGGCGATCGATTCCAACCGCCAAGGTCGCCAAGACCATCGCACGCGAAGGGCGCCAAGCCATCGCGAATTTATAGCCATCGCAAGATCACAGAGAACTACGATGGGTCAATCTGTGTTGATCTGCGCTATCTGCGGTTTCTCCGTGCGATGGTGCGATGGGTCAATCATGCGATGCCCTTTGCGATGCCCTTTGCGATGTTCTTGGCGTGCTTCGCGGTCTTGGCGGTGAAAATGCGATGTCTTCGTTCCGCCTGTCCGGTGCAATCCCCCCGTCAGTCGAGGTGACCGCGGTCGGAATCGCCCATCTCGACGCCTCCGTCGGGGAAGTACTCCTTCCAGCGCCGATCGACCACCGCCGCGGTCTCCTCATCGCAGAAGAGCTCCTTTGGATACGGCGGCTTCATCCTCGCGTCGATCACGATGGGCGCCGTGTACGACACGTGGTGCCGGACCACCCGCTGGGTCGCGGCGTGGATGTCGGCGGCCGGCTCGAACCTGGTGAAGGTCGTCCAGAGGAAGTTCATCGGGCTCGCCGTTGCCCGCCTCGCGTCATCGGTGAGAACGATGAGCGGCCAGTCCGCAAAACTCGGGGCCGCCGCCAGACGCGCGGCGGCATTCGGCTCGGACGTGGAGCTCGGGCCATCGACGACGAGACATCCCGGACAGAACACTTCGAGGTGATCGATGCCCGCCGGCACCACCGCCGTTGAGACCTCGGCCGGAAGATCCCGGATCGGCTCTCCCAGACCCAACAGTACGCCCTTGGAACCGAGATTCACATCGGGCCCCGTGTAGTCGAGGGTGTCCATGGAGAGGTTCGAGAGGACGTAGAGGTCGGTTTCGAAACGGCAACGAGCAAGGATGTGAGCCAGGGTTCGCCGGAAATCCCGGAGGTCCACCGCCTGGTCCGTCACCAGGAGAAACTTGGTCAGACTGAGCTGCCCCTCGCCCAGGATCCGGAACGCCGAAGCCATGGCCTCACGGCGATATCGATTCTGTACCACCGCGCCCGCCAGCGCGTGGTAACCGGTCTCGCCGTAGGACCACACCGATTTGACCCCGGGCATGACCAGAGGGAAGAGCGGGGAGAGCAGATCCTGCAGGAAGTCCCCGATAAAGAAGTCCTCCTGGCGAGGCTTGCCGACCACCGTCGCCGGAAAGATGGCGTCACGCCGGCGAGCGATGTACTCGACCTCAAACACCGGGTAGTCGTGGCGCAGCGAGTAGTAGCCGTAGTGGTCACCAAACGGACCTTCAGGCCGCCGAACGCCGGCGGGCACGCGACCGCAGAGAGCAATCTCGGCGTTGGCGATGAGCAACCGCCCATCCCGACCCTTGCACTGTCCGATTCTGCCACCGGCAACCAGCGACGCCAACATCAACTCGGGCACGTTTTCCGGCAGCGGCGCCACCGCGGCGAGGATCAACGCCGGCGGTCCACCCAAGAACACGGTCGTCGAGAGATCCTCGCCGGCCTGCTCGGCCACCGAATAGTGAAAGCCTCCCCCCTTGCCGATCTGCCAGTGCATTCCCGTATGTCGCTCATCGTGGATTTGGAGCCGGTACATCCCGAGATTCGGTCCACCGGTCTCCGGGTGTTGGGTGGCCACCAAGGGCAGAGTGACAAACGGGCCGCCGTCCTCCGGCCACGAGGTGAGAGCCGGCAAGACGCCGAGATCGACCTCAGATGAAACCACCTCGAGAACCGGGCCGCTGCCGACGCTGCGGGTCCCGAGTTTGAGCCCGGCCCCGAGCAGGTGCCGATGGGCCCACAGCGTGGATGCCGACGGTGGAAGCCCGCTCTCCACCAACCGGACGAGAGATCGGACCAATCCGGAAGGGCGGCTGCCGAACGCGAGTTCGGCGCGGCCGGCGGTACCGAACAGATTCGTGACCACCGGAATCTCCGAGCCTTGAGGATGGCTGAAGAGCAGAGCCGGACCACCCGCGGCAATCACCCGACGGTGAATCTCGGCGATCTCCAGACAGGGATCCACCGGTGCTTCGACGACCCGGAGATCGCCATTCGATCGGAGCCGATCGAGAAAACTCCTGAGGTCAGGAAAGGTCTCGTCTTTCATACGCATACCTTAGCAATCCTCCACGAATCCGGCGCCATCCACATTCCCACGAGAAATGCCGCGTCGCGGCATTCGCATCAAGATCGCAATCGGACGACCCTTTCCCGGGAGCGTCACCGGACGTTCTTGGGGTCGCCTCCAGAAGCCCTTGTTTATCAGCGAAATAGTCCCCTCAGTCAAGATCCTCCCAAGGACCCGCCAAGTTGACAAAAATGCCGCACTGCGGTACAACACTGCCATCGGCGCCGTGCGCCGTCAATGTCATTTGCCTACAGGAGTCCATGATGATCCGACTCATCAAGAGATACGGGAGCCGCAAGCTCTACGACACCGAAGAGAGCCGCTATGTGGCCCTCGACGAGCTCGCCGGCTGGATTCGAAACGGCCAACAAATCAAGGTCATCGACAACAAGACCTCCGACGACGTCACCGCCCAGACCCTGACCCAGATCATCTCCGAAGAAGGGCGAAAGGGGACCTCCCTTCTGCCCAACGAGTTGCTTCACGATCTCATCCGCGCCGGTGAGAAGGCCGTGTCGAGCGGCGTTGAACAACTCCAGAACCGGATGGACCGTCTGGTTCAGGCATCCATGGATCGCATCGGTCCCGTCCGCCGAGCCCGCGAAGAGATGGGTCTGCTCAGGGAGCGGCTCGAGGAACTCGAAGTCTCCTTGGCGGCGTTTGAAGGTGAGAGGCAGAGCGCGGCGAAAAAACCGGGAGATAAGTGACCTCCACGGAGCTTCATCGAGCTCTCTCGAGTTCTGTTGACGTCCTGACACAACCCGGGAGCACCGAGTGATCGACTCTTCCCGCAGCGCATCCAAAGTCGGCCTCGCCTTGGCCGGAGGCGGCCCCGAAGGATCGATCTACGAAATCGGCGCCATCCGCGCCCTCGACGAGGCCCTCGACGGGATCGATTTCAATGATCTCCACATCTATGTCGGCGTCAGCGCGGGCGCCTTTATCTCCTCCTGTCTCGTCAACAACCTCTCGACCGCCCAGATGTGCCGAGCCATCATCAAACACGAACCGGGTGAGCACCCGTTCGTGCCCGAGACCTTCATGTCTCCTGCGGTCGGTGAGTTCGTCCGCGGTGGCATGAAGATTCCCAAGCTCTTTATCGAGGGTCTCTGGGAGGTCGTCCGCCACCCGGGGGATCGAAGACTCCTCGAACCCCTCAGCCGCCTCGCACGCGCTCTTCCCGTCGGCATTTTTCGCAGCGAGCCTCTGCGGGCCTATCTCGAAAAGATCTTTTCAAAGCCCGGTCGAAGCGACGATTTCAGAAAGCTCCACCGCAAGCTCGTTGTGGTGGCCACCGATCTCGATTCGGGCCGCCCGACCCGATTCGGCGAGCCCGGTCTCGATCACATCCCGATTTCAAAAGCGGTGCAGGCATCGACCGCGCTTCCCGGACTCTACCCTCCCGTCGAGATCGAGGGCCGGCACTATGTCGACGGCGTGCTGCTCAAGACGGTCCACGCCTCGGTGGCCCTCGAAGCCGGCGCCGATCTCGTCATCTGCGTCAATCCCATCGTTCCGGTCGATACCATCCGTTCGGTGGAACTCGGCATCATGAAACGGGGAAGACTCACTGACCGTGGGCTGCCAACGGTGCTCGCACAGACCTTCAGAACCATCATACACTCGCGAATGGGCGCAGGTTTCGCGGCATACGAGACGAAGTACTCCGATCGGGACGTTCTCGTCTTCGAACCCCGCCGTGATGATTATTCGATGTTCTTTTCCAACATCTTTTCGTATTCGAACCGCAAATCGGTCTGCGAACACGCCTACCTGAGCACGCGCAGGAAACTCTGGCGCAACCACCGCCGCCTCGAACCGATTCTGGCCCGTCACGGGATCACGCTTCGAACCGACATCCTCGAGGACCAGGACCGCGATCTCTGGGAATCGGTGCGACTTCACGAACCGCGACGCCCATCGACCTCACACGTCAAGGAGAGACTCGACAGGGCGCTGGCGCGAATCGAGGATTTCATCGCCGCCGGTTGATCATTCCGCCGGTGGGCGGACCGGCGACCCTCATTCCTGCGGAAAGACCCACTCGTAGAGGTCTGAGGCGAGATCCGGCGCACGGGAATTGAGGAAGATAATCTCCTTCTTGGCGCCCTCGCGGTCGCCGGCGAAAAACAGGGCGAGCCCGAGTCCGTAGTGCGCGCGGATGTTTTCGGGGTCCCGGTCCAGGACCTCGCGAAACTGGAGCACCGCGG
Organism: uncultured Acidobacteriota bacterium; assembly: GCA_963712805.1. Taxonomy (GTDB): domain Bacteria; phylum Acidobacteriota; class Thermoanaerobaculia; order Thermoanaerobaculales; family Sulfomarinibacteraceae; genus JAHECW01. Next base: position 138,118 of record CAVQJV010000053.1, on the reverse strand, counting down.
CGGCGTTGTCGTCCTGGTGGAAAAGGGCGACCGCCAAACCGAGCCGCGCTTCGGTATTTTCGGGGTCGTTCCTCAAGGCCTCCTGACAGATCCGCTGCGCGTCGGCGTGACGTTCCAGGGCGCCATACGTGATGCCCAACTCGACAAACGCCTGGGTGAACTCCGGATCACGGGCTGCGGCCTCGGCGAGGTAGGTCACCGCGTCTTTCAAGTCGCCCTGACGCCGACAGGTGAGACCGAGCATGAAAGTGCATTCGACCTCGCCCGGTTTGAGTTTGTGAGCTTCGTCAAAGATCGCGCGCGCCTGGTCGAAACGCTCGAGCTCGAGGACCGCCGACCCGAGACCGAAGAGCGCGTTGTACCGCTGCTCATCCCCGAGGGAGAGGTCTCGCGCCTTCTCGTAGTGGACAATCGCGGTTTCATAGTCGCCCTCGTCCAAGGCCACATAACCCAGCTGAAGCTCGCGAAAGGCCTCTTTCGCCCGCTCCTCCATCCCGGCCCAGACGAGGGGCGCCGTCGCCAGAATCAGGATCACGGTGATGCCCGACCGGATCGTCCGCGCGAAGCGGAGGCCTCGGTTCCTCCACATCGATTTCACCCGTCCTCCTCCTTGGAACCGCCCCAGTTCTCCCAATCGGCCGAGACTCCGCCCTCATCCGAATCCTCGGCGTTTCTCAAATTCGCCGTCAAGCTGCCGAAGGAGAGGTCGAAATTCGATTCTGCACGGTCGGTGCGGCTCCTCGCGATCGATCCAAATCACCATCGATCCCGACTTGCTGAACATCATCTCGTCGCGTGGTTCGGGGACCACCGACGCCGCATCGCACTTGCCCATCTTGGTTTTGATTCTCTTGTGCCCGGTCACCCGGGCCACGGTCTCCACCGCTCCCTTGCTGGTCATGAGACCGAGCACGTTTTCCTCTCCGATATCGGTGGCCATCATCCGCAGTCGATAGATAAAGGCCAACGGATCGTTGGCTCGATCGACCTCGACGGGGAACCGGGATTCCTCCCCGTTCTTGGTCCTCACGATCTCCATGGCCTCGAGATCCACAATCCAAGACTCACTCTTTCGTTTTTTCTTCTCGAGGGAGTTCTCGTCGTAGCGAAACGACGTCATTCGGCGGGGATCGAAGTACGAATCCAATCGGGACCGCACACGGTAGATCCCATCAAAGAACTTTGTTGTTCGGGTCAAGACGACGATGCGATAGATCGGCCCTCCGGCTGCGTCTTTGTCGATATAGCTCGTGATCTCCATCTCGCCGCAGTGGATGCCCGACCAGGAAATGGCGTACGAGAGCCGCTCATTGACTGGAAAAACGATCGCCGCCTCTGACCCGGCTTGCGATCCGCTTCCCGCGCCGTCGCTCCCGAGCGCGAGGTGGCAGGTCAAGATCGAGGCGGCGACGCAGATCCAGACTCGGAGCTTCTTTGGTCGGTGGATGTGAGACACCATGTTCCGGCCGATTTCTCCCTTCCATGATCGTCAATCCACGATACCAGGGCCGGGTCGTCGAGGTGACTGGACTGCCTCCGACGGGTTGAACTCCGGCTCAATGCACCCGACTCGGGCTGAACTCGCCTTCTTCATCGAATCCGTGAACCAGGACGAAGAAGTAGGCCGGATAACTCTCGGATTCGGTTTCGGAGATGAGCTCGAAGACAAACTCATGCTCTCGATCGCCCGGCGAACCCTGGACAAACGAGATCTGCTCCGGAGCGAGCAGGAGTTCCCCAACCAGCAACTTGCCCCTGAGCACCTGGACAAGCAGGGTATCCGGCTCTTCCTTGGCGAAGTGCCAGTGGAGGTCCTCGTCGTCGTAGATCACCGCCTCGGGTGTTCCGGCGCGCAAGATACAGTTCGGGTGACCCATGATCCAGGGCCAGAATACTTCAAAGGACAAGGTCAGTTGATCATCGCTGGTCATCGTGTCATCACCATAGCCTGTTTCTCGCTGCACGTCACTCGATACTCGTCGCCTCTATCCTCCGACTCGCTGCGAGAAACGGGCGAGAGTTGACGAGTCGCAAAAAAAAACGAGGCGCCCGACGGCGCCCCGTTGTGAATTGTCAGGCGACGTGCCCTATTTGATACCCGCGAACTCCTCGAGCATGGCGGTGGTGACCGACTTGGGGCGCTCGATGGGATAACCGAGCGCGCGATCCCAGGTGATGTTGGTCAACACGCCGAGGGCGCGGCCGACGCCGAAGAGAACTGTGTAGAAGTCCCACTCGGTGAGACCGTAGTACCACTGGATCACACCCGACTGGGCGTCAACGTTGGGCCACGGGTTCTTGGCCTTTCCGTGCTCGGTCAGGACGCCCGGGGCGACCTTGTAGATCATGGAAATGACCTTGAACAGGGGGTAGTCCGGCAGGTTCTTGAGACAGAACTCACGCTGCGACTCGTAGCGCGGGTCGGTCTTGCGGAGCACCGCGTGGCCGTAGCCCGGGATGACCTGTCCCGAATTGAGGGTCTTCCAAAGGGCGTCCTTGATGACCTCTTCGGTGGGCTCCTGGCCTTCGAGGCTCTCCATGAACTTCATGGTCCAGCTCAAGACCTCCTGGTTCGCCAGACCGTGGAGCGGACCCGCAAGACCATTCATACCGGCCGACAGCGAGTAGTAAGCATCCGACAGCGCCGACGCGACCAGGTGGGTGGTGTGGGCTGAGACGTTACCCGACTCATGGTCGGAGTGGAGAATGAAGTACATCCGCGCAACGTCGTCGTAGGGTTTGGCAAATCCCATCTGATGAGCGAAGTTGCCGCCCATGTCGAGGCTGGGATCATCGGCGATCTGCTCGTCATTCTTGTACTTGAGGCGGTAGATGAACGCCGCGAGCGAGGGGAGCTTGGCCATGAGGTTGCAGGAGTCCTCGAACATGGGCTCCCAGTACTCCATCTTGTTCATGCCCTCGTTGTAGCGCTTGACGAACTCCGATTCGCGCTGCATGGCGACGATTCCGGCGGAGAACATGGTCATGGGATGGGTGTCAGCCGGCATGGCGCGCATGATGTCCTTGACGTAGTCAGGAAGATGACGGCGGACCTTGAAATCGGCCACGACCTCTTCCGCCTGCGCGGCGGTGGGGATGTCACCGGTCATGAGGTAGTAGAAGAAGCCTTCGACCGCGGGATAGTCCTGGCCTGCAACCGCAGGAAGCGCCGCAAAGGTCTCGGGAATGGTGCGACCGCGGAAACGGATGCCCTCGAAGGGATCCAGGTATGACACGTCGGTCACGAGGCACTTGACACCGCGGGCGCCACCGATGGCCTGGCCGATGGTGACCTCGCTGATCTTGACGTCGCCGTGTTCCTTGAGCAGGCGAACCGTCCGCGGCCGGTGGTCATCAATCTTCTTTTTGAGGGTTTCTTTCAGAGTCGACATGTCCATTCTCCTTTTGTGGCCTCGGCGGCCGCAACGACCGTTCTCAGACGTTGCGCCGTCGCTCCAATTCAGTTGATTCTTATACCCGAATGGTGGTTTCCAGAGTCGCGCTCACGCAACAGAGTATAGAGCTTGTGAAACAAAGTGACAAGCTCTTTCACAGTTGCGCGTCTTTCGAAACGGTCCGGTCGACCAATGCCGGCTGCAAGCCAAAACGGTTGACAGAAGAGGGGAACCGGCGACAATGACTGTCAATGCAAAAGATCGCGATTCGCGAGCTGCGAACCCGATTCCTGCTCGCCGAAGCCGATGCCATGATCCTGCTCGGGGCGGGCCTACTGGCTGCGTTGATCCGGTTCGGTTCGGTCGGTTTCGATACTGAACTCAATCAACTCCTGCAACACCCGGGCTTCATCCTCTACGCGGTCCTGGTCCAATTCGGGCTGGCCACCACCTTCGACCTCTACCGCCCGTCGAGTTGGCGAACACCGGATTACGTTCTCGCACGGACCACCGCCCTGGCCATCACCATGGCGATCGCTTTGGTTCTCGGCGTGTATCTCGTCGAGCCGTGGCGTTTTGGCCGCGGCCTCCTCGGCATCACCCTCGCCATTTCCCTGCCGACCCAGGTGCTGCTTCGTTCGATCTGGCTCAAACTCGCCGCCCGACCGCAGGCCCGCAACGCCATCCTCATCGGCGACGGCCCCATCGTCGGCGCCCTTCGGAAAGAACTCGAGAATCGGCCGAACCCACCGTTTCAAATCGCACGGCACCTGCCGGCCCCGACGAACGGTGAAGCCGACCCTCTCGCGGAAGTCGATGCGAGCGACATCGATCTCATCATCGTTGCTCAACTTTCCGATGGTGATCCCACCATCGATCGTCTCGCCGCTCTCAATTTTCACGGCACCACCGTGGTCGACGCCGCCGGCGCCTATTCTGCGCTGACCGGTCGTATCCCGATTCGCCAGGTGGACTCGAGGTGGTTTATCGCAACGGGCGACTTCTCATCCATCGCCACCTCACCGTTCCACTATCTACAGAGGTTTTTTGATCTCGTCACGGCAACGATTCTGCTCGTCTTCACGGCGCCGATTCTCATCGTTGCCGCACTGGCCATTCTCGTCACCGATGGCCTTCCAATCATCTATCGACAGGAGCGGCTCGGTCAGTTCGGTCGACCGTTCGAACTCTTCAAGCTTCGGACCATGCGAAAGAGCTCCCACGGCAAGGGCCCGACCTTCGCCGAAGAAAACGACGCTCGGGTGATTCCCATCGGCCGTCTGCTCCGACGGTGGCGCGTCGACGAGCTTCCCCAACTGCTGAACGTCCTTCGCGGCGAGATGAGCCTCGTCGGCCCACGGCCGGAGCGTCCGGATGTCGCGGCCCGATTCGAAAAGAAAATCCCCTTCTATGCTTTCAGATACAGCGTCCGGCCCGGGCTTACGGGTTGGGCCCAGATCCACCTCCCCTACTGCGCCCGGACCGAGGATCACATGACCAAGCTCGAGTTCGATCTCTACGCCGTCAGGCACCACGGTTCATCGATGTACGCCATCGTCCTGGTGCGGACATTGGGGGCTTTGGTCTTCCGACCTGGGCGGTAGGCACCCGAACCTCACTTGACATGCCCGCCGACTGCTCGGATACTCGGTGCGGCTCTTTGTGAATCTACTCGCATCCATGGGGGTGTCCCGTCTCGGACGGGGCTGAGATCAAACCCCTATCACCTGATCCGGGTCATGCCGGCGGAGGGAATTGGAGCATCAGATTGCCGTTTTCTCCCCCGACAGAGCCGTCATCAGCTCAGCACCGGAGAAACGGCATGTTCTTGTCTCGGTTGACCATCACAACACTCGTTCTCGCGACGCTCTCGAACGTTGCACCAGCCGCCGAGATTCGCGGCCGCCTCATCGACAAGCCGAGCAAGAAACCGATCGCAGGTGCGTCGGTGCTGGCCACCGCCCCAGGCCTCGAACTGCAGACCGCGACCGACGAACAGGGGCTCTTTTCTCTTGATCTCCCCGAACCGCCGCCCTTTTCCCTTCGCCTCCGAGTGACCTCGGCAGGCCATGAGACCCTCGACCTCAATCTCACCGACGTCGGGCACACGCAAGAACTCAGTCTCCAGGCGGAGCCGACGGTGTTTCGGGGAGAGGTTCAAATCACCGGACTTCACGCCACCGTCGGGGAGACTCCTGTGACCCTGACCAATATCGGCCGCGAAGAGATCGAGCGCGGCTATTGGGCCCAGGACGTGCCGATCTTCTTGGAGCAGACCCCCGGGTTCTACGCCTACAACGACAGCGGAAACGGCATCGGATACTCCTACTTCTTCCTCCGCAGCTTCGATATGCGCCGAACCGCCGTCAGCCTCAACGGTGTTCCGCTCAACGACGCCCACTCGCACGGCGTCTTCTTTATCGATCTGGCGGACTTCCTCTCAACCACCGACGAGATCCAGGTCCAACGCGGCGTCGGGACCAACCTCTACGGCGGCAGCGCCATCGGTGGATCGGTCAACGTGCAGAGCCGTCAGCCTCTCACCGAAAAACGCCTCCATTTGGCCATGCTCGGTGGTTCCTTCGGCACCAGCCGCCTGACCTTCGAGTTCGACAGCGGGCTCATCAACGACAGATGGGCGACCACCGCACGCTACTCCCGTGTCCAGTCCGACGGCTACCGCGACCAGAGCTGGTCCGAGATGTGGAGCTACTATCTCTCGGTCGTTCGCTACGGCGAGAAAACCAGCCTTCGCATCAACCTTTTCGGAGGTCCGGAGGAGACCCACCTCGCCTATGAGGGCGTATCCGAGGCCTATCTCGACGGCGAGATCACCGGTGACAAGCGGCACGATCGACGCTACAACCCCCTCTCCTACCCCAACGAAATCGACAGCTTCTTCCAGCCCCATTACCAGGTGATTCACAGCTGGCAGATCAACCCTGATCTCGCTTGGCAGAACACGTTCTACCTCTTCGAAGGGGACGGCTATTTCCAGCAGTTCAAGCGGGACCGCTGGATGCCCGAATACGGGCTCGAGCCGATCGAACTTCCCGACGGATCGGTCATCGACACCACCGACCTCGTTCGACGGCGCGAGGTCGACGAATGGGACGCGGGTTGGATCCCGAACTTCGAATGGCATCACGGCAACGGCCGCGGCAGCCTTCAGGCCGGAGCCGCCTTCAGACTCCACAGCGGTCGCCACTGGGGTTTCGTTCAGTGGGCGCAATATTATCCCCCGGGTCTCGATCCCGACCACCGCTACTACGACTACCGACTCGACAAACAGACCATGCAGCCATTTGTTCAGGAGAGTTGGCGTTTCAACGACAAATGGAATCTCATGGCCGGGCTGACCTGGACCAACCATCACTATGAGATGAACGACGACAAGCTCAACGGCGTTGCGGTGGACCAGACGTTTTCCTACCTCCTGCCGAGACTCGGCGTCACCTTCAGGCCAAACAAGGCCCTGAGCTTTTTTGCCAATGTCTCTCGCGGCGGGCGCGAACCCGCATTCCGCGACATCTATGACCCCCAGAGTTACTGGTCGCCCGCGCCCTTGGCCCTCGACCCCGAGGAACTCACCGACTACGAACTCGGAGGCAGCTACACCTGGACCACGGGGCGGGCTTCGCTCAACCTCTACTATCTGGACTTTGACAACGCAATCGTCTGGGCGGGGGGCCTCGACAACAACGGCGATCCGGTGACCGCCAACGGCGCGGTCACCGAACACCGCGGGGTCGAGGTCGATCTCGAGTGGCAACCCATCGCGGCCTTCGGCGGACGGCTGGATCTTGCGTGGTCGAACAACCGGATCGTCGACTTCACCGAGTACGATTTCGACGGCAACGCCATCGACCACTCCGGGAACGTGCTGCCGGTGAGTCCCGAGTGGCTGGTCTCACTCGAAGTCCACGGTACCGCCGGCCCTGTCACCGGCGTCATCACCCTGCGCTATGTCGATGATTTTTTCCTCGACAATACCGAGGACATGCGGAAGTTCCCCGAGATCCGAAACGACCCGGACTACATCCACCGGGTCAATGACGCCTACACCGCCATCGACATCGGGCTCGAGATCGATCTCGGGCGTACGGTGGCGAGAGCCCTCTTGGCTCGACCGGGTCAAGGCCAGCTTCCGGGTCAACAATCTGACCGATTCCCTCTTCACGACCTTCGGCTATTTCGACGGGTACCAGCCGGTGTGGATTCCGGCGGCAACGAGGAACGCGTATGCGGGGCTGGTGTTTGATTGGTGAGGTTAGGGGTGAGGGGTTAGACGTGAGGCGTGAGGCGTTCAGCGCGCCGTTGATTTCTCAACGTCTCACGTCTTACCGGTCTCACGGCCTCGCGAATCATCCGGCATCCGCCGCCCTTTGCCGCGCTGCGACGTGCCGAGTCCTGCGGTTTGGGTTAGATTGATCGGCGATCTACGGGGCCTTCACTGGCCCTCAAACACGATCCATGCGGTCAATTCTCGTTTTCCTGCTGCTGCTCGGCGTACGAGCCACCACCCGGCTTCTTTACCGACTTCGGGAAGATTGGATGCCGAGCAAACCACATGAGATGGCGGACGACACCAGAATCGTCGCGATCCTCAACCACACCAGCCTCTACGAACCTCTCATCGCCGGTTACGCATCGACCAAGCTCCTGTGGCGGTTTGCGAGACACGGAGTTCTGCCCGTGGCCGAGAAGACGATGAATCGCCCCATCGGGCTGTTTTTTCGTTTTCTCGTTCGCCACACCGTGACCGTCACCCGGCAGCGCGACTCGACCTGGGAAGAGGTCCTCAGCAAGATCGACAATCGGGCCCTCGTGATCATCCTCCCCGAGGGCCGGATGAAACGCAGAAACGGACTCGACTCGAAAGGGCGGGAAATGACCGTCCGCGCCGGAATTGCAGATATCATCGAGGCGTTGCCGGACGGCCGGATACTCACGGTCTATTCAGGCGGTCTGCATCATATTCAGGCGCCCGGAGAACTCCTCGCTCGACCCTTCAAGACCATTCTCTGCCGCTTCGAGATGATCGACATCGCGAACTTCAAGCGGGACCTGGCGGTCAAGTACCCGGATCTCGCGTTTCGGCTCGCGGTTGTCCGCGACCTGACCGAACGTCGGGACGCCTACTGCCCGACCGAGCTGCAACCGCCGCCGATTCCGACCGACCCCTGATCCGTCATCCAGGCGGCCTCCGGTGCACTTGCCCAAACCGAGTCGATGATGCGATCATGAGTCATCAGCTACGATCGCCGGTGAAGCCAGCTGCGGCGCTGCGACACCGGCGCGACGGAGAATGAACGAAACGTCGGTGCCAAGTAGGGAGGCGCGTTGGTCACGGAAGCCGATGCTCGCGAGATTGAGGAAGCACGTCTGCTGCTGGCGAGATACCTGTCGGACGAAGTCGCTCCGATGATCTTCGCCGATGCGGCGGAAATCCTCTTCAGGGCCCCACCCGAAGTCATCGCTCGCGAAATCCACTCGTGGGTCGGCACCCAGATTCAGGGACCGAACGCATCGGCCGTCAGCGACTATCTCCTCCACTCGGCCCGCAAGGTCCAGAATCTCGGCGAGCTGGAACTCATCCCGAAGGAAGAACTCAACCAGTATTTGGCGCGCCTTCAGCCGCTGCTGGTGGGCATCTGTCCAGAGCACGACCGCGCTGATTTGTCGCAGAACCTGAGTCGACTCGGCGTGAGTACCGGCGGCGGAGCAATGGCGGCCCGAATCTCGGTCAGCAGATCACCCCAGTCCGGTTCCGGAGGGGGCGGTGGCGGTGGATGGACCGGCGGTGGCGGCGGCAGTACGGCAACCCAGGGTGGTGGAGAGCCTCCAAAGTCGGCCGCCGACTACGCGGAACAGGTCGCCCGAAGCGAAGCGCAGCAGCGCGCCGGGCAGCAGATCGAGCCGCCGCCGGAGATTCCTCGACAGGCGGCCCAGCAAAGCTCCGACACGAAGGCGGGCGGGTCCGCAGCCGCCGGTGGAGACGACCAGACAACAGCCCACATCGATCGCCTCAGTCACCTCCTCGACCGCTGGGAGCGCGTCGCCTCGACATCCCCCGCTCGATCGCAGGCGGGAATCAACACCTCTCTCATGGGAGCGGAAACCGCGATCCTCTCGCGAATCATCGATGAAGTCGCGACATCGGCGAGATCCTCATCGGACCTCAACAATCAACTCCGCTATCTCAAGGACTTCGGTGTCAGTTCGTTGGGTGACGGCGTCTTTCGGGCGCTCAGCGGCTCGCTCCCGGATTGGGCGCCGTCCGAGGCGCCATCGACACAAGCAGGGGACGCCCCGCCTCTTTCCGGCGCCGCCCAAACCATGCGCAAGGTCATGGACCTTTCGAAGGACCCGGGCGAACTCAACGAACGGTTCAGGGAACTCATCTCAACCGCGATTGAGCAATTCAATGGTGGCTCCATCGGACGCGCCGTGACCGTCATCGACCTGGCCAACCGGATGATCTCGCAGAAAGAGGTCGATGCATCCCTCGCCGCCAATATCATCGACCAGGCATCTCAGACTCTGGATGAAGATCAGCTGCGAAAATATTCCGAGAACGACGAAAAACGGCTGCTCCTGCGCCGGTTGCTCACCTTCTTTCCGACTCTCCAGATCGACAATCTGATGCAGGACCTCATCGTCGAGACCCGCCGCGACCGGCGGCGGCTGATTCTCCGGCTGCTCATGATCCACGGCGATGAGACCAGAGGTCGAGCGATCAAGATTCTCGGCGAATCCCTCTCCGGCAACGTCCCCCAGCCCTGGTATGTCCAGCGCAACCTGATCTATCTCATCCGGTCGATTCCTCCGAGCGAGGAGCACGACGTCGACAAGGAAATCGATCTCTTGGTCCGATCCTCGGTCCCCGGGGGCGAGCTTCCGCTGCTTCGCGAAGCCCTCACCGCCCTCGGTCAGATCGACCACCCGCGATCGGTCAAGACCCTCGTTGCGCGGGTCAGCGATCTCGAGGATGTTCTCCTGCAGAAGGGCAAGGCCGCGCACAACGCATCCGAAATCCAATCGCTGCTCGACACGGCCGTCAAAGCGCTGGTCCGATTCGACAACAAGGAAGCCCGGGAGTGCGTCGTGACCCACGGACTCAAGCGGCGTCCCGAGTTCGGCGACACCCTGTCCCGCCTGGCCATGCTCAGCGGGCAGGATCTCTCCGACGACCCGGCCACCGTCAACCGCGTGGTCGAGGCGATCAAAGCGGAACTCCCGGTCAAGGTGTTCGGCGTGTCGGTCAAGACTTCCCGGAAAACGCAGAACATCGGGAATCTGCTCGACAGCCTCTCCGGCACCGACATCCCCAAGGTGCGGATGGTTTACGACAGCATCGTCCGTCGGTTTCCCGGCGAACAGTTCGCCAACGCCGCCGCCAAGGCAATGACCAGGCTCGACAACAAGACAACTCTCGACCAACCGACCGACAGCACCGAAACGACCACCTCGTTGTCAGGCGATCTTGCGCTCTTCGGTCTTCCGAATCTGATGCAGAATCTCGCCGACTCGCGGCTCGAAGGCATCCTCACGGTCCTCGATGATTCGGGCAATTCCACCGCATCGATCACCCTTAGAGACGGGATGATGATCGATGCATCCGCCGGCGACCTGACGGCGGACACCGCGATCTACCAACTCCTCGAGCGACCGATTCTCGGACGGTTCATCTTTGTCAACCAACCGGTCGATTCCTCCCGAAAGGAAGGCGGAACGACAGGTATTGCGGTGATGTCGCTTCTGATGGAGGGCATGCGCCGCTATGACGAGTTCAACCGCGCAGCGGCGATCATTCCCGATGAAGGTCAATTCGCCGCCACCGGGAAGCAACCGACGGGCCTGCCCGACGAAGACGACGCGAATTTCGTCAACGGCATCTGGGTGCAGGCCACCCAGGGCAAGACGCCCATCGAGGTCGAGAAGGAAGTCGGCGTTGACGGCTATCGGGTTTTCCGGCTCTTCGAACACTGGGTGAACGAAGGCGCGCTGGAACCAAAGAGCTGACGCCCAAATTCTCAGTTTTTATTTTTTGGTTTTTGGTTCTTAGTTCCAACGCACAGCCTCGGGGAACGGATGCGATGAAAGTCTGAATTGAGAATTCAAAATTGGGAACTCACTCGTGCCCGTTCTTCCCCTTCCCGCCCAATCGGCTGAGCTCGGGTTCGAACTTCCATAGGCTGGTCGTGGTCTCGGTGATGGACTCCAGCGCCGAGGCCAGCCGGGCTCCCTGGCGTTCGCCGTGGGCCGCTGCGAGGACCGTCCGCCGCGAAGGCCAGGAATCGACCTCGGCAAAAGTGTCGAACGCATAGTAGAAGATCAACTCCGAACTCTCGCCACCGATGGCGTCGGCGTAGCAGAGCCAATGGGCATCAGCGGCCTGGCTTTCATAGGCCCGACGTACCCGCTTCGCCAAAGCTGCGTACTCGGTCATCTTGCCATCGGCCACCCGAACGGTGGCGACCCAGAGGAATTTCGGGGGCGCCGTTCCGGTCCACGGCCGGGAGAGATCCTCGACCAGGGTCATCACCCGATCGGATGAGTCCACGCCGCGAGCGAGGGCATCCTTGACCGCGCCGCCTTCGACAGGGCCGAGCACATCGACGAGAATTCGCCGGCTCGGTGTCCAGTCATCGAGATCGGCCATCTTGGAAAAGCCGTGGAAGAAACTGACCCGCACATCAGGACCACCGGTCAGCTCGCGGAAGGTGGCCCACACCGCTGGGTTGGAATGCGCATCGTGGGCCTCGATCAGAGAAACCACGGCCTCCGACCACGGACCAATGACGGCCTTGTCGATCTCACCTTCAACAACGAGGAAGTAGGGCGGCGCAGCCGGCGCCTCCTCCGCCACGGCCGCGCCCGCAGCGATGGTGACGACAACGAAAACCGCACAGATCATTGCTGTTTTCATTTCGCCTCCCCTACCAGCCGAAATCGTCGAAACCAAGACCCGGGTCGACCATCGGTTCGGCGGATTCCATCTCACCATCAAAGCCGGGATTCATCCCCGCCCCCCCGAGGTCGCCCCCTGCACCCGGAGGTACATTGATGAAATCGGTGGGTGATCCGCCCGCCTGTCCCATATCGGGCACCTCATCGGCGCCGGGGTAATCCTGCGGAAGATAGTCGCCGGCGATCTCTTCGGGGAAAGTCGTCACCATGTCGTCGTAGGGGATGGCGATGGGTTCGCCCCAGGTCCCGTCACCGGGTCCCCAGTCGATCCCTGGAGGCGGCACCACGATGGGGGCATAGATCGGGTAATAGGCCGGCCAACCCCAGCCATATCCCCAGCCCCATCCGGGTCCGCGATAGCCGAATCCTCCATGGAAACCGATGTAGCTGTATGTGTGGTGGCTGACCACCCTCGATTGACTCTCCTCTACACGCTTCTGGTTGGCCTCCCGGGCCGCGCTCTCCTTGCGGTAGAAATCCGCCATCACATCCTCGATGTTCTGTTTCTTCGGCTCCGGTTTCGCCTTGGGCATATCTCGATGCACCCGGATATGGGCCGTCGCGTGCGCGGGCTGCTGGCCCGCGTACCCGACGGTCAACCGAATTACGAAGAGCTCGATTTCGTTCTCGATCCTCGGGCTCTGAAAGATGACCTGGTATTGATCCTCGTTGTAAAGCGCACCACCTTCGCCCTGGACGATCTCCCAGTGATAGCTGTCGGGCTGGGGGCCCTCTTCAGGGGGCATCCCGCCCAGCTTGATTGCCGTTCCCTGCATCACCTCGAGCTGACCCGGCACCGGCTCCGCGGTGATCGTCGGTGCGGATTGGGCGTCCGCGGCACACGCTGCGAACACATTCAACGCGACAATGGTGCCGATCATCAGCTGTTGTTTTCCCGTCAACACGTTCGCCCTCCTAGTCGTCATGAGTGATGTCACACCGGAGCCGGAGCCTGTCCAACTCCCCCTGCAACCTCAGATCATACCTATTCCGCTGTTTGCTGCCGTTGGCCGCTGGCGCTGCCGCTGTTTGCTGCCGTTGGCCGCTGGCGCTGCCGCTGTTTGCTGATTCTGTCGCTGCCGCGGACGCTGCCTCCGCCGCTGTCCCTGCCGCTGCCGCTGCCCTCAGCTCCGGCCTTCTGGGCCGCCCTTGGCGACCCAGCGTCGCGTGATCAGCGTGGTCGGAGGGCAGAACGGGGAGGATTGCGACCACGCTGATCGCGCGAGCGGCGGCCTCATGGCGAACGGGAAGAGATGCTCACAGCACCTTGGCCGTGGAGTGCCCGGTATGACATTGTGCGCGAGGTCATGCTTTGCCGATGGACTCAAGGGAGCACAATGTCAAACCCCGCACTCCCGTTGAGCAATTGTTCCGCGTGTACCGTTGCGGTTTCGGTCTCGCTCACGGCAACGGCTACGGGCTCAGTGACGCGGCCAGCGGCCCGTTCATCCGTGCGCGAAGGCCGCGGGTATCGCCGTGCCGGCGATTGGGTGAGGTGAGATCTCCCGGTAGCTTGGACTGCCGGCTACGGCGATCCGCTGGCTTGTGCTCGGGGACGCGGCCATCGGCCGCGTTCAACCCTCACAAACATGGTGCCGGAGGAGGGATTCGGCCGTGCACAAAGGCCGCGGGTATCGACGCGCCAGCGATGGGGCAGAGTGGAACATACCGGAGGCAAGGACTGCTGGCTGCGTCGATCCGCTGGCTTGTGCTCGGGGACGCGGCCATCGGCCGCGTTCAACCCTCACAAACATGGTGCCGGAGGAGGGATTCGGCCGTGCACAAAGGCCGCGGGTATCGCCGTGCCGGCGATGGGGCGGAGTGAGATCTCCCGGTAGCTTGGACTGCCGGTTACGGCGATCCGCTGGCTTGTGCTCGGGGACGCGCGCATCGCGCGCGTTCAACCCTCGACAATGTGGTGCCGGAGGAGGGATTCGAACCCTCACACCCTTGCGGGCGGCGGATTTTGAGTCCGCTGCGTCTACCATTCCGCCACTCCGGCTCGGCGATCATTCTCACCCTCCTTGACGCAGCGGTCAAGCTTCGTTCGGCGGCCGGCCCAACGCAGGCTTTCGGGATTCGGCAACCCCGGGCCGGTTCCGGATCCTGATTCTCGCCCGATTCACACCCAGGTCAAAACCTCGGCGGCTTCACCGAGCCGAGCGAGCGCTTCCGAGTCGACATCCGGGAATGGGAAGTCTCCGAGTTCGTTGGTGGGCATGAGATGGATGTGCACATGGGGCACCTCATAACCGAGAACGACGACAACCACGCGCTCACAGCCGGTCCGATCTTTCAGGTGCCGGGCGACGACCCGGGCGGCCGACCACAACGCATCGTAGGCTTCCTCCGGCATCGCGAAGACCTCGCTGAAGTGCTTTTTCGGCACCACGAGCGTGTGTCCGTACACCCGAGGGTTGATATCGAGGAATGCGAGATGGCGATCATCCTCCCAGATGCGGTGACATGGGATCTCTCCGGAAATGATGCGTTCGAAGATCGTCGGCATGCGCTCCTCCTCGTCTCGTTGTCGTTCGAAGATTATCACTCGGCAGACAACCGCGGAGGGAATATTCAAATATTGCCTTTCGACCTGCGATCGTATTGACGACGATTAGCGCTTGGAGTATATTCCCAAATGGTAATGTCTGAGAGGACCCGAGGAGGAATCCGTGATTGCATCCGATGAGTTGCTCAACCGAATCGCCGAGGTTCTCAAGGCAATGGCCGATCCGACCCGCCTGAAAATCCTCCATAGCCTGCACAATGGCGAACGATGTGTTTCCGATATTCTGCAATCCGTCGGGGGAAGCCAGGCCAACGTTTCAAAGCATCTTTCGGTTCTCAAGAGGGCCGGGCTCGTCGATTGCCGCCGTGAAGGTCTCAACGTGTACTACCGAATCATCGACGAGGGTGTTTTCACGATCTGCCGCAACGTCTGCGATTCCCTCGAATCTCGCATCGACCGCGAACACCAGGCCATTCTTCAAGGGCGAATTGAAATCGAACAGGCCGGCGTCAAGATTGAAACCTGATCCGGAGTCATAGTGCCAATCTACGAATACCGATGTCAATCCTGCGGGGCGGTCTTCGCTCGACTCCAATCGATTTCGGCTCCGGCCGACTCCATGGTCTGCCCTGAATGCGATAGCAGCGCGACCGAGCGCCTTATTTCGGCCTTTGCGGCCGGCTCTTCGTCTTCCAAGCCATCAACCTGCAGCAGCCCTGCACCCTGTGGCGCAGGCGGTGGTGGTTGAGGCATTTAGAGTCGACGGCCCGTGAGGCCGATCCCGGTGACGACGAAGAGACAATCCAATTCCCCTCCAGATCTAGGGGGATACTTATTTGCAGCTGACGGTGCTAACATCACGCGGTGAAAAATTATGGGACAAGGCCATGCAAGTGGAGTTTGCCGCTCTGCGTGGCGAACTGAAACAAGAGATTCCTTTTGGGAGGGGAACAATGAAAAGAACCAGTCATCTATTAACTGTGATCCCGGCACTTGTCGTGCTGGGGTTGTGCTTGACAATCGCACCCGGACTCCAGGCGGCGGAGTCTGACGTATCTTACTCTCAAACCTTGCCCGACCCGGTCTCGGTGGGGCAACCGTTCACGGTGACCGTGGGCTACGGCAACGCGGGTCCAGACCCCGCCACCAGCGTCTATGTCAACACCTATTTTGTCGCCCCGATGGGTCTGGATGTAATGATCGACGACCTCGTCAACGGTGATGGTGCGATTTTTGACGAGCTCGAGGCAACCGCCGCAGGCACCGACACCAACGGTAACGCCTCCTTTTTGTTCTGGGACGACTACTTTTGTGAAGATCTCCTCTTCCAATTGCAGGGCGACGATGGCGTCTCCGATGCCAGCCCGATCGCGCCCCTCGCTCCTGGCGACAGTGGCAGCTTCTCCTTCCAACCGACCATTCCCATGGACTCTCCAAACCTCGGCACCATCGAAATCTACGAGCCTGCCTCAGTCGCACAGTCGTGGATGGGGAGCAACCCCGCCACGATCTTCGTACTCGAAGCTGCAAGCGCGAATACCTATGGTCGCGGCGGTTGCGACAAACTCGTCGGCACCGAGGACGAGGACACCTGCGAGTACATCAGCGACAACTGTTTCGGTGCCCGCGTTTCACAGCTGGCCGAACCCATCGAGACGGAATTCGAACTCGTCAACGACGGCTCCGACAGTCCCACCCTGGGTTGCGATTCCCTGGTTGATTTCACCCCGGGCAACATCGCGGTGGTTCGCCGTGGCGATTGCGAGTTCGGCGTCAAGGCATTCAACGCTGAGCAGGCCGGAGCATCGGCCGTATTTATGGTCAACTCCATCCTCTGTGGCGGCCCCGACGGCGGCCCACCCAATCCAGACAGCGACCAGTGCGTTCTCAACATGGGCGCGGGCGTTCTCGGCGGCCTTGTCACGATTCCCGTGGCCATGGTCGCCAACGGCGATGGTGAGCCGGTGATCGCCGCCATCGAGGGCGGCGCTACGGTCCGCGGCGTCTTCGGCGGCGCCTCGAGGTTCACTGCTCAGGGGTACTCATTCTTGAATGGTGAATTTGACGACGATCCAAACCCGGCCAACGATAAGGCCGCGACTACGACTACCGTCAGCGCGACGCCGAATTCACCGGTGGCCGCGTTCACCTACTCGCCTGCCGCGCCCACGACGGGTTTGCCGGTCATGTTCACGGACGCCTCCACCGGTGGCGCCCCGGACACCTGGGCATGGGACTTCGGCGACGGTTCGACCAGCACCGATCAGAACCCCAGCCACACCTTCGCCACCGCCGACACCTTTACCGTCAGCCTGACGGTGAGCAACAGCGGCGGTTCGGATTCCGCGTCGATGGACATCACCGTCGAAGCGGGCTCGGTCTTCAACGAGGCGTACTTCATTCCGGCCGCAGCCCTCGCCGCAGGCCTCGAAGGTGCGTTCTTCCAGACCGATGTCGACATCAACAACGCGGGCGCCGGCGCGGACACCTTCGCCTTCCTGTGGCTGCCCCGCGGTGCGAACAACTCCGAACCCCAACAGTCCTCGAGCTTCAGCCTCGGAGCCGGCGAGAGCATGCGCTTCGAAAACGTGCTCTCGGACGTCTTCGGCTTCGAGCCCGATGTCGCCGGCGCCCTCGCCGTCGTGTCCAACACCGCCGATCTCAAGATCGGAAGCCGGACCTACAACATCTCCACCGCCAAGGCCACTGGCACCTTCGGCCAGGCTTTGCCGGGTGTCTATTCCGCCAACCTCATCGGTCAGAATGAGGTCAAGCGGATCATCTTCATGAGCGAGAACGACGACCTCCGCGCCAACCTGGGTTGCGTCAACGGCATGAACGACAATCTTCCGATCAGGATCACGTCTTACGACGACGCCGGCACGATACTTGAAACCCAGACCATGAGCCTCGCCCCGTGGTCGAACAGCCAGATCAACCGGATCTTCCAGGACTTCGCACCGACCAACGGCTATGTCGATGTCACCTCGATCAAAGCCGGGGCTGCCTACTACTGCTACGGTTCGGTGCTCGACAACGGCAGCAACGACCCGACGTCGATTCTGCCCACCGAGTACGGCGCCGACGCGCCCTTCGTCAACTACTTCATCCCCGCCGCGGCCCTCGCCGCCGGCCTCGAAGGCGCGTTCTTCCAGACCGACGTCGACATCAACAACGCCGGCGACGCCATGGCCACCTACAACTTCATGTGGCTGCCTCGCGGTGCGAACAACTCCGACCCGGCGATCTCCGAGAGCTTCACCCTCGCCGCGGGCGCCAGCGTCCGTTATGAGAACGTGCTCGCCGAGGTCTTCGGATTCGAGCCCGATGTCGCGGGTGCTCTGGCCGTCAGCGCCGACAGCGCGAGTCTCGGCATCATGAGTCGTACTTACAACGTACCGACGGCGAAGATCGCCGGCACCTTCGGTCAGGCGATTCCAGGAATCCCGGCCAGTAACCTGATCACCCAAAACGAGACCAGGCGGATCATCTTCATGAGCGAGAACGACGACCTGCGCGCCAACCTCGGTTGCGTCAACGGCGTCGATGACAATCTTCCGATCACGATCACGCTTTATGACGAGGCAGGTACCATGCTCGGAACCGAGTCCATGAGTCTGTCACCCTGGTCGAACAACCAGATCAACCGGATCTTCAGTGACTACGCACCCACAAACGGGTACGCGGATGTCACCTCGATCAAGGCGACTGCCGGCTACTACTGCTACGGATCGGTGCTCGACAACGGCAGCAGCGACCCGACCACCATCCTTCCGCAGTAATTCCACCAACCTCAACCGAGGGCGGGGCTTCGGCCCCGCCCTTTTTTTGTGTTGATCACGCCGTGGGCAGCGTCCGGGGCACAGCGTCCGGGGCAGCGTCCGGGGCAGCGTCCGGGGCAGCGTCCGGGGCAGCGTCCGGGGCAGCGTCCGGGGCAGCATGATCACCTCCTGGTTGTTCTCAATCACGCGTAGCCGCTGTCGGAATCCGATGTCAAGGGCAAGACAAGTCGCCTCGGAGGCGACCCTTGACATCGGATTCCACAGCGGCTGGAGGGGGTGCATGAACAACCAGGAGGTGATCATGCGCAACGCCCTACCAGCAACCGGCCTCATCGCCCACCGTAAGGCTCTCGAAGCCGCCCGCATCGCAATTGGCCTTGTCCTGCGAGTACCGGCACCCTTGAAGAACCTTGCCGATCAGGTCATCCGTTCAGCCTCATCGGTTCCCGCCAATTTAGCCGAAGGCCACGGCCGATCCGGTCGTGATCGTAACCACCACTGGCGCATCGCCTACGCCTCAGCAAAAGAGGTCGACACCCACCTCCGCCTCCTTGCCGGAGCGGGTGCCATAGACGCCACTCAGGCAACCACCGCAATCCAACTCTTCGACGACGTCCGAGCCCTCACCTGGCGCCTACTCCATTCAAAAGATTGACCACGACAGAACGCGGACTATGGCGTTCAGCGGGATGTGCCGGGTATCGTCACCGATGACGAATCGCATCCTGCGGGCGATACGCCCGCACCGCAATGACCGCCGCCGTTGCCGCCGTCGCCATCACCTGCTGGCTCAGCTTATCGGAGGAACTCCGACTGTTGAAATCTTGACCGGCTGTCGTTTCGAGCCGCCAACGACGAAGGCACCATGATTCCTCGGCATCGTCGATGCTCCGGGCGATGATGCAGACATCACCGCCACCTGCTGAGATGAGAGCGTCGGCATCCTGCTCGGGGTGGCCCCGGGTGGCCACCAGAGTTCCCTCGGCCGATCGCCACGAGATCTGATGCGTCTTTGAATCCTCACCCTGATGAACCTCACCCTGGAGGATGGTCACCCCGCCGACCTCGAGTCGAATGTCCGTGATACTCCGCTCGGAGACGAGGTCCATGGCGATTGCGCTCTCTTGGGGACGGAGGTTGAGCACCCAACCGTCACCGCCAGCGGTCTCCCGGAGTGGTTTGAGGACGCCGACATGCGGCGAGCCCGTAGGAACGACCCGACCGATGGCGATTAACTCAGGAGAACCGTCAATACTGAACTTCAGTCGAAGATCATCCTCCGACATCGCTCCCTCGACGGCGATGAACAGTGGTTGTCGAGACCCCGATATGTCGATGATCGAATCGGTCCGGTTGACCTTGAATGAGTAGGGCTGGACGACCCGATCCGCCGTCGATGTCACAAAGACCGCGGCCGGCACTCCACTCAGGGACAGGAACACTTCATCGAAATCGGAGAGACCCTTCGCCACTGCATCTGGACCGGTCGCGTCGAGCGGTCCGCCAATCTCGATGTCGGGAAACACCGTTTCCCGATCTCCGGTCAGAATCGCGTGAGTTTCGCTCGCGAGAATGCGATATCCCAGCGCACTCGGATGGTTCTTCGGCGCGCGATACAATCCGCATCGATCCCAGGTGAACTTCTCGGACCGGGTGCGCGCCGAGTCGAACGACCGGGCCTGCGACGAGGGGGCCACGAGCTCTTCCGAGGTTCGATCATTGAGCAGGACCACGAATCTGTCGGAATGCGCCGCCATACGGCCGAAGATCCGGCCATAAATCTCAACCGTCTCTGCCTCCTCGTCACTTCGGTAGTAGAACGGATTTGTCGGCAACTCGCTTCCCCTGGGCAGCAGGGCCCTGATCTGCGGCGGGGTTTTCGCATCGAATCGAAGGTAGTCCCATCTCGGAATCAGACGGAAGTAACCCCGTGCGGCTTCACCGCGGTCGCCGCCGTGGACCCGAATCAAACGAAGACCCTCGCCATCGAGCACATATCGCGCGTGGACGGGCGCGAAAATCGTGTTGAGCATGACAAAGGAGTTGTCGCGTTGGCGGTGGAACCCATAGAGGTTGTAAACCGTCGCGTCGAGCTCGAAATCGCCGGCCAGATACTGCCAAAGGAGGTACGACTGCTGTACCCCGAATGCCCCGACTCCGAAGTTCAACACTTCGATCCGCGGCCCGCCTTCGGCATTGAAAATTCGCTCCAACTGGGACGGAAAGTCCTGTCCCGACCCGGCCTCCGAACCGTAGACAAAGGAACAACCGAAGATTCCGATCCGAACCACATCAGCGGGCTTCTGACAGGCAAGCAAAGTGTAGGAACTTCGCGGTCGATGGTCTTCACGGTGGGCCATACCGAGTTGAGTGATCTGGTCGCGGTTGAGAAGTGGGAAGGCCTGTTCGGCGAAGCCCGGCTGCTCGGCGACATCGAAGCCCCGGAGCGATGCGAGGTAGAAGTGATACCGAACCAGATACCCGGTAAACAGAGCAACCAGGACGACTGCAAGCGCCAGGATGCGGGCGAGCCTCTGGTGACTACGAATGCTGAAGGGCCGTTTCACCGTAGGCGCCATCGATTCATCGGGTTTCCCGCAACTCCCCCACCCTCGCCCTGATGGTGTTCGCCAACTCGGATCTGCCCATGTTGTCGAGAACACGGAAGAGATTATCCGGGAAATCCGCGACACCGGGATCCAGTTCCACCGCTCGCGCATAGGTCGATGCCGCTCGATCCGTCCGTCCGTCCAACGCCTGGGCGAGAGCGAGCCGATTCGTGAGGGCCGCATCGTCGGGCTTGACCGAAAGAGCCGATTCAAAGGTGGTCACGGCAGCCCCGGTCCGGCCCGCCGAAAGTTGAGCGATCCCGAGCCGACCGAGGATCTCCGAGTCCCCGGGTGCGATCTCGGCCGCTTCCGTGAGCTTGGCCAACGCAGCCTCGAACTTCCCCCGGGTGTAGTCCTGGTAGCCCGCGACCATGAGCGCTCGGGCCAAATTGCGGCTGTTGCGGGTCGCGGTGTCCGATGTTCGGGCGAAACGAACGGCCATCCTGAAATGGTGAATGGCCTCGTCGATCGTTCCCGACTCTTCGAGGAGCACGCCGAGGTTTCCGTGCGGCTCGTCGGCGTCGGGCTGCAGTTCCACCGCCCGCCGATAGCGCGCGACGGCTTCCTCTTTCCGCCCGACCAGATGGGCGGTCAGGCCCGCGTTGTACTGAATCCGCGAGTCCTCCGGATAGAGTTCAACCGCCTGGGCGGCGAGCCGGTACGACTCCTGGAGCTTGCCGGCCCATCCGAGCACCTTTGAGAGTTTCATCAGCGCCAGGGCGTGGGCCTGTGCATCAATGCTGGCCTCGACCCGCTGTGCGACCTCGGCCACAGCTTCCTCGTCCCAGCCGGGTGAGAGCCGGAGCAGCTGCCCGTCCGCCATGGTCTCGAGGATCGCCACCGCCAACCGGCGGTGGACTTCGATATTGGGGTGCACGTGGTCGAGAAAGGACTCTTTTCCCGGGATTCCATCCTCCGCCAGGCTCGTGGCGAGAGCCTCGAAATCGACCAGCAACGCCCCCCGTTCAGCAGCGATCTCGCGGACGATGGCCGCCACCCGGCCGGGCGCCCTCAGTGGGCAAACGTCCTCGTCTCTGGCGCGTTCAAACGCCGCCCGTGCGGCAGCTCGGTTTTCAGCCTCGATGAGGAGCCGTCCCTCGAGATAGGCCAGCTGTGCGTGCCGTGGATCGAGGGCCGTCGCGACCGTGATCTCAGTCAGACTCTCGTCGAGGCGGCCCTGGGCGTGCGCAGCCTGGGCCCTTTCGAGAAGACCCGCGATGGTGCGCCGATCCTCCTCGCTGAGATCCGGGCGGTGTTCTGATTTGAACGGCCGGCTGTCCCTCAGATTGGACGCCGGAGTGATGAAAATCGTCTCGGCTCCAACCGAAGCCGCGATATCGACCATCCGGGAGAGGTTGTATCGGAAGTGTTGGAGGATCTTCTCCGCCAGTTCGTCGTCACGGCTGTAGGCGCTCGGTCCGATGGCGCTATCGAGGAGTGTCGTCACCTCCTCGTTGAGAATGTCGGGATTTTTCTCCGGCGCGGAGGGGCTTTGAGAAAACCTCTCCAACGCGCTCGACATGGCGGTCCAGACCCGGGTCTTCGACGCAACCGAACCGAGACCCCGGACCGCCGTCGGCATGGCGATGATCTGACGGTAAGTCCGACGCTCGAGAAACTCGTTGTGTCCCGAATAGACGATGAAGAAATCGGGTTCGTACTCGATGAGTTCTTCCATCAGGAGCGCCACACGGTAACTCGCGTAGCTGACACCGCCCGCGTTGACGACCTCCCACCGACGGCTGGGATCGGCGACGGGCAGCAATTCGCGCAGCCATCCGCAAAACGAAGTCGAATCATCGTATGGCCGGCCGAAGGTTGTTGAGCCCCCAACACAGAAAACTCGGGTCGCGTCCCCTTTGCGTGCGGGAAACCGTTGCGGATTGAAAAGGCTGAGTTTGTTCTCCGCGGTCACCATCTCGGTGACGCCGCCCTCGCCTGTGGTCTCGACAAACAGCGGCGAGGTGGAGGAAAAACCGACGTAGGGGTCGCCGCTAAAGGACCCGGTGCGGATTCCGACGAGAGCCAGAACCCCCTCCAATAGGACAAAAAATGCCACCGTCACCGCTACCGACATGATGATCTTACGGCCGATCGTCATCCCTGGCGTCCTTCCCCACTCCGGCCCGAACCTGCCGGTCACGATAACGAAAGTCTAACCGATGCTCCGGGATCGTGAGCGCGAGCACGGCTCCGACCGCCACTTTCTGATAGTCTCCAACGCGGAAATTTCCCACCCGAACGCGGAGGTTCCATGACCGAAATATCAAGGGCACGATCGATCGCCGGCGCCGCTGTCACTGTCACGCTTCTGTTGGCCGGTACCACCATCGCGGGCGACGATGCCCTGATCCGGATCGAACGACGATCCGATGCCGATCGCAACGCCCTCATCGAGGCCGATGTCCATCTCATCGCCGAGACCGATGATGCGCTGCTCGCCATCGGTTCACCTGCGGATCTCGCCTCCGCCCTCGAGGATCGATCGCTGATGGCCGACGTCGTCAAAGAAAGCACCGCCGGCATCCGCTTCGCGCTCGCCGGTCTTCGCCCCGGGTATACCGAGACCGATCTTCTCGCCTGCGGCGATGTGATCTCCCGAGGCGCCGACTGGCTCCTCATCGAGGAGTTCGACTTTGCCTCTTCCGAGTGTCTCGATTCCAGCGGCTGGTTTCTGCGCGTGTTGGACATGGAACCCCTCGCAGCGATCAAAGCTCAACCGGCTTCCACGCCCGAGCTTCGGCAGTCGAACCCGTTGGTTCAGGAAATGGTCGATCGGGTCGACGGCGCCCTGGCTCTGTCTCACTGGAGCGCCCTGTCCCAATCAACCGATTGGACCACCCGGCACTCGAGCTCGCAAGGCTGCTTTGATGCCGCCGGCTATGTCCACGCTCTGTTCTCCGGCTTCGGCCTCGCGACGGAATACCAGCATCACACCAGCGGCTATGCCGACAATGTCATCGGCACCATCCCGGGTCTCACCGAACCGGAACTGGTCTACATCGCCATCGGCCACCTCGACGACCTCCCGTCATCCGGCCCCGCCCCCGGCGCCGATGACAACGCCAGCGGAACCGCCATGGTGACCGCTCTCGCCGAGGTCATGTCGGACTACTGCTTCGCCCGAACAACCAAGTTCATCGCGGTCACCGGAGAAGAACAGGGGCTCCACGGCAGCGATCACTATGCCGACAATGCCGCCGCCTCAGGTGAGAACATCCAGGCCGTGCTCAACGGTGACATGATCGGCTGGGAGGGCGACGGCCAGCCCGCGGTCGAGGATCTCGACATCAACTACAATTCAGGTTCCCAGTGGTTGGCGACCGCGATGATCAACGCAGCCGCCGACTACAGCACCGGTCTTGCGATCAACGCATTCTCCTGCTCGGGCATGGTCTATTCGGACCACGCTCCATTCTGGGACAACGGCTATTCCGCTGTTTGCGGGATCACTGACAACGAAGGATTTTGCAGCCAACCCGGCAACTACCCTTATTACCACCAGTCATCCGATACCATCGCCAATTGCGGCACTGGCGCCGTGGATTTCGAAGCCGCCGTCATCCGAACCTATCTCGCGACCCTGGCGCATCTCGCCGAGCCGCTTGCCAGGGTTCCCGATCCGCCGGCAGGCATCGTCGCCGCCGCCGACGGGGCCAACCGCATCGCGCTGAGTTGGTCGGGGTCCGGTCTCGGCATCGCCTACCGGATCTTCCGATCAACCGGGAGCTGCAGCAACCCCGTTTCGCCCGTCCTCATCGGCGAGACCTCGTCGATGTCCTTCGTTGATCTGGCGGCCTCGGGTGGCGTCCCCTACGCCTACACTCTCAGGGCGACTGCGGCCGGAAGCTGCTCTTCGGAAATCTCGAGCTGTGTCGAGGCGACCACCACCGGGACCTGCACCGAACCGCCATCATTCGCTGGAATCGAATCAGTCGAAAACCCCGGAACGACCACCTGTCAACTCGATATCCGGTGGCAGCCGCCCCAGACCGTGTGGTGCGGCGGCCCGGTCGTCTACAACGTCTACCGCTCGGCAACTCCGGGCTTCACGCCTGCACCGGCCAACCGCATCGCCGCAGGGATCGGCGGCACCAGCTTCCACGACACTGATGTCGTCTATACCGAGAATTACAACTACATCGTTCGGGCCGTCGATCTCGCTCACGGCGGTGAGGAGAGCAACACTCGGGAACTCGCATCTGTCCCAACCGGTCCGAACGTGATCGGCACCTGGGTCGACGACGCCGGCGACACCGGCGCCGCCAAACTGAGTCGAGACAACCCCTGGACCATCCTCTCGGGAGCCGGCACGAGCGGCGCCGCCTACGCCACCGGCGCCTATGGCAACAACCTCTGCGCCGGGTTGACAACGCCCCCTCTCCTGCTCGACGTCGATCCTCAGCTCGAGTTCTGGTCCAAATTCGACATCGAGAATGACTGGGACAAGGGCGAACTTCAGATCTCCACGGATGACGGCGCCTCGTGGCAAAGGGTGCCCATGAGTTATCCCGGGACTTCGACCTACACCTACGACGAGTGCGATCTCGGAACCGGGAGTTTCTTCACCGGCGACCAACCGACTTACTCGGCGTACTCGGCCGATCTGTCGTCGTGGACCGGCCAGGAAGGGATGCTTCGCTGGGCTTTCTCGACCGACGGCTCCCAGGCAGGCGCCGGTTGGTGGATCGACGAGATCTCGATCACCGATGTCGCCGTCCCGAGCGCCTGCACCGGCGCCGATCAGCTCTTCAGCGACGGATTCGAATCCGGGAACACGTCTGCGTGGTCGAACTGATCGATTGCGTATTCATCTCCGTCAGGCCTCGACCGGAACGGAAGACCGATCGCCGCCAAAACGAGATGCGGTATAAGTAGCCCGTGACCACCCTGCCGACCCTTTCCCCGTCATTTGACTGGCGAGCCGAGAAGATCGACTGGCCGGTGACGACCGAAGTCGGCCGAGGCCTTTCCGGGGTCGTCGCCACGACAACCGAAGTCATGTGGCTCGATCCCGCGAGCGGCAGCCTGACCTACCGGGGTGTTCCCGTCGAGACCCTCGCCGCCGAAAACAGTTTCGAGGAGACCGCCTCGCTTCTCATCACCGGATCGATGCCGGAGTGCGATCGGCCCGGATATTCCGCGTTTCGCAGCCAACTCCGTTCCAGCCGGGTCCTACCCACGGATGTGATCGGTCTGATTCGCGACCTCGACCCCGCAACCCACCCGACGAGGCTGCTGCGAGCGGGTATCTCAGCCCTCGGGTGCCATGAGCTCACCGTCGAAGACGATCTTTCCGGGGATCGACACTGGCGCGATTTGCGGATTGTCGGCCAGGTCGCGGCCCTGGTCGGCGAGATCGCCGCTCACCGCGCGGGTCGAGCCTCGCCGGTCTTCGGGCCGGCCGAGAGCCTTGCGGAGTCGGTCTTGATCGGCCTTGACGGCCATGGCCCGGACCCGGCGGACACCCGGGTCCTCGATCTCCTGTGGGTGCTCTATGCCGCCCACGGTCTCGACGCACCAACCTTCACCTCCATGGTGGTCGCCTCGTGTCTCGCCGACCCCTATTTCAACGTTGTGGCGGGTCTCTCCGCGTTACGAGGACCTCGCCAGGGGGGGGCCAGCGAGGCGGTCCTCGATCAGCTCTCGGCGCTCGATCAGCAAACCTCCGCGAAGGACCTGGTTCGGCGGATCATCGACAGCGGACGCCCCATCGCCGGATTCGGCCACCGCAGCTACAAGATGCCCGACCCCAGGGTGGCGGTGCTTCGACGCGAACTCGCCGGTCTTGCCGACCGGCGGGGCCGGCCCGAGGTTTTCGAGTCGGCCCGCGCCATCGAGGTCGCCGCCGAGTCAGCCCTGAGTCGCCGGGGTGTTCACGTCAACATCAACTTCTACGCGGCTCCGATCTTTCATCTCCTCGGGGCCGATGGCGCGCTCGGGCCCTGCCTTTTCGCGGTGGGAAGAACCGCCGGTCTTCTCGCCCTCGTGCGCGAAGCCATCGACACCATTCGTCTGGTGCGCCCGTTGAGTCGGTATGTGGGCCCTCGAGAGCGCGCCCTGCCCGGTTCGGAATCCGCATGATCGGCCGATCGCAGGCGCCGTCTCCCCAGACCTACGCTCGAGGTCTCGAGGGTCTCGTCGCCGGCGACACCCGGATCAGCGACATCGACGGCCGGACGGGGAGGCTCTTCTATCGCGGGTACCCCGTCGACGACCTCGTCGAAAACTCCACGTTCGAGGCCGTCAGCTACCTCATTCTCCAGGGTGAGATGCCGACCGCCACCGAACTCGAGGAGTGGCAGGATGAGCTTCGCCGGTGGCGGCGCCCACCCCGAGCCGCATTCGACGCCCTGGCGAGGGTCCCTCGCCGCGCCCATCCCCTCGCCCAGTACCGGACGATGCTGACCGTCGCCGCGTGCCATACCCCCGAACCGGAGAACACGACCCTCGACGCCCAGTGGCGTCGCCCGGCGAGAATTCTCGCCTGGACTTCGGCCCTCGCGGCCGCAGCGATCCGCCATCTCGAAGGGCGGGACGCTGTCGAGCCGATCGATGATCTCGGTTTCGCCGCCAACTTCCTCTACCAGGCTCTCGGGGTGATCCCACCCGACGACGAAATTCGAGCCTTCGAAGCCAGCCTCATCGTCCAGGCCGAACACGGTCTCCACGCCGCCGCCTTCGCGGCCCTGGTTGTCATCTCCACCGGAGCCGACCTCGGTTCAGCCGTCCTCGCCGGAATGGGTGCGCTTTCCGGCGCCCGCCACGGCGGCGCAAACCAGCTCGCGTTCGAGATGATGGCCGGGTTCGAGAGTGCCGACCAAGCGCGGATCTGGGCGCGAGGCGCCCTCGCCCGAGGTCATCGGTTTCCCGGATTCGGCCACCGCGTCTACCGCTGTCCGGATCCGCGGGTCAAAGCCCTCGAGCCGCACGTCGAGGGCATCCTCCGATCGCACGGAATGGAGCACCGCTGGGAGATCTACACCGCGCTTCGCGACGAGATCGAGGCGGTTCTCGCTCCCAAGGGGATCTACGCCAATGTCGATTCGATCACCGGCCTTCTCTATCACCCCTTCGGGCTTCCGGTCAGCGCCTTCCCAATCCCGTTCTGCCTGGCGATCCAAACCGGGTGGATGGCCCACTGCCTCGAGTACCTCCCGGACGGACCGATGATCGAACCCGGAGCGGTCTATGTCGGCTGAGCCGACAATTCTTAATTCTCAATTTTTAGTTTTTAATTTCATCGCACCGTCCTGTCCGGATCGATGGCTGAGATGGAGCTCAATACTCAAGAACGTCGTGATTAAGAACTAAGAATTGAGAATTGACCGAAGGGCTAGACGCGGCTTCTCGCATTGAGGAACATCTCCCGCAGGTCGAGGAGCATCTTCGAAAAACCCACTTCGGCGAGGATTTTCTTGAGTTCGCTCGACTTCGCCCCCGACGCGAAGGCCTCGAGGAATGTGTCCGCCAATCCGTAGAACCGCTCCAGTGGATCGAGTTCGAACGCCTCTCGGTGCTCGTCGAACCACCCACGCCGACCCACCACCTCCCAGACGAGGTGGCCGTGTTTGGGATCGCGACGCAACATCCCGTCGGCGATCTCGGTGACCTCGACGTGCAGCGCCTTGAGGATCGCCGCGTCATCACCGTCACGCAGCGCCCTCTCGACCCGTTCGGCTTCCTCGACCGGCCCTTCGGCCGCCGAATCGTCGGGACCCGGTCGAGAAGAGACATCGGTCACCGGCGTCTCGATCGATCCCACCGCGGCGTTCTCGGAGCGTCCAATCAGTGGCGGGCCTCGACGGCGGATCCGCCTTGGGGGGCGGCGCGGAGTTCTCGGCCGCCTTGTGGAGGCCGCTGGACGACACCTTGACAACCAGTCGACCGGGACGAGGCGCGGGCTCCGGCGCCGGAGCCGGCGGTTCGTCCTCGTCGAAGATCGAATCGAGGGTCTCTTCCTCGGGTCGTTTTCCGGCCGGTTTGCGAGACGATTTCGGTTGGATTGACGACGGCGCCTCTGCGGGTGCCTTGGCTCCCTTGATGGCTGAACGGAACTCGTCGAAGTATCGTTTCAACCTCGCCTCGTCATCTTTGTTCGTCGCCTTGTTTGACGCGATCGACCGTCTCATCTCCTCGAGTTCGTGGAGTCGGTCGAGGAGACTGGCGCCATCACGAGGTTCGAGAATCGTCAAGCGATCCTTGAGAACGTCATTCCCGACGATGATGTCTGCCAGATCCCTGAAATTGGCGTAGGTCATGAGCTCTTCGTAGTCGCCGCTGAAACGATCGAGGGGCGTCTCGTTTTCCTTCCGAACCACTAACCGGCGGAACACATCACTGGGAAGGCCTTCTCGATACCAGAGCTCACCCGAACAGGTCACAAGGCCGCGATGAACGATGCGGCGAAAGTTGACCAGAAGGTCGGTCAGGATCCGATTGGCGTCGATTGTTCGTCCCCTGTTCTACTCGCGGTCATCCGCCGCGATTCAATTCAGATCAGAGAATTGTACTGTGGATCCGAAGCGTTGTCTCCGGTGATGAACATGAGTCCTCAGTCGTCGGGTCGTTGTCCCCGGAGTCCTTGACAGTGGAATGAAGATTGGCACCTCGATCTTGAGACCGATCTGCGCCGTGAGGGCCCAGTGATTCTGGGCTGATCGCGCTGCTCCGAACTCGAACGCCAGCGCAAAGAGCCCGGCCCCGGTCTCGGTTCCAACCGACAACCCGTGGTGGATCCCGTGGTTGAAATCCCTGATGTTGCGATAGCGCAGGAATTTTCCGTAGAACCCGCGTTGAGGCCGTGTGCCCGACAACCTGCGGACACCACCCCATCCGACGGTTGCCATGTGAGTCTCCGAACTCGGGCCCCGCTCATAACCGTAACCGCCGAAAAGACTGAAGCTGCGGCCATTGGACACCGAGAGATATCCGTGGGCCTGGAAGGCGATCCACTCGGATGGACCGAGTACGATCCCCGCACTCGGGCAGATCCCCAGACTCCACCCCCGGTCCAACTCTTCGGTGATCTCGCCGCCGGCGGCCGCAGCGAAGGACTCATGCCACGCGTCAACATCACGCGGAGGCTCGACATCTTCGGCCGCGGCCGGAAAGCCGACGATCAAGATCAACCCCAAAAGCAGGAAAGCCGAACGACCGGCTGTCGTCGTCACCACAGCATGCTCATGCCGTCGAGCATGCGTTGCTTCGACCCGAGTTCGCCCCGCATGGCCTTGACGTCGGCGGGACCGAGCAGCGCCACCAGTTGATCCACGACGACCTGCCGGTCGCCATTGGTGCAGCGGAGGTCGAAATTGTGCAGGTCGAGGATTCCATCGAGCAACCGCTTCATCCGTCGGTTGAACCCCAAGTTCAGGACAGCGACACCCGCCTCGGTGTTGTAGTAGGTGGATCTGATATTGAAGTTGGAGGAATGAACGATGGTGAGTTCGTCATCGACGCGCACCACCTTCCCGTGCAGGGCGACCGGCGGCATGATCGACGGTGCGCACTCAGCCTCGGTCACGTCGTCGAGGAGTTCGGGGTTCGCTTTCCATCCCCAGACTTCGACTCCGGCCTCAACGAGCCTGATCAAGGTCGGGAAAGCCGCGAGCCGGATGCCACCACTGCGCAGCGCCGCATCCCGATCGTTGGTGATGATCCGTACCCGCACCCCACGCTCCATGGCCTCGATCAAGGCATCGATCAACACCGTCTCGAAGTTTGGAAACGGCGTCATGATGTCGATCTCGGCCTCGGCGACCTTGACCAGCTCGACCAGAAGGGCCGCCGTCGGCGCCCGATCCCAAACCATGCTGTTGTCGTAAAGGACAGCCACCTGGGTGTCACCCGGCGGCGATTCATAATCGGGAAAGAAGCGTTCGTTGAGATAGTCCTGGATGGGAGATTTTCCGCCCGGGAACCGACCCCTGGACCACAGGGTTCGGATACGCCGCTGGATGGTCTCCTGGGACCAGGTGAAGTGCCGTGCAACCGAGAGATCCATCGCGACCGACCATGACTTGAGCCAGATCATCTGGAGATCCCAGACCGCGCCGCCCTCGATCAGAACACCGAAATCGAGCCACCAATGCTGGGGATCATAGTAGATGCTGGAGTAGTTACGGCCCCCAACGATGGCCTGCCGGCCGTCTGAGATCAGCAATTTGTCGTGCATTCTGCCGTCGTACAGAGGCGCCATTCCCCAGGAGCTCCGGTTCCACGAATTGACGATCGCGCCACCGGTTCGGACCTTGTTGAACGCTCGGCTGAACGCCTTCACACCGGTGGCATCGGCGAGACACCGTGCGATAAAATCGTCCGAGTCTTGCCGCCGTGAACGGACAACCTCGGCGAGAGCGTCCCTGAACCGTGTTCCGTACTCGTCCTCATGCCAGCTGTAGGTACTGATGAAAATGTGGCTCTCAGCGGACTCGAGGAGATCCAGCCGAGCCTCCCAGGCCCGTCGTGGATCGGCCAGCAGCTCGACTCTGTTGTTCTCGGTCCACCGCGTCTTGCCGAACTCGACGACGAGATCGACGAGATCCGGGACCTCGCCCGCCCGAGCCGAGGTCACCGACCCGGACAACACCCCCAGGACGAGGGTGGAAATGAGGACGGCAAAGGAGACGAACCCGACTCTTCTCATGGCGACGAAACTCTACCAGAACTACTCAATCGCGAGCCGATCGGCGTCGCCGCCGCATCTTTTCCGGCACGAATTCGTACCAGAAATCACGAGGACGCCGGTATTGCGAGACCTATTGGAAAGAATCGGGCACAATACAGTTGAAGAAAGCACAAGGAGCGATCCATGGATGAGACCACCCACCGTCCGAGTTACGAACCGGCAGAATCGACAACCCTCGCGTCGGGGCCGAGGGCGACGATCGGTAGTTTCCAACGGCTGATCAAGGTGTTCTTCTCGCCGGGCGAGGTCTTCGAGGACATCAGGACCAAACCGAGCTGGCTGGTCGTGCTTATCGCCATGACGATCCTGACCGTCGGGGCGCAAGCGATCATCCTGCCGCACATGGACAACGAGGCAACGCTCAGGGCGAGACTCGGCGACCGCGCTCGAAGAGATGAGCGACGAGCAGATCGAACAGATCGTCGCGCGCTCCGAGACCATCACCCGCTTCATCCCCATCATCACCGCGGTTGTGGTGCCCGTCATGTGGGCGACCCTCGCCGCGATCTTCCTCTTGATGCTCAAAATGGTCGGTTCCGAGACCGACTTCGTGACGACCTTGTCGGCGACCCTGCACGGCTACTGGCCGGCGTCGGTCGTGGCCACGGTGTTGATGGTGGCGTTGATCCAACGCGTGGACAAGATCACCGAGCAGGAGATCCCCAACCTGGTTAAATCACACCTCGGGGTGCTACTGCCCGCCGACGCGCCGGCCTGGCTCAGCTCGATGGCCGGCACCGTCAGCGTCTTCAACATCTGGACGCTCGCCCTGCTCGTGTTCGGGTTCAAGATCGTCGGCCGCCTGCCGACCGCCCGCGCCGCCGTAGCGGTACTCGTCCCGTGGGCTTTCTGGCTCGTCGGCAAGGCCGGCATGGGCGCGCTCCAGGGTCTGTTTTAGCAATCGGGAAAGGTCACGATGAAGAAGCCACTGATCGGAGCCGCCGTCGTCGCGATTCTCGCGTTGATCGTCTGGGCCTCGCTGAGGGACAGCAAACCTCGCGGAATCAAGGTTGATATCGAGGCCGCCGAACGCCGAACCGTCTCCTCACGGGTCAAGGCAACCGGAGAGATCACACCCGAGAAGAAAGTCGAAATCTCGGCGAAGGTCGTGGGTGAGATCATCGATCTGCCCGTGGTGGAAGGCCAGAAGGTCTCGGCGGGCCAGCTTCTCGTCGAGATCGAAAGCGACCTCTACGAAAGCGCCCGCGATCAGGCTCGGGCGGCACTCAGGCAGGCGGAGGTTTCGAGCCGCCGCATCGACGTCCAACTCGCCGACGCCCGACGGAACCTGAACCGTGTCATCGAGCTCTATCGCGAAAACCTCGTCAGCCAGGACGCCATGGACCAGGCTCAACTGGCCGTCGACACCGCTGAAGTCGAGCTTCAGGCCCAGGTCCACACCATCGAACAATACGAGTACGCACTCAAGCGGGCGACCGACGATCTCGCTCGTACCACGATCCGATCGCCCATGAACGGTGTTTTGATTCAGCTCGACGCCGAACAGGGTGAGACGGTGGTTCCCGGATCGACCAACCTCCCCGGCTCGGTGATCATGACCGTCGCCGACATGTCTCGCCTGCTCGCCGAGGTCGAGGTCAGCGAAGTCGACGTCGTCGCCGTTGAACTGGGTCAGACGGCAGAGGTCACCGTCGACGCGCTTGGAGGCAACGAACCCGAGATCGGCCACGTCGTCGAGATCGCCACCTCCGGGCGGCGCGATCCGACCCAGGGCACCATCCGGTTCAGAGTCAAGATCGCCCTCGACGATCCTTCTCCTTCGCTGCGTCCAGCCATGACCGCCAAAGTCGACATCTTGACCGCGACCAGCAACGACGTGCTGTCGGTGCCCATCCAGGCGGTGGTGAAGCGCAGCATCGACGACGATGGTGAAGAGGTCCACGGAACCGCAGCGGACGCAGTGGACGAGATCGACGTGGTGTACGTCGTCGCTGATGGAAAAGCGACCGTGAGACCGGTCACAACCGGCGTCTCCGATGTCCTTCACGTCGAAATTACTGATGGACTCGGCGCAGACGAAGTGGTTGTGATCGGCCCCTATCGGACCCTGAAGAAACTCAAGGCCGGCGACACCGTGATGGCGGAGGAAAAATCGGCAGGTGGCGACGACGAGGACGACTCTGGCGGCGTCGAGGTCCGCATCGACTGATGCTGATCTCGATCTCCAATCTCCGCAAGATCTACCGCATGG
This sequence comes from uncultured Acidobacteriota bacterium, assembly GCA_963712805.1. Lineage (GTDB taxonomy): Bacteria > Acidobacteriota > Thermoanaerobaculia > Thermoanaerobaculales > Sulfomarinibacteraceae > JAHECW01. Next base: position 103,948 of record CAVQJV010000053.1, on the reverse strand, counting down.
GTGAAATCGAGGTCCGCGCTCTCGACGGGGTCGATCTCGAGGTCGAGGCCGGTGACTATCTCGCGATCATGGGTCCCTCGGGTTCCGGGAAGTCCACCCTCATGAACCTCATCGGGTGCCTCGACACCCCCACCAGCGGCGAGTACATCCTCAACGGACACGCCGTTTCACGCCTCGATGACAGCGAATTGGCTCTTATCAGAAACCAGGAAATCGGTTTCGTGTTTCAAACCTTCAATCTCCTCAGCAGAGCAACCGCCCTTGCCAACGTCGAGCTGCCCCTCATCTACGCCCGCATGCCCTCCGCCAAACGCCGACAACAGGCTCTGGAGGCGCTTGAAAGGGTCGGTTTGGCCGACCGTGTCAAACACCAGCCGAACGAGCTGTCGGGCGGTCAACGGCAGCGAGTCGCGGTGGCGAGGGCGTTGGTCAACCGGCCGTCGATCCTGCTCGCCGACGAGCCCACCGGCAACCTCGACTCGAAGACATCCGAGGAGATCATGGCGCTGTTCGACGAACTCAATGCAGCGGGCAATACCATCGTCCTGGTGACCCACGAGGAGGACATCGCCGATCACGCCCGCCGGACTATTCGACTTCTCGACGGCCGCGTCACCAGTGACGGACGCCGGGATGACGGTGGACCTCGATCATGATTTGGGACAACTTCCGCATCGCGCTGGCCGCGATCCGGGCCAACAAAATGCGCTCGCTGCTGACCATGCTCGGGCATCATCATCGGTGTGGCGGCGGTGATCGCGGTGGTTTCCATCGTCCAGGGTCTCAACCACGTCATCGCAACCCAGTTCGAAGGCGTCGGGGTGACCTACATCATGGTTTTTCCGAGACAGGACCTCCAGGACCCTGATCTCGCCGGACGCGAGGTCACACTGACCTATGACGACGGCCTTGCCGTCATGGAACAGGCTTCCGGTCTCGAGCTCTTCAATCCGGTTTTTTATCGCGGTGAACAGACCCGATCCGGTGACCGTCGCCATCCGACGATGTTGCTTGGGATCGGTCCGTCCCATCAGGAGGTTTCCAATCATTGGGTCGACCAGGGTCGGTTCTTTTCCGATCTCGATCTCCAACGCGCCGCCCGGGTCGCGCTCATCGGCCGCAAGGTCATCGAAGAGCTCGAGCTCGAGGAGCCGATCCTGGGATCCGACCTCATCGTCGGCGCCTCGACCTTCACCATCATCGGCATCATGGAGTACAAGGGCGAGATGGGGGGCCAGAACCAGGACGACTTCGTTCTCGTGCCCATCACGACCGCGCGCGACATCTACGGCGTCGACGCCGTCAAACAGCTCCGGCTCGACTTCAAAGCATTGAGCCCCGAAACCGTGGACCTTGCCAAGGATCAGATCATCGAAGTGCTCAGACGGCGTCACCGGATTCCGGAAGGCACCAAAGACGACTTCCGCGTCCTTCTCCAAGAGGAGTTTCTCGAAATCGCCGGCACCTTTCTCGGTACCGTGACACTGGTGGCCGGCGGCATTGTCAGCATCGCCCTGCTGGTCGGCGGCATCGGGATCATGAACATCATGCTCGTCTCGGTGACCGAACGGACCCGTGAGATCGGTGTCCGCAAGGCCGTCGGCGCCCGGAAGTCCGACATCCTGGTCCAGTTCCTCACCGAGGCCGTGACCATTTCGCTCGTGGGCGGTCTCATCGGCATCCTCGGCGGCTGGGGGCTCGGAATCCTCGGGGCCAAGGCCATCCCGGGCTTCCCTCCGGCCCACGTGCCGATCTGGGCCATCGCCCTCGCCTTCGGTTTCGCCGCCATCGTCGGGATCTTTTTCGGAACCTACCCCGCCGCAAAAGCAGCGGGACTCGATCCCATCGACGCCCTTCGCTACGAATAAGAACGAATTCTTAGTTTTTAATTCTTAATTTTCAATTGCATCGCAGATATCTCACGGGTGCGGCTGCGATGTCATTAAGAATTAAAAATTGAAAATTGAGAACTAGTATTTGAATCGTCCCACGACCCGCTGGAGTTCGTCCGACATCTCGGCGAGTTCGTCAGCGCCTTCCCTCGATGACAGCGATGCGGCGGCGGTCTCCTGAACCGCGGCGGCGATCCCCGCGATCCTCTCCGCGATCTCTCGCGAGCCGGTGGCGGCCTCCGAAACGGCGTGGGCGATCTCGGCGGTGGTGGCGGTCTGCTCCTCGACCCCACTGGCGATGATGGTCTGGATATCGTGGATATTCTCGACGATCATCGTGATCTGATTGATCGCATCACCGGCGACGGAGGTCTGCTCGGATATGGTCCGAGCCGTGGAGCTGATCTCCTCGGTTGCCTGCGCCGTCTGGTTGGCGAGCTTCTTGACCTCGTCGGCGACCACGGCGAATCCCCTGCCCGCCTCGCCGGCTCGCGCGGCCTCGATGGTGGCGTTGAGGGCCAGGAGATTTGTCTGCTCGGCGATGGCGTAGATGACCTTGACCACCGCGCCGATGTTGGCGCCGCTCTGGGATAACTGTTCGAAGGTTCCTCGAGTCGTCGCCGCGATACCCACGGCGTTTGTCGCGACCCGTGCGGCTTCCGCCGCGTTGGCGGCGATCTCCCGGGTGTTTGCGTTGAGTTCCTCGGTCGCGGTCGCCACCGAATCGACGTTGGCGCTGACCTGTTCCGCCGCTGCCGAGACCAATCCGGCCTGACTCGAACTCTCATCGTTGGCCGTCGCGATCTGCTGCGCGAGGCTGCGCATCTGCGTCGCCGCCCCGGAGAGCGACTGCGTCCTGTTGGCGATGGTCCCGAGGTCGCCCTGGATGTTCTCGATGAATGTGTTGAAAGTGGTGCCGAGTCGTCCGACCTCATCGTCGCTGGAAATTCGCACTCGCCGGGTCAGATCAGCCTCCCCGCCGGCAACGGCGAGAAAACGGTCCAGAAGCTCCTGAATCGGTCGGGTGACCACCCAGCGGCTCACCAACAGCGTGACACCACCGATGCACAGAATCGTCACGAGAATGGCGATGAGGGTCACCACGACGCTCGCCCTGACCGGAGCTGTGACGATCTCTTTCGGCACCACGATGCCGAGGGTCCACTCGAAGTTCGGAGAGTCGGAGTGGATCGGAGTTGAGAAGACGAGTTGTTTCTCTCCACCGAGGATCAGCGGGAAAACGCCGTTGTCCCCTGCCACCAGACGCTCGCTCAATTCAGCGAATCCATCGGCCTTGATGTCCTGCCGTTGATCGAGACTCGCGAGTCGCATCTCGTTATCGACCGCATTTCGAGGTTGTGCCTCGTTTCCGGGGAGGGGGTCTTTCTCACCCTTGACGCCCGGGAAATAGATGACCTCGCCGACGTTGTCGATCAGGAAGGCCTCTCCTTGACCCTTGAATCGAATCGCACGAACCAGCCGCCCGACCGAATCCATGGAGACGTCCGCTCCCCCGACGCCCACCAGGGTCCCATTGCCGAGGTGGCGGGTAGTCTGAATCGTGACCGCCTCCGTCCCGGTGACCAGATCGATGGTCGGCGAAGCCAAATAGAGGCGGTCGACGCTGACGGCCTCCTGCCACCAGGGTCGCGTATTCGCCCGGTATCCCGGGAGTTCCACACGACCGTCAGGCGTCTCCACAATCCGGTTGGAAAAGTAATCCCCCGTGTCGGCATCGGCAAAAAAGACCGCTCGAACACCCTCTTCTTCAGCCACGATGGCATCGAAATAGTCGATGATCTCGTTGAAGTCTCGATCAGAGAGAACCGGCGCGCGATACTCGGTGTAGCCGGCGAAGTAGTTCTCGATTCGAGGATCGGCGAGGAGCGTCGTCACAATTCTCGCCCGTTCGGCAAAAAACAGTCGGACTTCCAGCGCATTGGCCTCGAGCACTCGCGAAACTTCAACTTCGACCTGCTGGCTGGCCAGATTCGAGGTATAGCTCACAGCGATGATACCGAGGATGGTCAGGGCCACAGCGATGGAGCCACCGACGAAAACGGTGAGTTTTTGGTTGATGTTCTTGAGTTTGAACTCGGCTAACGCCATGGATCACCCCAGTGTATAGAAGAGATGCAAAGTGACGGACGAACCGGTCACCATATTCGAGTCTAGCAGCATTTCGATCGATCGATACAAGGATCGGACAAAGGCCGTCCGCGCCGAGGGTCGATTGTTACGGTATGCTTGGATCCGGCGTCTCGAATCGACACGCATGGATCAGGTTCTCGCCGGTTCATGGTCACCGAGACTGGCACGCAGGTTGCTCACAGTTGAAGCGGCGATTCGAGAACAGTCCGCCTCGCCAGGGCCATCGATGGTCTCTGATCCAATGAGGGGCTTGACTGAGGATCGAACTCGTCGCAAAGGGGGTTCGAGAATGGGTGGCATGTCAGCCATCATTGCTGAGTTCCTGGCAGAAAGTGTCGAAAATCTCGACAGTGTGGATCAAGATATCGTCGCACTCGAACGGGATCCGTCCAACACCGATGTCATCGAGCGGGTCTTCCGAACGATCCACACGATCAAGGGCACCTGCGGATTTCTCGCATTCAGCAAGTTGGAGGCGGTGACCCACTCAGCCGAATCCGTTCTTGCCCTGGTTCGGGACGGCAACCTCGATCTGACCCCGGAGATCACGACGACCCTGCTCAAAGCCATCGACAGCGTGCGCGAAATCCTCGCCCACATCGAAAAGGACGAAACCGAAGGCGACGGTGACTATTCGGAGATCGCACGGGAACTGGATGCCATCGATCAGGCCGCAAAAAAAGGGAAGAAAAAGCCCCCTCCGCCTGCCAAGAGTCGGGCGCAGGAAAGCCCGTTAAAGCAGCAGGCGCCGGCGAAGAAGGCCAGGGAACTCACCGGGGACGTGACTCCGGAGACCGCCAAACGGGATCTGGGGACGCAAGAAACACGCCGGCCGGCGGCGATGTCGTCGGTCCGACAGTCGGAGAATCCAGCCTGCGAGTCGACATCTCGGTGCTCGACCGGCTCATGAATCTCGTCGGCGAACTCGTCCTCGCTAGGAATCAGATCAGCCAGAATCTCGACAGCGACAGTCAACTCGCGCTGACGACGGCTTCTCAGCGACTCGACTCCATCACAGGCGAGCTCCAGGAAGCCGTCATGCGGGCTCGGATGCAACCCATCAGCTCGATCCTTTCCACCCTCCCCCGTTTTGTTCGCGATCTCGCCATCACCTCGGGAAAGGAACTGGAGATCGATATCGAGGGTCAGGATACCGATCTCGATAAATCGGTCCTCGAGGCCATCAAGACCTCCCTCCTCCACCTCGTTCGCAACGCCGTCGATCACGGCATCGAGACACCGGAGGACCGCGCGGCCGCGGGCAAGCCTCGCGCCGGCAAGATCACCCTTCGCGCGGCGCACGAGGGCGGCAGCGTCGCCATCGACGTCCGCGACGACGGCAAGGGCCTCGACTCCAAGAGAATCCTCGAACGGGCGATCACGGCTGGGATCGTGAGTCCTGAGGTCGGTGCCGAATTGACGCGGGCCAAGATCGAACAATTCGTCTTTCGGGCGGGGTTCTCGACCGCTCGGGAGGTGACCAACGTATCCGGCCGCGGAGTCGGCCTCGACGTCGTCCGGACGAATGTGGAGAGCATCGGCGGCGTCATCGAATTGCAATCCGAGCCCTCTCAATCGACAACCTTCAGGATCAAGATCCCCCTCACGCTGGCGATCGTCTCGGTCATTCTCGTTCGATCGGGCGGACAGCGGTTCGCCCTACCCCAGGCATCTGTCGTCGAGCTGGTTCGCCTCGGGCGAGGCAGCAACGAACTCGGGATCGAACGGCTCCACGGCGTCCCGGTCTACCGGCTGCGCGGTCGGCTCCTGCCGCTTGTCACCTTGTCCGAAGAGCTCGGTCTCGCCTCGCCAGGCACCGGCAGCGAGGAGAGCATCATCGTTCTCCAGGGTGACAACCGTCAATTCGGACTGTTGGTTGACTCCATCGACGATTCTCAGGAAATCGTCGTCAAACCCCTCGGACGTCGGCTCAGTGGCCTGCCCTTTGCGGGAGCGACCATCCTCGGGGATGGATCCATCACTCTCATCTTGGATGTCTTCCGAGTCGGACTCTCAGCGGGAGTCGTTTCCGACGGCCGGACCCGCGCGTTGTCGGCGGATCCGAATCTCCCGGCAGCCCCGGCTCCAGGCCTCAAGCGGGTGCTTCTGCTCCAAGGGGCCGACGATGAAAGGATGGCCCTCGATCTCAGTCGCGTCTCACGTCTCGAGTCGCTCCATCGCGGCCGCATCGAACGGGTCGGCGACAACATGGTGGTTCAATACCGCGGCGAAATCCTGCCGATCATCGACCTCCAACGAGCTCTCCCGGAACGCCGGACCAACCGGCGGAACGAGTCCTCCGAGAGCACCGACGAGGCCTCGGTGGTGATCTGCACCGTCGAGGGTCGTTCGTGTGGCCTCCTCGTCCATCGCATCCTCGACATCGTCGACAGCGATCTCTCCGACACGACCGCAGGGAGCCGTGACGGCATCGAAGCGTGCTCGGTCATCGGCGACAGGGTCAACGAGATCATCGATCTCGCCGGGGTGATCCGGTTGGCGGACCCGAATTTCTTCAAACGAACCGAACCGCCCGAGGGCAAAAAATGACCGGTCAGAAACAGTACTGCACGCTGAGGGTGGCTGACCTCCTGCTCGGCATCGAGGTGGGAGAGATTCAGGAGATCATCCGGGACACGTCATTGACACCGGTTCCCATGGCCCATCCGGCGATCAAGGGCCTCATCAATCTCCGCGGTCAGATCGTCACCGCCATCGACCTCAGGCGACGTGCCGGGCTCGAACCCGCCGTTGACGGCGCCGAGTCCATCACCATGGTTCTCGGCACCGCCGAGGAACCTCTCGCCCTCGTTGTCGACGGCGTCGGTGATGTCGTCGAAGTTGACGCCGAGGCGTTCGAATCCCCGCCAGACACCCTTCGGGGTGAGGCGCGGCGGATGATCGAGGGCGCCTACAAGCTCGAACGCGAACTCCTCCTCGTGCTCAATCTTCAGGTCGTTCTGGATCTCCAACGAAGCCCGGTGGAGACCGCCGAATGAACCGATTCGGACTCGTGAAAGACCCATCGCGCCGAGATGGGAGGGTCGATGCTGAATAACCTCAAGCTCACCCACAAGGTCCTGATCCTCCCGATCCTGGCCGGTCTCGGTTTCGTCCTGGTGTTTGCCGTATTTCTCGGCGGCGGCTGCGCGGTCTGCGGATGTCCGAAGCGGGCTCAAGACCGACGAGCTCCGACGGATCGTCACCGCCGAGGATCCCTCAGCATGGCAACGATTCGAGTCCGAATTCGATCGCGCCGATCGCATCGACCGGACCTCGATCCGGGTCGGCAGCGGCCATCGTGGTCTCGATTCTCATCGCGCTCGGGGCAATGACCCTGCTGATCAACCGCTACATGAGCTTGATGCTGCGCCGGACCGTGGGAGTGCTCGACCACATCACCGCCGGCGATCTCACCCGTCGTATGAACGCCAACCGAAGTGACGAGATCGGAACCGCCGGAGGGGCCCTCGACCACCTCTTCGCCACCTTCGAGGAAACCGTCCACGCCTTTTCGGGCAACACCGCGACTCTCAGGGACTCCGCTGACCAGCTTGCAGCAACAAGCCAGGACATGAGTTCCGCCGCCGAGGAAACCTCCTCTCAGGCCTCCCTCGTCGCCGCTTCGGCGGAGCATGTCGATTCGAGCATCCAGAGCGTCGCAGTGGCTGTCGATCAGCTGACCGCGAGCGTTCAGGAAATCGCGTCCAACGCGCATCAAGCATCACGGATCGCCTCGGACGCGGTCTCCGCTGCCGACCAGACCAACAGCACGATCCGTTCGTTGGGCGACTCGAGCTCCGAGATCGGCGAGGTGGTCAAGGTCATCACCTCGATTGCCGAACAGACCAACCTCCTCGCCCTCAACGCCACCATCGAGGCCGCACGCGCAGGGGAAGCGGGGAAGGGCTTCGCGGTCGTCGCCAGCGAGGTCAAAGAACTCGCGCGGGAGACCGCCTCCGCGACCGACGGCATCGAGCGAAGAGTGGCGACGATCCAGGCCGACACCGGTGAGGCCATCGACGCCATCTCGAAGATCGGCGCCATCGTCCGCACGATTCACGATATTCAAACCGCCATTGCGACGGCGGTGGAGGAGCAGTCCGCCACCACCATCGAGATCGGCAGAAACGTGAGTCGGGCCGCCGGTGGGAGCTCCGAGATCGCGAAGAACGTCGCCGGTGTCGCGGCCGCCGCGCGGTCGACCTCCACCGGAGCGGCCACGACCCTGGAAGCTGCGGTCCGGCTCGGCCAGACCGCATCCGACCTCGAACGCGCACTGAGTCATTTCAAATTCCGCCCCACCGAGGAGAGGTGAATGCCATGAGAGCCCTGGTCATCGACGATTCGCGCGCCATGAGGACCATCCTGCGGGGAATTCTGGTGAGCCTCGAGTTCGAGGTCGTCGAGGCGGCCGATGGCCGCCAGGCGGTCGATATCCTCACCGAGGACCACGATTTCGACCTCGCCCTGGTCGACTGGAACCTCCCCGAAATGAGCGGCCTGGAAATCGTCGCCGAGGTGCGAAAAGAACCTCGATTGGCATCGTTGCCCCTGCTGATGGTGACGACCGAAACCGAGTTCGAACGGGTGACCCAGGCTCTCCGGGCAGGCGCCAACGAGTACATCATGAAACCATTTGACCGCGACATGCTGTTGGACAAGCTGGTGATGCTCGGCATCCCCGTCGAAACAGCGAAAGCCTGAAGAGGATCCATTGCCCCCCATACGAATCCTTGTAGTGGACGACGCCGTCGTCGCCCGCAGAGTCATTTCGGAGATCCTGAGCGAAGAGGACGGCCTCGAGGTCGTCGGAACCGCTCCCAACGGCCGGATTGCGCTGACGAAGATCGAGCGTCTGAAACCCGATCTCGTCACCCTCGACATCGACATGCCGGAACTCGACGGCATGGAGACCCTCGGTCTGATCCGATCCGATTTCCCCGGCATCGACACGATCATGGTCAGCAATCTGACCCAGCGGGGTGCCCGGGTCACCGTCGATGCGCTTTTCATGGGGGCGGCCGACTATGTCACCAAAGCGACCCAGACAAGTTCACCGGAGGCTGCGCGGAGTCACCTGAAAGAACAGCTCATTCCCAAGATCCGCGCGCTCTACCTCGGTCGACGGGGTGGCACCACACCCAGTCGAACCGCGGTCTCGAAAGTCGTGGGTCCGCCTGCCAGCCGCCCCAGAAAGGTCGGCATCGTCGCCATCGGAGCCTCCACCGGCGGTCCGAACGCTCTGGCGGAAGTCCTGAAGAACATCCCAATGGGTTTTCTCGCGCCGGTCGTCATCGTCCAGCACATGCCGAAGAACTTCACCGCGTTTCTCGCTGACCGGCTGGATGGCCGCTGCGCACTCACCGTCAGGGAGGCCAAGGATGGCTCGGTACTCACGCCCGGAAGCGCATGGATCGCCCCGGGAGACCTTCACATCAAGGTGAGCCAAGCCGGCGGTCAGACCTGCCTCGTCACCGATGACGGCCCGCTTGTGAATTCCTGCCGGCCCTCGGTCGATGTCCTCTTCCATTCGGTCGCCAAGCGCTTCAATTCATCCACCCTGGCCGTGGTCCTCACCGGGATGGGACAAGACGGGCTCGAGGGTTGTCGTGCCATCGCTGCGGCTGGCGGCCGGATCGTCGTTCAGGATCAGAGCACGAGCGTGGTTTGGGGCATGCCCGGCCATGTGGCCAACCATGGTCTCGCGGAAGCCGTTCTTCCGTGCGGTGAAATCGGCGCGGAGATCGTCCGACGGGTCGGATTCCGCGCATGAGGCACCAGGACCCGAGAGTCTATCTCCCGGAACCGGTCGACGGGGTCGATTTCGACTACATCAGAGGCCTGGTCAGGGAGAGCACCGCCATCGCCCTCGACAACACCAAGGTCTACCTGGTCAACGCACGACTCCTCCCGGTCGCCCGCGACGCGAATTTCCCTTCGGTCGTGGCCCTGATCAAACACCTCAGATCGCGACCCTTCGGCGAACTCCACACCAAGGCGGTGGAGGCCATCGTCACCACCGAGACCTCGTTTTTTCGTGACTTCTTCCCCTTCGAGGCGCTTCGCCAGGAGGTCATCCCTGAGATCATGGCCGAACGAAGGGGCGGGAGTCGAAGCCTGACCATCTGGTCGGCCGGATGCTCGAGCGGCCAGGAACCATTCAGCATGGCCATGATGCTCCGTGAGGCCTTTCCGGAACTCTCGACATGGAGCACCCGCATCCTCGCCAGCGATGTTTCCGGGGGGATGCTCGAGAGATCGAAGGCCGGCATCTACTCTCAGACCGAGGTCAACCGTGGCCTGCCGGCCCCGATGCTGGTGAAATATTTCCGCCAGAACGGGACGACCTGGAAACTCAACGACGAGATCCGCAACATGGTCAGTTTCTTTCACCACAATCTCGCTCGTGACCTGCCCCCTCTCCCGCCGGTGGACATCCTCTCCATGCGAAATGTGCTGATCTATTTCGACGTCGCTACCAAGAGACTCGTGCTCGACCGAATTCGCCGTTATCTTCGCCCCGGCGGTCTCTTGATTCTCGGCACGGCCGAGACCACCCTCAACCTGGACGATCGGTTCGAAAGGGTGCGACTTGGACGGGCGGTCTTCTACCGCAGCATGACAACCGGAGGCACGATGAGTCCCGACGAATCCCGGATCCGTTCGATTGTCCGCACAGTCTGGTCAACCCAACTGGGCCTCGAAATCCTCGACGCCGAGGACGCGGTTCAGCCATCGTCTTCGCCGACCATGACCGCCGCCATCCACATCAGCGGGGACTATCACGGCGGTATCCGACTGGAATGCAGCCGGGCCATCGTTCGAAGCGCCGCCTCCGTCATGTTCGATCTCCCGGCCGACCAGTTGGTCGACGACGACGAACGCGATGTCATCGGCGAACTCGCCAACGTCGTCGCCGGCAACATCAAGGCGCTCATCCCCGGCACCAACTCGATCTCGTTGCCGACCATCGTCGAGGGATCCGACTACCGCGTGTCGACCCTCGACGTCAGATCCAGCGCTGACTACAGCTTCACGTTGGACGGTGAATCGATGACCGTGACGGTCATGGAGCACGGAAGCTGATCAAACCGACTTCAGGAATCAGGGGCGAGGTCCCGAACAGGGACTGCCACCGGTCGCTCGTTGCTCGTGATCAGTCGCCCTGCTTGTCTCCATCGCCCTTGGGCTTTGGTTGAATGACGGCTTTGGGGTTGCCGTCCCAGCAGAAGGTGCTGAAAATCTGGCCTATGGGGTGAAAGAGGAACCGACGGTCATCGCTCTGGCGGTAGTCCCACTTTGTCCCTTCGAGCTTTTCAGCCAGGCTGTCGTCCTTCCACTTGTCACTCACGAGTTTGCTCCGTGTCGGCTGGAGGCCAGGATCTCGGCGACCAATTCGTGATTGGGAGTCCCGGGCACCGCGATGCTCAATTTCGTGACCCGCTCTTCGGTAGCCACGATAAACACGCACGATTCATGCGGGTCGCCGGCGCAACTGAACTCCCGAGCTGCGAGCGTCCGTCCCGAGAGATAGGTCAGGATCGCCGAGTGGAAACCCGAGAGGATCGGGCACGCGCCACCCGACACCGCCACAAAACGTCCCGGGAACGGGCTGTCCTGGTGGTTGATCACGATGATCCCCTCATCGCGCCGGCTCAGGTCAGCCTCGAACCTACCCAGACCGAGGACACCCAGCGAGGATGACAGCAACTCCAACGCCATCTGGGTTTCCATCTCCCGAAGGGTCTTCCCATACGCTCGCTGGACGTGCTGTTCGAGCCTGAACGCGTGTCGAATGCCCCATTTTCGACCGAGTTCCCGGAGAAACTCATGATGGCGAAAGCCCATGTGTTTGGTGAACACGCTTTCGAAGGCATCGAGGAAGTCCTCATTGGCGAGCACGACCCGGCCCTGGCCCGCGTCGCGGAGGGCCCCGGTGAGCGGATCCCGCTCGAGCACCGGCGCGAGGCTCTCGCTGAGGTCGCGAAGCCTCGCCAGGGTCACGATGAACCCCCCGCCGAGTCCACGACGAACGAGATTGATCCGCCACATGCCGCCGTGGTGGCCCTGGGACACCTCGAATTCGGTGCTCGCCGAACTCCGATCCTCGACGGGCATCCGCGCCAGCGATCTCAAGACCACCTCGGCGACCGCCGACGCCTCCTCCGGGAGAAGACCGAGCAGCAAACGACCCGTCACGGTTTCCGAATCGAGGTGGTTGACCCGAAGCCCGTAAGGCGCATACGCCTCGACCCGCATATCGTCATCGAGCAGAAGGCATCCCTCGGGGAGGCTGCCGCGAACCACCGGCTGTCTGGTTCGGCTCCCGGCCGCCGCTTCGTCGCCGGAGTCCTCGTCTCCGGGTTCCCGAAAGCCGACAAAACCGAGCTGTTCCATCCGCTTGTGCCATGGTGTGAACAATTCGGCGAGTCGCTTCTTGGTGAACCGCCAGGCCAGAGCCTCCTCCATCCGCAGAAAGAACCGGAGAATCCACGTGCTGACAAAACCGGCGAAATCCTCCGGCGCCCCTTGAAGTTCCCACCCCGGCTCGAGGCTGACCTCGCCCGCCGGACCCAGGCGAATGCCACCGAGTGACCCGGACTCCCCGATGAGTTCGTCCCGGATGGCCTCGAGACGATCGAGCACCAATTTCACCTCCATGTGATTGGAGGCGTATGACGCCACGGTGTTGAGCATTGTCAGGGCGGTGTCAAGGGTCTGGGCTCGGATGATCGCCTGCGTGTCTTCTTTTGTGGCCGCCCGCCGCTCATCGAGGCGACGCATGGCTTCCAAGAGCAGTTCCGACGGCGACATGGCGAATTTCGGTTCCACATCAACCGCTCCGAAGTCCGCCTCGAAGGTCCCCGTTTCCCACGTCGCGATCTCGTAAACCGCTTCTTTCCCCTGGATCCCACCCTGAATCTCGGCGGCGATCACCCGACCGTCCTGCAACCAGACGCGCCCCTTCTCGTTGTCGTGTTGAAAGGAAACGGCACCGCTACGACGACCGACTTCCGCGGTCTGGAGAAGATCGGCCACCGAAAGCTGGGACATGGTGCCGAAAAGCGCCTGATCGTGGCGGTGCTTGTCGATGGCCAACTTGGTGGTCAGGGTCACTTCTTCGTCGTCGTACGGTGGCGCCACGACGCCGAGCAGCCCCAAGCGAAGCGCCCGGCGCCGCTCTTCGGCGCCGGCACTGGCGATGACAACCAGCGGGATCTGTTCCATCAACGGGTTCGACTCGAGGAGTCGAATCAGGATCGAGTCGCCGCTTTCCATATCCCTCAACGGCGTCAGAATCGCGTCCGGGAGGTCGAACTGACGCTCGCGGATCACATACTCGGCATCTTCGAGGGTGGTCATGCTCGACACCTCGAAGTCGGACTGGCGCAGAGCCTCGCTTACACGCTGGGCGATCACCTGGTCGGAGTGCACAACGTAAGCAAGATCGCGCTTCACGGGCGGAGCCCCGCCAACGTCACACCGGCCGGCACGGCGAACGGGGCCGCAGCACGGAACGCAACTGTCATTTCACAGCCGTTCCGGGCGTGAAAACCCAGATCTCGAACTCAACATCACCTGAAACAACTCCCGCGCGAACCGCGTCCGCACTCGCGGTCACCAATTCGCCGCCTCCCGACCAGGTAGGCGGCTCCGGCCTCAGAAGCTGACCGAGTTGCTCGATGCGGGTGCACGCGTTGCCACCAATGAGATTGATGACCTCGCAGACCGCATCCGGTTCGGCCTCAGCACCGGGCTCGACCGAGAACCCGAGCATGCCGTGGGCGACCTCGGCGACGAGTTCGGGCGGAAGATCCACGACGATGGTGTAGTCCCCATCGCCGACGATCCGCTGAGAGAAACGCTGACGGTTCGCGGCGAGGGTTTCGGCTTCGATGGACACGGATTTCAGCTTGACCGGACGACCGGTGACCCTGGCGAGGTGAAAGACCGTCAACTCGACGCACGCGCTCACTGCCTCCGAATCGGGCAGGTGGCTCATCGCCTCGCGGATCTCCTGGTCCACTGCGGTTTCCAACGACCGGTAGTCTGCGAGATGCGTCGCGATCTCCTCATCGCTGAGGTGACCGCCCTCAACCAGGGCGGCTCCGATTCGAAGCCAACTGGAGCGCTGTTTGTTCTGCAGGCGTTGGACCTGCTCGGGACTGAGACCACCGCTCTGCTCGAGAATGACCTCGATGGGCGCATCCGACATCCGGTACTGCACCATGATCGAATTGGCTCGGCTGCGGTCGATGAGCCCCTGCTGGAGCGCCAACTCCGGCAAGCTCAGATTGGAACGACGCTGACGATCGAGCGCGTCGAGAAGCGCTTCACGATTGATCGCCGCCTTGGCGAGAAGGTACTGGCCGAAGAACATCGTCGCCATTCCTACCTCCTCACGCGGACGCGTCGACGCCGCGCATGAATTCGAGGAAGTCATCGCGGGTAAACGGTTTCTGCAAAAAGCTCCGGGCCCCAGTGGTCAGGCATTCGTGGATTGCGTCCTCGGTACCGAGCGAGGAAATCATCACGACGCACGCCTCCGGATCGATGGCGAGAATCTGTGCGAGGGTCTCAACCCCCGACTGACCCGGCATGATGAGATCGAGCAGCACGATGTCGGGGCGGATCTCGCCGAATTTCTGGACTGCGCGCCGTCCGTCGCGCTCGGAGGCAACGACGTTGAACTCCGAGTCCTCGAGATACGCGGCGATGATGGTTAAAATGGCGGCGGAATCATCCACCGTCATCACGCTGGCCCTAGCCATCGTGCTCCCCCTTCCCACACAGCCGGTCTGATACATCCGTCAGCGTGCCCGGAGGGCATAGCCAGCTCCATTGATTCGAAGCCCCGCTCATTCAACGTCCTCCCGATCCGCAGCGCGATCCAAACTCTGTAACCGTCCCTCGACCCGTTGCAGCTTCGCCTGGAGAAACCGTCTCTCCATGGCCAACCCGGCCTCGATCATGAGCAGCTCGAGCCCTCTGATCGATCCGATGGGTTCACCCTCCGGGACATTATCACCATAAAACACTGCCGCAATCATACCGTCAACCACGATGGGAATGGCAACCACTTCGTTGGGAACCGGCCCACCGAGGAGTTTCAAAAGCTCTTCGTTCCACCGGCAACGCTTGAGCGCGCCCCGATATGTCTGCATGATCTCCGCCACATCGAGGAAGATCGACGGCTCGCCCGGAGGAACGGAAAACGATCGGATCTTCGCATCGACGCTTGGACCGGCTTCACCCTCACCGCCGAGGCCGAACTGCCCGATCCCGGTGATGCCGTCGGCGCTGACATGAAACAACACGCCGCGGTTCACGAGGCTCGAGGCGTACCGCAGAATCATCAACGCGATCTCACCGGTGTAGGACGGCGATCGGAGCTGGATTTCGGTCATGAGCGAACAGAGGTCTCCGAGTTCGTCGGGAGTCTCAAATCGCGCGGGGCCGCCGGCCTCCATTTCGCCGAGGGCCGATCCATCGATCATATAGTCCATGAGGGAGGCCAGATCGGTCGCCGCGGGCGGGACCTGTTGACCTTCCGGCGACAGGAGGACGGGCGCGACGATGCCTTCGACGTGCGACCGTTGAACCTCATCGAGCCGGGTCAGCAGATCGAGGATGAATCCGTCGGTGTTGATACCGCCATCGATGTCGAGATCGTTGCCGGTCTCGGCATCGGACTCGAAAAGCTGGCTTTCCGATGGTTTGAAGCTGAAAAAACCCGTCTCGAGCGAGATGAACTCCCCCACGACGTCCTGCAACTGCTCTCGAAGCAAGGCGTCAAGATCGGCGGGACTGACCAGACCCTGCTCGACGAGAATCGCGCCGAGCCGACGCCAATTCGCTCCATCTCCCTGGATTCGCAGCGCCTTCTCCAGCTCGATCTGAGACAGGAGCTGCCTGCGCACGAGCAACTCCCCGAGAACGGGTCCCGGCCTGCCGTTGCTGGCGTGGTAGATCTTGCCGTTCTTGAAGAAAAAACAACCGGTCGAGGCGTTCGCGCTGAGGGTCAGCTTCCCTGTCTTCTTGAATAACGAAAGCAGGTGAAACAGCTCCGCAAGCTGTAGATCCTCGAGCTTGCCGACCAGTGCCATCAGGTTCTATGCCCTCCATCGAACCAGCGCGCCGCAGCTGTCCCGAGCGGGAGCATGACACGCCACTCCTCACTGTAGCAAGATCAATACCTGAATTGACATCGATGAGGGGCTGAGGCATCGGGAAAGATGTTCGCGCGGGGACACGGCGTATCGTTGTAGAACAACGCGCCACAATTTTGAGTTTTCAGTTTTGAGTGTTGAGTTCCATCGCCATCGGACTTCTCGAAGTCTTCGCGATGAAATTAAAAATTCAAAATCTAAGAACTGAGAACTATTCGGCTTCTTCCGCGACGAGTTTCATCGCCTGCTCGATGGGGATGTGGGCGACCCCGTCGCCCTCGCTGATCCAGCCGAAACTCCCCAGCCGTTCGAGCTGTTCGTTGTCGACCTTCTGCAACTCCTGGTAGGGCTGGCTGTAGACCTTGCGGTATCGCTCGTCCTCCTCGGCGCGGTAGAACCAGGTCTGGAGCAGCACGATGATCACGAAAAGTCCGATGGCACCAATGACACCGACCACCGCCGAGGCCGCAACATTCGGGTCGTCGTAACGCATTATTCGCTCCGTTCCTCAACGACCGAGAGGGAGCCAGGCACGCAACTTTGTTCGCGGCGAACAAAGTCGGAGCCAGGCACCCATCCTACCTTCAGGGAGGGTGTTCCGGCCGGCACTTTCCGAAATTCAAAATTCATAATTCAAAATTCATAATTGGCTGCGCCTAGGCGTTCTCGAACGCCAGCGACTCCTGCAGTCTCGGGTCGCCCTCGGCGATGAGAGAGGTTTGACCGAGACGCCACGCAATCACCGCCGAGTAGATGCCGGCGATCCCCAGATAGACCAAAATGTCGAGCACCCCGAAACGGGCCACACCCGGGCTGAATTCGGGAATCACGAGCCAATACATGTCGATCCAACACATGGCCGCGACATAAACACCGATGATAGCCAACGGAACCGGCCGGCGTTTGACGTGCCGCGAAATCAGCATCAAGAAGGGCAGGATGAAATGGCCGAACAGGAGGGTCAGCGATATCGCAGTCCAACCGCCGGTCTGGCGTTTGAGGAACCACTCGGTCTCCTCCGGGATGTTGCCGTACCAGATCAACATGTATTGTGAAAAGGCGATGTAGGCCCAAAACACCGTAAACGCGAACATGAACTTGCCGATGTCGTGATAGTGCTCGATGGTCACCGCGTTCCTCAACAGTCCCTGCGCCTGGAGCCAGACCAGGATCTTCGGCATGACCGCGAAAAACAGCAGCACCGAAGACGCGAAGTAATAAACCCCGTAGATCGTGCTGAACCAGTGCGGATCGAGGGACATGAGCAGGTCAAAGGCGGCAAAGTTGAGGGACAGCGCGAAGAGCACCATCCCGGGGGCCGACACGACCTCCATGCGCCGGGTCAGCGCCGGATCGGCGTTGCCATCCTGTTTCACCGAAACGCGATAAAAGAACCACGCCAGGATCGACCAGATCGCGAAGTAGATCGCAAGCCTGGTGATGAAGAAGTTGGTGTTGAGAAACCCGCTCTTGCCGGCGAGGAGAGCGTCATGCTCTGCCGCCCCCACGTGAGCCCAGTGATAGAGGTGCTCGATCCCGAGCACGATGGGGATGGCAAACACCGCCATCAACCACACGTTCGCCGCGACGACCTCGGCGATCCGGCGCACGACCACGCTCCAACCGGCCCGGGTGAGATGCTGGAGCATCACGAAGAAGAGGGCTCCGAGCGAAAGCGAGAGAAAAAAGGCAAAGGACACGAGATAGGTCTGGAGCAGATAGTCCATCCCGCCCTCGGTTCCAGAAGCGACCATGTACGAACCGGCGAAACCGACGATCCCGATGATCGCGCCGATGACGGCCCACTTTGTGGAACGCCCATCCAATCGCCGCGGTTCGGTTGTGATATCCAGAACTTCCTTGTGCATGGTCGCCTCGCTATCGCAGTTGCGCCTGGAGATCGGCGGGGACATCGTCGATGGTCGCGTTCTGGCTCCGCTGCAGCGCCCTGACATAGGCGACGATGGCCCATCGGTCATCCACGGGAATCTGCGAACCGTACGACGGCATGTTGCGGATGCCGTTGGAGATGGTGTTGAAGAGGTGTCCTGCCGGACGCGCACGCACCAACTCGGTGTGGAACGATGTCGGCGGTGTCCAGGTTCCCTCCTGGAGTTGATCCGCCCGCTGGGCGACCATCCCGTCGCCATACCCGGCCAATCCGTGGCAGGGCGAGCAGTAGATCTCATAACGCTGCCGTCCGCGCTCGAGCACGGGCATGGTCACCGGCACCGGGCTCGTCTCGACCCAAGCGTCACCGTCGGTCTTGCCAAGCAAAAGGGCGGAATCACCGATGACGGCGCCTCGGGCCACCGTCCCCGGCACCGGCGGCCGCATCCCACGCCGGTCGGCAAAGAGCATCAAACGCGACTGGGCCTTGACCTTGGGCTGATTGTCCATGTCCGGAATGATGTGGACTCGGGGCTCGGTCTTTTTGACCACTCGGGCGCGCAGGGCCAGGGCCACCGGGATCCACGACAGGGCCACCAGAACGACGACGATCGAAATCAACCAGCGGGGCATACTCAGGCCTCCACCGCTTCCACCTGGAGAGGACCGAGCGACTCCAGAAGCTCACGGGTCTTGATGGGGTCGAAGTTGGGATCCGCGGCCTCGATACTGATCAGGAAACGGTCGTCGGTCGCTCGCTTCATCAGCCTGCTGGAGTGAAGCGGATGCGACAACTGCGGCAGTCGATTGAACGCGAGCATCCCGATCAGCGCCGAGATCGCCGCGAAGAGAATGGTCATCTCGAAGGCCACCGGGATATTCGCCGGAAGACTGAAGATCGGTTTGCCGCTGATCAGAAACGGGTAGTCGTAGGCGTTGGTGAACCACTGCAGACCGATTCCCGCGGCGCAACCCGTCAGACCGGCGCCGAAGACGAGGAACGGCAGCGCAGTCGGTTTGATCCCCATGGCCGCATCGAGACCGTGAACCACAAACGGAGTGTGGGTGTCCCACTTGGTGAAACCGGCCGTTCGAATCTCGGCCACCGCGGCCAGGAACTCGTCGATCTTGTCGAAGCTCGCGACCAGGCCGTAGAAGGTGGTTTCCTTCTCAGCGACGGCCGCTCGGGTGGTGGTGTCGGCGTTCATGCTTTCACCTCCCCTTCTCGGTGAGAATATCGCCATGGTAGTCACCATGACCCTGAGCCGCCACATCCTTGAGGTGCGCCTGCGGCATCACGCCTTTGACCTCCGCCATCCCGACGATGGGCAGCCAGCGGACAAAGAGCAGGAAGAGGGTCATGAAGAGACCGAAGCTGCCGACGAAGGTCAGCACATCGACGATGGACGGCTTGTAGTATCCCCAGCTCGAGGGCAGATAATCCCGGCTCAGCGAGGTCACGACAATGACGAATCTTTCAAACCACATGCCGACGTTGATCAGGATCGACGCGCACCAAAGCACGACGACGTTGGTGCGGAGCTTCTTGACCCAGAAGAGCTGCGGCACGAGGACATTGCAGCTCACCATGATCCAGTAGGCCCAGGCATAGGGACCGAAGGCCCGGTTGAGGAAGGTGAACGCCTCGTACGAGTTACCGCTGTACCAGGCGATGAAGAACTCGGTCGAGTACGCCAGACCGACCATCATGCCCGTTGCCAACATGATCTTGGCCATGCTCTCGAGGTGGCGCAGGGTGATGATCTCTTCGAGGTGGAAGAACTTTCTCGTCGGAATGACGAGGGTGACCACCATGGCGAAACCGGAGAAGATCGCGCCGGCGACGAAGTACGGCGGAAAGATCGTCGTGTGCCAGCCCGGAATGATCGAAACCGCGAAGTCGAAGCTGACCACCGAGTGAACCGAAAGCACCAGCGGGGTCGCGAGCGCGGCCAACAGCAGGTAAGCCATCTCGAACCGGTGCCAATGCCGGTTGGACGACCGCCAACCGAGGCTGAGAATCCCGTAGACGAACCACTTCACCTTGGTCTTGGCACGGTCGCGGAGGGTTGCGAGATCCGGGATCATCCCCATGTACCAGAAGAGCAGTGACACCGTCGCGTAGGTCCCGACCGCGAAGACATCCCACAGCAGGGGCGAGCGGAAGTTCGGCCACATGGACATCTGGTTGGGAATCGGGGCAAGCCAGTAAGCGACCCAGACCCTGCCGACGTGGATTCCCGGGAAGATCCCCGCACAGACAACCGCGAAAATCGTCATGCCTTCGGCAAAACGATTGATGCTGGTGCGCCACCGCTGCCGCAGCAGGAAGAGGATTGCCGAGATCAGGGTTCCCGCGTGGCCGATGCCGACCCAGAAAACGAAATTGACGATGGCCCAGCCCCATGCGACGGGTGTCTGCAGGCCCCAGACGCCGACGCCGGTGGTGATCAGGTAGGTGATCATGGCAAAGAGCACGCCGGTGAGGCTCACCGAGACGAAGAAGGCAATCCACCAGGCGGGCGGCGTCTTGGCCATCTCAGGAATGCCGCACACCGCCTCGGTCACGCTGTGAAAGTCGTTGTCGCCGACGATCAGCGGCGCCCGTCGGGTGGGGTCGTCGGTGGTGTTGTCGAGGTGACCCAACGAAACAGGAATGGAGGCACTCATGGTTCTCAGCCCTCCTTCCCATGGTCGGAGTCACCGGCGTCGTGTGAAGGCGCGTGAACGTCTCCCCCATCACCGCCGATCTTGTTCGACAGCCGGGCCAGGTATTGGGTCCGAGGACGGATGTTGAGCTCGACCAGGGTGGCGTAGGCGCGATGATCCTCGCGCAGCTTCGACACCTCGCTCTTCGGATCGTTGAGATCACCAAAGGCGATGGCGCGGGTCGGACAGGTCTGGGCGCACGCCGGGACAATTTCGCCGTCCGTGATCGGACGGTTGTCGTTCCGCGCTGGAATTCGCACACTCTGGATCCGCTGGATGCAGTAGGTGCACTTCTCCATCACGCCGCGGCTACGAACCGTGACGTCGGGGTTGAACTGGAGCTTCTCCACTTCCTGAAGACCCTTGTGGTAGTTGAAGAAGTTGAAGCGGCGGACCTTGAGCGGACAGTTGTTCGAGCAGTACCGGGTGCCGATGCACCGGTTGTAGACCATGGCGTTGATGCCGTCTTCGGTGTGCTGGGTTGCAGCCACCGGACAGACCTGCTCGCAGGGCGCATTCTCACACTGGATGCAGGTCATGGGCTGGAAGACGATCTCAGCGTCGTCGACATCGAGAGGTCCGACCCCGGGTTCGGTCTTGAAATAGCGATCGATCCGCAGCCAGTGCATCTCGCGCTGGTTGACCACCTGCTCGCGCCCGACCACCGGCACGTTGTTCTCGGCCTGGCAAGCGACGACGCAGGCGTTGCAGCCGTTGCACGCGTTGAGGTCGATGGCCATCCCCCACTGTTCGCCCTCGTATTGCTGGTCTTTCCACAACGAGATGAGCGGCGGGTGGTGGTCCATGTGCTGGATGACCTCGGGGTCAGCCAGGTAGTGGTCGATATCGACCTCCCGGACCAGGGTGGAAATCCGGCTGTTCCGGGCGCCGAACCCGATGGCGTCGATGGCGAAGTGGTCCTGGGTCGACGCGAGCTGGACCCCGCGGCCGGTCCGTTTGATCTCGACCTTGGCGACCAGCCACGGCGAGGCCACGGTACGGAAACCGAAGAGATCGGCGCCGACACCATTGCCGACCGAGCCGGCGGCGGTCCGGCCGTAGCCGAGCGACGCGCTCACCGTCGCAGCGGCCTGACCGGGAACGATGCACACCGGCAACACGGCGGTGCTGCCGGCGGCCGAGACTTCAACCAGATCACCCTCGCCCAGACCGAGTTCGCGAGCCATGGGAGGCGCCACCTGCAGGACGTTGTCCCAGGTGGTCTTGGTGATCGCATCGGGGAGCTCCTGCTGCCACGCGTTGTTGGCCCATCGACCGTCGTAAACCTTCCGGTCCGCGGTCAGAACCAACTCGGGATGAGCGACCGTCGGCGACGGAGCGCTGATGAGCCCTGCCAGAGCGGCGGCCGAGCTCGCGAGATTCGAACCGTCAAGATCGGCGACGACCGTTGTCCAACCGGTTCCATCGACGACGCCGTCGTGGAGAGCCTGTTTCCAGTTGGTTTCAAAATCGGCGTCATCGAGGAACGTCGTTGCGGTCTCGCGGACGATTTCATGACCGTTGGCCGACGCGTCGCCGAGCACCGTGGCGATCACCTCGAGGGCGCTGCGGCCGCCGTAGAGAGGTTCGATCAACGGCTGCTGGAGGGTCAGAGTGCCGTCCCATGCACGACCGTCTCCCCATGCTTCGAGGGAGTGCGCCCGCGGCAGGTGCCAGCTGCAACGAGTCGATGTTTCATCGTTGTAGGCGCTGAGGTGAACGCTGTTCGGCACCTGAGCGAGGAGTTCGGCGAAGCCGATGTCCGCCGGCGCGTCGTAGCAGGGATTGCCGCCGATGATGAGCAGGGTTTCGACCGCACCCGCGCGCATCTTCGCCGCGAGCTCGGTAATCGCCCGGTCATGCGTCGGTCGCTCGGGCGTCGGGTCTTCGGAGTAATGCAGGGTCGTGCCGACCGCGCCCAGCCCCTCGTTGAGAACCGCCGCCAGGGCGTGCACCTCGGGGGGCTGACCCGGTCCGACGAGAATCACGCTCGAACCACGGTGGGCCATGAGATCGGCCGCAAGACCGGTGACGAAAGCATCACCACCGGCATCTGCCGCTCCGTAGGCGGCCTCGAGGTTGACCGCCTGATCTGGCAGCTCCAGATGAAGCTCAGCCACGAGTTCGCGCGCCAACATGGCGAGCATTTTGGGAATCGCCGAGCCGGACACCGCCCGCCGCTGATCGGCCTGACCGCCGGTAATGGTGAAGGACGGCTCCGCCACCCACAAACGACTGATGCCGTCGGGAGAAGGCCGGCGAGACTCGGCGAACTGTCGCGCGAGAGCGATCGCCGACGGGTGATCGAAAAACGGATCGGCATCGAAACACGCGATGACCTTTGCCTGACTGAGGTCCGGATGAATCCGCAACGGCCGGCCAAAGGCCATGGTGGTGCCTTCACGCTCCGCATCGCGGCTGATCGGTTGATACTCGAACCAGGAAGCATCGGGCAGGGTCTCGGCAAAGCGCCGGCGCAGACGCGCCATGCTCGGTGATGAAGTCGGTTCCGCAAGCACCGCAAAGCCCGCGCCGGAACCGGACACGTACTCGGCTGTCCAGGAAGCGAAATCGTCCCAGCTCTTGACGAAGTCCTGGCCGCTCTGGCGGTAAAGCAGACGCTGGCTGCGGTCCGGATCATAGAGTTGGAGAATGTCGGCTTGAGCAGTGGCCGGCAGGGCTCCGAGGCTGTCCGGGTGGTTCGGGTTGCCCTCGTTCTTGATCGGCCTGCCGTCAACGGAGGTCACCAGCAGCCCGAGCGATGACCCTCCCACCTCCATGGCGGTGGCGTACTGCTCGGCGACACCGGGTATCCGGCCGTCCGGTCGGCTGGCGAAGGGAACGATCTCCTCCTTCGGCCAACGGCACGAGGTCAGTCCGGCAAACGCAATGGACGCCCCCATGACCTTGAGGAATTGACGACGCGTGGCCGGCGGCAACCGGTCCCACTCGTCATTCGGGAACTCGCGTCGGACAGCCTCCTTGAATTCAGGAGTCTGCGCGAGTTCGTCGAGGCTTCGCCAGTACTGCATGCTTTGCTCCGGCCTTAGCGATGACATGTGTTGCAATCCGTCGGGGGATTGATGTTGTTGGTCGCACGCAACCTCGTGCCGAGCGCCAACTGGTCTTCCTCCGGCACCCAATCGAGCTGGGTGACGAATTCCACCGGACGCAAGTGGTTCTCCGGGCTGCGGTGGCACTCCAGGCACCAACCCATGCTCAGGGGTTCAGCCTGGAAAACCACTTCCATGGCGTCGATCCGGCCGTGGCATGAAACGCATCCGACCCCGCGACGAACATGGGCCGAGTGATCGAAGTAGACATAGTCCGGAAGATCGTGGATGCGGATCCACGGCACCGGCATCCCGGTGGCGTAACTCTCCCGCACCGGGATGAGCTTCTCCGAGTTGGCCCGCACCTTGGAGTGACAGTTCATACAGGTCTGGGTCGGTGGGATCGCAGCGGCCGCCGCGACCTCGACCCCGGTGTGGCAATACCGGCAGTCCACGCCGAGCTGACCGACGTGGAGGGCGTGGCTGTACGGAACCGGCTGGGTGGGCATATAGCCCACATCGGTCGCCTTTGGCGAGAATCCGAGATAGATGACGACGCTGGCGTAGACCAGCCCCCCCACCGCAGCAGCTGCGATTCCCGGTCTCAACACCCATGTCCACTTTGGAAAAGTGAAGATATCGTTAGACTTATCTTCTGTCATGAGAACGAATCCTAGCTTCGAATTTTTGCGAAGTCAAGTGGTGACGCCATAGTAGAATACGACCATGTTTGCACCCCTCATCGACCTTCGATCCGACACGGTAACACACCCCACGGACGCCATGCGGCAGGCCATGTTTACAGCCGCCGTTGGTGACGATGTCTACGGCGAAGACCCCACGGTCAACCGACTCGAAAAACGCGCCGCTGAGCTCATGAACCGCGAGGCCGCGCTCTATGTTCCATCAGGCACCATGGGCAACCAGATCGCCGTCCATCTCCACACCCGACCCGGCACCGAGGTCATCGGCGATGCGGGCTGCCACATCTTCAATTTCGAGATGGGGGCCATGTCCCTTCTCTCCGGCGCGTTTCCGCGTCCCATCACCACCAAAGACGGCATCCTCGCGCCCGAACAGGTTGAAGCGGTCATCCAGGGCAAGATCGGCTACCGGACACCGACCTCGATGCTGGCGCTCGAGAACAGCCACAATCTCGCCGGTGGGAGAATCACTCCGATCGAGAGAATGCGCGAGCTCATCGCGGTGGCCAAAGACCACGGTCTTCCGGTTCACCTCGACGGCGCACGCATCCACAACTCGGCCGCGGCCCTCGGGGTGCCCGCCGCGGAGATCGCGGCCGGCTGCGACACCGTCATGTTCTGTCTCTCCAAAGGTCTCGGCGCTCCCGTCGGTTCCATGCTCGTGGGCGACACCGACGTCATCGCCGACGGCAGGAGAATCCGCAAGGCCCTGGGCGGCGGGATGCGGCAGGTGGGCGTCATCGCGGCGGCGGGGCTCGTCGCTCTCGACGAGGTGCTGCCCCTCCTCGGCGATGACAATCGTCGCGCGAAAGCTCTCGCCGACCGCCTCGCCGAGATTCCCGGCATCAAACTCGACCCTGAAACGGTGGAGACGAACATCATCTGCTTCGGTTTCGACGACACCGCCAAACTCACCGCCGCCGGTCTCGCCGCCGCCCTCGCCGAGGAAGGGGTCCTCGTCCACGCCCTCGGCCACGACTTCGTCCGGATGGTGACGCACTACCACATCACCGACGAGGATGTGGTCCGCGCGGGGAACGCAGTTGCCAAGGTGATGGCCTAACGTTTTCTCTCTTTTTTGCCCAGCGGCTTCTGCAGAAGCCGCTGGGCAAAAAAAGACTGAGGTTAGATTTTCAACGATCCCTTCGCCGCTGCAGCTCTTCCCGGAACTGGGGAATGTCGAGCTCTTCGGTCTCGACGAGGCGCCAGCCGGGCTCTTCCTTGATCCATCTCAGGGTCGCCCGGCACGGATCGAGTTCGGTACCGAAGATGTTTCCGCTTCCGACCTCGGTCCGGCCGCCGATGACGAAGGTGAGCTCGACCCGGGCCTCTTCGTCGCCGATTTCCACGGAGTCGATGTCGACATCCATCGTGAGGCCGTCGTAGGCGTCCATCATCGACTGGGCCTCAGCTCCCAGACCTTCGTAGCTGCCGCCCCAGTCGTCGGTGTACGAACGCGAGATCCTGGACATGACGCCGAGGATGTTTTCGTTCTTGAAGCTCGCCACCGCCTCGAAGATCTGACGGCGGACCACAGCTACCGGGAGCAAAATAGTTCCGCATTCCCAGCGCGCCCGCCACCAGGGCAACAAAGAGGACCACACGAATGAGTTGTTTTCTCTCCATGTCTTCACCACGTCCTCAGGACGGCGCCCGATCGGCGATCCACCGCCCCCTTGTAGAGCTCGGCATACCGCGCCGCCGATGCCTTCCAGTCGAATCGTTCGGCCATGGCTCGCTGCTGCATGGCGGCGATGTGTTCCGGGCGGTTGTACCAGGCCCAGAGCGACCATCCCACGGTGTTGTAGATCGCCGAGGGCGACAGGAGATCGAAGACAAAACCGGTCCCTTCGCCCGTCGGTTCGTCGTAATTCTCGACGGTGTCGACGAGACCTCCGGTCCGCCTGACGACCGGCAGGGCGCCGTATCGCATCGCGTACATTTGAGTCAATCCGCAGGGCTCGAAGACGCTCGGCACCAGGAAGAAATCCGACCCGGCCATGATGAGGTGGGCCAGCGGTTCGTTGAACTCGAGATCGACCGCGAGGTTGGGCAACCGTTCAGCCAGCGAATCGAGCTCGTCCTCACACCACTCGTCGCCGGTTCCGAGAATCACGAACTGGAGATCGAGATCGTCGCAGATGTTGTAGAGGCTGCCGTGGGTCGGACCGCAGAGCTCGCCGAAGCCCTTCTGCTCGACGAGCCGTGAGACCATCCCGTAAAGCGGAACATCGGAGTCCACCTTGAGCCCCATGACTTCCTGGAGCGCCGCCTTGCATTCCGCCTTTCCGCCGAGCTTCTCGGGGGAGAAGTTGGCGGGGAGGTGCCGGTCCTTGACCGGGTTCCAGAGCTCGTAGTCCATGCCGTTGAGGACGCCGAAGAGATCCGGCGAGCGGTGGCGGAGCAGACCGTCGAGCCGGTGGCCGAACTCCGGGGTCTGGATCTCCTCGGCGTAGGTCGGCGAAACCGTCGTCAGCACATCGGCGTTTCGGATCCCGGCCTGGAGGAGGTTGAGACTGTCGTGGTACTCGAAACCGGCGCCGTGGAACTTCTCCCAACCGATGAGGGTGTATTCGATCTCCTCCTTGGGGAAGATCCCCTGGTGCGCGAGATTGTGGATCGTGAGCAGGCTCCCCGTATCGGTGAAGAACCCGTCGCGCTCGAGGGTGTTGAGATAGACGGGGGCCAAGGCGGCGGGCCAGTCGTGGGCGTGGATCACATCGGGCTTCCACTCGAGCATCTTGGCCAACTGAAGGGCGCCGCGGCACAGTAGCGTGAATCGTTGGAGGTTGTCCGAGAACTCCGGTTCGGTCTTGTTTCCATAGATACCATCGCGCCCGAAAAGCTCCTGGTGTTCGAGAAAGTACACCTTGACCTCGGTTCCGGGGAGCGTCGTCATCTCGATCGCGCACCACTCTTCCTCGCCACCCATGGGAACACCCAGCGGCCGGTCGAGGCGGCGAAGCAGACCCGAGTCGACCGAGTAGTAGCGCGGCAGGACGATCCGTACTTCGTGACCCTGTCGTTCGAGTTCGGCCGCCAGCGCGGCAACCATGTCGCCGAGACCCCCGGCCTTTGCGAAGGGCAGAACTTCGCTGCTGATCATCAAGACCTTCATGCATGGACTCCTGGCGTGAGTGCCAAGGTGCGGCATCGGTGTTGCACGATGATAGCGCAGCTTCCCTCGTGCGACCACGAGAGCGCAACCCGCGGATCGGCATCGCAGGGAACGGGATCGGGATCGGCATCCCGGATCGGGACACGGGATCGGCCGAAAGGACGTTGCATCTGGGAGAGGAAGAGGATGCGGACGCGGACACTGACGCCGACGCTGTCACGGTGGCTGACCCGGGTTGCACGGTTGCGCAAGGCCTCCTCGACACCGGGATGGATTCGTGGTACGCAACACGTGACACGGGCGAAGGGAGCTCTCATGACCGACAACCTCAGAAGATCTCGGACGAACGACCCAGACCATCCACGCCGGCCAGCACGTCGACGAGGCCACCGGGGCCGTCGCGCCGCCGATCATCCAGAGCTCGACCTTCGCCTTCGCCGACTGCGCCCAGGGCGCCGCTCGGTTCGCCGGTGAGGCCGACGGCTTCATCTACACCCGCATGGGCAACCCCACCATCGCCCGCCTCGAGGAGGCCGTCGCGACCCTCGAGGGCGGCGCCCAGGGTCTCGCCACCGGTTCGGGCATGGCCGCGTTCTGCACGCGTCGTCTTCGCGTTGCTCAACCAGGGCGACCACCTCGTCGGCACGTCCTCGGTCTACGGTCCGTCGCGGGTCGTCATGGAACGCGACTTCAGTCGATTCGGCGTCGAATCGAGCTTTGTCGACACCGCCGATCTCGACGCCCTCCGCGCTGCGATCCGGCCGAACACCAAGATGGTCTTCGTCGAGACCCCCGCCAACCCGACCATCGTCCTCACCGATCTCGCCGCCGCCGCCGAGATCGCCCACGCCGCCGGCGCCGTCCTGCTGGTCGACAACACCTTCGCCTCCCCGGTTCTTCAGCGACCCCTCGAGCTACGGCGCGGACGTCGTGATGCACTCGATGACCAAGTTCATCAACGGCCACACCGATGTCGTGGCCGGCATGATCGTCCCGAAGGACGACGCGATGCGGGCGCGGCTCAAACCGGTCCACGCCTACCTCGGCGCCTGCATGGACCCGCACCAGGCCTGGCTCGCCCTGCGCGGCTTCAAGACCCTGGCGCTGCGGGTCCGCGCCGCCCAGGACAACGCCGGCATCATCGCCGAGTACCTCGAGACCCACCACAAGGTCGAGTGGGTGCGCTACCCCGGTCTCAAGAGCCACCCGCAGCACGAGCTCGCCGAACGGCAGATGGACGGCCCCGGCTCGCTCATCTCCTTCGAGGTCAAGGGCGGCGTCGAGGCCGGCGCCAAGCTCCTCGACGCGGTCAAGCTCATGACCCTCGCGGTCTCGCTCGGCGGCGTCGAAACCCTCATCCAGCACCCGTCGTCCATGACCCACGCCGCCATGCCGCGCGAAGACCGGATCGCCGCCGGGATCACCGACGGCCTCGTGCGGGTCTCCATCGGCTGCGAGGACGTCGAGGACCTCATCGCCGATTTCGATCAGGCCTTCGAGGGCGTGTAGGCTGGAATCGACTCTGAGGTTCGTCAGATCAACGCGTCGTCGTCCCACCCGAGCCGCACCAGGTCGATGGATGCCGGGTCCGACACCCCGAGACCGTAGCGGCTGCCGGCGATCTCGATGTGATGCGCCGGCGG
This sequence comes from uncultured Acidobacteriota bacterium, assembly GCA_963712805.1. Taxonomy (GTDB): domain Bacteria; phylum Acidobacteriota; class Thermoanaerobaculia; order Thermoanaerobaculales; family Sulfomarinibacteraceae; genus JAHECW01. The sequence goes on along the minus strand of CAVQJV010000053.1, from coordinate 74,615 downwards.
GCTGATCGGGCTGGGTTCGCCGAAGTAGAGATCGCGCTTGGCCTGGAGGATGCGGGCGCCGGTGGCGTCCACCGCCACGGGATCGACCCCGACGATGAGGCCGCGGTAGGGCCAGATGTACTCCTTGGAGAAGCTGTGCGGCCCGACGCCGTGGAACTGCGGCGTCAGCATGACCAGGATGTTGAGCTTCACCTTGCCTTCGAGCTCGGGGAGCTTCCACAGCGCGCCGAGCGGCGCGCAGGAGTCCGCGTGGTACTCGGGCGGCCGCGGCACGAACATGATGAGGTTCTTGAGGCAGGTGCCGAGCCCCGACCAGTTGTGGGTCCGCAGCGGCCGGGTGTTGATGAAGGCCGTCGCTCGCTGGAAGACCGGGTTGGAGAGCACGCCGCGGTCGTCGACCGCCACATCCTCCGGCTTCGACCCCGACCTTGATCACCTCGGAACGGATCGCCTCCTCGAGCTCGGGCGGAGTCCGGAGATTGGACCAGACATTGGTCTTGATGCCGACCACATCGGTCGGGGCTGACCACCTTCTTCCATGCATCCTCGGGCGATTTCACCTCGAAGAGAGACGTCACGGCACGGTTCAACATCGAGTGGAGCATCTCCCCGTCGAGGGCGCCCTCGTCGCTCACCACAGCCTGTCTCGCGGATGAGGACCACCCTGCTCGTCGGCGCTGCGGGTTTCTCGTCGCTGTGCGCGGCGCCGGTTCCGAAGAGTCCCGCAGCCGCCGCACCCGTGCCGATCTTGAAGAATTCGCGACGATTGACGCTGCCCCGGTTCTTTCTCATGCTCCGCCTCCCAATGCCTTCTCGAGCAATGCCTCGACGCCGTCGTCGGACTCGGCGCCGACGACCGCCGCCAGCATTCGCCGTTGCGACCGATCACCATGGCCGGCCGTCCGCCGTCACCGCCTCGTTCTTCCGCGCGAACCCGGCGTTCCACCGTCTCCGCCGTCGCCTCATCGGGGTATCGCACGAGAACCAAGTGAACCGGCGGTCTCACCGAGATCGTACTTTCCCGACCACCGCCTCGACCTCCGGGACCGAGACCGAAGAGATCGTCGCCACCGACAAAGACATGGGCGTTGAGAATCTGCGGGCTGCGGAGATAGCAGACGCTCGCCGGATCCAGACCCGAGGCCGGCATCCGGGTCACCAACGCGGGGACCTCTCCCCCACTCTCCAGAGCACCGGCCACCGCGCGGCCGACATCGAGAACGGCCTGTCGAGCGCCTTCATCGCCGCTCGGTCGCGTAGACCGACCCGTACCACGAGCCCTTCCAGAACGAGAGCCAACCGTGGCGGAAGACGCCCCCCTGCCCCACCGCCACGTCCTCACCCGCGCGATCGTGGCTGAAGACGCCGAAGGCGTCGGCCGGCGACGCCATCTCGAAGAGATCGACGACGATCTCGTCCTCGCCGTCGCGGCCGCGTAGCGCCTCGAGACGCAGCGTTTCATGCCATAGGCGAGATAGACCTCGGCGTGGCCGTCGATGTAGGCGAAGATCGACTCGGTGTCGAAGACCTCCTCGTCGCCCGCCGCCGCCCATCCGCTCGCCTCGATCGGCAGAACAGGCGCAGTCACGTTGTCCACCTTTCGATCGGATGACGGCCCGCAGGCGGCGAGCAGCAGACACGCGAGGAAGCCGCCGACAAAACGAAACACGGTCCACACCTCCAAGGAGAGATCACCGGTCGAGTATACGACGAGGAGCCGACCCGTCGCCCCTCGCCGACTCGAAAGAGCGGTTCGGGCATCGCTAGCGGATATATCCGAGGGCCTCGAGGTGCTCCCGCATTTCGTCGGTCAACCCGACATCGCCGGCGGAGAACTCGGTTTCCACGGGGAGTGCGGCGACCGCCGCCAGGTCCTCAAGCCGCTGCTGCCAGCCGACTTCACACTCCGCCGTACTCCAGCCGCTCGCCGATCGGTCGTAGCAGAGCGACCCTCCGGACCACACCAGCTGTCGTCGGTCCCGTTCCTGCAGACCGTAAATATGAGGGGCGACGGTCATGTTCTCGAAGAGCGGGTGGATTCGATTCTCGTGTTCTTCCATGAAGACCTTCGTCCGGCGATCAAAGGCGGAGAGATCCGATCCCCGGAGCGGAATTCCGTCGCGCGGCGATGCCGTCACGCCCAACGCATCGACGATCGTGGCGAAGAGATCGACCTGTGAGACCAGTCGATGATCGCGTTCGGCGGTCGTCTGCCCCGGCCATTTGATCAGCAGCGGGATCTCGGTGAGCTCGGGATCGAGCCTGCAGGCATGGGAGAAGAAGCCTCCCTCGCCCAGGAACTCACCATGATCGGCGACGAGAATGATGGTCGCCCGGTCGAAGAGGCCGGCCTCGACGAGCACCGAGATCAGCCGGCCGATCTGGTGATCCATGAACGCCACCTCGGCAAGGTAGGCAGCTTCGAGATACTCGATCGCCTCGGTAGTCGGCGCCACCTCGCCGTTGACGACGGCCCGCCAGACGGCAGGGTCGCCCTCGCTCACCTGATTCCACACCGGGACATCCGCGATCCTCGCTCGTAGCTCGCCGACCCCGAGCAACTCCTCGAACTCGGCGGGTGCCCGGTACATCGCGTGGGGATCGAAGTAGTTGACGAAGAGGAAGAACGGATCTTTGCCGTGCCGGCCGATCCACTCCTTGACAGCGTCGGTCTGCCGGTCGCCCCTGGTCTCGAACCGGTCCGGATCGCGATAGCTGTCGAAACCGCGGGAGAGACCCCAGTGGGACGCCGACAGTGCGCCACCCGAAAAACCCGCGGTTCGGAAGCCCGCCTCATGCGCGAGTTCGGCCAGCGTCGGGTGGGGAATATCGAGCCGGGTGTTCGATACACCGGCGCCGTGACGCGTCGGATAGAGCCCGGTGAAGAGGGTCGCGTGCGACGGCAGCGTCCACGGCGAGGTCGACCAGGCCTGATCGAAGACCGTGGACGTCTCCGCCAGTCGAGCGATGTCCGGCGAGACCACGGCGGGTCCTCCGTAGATCGCCAACGCGTCTTTCCTGGTGGTGTCGAGGGTGACGAGGATCACCGGGCCCGGCGGAGCCGAATCGCGGAGCCGAAAGCTCGGTTCGCCCCAGAGATAGAGCCCCTGTTCCGGCCCGTCGGTGCCGAGCACCAACTCATGATCGCCGGGCTCGACCGGGAACCGGAGGTCGACCGCCTTTGACCCGGCCTGGGCGTCGTACTGAACACCATCGACTTCGACGGAGAATCGCGTCTCCGGCGCGAAGAAGGACGCAACCGCGAATGAAACATCCGCGGCCTCGGCGACGGTCAGTTTCACGCGTTCGGCCCGGCGTCCGGAGACGAGGAAACCACCGTGACGCTCGTTGCTGATGCCGGTCACGCCGTCTTCCAAGAAGGCGCGGGTGAATTCGAGCCGCACCCGGTCGCTCGGCTTCAGACGGTGGGTCTCGCCGATCCCGTACTCGATCGCGGTGAATCGGCAGTCCGGGGATTCACGCACCGCGACGTCGTCGGCCGCCAGAATCCTGCCGATCTTGAGGCGGTGAAGACCGGGGGAAAGACCGTCGCCAGGAATGCTGACCGCGATTCCATCGCCGGCAGGCACCGAATCGACCCCAACAGGTCTTTCGTCCCACAGAGCACTGAAGTGCATGGGCGAGGTCGGCTGGTCGGGGACGAATCGGATGTGCAGCGGGGCCGGTGTCCCGTTCCGGCCGATCTGAACGACCAGATTCGCCCAGCCACGGAACGACCACGAGTCTGACTCCTCATCGGCTTCCCAGAATCGGTCGGGAACCACCGTCACCGTTTGGTTCGATGTGTATTTCCCGGCAAGGGAAGAGAATGAAGCGGGTTCAGCGGAATCTTGGTCCATCGGCCCGCTGCCGCAACCGGCGCCGATGAAAACCGCAAGGACCGTCACGACAAGTTCCGGAAAACCTGCCCGCCGCCCGATCGGTATTCGATGCATCCTCGATGGAAGTTCGTTCACCACGTTTCGGTTGATCTCCAAACTCCTCGATGAGAATGTTTCTGGGGTCTCGCTGGGACGTCGGTTTCGTCACGCAGGCCGGTCGCCGTCCGCGAATTACTCCTCCACGTCAATTCAAACTCCGGGGCCGGGCTCGCTCAGGGAGTTTCATCCCCGGCTTGCGTTTCCGATCCCTCGTCTTCGCCGTCAGAGGCGACCATCTCGCCGGCCTGACCTGACTCGAAGTCCTCATCGGAAATGGCTTCGTGTTCGACCTGGGCCGGTGCCTCGGACTGCTGCTCGTCAGCCGGGGTCGAGGCCGACTGCCCGCAACCGGCGAGTCCAATGACCATGAAAAGACAAATGACACTGATGCTTGAGCGCATGGTTCCTCCTACGCTGGGCATTATCCGTCATCCTGGGCCTGTTGTCTCACATCGACGGGGGATGTGATTCCAAGGAACGGGCGTACTCCTCGTTGTAGCGAAGCGCGACGTGGTTGAGTGACCTCTCAGCTGCATCCCAGTGCGAACCGAGAATGGTCGACAGCGATTCGATCTCCTGGACGGCCCCACGACGGCGGGCGCGCAGGAGCAGCCGAAGGACACGGTGAACACTCGAGACGGTCTGTCGAGCCACGCCCAGGAGGGGGCTGGTGTCGGTTTCCTGCAGCACCCTTTCGAAGACCACGGCTGAACGACGCCAATCGACGTCCGGGCCGGTGTGCCCTGCGCTGATGATGTGATCGAGGAGGTAGGCTCGGTGCCAATAGGCGCTGACCTGCGTCGCCGCGTCCGCGATGGCGAAGACATAGATCACCTTTCGCCAGACTTTTCGCGCGATGTAGCGCACGACGCCCAGCGGCAGGGACAGGCAGCCTTCGAGCGACACCAGGCGGTCTCGGCCCCGACCCAGGCGGCGTCGCGCCCCTTCCGCCGACGCTCGGTGGCGGACCTTGGCGATGGTGCCGGGCATCCTTTTCCGGAAGGTGGCCTCGAACGCGAGATCGACAAGAGGAATCGGCAGCAACGCGGTCAACCCGGCGCACGTCGCTTCGGCATAGATCCTCCAGTCGAACTTCGACATCAGAACTGAAAGTAGATGAACGGCTGCGCCGATGGGTGGATAAACGCCAGAGTCAGGCCGACCAACACGCCGTAGGCCGGTCGCAAAGACCCAACCCGGAAGGTCACGCCACCAGACACTCCGTTGACTCAGATACCCGGCGAGATGCAGGCAAGGCAAGGACCGCCAACAGCCACCGCAATCCGACTCCGAGTGAGCGGGGTCCACTGTCCGTGAGAAAACAAACGAACGCGAGATCGACAGCGCCTGGGAGAGGTCGACGGCGCGGAAGAAGATCCAGGCCAGGTTGACCCACCAGAAGGTCAGGCACGAATCCGAGGGCGTTCCGAGAGCTCCTCGGAATCCTCCGTGTTGACGGGCTCCCACAATCGGTGGGCGACGAGGGCGAGTGCCGTGGAGACCTCCCCAGATGACGAAATTCCACGAAGCGCCGTGCCAGAGCCCGCCCAGCAACATGGTCAACATCAGATTGCGGTAGGTGAAGAGCTGCGAGCCGCGGCTGCCGCCGAGCGAGATGTAGAGATAGTCTCGGAGCCAGGTCGAGAGCGAAATGTGCCATCGTCGCCAGAAATCCCGGATGTTCGTCGCCAGGTAGGGAAAGTTGAAGTTCTCGCCGAGCTCGAATCCGAGCATTCGTGCGGTCGCGATCGCCATGTCGGAGTAGCCCGAGAAATCGCAGTAGATCTGGGCGGCGTAGAGCAGGGTGGCGATCCAGGCCGACAGGGCGGTGAACTCGTCCGGGGCGGCGAAGAAACGATCGACGAAGGGCGCGATGTTGTCGGACACGCAGGCCTTCTTGAAGAAGCCCGAGAGGAAGAGGACCAGAGACGATCGGAAATCGACATCTCTGCAGTCGGGCCGACAGCTGGAGCTGCGGAAGAAAGGCGCTGGCGCGGACGATCGGTCCGGCCACGAGCTGGGGGAAGAAGCCGACGAAGAGAGCCAGATCGAGAGGGTTCCGGGTGGGCTCGAGCCGGCCGCGATAGACGTCGAGCGAGTAGCTCATGGTCTGGAAGGTGTAGAACGAGATGCCCGACCGGGAGGACGATGTCGATCACGGTGTAGGAAAGCGGCAGCCCGAGGTAGCTCGAGCACGGAGACCAGGGATTCGGCAAAGAAATTGAAGTACTTGAAAACCCCGAGAATGCCCGAGATTGGTGACCACGCTGAGGGTGATCCATCGCTTTCGCGACGTCGCGATCGACCTCGTCACCCAGGCGTATCCCGACCACGTAGTCGACCACGGTCGAGATCCAGATGAGCGACAAGAAATCGCCAGTCCCACGCCGCGTAGAAAACGTAGGAACACAGCAGCAGCCAGAGCTTCTGGGCCGTGAGATCGCGCAGCAGACCAGCGGACGACGAAGACCGGCAGCAAAGAAGAAAAGAAAGCGGAACTCGGTGAAGATCACTCCCCACCCCCGCTTTCGCCACGTTTCAGGTGTTCGGCAAACCGGTCCGCCAGGAGACGGGTGTAGATCGTCGAGCCCTCGCGTGTTCAGATGCTCGAAATCGAAGCGATTGGCGACCGCGTAGAGCTCCGGATACTCCGACGCGTCGTCGAAGGCGAAAAGATTCGGCAGCAGTGCCTTCGCGATACGCCTGGTGGACCTCGCTGCGCCGGGCGCGTGACCGGAGAAAGGATGAAGACGGGCTCTGCGCCGAGGGCCTCGATTGCCGTCTTGAGCCTCGTGAGCATGGCCCGGCATGGTAGGCGGTCAGGTCGTCTCCTGCTGAGGCTGCCCCTCGGCCTGCCGGGCGACCATCTGGCGGTAGCGCGGGAGGTGGTCGAGAAAGTCCTGCCTTCGTCCGAACTCTTCCTGGTGCCGGCGATTTCACGAACGGCACGAAGCCATCGCCATCGGGTCCGAGACCTTCCTTGTCAGCCTGTTGCGCAATTTCGTGGAATCCCGAATTGCGAACCGAGATGTCGAAGACGACCCACGCCGAGTCGATCGAGGAGGAAGGCTCCGGTATGCAGAGCCGTCATTGTCATGCCGGGCCCGGTATTCGAGCCTTCCCAATGATCGATCGCCAGGGTGGTCTCGGCGGAACCGTGCCAGTAGATCTCCCTTTCGGTGGCGAGCGTTCTCGCGTTCGATCCCGATCAGCAGCCCGTCCGGTTCGATGAGCACATATTTCGGCCTGATTCCCCTGATCGGCGGCGAAACCGCGCAGCAGGTGCCAGACCTCGACCGACTTCGCGGCCGGAACGCCGACGATTGAACGAACGCAGGTTGAAGTCGTGGGTCCGCAGACGGCTGATCGAAGATCTTCGGAGAGATCTGCCGAAAGACCCGACTGGACCCGACGAACAGAATGTCGTAGGTGTCGGGATTCTCCTCGAGGTGCGTCAACTTGGGGGTCAGGGAACGCACAAACGGCGCCGGAGTCAGTTGATGAATCATCGCGGAGCAGGCAAACAAGGCCGGCACCAGAATGAGCATGTTGCGGAGGTGGTGGATCGCTGGTCTCATCAAATCTCGGGGCCATTCTAGCCCGAACTGTTCATGCCCATTCCGCTGCGGCCGACGGTGCGTCCGCTCCTCGCGGGGGTGTCCCTTCTCCCTTACCGGCAGTGGTTACGGCGCCGGATACCGAGCCGTTTATCCTCCTGCGGCGCCGCCTGCGTTACACTCCGCCTTCGAAGGAGACGTCGATGTACGAAGCCGAAACCGAGTTCGCCCGCACCCTCGTCGCCGAGGCGTGCGCTCTCACCCGCCGTGTTCAGGAAGAAGTCGTTGCCACCGCCGACTCACTGACCAAAGGCGATCGTTCACCCGTGACGCTGGCCGATCTCACGGTCCAGGCCGTGATGGGCCACCGTCTCGCCGAACGCTATCCCGGCGACGCCTTCCTCGCCGAGGAAGACTCCAACTCCCTCGACACCTCCCCCGCCATGGCCGAAAAGGTCGGGGCCCTCGTTCGATCGGTCGCCCCGGACCTCGACGACGCTGCCATCGCCGCTGCCCTCGATCGTGGCAAACACCCCGGCGGCTCGGTGGGCCGCCACTGGGTGCTGGATCCCGTTGACGGGACCAAGGGCTTTCTCCGCGGCCAGCAGTACGCCATTGCGCTCGCGCTGGTGGATTGCGGCGGAGTGGTTGTCGGCGCCCTCGGTTGTCCGAATCTCCCTGCGCCCGGCGAACGCGGCAACGGCGACGGTCGGATTTTCCACGCAGCGCGGTCGGCGGGCGCATGGGTGACACCCGTCACCGGTGGCGACGCCGTCCCAGCCAGGGTCGATCGCATCGACGACTCCAGCCAGGCCATCGTCTGCGAGTCAGTCGAAGCGGCCCACGCCGCGCACTCCGTCCAGGCGGGAATCGCCCGCCGTCTTGGAATTACCGCCGAACCCTATCGCATCGATTCTCAGTGCAAGTACGCCGTCCTCGCCCGCGGCGAAGCTTCGATCTATCTCCGGTTGCCCCGCGATGAGAGCTATCGCGAGAAGGTCTGGGACCACGCCGCCGGCGCCATCGTCATCGAGGAGGCCGGCGGCCGGGTCAGCGATCTCGACGGCAACCCCCTCGACTTCTCCAAGGGCCGCAAATTGGCCACCGGGCGAGGCATCATCGCCACCAACGGCCTCCTGCACGATGCCGTGCTCGAGGCATGTCGATGCGAGCTGGCGGGTTAGACAGCGCCGTTCAGTCGGCTCGTCCGCCCATCCCAATCGGTCCCGTACCCGATCCCGATCCCGTTCCCGAAATGGCCGCATCGGGATCGGGATCGTGAACGGTATCGGGATCGAATCGGCGACGAGACCAGACCATCGCCGCAGTGAATACCGACGAACTCGAGCGAAGTTGGCAGGGGTGGCCCGGGCTGTTCGTGACGCTTCATTGCGAGGGTTGGAGTTCGGCCGCTCTGGTCACCCAGCGTGGTCCGCCTGCGCGCGAGACGCGCGCACCACAATGAGCCCGCGTTCTTTCTCCATTAGGGTCCTTTGCCATTGTGATGCGGGCGTCCCGCCCGCAGGGAGTCGAGGACGGGATGTCGTTGGTCGTCGATCGCGACGGCCGTCCCCACCTTTTCTCCGAAAACGGCGAACGGAGACCGCGCGCGGTCTCCGTTCGCCGTTTTCGGAGCGAGCGAATCACTCCGGCGGCAAGACCGTCCCTGCGTGCTCGAACATGACCGCGCGTTGCCCGGTGGTGCACGCCATGCACGCCGGCGCGCCCTTGATGACCTTCTCCTGAAAAACGTCAATGGGCAGGTAGAACAGCCGATCGACGCCGAGCTCGGTCTGGACCGCGTCCACATCGCGTGCGAAGCGCGCGCCGATGAGCTCGGCCTGGGTCGGGGTGTTGATCCCCTGGAAACACGAGTCGATCACCATCGGCCAGAGGGTGCCGAACCAGATCGACTTGGCCCCGGCAGCGCGGAACGCCTTCACGATTCGCTTGGCGTTGGTGCCGCGGACGATGCTGTCGTCGACGATGAAGACGTTCTTGTCCTTGACCGAGATGGTGTCCACCCGGAAGTCGAGCATCGCCGCCTCGTCGCGCGCCTCCTGGGTCTCCTCCATGAAGATCCTGCCGCCGTAGCGGTACTTGGAGATCGGCGTCGCGTACTGGATCTCGACCGCGGCGCCGTTGAACTCCTTTTCGAGCTTCTGGGCGAAGGCCTCGGCACCGGGGATCGGCGAGTGTGGGATCGGCACGACGAGATCGATCTCCTTGACCAGTTCCGGCGCCTTGTCCATGAGATGGAGGGCCAGCGCCCGCCCCGCGCGCCATCTGAAGGTGCGGATCGGGTCACCCATCATCTTTGATTCGACATCGGCAAAATAGATGAGTTCGAAGGCGCAGGGACGTGCATCCTTCTGGACCAGCACCCGCTCGTCGATCTCGAGGTTTCGATCGATGAAGAGCGCGGTGCCGTGCGGAACCTCCTCATCCACCGAGAACCCGTTCTGCTCGAGAGCGAGGGTCTCCGACGCGATCATCACCGTGGTTTCGCCGTCGCGAACCCGTGATCCTCGGACCATCGGCCGGAAGCCGTGCGGGTCGCGAAAGGCATAGAGACCGGACGGTGTCACCGCCACCGCCGAGTACGCTCCGGTGACCCGCTGCTGGATCTCGGCGACGGCCTTGAAAAAGACCTCCTTTTCCTCGGCCATCGGATCCTCGCGCCGGAAGTGCTCGATCCACAGCGCGAGCACCCGTAGGAGCGGCTCGGCATCGCAGTTGGCCGCCAGCGACTGCCCACGACGGCCGAGCTCGCCGTCGATCTGAGCGACGTTTGTTATGTGGCCGTTGTGCGCCAGGGACAGCCCGAGGAAGGCGTCAAAAAACGGTTGGGCGTTGATCGTTCCGCCGCCGCCGAAGGTCTTGTAGCGGGTGTGGGCGATGCCGAGATCACCGTGGAGATCAGCGAGGGGCTTGAAGATATCGTCGGCGAGACCCTCTCCGCGCTCGAGTGCGTATCTCCGGCGGGCGGGATCGAAGATAAAGAGCCCGGCGTAGGCCGGACCCCGGTGTTGCAGGAAGTGGGCCCCGTTTCCGAGATCGCCCACCACCGATCGTCCCGTGTTGTTGATGACCCCGACGATACCGCACATAGGCAATGTCCCCCTGGCTGGGACACTATACCCTTCTCCGAAAATGGTGGCACCGTCCGACCGAGATTGGTCCGACGGTGTCACCAGTTTCGGAGGCTAGGATTCGTTCGGAGTCTCGGGTTCTCCCTGTCGTTCGATCTCGCCGGTCATGGGGACGAAACGCACCGGGATCACCGAACGCTCCTCGACCCCGTCGTCGGTCTTTTTGATGACCATGAGCTGCTGGTAGAAATCACCGAGGGGGATCACCATCCGAGCTCCGACGGCGAGCTGATCGATGAGCGGTTCCGGGATCCTGTCAGGAGCCGCGGTCACGATGACACCGGCAAATGGTGACTCCTCCGGCCAACCGCCATATCCATCGCCGCAGCGCACGTGGGCATTGTCATAGCCGAGATCGGCGAGAATGACCTCAGCCCGCTCGCACAGACCCTGGCGAATCTCGACGGTGAAGACCTCCACCCCCATGGCCGCAAGGACCGCTGCCTGATAGCCCGAGCCGGTGCCGATCTCGAGGACCTTGTCACCCGGGCCCGACCTCGAGAAGCTCCGACATGAGAGCGACGATGTAGGGCTGAGAAATGGTCTGGCTCTCGCCGATGGGGAGCGGCGAGTCCTGATACGAGGCTTCACGGTAGTCTTCGGGAACGAACCGGTGCCGTGGAACCGACCGCATGGCCGCGAGAACCTCGGGGTCCTTGACGCCGCGGGTCTCGATCTGTTGTCGAACCATCCGTTCCCGCAGATCGTCCCAATCGGGACCTCCGTCGGTTCCGGCCAGCCCGTCCGGCGGATCACAGCCGACCAAGATCGCTCCGAGAATCACTGCCAAAACGGCGCGCAGGATTCCACCCGCTCTGTCGTGACCTGCCATCATGGTTCTCCACATTCTGCTGATCCATCCACGACGATCCGATGCAACACGGAGTATTCCCGACCCGACAAATCGTCTATGAAGAAACGGGCTTTCCGCACTTATGGTAGACCACACCGGGCCGAGTTTCCATTGTCGCCTCGACCGAAGTGAATGCAATTCTCCTGCCGCTTGACACCCGCCGTCGGCGTGCTCACGATAAAACCATGAAAAACACACCCACCGAATCGTCTCGGCCGTCCGATCAATCTCAAGGCGTCTCCCGTCGTGAACTCGTCGTCGGCGGTTCGCTGGCGGCCGCCGCCCTCGCGACTTCCGGAGCGACCCGAGTCCACGCCTCGAGTGGATCGCTCGGTGGCGGTAGCCTCGGCCAACGGACTCGAGGCGGTCCGTCGAGCGGTGGCGCAGATGGATGCCGGAATGTCTCCCGGTGGAGGCCGCCGTGCACGGGGTCGCCGTGGTCGAGGACGATCCCGATGATGTCACCGTGGGCTACGGCGGGCTGCCGAACTCCGAGGGCGTCGTCCAGCTCGATGCCTGCTGCATGGACGGCCCCACCATGCGCGCCGGCGCGGTCGCCGCCATCGAGGGCTTCCGCCACCCGGCGCAGGTCGCGCTCCAGGTGATGCAACGCACAACCCGCGTCCTCCTGGTCGGCGACGGAGCCGCACGCTTCGCCCGCACCATCGGTTTCGAGGACGAGAATCTCCTCACCGAGAAGGCGCGCAAGATCTGGCTCTACTGGAAGGCCAACATGTCCGACGTGGACGACTGGCTGCCCGCGCCCGGCCAGACCGAGGACCCCGATGTCCGGGCATTCATCGAGGAAAACGGCGCCGTTCGACCCACCGGCACCATCAACCTCTGTGCGGTCAACGGCAAGCGGCGATGTCGGCGGCACCACGACCACATCCGGGCTTTTCTTCAAGATCCCCGGCCGGGTCGGTGATTCGCCGCTCATCGGCGCCGGGCTTTTTGTCGACAACGAGGTCGGGGCGGCGGGCTCCACCGGCCGGGGCGAGTCGGTGATCCAGATCGCGGGCGGCCACACCGTGGTCGAGTTCATGCGCGCGGGCAAAAGCCCCGAAGCCGCCTGCCTCGCCGCGCTCGAGCGGATGGTCCAGGCAACCCGGGTGCCCTATCTCCTCGATGACAAGGGCCGGCCGTCCTTTGACGTCAAGTTCTACGCCGTGAACAAAAAGGGCGAAACCGGATCGGCAGCCATCTGGTCCGGAGCGAAACACGCGGTCTGTCGGTCGGGTTCCGAACCGGAGCTCCTGGACAGCGCGTTTCTGTACGACAGAGATCCGAAGTAGAAAACAACCGCGGTAAAGGCAACCGCGACCGCGGCAGGGACTGCGGCAGGGGCCGCGACCGAAGCAGCGACCGCGTCCGGGTCAGCGCACCGAGCACGCGGAAGACCCACGCCCACCGGGACGTGCCGGGTTTGACAATGTGCCGCAAGGACCAGCCGGGAGTGCATCACCTTCCGCACATTGTCATACCGGGCACTCCGCGGCGAAAACGCTGTGAGCATTTCTTCCCGATCGCCAGGAGGCCGCCGCTCGCGCGATCAGCGTGGTCGCTATCCTCCCCGTCCTGTTTTCCGACCATGCTGATCGCTCGACGCTGGGACGCCGGAGGCGGCCCAGAAGGCCGGTGCCGAGAGACGCCGGAGGTACTTGATTCGGTTCTGGCGTCTCCTGAGGCGCTGCCCCGAACCCGGTGTCATTCGTCGCTGTGGGCCGCGGGAGCCACCTTTAGCATTGTTCGGACTCAGCACTGTACCAATGAGGTCCGAAAGTCGTCCCGAACAATGCAAAAAGTGGCACCCCGATCAAGATCAAGAACCAGTCCTCCCGAAGCCATCGCAGCGGCGGCAAGGCTGCGTGCGGCGGCGGTGCCTGGCTCTCTTTTCGTCCGACGAAAAGGTGCCTGGCATCCGCTCGGGAACAGCGTCCAAAGAACCAATCTCGGCATGGAGCTTCTGAAACGAAATTGGTCGCGTTCTTTCGTCTCGATTCGCTCAGAAATGTCCTCAATAAAGGACACTCAACAATCACTCCTCACCACCTCATGACTGAACTTGAAGTCCTTACTGCGCCTCAACTTGCTCGACTCTTCCGCGGCTATCCCACCACCTGGCACAACCGTTGCTCTAGAACCTTGTGAAAGGAGGCCGCCATGACCACAAGATTCATCCTTCCGCTCGCCGCCGCCATCGTCCTCACCTCCGCAGCGATGCCAGCCGGAGCCGGAGGATATGTGGGGTTCGAGGTCTCCAACAATGGGGTCGGTCTCGGCTTCGGCGCCTCGAACTGGGGCATCTGGGGTTCGTCCTGGAACTCAGGGGGCGCGTCCTTCGGATTTTCCGCCACCCTCGCAGGTTACGGCGACTGGGTCCACGTCGATGGCCTCGGCCAGGTCTGGCGGCCCTATGTCGCCGCCGGGTGGCAGCCCTACAGTCACGGACGATGGGTGTGGACGACTCTGGGCTGGACATGGGTCGCTTATGAACCGTGGGGCTGGGTCCCCCATCACTACGGCAACTGGGCCTATTCCACCATCGGTTGGGTCTGGGCCCCCGGCTACGTCTACCATCCTGGGAACGTTGTCTGGGTGAGCACGGGTGTCCACCTCGGCTGGTACCCCTGCGCACCGGTTGGATGGAGCCACTCCTATCGGGGGGTCCACCACGGATGGCACGACGGCTATCGGTCGGGCCATCGGGACGGATACTCCCGGGGCTACGCGGATGGTTGGCAGGACGCACGGTACGCCACGTGGGTCCCCCGATCGCAGGTCACAGCCGAGAACATCGCGCACCACTCGGTTGGGCACGAAGCAGCCACCCATGCCGTCGCACGGTCGAGGGTCACGGTCATGGACGGCGCACCCACCCGAACCCAGGTCGAGGGCTATGTCGGCCGACCGGTGCCCGAAGCTCGCGTCTTCGAGCGCAAGGCGACGGTCGACGGCCGTGAATTGCGGATGGTCCGTCCCGAGGGGCAAGAAGAAACCGTCCTACGCCATGGGGCTTCCACGGTGCAACGCGCGTTGAATCCCGCGGCCCAGCGGAGAGCCGCCACGACCCAAGCCTCCCCCATCCGACGGCAGAACTCCGCCGTGGTGAAGCACAGCGAGCCGACCCGGCCAACCGCCGGACCATCCGAGACTCGTCGATCCATCGCCGATCAACCCTCCCGGTCCTCCTCTCGTTCGATGGCCCGAGCGACGGGATCGGTCGCGACATCGAACGCCCCGACGAGTCGCGCTGCATTGGGATCCGCGCCTGAGCCGCAGCATCGAACCGCCCGGGTTTCGGCCGAATCACATCGATCGGCGGGCAACCCGCGATCGGCCCCGGTGACCACCACCGGTCGGAGCGAGAGGCCGGAGGTGTCCACGACCCGAACGATGTCCGCCACCCGAACAGCTCCCACTCAGCGGGCCGAACCCAACAGACGGCGACAACCCGGCGCCGGAGGCGGACCTGAAGTGAAGAACTCGACCGAAGGGCAGCGGCGCAGCCAACGGGCAAAGACCGAACCGGCCGAGAAGGAAAAGCCGAAACGCAACCGATCGCGGAACTGATCGATGGTCGACCGAGGCCATTCGGGGTGGGGGCGGATCGCGCCCCCACCCCAATTTGATAGGATCAGATCCCATGGATCATCGAGACGGCTCTGATTCGGGATCGGAGATCCCGCGTATCGAACGCGCGTTGCGCCGTTGTCTCGAGTGGAGCCGCAGCGGGCGCCACATCAAGATCATCAACGAAGTCGACCGCGCGTTGCCGGCCATCGGCGAACAACCCCGGCTCGAAGCCCAGCTCCTGATCTGGAAGGCGCAAGCCCATCTCGCCATGGGCGACCCCGACAGCGCGCACCCCGCGGCCTCGCGATCCTGGCACCTGGATCCCTCGTCCTACGCCTGCCACCTGCTGTCCAACGCCCTGGCCGCCGTGGGACAACCCGACGATGCCGAGGAGCTGCTCAAGAGTGGCTGGGATCTCTTCCCCGACGCCTACCACCTTCCGGTGCAGTTGGCGATCCTCCTGTCCGACCAGGGACGCCACCCTGAAGCCCTCGACACCATTGATTCACTGCCCCGCGGCGCCCCGGTTCCCGATGATCTCCAAGTCTTCCTTCTCGGTTTGCACGCCAACCTCCTGGCCGCCGTGGGCCGTTGGGGCGAGGCCGATGGCATTCTCAGAGAGGGTCGGTACCGGCATCCCGACTCGGATCTCCTGGAGGATGCCCACCAAAGTCTCGGTGGAGCATGGAACCGCTACCGAAGACAGGAAACCCTGTCGGAGTCGTGGGTCGCGGGCCTGGCGCCCCTCGACGGTGTCGCATCCGAGGTCGATGACGCCATCATCGGGCAGGGTTCCTTGAATGAACTCCCCAAGCTCGTCACTCTCGGCGCCCGCCGGTTGTGGCGGGCCTATTTCGAAGCCCACCATCCCCGCGTGCAGAATCCCCAGGCATGGGCCGCCGCACTCCTGGCGGCGATCCTCGAGCTTGACGGCGTCACACCTCCCATCGCCGCAATGGCGCGCCTCGCCCGGTCCCCGGTCTCGACCACTCGTTCCGCCCTGACTCGAATCCGGCGGTTTCTCGGGTGCCTCCACACCGATCTCGCACAGCGTGCCTTTGCAGCCATGACCAATCCCCAGCTCAAAGAGACATCGACACCGTCGTCCCAACCCGAAGGTGGGACGGTTGTCCCATTTACATCCCGGTGACAGGAGCCCAAGCAGTGTTCACAAGTTTCATCGTCCAGGTGCGTCGTCCCGATCGTCGCGGCCGTCATCCTGGTTCTCGCCGCCGGCTCACTACCAGCCGCCCAACGTGACTTTTCGGGCACCGAAACCTTCTCGGCTCCCGACGGCACACGGGTCGTCATCGACACCGCCAACGTCGACATCCGAATTCGGACGGCCGATGTCAACGAAGTCGAAGTCGCCACCGAACTCCACATCTCCGGGGTCGGCGAGGAACGAGCGGAGCGGTTCATTTCGAGCCACATGCCCGCCACCGAGGTCGAGGTCGGGCGGATCAGCATCACGGTCAGCCCCGGACGCTCGGGTTTTCTCGGTTTCGGAACCCTGACCGCGCGCACCCGAATCGGTTTCCTGATGCCGGGCTACGTCATCCCCGACATCACCACCACGGGCGGATCCATTTCCGTCCGCGGGGATTTCCCGAATGCACGGCCGTTCTATCTTCGAACCGCAACCGGTGACATGGAGTTCGTCGGCGCCGCCGCCTCGGTGGACATCCGAACCGCCTCCGGCGACGCCAGACTGGAGCTCCTCCGCCCCCTTGATCGGTTCTTCGCGCGGACCTCGTCGGGTAACGTCAGCCTCTCCGGAGGCGCCCGCGAGGTCCACGTCGACACCGCGTCCGGGAGTGTCTGGATGGACAATCTCTCCGGCAACACCGAGGTGATCACCTCGACCGGTAAGATCACGTTGACCTGGGACCGCCTCGAGCCCGAACACCGGGTCGTCGTCCGCAGCGACTCCAGCCGCATCCGGCTCACCCTTCCGGAAGGGACCACTCCCCGGGGGAGCTTGCGGACCATCGGGGGCAGCGTCCGGTCCGACTTTCCGGGAATCGTGAACGATGCCTCCGACACCGTCACCTTGAGCGGCGACGGTCCCGAAATCCTGGTCGAGTCCGCCTCCGGCGATGTCACCCTCGAGGTCGGAACGTGGTGGGGCGGCACCGCGAGTGACGAGCCGAAGGGTTGAGAACTCGGCAAACGGCGCCGCCGCTCCTTTCCCGTGTTCGTACCGCAGAACAAATTCCCGGGTCTTGCGTTTCACCTTACGAGAACCGGCCACCAGCCGCGCTCATCGACGGGAGAAGACAATGAAAAGAAACTGGATCGTCCTGGCCGTCGCCCTTGCCATCGCCGCACCGCTCTCGGCCGCCGCACCCCGCACCCTTGACGGGCGCGTTCCCGCTGCTGACCTCGAGACCGTCCGGATCGACGCCGGCGTCGGTGACATCGAAATCACCGCGGTCGACGGCATCGACGAGGTGGTCGTCGGAGTCGAGCTCAAGGCCCGCCGCGGTGGTTTCTTCTCGTCCCTCAAAAAGGCCCAGGCCGAGGTTGATGAGGCCGAACTCCGGATGGATGTCTCCCGGGGCGTCTTGCGGCTCAAGATCTCGACCGAAAACGACGATCGCCACTTCGAGGAACGATGGACCGTGGAACTCCCGGCCCGCCTCGGTTGCGACCTCGACCTCGGGGTCGGCGACATCGAGGTCACCGGTCTTTACGGCGATCTCACCATCGACCTCGGCGTCGGCGATTTCACCGCCGCCACCGTCTTCGGTGACCTCAACGTCGATATCGGGGTCGGCGACGCCACGGTTACAGCCGACGCCGCAGACTACGGCTCGGTTGACGGATCGGGCGGAGTCGGAAACGCCCAGCTCACGGTTCGCGGCGAGAAGATGTCGTCGTCGGGTTTCGTCGGCAAATCAACCGAGTGGAACGGTGACGGCGAACACGTGATCGAGATCTCGGTGGGCGTCGGCGATGCGAGGGTGACGCTGGAGTAGCGTTGTAAGATGTAAGAAGTAAGAAGTAAGACGTGAGACATCGGTGGTACGACCGAAGTCAAAACCCTGACTCCTCACCCCTCACGTCTAACTCCTAACTCCTAACGTCTAACGTCCTACCTCCTGCTACTCTCCCCCCTCCGATTCGAGCATCCACTTCGCTCCGAGTCGCGCGAGGAGGAAACAGGCGAAGGCCAGGACGATGAGCATGACCAGTCCGATCATCTGACCCTGGAAGCCCGTGTACCATGCATGTGCGTGCTCTTCGAGCACCGCAGTGCCCGCCACGTCCTCGAGCCAGAAATCCACACCGACGCTGACGTACTGAATCAGGGCGCCGAGCCTGGGGACCCGGAAGACCGCGCTGATGATGCCGAAAATCGCCGCACCGGCCATGAGTCCGGACGCAATGAGAATGCCCTGTTCGGCCCGCGCCTCCCTGACCTTGTCGCTCCCCCCCGTCCTCGAGACCAGCCAGGCCACCGCGGCACCTGCCAGCACCGCCATGTTGATGGAGATCGGCAGGTACATCCCCAGGGCGAACGCCAGCATGGGGATGCCGCTCATCAGCAGCATCAAGGCGACCACGCCGCCAAGGGCGTAGAGCAGCCAGGGTTGGTTGGCCGGGTCGCTCATCAACCCGTTGGAAACCGCAGCGATCATGTTGGCCTGGGGCGCCGGAAGTACGCGTTCGTTGGACACCATGAGCCCAGTTGAGGGGTCCTCGACGACGAAATGATAGGCACTGTCCATGAGCGGGATGACCGCCGCGACCACGAGAGCCGCCACGACCATGCCGAGGAATTTCCACCGCTCCTGGTTTCTCGGCGTCGATCCCAGCCAGTAGCCGATCTTGAAGTCCGTGATCAACGCGCCCGATGTCGACAAGGCGGTGCACACCGCGGTGCCGATGATCAGGGCGATGATCATTCCCGCGGTCCCCTTGAGACCGATGATGATCATGCATCCGATGGCCAGAACCACCGTAATGAGCGTCATGCCGGACACCGGGTTGACACCGACGATGGCAATGGCCTGCGCCGCCACCGGGGTGAAGAGGAAGCTGAGCAGGAATCCGACGAACATCCCGACCAGCCCGAACTTGAGGCTGGCGGCGAATCCATAGGCCGCCGCTCCCCCATCGCCGGGGGTGACCATGGCGACGACGAAGAAAAGCGCGCCGAGGCCGAGGGTCGCCGCCGCCTGGATGAGCAGGACGTTCTTCGCCGACATGTCGAGTTGGGTGCGCTCGCTCTTGTCGGACTCGGCCTGCGCCGCCTTGGAGAATCCCTTGAAACCGAGAGTGACCGACGACGCCACGATCTTCCACATCCGGAGAATGCCGATGAGACCCGAGATGGCGATGGCGCCGATCCCGATGGGTTTGACAAAGGCGCCGAAGATCGCCGTGGCGCTCATGTCCGCGATCTGGTAGGTGGTCCCGGCGAAGGCGAATCCGTCCATTTCTTTGCCGAAGACATAGATCAGCGGAACCATCACGAGCATCGCCAGCACCGAACCCGAGGCGATGATGGAGGCGTAACGGATCCCGATGATGTAGCCGAGTCCGAAAAGCGCCGCAATACCGGCCAACTGGACTTCGATCCGGAGCCCGGATCCGAGACCGTGGAGCAGGGTGGAACTCGAGAGATTGGCGTTCCACAGGTGGAGCGCCTCAATGGAGAAGTCGAAAAGCGCACCGATGGCGAACGAGATCAACAGGATCTTGCCGGCCCCGCCCGCCGAACTCTCACCGGTGACCAGGATGTTGTTGATCGCCGTGGCCTCGGGGAACGGCAACTCGCCGTGGAGTTCTTTGACGAAGTATTTCCTCAGGGGAATGATGAGCACCACACCCAGAGAGCCGCCGATGAAACACGCAAGAAAGATCTGCCACCAGGAAACATCGAGCTGGTTGATGTACATCGCCGGAACGACAAAGGTCGCGCCGGCGGCAACCACCCCTGCCGCCTGGCCCACCGACTGAACCATGACGTTTTCGAGCAGGGTGCTCACCGGAGAGCGCATCTTGCCGAAGAAGATGGCCAGGATCGCGATGGGGATCGAGGCTTCAATCGCGTTACCCGCGCGCAGCGCCATGTAGGCACACGCGGCGGTGAAGAGGACCACCATTGCGACCCCGACCCCGATGGACCAGAGCGTGACCTCGGGTCGCAGATCACCGGCGGCAACCACGGGATTGTAGACCTCACCCGGTTCGAGTTTTCGGTACGCATTGGCGGGCAGCAGCTTCGACTTGACCGGCTTCGATTCTTGCATCATTCCTCCATCCAAGACTGCGGGAAATAGTAGCGCAGTTGCGGTGTTCGGGACAGAGGCACAAGACCGAGAGCAATCTTGATCCCGGCCGCGGCCCCCGTGGCGACCATGTTGATACTCACCTGTGGCGGAGGATTCTTCAGAACAGCGTGTCCTCGAGCGCCTCGATCAGGTCATCCGCGCTGTCGAAGACTCGCAGATCGACCAGCGGCCCACCCGATGGCGCCTCGATTCCCCAACTCCCCCAGCACCAGATCGGCACCGAGGATTTGAGAGCCAGCGCAATTTCGGACAACGTTCCGGCGCCGCCACCGATGGCCACGCACAACGAACCGGACAACACGTTGAAAGCGTTACGCGCGTTTCCCGCTCCCGTGAATACCGGAATATGGACCCAGGAATTGGGGTAACCACCACCTGCAAAGGCGTTGGGAAGAATCGCCAGGGTCAGCCCCCCGGCCTCGACGGCGCCGCGCGATGCCGCAGCCATCACGCCCGGGCCACCACCGGTCAAGGTGACCCAACCGCTGCGGGCGGCCGTGGCGCCCACTCGTTCCGCGACACTCTCCTCCTCGGGCGTCGCAACCCCCGCGCCGAAGACCGCGAGAACCTGCATCCTGACGGAGTTCATGGTAGGAGGATTATCTCATTTCTGCTGCGTTGGCAACAGCGGTTTGCGGCTCGTCACTCGTTCGTCCACGCCATGTGATTGCTTCAAGAGGGTGTTTGGCTCCGACGAGCAACGAGAGACGGGTCACGAGCACAAAAAAAACCCGGGCCGAAGCCCGGGTTTGGGTTCTCAATGAGAGAGTTCTTACTTCATGAGAACGAGGCCGACGCGACGATTCTGGGCGCGGCCTTCGCGGGTGCTGTTGTCGGCGATGGGCTTGTACTCACCGTACGACGTCACGTTCATGCGGTGAAGGGGGAAACCCTTCTCGCTGGCGAGATACTTCATCACCATCTCGGCACGCTTGTAACCGAGGCTCAGGTTGTAGCTCTCGCTGCCGATGTTGTCGGTGTAGCCCTGAATCTCGAGATAGGCGCCGACGTTCTTGGCGATCACTTTCGCGGCGAAGGCGTCGAGAGCGGCCTTGGCCTCATCGGACAATGTGTAGTTGTCGAAACCAAAGCGGACGTCCTGATCGGTCAGAATGACCTCTGCGATGAAGGTACCCTCGGCAAGCTTGCCGGCCTTCGTGGCGCGATCGAGAGCCTCTTTGGCCGTGACGCTGAGTTCGTCGAGCTGCTTCTGCATCTCGGCGTCTTTCTGATGAAGAGCCGTGATCTCTTTCTGGTTGCCCTCGACCGAAGTCTGGACCTCACCGATTTTTCCGTTGGTAACCGACTCGCTGTTGGCGACCTGCTCCTGCACATACTTTTTCGACGCGCAGCCGGTCACTGTGAGCCCAGCCACGAGCAGAATGACGATCGCCGGGGAAACGAACTTCCGCATCATCCACCTCCTGTGATTTTGTTAACGATAGTCTTTCAATGCCCTCTACGAGCACTGCGGACTGAACTATAACACACCCTACCCTCCCTGGAACTGCCCGTCAATCATTACTTTTCGACCGCGCCAGGTCGGTGATCCAGGACCGTTTCAAGGGGAGTTCCCGACCAATCAGTAGATTTCGAGGCAGATCGGGTTCTCGGCGGTGACCTCGGCGGCGCATTCCACCACCCCATCCGACAGTCTGACCACCACCGGCGTCTGCAGAAACCAGTCGACACCCGCCGGAAGCTCGGCGAGCCGACATCCGGCGCAGACAAAAGGCTGAATCCCGACAGTCGGGAACCCTGCCCGTTCGGGAACCGCCACCGCCGTCGTCGGTAACGGGAGTTCAGCGGCGAAGAACACCTCCATGAGCTCATGACAATGCTCGCAGTCCTTTCGGTAGAAAAGGAGGTACTGGCCGCCATCATGGAGATCCTCGGGAAGGCCACGAATCCAACCCGCCAAGTCGAGTTCGGTAAACGGTTGCCCGACCCAGCTCGAGTAGTCCGGAAGATAGTAACCCTCGACGGGTCCATATGATGCGATCTCCTGCCCGGCGGACGTTGTCGCCGGGGTAATCCCCGATGGAGTCAGCCCGAACGCGACCGCGACGCCGAGCACCGACCAGAGCCCGGCAGACACGACCTGCCATGTCGGCAACGACCGTGGCGTCTTCAAGGCCGGAACACCGCGGGCGAGAACGAGAAGGGAGAAGAGAAAGAAGACGTCGGTCAACAGGGTGGCCCAGGGCGGAACCTGGACGGCGCCGAAACACCCGCAGCTCGAGGAGCCGAGCGCGACGTCGCCGATGAGAACCGGCAGAAAGGACGCGAGCATCAGGATCCCGGCCAGACGGGCGAGACCAGGCACCAGAATCATCACGCCCACCACGATGAGTTCTGCCGCGATAGAGAACTCGAGCACAAAACGCAGGTCCACGCCGAGCCCGCCGAGCCACTTCACCAACGCCGCAGGCAGGTTGCTCGGGCTGCCGTCGATGATCTTCAGGACAGCGCCAAGACCGAGCCAGAGGGGAATGATCACCCGGGCGAGGAACACCGCCGCCGAGCTTCGCAGTTTTCCGGGTCCGTCTTCTTCAATCAGAGTCATAGGCTGTTCCATCTCCTTGCGGCCCTCAGGTTAGCGCGGATTTTTGAGGTGAAAACGAAACGGTTCTGAGCTTTTTACCGGTTTCTGACGGCCAGCCCCGCACCCGCAACCTAACCGTGACCGGACACGAAAAACAACGCACACCGGGACGTGCCGGGTACGCTATTGTGCAGGCACAACCATCCGGCAACGCGGCACCTCCCGCACAATGGCGCTACCGGGCACTCCACGGCTAAAGCGCCGTGAGAATTTCTTCCCGTTCGCCATGAGGCCGCCGCTCGCGTGATCAGCGTGGTCGCAATCCTCCCCGTTTTGCACTCCGACCACGCTGATCGCGCGACGCTGGGACGCCATGGGCGGCCCAGAAGGCCGGAGACGATGGACGGGCCGATGGCGCGACGAAACGAGGTTCGACCCTACGGCAGCTCTCCACCCCCGAGAGACTTCCAAACCTCGGCCTCGAGAACCGCCGCTGCCTTTGAAGTCTCCGCCAGGGCCTTGTCCGCACGCTCGAGCATGGCGGCAGCCTCTGGATCGTCGGCCATGTCCTGGAGGTTGATCCGCACGTTCATGGCGGCGCCGAGTGCCGCCGCCCGCGCCATGGCGGCGCCGACCCCGGCGTCCGACGCCGAGGCAGACATGCCGAGCTCCCGGGCTCGCGCGCAGAGCTGCACAACCTCGGGGCATGCTTCCGTGACCTCGAGAGGCACCAAAGCGGCGCCGAGCGTCGCCGCCCGCACGGCCGCGGTCTTGCCATCACCGGTAACCTTGTTGGCGTCCATCAAACGCTGGAAAGACCAGGTGTCCTCGTCGATGGCGTCGAGCAACTGCTGCTTGAGCTCCTGTCCCCGTATCGCAACCTCTTCGAGCTCATCGCGGACCTTGGCGAACGGAGCCTTGGGGTGAGGCAGATTCGCCACCATGGCCGCGAGTGCCGCAGCAAGAGCGCCGGCCAACGCAGCCACCGACCCGCCGCCGGGCGCCGTGGAGTCGCGCGAGGTCTCATCGGCGAAGCCCTGCAGGGTCAGGCTCGCCAGCGGCCGCTCGGGAGAGAGAACCTCCTCGATGATCTTCTCTCCGGCGATGAACTCCGAGACTTCGTTGAGGCCCAGGCTTCGCACCGCCGTGTGGATGATGTCGCTCTCGGGAACTCCGCGAGAACGCTCCATTCTCGCCAGATAGTGGCGCCCCGCGGCGACCATGGAGCTTTTCGGTAGCAGGCCCACCAACTCCGAACCGGTGACTCGAATCCCTCGGTCGCGGGCCGACTCGTCGCAGGCGTCGAAGGCTGCGTGGACGGGAGTGACATCGAGATCGATGAGGTTCATCGAAACCTGGGCGCAGCCGTACTCGGGGATGGTCCAGCCCATCCCGCGGACAGCCTTGAGAGTTCCGGGCTGTTGGATCTTGGTCCCGTCGGGACCCGTCACCATCCGCCCGGCCTCACGGACATCGAAGGCGACCCGATTGGCCCACCGACTGTCGCTGACGTTGAGGTTGACGTTGTAGGCCACCAGGAATTTGCGCGCTCCCGTCACCATGGCGCCGAACTTCGGCACAAAGGTCGCCGGGCCGAAATCAGGAGCGAATTCCAGGGTCTTGAGCTTTTCCTCCAATGCCTCGTATTCACCCTTCCGGATATCGGCCAAGGACCGTCGCTCGGGACGCGTCGCGGCATATTCGTAGAGGAATACCGGAAGACCAAGCTCCTCCCCCACCCGTTTCCCGAGTTTCCTGGAGAGTTCGACGCAGTCGTCCATGGTCACGCCCGACACCGGTACGAACGGACACACATCGGTGGCGCCCTGACGACCGTGAGCACCATGGTGGGTGCGCATGTCGATGAGTTCGAAAGACCGTTTGACGACAGCGAATGCGCCTTCGAGGACCGCTTCGGGTTCACCCACGAAGGTGATCACCGTACGGTTGGTCTCCTGTCCGGGATCGACATCGAGCAGCTTGACTCCCGCAACCGCGGCGGCGGCCTCGGCCACCGCGTTGTAGACCTCAGGGTTTCGGCCATCAGAAATATTGGGCACGCACTCAACGATCTTCATCGAATCCTCCGTCACACCCGCTCAATCAGGAACGCGTCTCTCAAGAACGTGAGACCTCGTCCAGGTCATTCTGGACCATCATTTTTACGAGCTCGGCAAAACTGACTTTGGGTTCCCAACCGAGTTCGGTCTTGACCCTTGTCGGATCTGCGAGGAGCGTCTCCACTTCGGCTGGACGGAAGTGCTTCGGGTTGACCTCGACGCGCACCGCTCCGGTGGCGCGATCGCGGCCAACCTCATCGATCCCTTCACCAACCCACTCGAGCTCCACACCGGCCTCGCGAAACGCGAGAACGCAGAACTCGCGCACCGAATGGTCCTCCCCCGTCCCCACGACATAGTCGGTGGGCTCGTCGGTCTGGAGCATCATCCACATGGCCTCGACGAAATCTCCGGCGAAACCCCAGTCACGGCGAGCATCGAGGTTGCCCAACGCCACGCTCTCTCGTCGGCCCGTGACGATTTCCGCCACCGCACGCGTGATTTTTCTGGTGACAAAATTCTCGCCTCGCCGCGGTGACTCGTGGTTGAAGAGAATCCCGTTGCAGGCGTGGAGGCCGTAGGCTTCGCGGAAATTCACCGTCGCCCAGAAACTGAAGAGCTTGGCGACCCCGTAGGGTGACCTCGGATAGAACGGCGTTGATTCACGCTGGGGCACCTCGACCACCTTGCCGAAGAGCTCGGATGTCGACGCCTGGTAGTAGCGGGCGTCGGGAGCCTCGCGCCGGACGGCTTCGAGGAGACGGATCGTACCGAGTCCGGTGACATCGCCGGTGTAGGTCGGCATCTTGAAAGAGATGGCGACGTGTGACTGCGCTGCGAGGTTGTAGACCTCGTCGGGGCGCACCGAGGAGAGAATCGTGGTCAGCGACTCCGCATCCCCGAGATCGCCGTAGTGCAGGGAGAGTCGGTCTCGAATATTCTCCCGCGCCCTCAGGTGATCGATTCGCTGTCGGTTGAATGTGGAAGCCCGGCGGACCACACCGTGGACCTCGTACCCCTTGTCGAGGAGGAGTTCCGCGAGATATGAACCATCCTGACCGGTGATGCCGGTGATCAGTGCTTTTCGTCGCATGCCGGGCAGTCTAGCATTGAGTGCCGCCCGCTGACGTTGACGGTCCGCTCAGTCTCGAAAAACTCCTTCGATCTCGAAGATCGAAGGAGTTTTTCGAGAGATGGGGCCGCCAAGTCGGGTTACTATCGCGTCGATGACAGGATGGAATCAGACGCTGAAACGAATTCAATGGACCTTGATCGTGATGGGGCTGGCGCTCCTCGGATTCTGGGCGGGTGCGAAACTGCACGGCCGGATCGGCGGTGAAGCCGACATCAGGACGTTCGAGCAGGCCCGCGCCGAGATGCAGCGTCCTGCCACACCGGCCACCGCTCCCCACGGGCTGCCTCTCGAGCTCCCGGTGGACACCACACTGTGGGCCGAAGATCGCATCGAGGAGTTCGAAGAGAGCCTCGAGCACGAGTTCGACGCGCCGTTGGCGATACTACGAATCCCGAAGATCGAACTCGAGGTGGCGGTACTCTCCGGTACGGACGAACTGGTGCTCAACCGCGGGGTCGGTCACATCGCCGGGACGCCGATTCCGGGTGAAGACGGGAATGTCGGCATCGCCGGGCACCGGGACGGCTATTTCCGTGGTCTCAAAGACGTGGTTGTGGGCGATCTCATCGAGCTCGAGACGCTCTCCGATTCTCAGAGCTACACCGTTACCGAGCTCTTCGTCGTCGACCCTCCGGATGTCTGGGTTCTCGAACCCACCGAGAATCCCTCGATGACCCTGGTCACCTGCTATCCGTTCTACTACGCCGGCAGCGCCCCGCAGCGCTATATCGTCAGAGCGGAACGCACCGAGGAATAGGGGTTTTCACCGCAAATACGCGAGGGACGCCAAGCATCGCAATCGCAGATCGCAGTCAAGCGACGGGCCGGCGCAAATTCGCACCGGCCCGTCGCTTGACCGAGGTTTCTTGGCGTCCCTTGTGTCCTTGCGGTCCGACTCCCGCGCTATCGATCGGTTCGGTAGTTCGGCGCTTCCTTTGTGATGACGACGTCGTGGGCGTGGGACTCCTTGAGCCCTGCGGCGGTGACACGGATGAACTTCGACTTGGTGTGAAACTCGGCGATGGAGGAGCAACCGGCCAACCCCATCCCGGCACGCAGGCCGCCGATGAGCTGTGTCAACTGATCGGCCACGGGCCCCTTGTACGGCACCATCCCCTCGATACCCTCGGGGACGAGTTTCGCGACATCTTCACCTTCTTGGAAGTAGCGGTCACGCGAGCCCTCGGCCTCCTTCATGGCGCCAATGGAACCCATTCCGCGATAGGCCTTGAATGTCCGGCCCTGATAGAGAATCTGTTCACCGGGCGATTCCTCGACTCCGGCAAAGAGCGAGCCGATCATCACCGTGTCGGCGCCGGCAGCGAGAGCCTTGCTGATGTCGCCGCTGAACCGGATCCCGCCATCGGCGATCACCGGGATCCCATGCTCGTGCGCCTCTCGTGAGCACTCCTGGATGGCGGTGATCTGAGGCATTCCCGCGCCGGTCACGATCCGGGTGGTGCAGATCGAACCGGGACCGATTCCGACCTTGACGGCATCAACGCCGAGGGAGACGAGATCACGGACACCGGCGGCAGTCGCGATATTACCGACGATCAGGGGCGTGTCGGGAAAATTCTGTTTCACCCTCGCGACGGCGTTGAGCACACCGCGTGAGTGCGCGTGAGAGCTGTCGAGACAGAGCACATCGACCTGGCGTTCGATGAGCGCGGCGCAGCGCTCATCGAGATCGCCGGAGACACCGATGGCGGCACCCACGCGCAACCGTCCGAGGTGGTCCTTACAGGCGTTGGGATAGTCGTGTGCCTTCTTGATGTCCTTGACGGTGATGAGACCCTTGATGCTCCCGTCTTCTCCGACGATGAGTAGCTTTTCGATCCGGTTCTTGTGCAGCAGCGCCTTGGCCTCGTCAAGGGTGGTGCCGACCGGCGCGGTGACGAGGTCTTTGTAGGTCATGAAGTCCGAGATCGGTCGATCGTACTCGGTGCAGAATCGAAGATCGCGGTTGGTCAGAATGCCCTTGAGCTGACCCTGCGGACCGATCACCGGAAGACCCGAGATGTGGAAATGAGCCATCACATCGAGCGCTTCCTGAACCGATTGCTCGGGTCGCACCGTCACCGGGTCGACGATCATCCCGGACTCCGATCGCTTGACCCGGTCGACCTGCTCCGCCTGACGACCGACCGGCATATTCTTGTGGATGATCCCGATGCCGCCGTGCTGGGCCATGGCGATGCCCATTTGGGCCTCGGTGACCGTATCCATGGCCGCCGAGACGATGGGCAGGTTCAAGCGGACGTCGCCACGCGCGACGACGGTCGTGATATCCACATCGTTGGGGTGAACTTCCGAGCGCGAAGGCACCAACAGCACATCATCAAAGGTCAGACCGACCGGAATTGAGTCATCCATTCGCTACCCCTTTTCCGCTGAGGGCGTGCCGTGGCATTTCTTGTACTTCTTACCCGAACCACACGGGCACGGGTCATTTCGACCCACCTTTGGTTGTTTCCGCCGAATCGTGGCCGGCGCGCTCGGCTGCCCGACCGGCGTGTTGGCGGCGCGCTCCTGCTGATCGTGGGACGCCTTCAACGCCTGTGCCTCCGGATGCGACATGGTGGTTGCCACCGCCTGCCGGCGGTGCTCCAGCTTCTCGACCGGTTCGGCGTGGTAGAGGAACTTCACCACATGATCTTCGATGTGTTCCCACATGTCTTCGAAGAGCGCGTAGCTCTCGCGTTTGTACTCCACCAGCGGGTTTCGCTGGCCGTAGGCTCGGAGGCCGATTCCCTCTCGAAGATGATCGAGGGCGAGCAGGTGGTCCTTCCACTGCCGATCGACGGTATCGAGAAGAAGAAACCGCTCGAGCCGCGCGAAGTTCTCCTCACCGAACTGTTCGACACGGGTTTCGTAGTAGTCCCGAGCGCCCGCGATCAGCTTCTCTTCGAGATCCGGTAGGGCGATGGTCTCAAAATCCACTCCGAGGCTGTCGATCCGGATCCCGAAGTAGGAGCGGTACTCGGTGGCCAGGGCGGTCGTCTCCCAATCGTCCGGGTCGACCTCCGCGGGGCAGGCGCGATCGACCATCGAGTCGACGATCTCACCGACAACACGGAGGATGTAGTCCCGACCCTCGACGCCCTCGAGGATCCGCCTGCGGAGGCGATACACCGCCTCGCGTTGCTTGTTCATGACATCGTCGTACTCGAGGAGGTGCTTTCGCATCTCGAAGTTGCGGCCTTCGACCTGGGTCTGCGCCCTTTCGATGGACTTGGTGACCATCTTCGACTCGATGGGGACATCCTCCTCCATGCCGAGCCGATCCATCATTTTGCGGACCCCGTCGGAAGCGAAAATGCGCATGAGGTCGTCATCAAAGGACAGGAAGAACCGCGTCGCGCCCGGATCGCCCTGGCGACCGGATCGCCCGCGGAGCTGGTTGTCGATCCGGCGCGACTCGTGCCGCTCGGTGCCGATGATCTGGAGCCCACCCGCTTCGAGCACCTTTGCCTTGTCTTGAGCGCACTGGGCGGTGGATTTTTCAAGCGCGGCCTCAAAGGCCTCCGGATCTTGGGCCGGGTCGGCCTCCATCCGCGCCAGACCTTCCGGATTCCCACCCAGGACGATGTCGGTGCCGCGGCCGGCCATGTTGGTCGCGATGGTCACGGCGCCGAGCCGACCCGCCTGGGCGACGATGTCCGCTTCTCGCTCGTGATATTTCGCGTTGAGAACGACGTGCTTGACCTTTCGGCGTTGGAGAAGCTTGCTCAA
Source organism: uncultured Acidobacteriota bacterium (assembly GCA_963712805.1). Taxonomy (GTDB): domain Bacteria; phylum Acidobacteriota; class Thermoanaerobaculia; order Thermoanaerobaculales; family Sulfomarinibacteraceae; genus JAHECW01. The sequence goes on along the minus strand of CAVQJV010000053.1, from coordinate 44,758 downwards.
CCGTTCGGATTTCTCGATGGAGACGGTGCCGACCAGAACCGGTTGGCCCCTCTCGTTGCTTTCGGCGATCTCCTCGATAACCGCCCGAAATTTCTCCTTCTCGGTGCGGTAGACGAGATCCGGGCTGTCGATGCGGACCATGTCGGCATTGGTCGGGATCACCGAGACATCGAGACCGTAGATCTTCTCGAACTCCTCGGCCTCGGTCTCCGCGGTGCCCGTCATCCCGCCGAGCTTGTCGTACATCCGGAAGTAGTTCTGCAGGGTAATCGTCGCGAGGGTCTGGTTCTCGGACTGGATCTTGACCTTTTCCTTGGCCTCGACCGCCTGGTGAAGACCGTCGGACCATCGCCGGCCCGCCATCAGACGGCCGGTGAACTCGTCGACAATGATGACCTCACCATCCTTGATGATGTACTCGCGGTCGCGCTGGTAAAGAGCGTGCGCCCTCAACCCCTGGTTGACCGCGTGCAGGAGATCGGTCTGGGACGGGTCGTAGAGGTTCTCGACGTTGAGGAGCTTCTCCGCGTGCGCCATGCCGGCATCGGTGAGAGTCGCCGTCTGCGACTTCTCATCGACGATGTAATCACCGGTAACCTCTTTGTTGCCGTGCTTGTCTTCGATCTCCTCCCCTCTTTTGAGCTTGGGGATGATCTGGTCGACGCGGTAGTAAAGGTCGACGGAAACCTCGGACGGCCCCGAAATAATCAACGGCGTTCTCGCCTCGTCGACCAGAATCGAGTCCACCTCGTCGACGATGGCAAAGACGTGGTTTCGTTGCACCATCCGCGCGAGATCGAACTTCATGTTGTCGCGGAGGTAGTCGAAACCGAACTCGTTGTTGGTTCCGTAGGTGATATCGGCGCCATAGGCCTGCTGACGCTCCGCGTCGTTCATCTGATTCTGGATGCAGCCGACCGAGAGTCCGAGAAAGCCATAGATCTTGCCCATCCACTCGGCGTCGCGCCGTGCGAGATAGTCGTTCACCGTCACCACGTGAACGCCCCGCCCGGTCAGCGCGTTGAGGCAGACCGGAAGCGTCGCGACCAGAGTCTTGCCCTCGCCGGTCCGCATCTCGGCGATCCTGCCCTCGTGGAGGACGATCCCGCCCATGAGCTGAACATCGAAGTGCCTCATCCCGACCGCACGGCGGGATGCCTCGCGAACGAGGGCGAAGACCTCGGTCAGTTCGGCGTCGAGGAGTTTCTGGACAATCGGCGTGCGTTCCCTGGGATCGTCGGGGAGATCCAGGATCTCGGCTCGGACCCGTTCGCCGATGGCTGCAAAATGCTCCCTGATCTCGTCATCGGTCAGGGCTTCAACCTCCGGCTCAAGCGCATTGATCGCATCCGCCATGGGCTTCATCCGTTTGAAGTCTCGTTCGTGCTTGGTGCCGATGACCAAGCTGATGGCTTTTTCCACCAGGTTCATTCTTTTCCCCTGTCTGCCTTTAACCGTCGCCGGTGGCCGGCGGCCCGATCCTGCCTCTCTGCGGCGGTGACGGAAGGGTAGTCCAGCCCAGCACCGATTTCAATGTTTGAATGAAGTCCCGTCAATCGGGAGCAACTCGATCGTTCTCCCAATAAAGACCGCCCGCACGTGATACGTGCGGGCGGTCTTTATTGGAACGAGTGTTCCCTAGAATCTATCGAGAATGTAATACAACGGATCGACCGACTTCCCGTCCTCGTGAACCTCGTAATGGAGGTGGGCCCCGGTTGACCTTCCCGTGTTGCCGACGGTGCCGATCTGGTCGCCCCGATGGATCTCATTACCCAGTTCGGCTGTGATCTCGTTGAGATGACCGTACATCGTCGTGAAACCGAACCCGTGTGAGATGCGGACGGTCTTGCCGAGGCCGCCGTTGCGACCGGTAAAAACCACCACTCCGTCAGCAGGAGCGTAGACCGGGGTTCCACGGCGGGCGGAGATATCCAATCCTCGGTGGAAGGCCCTCCTACCGGTGATCGGGTCCTTTCGAGAACCGTATCCGTCGGTGAGAACGCCGACCGCCGGCGCCATGGTCGGGGTCGAAGACAGCACATCTCCGGTCTCGGAGAGTTTCTGAGCAACCATGTTGAGCTGCTGTTCGATCCGCTGACCCTGGAGCTTCAGCGTCTCTGGCCCGTCAGGGAGTCGATCGTAGGGACCTCCGCTGCCGACCTCGTTGTTGACGGCGTTTGATCCGACGATACCGGCCGTGTTTCCCTGCATTCCGGCCGCGAGCGCGAGCCGAGCGGTGCGTTCTTCAAAATTATCGAGCCTGCCCTGAACCTCCGCGATGGTTCTCGCGAGTTCAGAATTGACGCTTGCCAACTCCTGGTTCTCGGCCTGGAGTCGCTGGACATCGGCTCGCCGACTCACTGCGTTTCCGGAATAAGCAATGGCAACGACACTGAGGGTGACCGCCACGGCCAACGCCGCCCCAACTGCCATCAAGGTCCTCGTCGAGAAAGAGAACTTGATGAACTTCGCCTGGCTGTGCGGAACAATGATGATTGTGTTCAGTCGCCTCGGCACGTCCCCTCCACCAAGACATGCTCCGCGTTCGCGGATGCCGTTCGCCTGACGATTATGCCCTCGTGAGAATCAGCGTGTCAACTCGGGAAGGCGCAAAACCGGAAGCCGGTCTCAACTTGTGTGCGCCTGATCACCATTGTCGTCGTCATCTTCATCATTCTCATCGCCCTGCGGAAACCTCCCCGCGCCGTTGTCGCTCTCACCCGGTGCGGCCATACCCTTGCCCGATTGCCGCATCAAGCGCACCATCTCGTCGAGTCGCTCCTGACACAGACCGAAGATGCTGCCTGCCGACCAGCCCTCTTCGTCCGACCACTCGCCGGCCGCGACGCCGGCCAGAAGTTCGATTCCACTCTCGATGGTCTCCACGGCCCAGACGTTGAACCGGTCTTCACGGACCGCATCAACGACCTCGGTTGCGAGATGGAGGTCGAGGACATTGCTCGCCGGGATCATGACACCTTGCTGACCGGTCAGACCCTTGTCTTTGCAGACTCGGAAGAAACCTTCGATCTTTTCGTTGACTCCACCGATGGCCTGGACCCCACCGTACTGATCCACCGAACCGGTGACCGCAATTCCCTGTTTGATCGGGACCTGCGCCAACGCCGAGAGGATGGCGTAGATCTCGGTCGATGACGCCGAATCGCCGTCGATCCCGCCGTAGGACTGTTCGAAGGTCACTGAACAGGCCATGGTGAGCGGCACCCGGCGAGCAAAGGTCCCGCGGAGGAACCCGGTAAGAATCCCGACGCCCTTGTCGTGGGTCGGGCCCGACAGCCCGGCAAGCCGTTCGATGTTGATGACGCCTTCCCGGCCGAGACCAACCCGTGCGGTGATCCGTGACGGCTTTCCAAAACGGTGGTGGCCGAGATCATAGACCGCGAGGCCGTTGACCTGTCCGACCGCTTCGCCGCCGGTGGCGACATGGACGACGCCGTCGGCGATGAGTTCGTGGGTTCGATCCTCGGACAGACCGTGCCGTCGGTGCCGCGCTGCATCGGCCGCATGGACGTGCCGGGCCTGGATCGCCTCGGATCCATCGCTCCGCGCCTGAAACTCAGCTTCCCGTTGAAGATCAGCAAGATCGGAGAACCGGCTCGAGAAACGCCGGCGCCAGCTCCCCAGGTGCACCGCCTGTTCGAGCATCGCGGCCATCCCGGTGCGATCCAGGGGAAGAAGCTCCTCCTCTTCAGCCACCTTCTGCAACACCGAGAGAATATCGCCGGCGTGTTGACGCGTCAGCGAGATCACCGAATCAAAATCCGCGAGGACCTTGAAGATCTTGGAAAAATCAGCGTCTCGTCGGTAGAGCAGATCATAGATGCGCCGATCACCGATGACCACGACCTTGACCTGGATGGGTACCGGCTCCGGCTTGAGCAAGGCAGCGCCGAAGACGGAGTTTTCCAAAGCCTGGATCTGGACTCGTCGATACCGGAGGGCGCGCTTGATGCCGGGCCAGACCCGCGGCTCCATGAGAATATCCTCGGCGTTGACCACGAGGTACCCGCCGTTGGCGCGCAACATCGATCCGGCGCTGATCCGCAAGAACGAGGTCGAGGTCTCACCGGAGGGCAGGAGGGTCCGTTCGATGGTTCCGAAGAGGTTGGTGTAGGAGGGCTCGGTCTCCATCACGACCGGACGACCGTCGAGATCGGAGTTGTCCACCGCCAGGTTGACCCGCCAGCGGGTGAACCGGTCGAGACCGGCATCGTCGTCATCGACGACAAAGACCTCGAGCTTCTCCTCCAGATCCTCTTGAACCGCGTCGAGATACGGCTTCGCCCGTTCGTCGGTGACATCGACCAGGACCCTGCGAACTGCGGTCTCAAAAGTTGGATGGAGCAATCGCCGGCGGACCGTGACAATTTCTTCCTGGGCCTGACGGCGTAACTCGACCACAGCGTCGAAGACGTCTCTGAGCTTCTGTGAGAGCTCCTTGTGTCCCTCCTTGTACGCTGCGAGCCTTTCCTCGTCGATCTTCCCCTCGCCGACGAGGATGTGAAGCTCGTCGATGGCGACCGGGTTGTCGTCGACAACCGGCATGATCTCCGGTCGGGTGATGGGCCCGGCCTGGATCTGGACCATGGAGAAACCGGCCTCGCGAACCTCTCGATCGAAGGCCTCGATCATCTCCCGCTCCTGGGCTTCGAATCCCTCGACGGCGCGCTCGATTCTCGTCCGAAACTCCTTGTCGAGGATGATTTTCGGCAGACCCTCCGCGAGCTCTTCGATGAGGCTGTCCATACCGTCGCGGAGCCGGCGGCCGGCGCCGGCTTCGAGAAACAAGACCTTCGGTTCTTCTGGGTTTCGGAAGTTGTAGACAAAACAGATGTCGTCAGGAGAGGATCGATTCCCATCGACCTGTTCCAGGTACTGCTTGATGGTGGTCAACCGGCCGGTGCCCGAGAGCCCCGTCACAAAGACGTTGTATCCGATTCCAGGCATTCCGAGACCGAAGGCGATGGCTTCGACCGCTCGATCCTGGCCGACGATGGTGGAGGCGGATTCGATTTCGGAGGAGGCCGACCAGTCGAGCCAGTCATCCGGGCATTTCCACGCGAGTTCATCAACCGCAAGCTTGCGTATCATTCAATCTCCTCACCACCGGTCCCGCTCACCACAACAAGAGAACCCATCAAAGCCGACGTTGCGTTCGCTCGGGCTCGACCTTTGGCGAACGGGAGCAGCTCACTGCTCGGCCTCACGGATGATCCGCCAGTTCTGCCGAAAGTAGACCACCATCGAAATCATGGTCAGAATCAGCGCAATCCACAGCATGACTGGGCCGAGCACTCTCAATGGTCCTAAATGAGAACCGAAGATGAGAAGCGACACGGCAATGATCTGGGTCGTGGTTTTCGCTTTTCCCCAGGCGTTGGCCGAGATCGGGACATTTCTCTCCAAAGCGATCAGACGCAGACCGGTCACGGCGAACTCACGGCCGACAATGATGGTGACCATCCAGGCCGGCGCCAAACCGAGTTCGACGAGAGAGATAAAGGCCGCACTCATGAGCAGCTTGTCGGCAATAGGGTCGAGCATCGCACCGGTTACGGTTATTCTATTGGTGCGGCGGGCGATCATTCCGTCGAGCGCGTCAGTCAGAGCTGCGATCAGAAAAATCACCAGGCCCCAGATTTCCTTATCCGGGAACTCGGTCAGCAAGACCACCACCAAGAGTGGCGCCAATACGATGCGGAGGAGCGTCAAACTGTTAGGTACATTCCACATTCGGGTCTTCTCCCCCAGCCAACCGAGATCAGCGTCCAGCGACTGGACGGGCGCGAGCGTTGATTCATCTTCCGCGCTTCAGCGCGTCGATTCTACAGCAACCTCCGGGTTGATCCCGAATCGGTCTAGCCCGGTTGGAAACCGGAAACGGAGCGGGCACGCGTGCGGTTGACGTCGCACTGCGCAAATCACCCATCGCGGGAAGCGAGTCTGCGGTGCCGCAGCTGCGGCAAGTGGCTCTGCGACCGCTGTGTTCGCCCGATCCACGGCCACATCTTCTGCGGGTTGAGATGCCGGTTTCATGATCTCGGAACCCGCAACCGTCAGACGCGTTGCATCGGCACTCAAATCACCCGTGTCACCGTTTATTGCTGCGCTGGTCGTCACTCTCGCAACCCTCGCCGCCGGAACCTGGATCGCAACGCTGTCGCTCAGGCTCGCCGCGATCTCGAACGACCCCGGCCCTGCTCGGGCCTCCCTGCCTTATGCCGTGGCCACGATATCGAGGGACGGCGACATCGTGACCATTGAACTCCAGGGATCGCCGGGAGCGGCAGTGGTGCTCCTCGCCGATGGCGATCCCCTGCGGGTCGTCACCCTCGACGACGACGGGCGGGCTTCGGTGGCGGATCCCGAGGTCACGGATCGGTCGGTTCTCGAGTTGGCCGCCCTCGCCGGCGCCCCTGAACCCATCGCCCTTCCGCCCACCCCCACGTCCACCGACACACCGACCCGAATCGCCACAGCAAGACTCACGCGAACCTCGACCCAAACTCCCGTTGCGACCGAAAGATCGTCCGCGACCGCGACTCCGACCTCAACGGCGGCCCCGATTGAAACCGCAGTGCCGACGCTCGCGCCAACGATTCAGCCCGCGAAAACGACGCCATTGGCCGGCGTCACGCCGGACTCGAAGAACCGTACCAGCTCGCGCTCGAGTCCACCGGTCCTTCACCTCGTGACCGACGCCGGAAACCGGATCGCCGTGACCTTCGATGGAAACGCGTCATCGAATGGAACCACCGAGCTCCTCGATCTCCTGAAGGAACTGAATCTCAAGATCACGCTCTTCGTCACGGGTGGATTTGTCGAGCGTTATCCGAAGATCGTCCGCCGAGCCGTACTCGAGGGTCATGAGGTAGGCAACCACACCTTCTCTCATCCCCACCTCACGTCCTATGCCTTGAACAAGCGTCACAACCTCTTGCCCGGAATCAACAGAACCGCGTTTCACGACCAGCTCAGACGCACCGAATCCGCCTTCAAAAAAGCCACCGGCCGGCCCATGGCCCCCCTCTGGCGGGCACCTTATGGTGAAGAGAACTCCACCCTGAGAGGCTGGGCGCTGGAGCTCGGGTATCTCCATGTGCGCTGGAGTTCACTCGAAGGCGCCTCCCTCGATTCCCGCGATTGGGTGGCCGACGAGCACTCGACCCTCTTCCAGGACTCACGGAAAATGATGGATCGACTCCTGGGCTTCCCCCATCTCGAAGGCGGGATCGTGCTCATGCACCTTTCCACCGAGCGATCCGAACCGCCGTGGAACGAGCTCCCCAGGTTCGTCAGGGAACTCAAGCGCCGTCAGGTCAAACCGGGCAAGGTCAGCGACCTCCTCGAAGAGTCGAAGACCTGGCGAAAGTGGCTCGACCGAGCGCGGAAGAACCACGAGAAGAACTTCCCGGAGTGAGGGGTCGGAAGGTGAGAAGGTAAGGAAGTGAAGAAGTTAAGAAGTTAGAAGGTGGGAGAGCAAACCTTCGGCCGTGGTGCCTGATGCCCCTCGCCAGCTCACCAGCGACCGAAGGGAGCGCTGACCTTCTAACCCTCTCACTTCCTCACCTCCACTCCGAAGAACTCCCGTGCAGCGGTTTCCCCGGCCTCGATCATCGTGTCCATGGTCTCCCAATCTGCCCAGGCGACGGAGCCGATCTTCGGCCGGATCATCCAGGTCGCTTCCGCGAGCTGGCGCTGTCTGAGAAGCTGAGAAGTCATCATCTGCGTCCTCATCATGGTGTCCAGGGCCAGATCGTCGTCCTCGACGGGAGGAATTTCCATCGACGCGTCCACCACCAGAACCGGTCGACCTTGCTCGCGGGCCGCATCCACCGGGACTTCGGCGACCACTCCTCCATCGACCAACGAACGCCCATTGATCAGCTTCGCCGGCACCATGCCGGGAATCGAACTCGAGGCCTTCACGGCCATCCTCAACGAACCGCTGTTCAACCGGACTTCCTCACCCGATTCGAGATCAGTGGCAACGGCAACGAACGGTTTGGGCAGATCCTCGATGAGGATATCCGGCAGAAGGTGATCCACGGCCTGATCGAGGACCGCCCCATCGAGGACGGTGCTCCTGTTGAGGGCGAAGGACACCACGACCTGGTTCTTGATCTGGCGGGCAACCTGGATCAGTGGGTGCTCCTTCTTCTCGGCGCGCGGCACCATCCGGACCTGCCGAACCGCGGGCAGAATCCCGAGTCCCATGGCGTTTCGCCAGCGCTCCTCGACCGATGAGGCGTTCCCGTGGGCGAGATACATCGCTCCCATCAGCGATCCCATGCTGGTTCCGACGATGGCACGGGCACCGATGGAGTTGGCATCGAGCACCCTCATGACGCCGATGTGAACAAAGCCGCGGGCGCCACCGCCGCCGAGGGCGAGCACCGGCGACCGAAGACGCATCAGCGTTCGACGGATCGATATTTCAGACCACAAAACCGCTGCCTTTTTTGGGAAACTCTATTTCGACTTCTTGAGCTCGGCAACCAGGCTCAGCAAAGCTTCGTGCACGCCTTCAGCGACACGGTGGGACTTATCGGACACATGGTCGAGGTCGTCGGTCTCCCCGCGGGGATCGATATCCCCGATCTTGTCATTCGCCTTGACCGGCACGCCGTCCCGCAGCAACCCGCGGATCACACCGCCGATACGGGAGGTGATGGAATACGACGCATCGACCGGCACACCCCGGCGATAATCGTCGACACCATAGACGGAAACGACGGTTCCGATTCGCTCGCCGCGTTCGACGATTTCACCGATCCTGTGCTGGGTAAAAAAGATCCCGTCGCGAACGGCTTTCAGAGTGCGTTCCTGGGCGAATCCCATGATCTGTGCCGGGGGCGCATCTGCGAGATGCTCACCGGTATCCTCGAGGATGTTTCCCACCAACGGACCACGAACCGTATCCACCACCGCGTCGCAGTCCTTGTGAGCGATGTAACCGGGGCCGAGGGCGATGACGATGGGCGCGATGTCGCGCTTGAGCCCCCAGTTCCTGCGCTGCATCGACGCCTCGATGAAGACATCGGGTTGCCACTGCCTGAGCACGACTTCGTGGTTGATCACTCCGACCGCGATCTCACCACGGTCGTGAGCGGCCTCGACCGCGGCGACGTCGGGGGCGAATCGAGCCACGACACCTTGAATCGTCTGGCTCCCTTCGAGCACCGCCTCGCTGAAACAGACCCTCCTCCGCACGGCTTTGGGAAAACGCCGGTCGAGCATGAAGATCCGAACAAAACCCTGCGAGAAAAGGTGGTGGGCCGTCGCCGACGCGAGCTCACCGGCCCCGCGAATCAACACGCGTAGATCGCCTGGATTCATCGCCTCTGCCTTTCCTGGGCCCTCGCAGCCGGGCATTTCAAAAGTCGATGCATTGTAACCCGGACCGTTTTCACTGCTCCTGGATCATTTCGTAGATTACCGGGAGGTTTCGATACCGTTCGTCGAAATCCAAGCCGTACCCGATCACGAACCGGTCCTCGATTTCGGTTCCGAGGAAGGCGATGTCGACCTCAACCTGGCGCCGCGACGGTTTCGACAGCAGCGAAACGACCTGAATCGACCGCGGATGCCGCGCATCGATGAGCCGGATGACATCGGTCAAAGTGGTTCCGGTATCGACGATATCCTCAACCAGATAGACATCCCGGTTGCGAACATCCACCGTGATGTCCTTGACCAACACGACCGAACCGGAGGACGTCGTACTTGCTCCATAGCTCGAAACCTGGATGAAATCGATCTCCACCGAACGATTGAGTCGCATCACGAGATCGGTGAAAAAAAACACACAGCCCTTGAGCACGCCGACGAAAACCGGCGACTTCGACACCATGTCGGCGTCGATCTCTCGAGCGAGTCGGTCCAACATGTCCTCGATCGCCGATTGAGGCACGACTACGGGTCCCAACATTTCGCCTCCCTTCCGTTGTCTGGCATCGCAGCGCAGTGTATCGTATTGGTATATGAGTACTGGTAATGTGCACGAGCTGAGCGAACGGTACACTGACCTTTCGGATCGTTTCCGATCTTTGTGGACGTTTTTTCAGTTTCTGGCCGGTGTCTACAAGCACCGAAACGAAGGACCGATCCCATACGACTATGACTTTCAGGGTCTGTATCAGCGGATCCAGCTCCTGGTTCCCCAGATCAGCGGCGACATCGACAAGCGAGTCCTGATCGAGTTCGAACAGATCGATCGAGAACTCGAGAGAATCCAACGTGAACTCGAACGACTCGAGCGGGAGTTCGGACCTTCGTATCTCAGGCGTTTCTTCGACCATCTCAAACGCCAGGACGAGAAGATCCTCTTCGCTCTGGTCAAGTTCTATCTCATGTCGCGTCACCTCGGGCAGGAAACCTACGACAAGCTGGACATCCTCCTCACCCGTCTCGCGGAAGCGCCATCGGAGAACGACGACCTGCTCCAGCGCGCGCGGCCGGACCTCCTGGCCACCTTCGAGCGCCTCGCTGCGTTCGCCGGTCTCGTTCCCCTGCCTCCAGCCGAGGAGAAACCGCTGGTCGAGGCGGTCGTCGAGCTTCGAGACGAATTCGAGCGAATCGGAGATTTTGACACTCTCGTCCAATCCAGGGTCTACGATCGCCTTCGGGGGTTCAAAACCCGGATCGGACGCGCCTTTCTCCATCCGCCGATCCTCTTCGAAATCACCGCGGCCAACATCGCCGCGAGAAACCGCTTCCGCGACCTCTTCGACATCGAGGAGCGGCAGCTGCTCGAAGGAACCAACCGGATCTTCGACATCGAGCGCTATTTGAAGAAGAACCCAGATCTCGCGACCCTCGAGATCAAGGAGAAGATCGAGGTCTTCCGTAAGACCCGCGTGAGGTTTGAAGACGCCCGACGGCATCACAACGTCAAACGCTCCGACATCCTCGATCTTCGTCAGTCCATGCACAACGTCCTCGCTCACTTCGATTCGACCGCGGCCGACCTGCTCGGAACCATCAAGGAGCGCAAACCCGCGTCTCCGGCCCCGGCAACCAAATCCGATCGACGCGATGACTTCGAGGAGACTCCCGAACCTGCCGGAGACCTCCACCAAACCGCCAACTCGCCGTTGAGCGCCCGCCGACCCGACGACCCACCCATCACCTCGATTACGGATCTGCTTCCCAGCGATGCGCTTCTCAACGAGGTTCTGCACAAGATCATGTTCGCGCTGGAACTCGTTGTGTGGGATCGCACCCCGGAGCAGGTCATCGAGGCGCCCGAGATCAAAAGCCTCGGTCTTGAGTCCTGGGAGGTCAGGGTCTATCGGAACCTGGTCGAGAAACAGTCCGAAGAGGACAGCGAGCAACGCCATCTCGAACAGTTCTTTCTCACCAGCGCCGCCCTCAGGGTCAAGATGGAGGAGGAACGTCGAGAAATCGAACGGTTGGCCGAGGCCTCCAATCCTGACCGCCTCTTCGAAATGCTCGAGACCTCGGCGAGCAGTCTGGATCGCGCTCGAGAAGTCGAGCGGCGTTTTCTCTGGTTCATCGACGATATGCTCTATCGCGCCGACACCGAAAGCCTGGAACAGATCTACCGGTCGCGATTCCGCTTCCTCTACGCCTTCGCGGGGCTGTGGCTCGATCACCAGAAAAACGGGGGTTTGACCCCGCTGTGATCGATCCCGGGGAAATGGAACAAGCTCCGGCCGGCCTTCAGACCGCGGGACTCCTCCGGCGATTGCCAGCCACCGTCATCGATATGGTCGTGTTTTGCGGCGTTTGCTTTCTCCTCGCCTATCCGGCATGTCGCGATATCGACTGGCGGATGGCGATGACCGACCCCTCGGTGTTCCTGGGCTCACTGATGGACCCGGGCTGGCTCGCCCATGCAGCCGGGATTCTCGGACTCTGGATCGCACTCTGGTGGAGCTACTTCGCGGTCGGTTGGGGCCTGCTCGGCGCCACCATCGGCAAGTGGATCCTCGGCCTGCGAATCGTCGACCACCGGGGTCGATCCCCGATCGGTCTTTCGCGCGCCTTCCTCAGGCTCGCAGCCTACTCGGTGAGTTCGGTCACCCTCGGGATGGGCCATCTCCTCATCCTCCTCCGCCCCGATCGACGTGCGCTCCACGACGTCCTCGCCGGAACGTGGGTCGTGCGCCGCCGCGCCAAGGTCGACCAGGACGCCGTCCCGAACGACGAGGCAATCTGATGCCGACGACGACATCGATCAATTCTTAGTTTTTAATTTTGAATTTTTAATTCCATCGCAGGACCCTGAGAAACGGTTGCGATGTATTCAAATTCGTCGTTTGGCCTGAGGTACAGGTTGCGATGCAATTAAGAATTGAGAATTCAAAATTGAGAATTCATTAGAGGTATCCCGCAAGCGACTGCGTCTTGTGCGACCGCCGGAGCCGATTGAGAGCGCGGCTCTCGATTTGTCGCACGCGTTCTCTCGACAGACTCGAGGATCTCACCGATTTCGCGAAGCGTTTTGGGGTGGTCATCTTCGAGTCCGAACCGATGCTCCAGCACCTGCCGCTCGCGCTCCGGCAGTTCACCGAGGGCGTCAGCCAGGGCAAGCAGGAACGACTCCCGCAGAATCCTCTCGTCGGTGTTCGGCATGACGGTCTGCTCGAGCAGGTCTCCCAGTTCGGAGTCGCCCTCCACATCGACGGGCTCGTTCAGCGACAGCGACGACCGGGACGCCTGGGTGAGGACTCTCACGTCCTCGACCGAGAGACCGAGTTCCCTCGCCAACTCCGAATCGGTGGGGGAACGGCCGGATTTCTCGCTCAGCAGCGCTCTGATCCGTTCGAGACGGTAGAGGTTGTTGGCCTGTTTCTGCGGCAGGCGGAACGAACCGGCGTGTTCGGCGAGGGCGTGGAGAAGAGCCTGACGGATCCACCACACCGCATAGGTGATGAACTTGACGTCGTGACCTTCCTCGAAAGGGGAGTATTTCTTTGCAGCCTGGATCAGCCCCAGGTTTCCCTCGTGGATGAGATCGAGGAATGCGACGTTCGGATTCCGGTATCTCTTCGCGTATGCAACGACAAACCGGAGATTTGACTCGACCAACGAACGCACCGCGTCTTCATCGCCGTCGTGCACCCGTCGCGCAAGGTCGATTTCGTCTTCGTGGGACAGCTGTGGATAGCGGGAGATTTCCTGAAGATAACGGCGGAGCGTCGCCGATTCGGAATTGGATGACCGGTTCGTCGCCTCCGTCATTCCTCGTCTACAGTCTGAATCGATCCGGCCTCGACCCTGACAAGGGCGTGATAGCGAGGAATCTGGTCCTTGGTGCTGATGGCCTGTCGAACCAGTTTCTTCAACATCGTGTTTTCGGCCTGGAGACGGTCGATCTGATCCTTGAGACTGAGGATGATCTCGACGCCGGCGAGGTTGACACCGAGATCCCGGGTCAGGGTCAGAATGGCTTCGAGTTGCTCGCAGGCACGCTCATCATAAAGGCGGGTGTTCCCCTGGGAACGGCTGGGCTGAATCAGACCCTCACGCTCCCACAGACGCAAGGTCTGCGGATGAACGTTGTATTTCTCCGCGACCCAGGAGATCATTCGATATCGCGGTTTGGACTTCACAAACCCTCCAGCAAATCGACCGCTCATAGTCCCGCGGTCGGCAACCGGCAAAGTGAACGGTGGTTCTGGTAATCCTCTTCGACTTTATCACCGATCCTCGGCGCGGCAAAAATCCATGGAAGAAAGAAGAATGCCGGGAGGCGGAAACCTGATTCCTCCTCCCGGCGCGAGTCATCGGCTATTTTTCTTCTTCGGCTTCCACATCGACGTACTCGGCGTCGACGACTCCATCGTCTGCACCGCCTGTATCCGATTGTGCTGACGGATCGGCTCCCGCTCCGTCCGAGCCCGGACCCCCGGCGGCGGTCGTCGCCTGGTACAACGTGGCCGCAATCTGGTGAGAGGCCTGGGTGAGCCGCTCGTGGATCGCCTGCATCTGGTCTTCAGCGCCCTCTTCAAGGGCCCTCTTGGCCTCAGCAATGACCTCCTCGATCGCCTTGGTTTCGCTTTCCGGCAACTTCTCCCGGTTCTCGGAGATGAGTTTCTCGGAAGCATAGACGAGGCCGTCGAGCTGGTTTCTGGTTTCGATCCGTTTGCGCTTCTCCTCGTCATCGGATGCGTGGGTCTGCGCTTCGTTGACCATCCGATCGATCTCGTCGTCGTTGAGACCCGAAGAACTCGTGATCTGGATCTTCTGTTCCTGACCGGTTCCGCGGTCCTTGGCGGCAACGTGGAGAATGCCGTTGGCATCGATGTCGAAGGTCACCTCGACCTGCGGAATCCCACGCGGCGCCGGAGGAATCCCCATGAGGTGGAACCGACCCAAGGTTCGGTTGTCGGGCGCCATCGGGCGCTCACCCTGAAGAACGTGGATCTCCACCTGATTCTGGTTGTCGTCGGCGGTCGAATAGACCTTGCTCTTGCGGGTCGGAATGGTGGTGTTCCTCGGAATCACCACATCCGTCACTCCACCGAGTGTCTCCACCCCGAGAGACAGCGGGGTGACATCGAGCAGAAGCACATCCTTGACTTCGCCCGAGAGCACACCCGCCTGGACGGCCGCGCCGATGGCGACCACCTCGTCGGCATTGACGCCCTTGTGCGGCTCCTTGCCGAAGAAATCGGTCACCACCTTCTGAACCATCGGAATCCGGGTGGATCCGCCGACCAGAACGACTTCATCGACGTCCTTGGCCTCGAGACCGGCATCCTTGAGGGCGCGACGGGTGGGTTCCAATGTCCGATCGACCAACGGGCTGATCATCTGCTCGAATTTTGAACGCGTCAGCTTGAGGGCGAGATGTTTCGGGCCCGAGGCATCCGCGGTGACGAAGGGCAGGTTGATGTCCGTCTCCTGGGTGGAGCTGAGTTCCATCTTCGCCTTTTCGGCGCCTTCCTTGAGCCGCTGGAGGGCCATGCGGTCTTTGCTGAGATCGACGCCCTGGTCCTTCTTGAACTCATCGACCAACCAGTCGATGACCACCTGGTCGATATCGTCACCACCGAGGTGGGTGTCACCATTGGTCGACTTGACCTCGACCACTCCGGCGCCGACTTCGAGAATCGAAATGTCAAAGGTGCCGCCACCGAAGTCAAAAACCGCGATGGTCTCATCACTCTTCTTGTCCAGGCCGTAGGCCAGGGCCGCGGCCGTCGGTTCGTTCACCAATCGAAGGACCTCGAGGCCGGCAATCTGGCCGGCGTCTTTTGTCGCCTGGCGCTGGGCGTCGTTGAAATAGGCGGGGACGGTGATGACCGCCTTCTCCACCGGCACACCGAGGTGATCCTCCGCCGCTGCCTTGAGTTTCTGCAGCACCATCGCCGACATTTCCTGAGGCGAGTAGATCTTGCCCATGATCTCGATCCGGGCACTGTCGTTCTCACCCTTGACGACCTTGAACGGAACAGTCTTGATCTCCCCAGTCACCTCATCGAACCGGCGCCCCATGAAACGCTTGGCCGAAAAGACCGTGTTCTCCGGATTTGTGACAGCCTGCCGCTTTGCGACCTGGCCAACGAGCCTCTCGCCCGATGTGTTGAAAGCCACCACCGAGGCGGTGGTCCTGTTTCCTTCTTGGTTTTCAATGACGGTGGGCTTGCCACCCTCCATGACGGCGACCACCGAGTTGGTGGTGCCCAGGTCGATTCCAATCACGTGAGACATGCTTATGTCCTCCTCAACTTTCATTTTCCATGCACAAGATAAGACTTGAGTGTCATTTTGTCAAGTCTTTTGGAAGTGCTCGCCTGGAAAGAGGTTTCGCGGATCACCTGAGCCGTTCTCAGGGAAGAAGAACGAGGCCTGGACCCTGTCGGTCTCCAGACTCTGGGGTCTCACCTTCCCATGCCAGACTTCGGCTGTGAATCAAAATGGGAACCGGTTGCCCGCGGCTGTCCGACCCGGTGAACATCAGCCTGTCGCCACGAATGGCGATGCGGTACGGACGCCCCCACGGGTCGCTCGTGACCTCCGGGTTCAACCGCGACGATGACAGCTCTTCAAGACCGGCGGGATAGAGTCCATGGAGAATAAACTCGGTTTCGGCGGCCCGGGCGAGCCAGTCCATTCGAAGCCACGACTGGCTCTGGATCACATAACGCTCCCAATAGTCATCCTGCACGTTGAAGGCCGGGTTGATGGGGTTGCGGGGCATGATCGTGATGGCAAACCCGAGAAGAATGAGGAATGGGATGGCAAGCCAGGGAATGGCTCCGAGGGGCGACGGGCGATTGCCGCTCACCACCGGCTCGACCAGCAATTCGACCTCGGCGATCTCACTTCTGGTCCGTTCACGAATGAGGCCCATTTCCAGGAGATCCGCAAGCGCCTTGCAGGTCTCGAACTCGATGAGGGGACTGGAGAGAATAATCTCGTGAACGTCATCCCGGCCGTCGATGAGACGATAAACCGCCAGTTGGTCGGAGGTGACCTGCCCTTCGACACGCGCGGGTTTCGGTTCCGGCTTCTCGGGTGGAGTATCCGAAAAGCTGAATCCGAGATCGTCAAAATCGTCGTCCGCCGGTTCGACGATCGACAGCACCCGGCCGGGATCGGTTTGGACAAACACGATGTTGCGATCGGGTAGCCGCTGTTCGATAAACGGCCACTCATCAGTCATCCTGGCGCCTTCCATGATGATGTGGTCGGCGGCCATGGGTTCGGTCAGTTCTCGGTCGTAGTCGATATCCGATTCCTGAGAAAAATGATAATCGCCATCGTTCCAGCGGAAGATCCGGTAGACGATCTGGAGGATCTGCTGCTGCAGCGCCGATCGCACCGTATCCATGGTCACGACGCCGTGATCGATGAGAATCCGGCCCAGACGCTGCAGCGTCTCCTCCTGCCGCTGCAGGGCTTCTCTGAGTTCGCCGTCTTCGACCTCACCACGTTTGAGAAGGATGAGCCCGATGAGGTCCTCGGTGTGCTGATTGAGGGTGGACGCTCCGACGATGTTGCCATCGACGAATGAAACGGTGGTGACGTTGTCGACGGCCTTGAGAGTCAGGACTCCGGTTTTCCTCTGCAACGAAATCAGTTGCAGGATATCGGCAAAGGAAAAGTCGCGGAGGGTCCCTTCTAATGCCACACTACCTCCGTTGCCAGGAAACGAACACGCTTCGCAACCAGGCCGCGAGAAAAACGACCGAAAGGGCCGCGACCACTGGCTGGACCGGCATCGTCGGTTCGATCACCTCGAGAAACCGGGGCACCCAGACAACAACACCCACGAGTGAAAGCCAGGCCACGAGTCCGAGAACGACACCCGAGGCAACCTGATCCCCGACCAGCTGGTTCCCCCCGGGCGCCACGGCAGAGGTCAACCGTCGCATCAACGTCGACCATCGATCCCACCGTCGAACCTGGGCGAGTTTCGCGGTCTGCTGATCGATGGGGACAAGATCCCTCTGGAGAAACACCGAAACACACTGTCTGCAGTAGACGGGGCTTTCGCCGGGTTCGTCGTCGAGCCGGTAGACCTTGCCGCACTTGGTGCACTCCCTGGAGGGAGGAATCCACCGCGAGCGGATGAAGAGGACCCCGAGGCCGAAGAGGCCACCAACCCAGAAAACCATTGACAGCGGATCCAGAAGCTCCCGCACCGATCGCCAGGACGGGGCGCTGATTCCGACAAGCAGCTTCTGCTCGGGAAGAAGCCCCGAAACGAAGTTGTCGATGTCATCCGAGTTCACGAGGGGATACCGGACTCTCGGATCGCGACCACGAACACCGAGCGAATCCGAGCGCCCTCCGGCCAGCTCCCGCGCCCGTGCCCGCGCGGCATCGCCCTGCTGAAATCTGCGATTGAGGTCATAGGCCGATGACAGGTTGTGGAAGGCCAAGGCGGTCCGCCCATTGGTTTCGATTGCCGCGTCAAAGTATTGGATAGCCAGCTGAACGTTGCCATCCTCCAACGCCATGTTTCCAAGGAAAACAAACGGCCGCGCGTCCCCGAGGGGTTCCGCTGCCGCGGCCTGGAACTCGATCTTGGCCGATTCAACGGCGGAGTGCATCCTAAGTAGCTCTCCCAGGACGAGATGGTAGGTCGTGTCGCCATCGACATTGTCCTTCAACCCGAGAAATTCTCTCAAGGTCGATGGATCGAGTTGACGTTCGTCGAGCATGACGGCAACGCGATCGGTCACCGGAGGTTCGCTCAGCAACGCACGTTGCCAGACATCGGCGAGCATCGGGACCGAAGCCAAAACGAGACAGATCACCAACGCGACCACCTGCTGGCTGTGCTCCAGATACACCCACCCGACGACAAACACGTAGAAGACCAACCACATCGGCCCGAGACCCGCGAAAAGAGGAAGAAGGATGAGCACCAACCCGAAGACCACGGCGTTGCCGCGGTCGAACACCATTGCGCCCACCGTCATCGCATCGAAGCTCGACCGCCGCACCGTTCGAAGCGTCATCACCACGAGCGCCACGGCGCTCGCCAACGCTGTGCCGATGATCAGCCAGGCTCCAAACGACAGGAAGATGTGGCGCCGGGTCACCTCGTTCCGAAAGATCGCCCACCATCCCTTGAGAAAGAACCGCGCGCTTTCGAGATACGAACGCTGCCGCCAACTTCGATGTGACAACAGAAAATAGCTCGCCGGGAGTTCCGGATCGATGGTGATGGCTGTTTCGAGAATCGTCACATCCGCATCCGGATTGGCATAGGACCACGACACCAGGGCGGCAGCGTACGGGGTCATCCGGCGAAGATCGATCTCCTCCGCCTCGGCGATCAAGTCGTTGACGGGCTCCTGGAGAGATCGACCATCAGGCGCGGAGAGAACCTCCTGAACCTCGAGCCACGCTTCGTCGACGGATGCCGATGCCGGCACCGCCACGAGGACGAAGGCGAGCACGGAGATCCACCGCATCGGGTTCATCGGTTCAATTGCACAAACAGCGACCGGAGTTGGAAGATGACGTTGGAGAGAATCTGTTTCTCCTCGCCGGACAGATTTCCGGCGGTCTTGCTCTCCAGCATGGCGAGATACTCGATCACTCGCTGCGCCTCGGCCGGCTGAGCCGGCATCCCCTCGCCGCCGGTCAAGAGGATTTCCGCCTGCTGGGCGAGGCCTGCAACCAGATCGAGAAACAGAGGGGAGGATTTCACTTGCGGTTGTGGTCCCGACTCGCGGCCCGCGGTTCCGGATTTCGGCTGGGCCGCTGGGGGCTGAACCGGGTCACGCGCCGTCTCGGGGGTTGGGGCTTCCAATTTCGGCTTCGGCTTCGGCTCCGGTTTCGGCATATCCGGACGCAGATCGCCGCTGCCGTCGAACCGCCTCCGATCTACAACCTTGATCTTGCTGGATCCCGCATCAGACTCGCTCAAACAATCCTCCGTCAATGTTCCGATTCCAGCATACTACGAGGCCCCTGCCGATGGATCAAGGTCTTGACCTCGGCTCTCGTCGATCGGGATCACCGGGGCCGTCGTTTCAGGTCTTTTTGAAGTCAGGTTTGCGTTTTTCGAGAAACGCGGTCGTCCCTTCCCGCATCTGCTCACTGGCGGCCCCGACACCAAAGAGGGTCGCTTCGAGAAGGCAGCCGTCGTCGAGCCCCATGTCCAATCCCGAATTCACGGCCTCGATGCAGTGGCTGACCGCGAGCGGGCCGTTCGCCATCACGGCTTTGAAAATCCCGGCCACGACCCCATCGAGGTCAGCCGGTTCGCAAACGGCGTTGACCAGACCGATTCGCAGGGCTTCTTCAGCGCTGACGTTTTTTCCGGTCAACAGTATTTCCAGAGCTCTCCCTCGACCGATCAGGCGCGGCAGTCGTTGGGTTCCGCCGTAACCGGGAATGAGGCCGAGCTTGACCTCCGGCTGACCGAAGACCGCGTTCGAAGTGGCGACTCGGATGTGGCATGCCATCGCAAGCTCGCAGCCCCCACCCAATGCGTAGCCGTTGACCGCGGCGATCACCGGTTTGGCGAGTCGTTCGAGTCCCCGGAATACAGCCTGGCCTCGCAAAGCGAACTCCTTTGCTTGCACCGGCCCAAGAGATTGGAGTTCTGAAATATCGGCACCGGCGACAAACGCCTTGTCGCCCGCGCCGGTGATGACCACAGCATCAATGGCATCATCGCCCGCGATGTCGGAGACGGCGGCGCCCAACTCGGCGATCGTTGCGACGTTGAGTGCGTTGAGTTTGTCGGGACGGTTGATGGTGACGGTGCGAATTCCGCCGGCATCGGCGATCTTCAGGTTTTCGTAGCTCATGGTCATCCTCCAATCGAGCGGGTCGATCTCAATCCAAGTGGAACACGCTCGACGGCCAAAGTGTACCGTGGAAACGGACTGGGTGAACGACGAAAAACGGCGGCCGAAACCGCCGTTTTGGATGCTTGAATCGGGGCGCTCGAACTCAGTCGAAATCGGAAGGACTCACCGCACGATCGACACCCGAGTCGAGGACGTGGTTCGCCGAGAAACCGTGTCCCAGTCGTCTGGCGTTGTAGTCGCGGAGCTTGCCGACTTCGCGCCAGAGCAGTGCCTGGACAAAGACGCCCGATACCGCGGCATTGGGCTTTGAGGGAAGATACTCGATTCCGACATGGGCGAGAACCTGGGAGAGTTCGCCGTGGGTCAGAGGCGCATCGACCTCCCACGTGGTGGGAACGATCCCCCAGCGCTGGAGCTTTTCGAGAGCCGTCACGGCATCGGGAGTCGATTCTTCGTAACCGAGGGCGATATCCATCACCATCTGAGCGAATTCGCCGTGCGTGATCGAGTCCTTTTCGCTCACTTTCTCGACGTCGGTTTGAGCGGTTGCCACGGTCGCAACGAGCAGGACCAACACACCGATCATCATCAGCCGTCGCATGAAGACCTCCAAATTCCGCACGATCATCGTACGATCTGCTGCATTTGTTGTCAAATGAAAGTATCGACGGCTACTTAGAAGAAGCGACGCCGGATGATGAGGACATCGCCGGCTTTGATGACGGGATCCGGTTCCTTTCCCTTGCGAATATGGGCAACATCGAAGGTCAGGATTTCCTTGTCACCGTCACCAACCCGATGGACCTCGACGGTCTGAGACGCGAATTTGCCCTGCCCGCCGGCATGGGATACGGCTTGCATCAAGGTCATCCCCGGGGTCAGATCGTACTGCCCGGGCTTGGCCACCTCGCCGGTGATGAAAAACTGTTCCTTGGCCGATACCGAGATCACATCGCCCTGCTGCAGGATGATGTCACGACCGGCTTCACCCTTGAGGATCGACACGGTCCCGTAGGTCCGGACAAACGGCTGCTCGACCCCGTCGACGTCCTGCACCCTGCGCAATTCGACAAACTGACCCGCCGAAGACTTGAGGCCACCGGCTTCAGCCAGGATCTTGTGCAACGAGGTCTTGCCTTCGAGGTAATACGTCCCGGGACGCGCCACCTCGCCGAGCACCGTCACCGGTTTGGAGTGGTACTCCTCGACCTCGACCTGGAGCTGGACATCGACGTAGTAATCCTGCTCGAGCAGCGCTTCGAGGTGATTCGCGATCTCCGATGTCGTCCGACCCGCGACCTCGACCCGGCCGAGCATGGGGAAGCTGATTTCACCCTTGACCTCAACGGCGAAATTGCCTGAGATCTCGTCATGGTTATAAGCCTCGACCCGGAGAACGTCACCGGCGCCGACCCGGTAGCCCGTGGACGCCACCGGTTCCTCTTCCTGGGCGGCAACGGGCACCACCAGCGATCCAACCAACACCAACACGAAACAAGCCAACCGCATGGGCAGAAGGTAGCACAATCCGGGGCGGAGGATTCCACCTTTGTTCCAACCATCGACCACAGCGTCCAAAGAGTCACGCCGGCAGACTGACGGCGCACCTCGATCGCGGACGCGGTTCACTCCGTGTGTTGGTGGGTTCATCGCCGAAAACCGGTTCACCGTTTCTGATTCGTCGCGATCGACCTGGACGTTCCTCAGTAGCCGATGATCAGACCGAGGGTGAAGACGTTGTAGTCGTAGCTGTAGCGGTAGATCGTGGAATCACGATTCTCGTACAGATAACCACCCCAGAGGGAGATATAGGGTCCGAAGCGATAACCGAGACCCAAACCGATGGTTGAAATCGGGTCCTCGCGATCCTCTCCGGTGAGGAGATCCGGAACGGCGTAGTCGTTGACCTGATAGCGTCCGCGAACCTGGGCGCTGAACCGGTTGTGATTATACTGGTACTGAAGGCTCGCCCCGGTGGCCACATAGTTGGCGTTGATCCCGAAGTTGGACGGGTAGTCCGAGCGCAGGAGATCGAGCCGGAGCGACGATCCGTGACCCATGTCCCAGTTGAAATACCCTTTCATGACAAAGCCGGTGAAATCAGGAATGATCTCGGACGCCTCGCCGGGAACGTTGTAGCTCGTCTTCCGATATCCCACAACGATTTCGGTCTTGATCACCGGGTTGATCATCCCGCGGAACCCGACCGTGATCTCGTCTGATTTCGACTGGCGAAATTTATTGTCGAAGAAAAGATTCTCCTCAGGCCGGAATTCAGAGTGCCGATACGCAAGATTCATAACCAGGATCTCGCTGAGCTGGTGGAGCCAGCCGGCGCCGGCCGTGAGACTCGTGTAGTCGTACCAGAGATCAGGATCTTCATGTTTGAGATCGGTGTAATCGGCTTCGATATTGAAGCCGTCTTTGGCGCTGGCCCAGTAGGAAAGCTGGATCGCGGCGAAGTTCTTCTTGTACCAGCGGTCGCCCCAGTAGAGCTCACCTCCGGGATCGACCTCGCGATTCTCCAGGTTCCCTTCCATGTACTTGTAGGTCATATCGAGGATGATGCCGTTGGAGAACTCGAACCCGGCGAGGAAGTCGAAGAAGTGACTCCATTTGTCATCGAGTTCGTAGTCCTGATACTGGCGATACTGCGGCGTGTAGGAAAACAGCAGGTACGACTCGTTGATGGGCAGTTCGAACTGGAAACGCGCCCGCGCCATCCAGACCTGATCCGAAACGGGATCGGTCGGGGTGAAAAAGATGTTGTCGCGGTACTGCCAGTTGAGCTGAAGAGCCGGAGTGAAGAGGAACGGGCCGACGGGAATCGCCTCATAGGAATTCGGCTTGCCTCGTTGAGGTTCGATGTTCGGCCCGCCGCCATTCGCATCCGCCTCTTGAGCCGAAACCGAAACCGCGAACCCGAGAGCCAAAGCGACGCAGACCGAAGTGCTCACAAATCGCCGGATCATGAAACGTCCCCTTCGTTGCCCAACCCGAAACCTCAAACCAATCTCGATAATCGTTCCGATTGCATCGAAAGCCTCAAACCGTGTCATCGAGATTAGCATCTTTCGATTCTATCCGCAATTGGGCCGGGCATTCCGAGAAACTTTGACGGCCGTTTGACAGACAAATGGAAAAAAAAGACGCTGCCGGAAGAGCTCACGAACCCCCGATCATTCCGGTCTTGAGCTCGTCAGATGGCGGGTGATCACCGAGCCAGACCATGAGAAGACCGGCGGCGAAATCATCCCCGTCAATGACGCCTTTGACTTCCCCATTCAATGCGGCGGTGGTTCCGCCACCGGGTACCATGGTCAATTCGATGATGTCGCCAACCTTCATGTCTGGGAATAGGTCCGCGAATTTCTTGACACGATCCGCCATCGCGGCGTAGGTGGAAGGCGAGTTGGCCTGGAAACCCTCGACCCATGCCGCATCCATCTTTTTCTTGTTGGCTTTGTCGGTGAGAAAATGCATCACCACTCGTTTCGTCCCACCGACGCTGACGGCTTCGGCTGCGTTCTTGGTCGGCGTTTCAAGATAGAGCCCGGCCACATAGACCTTGACCCACATCTTCTTTCTCAGACCCATTCCGTTGAGTTGCAGGGTCGCATCCCCCACCGTGATCTCGTCATCCATCTTCACATCCGCGAGTTCACCGGCCCAACCACCGTGGGAACCACGAGAAAACACACCACGAGCAACACAGCCAATCGACGCATGGGAGACCTCCTTGAAGTCGCATCAGAGCACAAGCGGCATTGTAGCGGAGAAGCCGGCCGGTAGAACTCCGTGAGCGTCACTGATTCCGTGTCCGTATCCGCTCCCGCTGCCGATGGCGCGCTGCCTGAACAGTGACCGTATTCACCTGACACATGGGCGAAACCGCCATGCGCTCCTGGCAGGTTTCAAAGACCAAAAACCGACCTACTGGGAGGAGACATGACCGCCGAAGAAATCGACACCGATCTGCATCTACTCGTGGGAGCGAATGCAATCGACAAAGCACGAGCCGTTACCGCCCTCCATCTCTTCGACGACGTTCGCGCCATTACCTGGCGTCTCCTCCACCCGAGATAACAATTGCGATGATTGTAGGGCCGGCGTCCCGCCGGCCCGATCAGAGCCCTCGTCGATCCGCGTCGCGCCGCACGCCAGTCCAACGCCGCTCTCGTTTGCGACGCGATATGGTCCCGGGTTTTTCTAAGCAACACCTGTGTAATCGGGATCTCGCCAAGATCAAAGTCCCCGGAATCCAGGGCCACGACCCGGAGGACTCGCGATGACCCAATCCCTACCTAGCCGAAGTCCGCGGTAAACAACGGGTCTCCCAACCGGTTCAGGCCAAGCGGAAAACCGCGCCCCCTCGGGGTGCCGGGTACGCCATTGTGCTGGAACCACCACCCGGCTCCGCCCCGCGCCCCGCACAATGGTGCTACCGGGCTCCCCCGGGAAGCGCGATGCGGTCTGCTCTACCGGCTACGAGGCAGGCCGCCGGCGCGCCATCGGCGTGGTCGCAGCCGTCTCATCAACCCACGCGCGACCACGCCGATGGTGCGACGCTGGGTCGCCGGGACGCCAATGCGCCACGGCGGCCCAGAAGGCCGGTGCTCGAGGGCATGGTCCGGAACAACAGCAGCAACCGGGACAGGGGCCATATCCGTATCCGTGGGCGATAGAATCCAACCCGCGTCGATACACCACCATCGCCGGCGGGACGCCGGCGCTACAAGCATCGCAGCGCCCATTGTAGCGCCCCGGTCTCGTGGGCGATGGAACCAACCCGCATTGGAAATCCCCCCTTGAGGCCCGATGCGGTCTGCTCGTCCCGGCCACGAAGCAGGCCGCCGGTGTTGAGGAAACCAAGACCCAAGGCTGGAACTGACAATCCCCCGCAACGATATGCCGCATCGCGTCGCGAACCTCCTTAGCCACATCTCGATTCGCAATGCGCTTATTTTCCAACAAGATACTCCAAATGAGCACGATTGCCTTGGGCACACCTGCACGATTCGCCCTCCCCTCTTGCCAACTCGCGGCAGATGTTGGAGAATGAATGAGTGTTCATTCATCACATGCCCACCCTTCCCCGGCAGGGGTTCGGGAGGCGGCTTCAACCAATGACATCGGGAGGTTGATCCATGCGCAAAGAGATCCGACGAGCCGCGGTGCTCGGAGCCGGCGTCATGGGCTCCGGGATCGCAGCCCACCTCGCCAACGCCGGGATTCCGGTGTTGATGCTCGACATCGTGCCACCTGAGTTCACCGACGCCGACGCGAAGAAAGGCCTGACCGAAAGCGATCCGCGTTTTCGCAATAGATTCGCGTTGGGCGGACTCGAGGGCATCAAAACGTCAAAACCCGCCGCTCTCTACTCCAAGCGGTTCCTGCCGCTCATCGAGGTCGGCAATTTCGAAGACGACTGGGATCGCTTGTCCGACTGTGACTGGATCGTCGAGGTCGTGGTCGAACGACTCGACATCAAACAGAAGGTCTTCGCGCGCCTCGAAGAAGTCCGAAAACCGGGCGCCATCGTCTCGTCGAACACATCGGGTCTGTCCATCAAGGGGATGACCGAAGGTCGCTCCGACGACTTCAAGAAGCATTTTCTTGTCACCCACTTCTTCAACCCGGTCCGATACATGAAGCTGCTGGAGTTGGTGGCGGGTGAAGAGACATCCCCCGAAATCGTTGACTTCTTCACCGATTTCGGCCGTTTCCGGCTCGGCAAAGGGATCGTCTTCGGCAAGGACACCCCCAACTTCGTCGGCAACCGCATCGGCGTTTATGGCATTGTTTCGACCCTCCACCACATGATGGAGATGGACTACCAGGTAGACGAGGTCGATGCCATCACCGGCCCCGCCATGGGTCATCCGGGAAGCGCGACCTTCGGGACCTCGGATCTCGTCGGAATCGATGTTATGGCGCATGTCATCAACACCATCGCCGAGGGTTGCCCCGACGACGAGGAGTTGGATCTCTTCACCGTCCCGGATTTTGTCAAGGCGATGATCGCCGACGGCGCGCTCGGTAGGAAAACCAAGGACAAGGGCGGCTTCACCGGGATCCAGAAGAACCCTGACGGATCGAAGACCAAGCTCGTCATCGACTGGAAGACCGGCGAACGTCGGGAGAAGGCCTCGTATAAATACGCCTCGCTCGGCCAGGCCAGAAAAACCCACGATGTCCGAAAGCGGATCAAGGATCTGGTCGAGGCGGACGATCGCGCCGGCGCCTTCGCCTGGGCGCTCCTGCGCGACACTCTCGCCTATACGTCGCGACGCTTCGGCGAGATCTCGGACACGATCGTCGACATCGACAACGCCCTCAAGTGGGGTTTCAACTGGGCGTTGGGGCCCTTTGAAACCTGGGACGCTCTCGGCGTTGCGGCCGCGCTCGACCGAATGAAGGCCGACGGCGTCGAACCTGCTCCATGGGTCGAGGAGATGCTGCAGACCGGCCACGAAAGCTTCTACATCGAGACGGCCGACGGCCGCCAGCTTTACGATCCGACCAGCAAGTCCTATGTCAGGGAACCCAAGCCTGACAGCTTCATGGTCCTGTCGCAGATCAAGATGGACGAGAAAAAGGTCGTTTTCGGCAACCAGGGCGCCTCACTGGTGGATATCGGCGATGGAATCGCCTGCGTCGAGTTCCACTCCACCCTGCAGCCCAAGCTCAACCCGGTGGACGAATACATCACCGAGGTCATGACCAAGGGCGTCGAGATCGCAGAGCGCGATTTCCGCGGTCTGGTGATCCACCACCAGGGAGAGAACTTCTCGGCCGGAGCCAACCTCCTGATGATCCTCGAGGCAGTTCAGGCCAACCAGTGGGCCCTCCTCGACGAGATGATCCAGGTCTTCCAGGGTCTCACAACCGGACTGCGAAAGGCCTCCATCCCCGTCATCACAGCGCCCTTTGGATTCACCTTCGGCGGTGGCTGCGAGATCACCATGGGTGGCGACCGCGTCTGCGCCGCCGCCGAGTCCTACATCGGCCTCGTCGAGGTCGGTGTCGGCGTGATCCCCGCCGGTGGCGGATGTCTGTTCATGCTCGAACGCGTCCTCGAGGGAGTCGACGAACCGATCCTCTCGCAGATCCCCTTTATCCGCATCGCCTTCGAGAACATCGGCATGGCCAAGGTTGCGACCTCGGGAGAAGAGGCGCGTGATCGCAAGTTCCTCCGACCGTACGACAAGGTCGAAATCAATCGGGACCAGCAGCTGTGGACCGCGAAGAGAATGGCCATGGCCATGGCGGACGAGGGTTACCACCCACCGCAGCCGAAGACCTACGCGCTGCCCGGCAAGGAAGGCCTTGCGACCCTCGAAATGATGCTTTTCAACATGAAACTCAGCCACTGGATCTCGTCGCATGACGAGAAGATCGCGACCCACCTCGGCCGCATCCTCACGGGTGGCGACACCACCATCAACGATCCGGTGAGCGAACAGACCATCCTCGATCTGGAACGAGAGGCGTTCCTCTCGCTCTGCGGTGAACCCAAGACCCAGGACCGGATCAAGTACATGCTTGTCAACAACAAGCCGCTCCGGAACTGAAAGGGGGAAGAATCATGCGAGAAGCCGTCATCGTATCCGTTGCCAGAACCCCCATCGGGCGGGCAAAAAAGGGCAGTCTCAAGGACACTCGGCCCGAGTACTTCGCGTCGGAGATGCTCAAAGCGCTCGTCGACCGGACCCCTGGTCTCGACAAAAACATGGTCGACGACATCGTCCTCGGGTGCGCCATGCCCGAGGGTGAACAGGGAATGAACATCGCTCGACTCATCGGTCTGGCGGCCGGTTTCCCGGTCGAGGTCCCCGCCATCACCGTCAACCGGTTCTGCTCCTCGGGTTCACAGACTATCGCTCTGGCCGCCGACACCATCCGGTCCGGCAACGCCGACATCATCATCGCCGGTGGGGTCGAGTCCATGTCCATGGTCGCCATGGGCGGCAACAAGCCCATCGCCTACCCCGGGCTCATGGACGCCATGCCCACCGCCTACACCGCCATGGGAACCACCGCTGAAGTCGTGGCACGGAAGTTCGGCATCAGCCGTGAGGCGCAAGACGAATTCGCCTACAACTCGAACATGAAGGCATCGGCGGCGCTCGAGGCCGGCAAGTTCACGGACGAGATCGTCCCGCTCAACGTCCGCACGAGATCGAACGGCGTCTGGAAGGACTTCGTCTTCTCGACCGATGAGGGCCCGCGCGCCGATACCACCGTCGAGAGCCTCGCCAAACTCAGACCTGTCTTCGACCCGCACGGCACCGTGACCGCCGGCAACTCATCGCAGATCAACGACGGCGCCGCCGCCGTTGTCATCATGGGCGACGACAAGGCTCGTGATCTCGGTCTCGAGCCCATCGCCTTTGTCCGCCAGTGGGCGGTGGCCGGAGTTGAGCCCGACGTCATGGGCATCGGCCCGGCCAAAGCGGTGCCCAAGCTCCTGACCAGGGCCGGAATGACCCTCGACGACATCGACCTGGTCGAGATCAACGAGGCCTTCGCCAGCCAGTCGGTTTACTGCGTCAACGAACTCGGACTCGACCCGGAGAAGACCAACGTCAACGGCGGCGCCATCGCCACCGGCCACCCGCTCGGAGCGACCGGCGCGGTGCTGACCGTCAAGATCCTCGGCGAGCTCAAACGGCGACAGGCCAAACGCGGCATCGTCACCATGTGCATCGGCGGCGGAATGGGATTCGCCTATCTGCTGGAGATGGCGTAGACCGCGACGTCTCAACGATCCAGTACACCAAACGCCCCGGCGAAAGCCGGGGTGTTTTTTGTTTCACCACAGAGTCACGGAGGGCACGGTCTTCGTGATCATTCTGGTGAAACTCATCCCTCCGTGGGCCCGGCAGGTTCGGCCAAGCTCCGCAAAGATCGCCAAGAGCATCCCTCGCAAAGGGTGCAACGACCATCGCGTTTTTGAGTTGGCGCCGCGAACGACATCGATTTCCGACTGCCGTTGATTTGCCCCGCCTGCTAATGGTCGGCCGCGATCCAGCGTCCAGCGCGCTGCCACGTCGGTATGAGCGTGCATCGGCCACAAGCTCAAAGTATCAACTGCGATGCTTGCCGATCTTCGCGTCCGGGCTTTGCGGTCATTGCGGAGCTTGGCCTTGCCCCGAAACACCAAGGATCGACGTGGTATCGAACCCCATGACGTCAGCATCGCCCTCTGTGACTCTGTGTCTCTGTGGTTCACACCAGCGTATCGGAATGGTTATGCGACCGTCGCCCCGACTTTGGCCAGGGCGTCTTCGAAGTAGCCCTCAAACCGATCGCTGAAGGCCGCGTGGAGTGGTGCGACTCGCTGACCTGTCAGTTCGGCTCGGAAGCCGTCGCCCACCGGAAGTACCCGATAGTCGAAACGGGTCGTTCCCATCCAACGGAGTTCGACCTCGAGGTCGTCGCCATCGAGCTGAATCGAGACAAATCGCTCAAACTCGCGGGCATTGATTTCGCTGGTGATTTTGGAGACGAATTCGGCAGGGCTCATCCCGCTGACATCAAATGAACGCATGGCTTCAACCCAAAAAAATCGGCGGGCGCAGTGGAGACCACGCCCGCCGAAACGATCGAATCAATCCGCGGTCTACTCGGCCGCCTTGTGTTCGTGAATCGCACCCTTGTTGTCGAGGTTGTCCGCAAGCACGACGGCCTTGGAGTGCCCGTTGTCCTGGTGGCAACCGTCGCAGGTGGCCTGGGTCGGGATCACGAGACCGTTGGCGACGGCGGCGTCCCGGTCCTTCATGATGCTCATTTTCTTGAAGTCAGCGCCAGGTCCGTGGCAGGCTTCGCACTGAACCCCGGCAAGACTCTCGTCCGAATTTGTCGCATGGCAACCGAGGCACTTCGCCTCGAATGCCGGATCGGTCGAAGCTTTGGCCGCATCGGTGGCCTTGGCGTGGGTGGTTTCCAACCATGAGTTGTACTGGACCTTGTGGCACATCTTGCACTTATCGGCGCCGACGTAGGCGTGGTCCCCGGCCGCGACGTTCAACGCGGCAAGAGCGACGATCGCCAGCCCCAAAGTAACCATGATCGTGGTCTTTCTCATCGCGTGTCCTCCTTTTGCTTTCGGCCGACCGAGCGGGCCGATGTCGGTTGAATGTAGCACTGTCTCAGGACTCAATCAAGAACGACATTTCCATGACTGTTTTTCGACTGATCTCATCAACGGTCTTCTGATATCACTCTACGAATGATCGGTTTGTTATGTTGCAACACCAACAGAACATTATATTTGAGGGTGTTTTCAATCGACCTCTCGTGGCCTACCAACGCTCGATTTCAATGCCGTCAAAAACCACGAGCCGACTCTTCCCCGTAAGCCGGTTCATCACCAATCGTCCGGTGGCAGGATCCATCGTGAGCGGCAGGTACTCCATCTGAATCGGTGGCCGGATTCCCAGATCCAGTCGACTTCGCATCGACCACACGGTTTTCTCCGAATCGAAACGCCAAAGCTCGAGGGAGCCGTCGATGGATGATCGCCTCAGCTGCAGCAGAGACCGGGTTTGCGCATCCCAAACAACTCGGGTCGGAAAATCACTGATCTTGCGTGGGTTGTCGCCACTGACATCGACCAGCCATGTCCCCTGATCCGGATCGGACTCTTCGGTCCAAATGGAATAGGCGATCAACGATCCGTCCGGACTCCAACTCGGATAGTCGCCACCGGGCTCGCTGACGACCTTGGGCGCCCCTCCGGCCGCCGAGACCTGCCAGACTCGAAGGGGTGAGCCGCCCGCATACGTGATGCTTCCGCCATCGGGCGACCAGGAGACGAACTCCGAGGTTTCAAGATCGTGGGCCAGCGAGACCGGCTCACCGCCATCGTACGGGCGAACCCGCAGTTCGGTCTCGCCTCCGACCTGGGCGAGATAGGCCACGCGGGTAAGGTCCGGGGAAACGACGGGGCACGAAGCAGACTCCTCCGACTCGGTCAGAGGTCTCAGCAACCCACCGGCGTCGCCGATGACCACCCTCGACCGCTCACCTTGACGCCGGATAAAGATCACGTCACCGTCCCGCCCGACGCTGCCCCAGCCAGTTTTCGGAGAATCACACTGCAGACACTCCGGCTGGCCGCCATCGGGATCAACGGAGACGATATCGTATGTCCGCTGGGTGTGAATCGCCGCGAGCCGGCCATCCGCGGAGAACACCGGATACCTCAGGGGCATCTGATGGTCCGGCAACAGCGGCATTACACCCTTTCCGGTGAGCCTGACCAATTGGCCGGCCAGCGATGCAACAAGGGACCTGCCGTTCGGGGCCCACGCCGCGCCGTGCACTTTGCTCCCCGGATCGAGCCATGTTTCGATGTGCCGGCCGGATTCATCGCTGACGAAGATACCTTGGTTGATATCGGTGGCACCACCAAGCAGGGCAAAACCCCCTCCCGGCCGAGGATAGGCTTCCCACCACGATATTCCGTCGCGCGCCTCGACTCGGAGGCTTTCGCTACCGCTTTCGAGATCGGCCGTCCAAACCGACGACCGGCCATCGATCAGGCGGGTGAAGAGCAGGGTCGTTCGGTCCAGCCAGACCCCATTGAGCGCGTTCGAGATCTCCGCGACCGGCGGACCGCCGACGGCGGGGATGACCTGCAGGGAGTGGCTACTCCCGGTGAGCACCGACACCACGATCGCCGCGGAATCCGGAGAGAAAACCGGGTGTCCTGGAGTCGCTGGTCCATCCCCTTCGATGAGTATTCTCGGCTGCCCTCCATCGGTCGGGACGACAACAACCTCGCCCTTCTCGCCCTCGGTACGACCTACCGCCACCAGCGAGGCATTCGGACTCCACGCAGGCCGGTCAAAATTTCCCGGTCCGGCAAGGAGCTCGGTCACTTCCCAGCGTCCCGGATCCGGTCTGAGAGGCTCCCAACCTCGACGTCCGAACCAGAGACCACCGATCAATCCGATCGCGATCGCCGCGGCGGCGACCGACAACAGAATCCGACGCCGCCGAGCCCGGCGGACCCTGCTCGCTGCCACGACTCCCGATTTTTGCACCAGCGTTGCCGCGTTGGTGGGTGACGACGCCTCGATTTCAATGACCGTCGCCAGATCTCTTCCGAGTTCGCCAGCGCTGGAATAGCGTTTCGACGGATCGCTCTCCATACAGCGCTCGACAATCTCGTAAACGGCCGGCGGCAACCCGGGCGCGAGATCTTCAACCGGGGTGTGCTGGCAGCGAACCACAGCCTGCAACACCCGCATGGGCGTATCGCCCTGAAATGCACGTTCACCGCAAAGCGCCTCGTAGAGCACCGTCCCCAAGGAAAACAGGTCGCTCGCCGGTGTGACCTCTTTTCCGAGAGCCTGCTCCGGCGACATGTAGGGGCACGAGCCGAGCACCATCCCCGGAGTGGTGAGGGTATCTTCGGGGATCTCGCCGTCGCGTTGCGTCAACCTCGCCAGTCCGAAGTCGAGCACCACCACGTGATCCTCGTCGTCCACCATGATGTTCGAGGGCTTGAGATCGCGGTGGACGATCCCGGCTTCGTGCGCCGCCGAAAGTGCGCGAGTGACCTGTTCCATCCAATCGAGCACCTGGCGTAACGGAACCCTCGTGCTGATCAACTCGTTGAGCGGTCGTCCCCGCACCAGCTCCATCACGAGGAACGGGAACTCCTTGCCGGTACCCGGGTCGGCGGTGCCGAGGTCGTAGATGCCGACGACATTGGGGTGCTGCAAACGGCCCATGGCCCGGGCTTCGCGCTCGAATCTCCGTTGGGCGGATGGCTCGGTGACGAGGACTCGTGGCAGCGCCTTCAGCGCAACCGCCCGCTCGAGCAGTTCATCCCGGGCGAGCCAGACCGCTCCCATTCCTCCCTCGCCGATCCGTTTCTCGAGCCGATATCGCCCGAGCGTGGCGCCGGATTCGAGTTCCCGAATCATCATCTTCCCATCATACCGCCCGCGACGAGATCAGGAATCACTCGGTTCGTCCTTGGGCGACGGGAAGAGCCATTGCTCCCAACCGTGCGAGGCCCCTTCCGGCTCGTGGCATCGCCGGCACCTCGCCTCATAAACACCGGTGGCGCCGACCAGAACTCGGTTCTCATTCTCGGTCAACCGTTGAGTGTAACTGGCGGGTGCGCCGCACCGGGAACAGATCGCCTGGATCTTGTGGACCTCCTCGGCAATCGCCAGCAACACCGGCATGGGGCCGAAGGGAACCCCTCGGTAGTCCATGTCGAGACCCGCGACCACCACCCGTTTACCGAGGCTTGCCAGATGGGTGCACACCTTGGCGAGCTCGTCGTCAAAGAACTGTCCTTCATCGATCCCGACCACCTCGGTTCGCGGATCGAGCTTCGCGAGCACGTCCTGGGCCCGTTCGACGACCTCACAGGGAATCCGCAGCTGCGAGTGCGAAACGACATCGTCATCCGAATAGCGGTTGTCGAGCTTCGGTTTGAATACCTGGACCCGCTGGCGCGCGATCGCAGCACGTCGGAGCAGCCGAATCAGCTCTTCCGACTTGCCCGAGAACATCGGGCCGGCGACGACTTCGATCCGACCACCACCGGGACGAACAGGGTTCATCTCTGACCTTTCATAGAGAAAAAGAGTAGCACTATCGAAGGGCCATGGATTCTGTACGATAGGTGCGGGGCGCGATCCCGGCGCTGTCCGTCAATTCAAGGAGAACCCATGTCGCACAGGACCATCGACGAATTCAGAACCGAACGGGCCGAACTCACCGAGTTGACGCTCGAGAAGGCCAATCTCGAAATCAAGCGATTCTTCAGTCTCGACAGCCAGACCTATCGCGAGGGCGCCCTCCCCGTTCAGACAAAGGAGATGCTCGGTCTGGTGGCTTCCATGGTCCTGAGGTGTGATGACTGCATCTTCTACCACCTCGACCGTTGTCATGAGGAAGGAGTCAGCAGCGAAGAACTCCAGGACGCCATGTCCGTCGCCCTTGTCGTCGGCGGCTCGATCGTGATCCCTCATCTGAGGCGCGCAGTAAGGGCGTGGGAGGAACTTCAGGAAGAGGGTTAGACGTTAAGGGTCAGACGTTAAGAGTTAGACGTTAGGAGTTTGGCGTTACGTCTCACGTCTTACGCCTTACGTCTCGCTTCTTACGTCTTACGTCTCACTTGTTGACCTGATGCACGGCCTTGCCGAGCGCCGCCTCGACGGCCTCCTGGAAGGCCTCGGACATGGTCGGGTGTGAGTGGATGGTGAGCGCGATGTCCTCGAGGAAGGCGCCCATTTCGAGTGCCAAGGTCGCCTCGCCGATGAGTTCGGAGACCCCTCGACCCACCGCCACCACACCGAGGAGTTGTTTGGTCTGGGCATCGGCGATCGCTTTGACGAATCCGTCGGTGGCATCGAGGGTCATGGCCCGGCCCGATGCCTTGAAATTGAAGGTGCCGGTCACGATCTCGTAGCCCTGATCGACGGCTTCGGTCTCGGTGAGTCCGGCCCATGCGATCTCGGGGTCGGTGTAGACGACGGCCGGGATGGCGACATTGTCAAACGCGGCGGGTTCGCCGGCGATGACCTCCGCCGCCACCTTCGCCTCCTGGTACGCCTTGTGCGCCAGCAGCATGCCGCCGGCGACATCGCCGATGGCGTAGATCCCGGGCACATTGGTCTGCTGTCGGTCGTTGACGGTGATGAAGCCCTTGGCGTCGGTCGCGACACCGATCTTCTCGAGACCGAGATCGGCCGACCGCGGCACCCGGCCGACGCTCATCATGACAAGATCGGCCGGAATCCGGATCTCCTTGCTGTCGGGGCCGATGGCGACGAGGGCGGGATCCCCGCCAGCGTCGTACGAATCGGCGCGGTGATTCAGCAACAACTTGATTTTGAGTTTCTTCAACCGCCGCTGGAGGGCCTTGGCGGCGTCCCTGTCGAGCCCGGGCATGATCTCCGGGAGAAATTCGACGACCGTCACTTCCGAACCGAGCTTGGCGTAGACCGTCCCCAATTCGAGACCGATATAGCCGGCGCCCACGACGACCAGCCGAGAGGGCACCTCCTGGAGCGACAGCGCCTCGGTGGAACCGATGACTCGCACGCCGTCGAAGGGGAGATTGGGCAGCTCCATGGCCTTGGACCCGGTGGCGATGACGGCGGTTTCGAACTGGATCTCGACCACCCCGTCGTCTCCCGCCACCTCGAGGCTGCGGTCGGAGGTGAAGCGGGCCGAGCCGTAGACCACCTCGACGCCGTTCTTCGAGCACAGAAACTCGACGCCGCCGGTGAGGCGCTCGACGATTCCGTCCTTCCACTCGACCATCTTGGGCAGGTCGATTTTCAGACCCGTCCACGCTGAGCCCCATGCCCTCGCCGTGCTGCACTTCGTAGGCGAGATCGGCAACGTGGATCAGAGCCTTTGAAGGGATGCAACCGACGTTGAGACACACGCCGCCGAGACGGGGGCCCTTGTCGACCAGGATCACATCCTTGCCGAGCTGAGCCAACCGCAGGGCCGCGACATAGCCGCCTGGGCCGGCGCCGACCACCACAACCTGACACCCACGAGAAACGGAACCGACAACCATTACAACCTCGCCATCAGAAGTCCCGGTTTTGACACCAGGTTGACCAGATCAGTCATGAATCGGGCGCCTTCGGCGCCATCGATCCAACGGTGATCGAATGAAATGCTCATGTACATCATCTTGCGGATCACGATCTCGCCGTCGACCACCACCGGTCGGTCCTGGATCTTGTGCAGCCCGATGATGGCCAGCTCGGGTTGGTTGATGATGGGGGTGGCAAAAATCCCACCGAGGGGACCGAT
Source organism: uncultured Acidobacteriota bacterium (assembly GCA_963712805.1). GTDB lineage: Bacteria > Acidobacteriota > Thermoanaerobaculia > Thermoanaerobaculales > Sulfomarinibacteraceae > JAHECW01. The sequence goes on along the minus strand of CAVQJV010000053.1, from coordinate 8,675 downwards.
ATTCGTGATGGTGCATGATCCGCCCTTGAGCTCTTCGAGTCCGAGGGTTCGCTCGCGAGCGCGGGCGGCGAGATCGACGATCTCGGCGGCGAGCTCGATCATGTCCTTCCGATCGGCGTGTTTGATGACCGGGACGATGAGCCCTTGCGGGGTGTCGACGGCGATGCCGATGTTGTAGAACTTCTTGAGCAGGATCTCACCCCGCTCCTCATCGACGCTCGCGTTGAAGATCGGGTACTTCTTGAGCGCCGTCACCAGGGCCTTGATGAAGAACGGCAGCAGGGTGAATCGCCCGCCATCGGCCTCCACCGATGCTTTGATGGCGCGGTAGTGCTCGAAGAGATCGGTGACATCGGCCTCTTCCACGTGGGTCACGTGGGCCGAGATCTGTCTTGAAGCCCGCATGGCGCCGGCGATGAGCTTGCGCAGGTGGGAGATGGGAATTCGATCCACCTCGCCGTGAATGGTCGTCTCCGCAATCCCCACCTGCGCGGCCATCGCGGTTGGCGGGGCCGTTCCCGAAGGGGTCGCGGCTGCGCGCTTGACGTCCTCATCGGTGATCCTGCCACCGTTTCCCGAGCCCTGAATCGATGCGAGATCGACGCCGAGCTGGCGCGCCAAAGCGCGGGTGCTCGGAGTGGCCAGCGGACGACGCCTGCCGGTGGATGCGGCCGCCGGGGGAACCTCGACCGGTTTTGGACGCGGGACTTCGACGAGGGTCGGCGGCTGCCCCGCGGTCTCACCCCGCGAAATGGACTCCCCCGCCTCGCCGATGGTGACCAAAACGTCTCCCACCTCGATGGCGGTGTCGGCGGGGACGTGGAGCCTGAGCACCGTCCCCGCACCGGGCGACGGCAGCTCGACGACCGCCTTGTCGGTCTCGACCTTGAGCAGGGGTTGATCCTCGGCTACGGTCTCACCCTCGGCGACGAGCCATTCGACCACCCGCCCCTCGTGAATACCCTCGCCCACATCCGGGAAGTTGAATTCAATTGCCATCCATTGCCTCACGAGTCTTTTCGAATTCGGTCCGCTGAACTCAGAGTGGGAGTGCTCAGAAATTCAGGGTCTTTCTGATCGCCGTGGCGATCCGATCTCTGTTCGGAAGATACAGATGTTCGTTCTTGGCAGCCGGGAAGATCACATCGAAGCCCGCGACCCGCAGCACCGGCGCTTCGAGCTGGAGCAGCAGATGCTCGCCGATGAGCGCGGCGATCTCGCCCCCGAAACCGTTGGTGCGGGGCGCCTCGTGCACGACCACCGCGCGGCCGGTCTTCTCGACGCTCGCCAGCATGGTCTCGCGGTCGAGCGGATTGAGAGTTCGAAGATCCAGGACCTCGACGCTGACATCCTCACGCGCCATCAACTCGGCGGCATCGTGACAGACCCGAACCATGGCGCCCCATGAGATCAGGGTCACGTCGTCGCCCTCGTGGTCCACCGACGCCTTGCCGATGGGGACCGTGTAGGGACCCGTCGGCACCTCGGCGCGGAATGCGCGGTAGATCCGCTTGGGCTCCATGAACAGCACCGGGTCTTCATCGCGGATGGCGGCGGTCAACAGACCCTTGGCATCGTACGGGTTCGACGGCACGACGACCTTGATACCCGGCGAGTTGAGGAACATGCTCTCGTAACTCTCGGAGTGGTGCTCCGGGGGGTGGATCCCACCGCCGAAAGGCATCCGAATCACCATCGGCAGCGTGATCCGGCCCCGGGTGCGATTCCGCATCCGCGAGGCGTGCCCGAGCAGCTGGTTGACGGCCGGATAGACGAACCCCATGAACTGGATCTCGGCCACCGGCCGCATCCCCGTCGCAGCCATCCCCACCGACATGCCGATGATCGCGCTCTCGGCGAGCGGCGTGTCGATGACGCGGTCGGAACCGAAACGTTCGATGAGACCGTCGGTCGCGCGGAAGACGCCGCCATCGACCCCGACGTCTTCACCGAGAACGACCACCGATGGGTCGCGATCCATTTCATCGGCCATGGCATCGCGGACCGCCTGGGCGATGGTCAGCTTTTCGGTCGGTTGAGGATCGTCGGCGTCCGCCACCCTGATCTCCGCGGTGCTCACGAACCCACCTCCTCAATGACCTCGGCCATCTGCTCGGCCAGGTGGGGCGGCAGATCCGCATACATGTAGCTGAAGATATCCGATGGATCCTGCGGCGGCATGGCTTCAAGGGCGGCGACCTGCTCGTCGACCCATGCCTGCGCCGCTGCTTGCTGATCCTGCTCCTGTTCCTCGTCCCAGAGGCCGCGGGCTTCGAGAAAGCGCCGTAACCTCAGGATGGGATCGCGTCCCTCCCACTCGGTCACTTCCTCATCCTCGCGATACCGGCTCGCATCATCCGCGGTCGTGTGATCGCCGAGCCGATAGGTGACGGCCTCGATCAAGGTCGGGCCACCACCGTTGCGCGCTCGGTCGAGAGCGTCCCTGGTTACCGAGTAGACGGCGAAAACATCGTTCCCATCGACCTGAATCCCCGGGATCCCGTAGGCATGCGCCTTCTGGGCGAGGGTTTCCGCCGCCGTCTGCTGGTGCAACGGGATGGAGATCGCCCACTGGTTGTTTTGGATCACGAAAACGCTGTTCGACTGGAACACCCCGGCGCAGTTCATGGCCTCGTGGAAATCGCCCTCCGAGGTCGAACCATCGCCGCCGAGGGTGACCGCGACCGCCTTCTCACCACGCAATTTGAGCGACAGCCCGACACCCGTGCCGTGTTGCCATTGACTGCCGACCGGAACCGCGACCGGAAAGACCCGCACACCTTCCGGGAAAGCAGGAGCCCCGCTCATCACCGGCCCAATAAGCGTAGATCAGGTGCCCCGGCACCCCGCGCAGAAGCATGATCCCGTGCTCACGAAACGCGGGGAGCAACCAGTCGCCGTCTTCCATCGCGTAGGCCACGCCCGCCTGGATCGCCTCCTGACCCTTGATGGGCGGCCAAGTGCCCATGCGCCCCTGGCGTTGGAGCTTGAGCGCCTTCTCATCCATGGCGCGCATCCGAACCATGTCGCGGTAGATTTCGCGGATCCGGTCCGGCTCGAGATCGGGCAGCAAATCTTCGTCGACCATCCCGGTGGGATCGAGAATCTCGAGACGTTCGGTGACGGCGTTGTAGATCTGGGTTCGCGGCATGAGCCCGCCTTTCATCCGCTTTGATGACTCACAAAACATGCGCGCCGGTCAGGGTATTTCGGCGTTGTTGCCTTGCCGAAAAGAATCCAAGTCCGCAATCGGTATCCCCTGGAAGATGCAAGCTCGAGCAAAATTGACCGGGCGATTATATCAACTCCGCCGATCTCTACAGCATTCCGCCATCACGAACGGGCGCCCACCGATCCTTCAGATACACCGCCACGCCGTCGCCGCGCGGATCCGGACGCGCTGCTGCCGTGATTTCGAGTTCCAGTTGCCGAGCGAGACGGCAGAGAATGACGTCAGCGACCGTCGCCCATGCAACCCCGGTCACCGCCGGCGCCAGACCCTCGCGCACCCGGCGGGCGTCGACACCGAAGACCCGGGCGTAGAGTTCGGCGTCGAGACCCAGAAGAATGGCCGCGTGGATCAAGACGCCTCCCTTTCTTCGAGTCTGCGAACATCCCACTGCCTTGCGGCCACCGACGACCAGGGTATCGGCGAGTTGGTCTTCAAAGCAGATCGGCGAGCGCACCCGACTCCCGCGGCGAGGCTCTTCGATCCGCTCGACGGCGCTCCCGAGCTCGACCAGGGCGGGTTCGACCACGTCGAGGAAACGGTCGTAGAGACCGACGATGCCCTCCGCCCAGGGGTGACTCGCGGGCAGGGCCAGGGCCACACCGAGATCGCGATGATGGATCACTCCGGTTCCCCCGGTGAGCCGGCGCAGCACCGGAATGTCCCGATCGCGACACCAGTCGAGATCGACATCCTCGGGCGGTTGAGCGTACCCGAGGACCACCACCGGACCGGGCCAGGATGTCACCAGCGCGCTGCACCGGCCGCCGGCCGCACGATCGAGCATCTCGCCCTCGAATGCGAGATCGTGGCTCGGCGGACCCTGGGATTCGAAGGCCTCGATCTTCACGGTCGCCTGACGTTGGCGTCGGTTGTTCCATCCATCGCTCAGCCCCGGATCATCGTCGGCCGAAGGATCTCATCCAAGCGTCGACGATCCACCGGCCAGCCGTCCGGCAGCAGACCGGCAAAGGCATCCGACGCAAACCAACCTGCGTCCCCGGGGTATGTCGGCACCACCAACCGGGGGAATCGGGTCGCGATCTCGCGATCCGGAACCACTCGGCTGCGGGCGATCTCTGCTCTCCGGGCCTCGTTGGCGTCGAGACCCGTGAAGAAACCGTCGGCGGCCCTCAATTGCATCAACAGGTGGCCGTCGGACACGGTCGGAGAACCGACATCCGGGCCCAGCAGCGCGCGAGCGAGCAGGTGTCGCGCCGCGCCGACCACGCCACGATCTTTGAACCTCTGCCGCCACCTCTCGGCACGGCTCGGCGGCGGGGGCGTTTCGCTGAAAGGGTCGGCAGCCAGCGTGCGAAGACCGGAATCGACATCGACAAAAGCGGTGAGCCGGTGGAGAAAGGTCGCGAAGACCGAAGGCCCGAATGCGAATCGGTAGTCGTCATCGGCGCACGAGAAAAAGGTCCGCAGGGCGTTGCGCTCGAAGAGCACGCCACGGCGGAAGTCACCGAGTCCCGAGGAGGTGGCTCCCCCACGGTGTCGTGCAACGGCCTCCGGAGCGGCGACAACCGTGCGACCGTAGGCCCACAGCCGCCATCCCAGTTCCACATCCTCGAAGTAGGCAAAGAGACCGGAGTCGAAACCGCCGAGCTCATCCCAATCGCGGCGCCGGATGGCCATATTGCCACCGCACGCGAAGGGCATCGGCTCGCCGGCTCGCGGCGGAGCCACTTCGTCAACCGGCCAACCCTGCCCGATCTGGAATGCGTGGATGTCGAAAGTCACGCCACCACGCACGAAATCGTGCCGGGCGCCATCCCAACTCGTGAGACGGCCCGCCGTCGCCGCTGCGTCGGGGTTGGCGGCCAGAGTCTCGAGATGCGCTTCGACAAAACCCTCCGCAGCCGCGGCATCGTCGTTGAGCAGCACCAACACGTCGCCGGTCGCTGCTTCAGCGCCGAGGTTGACTCCGCCCGCGAAACCCAGATTACGCTCTGATCTGATGACCCGAAGCCACGGCCAACGCTTCGATGCCGCCTCGCCACAGCCATCGGGCGAGGCGTTGTCAACCAGGATGATCTCACTGAGGCCCCGCTCGCCCTCGACTTCGAGGGACACCATGCTGTCCTCGAGGTGATCCATCCCGGCGTGGACGACGACGATGACGCTTGCCCGCGTCACTGTCCGGTCCACCGTTTCAGCGCCCTCTTGACTCGCCGGGACACCGGTTCTTCAGCCGAGCTCGCGGCGGGTGCGAGATCGACAAACCGGTCGCGGTGCGGATCCCGGCGCGGCGCGGCAGCAAACTCCAGGAGCGGTTTCGAGACCTTCTCCCAGCTCCGGTCCTCCGCCCATCGACGACCCGCCTCACCCGCCCGGCGACGGGCATCGGGGTCGCCAAGCAACCCAACCACCGCAGCGGCGAGTTCGGCGGCGTTCCCCGGCGCTACGGTCCGTCCGGCGCCGACCGAATCGACGATTTCGGACATGGCGCCGCCCCGGGTCGCCACCACCGGCAGACCGAGCCACAGCAGATCGATCATGCGGGTCCGCAGGCTGAGATCCGTTTCGAGACCGGGCCGGTGGGTCACGACCGCGAGGTCCGCCGCCAACGGCAGCTCGAACCTCCGGTCATACGGCCGCCACGATTCGAATCGGACCGAGGTCCCCAGCCAACCCCTTTCCTCCGCCGTTCTGCGGGTCACGGCCGCAGCCGAAAGCGGCGTCTCATCCGGGTGGGGATGATCGACAAAGACCACGACCGCTTCGGGCTCCCGCTCGATGATGGACGGCAAGGCCCGGAGCACGACCTCGGGGTCATACCAGTCGTAGATTCCCCCGAAGTAGAGAACCGGCGCGGTCCCGCTCACCCCCTGGAAAACTCCAGGGTCGCGCCTGCGTGGTGGCGGTCCGGCCGGGGGGGTGCCAAAGGGCAGCTCGGTGATGAGGCTTCGCAACTCCGGGTCGTTGTCGAGGATGAGCGGATTCACCCGTCCCAGGGCGCCGAGCCAGCCGAGATAGAAAAAGCGCTGCTGGGCCGAAGAACAGAGAAAGAAGTCGCCCCGACCCATCTGGAGCTTCCATGTGGCGTGATCGGTGCGATACGGCTCGAAACCGAGCTCACGGTGGTAATGGAGATTTTCGACGAGGAACGGGTCGTAGAGATCCACGACCACCGGCAGGTCATCGCGCTGGGACAGATAGTGGTTCCCCAAATGACCGTGGATCAAGACCCACTCATGGCCGTCCGCCTGGGCGCCCAGGACGTCCGGGATGGCCTGCACCACTTCAACCGGCGGTTTGACGGCATCGGCCTCGGCGGGGTCGTTGGGGACGGCCAACGTGACGCTGTGACCGGCGCGGCTGAGGACCTCGGCGAGGGCGACAAATCGGGTCCCGACACCGGCCGTGACCTGGCGAACGGGCTCCGGACAGATCATGAAGACCCGGCTCACGGGCGGCAGTTTCCGGAGGTCGTGGCCATGGCCGGATCTTAGCAGAGGAAAGCAGCGCAAATAGTTATGAATGATGAATTATGAATTATGAATTGCATCGCAACAGCCCGATGGAAGCACTGCGATGGAAATTCATCATTCATAATTCATCATTCATAATTGACTGCTCGGTGTACTATCAACGGGACGATGCAACTCAATCTCGCACCGCCCACCGAAACGACGACAATCTCTGCTCGTCGAGTTCTGGTCCTCGCGCCCCATTTCGATGATGAGGTCTTCGGCTGTGGCGGACTTCTCGCCCAACTGGCCGGGTCCGATGCCGAGACGCGTGTCCTCTACCTCACCGACTCGTCGGGCGGTTCCGAGATCACCGAGGACCGAGAGGCCTACGCCGCGCGCCGCAGAGCGGAGGCTCAGCGAGGTCTCGACATCCTCGGTGTCGCCAAGCTCGAAGTCTTGGCGATTCCCGACGGCGCTCTCCACGCATCCATCGAAACCGCGGCCGAAGCGATCCGCCGCGTCGTCGCCGACCACCGACCGGATCTTCTCCTGTCGGTCTCTCCCTGTGAGATCACCCGTGATCATCAGGCGGCGTTCACGTCGCTTCACCAGGCCTTCTCAAACCTCAGGGGCGGCAGCGATCTTGACGAGATCATGATCAACTGCCGGATTCTGCTGTACGAAGTCAACCACCCCCTCTATCCGGACCTGCTCGTCGATGTCAGCGGCGAGATCGACGTTCTGACCTCGGCCATCGACGCCCACACGAGCCAACTCGAGCTTCACAACTACCGCGAGGCGGCCCTCGGGATGCGGCACTACCGCGCCCTGTCGCTCCCGGCTGCGGTCAGGGCGGCCGAGGGGTACCGGGAAATCCGACTCATGGACCTCGTCACCCACGGCCGGAGCAGCCTGGTCCGCCGGCTCGGCGGGGTCCCCGTTCACGCCGAAAGCCATGACGGACCGTTGGTCAGTGTCGTGGTCCGAACCAAGGACCGACCCGAGTTGCTCGCCGAAGCCCTGGAGAGCATCGCGAACAGCACCTATCGCCGGGTCGAGGTTGTCCTGGTCAACGACGGCGGTCTAGCCGCCGAAGCTCCCCCTCGTCTTCCCGTTTCCCATCGTCGTGGTCGAAATGGGGACCAATCAAGGGCGCGCCGCTGCGGCAAACGCCGGCGTCGACGCCGCCACCGGCGAGTACCTTTGCTTCCTCGACGACGACGATCTCATGGAACCCGAACATCTCGAAACCCTCGTCGGTCTCGTCACCGCCGCCGGTGTTCGTGTCGCCTACACCGACGCCGCGGTCGGGGTCTACGAACTCGAACCGAACCACGGTTGGCGGGAAGTCGAACACCGCCTTCCCTACAGTCGTGACTTCGACCCGGATCTCCTGCTCGTCGACAACTACATTCCGTTCAACACCCTGATGATCGATCGAGAGCTCTTCGACCAGGTGGGAAGGTTCGATACCGACTTCGCCTTTTTCGAGGATTGGGAGTTCCTCATCCGCCTCGCTGCGGCGGCCCGCTTTCACCACCTGCCGCAGGTGACGGCGGAGTATCGACACTTCCGCCGTTCCGGCCACCACATCCTGGGCGACCAGCCCCGCCAGCGCGAGGACTTTCTCCGGATGAAGGCGGAGGTCATCCGCCGCCATCGTGACCGGCTCGGGTCCGACACCATCGCCTCCATCGTGGATCGGCTTCGCGGCGAAACCGTCGCCTCGCTGGAGGCCGATTCCACCGCACGGCGAGAGCTCGCCGAGATGCAGAAGACGCAGCTCGCTCGCGACGAGGCCTATCACCGGATGAACGGTGAGTGTGAAGCCCTGCGCGGAGAACGGCGACGACTCATCGACGAAATCGGCCGACTCGAGGACGAGTTGGCGCGCCATCGCGAGGCTGTCTCCGAACTCCAGCGGATGACAAACCGGCTCCAGAGCGAGGAGTCCGGCCTCCGGTCGAAGATCGAGGAGCAGGAAGATCACCTGCGCCGGCTTTACGCCGAGATCGAGCGGCTCACCG
>CAVQJV010000052.1:0-55824 GCA_963712805.1 uncultured Acidobacteriota bacterium | reverse complement strand
GGAAGCTCGTCCGGGGTTTCGATACCGCACAGATCCAGGACCGTCGGCATGAGGTCGATGTGCTGGACCGGGGTGTTGACGACCTGTCCTGCACCCGCGCCTCCGGGCAGACGCATCACCAGTGGGACCGACAGAACCTCGTTGTAGAGATCGAGACCGTGGGTCCAGCTGCCGTGCTCGCCGAACGCCTCACCGTGGTCCGAGGTGAAAATGATCACCGTGTCGTCGAGTTCCCCTCGCAATTCGAGACCGTCGAGCAGCCTGCCAAAGCTCGCATCGTTGGCCGCGACCTCGGCGTCGTAAAGCGCGAGAAGATCACGGCCGAGGGCGACGCTCGGTTCTACGGTTCCGAGCACGAGCCCACGAACCGTCTCCACCTCGCCCACTGCCGGATTTTCGACACCGGAGGCAAAGGTCTCCAGGTAGGGAGACGGAGGTGCATAGGGAGCGTGAGGGTCGATGGTGTGGACGTAGAGAAAGAACGGGCGGTCGGAGTCCCGCCGCGCGTCGAGCAACTCTTCCAGCCGATCCCCGATCACATCCGACCGGCCCCGGTGGTGTTCGATGAATTCGAAGTAGTCGAACCCGCGGGCAAAACCGAAAGGCCGACCGACATAGGCGTTGGCCACCACCGCGCCGGTCTGATAACCGGCGGCCTGGAAAACCTCGGGAAGCGTCCGTAGCGTATCCGGCAGCCGATCGTCGGGCCCGTTGACCCCGTGCTCCCGCGGCCAGAGACCCGTGAAGACCGAGGCCACCGCCGCCTTGGTCCACGAAGACTGCGCGACCATGTCCGTAAAGGTCACCCCTTCGGTGGCAAAGGAGTCCAGCCGCGGGGAAAGAGGCCGATCGCAGCCATAGACTCCGAGCCGATCCGATCTCAGGGCGTCGACGAGATAGATGATCACGTTGGGCCGTTCGACCGCCGTTTGTTTTCGGCGACCAATGGAACATCCTCGGTTCTTTCGGCGGCTGGAGAAAGAACGCGCGGTCGCCGCAGTCGGATCCCCGTCGGCGTGCCGAGGTCATCGTGCGGGCGAGTGACGAACCGGATTCTGGTGAGACCTTCCCGGTTCGTGAGGGGGATCTCGAACGCGCCGCCGTCGCAGTCGGCAGAAAAGGACTCGGATTCGACATCGAACTCGCCGAGAACCGAAATTTCGAGAATCGACGTTGACTCCCCCACCGACTCGCAGCTTTCGATGCTGAGAAGACTCCCCCGCCTCAGGTCCGGAAAAAGATCGGCCCGGCACCCGGCGGGCATGAACACTTCCCGCTCGTCGGCTCGCATCGGCTCGCCATCGACGCCCTCAAAACGGAGGGCGGACCAGGCAACGCCGAGTTCCCGCTCATCGGTGGATCCGGATGTCACCGATGACGGCGAATCGACACGGGCGTACCTCACCAGCAGACGGTTTCGGCCGACGTTTTGCGCGGATTCGGGAAGATCGATGGAATACCGGGCGGAGGTTTTTTCGAGGGTGAGAGGTTCGCCGATGGAATGACCATTGAGTTCGAATCTCAGAATCTGCGGAGTCGAACCGTCAAACTCGAACGGACGACACTCCACCTCGATGCGGAGGTCACGGCGCCACCCGAGATGAAAGAAGATCTCTGACGTAGGGCCACGGCTCCAGGCAAAGGTCTCCCCGGAATCACGGTTGCGTTCGTCGTAGTACCACCCATCGCCGAGAGAGTCGCGTGCCTCCTCGGTCCCGATATCGAGCACCGCCGATTCGGTGACCAATAAACCGTCGGTCCAGGCCGTCGCGAAGTTGAAGGAGAGCGCAGGAGGAGCCGTGCGAGAACAACCGGTGCCGGCGCCACCGATCGCGACCGCCATGACCGCGACCAGAGCACCCGATCTCGAAAGCCCGAGAGCCTGCCGCCGCATCATGCGTCGGCGCTGACCTCGGCTTCGACCAGATCCTCGGGATCGGGAAGATCTTCGGCCTTTTCGAGACCGAAATGGAGGAGGAACTCCTTGGTCGTTCGATAGAGAAACGGTTTCCCGACGACCTTCTTCCGACCCGCAAGGCGGACGAGCTTCCGGTCGAGGAGCGTGCGTGTCACCGCAGCCGAATTCGCACCACGAATGAAGTTGATCTCGGGTAGGGTGACCGGTTGTCGGTGGGCGACGATGGCCAGGACCTCGAGCGCCGCCTGGGACAGCTTCTGCCGGCTCGCGATGCCGTGAAAGGTGCGGAGATAGTGGTCGAACTGCGCCGGTGTGACACACCGCCAGCCGCCCGCCGCCTTCTCGATCCGGACTCCCCTCTCGGCCTCTTCCCACGATGACGCAAGAGCGACGATCGCCTCCTCGATTTCAATCTCGCCGTACTCGCGATCGGTGGCCATCGAAATGGCATCGGGGGTGACAGGGCTCCGAGCGGTGAGAATCACCGCTTCGATCAGTGCCGGGAGTGACTCACGATTCATCGGCATCCTCGCGTCGGTTCGGGTCAAACGACGCCTCGTCGAGCGAGCGCCGGCCGCGTCGGAGATAAATCTCGGAAAACGGCACTCGTTGCTCGGCACGAGCCGCCCCCAGGCGAACCAGTTCCAGCGTGGCGACGATGAGAACCACCACCTCCTCGGGATCCGGTCGTCTGTTGAGGTGGCGTGTGAGCGGCACGAGGTCCTCTTCGGTGATCTGTTGATAGATCTCCCGCATCTTGTCCTGGACGTTGTACTTCAGTGGAAGGACCTGGATCGGCGGCGGATGCGCCGCCGCAAACCTCTGCATGACTAAGAGATAGGTTTCTGCCAAAAGCCTGAGATCGATTTCTTCCCAGTCGAGCTCGATGTCTTCGTCGTCGAGGTCCGCGACCACCCTCGCCGGCCAGATGCACTGTCGGACGAGATCCTTGTCGTGCAGAATCGCGGCGAGTTCTTTGACCCGTCGGTAGGCCAGAAGACGTTCGACCAGCTCCTCTCTTGGATCCCCATCCTCGGTCTCGGTCCTCGGCAGCAGCATCTTCGATTTGAGCTGGAGCAGCCACGCCGCCATCCAGAGAAACTCACCCGCAACCTCGAGATCGAGTTCCTGCATGGCGCGGATGAGTTCGTGGTACTGATCGCAAATGCTCAGAATGGGGATGTCGTAGATCGAGACCTCGTTCTTGCGAATGAGGTGCAACAAGAGATCCAGGGGTCCACAGAAAAAGCCCAGCTCGACCGATGGCCCCAACGGGACAAAATCAGAGAGATCGGGTTTCACTTCCACGCCGGGGAGTATAACCGGCCTGGCGGGGAAACCGTGAAATCAACCTCGAAAGATGACCGATGAAATCATGGATAGACACGGCGATTCGCCCGATTATCGCAATGGCGGTACGTGGGTCGGTGCGTGTTAAGCTCGCGTCGGCGACGTAAACTCGTCGCGAGGAGATGCAATTGGAATTCTGGGACGGCCAAATGAGCCTCTACGACGACAACCCGCAACGCGAGGTCGGGGCGGAGCGCAAAGTCGTCGTCTTTGACCTCGAAACCCAGCGGTCCTTCGACGAGGTCGGCGGACGCAGCCAGATGCATCGTCTCGGCGTGTCTGTCGGGGTCGCCTATCGTTATGATACCGACGAATTTCTCGTCTACACCGAAGACAACATCTCCGAACTCATTGATCTGCTGCTCCAAGCGGATCTCGTGGTCGGATACAACATCAAGGGCTTCGACTACGAGGTCCTGCGCGGCTATTCCGACGAAGATCTCCAGAAGCTGCCGACCTTCGACATGATGTACGACCTCGAGGATCGTCTCGGCTTTCGGCCGAAGCTCGAGAGCGTCGCGGTCCCGAGCCTGGGTGGAGGCAAGTCAGCCGACGGGCTCCAGGCTCTCGAATGGTGGCGACAGGGCGAAGTGGATCTCATCGTCGAGTACTGCCGCGAGGACGTCAGGGTGACGCGGGACCTTTATGATTTCGGTAAACGGAATCGCTGCGTCCTGGTTTCGCGCTTCGGCGGCAAACCCCGTCAGGTCGCGGTCGAGTGGTAGAGGAAAAAGCCCTCCGGCGCGAACGCTGAAAACCAGTTCAATCCGTCGTCCGGGAGGAGGGGTCCCCGGTTATTCGGTGGATCAGACCGGCAAGGTGATGCGGTTCCAGACCCTGTTTCGTGAGATAGGCGTCGGCGCCCGCTTCGAGACCCGCCAACCGATCTGCGGGGCGATCTCGAGTCGAAACGATGACCACCGGCAGATCGGAATAGAGATCGCTCGAACGGACGCGGAGAGTGAGATCGATACCGCTCAGACCAGGGAGATCGACGCCGGTGATCACGCAATCATAGGGCTCGACTTCGATCCGCTCCAGCGCCTGTTCCGCCGACTCGACCCCGGTCACCAGAAAACCCTCGTCCTCGAGGAGTCGGCGCATCATCTCCCGCGTCGCGTCGGTGTCATCGGTCAGCAATACGCGCAGAGCAGGCCGGTCCTCCATGGACGGTCCGGCGCCGTGACCCTCACCGAGATCGAGGGGGCCGAGGCGCCGGAGCGAAAGCACGGCGACCGGCCGTCCCGATGACAAAAGAGCGATGCCTTCGACGGTCGCCGGGGCGCCGGCGACGGCGGGTAGCGGCCGGACGAAGACCTCTTCCTCGCCGGTGATGGCATCGACCACAATCCCGATGGACGACCCGCCGATGGCCATCTCGATCATGGTCGGGTTGGAGGTCGCGGTTTCTCCGAACAGCGGTGCGAGAAAAACGGCGCCGATGGTGCCGCCACCCTGACGAATCTGGGTCCGGCCCTGTTCGGTGACTATCATCTCGGGGCGGAGGCGGCTGAACGAACGAACTCCGGATGAAGGCATCGCCAGGATCAGGTCGCCGACTTGAACCACCAGAACCCGTTCTCCGCGACGGGCAACGGGCACCTCGACGGTGACCCGGGTTCCCGCTGCGAGGGCGGAGCGAATCCAGAGATCGCCACCAATCGCCCTGACCGAAGCGGCGACGGCGTCGAGCCCGACGCCCCTTCCCGACACATCCGTGGCGAGATCCCGGGTGGTGAACCCGGGCAGCTCGAGCAACTGGTAGGCTTCATCGGGTGTGAGTTTTGCGGCCGCCGCCGGGTTGACGAGTCCACGTTCCACCGCGCGCCTCAGCACCGCCTGGGGATCGATGCCGCGGCCGTCGTCCCAGACGACGAGCTGGACCCGGTCGCCGTCGGCCTCGGCGCCGAAATGGATGCGACCCGTAACCGGTTTGCCTGATTTCACACGGGTTCTGCGGTCCTCGATCCCGTGATCCACGGCGTTGTGGGCGAGGTGAAGGGCGGCTTCGCGGACGGCCTCGAGAATTCGCCGATCGAGTTGGACATTGCCGCCGGAGGTGGTGACCTCGACGTTCTTACCGAGTGATTCGGCGAGTTCGCGGGTGTGCCGCGCCAGGGTTCTGAGAAATGGAAGAAGAGGTTGGACCTGGAGTTTGAGAGCGGCCTCGAGTTGTTCCTCGCTGAGCCGGTGCATGACCTTTGTGGTGGTTTCCAATTCCAGGGCGGCGCGGCGGAGAGAAGCGCCGATTGCGGCCAAAACCTGCGCTGGAGATTCCTCGGCATAAGAGCTCTCGGCGATTGTCGCGAGCTCAAAGAGCGTTTTCACCGGTGCATTGCCGCCCTTTGCGACGATCCTCATCCGAGCGCTCCGCTCCGCCACGCCATCGACGATCTCCGTCGCCACCCTGAGCTCACCGGAGCCGCCGCGGATGAGTTGTTCCGCGGTCGACGGTGGTTTGGTCCCGGTCGGTGCCGGCGGCGAGGCGGGGAGTTCGGCCTTGTCCCCCAGCGCGCCAACGATCTCGGCAACGCGTTCGGTGATGGAGCGTGCACCGTCGATTCCGGTGGCGCCCTCCCCCACCATGCAGTCCTCGGCCCGGTGGCACAGATCGGCGATCTCTGTCAGGCCCATCAGTCGCCCCGCACCCTTGAGCGCGTGGAGTTCTCGCCGAACCTGAACGGCGGCGCCGGGATCCGTTGACGGCTTCGTCAAAGAGAACCGCCAGCCGATCGAGACGCGAGCCCGCTTCTTCGAGGAAGAGCGGCAGCAATTCGTCGAGGTCGCCCCGCATTCGAAATCAGATACTCGTCCAGCTTTGGACGTTGACGTCGATTCCGAGGATCCCGATCATCGAACCGGAACGGTTGCGCACGGCTGCGGCGATGGTGAAGCACCGAGCGTCGGTCAGAAGCGAAACATAGGTCGGCGTCACGGCGGTGCGTTGATCGCGGCTCACCGCCTGGAACCACGGCCGGTCGGCATACGCCTGCCCGACGGAGACCGTTCCCTTGACCCGGTGGTCTTCGACGACCTTTCGGTTGACCTCGAAGGCGACCATGGTGCCGGTGGTGTCGACGAGGTAGGCGAGCTCGATGTACGGGAAATCACCGACGACATCGGCGAGGGTGCCCTCGATCACCTCGAGGTTCGCGGTGGAGTCTCTGAGCCGATCGCTCCAACCCAGGGTCTGGTGTTTGAGCGAGTGGACCGAGTCGATCCTGAAGCTCTGGGTCAGGAGCTGGATGGAAAGGGCGAGACCGCTCAGCCGCTCGGCCGAACTCGTGAACTGCTGGAAGCTGTCGGCGGTACGCTGGATCAGCTCGCTGATTTCGCGCAGGGTGAGCACCACCTGATCCGAAGCGGTGCGCTGCTCGTCGGTGGCGAGCGAGATCTCCCTCGCCGCGGTGGCCGTGTCGGCGAGGGCCGAGCGAAGTTGTTCGATGGCGTCCTGGGTCGATTGGCTCTGTTCGAGCACTCGATCGGCCGATTTGGACCCCTCCTCGGTGGCCACGACCACCGACCGGATGGCACCGGAAAACCCGTCGAGAAGCGAGCGGACCGAATCCACCGATTCCCGGGATCGTTCGGCGAGACGCCGAACCTCCTCTGCGACGACGCCGAATCGATTGCCGTGGACACCGGCCGCCGAGGCCTCGATGGCGGCGTTGAGCGCCAGGATGTGGGTCTCCTGGGCGATCTCGGTGATGAGGTCGAGCACCCGGTAGATCTCCCGCGACCGCTTGCCGAGAATGTCGGCGCGGTCGGCGATGGCCTCGATCCCATCGCGAAGCTTGCCGACCCCGTGGACCGCCCCTTCGAGGGCCTTGGCGCCGGCGTTGCCCGCTTCCTGCGCCCGGGCGACAAACCTCGCCTGTCCGGTCGCGTTGATGGCGATCTGGCCCGCCGTTCGCGCCAATTCCTCGGTGGTGGCCGTGATCTCGACCACGGCGGCGGCCTGCTGGGACGCCCCGTCGACGAGCTGCGCCGATGTCCCATGGACGATGGTGGCGCTGGTTGCCACCTCCACCGATGAGCTCTGAATCTGCTGGACGAGGGCGGACATGGCGTGCGCCGCGGCCTCAACCGCCTCGTTCATGGCTCGGGGCAAGGCGTCGATGGGTTCGAGGCACTCGACGAGATCACCGTAACGCATCTCTTCGAGCGACTTTTCCAGGGCAATGCTCTGAACGGTGTGGCGTTCCTCGAGCTCCTGATGCGCTCGTTCGAGTCTGCCCCGGGGGAGTGAGACCAGTTGGAGATGCGCCGCCAGCGCGGCCAGACCCAACGCCAACCAGGCATCCGTGTACCATTCTTCGCCCTTCTCGTCAGCTGAAAGCTCGAGCAGGACTCCGCCGACGAGAATGACCACAATCAAGATTGCCATGCCGAGCCATCGCCAGAAAAACGTTGATCGCCGTTCACCCTGCATGCCCCTCACTCCTCTCAGCCGACTCTCGGCGCGACAAACAGTTGTTCCGGGTCCAGCATCACGACCGTTCGATCGCCCACCGAACTTCGTCCGGCGACCCATCCCGGGTCGTCCTCCCGTCGAGGCTCCTCATTCGCCGTGGCGATGACACCGAATGCCTCGTCAACGGCCAACCCAAGCGACGACCCTCCACCGGGTCCCCGGATGATCACCGTGAGCTCGTGACCCCCGCCCGTCCCGCCCTCCGGATCGAGGAGCGCATGGAGATCCACGATCGCGACCGGCTCCCCGGCGATCTGAGCGAGACCGAGCAGCCGAGGCTCCGAGTTGGGCAGCGGATAGACCCTCGGCGCCTTGGTCACGAGCTTGGCTGCGTTCACCGGGATGGCGCAACGGTGACGTCCACTGCGAACCAGCAGGTAGTGACCATTGCCATCGGGTTGTTCCGGTTCGGTGCGCATGTCGGCCCAGCATAGCATCAGGGGTGGTGGATCAGACCGTCGTTCTCCGGTGCGACGGTGCGGAGAACCGAGCCGGTCTTGACCTCCCCTTCGGACCAATCCATCTCCGACCCACGGAGGCTGTGAGGGATGAGGAAAATCCCCATCATCACAATCCATCCGACAACCACAGAAGCCCAGAGCTTCCGCCCTCGCAGAGCGAGGATCGTCGCAGGCAGCCAGGCGATGACCGCGATGAGCGTCTTGTTGTCCGTCAGATCGTGGCCAAACGGCCACCCGGTCCAGTAGGCGCCGAACGCGAACTTCTGCACCACGGGTCCGAGGAAGAGGCCTCCGAAAACCAGCAAAACCATGGCGAGCACCACCGCACGCCGGGGATCCGGGGTCGATGGCCGCAGGACCTCCAGCAGGGCTCGCGTCGACACCAACATACTGCTGAACATCGCCAGAATGTGGGGGATCAGCACCCAGGCCGGGACACTCGCGCGGAAACGAGCCACGACCGGCTCGTCCGAGGGGATCACCATTTCGCCCTCGGCCGTATCCAGAACCAGCCGGTACTCGACCTTTCCGGCCGGTGGCTGGTGCGGCACGGTCGCCGCCAACTCACCGTCGGCCGCGTGACTCATGGTCACCGACGACCATGGTTCCGAAGTGGGATACCGCCGCCACTCGACCACACCGTGTTGGATGTTCTCGGGGACCTCGAGGGTGACGGTGAGCCCGCCTTCCCCACCGTGGGACCGCGGCAACCGGTAGTCGATGGCTCGTTCCCCCTGGTGTCAGCGTCTCGCCCCGCTTCGGATAGCTCGGGCCGGTCATGCGTTGAAAAAGGGCGAGAATCACCGTCAGAACGAAGGCGATGATCCAGAGGGCAATGGAGGTGCTGCGTTGTGCTCACGCAGCAGATTCTACACGGCCGCGCCAAAAAAAAGCCCGCTCCTCGAAGGAGCGGGCGAATTCGCTGTGGGTCCCGAGTTCGTCGGACTACTTCAAAACCGCCTTGACCATTTCTTCGATGACTCCCGGCTCGACCTCTTCAAGCTCATAGCGGACGTTCGCGATGGGCTTGTTGACGGTGATGATCCGCTTGAGATCGATGGGGGTTCCCTCGACGACGACATCCGCGGGGGTGGCGTTGATGGTCTCCTGGAGATCCGCGACCTGCTGGTCGCCGTAGCCCATGGCCGGCAGGATCGCCCCGGCGTTGGGGTACTTCTCATAGGTCGCCTTGATGGTGCCGACGGCGTAGGGTTTGGCGTCGACGATCTCGGCGGCGCCGGCCTGTTTGGCGGCGAACCAACCCGCGCCATAGGTCATCCCGCCGTGGGTCAGGGTCGGGCCGTCCTCGACGACGAGGGCCCGTTTGCCGGCGATGAGTTCGGGATGGTCGACGGTGATCACCGAGTTGCACTTGATGGTCGTGGCGCTCGGGATTGACCCTGCGGCAGGTTGCGAGAACCTCCTCCACCTTCTCAGGATCCGCGGTGTTCACCTTGTTGACGATGAGGAGGTCCGAGATCCGGAGGTTGGTCTCGCCGGGATAGTAGCTGAGCTCGTGTCCGGCGCGGTGGGGATCGACCAGGGTGATGTGGAGGTCGGGTTTGTAGAAGGGGGTGTCGTTGTTGCCGCCATCCCAGAGGATGACGTCGGCCTCTTTCTCGGCTTCGCGGAGGATCTGCTCGTAGTCGACCCCGGCATAAACGACAAAACCGTTGTCGATGTGGGGTTCGTACTCCTCGCGCTCCTCGATCGTGCACTGGTGGCGGTCGAGATCCTCGTAGTTTTCGAATCGCTGGCAGGCCTGTTTGGCGAGATCGCCGTAGGGCATGGGGTGGCGGATCGCGACGACCCGCTTGCCGAGGCTCTTGAGCAACCGCGAGACGTAGCGGGTGGTCTGCGATTTGCCGACACCGGTGCGAACCGCGGTGATGGCGATGAGGGGCTTGGTCGACTCGATCATGGTCCGCGTCGCCGAGCAGACGCCGAAGTGGGGGCCCCACCCGATGACTTCGCTCGCCTTGTTCATGACATAGGTGTGCGGCACATCGGAGTACGAGAACCACACTTCGTCGACATCATGTTCGCGGATGATCTTCTCGAGATCGGCTTCGGGGAGGATCGGGATGCCTTCGGGATAGAGCGAACCCGCGATCTCCGCCGGATAGACCCGGTTCTCGATGTCGGGGATCTGCGTCGCCGTGAAAGCGACGACGTCATACTTCTCGTTGTCCCGGTAGAGACAGTTGAAATTGTGAAAATCGCGACCGGCCGCGCCCATGATGACGACCCTGGTTCTGTCCATGGATTTTCCTCCTTGGATACTCACGCCGACGTTCTCTCCAAAAGTGTCGGCGACCGCCGGGTGAAAAGCTGAACCGGCGGGCGAGCGCATGATACCACCGGTGAAGCTGAGCTTCACCCGTGGACGGAATGATGAATGATGAATGATGAATTATGAATGACATCGCAGGAGTCTGGTGAGCATATTGCGATGGAATTCATAATTCATCATTAATAATTCATCATTAAGGGTTCACTCCCACTCAATCGTTCCCGGCGGCTTTGACGTTACGTCGTAGACGACCCGGTTGATCCCGCCGACCTCGTTGACGACCCTGCGGGCGATCCGGTCGAGGATCTCTGGCGGGAAACGGTACCAATCCGCGGTCATGAAATCGGTGGTGGTCACGGCCCGGATGGCCAGGACCTGCTCATAGGTCCGGGCGTCGCCCATGACGCCCACCGACCGAACGGGGAGCAGAACACACAGCGCCTGCGAGATCTCGTCGTACAGACCCGCGGCGCGAATCTCCTCGATGACGATGGCGTCCGCCTCCTGGAGCGTGCGGACCTGATCGGGGGTGATCTCACCGAGGATCCGAACCGCAAGCCCGGGCCCCGGGAAGGGATGACGCCAGACGAAATCGCGCGGCAAACCGAGCTCCTCGCCGACCCTGCGGACCTCGTCTTTGAAGAGATCGCGGAGCGGTTCCACGAGATCGAGACCGAGACGCTCGGGAAGGCCGCCGACGTTGTGGTGGGTCTTGATCACGGCCGCCGTGCCGCGGATTCCCGAAGATTCAATGACATCCGGATAGAGCGTGCCCTGGGCGAGGAAGGCCGCGTCGGGAAAACGGCGGGCTTCAGCTTCGAAGACTTCGATGAACTCGCGGCCGATGATCCGGCGTTTCTCCTCCGGATCGGTGACTCCGGCCAGGGCGCTGAAGAAGCGCTCGCCGGCATCGACCCGGTCGAGTTCGATGCCGAACTCGGCAAAACTCTGCATGACCAGATTGCCCTCGTCTTTTCGAAGGAGACCGGTGTCGACAAAAATCGGCACCACCCGGTCGCCGATGGCCTCACGGAGCAGAACCGTGGTCACCGAGGAGTCGACGCCGCCGGAGACGCCGCAGATCACCCGGCCCTCGGGCAACGATGCCCTGAGCTGGTCGACGAGCTCCTTTCGGATGGCGACGGGGTCCCAGTCGCGTCGGGCGCCGGCGAGCTCGATGAAGCGCTCGAGCATGGCGGTGCCGTTGGGGGTGTGACGGACCTCCGGGTGAAACTGGAGGGCGACCAACCGGCGTTCCGGGTCGACCATCGCCGCGATGGGAGAATTGGCGGTGCGGGCGAGAACCTCGAAGCCGCCGGGGACTCGGGTGACGTGGTCGCCGTGGCTCATCCAGACGGTCTGCGCCGACGGGGTGCCTTCGAGGACCGATGCGTCTGCCGTGACCTCGAGTTCGGCGAGACCGTACTCGCGGTGATCGGATGACTCGACGCAACCGCCAAGGTCGCGTGCCATGAGCTGCATTCCGTAGCAGATTCCGAGGACGGGAACCCCGAGCGCGAAGATTCCCCCGTCGATCTGGAGCGCGCCGTCTTCGAAGACGCTCGCCGGGCCACCTGACAGGACGATGGCGATGGGATCGAGGCCGCGGACCTCCTCGGCGGCAAGATCGCCGCGTTCGATCATGGTCTTGACCCCGAGCTCGCGAAAACGTCGAGCGATGAGCTGAGTGTATTGGGAACCGAAATCCAGGATGAGGATGACCTCGTGGCGCATGGGCTCTCCAGCGGCGGCTGACCGCAAAGTGATGCAGCGGAGAATAGCAGAGGCCCGGGCTTCGGGTTGAGAGAATTGGTTGCACCGGTTCGATTTCGGGTCTAAAATCGCGCTTGTGAAAATGCACACATGGTCCCCGCAATCAGAATTCAGCCGGAACCCGGATCCGAGGAAGACATGACCGCTTACAAACGACACATCGACAATGCAGCGATCTCTGATCTCACCGTGGCTCGCCTCTCGGTCTACCTGAGGTGTATGGACCGTCTCCTGGAACTCGGAGTCGATACCATCTCGAGTCAGGCGCTGGCCGATCGATTCAACCTCAACTCGGCCCAGATTCGAAAAGACCTCGCCTATTTCGGCGAGTTCGGGGTGCGCGGAGTCGGATACAACGTCCGCGAACTGCGGCAGTATGTGATCGAGATCCTCGGTCTCGATCGGGAACGGCGGCTCATCATCGTCGGCGCCGGGAATCTCGGGACGGCACTGTGTCACTACTCCGGGTTCTCCGGCGGCAATTTCCTGGTCGTCGGCATTCTCGATTCCGACCCGAGCCGGATCGGCGACCCGACCCCCGCCGGACTTCTCGTCGAAGACGCGGCCCGACTCGGCGAAATCGTCGCCCAGAGACGGGTCGAGATCGGCGTGATCACGACGCCGGCATCGGCGGCTCAGTCGGTGAGCGAGCAGATGGCCGAAGCCGGGCTCAAGGCGATCCTCAATTTCGCACCGATCCGAGTTCGCGGCAGCGCGGGGGTGCTCGTCAAGACCGTGGACCTCGGCGTTCACCTCGAAGAGCTGGGCTTTCATCTCACCCACGCGTGAAACGACCGCGGTGTTTTGACCCCATGAGGCCACCGATTGTCGTTGACGTCGAAACCGGTTAGAGTGAGGCCATGGAGACCCCGAAACGGATCGGCAAATACGAGATTTCGGCCCAGATTGCGGCCGGAGGCTTCGGGATCATCTACAAGGGATGGGATCCCTTCATCAAGCGACCGGTGGCGATCAAGATGTGCGCCTCACCCGATGAGGAGGTGCGCCAACGATTCCAGCAGGAAGCGCAGTTCGTCGGCAATCTCGTTCATCGGAACATCACCCTTGTGTTCGATTTCGGCGTCGAAAACGGCATTCCGTACATCGTTCAGGAATTTCTCTCCGGATTCGATCTCGATCCCCTCGTTCACGCCGGGGTGGTCAAGGACACCCGGACCGCGGTGTCGATCCTCCTCCAGGTTTGCGAGGGACTCGATTTTGCCCACAAGCGCGGGATCATCCACCGAGACATCAAACCGTCGAACATCAGAGTGCTCGAGGACGGCACCGTCAAGATCATGGACTTCGGGATCGCCAAGTCCCTCGAGGGCGGTTCAAAGCTGACTCAAACCGGGATCGCGTTGGGGACCGCGGGATACCTCGCACCCGAACAAATTCAAGGCGGAGCGGTCGACCCGCGCACGGATATCTTCTCTTTCGGCGTCGTCGCCTACGAACTCGTGACCGGAAAACGGCCCTTCGAGGGCGCTTCGCTCTCCAACGTCCTCTATCAGATCCTCAACGATCACCCGACCGTGCCGACCGATCTCTCGGTGGACGTTTCCGAGGACCTGCAGCGGATCATTCTCAAATGCATGGCCAAGAGTCCGGATGATCGCTTCCAGACGGTCCGGGAGATCCTGGATGCCCTGCGGTCGGTTCCCGGCGCCGTCGGCAACGATGGCGAGTCCATGGTCGAGATCACGACGGGCGTTCTTCGGGTTGCCGTTTCCTCCATGATTCCGGCCGATGGCGGTCAAGAGCCGCCGACGCGGAATCTCTCCGCCAGATCTATCGATGACGGGGCCACCGAGAAGGTGCCGACCGGTGGGGACGTCACCAAATTGAGCCGGAGCCCCGAGATCGAGCAAGAGGAGGCCGATCGTCGAAGCCCGGTCTTTGTGATCTTTCTCATGCTGCTGCTCCTGGTGCTCGGGTCGGGCGCCTCGATCTACCTGTCGAAAGACGTTCAGAACCTCGTCTTTGGAGCCGAGGGAGCACCGTGGATTCCGACACCGACGCCGACTCCGACCGCAACCCCAACCGCGACACCGACTCCGACCGCGACACCGACTCTCGCCCCGACCTCGACACCTGTTCCCGAGGCGACCCCGACACCGGCGCCGATCTCGGTTCGTCTTCATGTCGATCCTCCGGCTTCAGTGGAGATCGACGGCCAGCCCTACGACGGCGGCAAGAAAACCAGCGGCGGCCAGGTCGCGCTGCTGCCGGGAACCCACAACTTCACTCTTTCGGTTCCCGACTTTCCCCCTCGGGTCATCACCCGCCAGATCACCGGATCCACCGGGACCATCGCCCTCAATCTGGACCTCGGAGTTTTGACCGTCATGGGCGACCCGGCCATCCGGCTGCCCGGAGGCGAGGTCTTCATCGACGGCAACAAAATCGGATCGCTGCCGCTGATTCAGAAAAAGGTCAACGCCGGCGAACACGAGTTGGTCGTGAGGTGGCCGGGATCGGAGAAGACCTTCCGGCGGAACATCAAGATTCCACAGGCGCCGGCGGAATTGCGATTGACCGTCGCTCCCGGAGGGAGCTGAGGGCGAATCAGGACTCCCGCCCTTGCGGCATCACCCACACAACAGGTAGAGTTGTCCGATGATCAGGAAAGCTGCGCTCGTTTTTTGCCTTATCGCCTGTATGGTTGTTCCCTTGCCCGCCTCGGCCCAGGAAAATTCGACGACCCCGAGTGAGGAGGCCGCGATTCAGGCCTTTCGCCAGGGATCGTTTTCAAAGGCGGTGGAACTCTACCGACAGGGTCTCCAGGAAACCGATGATTCCGGCCACCGGGCCCGACTCCACATCAACATCGCATGGACCCTCTTTGCCCTCGGCCGCGAGTCCGAGGTTCAGACTCATCTCCGGGCCGCATTGGTCGAAGACCCGAACCTGACCCTTTTGCCGGATTACTACACCCAGGAGTTCATCGACCTTTTCGACCAGGCGCGGATGCGGGGCATTTCCATCGATCCGTCCACCCCACCGCCCGACCTCGAGGTCACCATCGCCGCCATCGAAGCTCGAATGCTGCAACGGGAAGATCTCGAAGGCGCGTTGGCCGATGTCGATCGACTGCTCGACGCCTATCCGGAGGATGGTCGGCTGATTCCGTTGCGGGCGGAGATTTTAAGAGATCTCGGGCTCGAAACCGAAGCCGATGATCTTCTGCGAACCTACGGCGGCGATTTCACCCCGGGGACGTACGGAGATCGAATGTCCATTCCGGATCTGATTCTCCGCGCCAACCGCCTTCTCGAAGAGGGCGACAGCGGCACAAGTCTCGAGTTGCTTCGACAGGCCGTCGCCCGTCAACCGAACAATGTCGCCGCTCTCGAGCTCATGGCCGAAGCGGCGCAGCGGGGTGGTCACTGGGACGAAGCCGAATTCGCCCTCAAATCCGCGCTCGGCATGCAGCCCGACAACGTCGGTCTCCAGCTTCGGCTCGGTGAGGTCTTCATCGCCGAATCGGAACTTTCCGCGGCGCGGGACGTCTTTCGCCAGATCACCGAGCGGTCTCCCCATTCCGATCGCGGCTGGGCGGCGCTCGGTCTGCTCGAGGCCCGTCTCGGAAACCGCGACCGTGCGCTCGCTCATCTCGACCGCGCCATCGAGGAAAACCCGCTGCTGCCGGAGGTCCAACTGGCCAGAGGTGAACTGCTCCTCGCCATCGGCGCCGCCGAGGCGGCCTACAACGCTCTCGAGTCTGCGGCGAATCTCCTCCACGATGACCCGCAGCTCGAAGCCCGGCTCGGTCAGGCCCTCCTCGCCATCGGGCGAAACGATGAAGCCCTCGAACACCTCCGAACCGCGGTCGCGAACGGATTCGCGCCCGACGATGTCGAGCGGGCGCTCGCACTGGCCCTCGCGCTCAACGGCTTGAACGCCGAGAGCGAGCGAGTTCTCTCCGCGGCCGGTATCGCCGAGAACCTGGACACCGAGATCATCCGCGGGCTGCTCATGCTCCAGAAATCCAACTACGCCGCCGCGGAAGAGATACTCCGCCCGGTCGTCGCGGCCCGGGCCAACGAACCTGCGGTTCTCGACCTCTTCGCCGCGGCGCTCTACAACCAGGGACGGTATGGAGAAGCCGTGACCTACCTCGAAGGCGCTGAAGAGATCGACCGATCCAACATCGCCATTGTCGAGAACCTGTCGGTGGCCAGGGCCGCCCGGGCCGCCGAATTGCTCGCTGCGAATGCGACCGCGGTCAAGGCGGCGCCCCAGAAGTAGACCGTCCGCGGGCTGGATGGGCTGCGCGACGAGTCAGCGGACGCGGAGAGAGCCGAGGAAATCGAGCATTTCCCTCGCGGCGCGCTCCGGTAGGTGGAATTCTTCATAGAATCTTCGCGCCGCGATTCCCCGCTCTGCCCAGCCGTCTTCGCCGACGCCGGCCAAGAGTCTCGCCAGATCCGCCGAGGCTGACGGTCCGGGGGTCAATCTGGGTGCGACGGGCACGGGGAGCTCGAGAAACTGACGAACCCCACCCACCGCCACGGGAATCCCGCATGCGAGAAAACGAAGCGCTGCGGCGGAGGTTTCCCCGGCCGAGGGTGTTCGATATACGACACCGAGATCCGCCGCGGCCGGGAGGCCGGGCAGATCCGCGGGCTCCACCCATCCGGCGAAGACGAGAACCTCATCGACGCCGGCGTTGACCGCCGCGCGGCGGAGCGCCTCGATTCCCCGCCCCTCTCCAACCACAACCAGGCGTACCGGCACGCCGGACCTGGAGGCTGCGGCGACTCCGGTGAGGATCTCGATGAGGCCCTTCTCGGGGGTGAGAAAGCCGAGGTGCATGAGAACGACGTCGTCCAACGTCAGACCCAGTCGCGCGCGGGCGCCCGCCCTATCCGTCGCTTGAGGATCGGCAACCGTCAGGCCGATCCGGCCGACGGGGACCCCGGGCATTTCCCGGCGAATCCGTTCCTCCGCCCATTTTGAATGCACGAGGATTCCGTCCGCCGATTCAAGAAACGCTCTTCGTGCGGGATAAAGAAACGGATCGAGCCGCCCATGGATCCCAACCGCCCTCGCTGTCGCGAGCGCGGTTCCGGCGCTGCCGTGGGCGGCGTCCAACGCCCGGGTGAACTCCGTTTGATCACCGCGGGCGATGGTCGACTCGACGAGCAGGTGGTGCAATACGGCATCGTGGAGCACCACCACGGTGGGCCCCTGACAATGGAGGCGGTCGAGGAGCCAGAGGTGGTGGGGGTTGTTTCCCAGGTGGATCACGGTGATCTCGCCGGGAAGTGCATCGGCATCGTGCACGACGAGATCAATCTGTCCCGGCCAATCCGCCGGTGGGGACCAGTCCGGCGGGCTCAGAACCCGGACCGACGCCGTCTTGGCGAGTTCGGGAAGAATGTCCTGGGCATAATCAGAAATCCCCGATCGGATCGGAGGAAGGGGCGAACCCCAGAGAATCTGCACGGGTCCGTCGTGTGGATCCACAACCGAATTCTACTCTGGTCGGTCGGATCGCGGTCACGGGCAGGGTATGATCATCCCGGTGTCCGCTCTTCGCATGTTCCTGACGGTGATCTATGCCTCATATCTGACCAATGTCGGCCTGTTGCTCATGCTGCTGCCCTGGTCAGAAGGGTGGTCGAGTTTTATCCTGCTGCTGTCACCGCAGCTGGCGTTCGTTCTCGACAGTCCCGCGGTTCGCGGCGTGGTCAGCGCGTTCGGCTTTCTCCATTTGGCGCTCCTGGTCGGCGAACTCCTGGTGCCTGGGCGGTGGGTGCGACCGCCGTCCTGACGCGACCTCGGTCACACCACTCACCCTTGCCCGCTGATTTGCTCGGAGGTAGACTCGGAGGATGGAGGGGCGGGTTCTCATCGTCGACGACGAGACATATATTCGTCGTATTCTCTGCTTCAAACTCGAGCGCGCCGGTTTTGCAACCTTCGAGGCGCCGTCAGCAGAGGCGGCGGAGACTGTGCTCGAGGACCACGAGATCGATCTCATGCTTCTCGATGTCGGGCTCGCCACGCCGACGAACGGGTTCGACCTTGCTGCCCGCCTGCGGCGTAACGCGTGTACCGAACGGCTGCCCATCATTCTCCTGACCGCTCGCGGTTTTGCTTCGGATGTGCTCAAGGGCCGCGAGATCGGCGCTGCCGGGTACATCACCAAGCCCTTCTCCACCGATGAAGTGGTCTCGAGAGTTCGGGCGATCCTCGGCAGTTGACCTCGGCTCCGGTGCCACGTAGGCTCTGCGCCGGAGAACTGACGTGAAAATATCGAACGCAATGACCGAAAACCGGGATTTTTGATGCGCAGCTGGATCCCCTGGCTGACCGCCATCGTCATCGTGACGGCCGACCGGCTCACCAAGATGGCCGTGATCGACAACCTTGCCCACGGAAGCTGGCACCACGTCTTTCCCGGTCTGACCATCACCCACGTACGCAACCCCGGAATCGCCTTCAGTCTCTTTGCCGACGGCGGACCGCTGACCCGGGTTCTGCTCCATCTGGTGATCCTGACGGCGGTTGTGATCATCGCCTGGATGGTGGTGCGCCACGGGCGGCACCGGATTCTCTCCGGGATCGCCTTCGGTCTCATCCTCGGCGGTGCGGTGGGCAACCTCGTGGACCGGGTCCTCTATGGATGGGTCGTCGACTTCATCCACGTCTGGGTACGGTTCGGGGATCGCACCTGGTCCTGGCCGGATTTCAACGTCGCCGACAGTGCGATCACGGTCGGCGCCGTTGTCCTCATCTTCACCGAACTCTTCAGCCCCGAGAAGGCCGACGATGCACCCGATTCTGATTGACCTGGGTTTTTTCGCCCTCCCCGCCTACGGCGTCCTCCTTGCCACCGCGGTCCTGTTGGCATTGTGGTCGGCGCGAGTTCGGGCCGACGGCGCCGGGATGGACGGGACCAAGGTCGTCGATTTCGGGCTCTGGCTGGTCATCTGGGCCCTCCTGGGCGCCAAGATCCTCCTCGTCATCGTCGAGTGGAGACGCTATCTCGGCGATCCTGCACAGCTCCTGGGTCTCGCCCGGGCGGGCGGGGTGTTTCTCGGTGGTTTCATTGCCGCCGTCATCGCAGCGGCCATCATGCTCCGGCGCTACAACCTCGAGGCACTCCCGACCTTTGACGTCCTCGCCCCCTCCCTCGCCCTCGGGCAGGCCATCGGGAGGCTGGGCTGTCTTCTCGCAGGCTGCTGCTGGGGTCGCGAGTGCGATCTTCCCTGGGCCATCACCTACACCGATCCCGCTGCCGCAGCGAATGTCGGCACGCCACTCCACCTCGCGGTTCACCCGTTCCCGGCGTATGCCGCGGCCTTCAATTTCACGGTCTTTCTGATCCTGAGCCGGGTGTATCAGAAGAAGCTCGCGCCAGGCCGGGTCTTCGCCACCTACCTGATCCTCTATGGAATCGGTCGTACCCTCCTCGAGTTCACCCGTGGTGATGAAATCCGAGGGCTCTACTTCGGTGGGCTCGTCTCGACGAGCCAGCTCATTTCCTCCGCTCTCGTCGTCATCGGAATCGCCATGCACTTGTGGATCGGACGGCGTCAGCAGAGGTGAGCCCGCTTCACCGATACACCGTGCCCGACGAACTCGCTGGCTCTCGTCTCGACCGATGTCTCGCGGTTCTCAACGAGAACTGGTCCAGATCCCACACCCGGCGTCTCATCGACGAGGGCAGGGTCAGCTGCAACGATCAACCCACAAAACCGGCAACCAACGTCGCGCCGGGCGACCGGATCACGGTCGACGAGCCCGAACCGGAGGCCCTCGATATGGTTGCCGAGGAGATTCCCCTCGATGTCGTATTCGAGGACGGCGACCTGCTCGTCATCAACAAACCCGCGAACCTCGTCATCCACCCCGCCGCCGGAAACCCATCCGGAACCCTCGTCAACGCCCTCCTCCACCACTGCACTGATCTTTCCGGGATCGGCGGTGTCGCCCGCCCCGGGATCGTTCACCGTCTCGACAAGGACACCACCGGTCTGATGGTGGTGGCCAAGAACGATCGGGCGCATCAGGCGCTGAGCCTCGCGTTCCGGTGGCGCAAGATCGACAAGACCTATCTCGCGGTGTGCTTCGGCGAATTTGCCGATGCTGAAGGAGTGGTGGACGCTCCCATCGATCGCCACCCGCGGAATCGGCAGCAGATGGCGGTGGTGAAAGACGGCCGCCCGGCGCGGACGCTCTACACCGTCGTCGAAGGATGGCCGGGGGCGTCGTTGGTTCACTGCCGGTTGGTGACCGGGAGGACCCATCAGATCCGGGTTCACATGGCCCACATCGGGCACGCGTTGGTGGGCGATCCACTCTACGCCGGCAGGCAGTGGCGAAACCTCCCCGATCCGCAGGTGGCGGCGTATTGCCGTACGTTCCCGCGGCAGGCGTTGCACGCCATGCGCCTGGGTTTTGTCCATCCGGTGACCGAGGAGCCCATGAGCTTCGAGGTGGGTCCACCCGACGACATTCAGGGTTTGTTGGAGGTTCTTCGCGGTACATCGAGGTGACGGGTTCCAT
Organism: uncultured Acidobacteriota bacterium; assembly: GCA_963712805.1. Classification (GTDB taxonomy): domain Bacteria; phylum Acidobacteriota; class Thermoanaerobaculia; order Thermoanaerobaculales; family Sulfomarinibacteraceae; genus JAHECW01. Next base: position 35,035 of record CAVQJV010000052.1, on the reverse strand, counting down.
CGCAGTTTTACCGCAAAGATCGCAAAGACCATCGCATTATTGACTCATCACACCATCTCATCGCACGCTGCACGCGAAGATCATCCGACTTTCCCGGGACGGTTGCGCCGAAGTCCTTCGCTGTGATTGATTGGGCTTGCGATGTATTGCAGCGCCGACGTCTCGTCGGCGATGGTGGTAGGTCCTAGCGGGTCGGTTTCATCGCCCATTAGCAGGCTGGGAGCCTGCTCCAGAATGCCGCTCTGCGTGTTGTAGGGACAAGCATCCTGCTTGTCCTTCAGAGACCCTTCGGTAGGGATCTTATTGTTTGGAGTTGACGAGGACTGAGCCGAGCTTTCTCCTGAGGTCTTCCGGCACCCTCGGGTCTTTGATCGCGTGTCGGAGATCTTCGGCGGTGTCGATATCGGAGAGGGTTTCGATTTCGCTCCATCTGATGTCGAGGGTCCTCAGACGTTCCCTCGTCGTTTCGAGGGTGTTCGGACTCGACCACGGCACCTCTTTGAACAGATCGACTCCGGGTGATCGCTGTCCCACCAGCCAGTAGCCGCCATCCTCGGCGGGACCGAGCACGACGGGATCTTCTTCAAGGGCGTCGAAGGCGGCGAGAATGTGCGCCGCCAGGACGCGGGCGTTGTCCGATCCGATGATCACCACCCGATCGAGCCCCCGGGAGAACCGGCGATCGAAACACGTCCCCATCCTCGCCCCGAGATCTCCCCTGCTCTGAACCTCGACCGGTACCTCGAGGCCTGCCGCCCACACCGGTGTCGGCGCATCCGCGAGCGAGATCATGACCTCGATTCCGGTCGCCCGGGCGGTCTCGATGGTGTGTTCGAGCAGCGCCGTGTAGACCGCAGCCGCGGTCTCGGCATCGGTCCCCTCGGCAAGCCGGGTCTTGACCCGACCGGGCACCGGTTCACGGGCGAAGATCACCAGGGTCGTGTTCACCGGACGACGCCATACCACCTGGCCAGGGTTGCGGGCGCGACCCCGAGCCGGAAGAGGGTCGGGAAGACGGCGACGATCAGCCGTGAACGGATCGGGTTCCGCTCGAACCGCCGGGCGCTGGTCCGCACCTCGAGCGGCAGCCGCCGGATCCGGCCGTGACGCCGACAGCTGCGGGCAAAGGCGAAGTCCTCCATCAGAGGGATGTCGGGAAACCCGCCGAGCGATGCAAAGTCCTCGCGACGCAGGGCATAACCCTGATCGCCGTACGGGAGGCCCCAGCCGCGGGACCGCAGATCGAGAAGCGACAGCCAGAATCGGCGCCGGGCTCCCGGGACGCGGCCGTCACCCGGCTCGGTGCGGAGCCTGAACGTCGCCAGAAGACAACGGTCATCGTCGAGGGCGTCCATGACCGCGTCGAACCAGCCGGCGGGCAGCACGCAGTCCGCGTGGACAAAGAGCAGGCGCGCCGCGGACGCCGCCGCGGCGCCTCGATTGAGCTGCCCGCCGCGCCCGGGGGGCCCGTTCACCACGACGGCATCTCTCCGGGTGGAACGAACGATCTCCACCGTCGCATCCGTGCTTCCTCCATCCGAAACCACGACCTCGACCTCGGTGTTCGTGCCGACGGAGGCCAGACACGCTCCGATCCTGAACTCCTCATCGAGGGTTGGGATGACCACCGACAGGCGCGCAGACGCGTTCTCGGGAAAAGCGGAATCCAGGGTCATCGCCCCCAAGTGTATGATGCCCCGAGGAGGCGCGCCGCATGGAACGAATCGCAGATTTCGACGAAATCCCTTCCCAAGGGATCATCTTCGACTACAAAGAAGGGCCCTTCGACGAACAGGGCATCCTTCTCCGCACCAGGGACGGGGTCAAGGCCTACAAGAACGAGTGTCGCCACCTTCCCATGCGGCTCGACGACCGTGAGCCCGCCGAGGTCTGGGACCCGTCGAAGCGCTACCTCGTCTGCAACTCCCACGGCGCACGCTATCGTCCCGACGACGGTCTCTGCGTCTCCGGTCCCTGCGAGGGTTCGCATTTGAGAGAGTTGCCGCTCGTCGTCGAAGATGGCGTGGTGTTCTTGGAGACCGCGAAGATCGGCGGGTTTTTCAATGTGTGATCCTCAGAGCGCCGGAGGCTCTCGTCACGCCCGTGTCACATCGGAGCTCACTCGCCCACGAACTCCGTCATCCTGTCGAACGCCTCGCGGATCGAGTTCACGCTCCACAGCAGCGGTTGGTAGGTCGTGATCGGGTAGGGGGTGTCCTTGGCGATCCACGGATCGAAGGGTCTGATCTCGACCTTGCCCGAAAGCGCGTGTTCGAGTTCGCCGAAGCTCGAAAGGAGCCCGGCACCGTAGGCCTTGCGCACTCCGTCCTGCAGCAGCACACCGTACTCGATGGTGAACCAGTAGAGGGTCGCCAACTGGTCGACCTGGGCGTCGTCGGCCTCGAGCGACCCTCGCCGATCTTCTGCGACAGGTCGGCGAACTCGGGGATGGCGAGCATCGGCGCGTGGCCCATGAGCTCGTGAACGATGTCGGGTTCGGGGGTGTAGAGCGGTTCGGAGTGGTGGCGGATGTACTGGGTCGCGCAGAAGACGCGTCGCGAGAGGGCGCCGAGAAACTCTCGCGCCGAGACCAACCCGGCCACCGGCTGGAGCGAGAAACCGGTGCTGTCGGTGAGGAAGCGACTGACATCGACAGAGCTGGGGCACGGCGTCGCGGCGATAGCCGATGTCGTCGATGACCGCGACGAACTCGCGGCAGGCGTGGGTCGGATAGAGCGCGGTGAGCTTATCGAAGACGGTGGCCCAGGTGTCGCCCTCGGTCGATGAGTACTCGACGATCTCGGGGGGGTCGCCCGAGTTGAGCGGCGGCGCCATGAGCGCGATCTCGTCGCGTCGACGGCGGTAGTCGAGATCCGAGAACCCCGGGTGGTCGGCGTCGAGTTCGACGATATGTCCGGTCATCTGGCCTCCGTTGACGGTCGCTTTCGAGACGAAAACTATGGCACGGTGCGAGCCCGACTGACAAGGGAAGGCGCGGCGCGTGCAATCTCTCGACCCTGCGGGCGGGACGCCCGCACCACAATGGACTCTCCGATCCGGTCCACGCGTATGCGTCCCTGAGCACGCCCCAGCTACGCCGAGGCGACGCCTACCAGGATGGGACATTGCCTTCGTTCGCGAGCGAGTCCGCGAAGATCGAAGACTCGGCCATCGGGTTCGATGGTCGCTGTGCCCGGCGTCATCCGACTGGGATCTCGACTCGCTCGCTCGCCGAATGACATGATTGCCGCCGTCATTCCATGGGTAGGCGTGCCTCGCGGCGTGGCGGCGCTCAGGGTGACAGGGAGGGTCGTTCTCATGGACAATGGCCCAAGATCGAGATTGTGGGTTGGTTCCCGTTAATCCCTGGCCAGAAGGGCGTTTCAATGGTTGATGAACGAATACCGGAGGAACCCGTGCACGCAGTGATGGCCAACCGAACCCCGATCCGACCGAGTGGCTCGAGCCGATCTACCGCGAGCACTCGAGAGCGGTCATGCAGTCGGCCTACCGGGTGACGGGCAACGCTGAGGACGCCGAAGACGTGCTTCAGACCGTCTTCATCCGCCTCGCCCGTCGATCGACGCCGCCCGACTTTTCCGGTGGCGCCCTCCCCTATCTCCGGCGGGCGGCCACCAACGCCGCCCTCGACATCGTCCAATCCAAGAGAGCCAAGACAAGCGTCGCGTTCGACGAGTTCACCGAAGCCGTGACCCGCGATGACGCACCTCTCCCCGACACCATCCAGCACGGTCGCGAACTTTCCGATCGCCTCCGCGATGCGGTGGCGGGTCTGAGCCGGCGATCGGCCGAGATCTTCACTCTGCGCTACTTCGAAGGACTCGACAACAAAGAGATCGCCGAAGCTCTCGACACCTCGACCGGCACCGTTGCGGTCACGCTCCACCGGGTCCGCGAACGTCTGAAGAGCGAAATGGCCCCTTACATGGGAGGCATTCAATGACCGATCCCACCAGAAACACCGATCTCCTCGACCGCGTCGCGGGGGAGATCCAGAACTCCAGACTCGATGACGACGTCGTCGCCGCAGCCACCGATCGAGGGTCTGGAACGCGATCCACGCCGAGTTCTCGATCGACACACCGCTGCGCTCGTGCGCCGATGTCCAGGCTCTCCTTCCGGCCTTTGTCGCCGACGAACTTCCCGAGGGCAAGGCGATCCTGGTCGGCGACCACACCCGCGAGTGCGTCCCCTGCCGACGCGTCCTGCTCGAGCTTCGCGGTGGCCGCGACAGGTGAGTGTAGCCGAGCGTTCCCGGTCCGACGAACCGCGTCTGCCGACCTGGCTCAAGATCGCCGCCGCCGTCGGTGCTCATGATCGGCGCCGGTTCGATGGCCTGGATCACCGGCGGCAATGTCCTCGCCGACAGGAACCTCTCGGCCCTGGTCGCCTCGATCGACGGCTCGCTCCAGCTCGTGACCGAGCAGGCGACCGTCGATCTCGCCGAGGGCGACACCATCCTCGCGAAACAGCGGATCCGTGCCGTCGAAGGACGCCGGCGCCTTCATCCGTCTCGCCGACGGTTCCATGGTCGAGATGGCGCCCCGTTCCGAAATCGCGCTCCGCGGGTCCCGCCGCGGCACCACCATCGAGCTCGGCCACGGCAACATCATCGTCCACGCCGCCAAGCAGGGCCGCGGTCGCCTCGGCTGTGACCACCAGCGACTGCGAGGTTGCCGTCAAGGGCACCATCTTCGCCGTCAACCACGGTCTCAAGGGATCGCGGGTCTCGGTCATCGAGGGCGAGGTCGAGGTGCGCCAGGGCGGGACCGAGTCCATGCTTCTCCCGGGCGATCAGCTCACGACCGACGACCGGCTCCAGAGGCGTCGCCATCGAAGACGACGATCGCCTGGAGCGTCAACGCCGAAGAACACCGCCGGCTCCTGGCCGAACTCACCCAGCTCCAGGTACGAGGTCGCCGAGGCGGTGGATATCGCCGCGCCCCGGACCTCGACGCGCCTGCTCGATCTCGCTCCCGCAGATACGACGCTCTATGTCGCCATGCCGAACCTCACCGAGGGTCTCGGCGCCGCGCGACAGATCTTCTCGAGCCGTCTCGCCGAAAGCGAAGTGCTGCGGGACTGGTGGCAGCGTGAAATCGTCGCCAACAACATCGACACCCAGATCGAGGAGAGCCTCGACCAACTCCAGTTCCTCGGTGATGCCGTGGGCGACGAGGTCGTCGTCACCCTCGGGCTCGTCGGATCTGGCCGGTGCGAACGCCCCGCTCATCCTCGCCGAGCTCGAAGATCCCCTGGCCTTCCGCTCGCTGGCTCGAGGAGCACCTGGCGAATATCCCCGACGGCACGCAGCCGGTTCAATTGCTGGCCGATCCCGACGAACCCGTCGCGGACGGCAGTCGAGGTGCTGATCTGGGTGACCGACGATCTGGTCGTCGCGGCTCGCACCGCCGATCTGATCCGGGGTGTCGCCGCTCGTCTCGATGGCACCGTGCCGACCACCTTTGTCGGCACCGAGCTTCACCAGACGACTCGGCGAGCGCTACGCGACCGGCGTCGAGTGGCTCTTCGGCCTCGATCTCCAGCGCAGCTTTGTCGAGGCCACCGGCGACACCAACCCCGAGGACGTCGCCATGCTGGAGCGCCTCGGTCTGGCTTCGACGCGACGACCATGGTCTTCGAGCGTCATCGCGACGAGATCGGCTCCAAGATCGACGCCGATATCCGCTTCAACGGCCCCCGCCGCGGTGTCGCGGCCTGGCTCGCCGAACCGGCGCCGCTGGCGACCCTGGACTTTGTCTCCCAGGACGCCTATCTGGTGTCGGCCGCCGCCGCCAAGGACGGTGATCGAGCTCTTTGACGAACTCCTCGGCATGGTCTCCGAGCTCGGTCCGGATGCGCTCAGCGAACTCGAGAGCTTCGAAAGCGAGATCGGGATCGATCTCCGCGAATGATCTCGCGGTCGCCATCGGTGGCGAGGGGACCTTTGCCGTCGACGGCCCGATCCTGCCCTCCCGACCTGGAAGCTGATCATCGAGATCTACGATCCCGCCACCCTCGAGCACGCCATCGGCGAGGTCATCCAACGGGCCAACACCGAGCTCGCCGCCAACGGGGCGGAACCGATCGAGATCGATGTTCGAACGGCGGATGGTCGAACTCTGACGACGCTGCGTCATCCCTCGAGTCCGGTCGCCTTCACCTACACCCTGACCGATGGTTTCCTGGTCGCGGGTTCGAGCCGCTGGGCGGTGGAAAACGCGATCGCCGTGCAGCAGTCGGGGATGGGTCTCACGAACTCGGCTGGGCTTCCGTGAGCTGCTGCCGGACAACGGGTTCACCGACTGCTCGGCGCTGATCTACCGGAATCTCTCGCCGATCATCGGTGTCCTGCCGCAAGGGGCGATGGGCTCTCAGTTCGGCGAGTACGAGACGCTGCTCAAGGACAGCGCCGCCCCGGGTCTCTTCTGCGCCTACGGGTTGGAGGACCGAATCCTGGTCGCGGGCTCCGGACCGAGCCTCGTCGGTCTCGCGCCTCTCCTGGGCCTGCAGACCCTGATGGATCTCGACCAGGTCGTCGCGGATGGCTCGGACGAGCTATCATCACCGGAATGAGCAACTCTCTCGAGCAGGGCGCGCCCGTCCTCGAGCTTGACGGTCTGTCCGTCAAGCTCGGCCGACGGACCATCCTCGACGACCTCGAAGCGTCGTTCTCCGGTCGCGCCATCGGTCTGCTCGGACCCAACGGCGCCGGCAAGACCACCCTGCTGCGCACCCTGCTCGGCTTCTACCCGCCGACCGCGGGAGGTGCGCGGGTCTTCGGCCGGGAGCTGTCATCCTCGGCGAAAGAGATCCGCGCCGAGATCGGCTACATGCCCGAGTCCGACGCCTATATCGCCAACATCACCGCCGTCCACTTTGTCCGGCTCATGGCCGAGCTCAGCGGCCTGCCTGCCGATGCCGCCCTCGAGCGATCACACGAGGCGCTCTTCTACGTCGGGCTCGGCGAGGCGCGCTACCGCAAGGTGGGCACCTTCTCGACCGGGATGAAGCAGATGGTCAAGCTCGCCCAGGCGCTGGTCCACGGGCCCGGGCTGCTCATGCTCGACGAGCCGACCAACGGCCTCGATCCACCGGCGCGCAAGCGGATGATCGACCTGGTCTGCGACATCCGCGATCGGGGCACGAGCCGGATCATCCTCTCCTCCCACCTGCTCGGCGATGTCGAGACGGTGTGCGACGAGGTGCTCATCCTCAAGAACGGGAAGATCGCCGACTCCTGCGATCTCGAGGCCGATCGACGGCCAACAAGAACTTCGTCGAAGTCGATCTCGAGACCCCCAACGACCGAGTTCGACAGCGCCGTCGCGGCGCTCGGGCTGCGAGATCGCGTCGCTCGAACGCGGAACGACTCAAGTTGGTCATGCCGGCCGAGGTGTCGACCCGCGAACTGTGGATTGCGGCCGATCAGACCGGTGTCGGCATCCGCCGTCTCGATCTCAAACGCGACTCGCTCCAGGACATCTTCCTGCGGGCCATGGAGGACAACTGACCATGGCTGTTTATGAGCGGATCTGGCGTCGCTACGACGGCAATCTGAGGCCGCTGAAGTGGCGTGCCGCGGTCGATCACCAAGTACGCCCTCGCCGAAGCCTTCTCGTCGAGGATCTTCGCGGCCTTTTATGTCTTGTGCCTGCTGCCCACGACGGTCGGCGTCTTTCTGGTCTACCTGAGCCACAACGTCAGTCTCCTCGAGAAGGTCGGACTCACCTCGGAGTTCATGGGCGGACTCACCGCGGTCTTCTTCCAGTTTCTCTTCGGCTGGCAGGCCCTGCCGGCGTTCCTCGTCGCGGTGATCGTTTCGCCGAGTCTCATCGCCGCCGACCTCTCGAACAACGCGCTCTCGCTCTACCTCAGCCGCCCCATCACTCAGCGTGACTATGTCCTCGGCAAGATGGCGGTTCTCGCCATTCTCCTGTCCCCCATCACCTGGATGGGAGGACTGCTGATCTTCGTTCTCCAGGCTTATCTCGAAGGCAACAACTGGGGCGTCGAGAACTGGCGGATCGGGGTGGCCTACGTCGTCGGCCACATCACCTGGATCGTGGTGATCTCGCTGCTGACCCTGGCGATCTCGGCCTGGGTTCGCTTCAAACCCGCGGCTCGGGGCGCTCTCTTCGGGATCATCTTCATCCTGGCGGGATTCGCTCAGGCGATCAACGCCGTCACCGGCACATCGGTGGGTGATCTGATCCACCTCACCCGCGCCATCGCCAACGTCGTGATGGCCATCTTCGGCGGACCGACTCAGGGCGATCTCCCCATCGCGCTCAACTGGTTCACCCTCGATCGCCACCTGCGCTCTGAGCATCTGGATGCTCCACCGCAAGCTGCGCGCCCACGAGGTGGTCGAATGAGCGCCGGAACCATCACCGTCAGCAATGTCTCGAAGTTCTACGGCGAGGTCCTCGGCGTCAACCGGGTCGACCGTCGATATCCCGCCGGGTCTCACCGGTCTCGTCGGGCCCAACGGGTCGGGCAAGAGCACGCTGATGCACCTGCTGTGCGGTCTGCTCAGACCGACCCGCGGCACCATCAGCGTTCTCGGCATTCCCCCCGATCAGCCCGAAGAACTCTTCCGCGTCGTCGGCTACTGCACCCAGTACGACAACTTTCCCAACGGATGCGACGGGCTACAGCTTTCTCAATCACACCCTTGCGCTGCACGGTCTCGACCGAGCCCAAGCCGATCGCCAGGACGCGGGAGATTCTCGATCGAGTCGGCCTGACCGAGGCCGGCAATCGCCGGATCGCCGGTTACTCCAAGGGGATGCGGCAGCGGATCAAGCTCGCCCAGGCGATCTGCCACGACCCGCGCGTGCTGATCCTCGACGAGCCCCTCAACGGCCTCGATCCCATGGGTCGCGCCGAGATGATCGATCTCTTCAAGGAGTTCGCTCGCGACGGCCGCCACGTCATCGTCTCGAGCCACATCCTGCACGAGGTGGATCTGATTTCCGACGGCGTCATCATGATCCACGGCGGTTCGGTGGTGGCCGAGGGATCGATCCGCGCGGTCCGCGGCGAAATCACCACCCAGCCGCTCCAGATCCTCGTCCGCTGCGACCGGCCGCACGCCATTGCCGCGCGGGCCTTCGAGATGCCGCACGTGGTCGAGGCGCGGATCGTCGACGAAGCAACCGGAGTCCTGCTGCGCACCACCAACGCCGCGGCATTCTTCCCCGAACTCGGCAAGCTCATCCTCTCGAGCGGGGTCGAGGTCGAGACGGTGACCCCCGCCGACGAGAGCGTCCATGCGGTGTACGACTATCTGATCGGCGACCCAGGAGGCGGGCGATGACCGGCGGCAACCCTGCACGGCTGGCCGTTGTGGCGGCGTCAGATCACCGTACTGGCGACCCAGGAAATCGGCCGGAGCCTGTTCTCGAGGCGATCGCTGCCGGTGTACCTGCTCGCCGCAATGCCCATCGTCCTCGCGATCCTTCGGGCGCTGTTTCTGCCCGAGAGCCAGCGCTCGCACCCGAGCCACACGACGACCGAATTCGCCAACGTCTATCACTTCTTCATGCTTCGCTTCATCGTCTTCTTCTCGGCCGCCGTGCTTTTTGTCAAGCTCTTCCGCGGCGAGATCCTCGAGCGCTCGCTGCACTACCACCTGCTCGCGCCGGTGCGGCGGGAGGTGCTCGCGATCGGCAAGTACCTCGGTGGGTTGATCGCGTCCGCGACGATCCTCGGCGCCACCGTCGTGTTGACCATCGTGCTCTTCTATCTGCCGCACGGCAGCGAGGGGATGTCCTTTCTCACGAGCGGGTCCGGGCTTGGCGGTGTTTTCGCCTATGTCGTCACCACCGTCCTTGCCTGTGCCGCGTACGGCGCTCTCTTCATGCTCGCGGGGCTCTACTTCAAAAACCCCATGGTCCCGGCGGTGCTCTTTCTCGGCTGGGAGGTGCTGACGCCCTTCCTGCCGGGCTTCCTCAAGATTCTGAGCGTCGTTCACTATCTCGGATCGCTCGAACCGGTGCCGATCTCGCAGGGGCCGTTCGCCCTCATGGCGCAGCCGGTGCCGGTGTGGCTCGCGGTGATCGCGCTTCTCGCCATCAGCGGCGGCCTGCTCGCGCTCAGCGCGTGGAAGGCCAAAGGTCTCGAGGTCACGTACTCGACCGAGTGAACGATAAGTAAACCGCGAAGCACGCAAAGCTCGGACGTCGCGAAGGGCGCAAAGAACATCGCAAAGCCATCACAGTTTTGACCCATCGCGACATCGCAGGCGAGACGCCTGCGCTACAAAGGGTCGAAAACAGGGAATTAGATCCAGCTCCGTTGTGGAGCAGGCTTCCAGCCTGCTCATGGTGCGATGAGTCAGTGATGTGGTGGTCTTTGCGACCTTGGCGATCTTTGCGGTTAAAAAATGCGATGGATGGTCACTCCGTCGGATCGTCCTCGTCGAAGCCCCAGAAAGACCGGTTCGGGTTTGAGATCGATCCCGAGGTGGGTCCGCACGCCCCTTCGGATTTCCCGGGCGAATCCAATGAGTTCGTCGCTGCTGCCCTGCCCACGGTGGATGAGGGCGAGGGCGTGATTGGTCGAGAGCCCGACCCGGCCGCGGGTCGCACCCCTCGGGAATCCGGCGTGTTCGACGAGCCAGGCCGCCGAGAGCTTGTACCGGTCCTCCCCCACCTCATGAGCCGGCGGCAGCTCGATCAAACCCGAGCACACCGATGACCCGGGCAGAAGCGATCACGCCTTCCAGCGTCGCCGCCGTCAACCACCGGATTGACAAAGAACGAGCCGACGCTGCGCCGGTTCGGATCGTCGTCGTCGATGACCATGGATTTCGAACGGCGGAGATCCAGGATGACGGCGCGGAGTTCCCCGAGACTCGGCTGCGGACCACCGTCGAACCGCTCCGCCACCTGCGCGTACCCGAGATTCGGCGCTCCGCCTTCGCCCGAGGCGCAACACGACCTCGAGGATGATGTAGGGATTGTCGGTGCGGCGGAAGACGCTGGTGCGGTAACCGAAATCGCAATTCGCCGGCGGTCAGGACGGTTTCTTCGAGAGTCTCCCGGTGGAGGACCCGAACGCTCGTCAGACATGGGCGACCTCCTGACCGTAGGCGCCGACATTCTGGATCGGGGTCGCTCCCGCGGTGCCGGGGATCCCCGACAGGCACTCGATGCCGGCGAGGTTCTCCGCCACCGCTGTTCTGACGACCTCGTCCCAGACTTCGCCGGCTGCGGCGGTGACGAGGGCGTTGTCCTGACCACGGTCGATCACGAGCCCGCGGTTGGCGATCTTGAGCACCAAACCGCGAACACCCCGATCGGCCACCACGACGTTGGATCCTCCACCGAGCACGGTGGTCGAGGTTCCGGCGCCGGCGGCCCACCGCAACGCTTCCCGGATCTCGGTAACGCTCGTGGCCTCGAAGAACCAATCCGCGGGTCCGCCGAGCTCCAAGGTGGTTGTGCGGCGCGAGTGGCGAGTGTCGAGTCGGCTCGTTCATCGGGTTCAGTGTGCCCGAGACCACTCTATCCGGCAAATACTCGACCCTCCCGAAACATTCGAGAATCGGACACCGAGTCTTCCGACCCTCCTCACCATCAGCCGGCGAGACGCCGGCTCTACAATGGATTTCAGCCATGCGCCGGCGTGGAAACCACAAACGCAATGCAAGAGAGGGTTTTTGCACGAGGCTCACTCCCCAGCCCCGAGAACTCGAGGATTCCACCCGCAACCACGAGCCTGAAACCCCGACCGTCGTACAATCACCATCCGGAGGAAGCTATGTCTTCGATTGCCCCGAGTCTTCTCGTCGCCGCTGCAGCGCTCACCCCCGCCACCCACGCCGGTCCGCCGGATGGCGTCTTCGAGCCGCCGCCCATCGTCCGCCACCAACTCGAAGAGGGCGCGACCAAACGAGCGGCGTACGAGGAATATCTTCGAGGGCACGGCGCCGACACGCAAGAACTGGGCCGACGGAGCTTCCGCCGGCGGTCTATGATGTCGAGAGCTACGACATCGACGTCGACGTCGACCCGCCCGAGGCAGATCCTCTCGGGTTCGGTGACGATCGACCCTCGACGGCCATCGCCGACGGGCTCGCCACCGTCACCTGGACGCCGATCTCGGGCTCCGGATCCTGTCGGTGATTCAAGTCGGCGAGCAGCAGTTTCCCGTACGACACCCCAACCGAGATCGCCTTCGAACACGTCGATGATCGTTTGACGGTGACCCTGGCCCAGCCGTTGCCGGCGGGCGACATGGTCAAACTCCAGGTGACCTACGGCGGTCACGCCTGGCGCGACGGTCTCATCGGCGTCAACCGGCGTCAACTGGTACTCCAACGGCGGCACCCCGGTGATCCACACCTTCGCCCAGCCCTACGGCGCCCGGGTCTGGTGGCCGTGCAACGACCGGCCCGACGACAAGGCACGGGTCTCGCTCAGGGTGACGGTCCCCGAGGACCTCGACGTCGCGGCCAACGGACTCGAGACGCGCCGCGTCGACAACGGCGACGGCACCGCCACCACCACCTGGTCCTCGCGCTATCCGGTGTCCACCTATCTGGTGGTGATGCACGTCTCGGATTTCGTCTACTCCGAGTCGACCTACACCGGGCTCGACGGCACGACCACCATGCCGGTTGGGCTCTGGGCCATGCCCGCAGGTCGCGGACCAGGCCGAGGCGGACCTCGCGGTCACCGTGCCGCAGATCGAGGTCATGGCCGGCCATTGGGGCGAGTACCCCTTCCTCGACGAGAAGTACGGCAACGCCACGGTCTTTTTCGGCGGCGGCATGGAGCACCAGACCCTGACCACTCTCTCGGTCTATTACGTCGGCGACCCGTGGATGCAGTGGCTCAACGTCCACGAGCTCGGCCACCAGTGGTGGGGCGACTGGGTCACCATGGACGACTGGCGCCACATCTGGCTCAACGAGGGCTTCGCCACCCACACCGAGTGGCTCTGGGCCGAGCACCTCGGTCCGGATGTGCTCGAGCAGTACCTCGAGGACGAAGACTGGCGCGGCTGGTTCAGCGGCCCGGTCTACGACAACCCGTCCCCGTTCTCCTGGACCATCTACGCCAAGGGGTCCTGGGTCGCGTGGATGCTCCGCCACGTCATCGGCGACGAGGCCTTCTTCGACGCCATGGCGGCCTACCGCGCGGCGCACGGCGGCGGCACCGCCACCACCGAGGAGCTCGAGGACGGCCATGGAGACCGCGTCCGGGATGGAGCTCGACTGGTTCTTCGACGAGTGGGTCTACGGTCTCTACCGGCCGCGGTACATCTATGACTGGAGCAACGGCACGGGCTCGATGCTCGAGCTCACCGTACGCCAGGTCCAGACCAACACCGGCCTCTTCAAAATGCCCATGAACATCCGCGTGACGACGGCGAACGGATCCGAGGACCACCGAGTGTGGCTCGAGGCCGTAGCCGAGCAGACCGTCACCATCCAGCTTCAGGCGGACGCCACGGCGGTGGAGCTCAACCCCGACACCCACGTCCTGTGCGAGATCGCCCACGCCTCCGAGCCCGATCTCGAGCTCGGGCCGCGCTTTCCCCGACGGCTACGACTTCGGGATCGTGCCCGGTTCGCAGACCGCGACCCGAGAACTCCCGCTGACCAACACCGGCGGCGCTGATCTCGTCATCGACAGCATCTGGCCGCAAAGCGGCAGCGCCTTCGAGCTCGATGACCCACCCGGCTTCCCGCTGACCATCCCCCCGGGTGAAACCGTGACCGTGACGATTCTCTTCGACCCGTCCGGGCTCGGCAGGTCGACCGACACCTTCTACATCGCCAGCAACGACCCGGATCGCGAGGGCGGCGCCTGGGTCCCGGTCGCCGGGAACGGATCCCTCGTCGAGGACGCCCGGTTGGCGGTTCCCGCCTCGGCATCCGCCGGCCGCGCCGCGGTCGGAGGAACCGCCGAGGCTCGGTTCAACGCCATCAATCTCGGTGGACAACCTTTGCCGGTGGAGACCACCATCGAGGGCGACGGTTTCTTCCTCGGCAGGACGGTTCCATCCTTGCTGGCGCCCGGAAGCACCAACGAGGTGATCGTGCGCTTCCACCCGACGGTGGTCGGTGAGTCGACCGGCTCGGTGATCTTCCACCAGGGAGATCCGGCCAACCCGCTCAAGACCGTGCGCCTTTCCGGCACCGGCGATGCGGCGCCGCGGATCGAGATCGATCCTCCCGCCCTGTCCCTCGGCGTCGGGCGACGACGAGGTCACCGCCTCGCTGCTCGTGTCCAACAACGGCGAAGAACCGCTCTGGCTCACAGTCGTGAACACCCAGGTCCCCTACCGTCTCGTCGAAGTCCCCGAACTGCCGCTGGAAGTCGCTCCGGGATCGGCCGTGATGATCGAGATCGGTCTTCTCACCGGCGCCTCCGGGACGATCTACGGCGACCTCGTGATTCACAGCAACGACCCCGCCGTTCCGGTGGCCAGGGTACCTCTGCGGGCCCATGTGACCGACCGTCCGACTGTCCTGGCGAGCTTCCCGGCGGCCGCCAGCGGACCCGGGCTCGAGGACACCTTCTGGTCATCCCGCGCCTATTTTCTCAACCCCACCGATGAGACCCTCTACACGGACCTCGTCTTCCGCCCGGGAGACGAGCGGGCCGCGGACCACCCGGACGCGGGCTACGAAATCCATCCGCGATCGCAACGCGTCATCCCGAACCTCGTCACCGCCACCGGCGCCGCGGGCACCGGAGGGGTCAACCTCCGCACAAGTGATTCCGGTCTGGTCGCCGTGTCGCGCACCTTCGCTTCGGGTCCGGACGGCACCTACGGTCAGTTCATCGGCGGTTGGGACCACGGCGAGGCCCTCGACTGGTGACAAGCGCTATGTGCTGGCCGGCCTCGCCGGCAACGACGGCTTCCACACCAACGTGGGTGTCCTCAATCTCGGCGACGGGGATCTCGCAGTGGATGTCACTCTTTTCAGTTCTGAGGGCGAACACCTTGGAACCAAACGGATCAATGCGGTCCCCGGTGGTTTCAAACAGGTGGTCTCGCTCATCGGCAGACTCACCGAAGATGTCGTCCGGGGAGGCTACGCCACCCTGGCGGCAACCGATTCAGGTACGAGCTTTCTCGCCTACGCTTCGGTTGTGGACGACGCTTCGCACGATCCGACCCTGGTGCTTCCCCGCGACATGGCGCCCTCGGTTGCTGTGATCGACTACGCCATTCCGGCTGTGGCGTCGTTGCCGGGCCTCGGCGGAACCTCCTGGCGTTCCCAACTCGATGTCGTGAATACATCACAGGACGAACGGTCCGTCACCATCGAGTACTACCGCGAAGACGGTTCATCCATCGTCAGCATGGCCATGGCCATCGAACCCGGGAAGAGCCTCCACTTCGACGATGTGGTTGGCGGGCTCTTCGGCGAACAGGGCAAGGGATGGCTCAACCTCATGGCGAACGGGTCAGGAGTGGTTGCCACCAGCCGAACCTACAACGACGATGCATCCGGGACCTACGGTCAGTTGATCGCCGCCCTGCCGCACCTCGAAGCGGCCGGTGCCGGGTCGACAGTGGCGCTGGCCGGGCTGAATTCGACGGGCGGATTCCGGACCAACATCGGAATCACCTCACTCGGGCTCGACCCCGCCGTCTGCCGGATCGATTTTTTCACCAATGACGGTTCCCCCATCGGAATGAAGGTGGTCGAGGTGCCCGTCCGCGGTTTTGTCCAGCTTGAACGAGTGCTCGGTGGGGACTTCGACCACACCGGGGAAGCCTGGGCCGAGATCGCGTGTTCCGACCCGAGTTCGGTCTTCGCTCACGCATCGGTTGTGGACGAACGCACCGGTGATCCCACCTACATCCCGGCGGTGGTGGTGGGTCCGTGATCCGTGGCAAGAACGATTCCTGTGGGGGCGGTCACATGCGGATGTGGGACATAGGGTAAAATCGAATCCCTATGGATAATCACCGCCGCGGCCAAATCCTCGTAACCGGTGTCGACGACCCGGTTTACAACGCAGTCGTCAATGTTCTCTCACCCCTGGGATTCGACATCCACCGGGCGCCGTGGGACGACTATCTCCGTGATCACGTCCAGATCACGCCTTTTGACGTCGTCGTGGCCGCTTTCTCTATCTCCGCCGGAGGGATGGAGAAGTTCTTCAAGGCCATGCGGTCGCCCGGTTCTGCGTGCCATCACAGCGGCGTCATTCTCATCGCCCCCGAGCGGCACCTCGAGGTCGCCAAAGCCCATCTCGGGCACGGCGCCAACCGGATCATCAGCGACCGTGGTGTTTCCTCCCAGCTCCAGGCGGCGGTTTCCGAACTCCTCGGGGTCGCACCCCGGGTGCCGGTGACCACCAACGCGCGGATCAAGATCTATGTCGAAGGCAAACCGGTCCAGTCGTTCTGCCAGACCCAGAATCTCTCCGCGACCGGCGTGCTCATCCGCGGGTTCTCGCACTATCCGCAGGGTTCGAAGATCGACTTCGAGATCAGCCTGCCCACCGACACGGCGCCGATCAAAGGATCTGGAACCATCAGCCGGCGCACCGAGCGACGCCTCGAGCAGGTCGAGGGTCTCGGGATCAAGTTCACCTCGTTTCACGGCACCGATCAGCACCGGCTCGCGGACTTCCTCGCCAGCCAGCGGTAGAATCGGAAGTTAGGAGTTAGGGGTTAGGAGTTAGGAGTTAGGCAGGGAGTGTGGCTCACCCTTTACTCTTCACTCTTTACTCCTCACTCTTTACTTACTACTTCACTCTTCACTCCTCACCCGCTCGATGAGCCAGCCCTTGGCCTTGACCTCACCGGTCGGTGATCTCGGTTTCCTTGACCCGTCGATAGCCATCCGGCACCGGTGAGTCCGCCACCACCACCTCTCGCCTGCCCGGTCGTTTGATGACCCGGGCGTTCGGTCCGTCACCATCGCAGGCCGGGCTATGGTGCTCGCCGACGACGACCCACCCATCGGGCACCCGAGCCGAAGCGCAGACGACGCGATTTTTCCGCGCCTTGGGGTTGTCGAGTCGATCAGCCATCGCCCGTCTTTTTCCGCCACATCTGCTCGAGCTCATCGACGAGATCGATGTCGGCGCGGATCCCGTTGACCTGGTTGATCTGGACGATGGTCGTCGGTGAGGTGATGTTGACCTCGGTGAGGAACTCGCCGATGAAGTCGAGCCCGAGGAGGTGGAGGCCCATGGGGTTGAGATCCGCGGCAACGACCCGACAGGCGTCGAGCTGTCGTTGCGTCGGTTTGAGGGCGGCTGCGGTCGCGCCCTGATGCAGATTCGCGAGACGCGAACCTCGCGCCGGAACCCGCAACACCGAGCCGAGCACCCTTTGTTCGATGGTGAGAATGCGCAGATCGCCGCTGGTTTCGATGGCATCGAGTAGGGCTGGACGATGACCTCCGGACCCCACTCCTCCCAGTAGCTTCGCAGCGCTGCCTCTTTCTCGTTGGATGGAACGAAGTTGATTCCGATCCCGCAGTAGGTGTTCTTGGGTTTGCAGACCGCCTCGCCGGGCTGTGCCCGAACCGCCCGAACGAGTTCATCCGGGCTCGCCGCAACCATGGTCGGCGCGGCGTATTCCGGATAGCGGAGATGCACCGTGTGTTCGGAGAGCTGATAGGTGGCGGGCGGCCGGTTGATCTGGACGACGCTCTCGGGAGCGGCTTCGAAGTGTTTCGCGTAGCGGATGAAACGCTCGTCGACCGGCGGGTCGGTGCGGTGCAGAACAATCCGGTAGTCGGTGACGGCGGCGGGGTGCTCGGGGCCGAGATCCCAGAACTCGGCTCGGTCCGGATCGGCGCTGTAGATCGTCCGAACCGGAAGCTGGGCGAGATACTCGGCGCTCGACTGCTCGACCTTGCTTGCATAGAGATCGAGGTAGTCGACCTGAATGCCACGCCGGATGAGCTCGACGCTGACACAGACTCCGAGGTCGAAAACCGGGTTGAGTCGGTCGAGGGCATCGGCAACGATGAGGTAGCGGGTCTTCATAGGCGAATCCTCTCATAGCAACGGCCGTGGTTGCCAGAACCTTCCGCTCATTCTTTTCTTCGGCCCGAACGCCAAGCGTTCGCGCTCGAAGAAAAGAAACAGGTTGGCGTTGATTTGACCGGGATCTCGATACTGGCAGCATGAGCGGATGCTGCGACATATGGCCGGTGCCGATCTTCTCCGACAATTATGTGTGGATCCTCGAGCGGGAGGGGTCCAACCGGGTCGCCGTGGTCGATCCGGGCGACGGAGTGCCCGTGATCGAGGAGCTGAGCCGACGCGATCTCGAGATTGCCGCCGTGCTCATCACCCACCACCACCAGGACCACGTCGGTGGTCTGCCCGAGCTCATTCGCTGCTTCCACCCGCCGGTTTATGGCTCCGCCACCGAATCCGTCGCCGGAGTGGATCACCCGGTCACGGGTGGCGATCGGGTCTCCCTGCCCGACCTCGATCTCGAGTTCGAGATTGTCGGCCCTCCCGGGTCACACATCCGGCCACATCGGCTATGTCGGCGCCGATTGCGCCTTTGTCGGCGACACCCTCTTCGCCGGCGGTTGCGGGCGGGTCTTCGAGGGCACCATGGAACAGATGCACGGCTCGCTGACCCGACTGGCGGAACTCGCCGCCCGAGACCATGGCCTACTGCGCGCACGAGTACACCCTCGCGCAATCTCCGTTTCGCCGCGCGCGGTGGAACCGGGCAACAGGCCCTCGCCCGACCGGCTCGACGGCCGTCGAGACCGCGCGAGCCGCCGACAGAACCGACCGTCCCCTCGACCATCGGCTACGAACTCGAGACCAACCCGTTTCTCCGATGTGGCGTGGCCTCGGTACACGCCGCCGCCGAGTCCCACGCCGGACACGCGCTCAGAGCCCTGCCCGAGGTCTTTGGCGTGCTTCGGACGCTGGAAGGACGGGTGGTCGGGCTGATGGCGACCCCACGAACCAGCCTTCGTCTGGTCTTGTTTCAAGTCCGCGAGGACGTCGTTCCGCTCGAAGCAGGAGCAGAGTTGCTTCATCGAGCGCTGTCGCGTCTCCCGCAGCCAGTTCAAATTCATCAACATCGTCGACACGCCCAAACGTGAGCTGGAAAGACGTCGAAGACGCCCACGCGGTGATGATCGGTGGGGCCGGCGCCTACTCCGTGACCCACGATCACCCCTTTACCGAGAGCCTGGGCGATCTGGTGCTCGAGATCATCGAACGCGGCCGGCCGCTTTTCGGAGCGTGCTGGGGCCACCAGTTCATGGTCAAGGTCACCGGCGGGACCGTCATCGAGGACCCCGACCAGGGTGAGATCGGCACCTACTCCCTGAATCTCACCGAGGAGGGCGTCCGCGATCCCCTCTTCAGCGAGTTTCCGTCCCGCCTTCTGGGCCCAACTCGGCCACAAGGACAGCGTCGGAGTCCTCGGCCCCGGCTGGCGGGAGCTCGCCCACTCCGCCCGTTCGCGCAACCAGGCCATCCGGTTCGGCGACAAGCCGGTCTACGGCACCCAGTTCCACTCAGAGCTCAACGAAGAGCGCCTCCGCGAGCGACTGCTGGTCTATCTCGACGACTACGTGGGCGATCAGGAGGAGTTCGAGAGAATCATCCGCGGTCTGCGTCCATCCATCGATGCCGACGGGATGATGGCGAGGTTTTTGGAGCTCTACGCATAGCTTTTTTCTCGGCGTCGCGAGCGCGTTTGCCTCGCGGCAACCGCCTGCCCGCCGCAGAAAAAAGGGTAGGATTCGTCCCGGAGGAGCAAATGAAGAAACTCATCCTTTTCCTGACGGCCGCGGTTCTGGCGGCTGGAGTCATGCTCTCGTTCGCGGACGACGAAGACGACCAGATCGAGGCCCTCGAGAACCGGCTCAAGAGCGCAGCCCACGAACGCGACGTGCTCGCCAAGCTCGTCGACGACGTGCTCTGGACCCAGCGGGTCGGCGACGTCGCGGTGGTCGAGAAGGTGCGGATCTACGGCCCGCCCAAGTGGCGTGAGGAGAACCCCAACGGCATCGGCGCCGGCAACCCGGTCAAGTTCTACGCCTACCTCTTCACCCCGAAGAACTTCGACAGCGCCGGCAAGCTGCCGCTGCTGGTCCTGCCGCACGGCGGGGTCCACGCCGACTTCACGACCTACTACGCCCACATCGTGCGCGAGCTCATGGCCCAGGGCTACATCGTGGTCGCGCCCGAGTACCGCGGCTCGACCGGCTACGGCAAGGGCTTCTACGAGACTCATCGACTACGGCGGCCGCGAGGTCGACGACGCCCTCGCCGCCCGCGACTGGGCGGTCGACGAACCACCCCCGGGTCGACAAGGACCGC
Source organism: uncultured Acidobacteriota bacterium (assembly GCA_963712805.1). Lineage (GTDB taxonomy): Bacteria > Acidobacteriota > Thermoanaerobaculia > Thermoanaerobaculales > Sulfomarinibacteraceae > JAHECW01. The sequence goes on along the minus strand of CAVQJV010000052.1, from coordinate 14,717 downwards.
GTCGGCATCCTCGGCTGGAGCCACGGCGGGCTGATCACGCTCATGAGCCTCTTCGACCACCCCGACTCCTATGTCTGCGGCTACGCCGGCGTCCCGGTCTCCGATCTCATCCTGCGCATGGGCTATCTCGGCCAGGACTACCGCGATCTCTACGAGGCCGAGTACCACATCGGTGAGGATGTCGAGTCCAACATGGCCGAGTACAAACGCCGGTCGCCGGTGTGGAACGTCGACAAGCTCACCCGGCCGGTGAGGATCCACACCAACCCGCACGACGAGGACGTCAACTTCATCGAGGTCGAGCACCTGATGCAGGCGCTCACCGCCGCCGGGCAAGGACTTCGAGTACGAGGTCTACGATGTCCCCGGCGGCCACAGCTTCGACCGGCTCGACACCCCCGAAGCCTGGGCGGCGCGGAAAGAGATCTACGCCTTCCTCGCCCGGTATCTCAAACCGCCGCAACCCGAAGATCAGCCTCGGGCTGACCCCGGAGGGACGCGCGGCGCCGTAGCGCCACGGGCATCGCATCGTCGCAACGTCGCAAGCGCGAAGACGCGAAGACGCCAAGAACTCACGAAGGAGGCCTTGGGCGGCCGAGTCGGCGCCGGTCTTATACCGCCGCCACCGGGACATAGAGCCGCCGCTGGGAGCACCAGTTTTCGTCACGCCGGCTTAATTTGCCGGCACGTCGTTCCTTCGGCACGCCGGCTCCGCCCGGGCGACAGACATCTCCCCGTCAACCGAGCGAGGGACGACAAAATCCTGTCATGCTGAGCGAGCGGAGCGAGTCGAAGCATCCCCTCCGTGTCGGAAGAACCCCGCAGACGACATCTCCCAACAATCCGTGGCTCCCCTACTGGTGGGCGTCGCAGCCTTCTTGGGATGTCTTCGTGACCCCTTCGCGTCTTCGCGTCTTCGTGCTTGCGACGCCCGCGCCCCGGTAGTGTTCACTGTCGGGATCGGGATCGAAAGGTCTCCCCATCAACTCGCTTGACTTCGGGGCATCAGAGGTTTATGGTTTATTTACACCATGAACGTCATCCCCCACCCCGCGGCAGCCGCTCGAGGCGCCGAAGCACCGAAGCTCCTCGAAGGGATGCGACGCGCGATCCGTGTCCGCCACTACTCGATCCGCACCGAGGAGGCCTACCTCGGATGGATCCGCCGCTTCTTCGCCTTCACCCGCCGCCACCCCCGCGAGCTCGACTCCGGCGAGATCAACCGCTTCCTCACCCACCTCGCCGTCCACGACCACGTCGCCGCCTCCACCCAGCGCCAGGCCCTCAGCGCCATCCTCTTCCTCTACCGCGAGGTCCTCAAGCTCGACCCGCCCTGGATCGACGACATCGTCCGCGCCCGCCAGCCCAAGCGCCTGCCCACCGTCCTCAGCCGCGAAGAGGTCGCCGCCCTCCTCAGCCGCATCGAAGGCACCGTCCAGCTCGTCGTTCTCCTCCTCTACGGCACCGGGATGCGCATCCTCGAGTGCCTCCGTCTCCGAATCCAGGACGTCGACTTCGCGCTCGGCACCATCACCATCCGCGACGGCAAGGGCCACAAGGACCGCATCACCCTGCTCCCCGACGCCTGCCGGCAGCGCCTGCGCGACCACCTCGTCAGCGTCAAGGCCCTCCACGAGCGTGGACCTCGCCGACGGCTTCGGCCGCGTCCACCTCCCCGAGGCCCTCGACCGGAAGTACCCCAACGCCGCCGCCGACTGGCGCTGGCAGTACGTCTTCCCCGCCGGTTCCAGAGGCATCGATCCGAGGACCGACACCATCCGCCGCCACCACCTCCACGAGACCGTGATCCAGCGCGCCATCAAGCAGGCCGCTCGAGACGCCCGGCATCGCCAAGCGGGTCAGCTGCCACACCCTGCGCCACTCCTTCGCCACCCACCTGCTCGAGGCCGGCTACGACATCCGGACCATCCAGGAGCTCCTCGGCCACAAGCGACGTCAAGACCACGATGATCTACACCCACGTGCTCAACAAGATCGGGCGGCCGAGGCATCGTCAGCCCGGCGGATACTCTCACAACGCAGGGCGAAACCGTGCCCGTCGCGATCTACCGCCCCGCGTGATAGGACGCGATCCCAGGCCTAACACCCCAATCTAACAACCTACCATAAGGAAGGAGTCAATATGGACAAGGCATTCTCGCGGAACCAAGGCGAGAAACCGAACAAAGGGATTCAAGCCGTCTTTCCCGAAATCCGTTAGTACATCTAATTGTAGTTAGGCCATCGCACGGCCTAACAGGTCCGTTCCAGCGGACCGCAACCCGCGCGAGCGCGGGCCGCGTCCGCTGAACTCCAATCGTTAGGCCTCCGGGGTTGACATATCCCATTCAGTATATATCTTATAATGTATGTGGGAAGTCTACGAACACAAGCGAGTGGATCGTCAGCTCAAGAGACTCCCCAGAGATGTACTGAAGCGGTATGAGAAATGGAAGGACATCATTACCATCTCTGGGCCTCAAGGCCTGAGGCTCATCAAGGGGCTTCATGATGAGGCCCTGTTCGGAAAATGGAAGGGGCATCGCTCGAGTCGACTCAACCTTAAGTTTCGGGTCTTCTATCGAGTGGAGGGCGAGCAGGTCCTCGTGAACGTCGTGAGCATTACCGCCCACGACTACAGAAAGAAGTGAATATGAGCGATTACTACAAGGCACAACGGCGTATCGAGGTGAGCGTAGGAGAGTCCGTTCGAATCATCCGCGAACTGCAGGAACTCAGCCAAAACGACCTTTCCGCTCTCACTGGTATCCCGCAATCTACAATCTCCGCGATCGAGCGTGATCGGGTTAACTTGGGGGTCGAGCGCGCAAAGGTCCTGGCTCGGGCGCTCAAGGTACACCCCGCGGTATTGGTCTTTCCGAGTTGGGACGTGGAACGTGAATCCGCAGCCTAACCGGCTCATTGCAGCGGACCCAAACCCTGCCGGGTTTGGTCCGCTGAATTCGGATCGTTAGGCTCAACCGAGGTAACATAGAGTCATGCCCGTCATCTGCAGGTTTCTGGGAATCGTGATCGTCATGTACTACAACGATCATGAACCAGCCCACTTCCACGCAAAGTACGGCGAGTTCGAGATCACCGTCGAGGTTGGTACCGGCGTCATCAACGGTCATTTCCCGCCGAGGGCCTTGCGCCACGTACTCGACTGGTACGATATTCATACTGATGAGCTTCGCCTCAACTGGGATTTGGCGAGGCGGCGCGAACCACTTCAGATGATCGCGCCATTGGAGTAGAGGCCATGATACGAGTTATCGACGCCCGTCACATCAAGGACTTCATCGTCTGGGTCCATTTCAACGATGGAACCAAAGGCGAAGTTGACCTTTCAGATGAACTCTACGGCCCGATCTTTGAACCCCTCCAGGATCCTGAATACTTCGCCAGCTTCGAGGTTCACGCTGAAGCTCACACCTTGAGCTGGCCGAACGGGGCCGATTTTGCACCCGAGTTTCTCCATCACAAGATTGCTGTGGCCGCCTAACCAGCTCGTTGCAGCGGACCGCGACCCGCGCGAGCGCGGCTCGCGTCCGCTGAACTCCAGTCGTTAGGCCATCCGGAGAGTTATCAGTTGATTATTGGGTCATCAGAAGCCACAGCCTCAAAGGTGCTTTCAACCTGGGCATCGCTCCCCTACCCTGTTTCCATAACCCAACGATCTACTGGCTTCAGTGCCACACACCGTTCCGAATCGTCGTCCCGTTCGTTTACAGGTTGGTGTCGTTCGTCGGGCGTGGGCGCTCCTGGCTTCAACGCCGGTGGTCACCCGCGCCCTAACGCCTTGTTCCAGCGGACCGCAACCCGCGCGAGCGCGGCTTGCGTCCGCTGAACTCGCATCGTTAGGCCAGCCGGGGAGATATCAATTGAATCCTGGGTCATCAGAAACCGGAGCCTCAAGGGTGCAATCAATAGTGCCATCGTTCCCCTACCCTCTTCTGGTGAGTCAACGATTCACTGACATCAGTGCCACACACCGTTCCGAATCGCGCTTTCGTTCGTTTGCGGGTTGGCGTCGTTCGTCGGCCTCGGGCGCTTCCTGCTTCAACGCAAGTGGTCACCCGGGCCCTAACTGGCTCATTCCAGCGGGACCGCGACCCGCGCGAGCGCGGCTCTCGTCCCGCTGAATTCGGATCGTTAGGCCAGCCGGAGGGATATCAATTGAGAGTTGGGTCATCAGAAGCCTCAGCCTCAAAGGTCCTTTCAACCTGGGCCTCGCTCCCCTACCCTGTTTCCATGACCCAACGATCTACTGGCTTCAGTGCCCCACACCGTTCCGAATCGTCGTCCCGTTCGTTCACGGGGTGGTGTCGTTCATCGGGCTCGGGGGCTGCCTGCTTCAACGCGGTTGGTCACCCGGGTCCTAACTTGCCTGTTTCAGCGGACCGCGACCCGCGCGAGCGCGGCTCGCGTCCGCTGAACAGCTATCGTTAGGCCAGCCGATGGAACTGCCCGACTACTCGACCCTCCTCGAGAACGAGCTTGATGAAATCTGGGAATCACAATCTCGGGGCGAAACGGTGCTAATCGATGGCATCCAACAGACGAAGCCCGTGCTGGGCACCGCCGATTCCATCAGCCCTCAGTCCTCGCCGCGAGATTTCGAAATCAAGGTGAGCGCTCTCACTCTCTGGCACGAGCTTGAGCAATGCGAAGTCCCCGTCTCGAATCGCGACCTCTTGTCCTTTGTGCATTCGGATCTTAAAGAGTTTGGGCTTCAAGCCACTGCGGGATACCTTCAGATTGGTCAAGCGAGTCTCAGGAAGGGGCGGGCCTCCTTCTTGTCGACAATCGGGTTCAGGCGAGAGGCACCGCCGAAGTACATTTGTCTAGGGTTTGACAACGTTACCCGCACAAGCAGTCATGTCATATTTAGGGGCAAGTGCTATGAAAATGTGTAGTTTCAGCAGTTTCGCGCCTAACACTCCTGAGGTCCCCGTTGTCAAGCGAGCGCAACCTTCCGGGTCCCGATGACTCAGGCGCAGAGAGCACGAGGGGTCCGGATCGAGATCGCTGTAGCTCTGACTTCAGTTTCTTCCACGTCAGGCGTCCTATTGGCTGCCTGCGATGAACACTCCTAGAGGATCTGCCTCTGCATCGAGCAGCGGTGGTGAACCAAAGCCCACCGTCCTGGAAACAAGTCCATTCCCTCGTGCCGACCTCTTCAAAATGACGGTCTGTCCGATGGCCTGGAAGATCCGCGCCACGGACGACTGGTTAGGTTCGGGCTCGGGTGAGGGGCAGAGCAACGACGGCGACCCGATGGGGACCCCGTTTTGTAATGGGAGAGCGGAGAGGCGTCCGGTCACAATCACGGGTTGACGACCGTTGGACGAGCGATCCCCGGCGAGCTCGAGGCTAAGTGAATCAGGATCGCCGCGGTCTCGGTCATGCGTCTCCGGTTAGGCATTTGGCTCGCCTCCCGCCTCCCGAATCAAGCTCGTACGAATCTTTCCATGTCGAACGGCGTGTTGCGGTGAAGCATGTAGTACACAGAGCGAGCCAGCCTCGCCGCGAGAATCCCCAGCGCCTTCGCCTTGCCGTGCTTCTTCACCAGGCGAGAATGGAGCTTCTGGCCTTCAGGATTGGCCCTTAGAAAGAGCGCGGCAGCTTCCGAAAACGCCCACTTCAGATGGTGGTTGCCCTGCTTCCTCTTCCCGGTGCCTTTCGGCTTGTCGTCCGAAGTCTTGACGCACTTGATCAGCCGACAGTACGAAAGGAAGCCCCCGAGCGACTTGAATCGGCGAATATCGTGGATCTCGTACAGCAGCGTCAAACCGATGACGTCACCGATTCCGTATACGCTCTTCAGCAACGCAAAGGCGTGCCCGTCATGCCCCTTGGCCGACTTGATTATCGTCCGCTCGAGTCGTCTGATCACCACATCGAAGATATCGATGACCGCCATGTCCGCCTCGACAGAGGCCCGCACCGACGGATCCTCGAATCGCTCGATGATCCCCTCTCGGTTTTCAGGTTTACTGATCTTGCCCAGCTCCGGCAGGTTGTACTGGAGATTGGTGACCTGGATATGGTTGATCAGCGCAGAGCGCTGGTTGACCATGAACGACCTCCGCCTCATCACGTCCCGAGTTGATCGCATCTGCTTCGGGTAGACGTAGGCCACAGGAAACATCCCGCTCTCCAATAGCCGCGCGATCCGCTCCGCATCGAGCTTGTCGTTGCCGCTCTTTCGCCCGTGCACCGCCTTCATCTCCAGCGCATGGCCCAGCACGAAGGGAATGCCGTGCTCCTCACAGAAGTCAGAGAGCCAGTACCACTTGAACATGCACTCGACGCCGATCACCAGGTCCTCCCGGAACGGCGCCAGCGCCCGTAGCAGCTTTCCCTCGTCGCAGTCCACGCGTCGGTGCAGCACGATCTCCCGGTCTGCATCGAGCACGCACAGGTAGAGGTTTCTCCCGTGCAGGTCCACCCCACACGTGTGCCGGTGTCTCTCGGTGTAATATTGCATCTGAGGCCTCCTTCATTTGGTGTTTGCACTTCCAATGTCCCGTCCTGCCGATCTGCCGTCAATGCTGTCGGCGGGACGGGGGCCTCAAACCAGTGTCACGATCGTTCCAGCGGACCTGAACCCGCGCGAGCGCGGCTCGGTCCGCTGAACTCCGACCGTTAGGCCATCACATGGGCAGTCAATTGGTAGTTGGGTCGTCAAGAGCCGCAACCCCAAGGGTCCTTTCAACGCCGGCCTCGTTCCCCTACCCTGTTTCCATGACCCAACGATCTTCAGGCAACAGTGCCATGCGCTGTTCCGAATCGTCGTCCCGTTCGTTTACGGGGTGGCGTTGTTCATCGGTCGTGGGCACTCGTGGCTTCATCGGTCGTGGGTTCCCTCGTCCTAACAACTCACTCAACCGGACCCAAACCCTCCCGGGTTTGGTCCGGTTAGCTCGAAATCGTTAGGCTCAGCGACAGGTGATGCCATGAGGAAGCGCCTACGCAAGAAACGGCACTTGAGTGAGTTCCAGGAGCTCGGGTTCGAAGTCGCGTTCCAGATCCTCGGCTTCGAAGACTCTGAGCAGGAAACGGATCGTCTATTTGAGTTCCTTGATGAAGCAATCGAAGCCAACGGAATGTACTTCGGCGGATCCGGGAAGGAAGGCAAATGGTCAGGTGTCATCTACTCCCTGAACCGGCACGGAAGCCCGATGACGGAGATTCGCCGTGATCTAGTCATCTCATGGCTGAGAGCAAACGAGGATTTTGAGTTCCTCGAGGCCAGTGAACTATTCGATGTTTGGTACGGGGATCTGCCATCAGAGTCCAAGCAACCAGCGCCTAACCTAGCTATTCCCGCGGACCGCGACCCGCCCGAGGGCGGCTCGCGTCCGCTGAACAGCCATCGTTAGGCCATGCACCGGATGGACACCCAGCCTGAGTTGCTCTTTGATGCGCTGGCCAACGAGGATTCCCCCTCAAGAATGCTCGGCGATATTCTCGGTGATTCATCGCGTCTCTTGGCGGCGACTAATCTCAGCCGGAACGCGAGTGACGCTCGATCCCGCGTCAACGAGGTCTTTGGAAAACAAGTCACGCCAGATGGCCAGGGCACCCGAGAGCTTGACTCGATAGTGAGCGAGATGTGGAGCACGGGCTGGGATCCAAAAAGGAAGTCGCTGGATCTATTCGCATCCGACTTTGGAGCGTTGTACGCCAGCGCGTTCAGATCGATTGACGGCCTGACCTTGGTTGCTCGTTCAACCGACGACCACATCCATTTGTCGTTCTGGTCGCCGATCGCGAGAATGGAGTACTTCCCGTATCACAAGGTCGTTAAGGCTCTTCAGAATCCCAGAGGCGAGAGCCTCTCACAAATGTATGAAGGCGCAGTTTCACATGGTCGTAGGTAGCATGGGTGAGGGTTCAACTATGAACTGCGACATTTGCCTAACAGAGTCGTTTCAGGCGGACCGCGACCCGCGCGAGCGCGGGCCGCGTCCGCTGAACTCCAGTCGTTAGGCAGCCTGGAAATTGAGATAGGAGGTATACACAGCCATGCCAAACAAAAAGAAGAAACTGAACCCTGCTGGCTTTCTTGGGTTCCTCGGACTCCTCGGTCTTCTAGGGTTCCGGCAGCCCGGGTTTTTCGGCTATTTCGGTTTCTTCGCGTTCTTTGCGCTCTTTTCACTACCGACGAAGGGCGACGACGGCTGACAGACGACGCACATGGGGTTTCCCGGCCAAGAGAACCTGCCTGCAGGCTGACTAGGAGGTCGCGGTACCTAAACAGTCGTTGAAGCGAACCCCAGTTGCGGTACTTGTGTTTCCGGGCAGGGAAGTTGACAGCGAGTTTGCAGCCTAACAAGAGCTTCAACCTGACAAGGTCGCCTGTCACGCACCGTGCTTGCGCACGGTCCGCGCCAACCGCCCTTGCAGGTTAAGCCTACGTTAGGCCAGCCGTTGGGTATCAAATGAAAGGTGGGTCATTCGCAGCCGGGTCGTTCGGGGTCTTCTCGATCAACCCATCCCATCGCCGCCGTTCCGAATCGTTGTACCATTCGTTTACGGGTTGGTGTCGTTTGTCGGGCTCGGTGCCTGCCTGCTTTATCGCGGGTGGTCACCCGGGTCCTAACTGCCTCATTCAAGCGGACCCCAACCCGCGCGAGCGCGGCTTGGGTCCGCTTAACTCGCATCGTTAGGCCATCATCGATCAGGTAGACTAAGATATGTCGCCCACGGTCAAGATAGTCGGACCATACCGGTTCTTCTTCTACGCCAACGAATTGGGAGAACCACCCCATATTCACGTTCGGCGTGATCGCAGCGTGGCAAAATTCTGGCTCGGGGGCGTTGCTCTGGCTCGGTCCAAGCGGTTCAGCGCAATGGAACTCGCTCGAATCGAAGAGATTGTCCGTGAACATGAACACGAGCTGTTGGAGGCGTGGAATGGGTTTTTCAGTGGCTAGCATCGAGCCCATCGCGGCTGAGGTCAGGGTGACCGACCATGAACTCCTCGTAGACCTGGTCGATGGACGAACTATCTCAGTACCGCTTGCTTGGTTTCCTCGGCTGCTGCACGCATCAACCGAACAGCGCGGTCAATTTGAGTTGATCGGCGATGGTGAAGGCATCCACTGGCCGGCGGTCGATGAGGACATCAGCGTTCGAGGTCTGGTGTTGGGCTACCCGTCGGCCGAGTACCGGAAGGGCGCATAAGAACCAGTCTCCGATGCAACACACGCGTAGGTTCAAGTTTGAAGCGCGACACAGCCCTAACATTTCGTTCCACGGGACCCCAACCCGCGCGTTGCGCGGCTCGGGTCCCGTGAACTCCAATCGTTAGGCTATCCGTAGAATGGTAGTCATGACAAAACTCACGAAGAAACAGCGCAACCAGGTGGCCGAGTTCATAAGGCTCGCGTACGAACGAGAGCTTTCTGAGGCGCTCGCAGCTCTAGAAACGAGCTTCCAGCGCTGGCGAGCTGGCGAAATCAGCGCGGCCGATCTCGACAATCTCATTCACGAACATCATCAGGGACCGAGCCGCAAGATCTGGAAGGTGTACTCCTCAACCTCAGATTGGGAAATCGCTTTGCCTGGAGCCCTTCACCGTGGATATCTGAAAGTCGAGGACTTTCCTGATGAGTTTTGGCAAGCTCTCGGGCCGCGCATTGAGGAAATCAAAGAGGGGCTTTTTGAACTCGATACCTAACTGGCTCATTCCAGGGGACCGCGGTCCGCGCGGGCGCGGACCACGTCCCCTGAATTCCAAACGTTAGGTAAAGGACAGAAGGAGGCCTTGGTGGGAGCAAAAACCTGGATGCTCGCATACGTTGATGGCAATGCGAGAGAGGCTCTGGCGTCGAATCCTGAACTTGATAAGACTGCCACCCACGAGCTGGCGCGATCGATCTTTCCATCTGACCACCTTGAGCAAATCGACGACGGCGATTTGTCCCATACATGCCCTCCGGATGATGAGGTGCTGATCGGATGTTTCGAAGGTTTGACCATCATTGCCGCAAAGGAGTTTGGCATCGACAATCCATCGAAATTGGATTCTCACTTTCTCGCCGCTGCTACTGGACCAACCGTCTACCTACACGCTATGCACAGCGTGGTGGATTGGTTTGCGTACGCGAAATGGGAGAACGGAAAACTGGTGCGCTCCTTAAGCCTGGCTCCGGACTCCGGAATCGCGGAGGATATCGGAGAGAGACTCAGCTTTGAGGAACCGTTTTGGTGTGGCAAGCACCCTGTGTTCGAGCCAGGAGAGGAAGATAACGACTACCCCTTCCCGTTTCACCCGCTTGAACTTGGAGAAGCGGCGTTATTGGCAATGTTCGGTTATCAACTCGAGGGCTATATCGACCCGGAACAGGTTGAGCCAGAGAACATTCCGTTGCTCGCCTTCAAACGCGTGAAACAAAAGAAGACGGTAGCCGAAACCGACAACACGGCTGAGGTGAAGAAGCCGTGGTGGAAATTTTGGTAGCAACAATTGCTCAATTGCGAATCGCACCTAACAGAATCGTTTCAGGCGGACCGCGGCCCGCGCGAGCGCGGGCCACGTCCGCTGAACTTCAATCGTTAGGCCAGCCGGTGGGGTATCAAATGAAGGTTGGGTCGTCAGCAACCGGGTCGCAAAGGGTTTTCTCAATCAACCCATCGCACCGGCACTGTCCCGGATCGCCATCTCAATCGTTCACAGGTTGCGTTCTTTCATCGGCCTCGGGCTCTACCGGCTTCAACGCTAGTGGCCACCCGGGTCCTAACTGTGTCATTCAAGCGGACCGGTACCCGCGCGAGCGCGGGCACCGTCCGCTTAACTCACGGCGTTAGGATCCATGGCGAATGGGTAGCCGAAGGAAAACGCCGATCGACCCGGATTACACGGGCGGCCTGAATCCAGGGGAGACCTTCACCTGGTGTCCAAATCCCTACCCGGAACAACCGGGTCTTTTTCGGGCTCTTGCTGAGGTATCCGAGCCGAATTGGCGTCTCTTCCTGGAAGGGGTCTCGATCAACCCACTAGCTCATGCCCAGTTGAGACGGCATCGGGTCAAGCCAACTTGGCGAGTCAAGAGCGACTACACCAAGAAACCAGCCCCGGGCCTGCATATGCAAGCAACCTACGAATCGCTGAACGACGTAGCCAGAGCCTTCGAAGCCTGGAATGGGAAAGAGGTTGCAGACCATGTCAAGCTCTACGACAGTGAGGGCCTTCTGATGGCTTGGCACGACATAGGAGTCTCTGGATGGCCGCTTGAGTTCGGCGCCAGGTTAGACGTCGCGGTATTGAAGCACCTTCGAAGGACGCTGAAAATAGACCTCAGTAAAGGGTAGGCAGTGGCTAACCAACTTACAAATAATCACTTACTGGCAAATCCTAACCAATCATTCCAGGGGACCAAAACCCGCGCGTTGCGCGGGTTTTGTCCCCTGAATTCCAATCGTTAGGCCAACACTTGGATATCGAAGCATGACCACAACCCCAAAGCCTGCTCATCAGCGATCATACGAGACGCTAAAAAAGTGGCTCCACACCTGGAAGAGATTCCGTGTGGTCATGCTGGTCTTCGGCGTAGTGTTGATTGGACTGTCTATTCACAGATTCTTTTGGGTCCAAGGTCAAATCTCAATCGAGAACGAACTGCTGGCGGACCCACAGCAATACCGTCTTCTGATCTCCAGGGCTGTCTGGCTAGCCACATGGGAGGTCCTTTCTCTGCTCGAGGGTTTGGCGGGGGCGGCAACCATCGCGCTGACCCTCGCTCTTTGGCGCGGTAGACCGATTGACGCTCTCCTGGTTTACCTATATGAACGGGTCAACGAGGGAGAATCAAGTGAATCCTCGCCCTAACCACTCACTCAAGCGGACCGAAACCCGCGCGAGCGCGGGTTCCGTCCGCTTAGCTCGAAATCGTTAGGCAGGCATCGATTGATGCAAGTAATCAAATGGACCTGCACGGCATTCATCTTGACGATACTGACGTTGTCTTGTGGTGATGGGCACCTCCGTGGACACACAACCAGCTCACCAGACAAGTCAACGTATCTAGCGTTTGATCTCGAGGATTTTCCACCATGCGATCCTCTAATCGTTGATGGGCGCGAGTGGCCGACACCGTACGACGAACCGAGGTCAATCGAACCGGGGAATCATCTCGTGAAGTGCGGTCACGGAGACTCAGGCATCGGCTTCAAAATCCCAGAGGGGGTCGTATTCGTGTTCGACTACTGGGGTCCGTAGAGGAACAAACCAAACAATAGGAACCAGAAACGATGATCGCAATCTTCGAACCCGCGCCTAACATCGCGTTCCACGGGACCACGACCCGCGCGTTGCGCGGTCCGTGTCCCGTGAACTCCAGTCGTTAGGCCAGGAGGCAGCAATGCAAAGAGCTCTGGCGGCTTGTTTCCTACTCCTACTTACTGTCCCTCATGGGCACGCCGACCCTCCCACCATCTTGGAACTCGAGACCGTCAACGCAAGTACAGTGCGGGAGTGGATTCTCCACCTTGAAGCGATGCCGTGTGGTCGTGCCTCGCCGACGCCGATCCAAACCTGTGGCAGGTTGCTCGGCTGGGTCTTGACACGTGCCCACCATTCTCGAGTTGGTTAATGATCCCACTGAAACCCAAATGAACGTGTGCCTCTTCGGTGGAAGCTACACGGTGGGAGACGTGGCTGTGTCGACGTTTCCAACATCGTTCGCGGAGCACCGGTTGCACTCTTCGCTCTCCGCCGGCGATCAACAACAGATCGATTCAATCGGGCGTACGGCGTCTATGGCAGTTTGTACGCGAATCTGATTCAAACCGAGATGCCATGAGGGAGTTCCTTGACGGACGTGGTTGCCAACGACAACCGGGATCATCTTCGTTTCGGTTCGTCAGCCGGAATCACCACGGGTGGTTACTGTGAAGTCAGCAATGCCGACACCACAGCGCCTAACCGGCTCATTCCACGGACCGCGACCCGCGCGAGCGCGGCTCCGTCCGCTGAATTCGCAATCGTTAGGCCGGCGAGTACATTCGGCACACATTGTGATAGAATCGTCATCGTGAAATACTTCTCCTGGAACCCTGAGAAGAATTCGTCTCTTGTCCAAGAGCGCGGTATTTCATTTGAAGAGATCGTGTTTCATATCGAGAATGGCGACACCCTCGATCTACTCGAACATCCAAACCGCGGGCGGTATCCGAATCAACGCGTCTTTGTTGTGAATGTGGAAGGCTATGCCTATCTCGTTCCCTTTGTGGAAGACGAAAACGAAGTCTTCCTGAAAACCATAATCCCGAGCCGCAAGGCGACGCGGAACTACCTGGGAGGTTCAGAATGAGCAAGCTCAAGAAAGACGAACGCGAGCTGCTCGAGTCCGTCGAGGCAGGCGAATGGCGGACCGTTTCCGATCGCGACGTCGAGATTTCGCGGTATCAGGAGTATGCAGCCGCTACGTTCAAGAAGGACCGGCGCATCAATATCAGGATCTCCTCGAAAGACCTCAACGCTCTACAAAAGCGAGCTCTTCGTGAGGGTATCCCCTACCAAACCCTGGTCGCAAGCGTCCTCCACAAGTTCGTATCGGGCCAGTTCAGTGAGACCGATGCTTAGGTTCAAATTCGAAGTGCGACACCAGCCTAACCGTGGCGTTCCAGCGGACCGCGACCCGCGCGAGCGCGGTTCGCGTCCGCTGAACTCCAGTCGTTAGGCCAACCAACAGCCATCCGGTATGATTAAGTCGTGATCTTTGAATGGGATCCCAAGAAGGCCGAATCGAACGAGAGCAAACACGGCATCTCGTTCCCGGATGCGGCCTCGGTTTTTCTGGATCCGACTGCATGGACCTTCCCGGACCCCGATCATTCGATCGGAGAGGAACGGTTCATCACCCTGGGGCGCGCGCTCAACGGCGAACTCGTCGTGGTGGCGCACGTAGAATATAAAGAGGACAGGATCCGAATCATCAGCGCGAGGAGCGCGACGAAAGGAGAACGACATGACTACGAGAACGGATAACGAGACCACAGACGTTCTCCGAGAGGAGTACGACTTCACGTCCCTGAAGGGCGGAGTCCGCGGCAAGCACCTGAAGAGTGCAAGCGCAGGAACCAACCTTGTGCTCCTCGATCCCGACGTGGCGAAGGCGTTTCCTACCCCTGAGGCGGTCAATAAGGCCCTCCGAATGCTCGCGGAGGTTGCCGAGGAAGCCTCAAAGTAGCCGGTGAGCCCGGGCCCTAACCCGTCATTCCAGGGGACCGCGACCCGCGCGTTGCGCGGCTCGCGTCCCCTGAACTCCAATCGTTAGGCCAGCAATGGTCTCGAATACAATGTTGGGGTGTTCTTCGAGATACTTGGTGAAGTCAAGGATGTTGAGGCAATAGCTGTGAGCGGTTCGATCCGCGAGCTGAACCGCCTCCAGAAACTCCACGGCAAAGCCAGGTGGCGCAAGATGAAAGGAATCGCCGAGATTCGCCTTCGAAGTGGCCGCGTCGTCAACGCCGAACTACATTGGTATGAGGCGCACGGCATCGGAAGGAAAGAATTCAAGGTCAAGCGCCTGTTGGGTTGAAAGATGATGATTGATTTAGACACTTCGTTTGTACTCTGCGTCGAGAACCACGGATTTGAGGTAGCCCTCGAAAAACGAAAGGTGTATCTCCGGTTGGCTGAGGAACCCATCGGCGAAGAACGCCTCATTCGAGTGATCGACGAATCTGGAGAGGACTACCTT
>CAVQJV010000051.1:0-7186 GCA_963712805.1 uncultured Acidobacteriota bacterium | reverse complement strand
TGCCGAGGACGGCATTCACGGGCGCGAGCTTTGGAAGAGCGATGGCACCGAGAGCGGAACCGTTCTGGTCAGCGACCTCCACCCGGGACCGGAGGGATCCGATCTGGATTATCTGACGAGCTACCAAGGGGGGGTTGTGTTCTGGGTCGACGACGGCACCCACGGCGTCGAGCTGTGGAAGAGCGACGGGACCGATGTGGGTACGGTCATGGTGAAGGACATCAATCCGTCACCCGACGGCTCGTTTCCAGGCGAATTCTGGGAGCTGGACGGAATTCTGTTGTTTCGCGCTTTCGACGGCGTGGTTGGGGGCGAACTCTGGCGCAGTGACGGAACCGAGGACGGGACGGTGCTCGTGAAGGATATTTGGCCTGGAGATGGTTCTTCGGATGCGACATGTCTGGGCGTCATGGATGGGATGGGCCTGCTGACTGCATACCATCCGACGCTGGGTCGTGAGCTATGGAAGACCGACGGCACCACTGAAGGCACCATCATGGTGGAGGACATTTTTCCCGGGTCGGGGAGCTCTTCTCCGGGATACGGGTTGCCGATCGACGGAACCATGTACTTTATGGCGGAAGGTGAAGACATCGGCAAAGAGCTTTGGTCGACCGACGGCACCTCTGCCGGCACCAGGCTGGTCGCCGACATCTATCCGGGCGCAGCTGATTCGAGCCCGGACTTCTTCACCGAGGTGTCGTGGGGATTGATCTTCAGGGCGCGGGGTGAATTGGTCGGGCGCGAGCTTTGGGCGCTTCCAGTCAAAGGCGCCGATCTTGTTGTGTCGATGGACGACGGAGTCTCGGCGGTGTCGCCCGGGATGCCGACGACCTACCACATGGAGGTCTCGAATCGAGGCGGGGCGACCGATGTTCTGGGTGCGATCGTTCAGGACTTCTTTCCTCCCGAGCTCGAGAGCTGTTCATGGACGTGCTCTGCCACCGGTGGGGGCAGCTGTGCCTCAGGGCCGGCCTCCGGGCCGATCGATGAATCCGTCGACCTGCCGATTGGGGCCACGGTCCGGTACGTCGCCACCTGCATGACGGCCCCTGACGCGACGGGATCGGTATCGAATACTGCGACGGTCCTCGCTCCGGGTGGGGTGGAGGATCCTATCCCCGGGAACAACAGCGCCACCGATATCGACATACTGGCTGCGGAAGCCGATCTGAGCATCGCCAAAACCGATGGCCAGGTCTCGGTGATCCCCGGAGAGCTGGTGGCCTACCGGATCATGGCGGCAAATGGGGGCCCGAGCGACGTTTTTGGCGCTGCTGTGGATGACAGTTTTCCTGCTGAGTTGACGAATTGCTCGTGGACCTGTGTTCCGGATGGCGGGGCGGCGTGTACAGCGTCCGGCATCGGGAACATCGCCGACACTGTTGATTTGCCCTCCGGGGGGTCGGCGATGTACACGGCGCTGTGTACGATCGCGCCGTGGGCAAATGGGAGTTTGGAGAATACCGCGACGATCGCTCCGCCTCCCGGAGTACTCGATCTCGCTTCCGTCAACAACACCGCCGTCGACATCAATCTCGTGGAAACGGCTGCAAACCTCGTGATAATGAAAGACAATCACAGAACCGAAATCGTGGAAACACACGAATCGCGCTACGACATCGTGGTCACCAACATGGGTCCCCTCGATGTTGTCGAGGCTCAGGTTCTGGACGGGTTTCCTGCCGAGCTGACCGACTGCTCGTGGGTATGCGCTGCCGATTTGGGGGCCTCCTGTTCGCCGTCGGGATCTGGCGACATCGCAGATGTGGTCGATCTCCCTGCGACAACCTCAGTGATCTACACCGCCACCTGCACGGTGGCTTCGTCGTCGGGCACCTGCACCAACACCGCGACAGTGGTGCCACCAGCAGGTTTGTCCGATCCGGACCCTTCCAACAATTCAGCGACCGACAGCGACCATGTCACGGCGCTCGCCGACTTCATCTTCGAAGACAACTTCGATAACGGCGACACCCTGGGATGGTCGTCGACGGTGCCGCCCATCATGCTTGTCAAGGTCAGTGGAGAGACCCCGCCTGATCGCTACCGGCTCGCCTTCCGGCTCAACCTCGAGGTCCTCGAGCCGCTCGGTCAGTTATCGGCGCCGGTGGCCGCCGGTTTCGACGTCGACGGGCGGCCGCTGGCCGTGCTGCAGCTGCGGCGCGACGAGACGGGATTTGCGGTTCGGGCGCGCGTTTGGGCCGACGATGGCATTCCGACCGCAACCACATGGGTGGCGCTGCCGAGCCCCTTTGATGACATCGAACTGCGATGGGTGCGTTCACTCCCGGGTCTCGCTGATGGCCGGGTCGAGCTCTACGTCGATGGGCTGGTCCCGGCGGTGCTCGACGGACTCGACAACGAATCACGGGCGCTGGCCGGCGTCTCCCGTGGGGTCACCATCGACGGACAGCCGGTGACGAGCGAGAGGTGAACCGAGGTCGTTCGTCCGGTTGACAGGCCAGCGCCGCGTGGTGTGAAGTGGATCGATGACCGCGACCGAGGAATCCACTGGCCCCGCGCCGCGCTCCTGGCGTTGCTGCTGTGGTGGACGATCCGCCTGGGCAGCGGGGCCGCAACGTGGTGTTTTGTCGACTTCGCCAATCTCGCCTTCCACGAGTTCGGTCATCTGCTCTTCCGTCCGTTGGGTATGACATTGCACTACCTCGGCGGGACCCTTTTCCAGCTCTTCATCCCCGCCATGCTTGTCGCGTACTTCGCCATCCGGCGAGCGGAGCCTTCGGGATCAGCGTTCTGTTTCTGGTGGTTCGGTGGAGAGTCTGATCAATGTTTCCGTTTACATGGCCGACGCGCGGGAGCTCAACCTGCCCCTCGTGGGCGGCGGCGACCACGACTGGAACGAACTCTTCTACCGCTTTGGTCTCCTCGGCGAGGAATCTGTGGCGCGGGTTGCGGGAACCACCCATCTGTTTGGGACCTTGATCATGATCATCGGCGTGGGGTGGTGGCTCTACTTCGTGCTGCCGACATCGGCCCAACGTCGGGTGTACGAGGCGATCACAAGTCGAAGTCCGGCCCTCGAACTGCTCTTTCCGGATCCAAACTGTTGAGCTTCGGCATGCCCGCTCCACCGGGGAAGGGTCATCTCGTCTGATCGGAATTGCTAGGGTGTGTGCTGGTATTTCGTTGATGTCCACCACTCTGAGATCACTCGTTAACCGTTCGCTGGCACCATTCGGGTCGCCTGAGGCCGGTCGACGTTTCCCGAACAGCGAGGATCTCGTCGCTACGACCGAACGAAAGACCGGGCTCGGCAACTGGGGTGGTCCGACCTTCCGCCATGGGCTGGATGAGTTACTGGCGGCTCTCGAGGAGCTTCCGGATCTCACCCCACTCGGGGTCGTCACCTTCGGCAACATGATCCGCCAGGCGCTGGTCAACCGTCTGCGCTTTGTCGGCGATCCGTCCCCGCGCGGCGAACTGAATTCGCCGGTGATCATTACCGGGCTCCCGAGATCAGGAACGACGGCCCTGCATCGATTGCTCGCCCTCGATCCGGTGTTTCACGCGCCGCCGCTCTGGGAGCTTCTCGATCCGTTTTCCTCTCCCAACCCGGATCTGAGACGCTGGCGGACAACGGCGCAGATCAGTTTCAAGAACCGACTCTTGCCCGACCTCGACCAAAAACACTTCACCCGCGCCGATACGCCGGAGGAGTGCACGCTCCTGCTCGCCAACAGTTTCGCCTCGTCGCTGTTCTGGGACCTGGCCCCCCTCGAGGGCTATCTCGAGTGGGTTCAGACGGCAAACCAGCGGCCGGTCTACGAGGACTACCGGAGACAGCTCGAAATCCTCCAGGCCCGCCACCCCGGCCGCCGGCTGCTGCTCAAGGCGCCGGCCCACCTCGGCAATCTCGCCGTCCTGCACGAAGTCGTGCCCGAGGCGCAGCTGATCCAGACCCACCGCGATCCCACCAGGTGTTTCTTCAGCCACTGCAGCCTGCGCGAGACGCTCTCTTCATTCGTCGTGAACCGGCCGGACCGGGAAGCCATCGCCGGTCAGGTCAAGCGGGTCTTCGATCACGATCTACGGGGCAATCTCGAGTTCCACCGCGGCGCGCAGGGCGGGGTGATCCACGTCGCCTGTTCGACCCTTGCTCGTGAACCACTGCAGGTGCGGCGTGAGATCAGTCGGCGTGTCGGAGTCGACTGGACGGAAGAGGCCACGAATCGGGCGGCGAGACCGCGGCGTGAGGGTGGGGGTCCCGGGTTGCACCGGTACTCGCATGATGGCTGGGGCATCTCGCCCGCGGATGTCGCCGGGTTCTTTGGCGACTATCGATCGACATTCGCCGACCTCGTGGCGACCTGAGCCGACTCGAGATGTGCCTTCTCGCCTTTGCCTGGCGCGTCCACCCGGATTTCCCCCTGGTCCTCGTGGGCAACCGCGACGAGTTCCACGACCGGCCGGCCGATCCGGCTCACTGGTGGAGGTCGCCAGAGGGGATCCTCGCCGGCAGGGATCTGGAGGCCGGAGGTTCGTGGCTCGGGCTCAACCGAAATGGTCGATTCGCGGTGGTGACCAACTACCGCGAGCCGGGAGTCCCCACCAGCGGCCGGAGGTCCCGCGGCGAACTCGTTGTTGATTTTCTTTCCTCGTCGGGCCCGGTCGCTGACTGGATGGACGAACTGGACGACGGGGCGGTGACTACGGCGGATTCAACCTCGTGATCGGGGAAGGGGATCAACTGCACTACCTGACCAACCGCGGCGATGGCCGCCGGTCTCTCGAACCGGGAATCCATGGCCTCAGCAACCACCGCCTCGACACGCCGTGGGCAAAGGTCGTCGCCGCGCGCAGCGGGCTCGGCCGGATGATCGACGAGGACAGGGTCGATCCGGACAAGCTCTTCGACCTGCTTTCGGACCGCACGCCCGCGCCGGATGACGAGCTGCCCCACACGGGCGTGCCGTTGGAGTGGGAGCGAGCGCTGTCGGCCGCATTCATCGACGGGCCGGAGTACGGAACGCGGGCGAGCACCGTGGTGCGAATTGACACCGAGGGCGCTGTCGAGTTCGAGGAGCGTCGGTTCGGCCCGAACGCGGTCTTCGAAGGGGAATCCCGGTTCAGCCTCTGATTGTACCGCTCGGTCGGACACAAACTCCTCGAGCGACGGGCCCTGGATCGAGACAGACATTTCTGGCGTCCGATGCCACGCGCGGAAGAAATTTATAGACATTAAGGTCGAGTCTGGGTATCATCTTGGCATCGAAAGATGCGTGCCTTGCACGAAAAATCTACAACGATTCCACCGGCTGGCGTCAGCATCGTCGCTTGAGGAACCATGAAACGGGAGGTTTGGATGCACCTGAAAAACGTCATCGCTTGTGTCGTATTCATCTTGGGGCTGGGTGTGGGATCTGGAGAGGCCCAGATCGACTGCAGCAATGTGGCGCCATCTGCCGGCCAGGTCCCGCAGGAGCTTGTCGATCACTGCTGGGTCGGTCCTGGCCCCTCGAACGCTCCGGATTTTCCCTCTGATCTGGCGTTCGGCCCGGAGACGGTCCGCCATGCTCGTCAACCACGCGCTGAACGCCCCCGAGGTTCTCAACGCCATTGCTGCCTTTGATGTCGCGAGCTTCCCGGGGGCGTGTGAGTTCGCTGGCCCGTTTTTCGACATCCTCTACTGCGGAAACAGCGCCAACGAGTTCTTTTATGTCGACACGGCCACAGGCGTGAGGACGGATATCGGTCTCTTTAACCCGCCGCCACCGGGCGCTGAAACGATCTCCGGTCTCGCGTGGGACAACACAACCAATCGCATGTTCATGGTGACCACAGATGTCGTCACATCGAGCCTGCTCGAGGTCTTCAGCGACGGGTCGACGACCTACATCGGCGCCATTGCAGGATCGGGAGGAATGATCGCGCTCGCGGCGGATCCTTCGGGCAGTCTCTTCGGATATGACCTGGTCACCGACGACCTCTGGTCCATTGACAAGAATACCGGTGCCGGGACGTCGATCGGACCCATCGGTTTCGACGCAAACTTCGGGCAGGGGATGGACTTCGACGACTCGGATGGTACCTGCTATCTCTTCGCGTTCAACGGCGTCACCTTTTTGCCGGAGTTGAGGACTTGTGACACCTCCACCGGAGCGACGACCCTTGTCGGCGTCCTCGGCGCATGATCTCGGCGCACTGGCCCAGATTCCAGGCGCAGGGATCGCGGCGGCAGCGTTCTCGCCGTCCATGTTCGCAATCGACGAAGGGACGGATGAGTTTTTCGGGATCGACCTCGCGACCGGGCAGACGAATCTGATCGGACCGGTCGGGTTCAACATGTCCTTGAGCGGAATTGCATGGGATTCCTGGGGCAAGAAAATGTACGTCTCAGACCTTCAATCTACCAGCGGGGAGATAGGTCTGGGGACGATCGACCTCTCCACCGGTGCGGCCACCTACATCGGGTGGCATGTAAACAGCTCCAACATTCAAGGTCTCGCATTCGATTCGATCAACAACGTTCTCTATGGTGCGGACGTAGAATGCCCCGGTTTGGCAACGGTAGATCGAAATACCGGTGAATCCACTTGCATCGGTCCGTGGGTCGCGAATTCCGGCATCCAGGGAATGGCTTATGACAACAATTCGGACACGCTTTATGGAATCGACTCAACCTATGTCTTCACACTCAACCGAGCGACGGGAGAAGCGACCATCTGGGGTCCACACGGAATATCCATTCTCTTCCCCATAGGCCTGTCATACGCGGCTGACTACGCAGTTCTTCGGCCGGGGGGCGGCGGGGACCCGACACTGTACGTCATTGATCCCGGAACCGGAGCGGGGAGTCCCGCCTTTCCGCATGGTCTGGCCAGCCTTGGCGGGCTGGCTTCGACGGCCGCGCCGGGCGAGCCGTGCGGCATCTTCTGCGACGGGTTCGAATCCGGAGACACCTTGGCATGGAACTGATGCATTGATCCACCGAGAAGAAGCATGGCTCCAGGGTTATCAATCGACGCTCGGTGATTCGAGACTTCAGGGGCCGCCCTTCGGGGCGGCCCGTTGATTCTCCAACAGTGGTCGATTCCCACTACGCCATCGCCTCCAGTTGCTCGGCGACGAGGCCCTTGAAGAGCTATCTTGTAGCCGTTATCGGATAGCGGCTCGGCGCCGGCCACGGCGGCCTCGGCCGCTTTCGCAATGGTTGCGGCATCGA
>CAVQJV010000050.1:0-147672 GCA_963712805.1 uncultured Acidobacteriota bacterium | reverse complement strand
CGAACGTATCGCTCTGCGTCACCAGCGGCAAGGCCTGCGCCGAAAGACCCACCAGGAAGTCCGAAACCTCCCGGGCCGATGCGGCGCCCGCTTCCGCGCGACGGGTCTCCCGCTCAGCGCGGAAGAACTGGATGGTCATCCCAATACCGAAAACGGCAAGCAGGGCGACAAGACCGCAACAGCGAACTGCCTCCTCCGTCGCAGTTGCTACTCGCCGATTATTGCTGGAGCATTTCGAGCCGCGTCGATGGCGGTCGGACGATTCTCCGGCACCAGAACTTCGAGCCGTAGGATCAAGGTCGAGAGTTCGGCTGACAAACCCTACAAACGCTCGACCCTCGTCCTCCATGGCGCGGTGCTCCGCCGGAGGAATCCTCTGGACTCCGGGGCTTCTGAAGAGTTCCGCGCGATCAGACCGGCCGAAGAACAGATTGCTCGCCGCGGTCGCAGGCTCACCCCTCGCCACCTCCGGACTCATGTAGCCGATGGTCCCCAGGACGGTACCAAGATGGTCATCACCTGGTTATCCGACGAAGAAGTCGATCTTCTCCGGACCGTCAGACGAGGCGCTCGAGAAACCGCGCTCCGGTCGAAAGACCGGATACTCACCGGAGAGCGAGTCCAACTCCTCCACCGGGCGCGAATCAGTTCAGCACCTCGACCACGTCGCCCAGGGGGGCGACAAGGACGTTCCGGTTCGAGATCGCGGTGGATCACACCCTTGCCGCGGACCGCCACCAGCACATCCAGCAACTGCTCGGCGATCTTGACCTTCTGGGCGACTCATCCAGGCCTCTACCGAAAGGCATATCGTGGAGGTTCCTGCCTGACGAACTCGAGAACCAGACAATCCTGTTGCTTCCCTCCATATAGTCGTGAAACTCGGCAGACATTGGGGTGATCGAGCGACGACAGACTCGGCCTCGCGGAGAAACCGTGCCTTCGCGAATTGGGTCGAGTTGTTGATCGGATCGATGATGACCTTGATGAGGGCCACGCGTCGGCCAGGTTTTCGTCGAGCCCAAAGACCGTAACCATCTCCCCGCCCAGTTCTCCAATGACCTCGAAATGACCCATTCGTGGCTTCTGGGTGTTGGCGGGGGTCGCCTCGAGATATTCCCCGCATATCGTCTACGTCGGTCTCTCACCCTGCATATGATTCGAGACGTATTCGCTGAAAAGAGAAAACTGTCATTTTGTCGCGTTTGTCCATGCTCGAGACGCATTCGTCCATTCGTTTTCCGCCTCCATAGAAACCGATGAGGAACAAAGGCCGAAAAAGCTCCCGAAAGCTGCGACGCTCCTCCTCCGAGCCTCATGCAAGGAAGGCGGCCATAATAGGCGGCTGCTGGAAGCCGCGGCCTCTTCTTTTCTTTTCATCTCGGCCGCCTCGTTCAGGGAAGGGCCACACTCCACCTCGAGAGATCCCCTGGTTGATGATTGGCCAAGGAGCGTTGTTCGATCATCGTCGGTGCTGATGTCGGCGTCGTCCGCTGAGCAACGAGTCGAAATCGAAGCTCGGCGAGTCCGCCGGGCTCAATGGAAAACCGCATCCACCGGGCTCGACTCCGGTCGAACGAGGCGAACATCATCTGCCGGCTCATCGGCAAAGAGGTTCAGCGGCGACCGGTATCGGTGGCCAGGCGGCCAGACTCCTCCACGGCTCCGATCGTCGGCGACCAGGTTGGTCGGCCAGGTCACCAGGCCATATAGCGCCACTCCACCAGCGCCGGCGGTCGAAGTCGACGCCACCCAGTTGCGGAACAGTACGCCTGCGCGCCTTCGGCGCCCCACAGAGAATGCTGAAATCGAAACCCACTGCGACCTGAAAATACGGTACGGCGCGCACGAAATTGTTGCGGATGACTCCGCCGTGTGGCCGTCGATGCCGTAACCGAGGCCTGATTGATGCCGCGGGCGCAGTCGATGACGAAGATCTCGACCACGGTGTCCTGCACACCCGCGCCACGTGGACCCCGTGCTCGGACAGCAGAACTTGTCGCACCAGAAGCCTTCGATACGATTTCGCCGCACCAGCCACCCGGTGGCGGCATGGGCGTCGAAGACCTCCGGTGTAACAGTTGTTGCGGATGAAAGGGCGACTCGATCGGCGAGCTCGAGAGGCCAAGCACTCGAGGGAGCTCTGATCGATGGTTCCCACGCCGACGGCGTTGACCTTCACCGCCTGCTCACCGGGATCGATGACGTGGACGTTGTGGATCAAGACGTTGCTGATGGGACATCGGGCCCGCTGGCGTGGATCGGGTGGAGCAGGCGCGGCTCAGGGGCATCTGCGATGGTGGTGTCGATGCCTGGACGCTCACCGACAACCCACCGGCGACGTAGCCACGTCGAGGATCACCCCCTCGCGGTCGCCGCTGAAGAGGATCGCAGGGTGAGCCGCAGTTGAACACCAGCGGGCGGATTGATCACCGCCGCTGAGGTCGTAGAAACCGTCGCGAAGGAGGATCGTGGTCCCTGAGGCCGCACCTGTGACTGGCGGCGGCGCGCCGGGATTTGTCCGCGTCCGCCGGGTACTTTTCGATGGTCGGTCCCGCCGGCGGCGGCAAGGGCGCGCAGGGGACCTGAGCGGTAGCCGACCTGCTGGAAACCAGAGTCGCCGAACACCATTCCCGAATTCGCCTGGACGAGACGCGACCTCAGGTTCCATCATGGGACGAAGTGGAAGACTCTGCCACCCATACAAAGATCACAAATCAACCGTGAAACAAAGTACGGGGTGATTCGAATCACTCCCGGTAGATCTGCATGATCCGTCCACAGGCTGAGGAATGTCGATGACGAAATCGATAATGCCGAAAGCATGCACCGGCCTGAACGACAACGATCCCGGAGTCACTTCCGGCGCTCCATGCGCCAACCACCGGGTCGTAGATTCAAATGGTGGTGACCAGGAGCATCGCCGAGATTTCCAGGTTCTCGACCACAACATCGGGTCTCCGGCTCAGCATCGCCACGGCCCGGGCGGTGTAGTGGGCGATTTCCTCGGCGTCGGCTGAACCGTGCGCGAGATGCGGCACCTCCTCCGAGAGGACTCGGGTGAGCTCGGGGTCCGCGGCGTGGAAATCCACGAGGCGGGTGAGCATTCGTTCCAGACCCTGGCGAAGGGAAATTCCAGGATCATCGAGGAGAACGAGGGCCTCCTCCACCACTTCATGAACCGCGCGCTGGTGCTCGTCGAGCAGCGCCGCCAGGATGGCTTCCTTATTGGCGAAATACTGGTAGAGAGAGCCGATGGAGACCCCGGCCCGTTCGGCGATGCGGTTGGTGGAGGCGCGATCGTAACCGATGCCGCAGAAGAGCTCGGCGGCGGCCTGGAGGATGGCCTCGACGGTGACCGAGGCGCGCTCCTGGGTCGGCCGGCGCCTCATCGTGCCTGCCCCCGTGGTTCGGGGTGGCGAAACATGAGCACCGCCCACAGCGGCGCCTCCAGATCTTCTTTGCCGATGTCCTGAAGTTGTTTCTTTCCTTCTCTTTAAACCTGCTGATCCGGGTTTCATGGCCGACTCCCCGAAAGGCGAGTACACAAACCGAGCGATAGCTCATATATTATACACACGACAGAGACCTGTCGGGAAACCAGCCGGAGGAAAACAATGACCATCAATGAGATCTCAGAAGCGACCGATGCCGCCCGCGACCACCACACCTGCCCGGTGTGGATCGGCCGCCTGCTCGTCAGTCCACTCCGCCGCCTGGTGGAGAACCCGACGAAGATCCTCGCTCCTTTCGTGAGCCCCGGCTCGACCGTGGTCGATGTTGGCAGCGCCATGGGTTTCCACAGTCTGGATCTGGCCCGCCTGGTCGGACCCGAAGGTCGGGTGGTCTGCCTCGATATCCAGGAGAAGATGCTCGCGGGCCTGATCAAACGCGCCCGGCGCAAGGGCCTCGACAGGATCATCGAACCGAGGTTGTGCAGCCAGGAAAGCCTGATGCTCGATGATCTGGCCGGCGCCGCCGATCTCGTCACCGCCTTCAACGTCGTCCACGAAACCGCCTACCCCGATCGCTTTCCCGAGAGCGCGCCGCAACGCTGAAACCGGATGGGGGCGTCTTTTCATCGCCTGAACCCCGGGGCCACGTCACCGAGCGCGAGTTCGCCTGAAAACGATCGCCTCCATCCAGGCTCTGGGTCTCATCGAAATGCCCCTGGAATTGGAGGAGCCACACCGCACTCTTTGACAGCAACCGCGTTATCGCTGTGAATTCCTTTGTCGCCGGCGCTGATCCTATCTGAAAGGGCGGCGCCTTCGCTGGTCTCGTGTTGATCGTGATCTGCACTGCCTACACCTTGCGGATGCTCTGGTTGGTGGCCTGAAATAACCACTCGGACCGATCCCGTTAGGTGAGTGAGTTGTAGGCAGTCATATGGGAATGCTTGTTAACTGGGACGTGGACCGATCAATGGTATCATACGAACACGGGTGAACGGTTGTCTGCTTGAGGCTGTGTTCCGCATCGGTGTCACTGCTCATGGTGGCTCCGTGTTCAAGGCCGAGTCTGGCCGCTATCACCTTTATGTCAGCTACGCGTGCCCCTGGGCCCACCGAACCCTGATCTACCGCACCCTCAAGGTCTCGAAAACCAGATCTCCGTCTCAGTCAACCCGCTGATGCTCACCGATGGATGGACCTTCGACTGGGGCCCGGCGTCATACCCGACTCGATCAACAACGCCGCGACACTCCACGAGGTCTACACCGCCGCCCGGCCCGACTACACCGGCCGCGTGACGGTGCCGATCCTGTGGGACCGAGAGTCCTCGACCATCGTCAACGTCGGAGATCATCCGAATGCTCGATCGCGAGTTCGACGATGTCGGTGCCCACGGCCCGATCTTCCGCCCGCCGCATCTCGAGGAGAAATCGACGCCATCAACGCCTTTGTCTACAACCGGATCAACAACGGGGTCTACAAAGCCGGATTCGCGACGACGCAATCGGCCTACGAGGAGGCGGTGAGCGCTCTATTCGAACGGCTCGGCAACACCCTCGAGGGCCGCCTCCAAGTGAACCGCT
Organism: uncultured Acidobacteriota bacterium; assembly: GCA_963712805.1. Taxonomy (GTDB): domain Bacteria; phylum Acidobacteriota; class Thermoanaerobaculia; order Thermoanaerobaculales; family Sulfomarinibacteraceae; genus JAHECW01. Next base: position 142,634 of record CAVQJV010000050.1, on the reverse strand, counting down.
ATCTCCTCGGCGACTATCACCGAGGCCGACTGGCGGCTCTTCACGACCCTGGTCCGCTTCGACCCGGTCTATGTCGGTCACTTCAACGACAACATCCGGCGACTCGTCGACTATCCGAATCTCGGCGACACCCGCGACCTCTTCCAGGTCGAGGGTGGCCGGGCACCTGTCCCACGGATCATCAAGACGACTACTACCACCGCAGCCACGGCCACCACCTGAGCGCGTCGTTCCCGCCGGTCCGATCATCGATTTCGAGGTACCAGCTCCGACGGCCGCGGCTGAGCTGCTCCCGCTCCCGCTGATCGTCACCTCTACGTTTCCGAGAATCCGTATCCGCGTCCGTTTCCGCTTCGGCAGCGTCCGTGATCCGTGGCCGTATCCGTATCCGTGTCCGTTTCCGCGTCCGTGGCCGTGCGGTGGTCGGCGACGCATCGCCACCGAGGGTTGCATCCCGTAGATGGTGGGTTTACATTGATTACATTCCGTCCACTGGCCGAAAGGATCCTTACTGAATCTACGTCAACTCACGATCCTCGGCTGTCATCGGTCTGACCTGGACCTCTTTCCTCACGGCTGACGAACCTCTCGATCCGAGACCGACACCGAAACCCGGAGGTCGCCGCCATTGCGAGCTCGCGATCGCTCAACCGGGTGCCGGAGCTCGATGAAACCGCCGTCATCGTCATCACCGACGACAACAGCCGAATCAGCTCGGCAGAGGCGCGGCGCTGACCCTGATGACCTCCACCATTGCCGATTCGTCAGTGGTCGAAACTCACCATTCGGCCGATCCGAAGACTCGCGAGAAGTGGCGGAGAAAGGTATGGTTAGAGACAGCGTCATCGCCGAGGGCCAACATGCGCGCGTTGACGCCTGGAAGCGGAGCTCAACCGCCTGGACCGGTAAGTCGACAGCCGAACCCTCGATCGAATCGCCAAGGCCAAGCAAACGACACACAATTCTCGACGCAGAAATCAGGAGCGAGAAGGCGACAGCTCCTCCATACTACTACTCGCGGAAGCGAGGAGGGGCACAACCTGGTTGGTTCAGATAGACACCAATTATGAATTAGGAATGATGAATTATGAATGGCATCGCATCGGATTGCATGTGCGATGGAATTCTGAATTCACAATTCATCATTCATAATTCTGAGGGATTGTCGCACTCGGTTCGGACTCTTCGACCGCCGGCCGACGGCGGCGCCGTCGATGAAAACGTGATTGACGCCGAGACCGACGGGGACCATCAGGCGATCACCCTCCTCGAAGAACTGACCGAGGCGACCCGGGCCCTTCCGTCGGTTCGATCGACAGGGAGTCCGTGGGTGATCCCGGTGAAGCGCACGCCCGAAAGGGATCCGCCGTGAAGAGGATCATGTTTCCCTCGGCCGTGGCCTTGATACTCGCTTTTTCGCGGGCTCGTCTGCCATTCCATCTCCGCCCGCCGGAGAAAGCGTCTCGAGATCCGGCGCATGGTCGCCATCGTGAAGCCCGACGCGCCTTTCGGCGCCGGAAGAGTCGCGGCGGCAATCTCGAGACCGTCGTAGAGGACGATCCGATCGTCCACCACCCGATAGCGGAAGTCCTCGATCCCGCTCATGGCGCGAGTGAAGAGAAAACACTGGGTGAGATAGACGGGGTAGCGGCGTCCCTCGGCAAACGCCTTCACCGCGGTGATCTCGAGGTTGAAGGTGATCGAGTAAAGGGCGATCTCGACGCCCTGAAGAACTCGAAGTGCTCCTGCCGATAGTACTCCTCGACGATTCGATAGCTCACGGTCCACCTCCATCCTGCAGAGGGAGATCGACATATGCGCGGGCTTCGAGATCCTCTGATCAGGAGAATCCCGAATTCGAGCATCAAATCGCGAGCGATTCGTTCGCGCGTCGTCGGCGGATTCACCGGGGCTCGAGCACGACCTCGAGTTCGAGCCAGTCGCCGAGGCCGTCGACTTCGTCGAGGTGGATCCGGGTCTGTCCGACGAGGTAGAGGGTGCGTCGCTTGCGGACCATGCCGACCGCACCGAAGGCGGCTTTCAGGCAGTGGCCAAGCGTCCGGATCGGTGGTCGGCGCCTTGATGAAATCCGATGAGCGGGTCCCTCGGTGTCGAGCCGTCGGTAGAAGATGAGCTCGCCCCATCGACGGAAAACGCCCGCAATTTGAGGCGCCCCGATTCGCAGGCGAAACACATCCTTCTGGATGATCAGCTCCGGGCCGTGATCGGCCCGGGAGCGAACGAGGGTTTCAACCGCTTCGCGGTCTCTGAGTTTGGCTTTGATTTCGATGTTGCTCGGCACTGAGGAATCGTAACAGACGGCAGCAGCGACTGGGGCAGCGACCAGGGCAGCATCCGGGGCAGCGACAGCGGCAGGGGCAGCCACCGGGTCAGCGCTCCGAGCACGCGCAAGACCACCGCCCCCCGGGACGTGCCGGGTTTGACATTGTGCTCCCTAAACCATCCGGCGACGCTGAGCCTTCCGCACAGTGTCATACCGGGCACTCCACGGCGACGACGATCCGGTGCATCTCTCCCGGCCCGCCATGAGGCCGCCGGCGTGCGGGCAGCGCGGTCGCAATTCTCCCCGTTCTGCTCCATCGACCGCGCTGCCCGTGCGACGCTGGGACGCCGAAGGCGGCCCAGAAGGCCGGAGCTCCGCGAAGCTCTGACCGGCGTCGGGGCAGTGCCCGATGGCGCCGAGACACCACGGCTTCCTGCGGGCGGGACGCCCGCACCACAATGCGCGACGCTGGGACGCCGAAGGCGGCCCAGAAGGCCGGAGCTCCGGGAAGCTCTGACCGGCGTCGGGGCAGTGCCCGATGGTGCCGAGACACCACGGCTTCCTGCGGGCGGGACGCCCGCACCACAATGCGCGACGCTGGGACGCCGAAGGCGGCCCAGAAGGCCGGAGCTCCGGGAAGCTCTGACCGGCGTCGGGGCAGTGCCCGATGGTGCCGAGACACCACGGCTTCCTGCGGGCGGGACGCCCGCACCACAATGCGCGACGCTGGGACGCCGCAGGCGGCCCAGAAGGCCGGTGCTGAACACGACTCATCGGCTCATGAGCAGGCTGGGAGCCTGCTCCACAACAGCGCAACGGAGACTCTTGTGGGGCAGGCATCCTGCCTGCCCTTCAGTCCCCCACCGGCCGAGAGAGTGTCGCCACGAAGTCGAACACCCTCCAAGCCCCGCATCAGCCACTCTCAATTGCGATGACTTCGCGACCCCTTCGCGTCTTTGAGTCTTCGTGCTTGTAACGGTGCGATGGATGCGACGCCCTCCCGGTTCAACCCGGCGGCGGTCGCATGCTATCCTCCCGGGCCGGAGACGTGATGATCCTGCCGTTCGAAAAACCCAGCCGCAGCCGACATCGAAGCGATGGTCCGCCTGGCCATCCCGGTGGTCGTGGTCCAGGTCGGGATGATGCTCTTCGGCGTGGTCGACACCATGGTTGTCGGCCGCCTGTCGTCCCAGGCGCTCGCGGCGGTCGCCCTCGGCCACGTGGCGGTGATCACGATCTCGTCGTTCGGCATCGGTGTCCTCCTCGGGCATCGATCCCCTGCTCAACCAGGCCCTCGGGGCGAGAGACCGAAACGCCTTCCGGCGATCGGTGCAGCGAGGATTCGTCGCTGGCGGCCGCCCTGATGATCCCCAGCATCGCTGTTTCTGCTCCCCATCGGCGCGATCCTCGCACTCCTCGGCCAACCACCCGAAACCGTTCCCCTGGCCGCCGCCTACTCCCACATCTCCATCCCCGGGCTCCTGCCCTTCTACGGCTGGGTCGTCCTCCGCCTGGCGCTCCAGGCCATGGGCCGCCTCAGACACATCGTCGCCACCGTGATCGCGGTCAACATCTTCAATCTGGTGGCCGACTGGGCGCTGGTCTTCGGCGCCGGGCCGATCCCGCAGCTCGGACCGCTTGGATCCGCCTGGGCATCGACCATCGCCCGGACGCTGCTCTTTGTCATCCTCCTGACCGTCGATCGCAAGGACCTCTGGCCGCTCCTTGCGTTTCGAGCGGGCAGTCGTTCGAGTGGCGGCCGCTGATCCGAGACCGCCCGGTTGGGCCTCCCCATCGGCTTCAACCTCCAGCTCGAGATCGTGGCGTTCTCGGTGGTCGCGCTTCTCATGGGTGGGCTGGGGACGATCACCATGGCGGCGCACCAGGTGGCCATCAACCTCGCCTCGCTGACCTTCATGGTTCCGTTGGGAGTCTCGCAGGCGACGGCGGTTCGGGTCGGCAACGCCATCGGCTCGGGCGACAGCGGCGGCGCCCGACGGGCCGCGTCGGCCGGTCTGATCCTCGGCGCCGGTTTCATGATGCTCACGGCCGCTGCTCTTCATCGGCATGCCGGTCTGGCTGGCTCGAGCCTACACCTCGGTCGAGGAGGTCTTCTCCTCGCCTCGACGCTGATCCCCATCGCCGGGTTCTTCCAGGTCTTCGACGGGCTCCAGGTGGTGGCGGCCGGAGTTCTCCGCGGCGCCGGCGATACGCGGGTGCCGTTGGTGGTGAACATCCTCGGCTTCTGGCTCGTCGGTCTGCCCACCAGCCTCGTCCTCGGCTTCCGCCTCGGTTTCGGCCCCCAGGGGCTGTGGTGGGGAATCGTCGCCGGGCTCATCGCCGTGGCGACGTTCCTCCTCGCCCGCGTCGCCTTCAAGCTCCGCGGGGAGATCGCTCGGGTCAACGTCGACTGGCTCGAATGATGAATGATGAGTTATGAATTATGAATTGACGTCGCAGTCGGCCAGCGACCCCAGCTGAGATCCGCTGCTGCGTGCATTCATCATTCATCATTCCTAATTCATCATTGACTATTCGGTGTCGATCCGCGGCGCTCCGCTTTCGACGAGCATCGCCTCGAGTTCGGGCACCTGCGTCGTCAGGATCCCATCGAGCTCGCCCTCGATCCCGTCGACTTCCGAACGGAGTTCGTCGAACCGCTCGATCGACGACGCGGCCGGGAATCCCGGGGTCGATTCCACGACCTCCATGAGATAGACGAGCTGATTGTCCACTTTGGACGGGAAATTGAGCACGTCCTGGCTCGACTCGAGCTTGGTCTGGCGGATCTTGGCCTCGGTGGCGTCGAGCGCCTCGAGGGTCTCGCCGGCAAGGGTCTTGAACTCCTCGTCGTCGACCCGATCCTGCCACCCCTTGACCTGATCCCGGACCGAATCGATGCGCTCGACGAGGGCGTACGATCTCGAGACCTCGTTCCAGATCTCGTCGAGCGAGCTCGAAACGAGCGTCCAGCGCCGCCGGATCGAGATCCTGCCTCGGATCGGCAACGACATCGAAGGCCTTTGTCTCGCTCCAGTCCCCCACCGTCATCCGCACCTGGTAGGTTCCGGGAGGCACCATCGGTCCCGCCGCCGAGCCCCAGAGCACGGCATCATCGGCGATGGTGGCGTCAGGGAGACGGAGGTTCCAGACCCACCGATTCGCACCCTCGCGCGCATCGAGCTTGGGCGGCTCGAAAAACTCGGGGAAGAGCTTTCGCCAGATATTCGGCGCCTGTTTCTCGGGTTTCGTGCTCGACATGCTCCTGAGCACCTCGCCATCGCCGTCGAGAATCTCGAGCCGCACATCGACCGCCTCATCACCGTCGCCGGCCTCGGGCAGCAGATAGTGGATCATCGCGCCGAAGGGTGGATTCTTGCCTTCCGCACCGCCGCCGGGCCCGCGGCGTCCGCCGCTGCCGTCAGCCCAGCGGATGACTTCGCGCGGTGCGAAGAGATGGAAATCTCCCTTCAGGACATCGGAGGTCATCTGGCGGAGTGGACTCAGGTCGTCGAGGATCCAGAACGATCTCCCCTGGGTGGCGACCACCAGATCGCCGCGCTTGACGGCCATATCGGTGATCGGCGTGACGGGCAGATCGAGCTGGAAGTGGTTGCCAGCTCGAACCATCGTCGAGGGAGACATAGAGTCCGAATTCGGTGCCGGCGAAGAGCAGGCCCCTGCGCTCGGGGTCTTCGCGAACCACGCGGACGAAGTGATCGCCCGGAATGCCGTTGGCTCCGTCCGTCAGCCAGAGCCCACGTCGCGCCGAAGTCGTTGGTGCGGAAGATGTAGGGCCTGTCGTCGTTGGAGCGATATCGGTGGACCGCGATGAAGGCCCGACCCTCGTCGTGCGCGGAGAGCTCGATGGCGTTGACCGTCCCCCACTCGGGCATTTCCGCCGGGGTGATGTCCTGCCAGGTGGCGCCGTTGTCCCGGGACAGGTGGACCAGGCCGTCGTCGCTCCCGGCCCAAAGAAGACCCGCCCGGTGCGGCGATTCTTCAAACGCGAAGATGGTTCCGTAGACTTCGACACCGGTGTTGTCGCGGGTGATGGGCTCGCCCGCATAACCCTGTTTGCTCTCATCGTCGCGGGTCAGATCCGGGCTGATGATCTCCCACGTCGCCCCTTCGTCGGTCGTTCGGTGAACAAAATTCGAGCAGTGATAGAGCACCGAAGGGTCGTGCGGCGAGATCCGGATCGGGGCGTTCCACTGGAAGCGATAACGCAGATCCGATGCTTGCTGACCGACCGCCATCTGAGGCCACGCCATGACCTGCTGTTGAAAACCCAAGCCGCGGTCGAATCGGTTGATGGAGCCGCCGTAGCAGCCGCCGTAAGTGATGTCGGGGTTCGCGGGGATCCACCGCCACGGTCGCGGTCTCGCACCCCGCGGGTTCGTACCAGTCGTTGCGGTCGATGGCGCCGCTCGAACTGCGGCTCGGGATGGCGACCGCCGAGTTGTCCTGCTGACCGCTGTAGAGCCAGTAGGGCCACTGATCGTCGACGGTGACCCGGTAGAGCTCCGCGGTCGGCTGGTTGCTCTGCACCGACCAGGATCGGCCGCCGTCGAAGCTGATGTTGGCTCCTCCGTCGTTGCCTTCGATGAGGTTCTTCGGATCGGTCGGGATTGATCCAGAGGGCGTGGCTGTCGCCGTGCGGCGTGCGCATGGGCCGGAAGGTCTCACCGCCGTCGTCGGATTTCCACATCGCCGCGTTGAGGGCGTAGACCGTGTTGGGATCGGCGGGATCGGCCTCGATGTGGGTGTAGTACCAGGCCCGCTGGCGGAGCTCGCGGTTGGAGTTCACCCGGCGGAACTTGGCGCCGCCGTCGTCGGAGCGGAAGAGACCGCCCTCGTCGTGCTCGACGAGTGCCCAGACCCGTTTGGGGAAGGCCGGCGAGACCGCCACCGCGATGCCGTCCCAGATCGCCCTTGGGAAGGCCCTTGGCTCAGCTTCAACCAGGTGTTGCCGCCATCGATGGCTCTTGTAGAGACCGCTGTCGGGACCACCGGAGATCATGGTCCAGGGAGTTCGCTGCGCCTGCCAGACCGCCGCGTAGAGGATCCGCGGGTTGCTCGGGTCCATGGCGAGATCCACGGCGCCGGCTCGGTCCGACACAAAGAGCACCTTCGACCAGCTGAGACCGCCATCGGTCGTCCGGTAGACGCCGCGCTCTTCACTCGCGCCGAAGATGTTTCCCAGGACGGCGACATAGACGACATCCGGCGTCCGTCGGGTGAACGATGACCCGGCCGATCTGACCGGCCTCGTCGAGTCCCATGTGGCGCCAGGTATCGCCCGCGTCGGTGGATTTGTAGACGCCATCGCCGGAGGAGATATTGCCTCGAGGGCACGCCGAACCGGTCCCCGCCCAGACGATGTTCGGATCGGAGGCCGCCACCGCAACGGCACCGATGGACGCAGAACCGAAGGCGTCGCCGGCACGGTGCTCGCGCCGTGGCCCCTGGGACATGTCCCTCTGCCGGTGGTCTGATGATGCCCGCCTCGACGAGTTCGGGATCGACCTGACCCATGATTCTGCGCTTCTTCGACGGGGTCGAGCTCGCGCACCGAATCGGTCACATTGCGCCAGCTGACGCCGGCGTTGCTCGTCTTCCAGACCCCGCCCCCGGTGGAACCCATGTAGTAGGTCATGGGATCGCCCGGAACACCGGTCACCGCGGTGACCCGGCCGCCGCGGAAGGGGCCGACGAGCCGGAAGGACATGGAGTTGAGCAGATCGTCGGGGACCACAGCAGCCTCGGCGCGAGAGGGTCGCGGCTACGACGACGAGGGTAAGCAAGGTACGGCGCATCATCAGACCTCCATCCAAATGACGGTCGAGAATAGCAGTTCTCAAGATTCGCGGCAGCAACCATTGTCCGCGGCAGCGGCAGTGACAGCGACCGGGACAGCGGCAGCGACCGGGACAGCGGCAGGGACAGGGGCAGCGGCAGCGGCGGGGGCGGATTCAGGGCAGCGGCAGGTAACCGCTCGCCGCTCGCCGACTCCAGTTCACATCGAGCACCGCCACGCCGCCGGGAGACGACTACCCATGGAAAGAACACGGGACCGGCCCGGCGCCGCACCGCTCTGATCGCTCTGACCCGGCACAACCCCTGACGACGTGTGGCGCACCCCGTTCTTTCGGGGATTCTTCGACTCGCTACGCTCGCTCAGAATGACAGAATTGGCAGGTCTGTGTCAGAAATTCGCCAACGAAATCCTGCGATGGTGCGATGTCTCTGCGTCTCTGTGCCTCTGCGTTGAACTGCGATGGTGCGATGGGTCAATCATGCGATGCCTTTGCGCATCTTTGCGATGGACTCTCTTGGCGGCCTTTGCGATTCAGACCATGCGATGGCTGCGATGTCCTCGCGTCGCCGAGCGCGACCTCGGGGTTCGACCATCCGGCGTCAGGACCACGACTCTTCCGGCTCCAAAATGCTATCCTGCGCCCATGAAAGCTGCCACCAGAAACCGTTTGATCCTGGGTGTGGTTCTCGCCGTCGCCGGCGCGATCCTCGCCTACAACATGTTTTTTGCGCTGACCCCTCCCCGGCATGCGGATCACGATCACGCCATCGCCAAGCTCGATGCGGGTGGGTTTCTCTGGGTCGAGGCCACCGACGGCAAACGCCGGAACCTCGTCGGTATCCCCGAAAAGGTGCTGGTTCTCCACTGGTTCGACCCCCTGAGCGTGAGTCTCAGCGAGCAGACGGCGGCCGCCAGATTCGCCGCCGGCTTCGCCGACGACCCATTGGTCGATATCCTCTTCATCGCCCAGGCGCCGTCCTGGGAAGGCGTCAAGGCTGCTGCGGCAGGAGCGGGAATTCCGGAGAATCTCCTCTACCTCGACGCCAACGGCAAGACCGGAGATCTGTGCGGGGTGCGCCGGATCCCGGAGACCCTGGTCTACGATCCCAAGGGGTTCATGGCTCACCAGGCGCGGGGGCCGGTCAACTGGACGTCGCCGACCATGGCGGCGCAGATCAACCGAGCCAAAGGCGGCGTCGACGAGATCCACTGAAATTCTGCCGGGCTGAACCTACGGTTCTTCCCGGCAGAATTTCAAATGATGACTGTTTTCCGTCGCATGGAGGACCATTGCGGTCATGAAACCTCAATTGCTGCTGGATCAGTCAAGGACTCCTGACGGCCAGGAGATCGTGCTGTACGAGCGCGACGGCGCGTTCGCCATCCGCGTGAACGGGCTCGAGCTCATGTCGAGTCGGGCGCACGGCTCTGAAGAAGCCATGGCCGCACTCGTGTTGGCCGAGGTCAAGACCCGGCATCCACGTGTGCTGGTGGGCGGGCTCGGCATGGGCTACACCCTCCGAGCGGTCCTCGACCGCACCTCATTTTCGAGTCAAATCACCGTGGCCGAGCTGCTTCCCGAGATCGTCCGGTGGAATCGAGATCATCTCGCCAACCTCGCGGGTTCTCCCCTCGACGATGACCGGGTCACGCTGGTCGTCGAAGATGTCGGACAGGTCATGGCATCAGAACCCAAGGGTTTCGACGCGATCCTCCTCGATGTCGACAACGGCCCCGCCGCCCTCACCGACCAGCGCAATGCCCGGCTCTATCTCGCCGAGGGTCTCGCCACGATCAAACGCAGCCTCCGCCGCGGCGGCATCCTCGGCGTCTGGTCCGCTTCTCCCGATCGCGAGTACGAACGAGCGCTCAAGCGGGCCGGCTTCCGTTTCCGCGTCGAGATGGTCCCGGCTCGCCGCGGCGCCAAGGGGCCCAGGCACACGATCTTCGTCGCCAAGGTATAGAACTGCAGGGCACTTCGCCGTTGCAGGGACTCGAACCGCCGACCACGGGGTAACCCTCAGCCCGCAGGGTCCCGACCGGGTTTCGGTCAACAAAAAACCGGCATACAGACCCACTCCTCTCCTTCCCCACTGATTCAAATTCATCAGTCTGAACTGACGCATTTGAGTCAGGCGCTTTTTCTCAAAAAGACCAATATTTATCTGAAGGGAAAATGCAAAAGAATTTCCGTCAGGACACCGCTGATATGCCGAATCTCAGGGGATCGAGAGATCCCCGTTTGCCGGTTCAGCACCGACCACGTTGTGGTGGAAGCAGAACGAACGACCGGAAGGGAGAAACCATGAGAACGAGACGATGTTTCTGGAGAGCGTCTGCGCCGAAAGCGACCATCGCTTTGCTGGCGCCGGTGCTTTTTTTGACCCTGGCGCTTGCGGCCTCGCCGGCCTCGGCCCAGGTCGACACTCACCGTGGAGGACGGCTCGACCGGGAACTCCATCGGAAACTACCGTTGGCTGGTGGAGAAGGACCTCACCTACCACGTGCCCTTTGACAGCAGCGGTATCCCGATTCCCGAAAACGACATGCAGTCGCTCAGCTTCCACCACAGCTATATGCCGGTGGTCGCCGAGGGCGTGTATCCGGACACCGATCCGGCCAACCTTACATTGTCAGCCAATATTTGCTCGGCGAGTGGGGACGACTGCACATTCGATACCGATTGCACCACGAACGACGGCGACCGTTGCGTCGACGCCCACTACTTCATCTCGGTGCTGCCGAACTCCGGTTACAGCATCGGCGGTGCGCAGTTCAAACCGGGCGAGGCGGTGACGGCGTACGTCAACCCGCACCCGATCCCAACCGCGCAGATCGTGGTCCAGGTCTGTGAGGACAAGGCCCCGATCAACAACGTCTGCGATCCCGGCGAGCAGCCCCTCGGGGGCTTCAAAATCGTGGTCGAGGACGGCGGCGGCCGCTACGGCATGTCGGCCGGAGTTCAGAGCTACGACATCTGGGGCAACCCGCTCGGGACGACCTACCTCGACAACGTCGGCACCGTCGACCAGCTCGGCTCCGGCATCGACACCGACGCCGAGGGCATGGCCTACATCAAGAACCTCGCCCCCGGAAAGTACGGCATCATCGTCGTGCCGCCGCCCAACACGAGCTGGGTCCAGACCGCGACCATCGAGGGCAAAAAGGTCATCGACGCCTGGGTCAAGGCCAACGAGCCGCCATTCTTCGCTGAGTTCGGCCCCCCGGGACCGCACGTCTTCGTCAGCTTTGTCGAGCCGTTCAACGATTTGACCGGTCCCAGTGGGCCGAATGTCAAGGGTCAGGTCGTCAACCTCCATATGTCGCGGCCTCCCGAGTTCGCCATGTACGCCGGTGGTCCCTTCCCGCACACCAATTGCTGGATCGGGATCAACGACTTCTCGACCGGCGTGCCGCTCGAGGGTCTCTACGCCCAGCCGTGCAGCGACAACGGTTTCTTCACGATTCCCAACGTCCCTCCCGGCCGGTACCAGCTCGTCGTCTGGGACGACAACCTCGATCTCGTCTTCAACTCCATGGCTCTGACCGTCAACGCCGACGGCAGCTGCAACGACAAGAACACCTGCAACCTCGGGCCGGTTCCGACCCGGCAGTGGTTCGCCCGCATCGAGAACTGGGTTTTCAACGACAGCAACCAGAACGGCATCCGCGACTGCGTGACCGAGACCTGCACCAGCCGAACGGCGAGCGCCTGCAGTGTAAGTTTTCAGGCGTGTGACACCGGCTGCGACGGCGGTTACTGCAGTTACAGCCACGAGTCCTGCGGAGGTTCGTACGCTCCGTTTTGCGATGTGGATTTGGTCGACACTTGCGAGGGGGTGGCCTTAGACACATGTGACACCGCGACCCTTACGTGCGTATCGGATCCCTCCACTTCGTGCACAACCGACGACGAGTGCACCGTTGCTGGTTCCTGCTCGTTCACACAGACCGAGTGCACCCTGGATTCGCAGTGCGGCGGACCGGAGACCTGCATCGCCGACCCCTCCATCGACTACTGCACGGGTGACGAGTTAGGCATCCCCGAGCAGGCGGTCAACCTCCGGTGGCGCGACGGCACCATGTACCAGAGCTTCGCGACCGACCTCACCGGATTTGTGCCCTTCGACGAGACCTTCCCGTTCTTCAGTTGGCTCGTCGCCGAGGTCGACTTCGCCCGCTTCAAGGCCACCGGCGCGACCTTCTACACCGACGATGGCGGCCCGATCGATCCTTACAACCCCAACTCCTGGGACAGCAACCTCAAACCGCAGTTCCAAGGGAACCCGGTCGATCCGGGGATGTGGATTCACGACGGCTACGGCGGCGACTATGGCGACGCGCGCACCGAGCAGGGCGTCGTTCTCACCCAGTCCTTCCAGGCCTTCCTCGGCCAGACCAATGTGATCGAATGGGGAAAGGCGCCGTACGGCCCCGGCGAGAACGGCGGCATTTCCGGCGTCGTCTTCTACTCGGTGACCCGCGCCGAGGACGACCCGCGTTACGGCGGCGCCGAGCCGTGGGAGCCGGGCATCCCCGGTGTCACGGTCAACCTCTATGACGCAACCGGCGCGACCCTGCTCGCGACAACAACCACCGACAGTTGGGATGCGACCCCGCCGGAGAACTGCCAGATCGGCAGCAGCATCCCCTTCATCTACAACGGCACAGAAATCGACTGCTATGACGGTTTGCGGGTCTTCAACCAGATGCGACCCGGCGTCTTTGACGGCGGCTATGCCTTCGACGAAATCTGTCAGGGCGGCCTCGACCCTGACGGCACCTGCACCACCGGCACTCTGACGAGCCCGATTCCGAGCGGCCGCTACATCGTCGAGGCGGAACCGCCCGCCGGCTACCAGATCGTCAGGTCGCAGGACAAGAACGTCGATTTCGGCGACGACTACGTCCAGAGCACCCTGCTGCAGACACCCGAGTGCGTCGGCGCCGACTACATAGTGCCGACCTACCTGAGCCTCAACACTCTCGACGGATATACCGCCCTCCCGGGCGCCGAAGGTCAGGAGGTGCCCGCCTCGCTGGCGGGCCAGACCCTCAAGACCTGCGACCGCAAGAGGGTGACCGTGTTCGGCGGCAATAACGCCGCAGCCGATTTCTTCCTCTTCACCCAGGTGCCGATCGCGGCTCACGCGACCGGCTTCATCCTCGACGACACCGCCAACGAGTTCGATCCGAACTCGCCGCAGTTCGGCGAGAAGTACGCGCCGCCGTTCCTGCCGGTGTCGATCCGCGACTGGACCGGCCGCGAGATCGGCCGCACCTTCTCCGACGCCTACGGCCGCTACAACTTCGTCGCGCCGTCGACCTGGACCAACAGCCTGCCGCAGCCGAGCGGCATGTCGCCCAACATGCTGACGACCTGCATGAACGACCGCCTGCGGCCGGACGGCACTCCCGATCCGCTGCACAACCCGCAGTACTCCCAGTTCTGCTACACCTTCCAGTACATGCCGGGCTCGACGGTCTACCTCGACACCCCGGTGGTGCCGGTTTCGGCCTTCACCGGCTCCGACCAGTTCCCGCTCGACTGCGAGTACGGCGACGGCACCCCGCGCGTCTACTCGGCGACCAACGCCGCCGGCCAGGGCCCGTATGTGATCGGCAACGACAACAACGCCTCGCGCAACAACTTCGTGATCGCCTCCATGGGGATCGTCGATGTTCCCAACCCCGAGTACCAGGGGGTCAACGGCCCGCCGACGGTGCCCAAGAACATCACCCGCGACTACGGCTTCGGCTGCCCCACGGTTCCGACCGTGACCATCGGCGGCGTTGCGATGACCGGTCTCGTCTGCGGGACGGACGGCGCCGGACGCGAAACCGTCAGGGGTAAGGTCAACGGAACCGGCGGCCAGATGGTCGTCACCCGCAACGACAACGGCACCTCGTCGATCAACGCGGTCTACGTCCAGAACGGCCTCCGCCAGGGCGCCACCGTCAGGACGGTTCCCGCACAGTTCCCGACCATCCAGGCGGCCGTCGACGCGGCCGGGATCAACGACCTCATTCTGGTCGCTCCCGGGACCTACACCGAGATGGTCATCATGTGGAAGCCCGTCCAGCTCCAGGGCTGGGGCGAGGGAACCAAGATCGACGCGGTCAAGAACCCGCCCGAATCGCTCCAGATCTGGCGCGAAGCGGTGCAGGGACTCGTCGAGGGGAACTATCCTCCGGCCAACCCGCCCGGTTACACCGTGACCCTCGTTCCCGGCCAGGAGGCCGCCTTCGGCGGTGTCGAGCCGGCTGCGCTGTGGACCGAGGAGGGCGCCGGGATCCTGGTGCTCGCCAGGGCCGGAGACTTTAACGTCAACCGCAACCAGGGCGCACGGATCGACGGATTCTCGATCTCCGGGGCCGACACCGGAGGCGGCATCATCGTCAACGGGTTCGCTTCGAACATGCGGATCTCCAACACTCGCGTCATCAACAACAGCGGCCAGTACGGCGGCGGGATCCGCCTCGGCCACCCGACACTCATCGCCCAGGGCGCAGCCGCCTGCGGCACCGGCGTCGATCTCTGCTACCCCGACGCCCAGAACGACAACATCGTGATCGCGTACAACTACATCGGCCAGAACGGCGGCATGAACGGCGCCGGCGGCGGCGTCTCGCTGTGCACCGGGTCGGAGAACTACCGGCTGACCAACAACTACATCTGCGGCAACTTCAACCTCGAGCAGGGCGGCGGCGTGGCCCACTTCGGCTTCTCCGCCAGCCCGAACAACGGTTCCAACGTGATCGCACGCAACGTGATCGCGTTCAACGACAGCTTTGTCCAGACCCCAGGGTTCTCGCCCTCGGGCGGCGGCCTGCTCATCACCGGCCAACCCGCTCTGATCGGTGAGCCGCTGAGCCGCGGGACGGGCAGGGTCCTTGTCGACAGCAACCTTCTCATCGGCAACGCGGCCGAGGCCGGTGACGGCGGCGGGATCAGCCTGCGCCAGGTCAACGGCATGGATGTCGCGGCCAGTCCGAACAACAGCAACACCTGGTACTCGGTCAGGATTGTCAACAACATGATCGTCAACAACCTGTCGGCCCTCGCCGGCGGCGGGATCTCCCTCGCCGACGCCGTCAAGGTGGTCATCCAGCACAACACCATCGCGAACAACGACAGCACGGCCACGACAGGCGCCGCCTTCCCCCTCGGGTCGCCGACCCTGTCGACCGGACAGCTCGGCGCCGGCATCGCCACCCGCGGCCACAGCCAGGCGCTTCTGTTCGCCCTCGGCACCATTTCAGGCTTCTCCAACCCGACGCTGGTCGACAACATCGTCTGGCAGAACCGGAGCTTCCGCTTCACCGGAGTCGGGACCACAGTCGACCCGAACCTCGGCACGTCCTGGTTCGGCCTCTGCCCGGCGGTCGGCGGCGACGCTGCCAACTGCGACACAACGGTCGTCGGTAACTGGTCCGGGGCTGATGCCTATTACAGCGATCTCGCGGTGATCGGCACCGCGGGGAGCCTGACCTGCACGACCTGCATCGTCACCGGCGACCCCGATCCGGTCTTCGTTTCCGAGTACGCCACGGGCAGCCGAGTCCCGACCATCAACCAGCCGGAGCAGCAGACCATCTTCACGCCGGCGGTCTTCGACGAGGGCGGCAACTACATCCGCCTCCGCTTCGGACCGCTGACCCGGTGGGACACCACCACCGGAGAGCTCTTCGGCGACTACCACATCCAGGGCGTCTCATCGGCCATCGACGGTGCGACGACAGGTGACCCCAATTACGACTTCGACGGCGAAGCCCGTCCGTCGGGCCAGGGCAACCAGCCCGATCCCGACATCGGCGCCGACGAGTACTACCCCGCCGGCCTCGAGGCCAGGGGACCTTCCTCAGGCTACGACGTCGACGAAAGCCTCGTCGAGTAACAGCAACCAGCAACCCATCCCCGCCGGGCAACCGGCGGGGGTGCTTGACCTACCAAGGAGTGAACCATGGAACGCAAATGGCTCTACACAACGCTGATGGTGGTAGCGGTCGCGCTGGTGCTGATTGCAGCTCCGGCATCCGCCAGCCACATCGACGTCCAGTGCCCCGGCGACCTCAATGGAGACGCCATCATCGACGTCCCGGATCCGGCCCACCCGAACGCGAAGTGCATGCACCTCACCTCGGGCGACGGCTACGTCACCATGGCCGACGGCCTGGTGATGTACATCTTCGGCTTCACCGATGCCACCGGTTGGAATCCCGCCGACGTCATGACCGACGGCATCCTCGCCGCGGCCTACCCCGGACCGATCATCGCGGTCGACGAGGGCGACGAGTTCTTCCTCAGCCTGTCCAACGTCGGCATGCTCGTGCGGCCCGATCTCTTTGACCCGCACACCGTCCACTGGCACGGCTTCCCGCAGGCGTCGACGGTCTTCGACGGTCTGCCCGAGTCGGGCCTCGCCATCAACATGGGAGCGACCCTGACCTACTACTACAACGTCCAGGACCCCGGCACCTACATGTACCACTGCCACGTCGAGGCCACCGAGCACATGCAGATGGGCATGCTCGCCAACCTCTATGTCCGGGCGGCGCAGAACAATACCGGTTGTGCCGACATGTCCTGCCCCGTGGCACAGCTCGGCGGCAATCTCGACCCGACGGCGCCCTTGGGCTACGCCTACAACGACGGCGACGGCTCCACCGGTTACGACGTCGAGGTCCCGATCCAGATGAGCTCCTTCGACAGCGCCTTCCACTACGCGTCGGAGAACGTCCAGCCCTTGCCCTTCGCGCTCATGCGCGACGACTACCCGATGCTCAACGGCCGCGGGTACCCGGACACGGTCGTCGACACGGCGCTGCCGGCGCCGGCCGAGAACGGCGGCAAGACGTCGCAGTACGAAAACGCGCTCATCACCGCGCTGCCGGGCCAGAAGGTCCTGCTCCGGATCTCCAATATCTCGATCACCCGCTACTTCACCCTGCAGACGCTGGGACTCCCGATGACCGTGGTCGGCCGCGACGCCAGACTGCTCCGCGGTCCGAGCCCGGACGGCGGAATCACCCCGGGCAAGAACCTCTACTACGAAACCAACTCGGTGAGCCTGGGCGGCGGCGAGACCAACGACGTGATCATCCAGGTCCCGGACGACGCCGCTCCCGGCGACACCTACTTCCTGTACACCAGCAACCTGAACTTCCTCAGCAACGGCGACGAGGAGTTCGGCGGCATGATGACCGAGATCCGCATCGGCGACGCTCCGGCCATGATGCTCAACTGAGGAGGATGACGATGAAACACTTCATGAGACCAACAGCAGCGGTTCCCGTCGTCCTCGGCGTCGCGGCGCTCCTGACGCTGACCGCAGCACCGGCGGCGGCCGCCATCGACGGAATCACCGGTATTCTGAGCTCCGACCCTGTTACCGGCGAGCCCATTCGTTCCTTCACCCTCACCGCGATGAAGGACTACGTGACCAGCGCCGACGGCGCCAGCCTGACGATCTGGGGTCTGACCGACGGCGACCGCGCCCAGTACCCGGCGCCGACCCTGATCGCCAACCAGGGTGAGACCATCCACATCACCCTCAACAACGAGCTCGACAGGTCGACCTCGTTGGTCTTCCCGGGTCACGACGTGGCCGGGGCGGGCGAATGCGAGGATAGCTCGGCGCTGCCGGCGCCGGGACCCGGCGACACTTCCGGAAGAATGACCTGCGAGGCGCCGGCCTCCGGCTGGGCGACCTACTCCTTCCCGGCGGAGCACCCCGGGACCTACCTCTACCACAGCGGCACCAACCCGGCGCTGCAGTCTGAGATGGGTCTCTTCGGTGCGATCATCGTCCGGCCCTACGGCTTCGACGAGCTCAAACCGACGGCCTACGGCCACCCCAAGACCGACTACGACCGGGAGTACCTCTTCGTTCTTTCCGAGATGGACTCGCGGATCCACGACGCCGTCGAGTTCGGTGACGATCTCGCCGGCACCGAGTACCTCGGCGACTATTTCTCCAACTACTGGTTCATGAACGGCCGCACCGCGCCCGACACCATGGCCGAAGCCGGGGTGCCGTGGTTGCCGACCCAGCCGTACAGCACCCTGCCGCGGATGACCCCCGGCGAGACGGTGCTCGTCCGCGTCGTCGTCGCGGGACGCGACGCCCACCCCTTCCACCACCACGGCAATCACGCCCTCATCGTCGCCCGCGACGGCCGGATGCTCGAGAGCGCGCCCGGTCAGGGGCCCGATCTCGGCTACCAGGTTTTCACCATTCAGGCGATCCCGGGCGAGACCTACGACGCCACCTTCACCTGGACCGGTGAGAACATGAACTGGGACATCTACGGCACCCTGGCCGACAAGATGCCGAGCCACGAGTGCAACGGCGTCCCGTTGACGACGGCATGCGAGGCGGCAGGCACCTGTGGTTCGGTCGGCTTCGACCCGGTGACCCACGAGTACTGCCCCGATCACGGCAAGGCGCTGCCGGTGCACCTCCCGGACAATCTCGACCTCGCATTCGGCGGGTTCTGGAGCGGCAGCCCATTCATGGGTTCGGCCGGCGCCCTGCCCCCCGGTGAAGGCGGTCTCAACCCGAACGCGGGCTACACCTTCATGTGGCACTCCCACACCGAGAAGGAGCTCACCAACAACGACATCTTCCCGGGCGGCATGCTGACGATGCTCATCGTCGAACCCCCCGGCACAGTGATCGACTGAGCAGGGGAGTAGACGATGAAACACGCAAGCATGAAGACTTTGCTGCGGCGATCGGTACTGGTGGCGGCGATGCTGGCACTGGTGGGCGGATCCGCCTCGGCGGCAACCTACAACCTGAGCGCCGGCGCTGTCACAGACACCCTCGGTACCGAGTCGGTGGAGATGTGGGGCTATTCGCTCATCTCCTACGATCTCGAGGACGGCGCCGGGCCGGTCACCGTGAACAGCGTTGTCATGGTTCCCGGTCCGACCATCCATGTCCCGGCCGGCCAGGGCCTGACCATCAATCTCGAAAATGGTCTCGCCGACGCGACCTCGATCGTGGTCCAGGGTCAGAAGCTCACGGGCTCGCCGGTGATGACCGGTGGGCGGGTCACCGCATTCACCACCGAGGCGGCGGCTTTGACCGGTTCCGTAACCTATTCGTGGACCGCCGCCGAGCTCAAACCCGGCACCTATCTCTATTCCAGCGGCAGCCACCCCGCCGAGCAGGTCCACATGGGACTCTTCGGCGCGCTGGTGGTCGATGCCGACAGTGATGATGACCCGGCCACCCTCGAGGCATACCCCGGTGTTTTTTATGACCGCGACATCGTGGTCATCTACAGCGAGATCGACCCCGACCTCCACAACCACACGGTCTCCAAGACCGCGAAGGCCCTCAACTACAAACCCAAGTACTTCCTCGTCAACGGCAATCCGACCGGCAACAGCGTCCTGACCGATCCGGCCGCCGACATCGACTCGCGGGTGCTCATGCGCTTTGTCAACGCCGGTCTCCTCAGCTACGTTCCCGCCCTCCTCGGCGAGGATCTCGAGTGGGTGGCCGAGGACGGCAAGATGTACCCGCATGTGCGTTTGTCGTACAGCGCGCTGCTGGCGGCCGGCAAGACCATGGACGCGATCTGGGTCCCGACCACCGTGGATCGCCACGCACTCTACGACCGCCGGCTGCACATGACCTCAAACGGCTATCCCAACGGCGGCCTGCGCGCCTTCCTCGACTCGGGATATGTCAACGTGCCGATCGCCGATGCCGGGGCTGATGCCAGGCACGTGCCCCTGGACGCGGAAATCACCCTCACCGGCTCGGCCTCCGGCGGATCGGGAACCTATGTCAGTTGGGACTGGTCCCTCATCGGATTCCCGGCCGGCAGCACCGCGGCGCTCGTGCCCGATGGCGTCGATCCGAACATCGTGAGGTTCACCCCGGACGTCCCGGGAACCTACACCGCCCGTCTGGTGGTCACCGATGACCTCGGGTTGTCGGGAGCCCCCGACACGGTCAACGTCATCACCAACCTACCGCCGGTGGCCAAGGCCGGCGCCGATCAGGCGGTGGATGTCGGCGCGGTGGTCAGCCTCGACGGCAGCCTTTCCTACGATCCGGACTCGGTCGACACGATCCAGAGCTATGACTGGATGGTGACGCCGCCGATCAACCCGCCCTTCGCGCTGACCGGGGCCCTGGCTTCGTTCATTGCCGATCAGGCGGGGACCTACACCGTCGCGTTGACCGTCAGTGACGGTGAGCTGACCGGCGCGGACGTCATGGTCGTCACGGCCTCGGTCCATGTCAACCAGCCGCCCATCGCGGTCAACGACTTCTTCCAGGTCCTCTGGAAGTCCACCGGCAACGTGCTCAACGTGCTGGTCAACGACAGCGATCCCGATGGGACCCTCAACCAGGCGAGCCTGTCGATCGTGACCAACCCGATGAATGGCGCGTCTGCGGTTCCGACCGAGTTCCCTGCAGGTTCCGGGCTCTACGTCATCATGTACACGCCGAAGTTCGGCTTCAAGGGAACCGACTTCTTCACCTATGAGATCTGCGACAACGAGGTGCCCGCGGCCTGCTCGGTGGCGCAGGTTCTGGTCAACGTCGTCAAATAACCAACGTGGGTCGGCGGGCGATCTCCGGATCGCCCGCCGACGACAACCTTCCACACGGACACCAGGTTCACCGATTTCACCTTTGACAACCTGGGAGGGCCAAAAACGTCGAATATCCGCTCGATCCGAACGCCCCGACGGATCTGGGTCTCGGCCCGGTCGTCGGCGACGCGGCGGAAAACGGGAAGTTCAAGGTCACGACGCTGCGCAACATCGGTCTGACCGAACCATACAGCCACAATGGCTTTTTCAAGCGGCTCAGGGACATCGTGCGCTTCTACAACACCAGGGATGTACCCGGGTCGCTGCCGAAGAGGGGAAGACTGGCCGCCACCGGAGGTCCCGGGAACCGTCAATTTCGACGAACTGGGCAATCTCGGTCTTGGGGATGCTGAGGTGAAGGCCCTCGTTGAATTCATGAAAACACTCAGCGACGGGTACCGACCGGGCTAGCGGGTTCCGGACCGCACACCGAACAGGTTCCTCCAGGTCAGCCGGAGGGGAGTCATGGCGGGTTTCGACGACCCGATGACGCCCGGGGTCGAGTCAGCTCCACCGGCATCAGGAATCGTTCGGCCGTCGCCTGCCCCTCATAAGGTTCCTCGAGCACCGAGGTGGTCCCGCCCGTGACCAGGATCGACCCGTCGCGCAACACGGTCATGGTGTGTGCGAGTCTGGGTTCGGCCATGGGTTGGATCTCCGTCCAGGCGCCGGATGCGGGATCAACGATCTCCACTCCTGAACCGATTCTCCAGAACCGATCAGCGCCACCGGTCACGACCACATGACCGCTCGGCAGCGCCTTCGCCGACGACACGGCGCGGATCGCATTCAACCGGGGGCTGGCACGCCAGAGATCGAGAGCCGGATCGAAGACCTCGACTTCGGCAGTGCCCTCGCCGCCGATCACCATCACCCGGCCATCGGGGAGAGTCACCGTCGCTCCCCACTTGTGTTCGTGGACCATGTCCGAGATCCTTCTCCACTCGTCGGTCACCGGACTGAAGATCCTGGTCACCCTCTTGCCGACAAAGAGCACCTCGTCATCGGGCAAAACGGCGAGGCCCGGCACCGACTCGAATCCGGTGCCGCCGGCGGGTGTCCATCGGTCTCTTGCCGGATCGTAGACTTCCGACATGGCCACATCGACGCCGTTGAAGTGTCCGCCCGCCACGAGTACCCGACCGTCGACGAGGCGCACCGAGGAGTGCATGACCCGGTCGCGGAACATCCTCATCGCCACTGTCCAGCTGTCGGTAGCAGGGTCGTAGATCTCCGCGTTGACTGCGCTCCCCGGGTGGCTCCCGGTTACCAGGACCCGGCCGTCGTTGAGCCGCTGAGCGCTGGCGTACGAAAAGACCCCATTGGATGGAGACGTCTCTTCCCATAGATCGGATCGGGGATCGAATATCTCCGACCGAACACCGCCGCCCACCACAAAAACCCGCCCATCTTCAAGCTCCACAGCCGAGTGTTGAAGACGAGCGCCCGTCATCTGCGGAACCGGCCGCCACTGAAGGCAGCGTGGGTCGGCGCAGACCAGGACCTCGCCTTCGGTGGTCAGTGACGCATCACCCAAGCTCGACCTGAGAGCCCACGAAAACACCCCTTCCTCGTTGAAAGCGTGATCACCGGTGTCGCCCGTCTCGCCGGATCCGTCGCTGAAGGTCCATTCGATGGGTGCCGCCCCGCCGCAGTTGGCAAACTCGATCCCCGCCCGGAACGGCGCCTTGATCCCAGGCCAGGCCGTCACCGGTTCCGACAGATCTGCGAAGATCCCACAGCCCGATCCGAGATCGACATCGAACGCTATTGAACCGGGGGACCGCACGATCCCAGTGACGAAGAGATTGGTCGGTGACCCATCGTATCGATCCGAGTTCGGAACCGAAGCGCCGGACAGAACATCGCCGCTCGTGTAGAAGTCGCCAGCATTGGCACCGAAATTCTGCTCGATCTCTTCGAGGCCATCGGCTTCCATCAGCCGGATCAATTTGTGTTCGGTATATGAATTGTCCTGGAGAAAGCGTCCATCGGCATCAACCCGCGCATCGATGTGCCAGATCAGCAATCCATCGGCCGGGTATGGAACATCGTTGCCCGACCGCCAGCGGTATTGTGCGACGAAGTACTCGCCAAAGGGCTGTTCCACGTGGTTGCCGTGCATGAGCAGAACAGCGTCGCCCGACGAGGCCGACGGCAACAGGCTCAACCGCTGGAATCCCTGGTTGACCGCAACCGGCTCGATCCACCCGAGCAACCACTTGCTGAACGCATTGTGATCGCCCCAGTTGTTGTCCATCATGTCGAGACCACCGAGACCGCCCCGTGGACCGATCTCGTCGTCGTAGTCGTAGTAGTCGGGCAGTCCGAGGGCGTGGCCGGTCTCGTGGATGGCCACCCGGGCCGAAAACGGCCCCCCGACGTCCCTCGCCTCCCACTGCCACGAGTACGCGCCAAGGCCCAGACCATCCACGTGGTAGTTCTCGTCCTCGAACTCCCGTTGGTACCCCCACCAGAAGTCACCCCACTCCTGACGCGGTCCGGCATAGAAGACGAGGAAATAGTCGATCTGTCCGTCGCCGTCGCTGTCATATTGCGAAAAATCGTGGCCCTGGTCGTCGAAGTGGTCGATCACCTCTCGGATCAGCGCCTCTCTCCCGGCGTCGGTCTGATCCACTTGCGATCTCCGATAAGGAGTCGTGTACCACCCGAGGGTCGTCCCTTCGAGTTCCAAGAGCCCATGAGACGAACGACGGTAATAGTTGCGCAGACTCTCGTAGGGAAACTCGCCATCCGCACCCGTTCGGAAGAGCCGACGGTCGATCTCGTTTGCCGGGTTGTGGCCCGGATAGTCGGAGAACCCGACGAGCAGGGCAAAGACCCGCAGATGTCCGGCACTCGGCAGCCGCTTCGGTGCAGCCGCGGACTTTTTGAGCGAGACGGCGGCGTTCCCGCGCCGGCGTTCCACGAGCTCGGGCGAAATCAAGTGGTTGCCGACCTCTCGGGCAGCGGCGACCCTGGTCGCGAGCGTCCCATCGGCGCGATACCGTTCGAGCTGTTCATGAGATGGCGGTTGCATCGCCATGGCATGGCGGCCCACCGACGCAATCAAGAGCATCGGAACTACACACTTCAAAGGAATGGCCGAGTGGCACATTTGACTTCCCATCGGCTTGTTCTTCGTGTGAGATACGCAGCCTGTCAGAAAAGTTGCCCCACGCTTCGATCCCGGGTTCTCCGATTTCGCCACGGGAGACCTCTCACCCGTCCCAGGACAGCGCGTGCATCGATCGGGGAGGCCCGCTCCACGCCGACGCCATTCCCGATCACCAGCCGGTGTGGCAGTACGTACGGCATCAGCGCGCCACCCTCCGGCCCGATGACGCAGCCCTTGATCTCGGAGCGCTCGAGTCGGGGACCATCTTCGCCGACAACTTCGAAACCGGTGACGTGGGCGCCTGGTCAATCGTAAGATGAGGAATGGATGACACACCGGGACCCGCCGTCGAAGCCATCGGTCTGCACAAGGAATTCGGCGATGTGGTTGCGGTGGACCGTCTGGACCTCAGAGTCGAGGCGGGATCGTTCTTCGGCTTCCTCGGGCCCAACGGCGCCGGCAAGTCAACAACCATCAAGATCCTCACCGGGATGACCCTCCCGACATCAGGAAAAGCCGCCATCCTCGGCCATGATGTCGTTGATGACGCAGTCGCCGCCAAGCAGATCACCGGCGTCGTTTCCGAGGACGGCGCGCTCTTCGAACGACTCACCGGTGCCGAATATCTCGAGTTTGTCGGGCGGATGTACGGAATGGAGCGGGAAACCATCCGCGAGCGCTCGAACGAGCTGCTCGAGCTCATGGATCTGGCCGGCGACAGCGCCAAGCTCATCGTCGACTACAGCCACGGGATGCAGAAGAAACTCGGCTTTGCCGCCGCCCTCATCCACGATCCGGAAGTGCTCTTCCTCGACGAGCCCTTCGAGGGCATCGACGCGGTCACCGGCTTGATCGTTCTCGGCTCGATGAGCGTCCTGCTGTCGATGATGGGCAACTTCACATCGGTCGCTTTCCCGGAGAGCCGCCCGGTTTCGTCCCTGACCTCGTCCGCGTCACCAACCGGAACCCTGATGATGATCGGGTGTCTCCTCCTCGGTGTCACCCTTGGGGGAATCGTGGTCTTCGGCGCAGCCATGATGAAACTGCCCGCTCTCCAACCGGTCCTCGCCCTCGTGGTCTTCGCAGCCGTCGGCTGCGCCTATCGGCTGACCCTCTCACCGGCCGCCCGAACCCTCTCGGATCGGCGCGACGAGGTCTTCCACGCTCTCGGGGCCGGTTATGGGTGACCGATGAGAATCCGGGTTCCGATGATGACGAGCAGCAGTCCACCCGCGACCTCGACCCGCGAACCCCACGCTCTCCCTACCCGATCGCCGATGGCGATACCGACAAGGGAGATCCCCGCCGTGACCACTCCGATGACCACGCTCGGCTGCCAGATCCCCACCCCCAACATGGCCAGGCTCACACCCACCGCCAGCGCGTCGATGCTGGTCGCGAGACTCAAGGCAACGAGGGTCCACCCGCGCGACGGATCGGTCTCCCCCTCCTCGTCTTCGGGGTCCGATCGGAATCCGGTAACGACCATGCGGATGCCGATATAGACGAGCAGCGCAAAGGCGATCCATCCCCCAAACCCACCGACGAACCGGACGGCTCGCGAACCCAGATACCACCCGATCACCGGCATCATGAACTGGAAGAGCCCGAGGTGGAACGCGAGGCGCACCGCCGGCCGAGGGTGATGCAGCTTTCCCCCGGCGCCGCCCGCCAGCGAGACCGCGAACGCATCCATGGCGAGACCCACGGCGATGGCCAGAACTTCGAGGATGGTCATCGCGAACTCGTCAACCGGGTCAGGCTTTCCGCCAAATCGGCCAGGAGAAACGGCTTTTCGAGGAACTCGATGGAATCGCTGCGCAGGAGTTCCCGGATCTCGTCATCGGCCGTGTAACCGGAAACCAACAGCACCCGAACGTCCGGGCTCACCTCCCTCATGGCGGCGAGGACCTCACGACCGTGCATGTCGGGCAGAACGAGGTCGAGGACGACGAGATCGATGTCGGCCCAGTTCTCATTGAAGTACTCGGTGGCCTCGATCGCGCGGCCGAAGGCGACGACCGAACAACCCAGACTTTCGAGGAGATCGGTGAGGGCCCAGCGAACCCCCTCCTCGTCGTCGATCACGAGCACCCGCCCGACACCGGAAGCGGTGTTTTCCGCAAAACTCTCGACTTTGACTCCGGCCGGCGCCGCCGTGAGCGGAAGGGTGATCGAAACCACCGTTCCCCGCCCCAACCGGCTCGCGATCTCGATTCGCCCGCCGTGGCTGGCAACGGTTCCGTAGGCGGCGGCCAGACCCATCCCCGTCCCCTTGCCCGGCGCCTTTGTCGTGAAGAACGGTTCAAAGACGCGCTCCCGAACGGCCTCATCCATCCCTTCACCCGTGTCCTCGACGCTGATCAACAGTTGCGGGCCCAAAGGCGACGACTGGTCATCCTGTTTCCTGGGGATCCGCGTTTTGAAGACGATTTCGCCGCCTTCCGGCATGGCGTCACGGGCGTTGAGAGCGAGGTTGAGCAGGACATTCTGAAGCTGGGTCGGATCACCCTCGACCACGGCGGAAGCCGCTTCATAGTGTCGCTTGACCTGGATCCGCCGATCGATCCCGTGCGCGAGGATTTCAGCGACCTCGTTGATGACCTCGTGCACATCCACGGGTCGGTGTTCGTAGGCTCCCTTGCGGGCAAAGGCGAGCAGTTTGCCGGTGAGGTCTGCGGCGTTGCGGGCCGGGGTGATGATCTTCCGAGCGTGGGCCGCGACCGATTCCTGATCGACCAGCCCCCGCACGAGAAGATCGGCGTGCGCCATGATCGGAACCAACTGGTTGTTGAAATCGTGGGCGATGCCGCCCGCGAGTTGCCCGATGGCCTTGAGCTTCTCGGATTGACGGAGTTCGCGCTCGAGTTCCGCTCTCTCTTCCTCGATCCGTTTACGGACGGTGATGTCCCGCAGCAGACCCTGGATGGCGACAATCGTCCCTTCGTGGTCGCGGACGAAAGTCGGCGTGACCTCGCCCCAGAAGGTCGACCCGTCCTTGCGGATGTACTCGAATTCCTGCGGAGGAACATCAAAGTCTCCGTTTTCAGCCATCGCGAGAGCGTGCTGAAACGACTCGCCCGCTCGTTCGCGACTCTCGGCCGCAAACATGTCCCGGACGTTGATCTGGAGGAGTTCCTCCACAGTGTAGCCGAAGAGTCGTTCCGCCGATGGACTCACGTACTGGATACCGAATTCCATGTCCTGGAGAAAAAGGACATCACGCATATTGTCGGCCAGCAGGCGGTACCGGCTCTCACTTTCCCGAAGCTCCTCCGCCTGCTGCGACACCGCCAGCAGCGTTTTTGACAGACGCGTTTGGAGAGCGTTGCTGACCACCAGAATCACTGCGGTGAAACCGGCAAAACCCGCAATCTGCGAAATCCAGGTTTGGGGTTCGAAGAAATAGGGATCGGTGACCTGAATACTGGTGAGGCGTCCGCCACACACCGCAGCGCCGATGAGACCGACGAGCACGGTGTTTCCGGCGAGTACGACAAACCCTGCCCGCTGGCCGAAAACCACCCCGATCACCATGCAGCATGCGGTCAATCCCACGAAGCTCACGGTGGCGAGACCCATGGTGACGAAACCGGCCAGCGACATCACCTCGACAAGCGCGATCAGCCATGAAATCACCACACTGACCGGCAACCGCCTTCTCACCAGGACCACGATCACAATCGAACCGAAGAGGACGAGATCGGTGATCACATTTGGATGCCACCCGCGCGAGGTCACCCGTACGAGGCCGATCGCCGTGGTTGCGACGCCGAGGGTGAGCACGAGCACCGCCAACCGATCGAGCAGATCGCTCATCGCGGACCGCGCTTCCTGCCTGAGGTCGATTTCGAATCTCGTCATGGTTGGTCCATTCCAAGCGCTTTTGACGGCGGGCCCTCGTCCACCCCGCTCCGGGGAAGGCTCGCCAGGAGCAGACCACGGGAGTTTATCAGGAGGAGGCCATTGATCCACGACCAATCGTCGGTGGGGAATGCTAGGATCCTGCGGTGACGCACACCAACGACGATACCGACAAGTCGAGATTCGAAACCGCCGCCGTTGCGCGCTCCGGCCGTCAGGTTGAGTACGTCAAGGTCGGCGAGATGCGGTCCGCGAACGACGAAGGCACCTGCCTGAGACCTCTCGGTCTGTGTGAGCTCGGCGGATCCTGCGACAGCTGCTGGTACCGCCCCGACCACCCCCGCTTCAAGAAGTAGGCTTCCCGAAACCGGCCGGTTCCGTGTTGAATACAAATTAGAACAGGAACTGATATCGTTATATCCTCAGATATCGGAGGATCGACGCCATGGCAATTCTTCGCCCCAAGCACGACCGTGACCTCTCCCGTCCCAGACTCCCCGAATACCGCACCCTGGCCTGCCCGCGTTACGGCCACCGGGTCACCTGGTGCCGTCAGATCTGCACGCCCATCGGCTTCATGGGCGACTGCGGTCGCCTCGCCCCGCACGCCATGGTCGGCAAGACCCAAGCGGCCATCGCGGCTTACAATGAGGCTCACTTCTCCGGCTGAAACCAACTCCCTTCCGCCCGATTCAAAGCGGTTCTGGTAGGGTATATGCCAGGAGGACGATTTGGGACGAAAAGGCGGATCATACAAATTCGAGAAGCGGCAAAAAGAAATCAACAAACAGAAAAAGCGACGCGAAAAGCTCGATCGGCGCCAGACCAAGATCGACGACGAAGAGCCGGTCCCCTCGACTCCTGAATTCGTCGTTGACGAACCGGCCGAACAATAATCGACTCGGGCGGGCGACCGCCGGAGTCGGGGTTTCACAGGATGAACACTCGCATCACCGAGCTTTTGGCCATCGACCATCCCATCGTGCTTTCCGGGATGAGTTGGATCAGCACTCCGGAATTGGTCGCAGCAGTTGCCGAGGCCGGGGGTCTCGGCATCCTGGCAACCGGGGTTCTCGATGCCGACCAAACCCGAGCCGCGGTTCACAAGACCCGGTCTCTGACCCGACGCACGTTTGCCGCCAACGTCACGCTCTATTTCCCCGGCAATCGTGCCAACGCAAAGATCCTCATCGACGAAAAGGTCCCGGTGATCAACTACTCGCTCGGCAAGGGTGACTGGATTGCCGACGCGGTGCACGCCTACGGCGGCAAGGTCATCGCCACGGTGACCACCATCAAACACGCCCTCGCCGCCGAACGCGACGGCGCCGACGCGCTCATCGTCACCGGACACGAAGCTGCCGGCCACGGCGGCCAGGTGACGTCGTTGGTTTTGGTGCCGACCATTGTCGACGCGGTTTCAATCCCGGTCATTGCCGCCGGTGGGTTCGCCGACGGCCGGGGACTTGCCGCGGCGCTCGCCCTCGGCGCCGGCGGCATCGCCATGGGGACCCGATTCATGAACACGGTTGAGAGCCCGGTCCACGACAATGCCAAAAAGACGAGCGTGGCGAAATCCATCTCCGACACCATCTACACCAACAGAGTCGACGGCCTCCCGGGCCGTTATGCCGAAGCGCCGGGATCGCAGCGGATCATCAAAATGCGGCTCAATCCGCTTTCGGCCCTCATGAGATCCCGTGAGATTTCCAAACTGCTCGGGCTGCCCTGGCTCAAGCTCGCCACGGGCATCGTCCTGTCGGGCTACCGCCGTTCGGTGCAGATGGCGCGCATGGCCATCGGCTTCGACGCCTTCAAAAAGGGCTGCACCGATGGCGATGTCGAGCGCGGCGTTCTGCCCCTCGGGCAGTGCACCGGGTTGATCAACGACACGCCAACCGTGGCGGAAGTCATCGCCCGCACCGTCACCGAGGCGGAGCAAGCGCTCGAACGGGCACGCCTCCGGTAACGCGACGGGAGAACCAGGCTCAACCGCTGGAACTTCTGCCCGGCATCGAGCATCTCACTTCCAGGCTGTTCTTGACGAGAAGGTCGCGGGATCCATGTCGTTCCAACACCAGTTGGCATTCCCCCAGTACGCAGTCTTTCTCTCGAACAGCAGCGATCGGCCGGTCAAGGCCCAGTTCTTCGTCTACCTCCGTCACTAACGGCATCGTCTCGCAAGCTGGAAGCTTGCGGCTACAATGGCCCGCGAGGTAATAGGGGCAAGCATCCCTGCTTGCCATTCAGGCCGTTCCCGATCGAAGTGGACCACCACGTAGTCAAACAGTCCACCATCCGCGCTTGGCCCAATCTCAATTGTGATGGCTTTGCGCGTCTTTGCGATGGATGCTCTTGGCGGTCTTTGCGGTTCAACCGTGCGATGCGACCAGCGCCAATCCAGCTACCAAAACCGATCAAAAAAGAGTAGGGTATCGAGACCAGTTGCTTGAGATGGAATTGACAACGTGAAACTCGAGTTGTACCCTCTCGCGGCCCCGAGATCCGGATCGATTCGGATCGCACCGGGGGAAACCCAACACCAACTCGCAATTCTCGATCTCATGGGGGATAGTCTCCCTGGTCGAGAAGAGCACCGGGCTCTGGACATTGATCATGAGTAGCGAAATCGGAAAGATCCGAAACATCGGAATCTCGGCCCACATCGACTCGGGCAAGACCACGCTCACCGAGCGGATCCTGTTCTACACCCAGCGGATCCACGCCATCCACGACGTCAAGGGCAAAGACGGCGTCGGCGCGACCATGGATCACATGGAGTTGGAACGGGAGCGCGGCATCACGATCACATCGGCCGCCACCCATGTCGAGTGGAAGAACCACCACATCAACATCATCGACACCCCGGGACACGTCGACTTCACCATCGAGGTGGAACGCTCGCTCCAGGTGCTCGACGGCGCGGTCCTGGTGCTCTGCGCCGTCGCCGGCGTTCAGTCGCAGTCCATCACCGTGGACCGGCAGATGAAACGCTACAAGGTGCCGCGCATCGCCTTCGTCAACAAGTGCGATCGTTCCGGCGCCAACCCCCAACGGGTCACCAACGCGCTGCGCGACAAGCTCGGCCACAATGCGGTACTGCTTCAGCTCCCCATCGGGCTCGAGGCGAAGTTCGAAGGTGTGATCGACCTGATCGAGATGCGGGCCATCTACTTCCGCGGCGACAACGGCGAGCAGATCGAGTACGCGCGAAATCCCGGCCGAGCTTCCAAGACGAGGCGGAGTCCTGCCGCGCCGACCTTCTGGACGCCGCGAGCATGTTCTCCGACGAACTCATGGAGGCCGCGCTCGAGGACCGCGCGACGCCCGAACTCATCCAGAAGGCCGTCCGCGCCGGCGTTGCTCTCCCTCGAGCTGACGCCGGTCCTGATGGGATC
Organism: uncultured Acidobacteriota bacterium; assembly: GCA_963712805.1. Taxonomy (GTDB): domain Bacteria; phylum Acidobacteriota; class Thermoanaerobaculia; order Thermoanaerobaculales; family Sulfomarinibacteraceae; genus JAHECW01. The sequence goes on along the minus strand of CAVQJV010000050.1, from coordinate 111,527 downwards.
GGCCTACAAGAACAAGGGTGTGCAGCCGTTGATGGACGCCGTCACCAATTTCCTCCCGAGCCCCGAACGACGTCCCCATCGAGGCGGTGGATCTCGACCAGGACGACGCCACGGTCGAGCTGCATTCCGATCCGGAAGCCCAGACGGTGGCCTACGCGTTCAAGCTCGACGAAGGTCGCTACGGTCAGCTGACCTTTCTCCGGGTCTACCAGGGCACGCTGAGCAAAGGCGACACCGTCCACCAGACCCGCACCCGAAAGAAAATCAAAATCGGACGTCTGGTCCGCATGCACGCCGACAAGATGGAGGACATCGAATCAGCCACGGCCGGGCGACATCGTCGGCATCTTCGGCATCGACTGTCACACCGGGGACACCTTCACCGGCGCCGGGTCCGCGGATCAACATGACCTCCATGTACGTTCCCGAACCGGTGATCTCGCTGTCGGTCCACCCGGTGGACTCCAAGGCCCAGGACAACATGTCCAAGGCGCTGTCGCGATTCACCAAAGAGGACCCGACCTTTCGCGTCAACCTCGATCCGGAGAGCAACGAGACCATCATCTCCGGGATGGGTGAGCTCCACCTCGAAGTCTACGTCGAGCGCATGAAACGGGAGTACTCGGCCGAGGTCGAGACCGGCGCACCCCAGGTCGCCTACCGCGAAGCGATCTCGCGGCGCGCCGACTTCGACTACCTGCACAAGAAACAGACCGGCGGCTCCGGCCAGTACGCCAAGGTGGTCGGTTACATCGAACCATTGACCGAAGGCGATTACGAGTTCGTCGACGAGATCCGCGGTGGTCGCATTCCGACCGAATACATCCCCGCCTGCGACAAGGGCTTCCGATCCTCGCTCGACAAGGGCAAACTGATCGGCTTCCCGGTGGTGGGCGTACGCGCGGTCCTCACCGACGGCAACTCGCACGCGGTCGACTCCTCGGACATGGCGTTCATGACCGCCTCGAGGATGGCCTTTCGCGAGGCCTACAAAAAGGCCACACCACAGATCCTCGAGCCCGTGATGCGGGTTTCGGTGGAGGGTCCGGGAGAGTTCCAGGGCGCCTTCTACAAGTCGTTGATGCAGCGTCGCGGCACGGTACTCGGTTCGACCGAGGACGCGGGTTTCGCGCGGGTCGACGCCGACGTTCCGCTTGCCGAGATGTTCGGCTACTCCACCGATCTCAGGTCCGCCACCCAGGGCAAGGCCGAGTTCACCATGGAGTTCTCCAAATACGCTCCGGCGCCGAAAGAGGTGTCCGAGGAGCTCCTCAAGAAATATCGAACCAACGCCTCGGACGAGGAGGACGCATGACCAATCTGATGATTTCCCTTCGTCGTTCGCCCAGGATGCTCCTCGAGCGCGACGGGCACCCCGGTCCCGGCGCCGGCAAGCTCGGGCTCGTGGCGGCCCGCGCCGGCGTCGGCAAGACCGCCTTCCTCACCGGCATCGGCGTCGACGCGCTGCTCTCCGGTCAGAAGGTGCTCCACGTCTGCGTCGAGCGCAGCATCGACAAGATCCGCGAGTAGTACGACGAGCAACTGGTCGAGATGCTCAAGCGCGACCGCAAGCTCGAGCACCTGAGCGCCGTCCAACTCACCATGGAGCGCAACCGGCACATCCACACCTTTGTCGGGCAGAGCTTCTCGGTCGACCGGGTCCGCCAGACTCTCGCACTGCTCCGCGACGCCATGGAGTTCGTTCCGGCGGTGATCATCCTCGACCGGATGGAGTACGCCGGCGTCGACAGCCCGCCATCGCCGAGCTCAAGACGATGGCCGCCGAGATCGGCGCCGAGATCTGGATGGCCTGCCGCACCCATCGCGATGGTCCGCCGGCCGCCCCCGGCCACCTGCCCGCCCCCGCCGACGCCTTCGAGGATCTCGTGGATGTCGCGTTCAGCCTCGACCCGCAGGACGCCAAGATCAGGCTGCACATCATCAAGGACAAGGAAAAGATGGTCGATCGGGATCTCAACATCCTCCTCGATCCGCAGACTCTGCTCCTGGTGCCTGGAGTGGCGACAAAAAAGTAGCCCAGCTCCGAGAAACCGCGCCGAAGCTCGCGTCGCTTGCTCACCGTGGTTTCTCGGGGAGAGTGGCTTGATGGAACGCAAACACCCGCGCGGAATCTGAGACCTTTTCTTGATCGAAATGTGGGAGCGATTCGGCTTCTACATCATTCCACGCCCAGACCTGCACCGTGCCGGCCACACACGCCACCATCCAGGAGGCGGCCGACGGCCCTGCCTACGCCACCGTCACCCTGGCGGCCCAAACCTGCCCGGAGTCCATCGTCATCCGCCGCTCCCTGGCCCGCGCCGGCCCGGCCTCCGGCGGCGCCGTCGTCCAGGGTCTGGTGCTCATCGCCGGCGCCACCGCGCAGGCCACGCTGAACGACCTCCGGATCTAAAACGGCTGCCGACCCGATCTTCACCGACGACTTCGAGTCGGGGAACACCTCCGCCTGGTCGAGCACGACGCCGTAGCAGCGCAAATGCCGACTCCCAACTCATCTTCAATTTTGGAGGAGCGAATGCTCCTCCGTTCCTTTTCTGGGCGGGAATCGCGGAGCGAGAACCGCCCAGAAAAAGAGAACGGGTGCCACTTACGTAATTATGGTTAGGGAGACGGCGGAGGACGCCTTTCCTCTATCCCGCCTCCGCTGAACGGTCGGTTGCGCCCCGTCGTCGCAGCACGAGATACAGGGCGGAGGCTACGATCCCTCCCAGGCCATCGGCCATCATATCCTTCTGGGCGTCCCACTGGTCGCCCTGCGAACCGAGAAAGGCCGCGCCGGCCGAGGGATCGGAAAGAACGGCAAAGATCCACTCAATGATCTCGTATATGGCAGCCACCGTGAAAATCGCCATCACGGGCACAAGAAACACCATCCACCGGCCTTTGACGAGTTTCAATCGATCCAAGAGCTCTGCGAAAGCGAAGGCGTAAAACCCGACCGAGAAGTGGGCCACCCGGTCGTAGTGATTACGTTCGAAACCCAAGTTGTCCGTGACCCAGTCAAAAGGCACGAGCTCAAAGGTGTAGTGGCCGCCGATGGTGTGGAGGAAGACGAGCACCGCCATCATCACATAGGCCGTGTTCGAGAACCGGAACCAGCGAAAGGTGAGAACCAGAGTCGCAACGATCAAAACAATCGGCAGGTTTTCGGCAAACCAGACGGTTCGGTCATAAGGCCGGATGGCGCAGACCGTGAACAACGTCAGATACAGCACAAAGAGCCCATGTGGGAAAAACCGGGACGCCGCTGAGCTGTTTGTCATCATCATTCGATTATGAGGCACGCCCGGTGCCCTGCACAAGGAACCGCCTGGGGTTGCCAGGGCAGGGAGTGCTCAAGCGACATCGACCGATCGTTGATCCACATCGAGGTCGGATGTCGTCTGTAGAGGTAGATCGATCGACACGTGGAGGTGAAAATGAGAGCTGCATACTCGATCCACCGCGTCATCCGCAATCTCGGTTTGGGCCTGGTTGTCATCGGAGGGCTGACTTCGGCGGTCACCGCTGACCAGGCGGGCTTGATCCAGCGCAAGGGATTTTTCAAGGAGATCACCGACACCGAGATCCGATCATTCCAAATTGAGACCTTCAGAATGAGCGCCGACGGGTCACGGATTGCCTACTTCGGCTGGAACGGCTCCCACAACGAACTCCGGGTCGTCGACAGCGATGGCACCGACGACACCCTCGTCGAAGAGGCGGTCCAGCACTGGGGCCTGCTCCGGGGCCTCTACGATATTTCCGACGACGGCTCGAAGATCGTCTATTTCCGTTACACCAGCATTGCCGATCCGTCGCCCGAGCTTGTGGTCTACGATGTCGCGACGATGGTGAGAACCTTGGTTTTCAAGCTGGTCCCGGTGTCGAACTGGGGGACTCCCGAGAATTGGGTAGTCGAGCCCCAGGAAGATCCCAAACTGCTCCGCCTCTCGGGTGACGGCACAAAGGTCTTCTTCATCAACCGTTTCGGACCGCTGATCGGTATCCCCGGGTCCGGCTTCTCCATCTACAGCGTGAACACCAATGGGTCGGGGCTCGACGCCGTCTTCGAAGCCAGGAACATCCAGAGCATCCCCGGCATCGGAGTAGACACCACCTCGTTGGTGCCGTGGGACGGCGAACTGGCGACCGACTTCACAGGTTCCATGCTCGCTGTCGCCATGTCGGGCAGTTCCGCCGAAACGGATCTCGTGACGATGACCGGGGACGGCAGCAATTCCATGGTCATCCAGGATGTGCGGGATGGTAACTTCCACGGGCCGGCGATGTCCGGCGACGGCACGAAAATCGTGTACTCGCGGGGCGGAACAACGGCTCCTGCGGACACCGGTACCTTCGTCACCGGCACCGCCCTTCCTCAGAGCCCGGTCAGGGTCGAGCCCGCATCCGGATACTGGGGTGTCTTCCCGGAGATCTCGTCGGACGGCGACACCGTCGTCTACAACTTCGATCTCGGAGGCGGCAGCAGTCCGGCAATCCGATGGGCCGAAGCGACCGGCACCCGCCGCCTTCCCATAACCCACCCCACGGTAACCGCGACCAACGCAAAGGCCATGGTTGCCACCGGTGGTCAAACGATCTTCATGGTGGGGACGACGACCCGGTGGGGTTACCCCGAGCTGATGCGCTTCGACTTCACGACGACGCCGTTCGCGGACATGCCTGAGGTCAACATGGTCAGCGGGAACCCGGACATGTCAATCGGAATGGGGGCAGGTCCATACACCTTCTACTACTCGACAACCGGCACTGGCCTGCGGGAGATGTACTCCTCGCCCTTCACGGATGATCCCGCCCATCTCGCTTTCTCAGGATTCTGGGGTTTCAACACCAACGGCTACCTCTATGACGACGGTGGCGGCGGTGATGTGACCGCCGGCGACGGGATCTTCACCGATGACGAGGTCTATCTCACCGAAGCTCCGCCAGGTGGGCTGGAGTTCTTCAACGTCCGCGCCGGGGTCGCATCGGACGCCGGGGTCGCCTCGTTCTCAGATTATCTGTGTGCCTTCGGTGATCGGTACCTCCTGCATCTTTACCGATGGTTTCGAATCGGAAGACACTTCCGCCTGGTCGAGCGCGACGCCGTAACACCCAAACGCAGCAAACATCCTCGTACCCGAATCCGGAGGAGCGAACGCTCCTCCGTTCTTTTTCCGGGCGGGAATCGCGCAGCGAGAACCGCCCGGAAAAAGAGAACCGTATCCGTCGACAGAACCTGCTACGCTGAATCCACCATGACCTCAAAAGAACGAAACACGGCGGCGATGATTCTCTCCACGGTCGGCTATCACTGGGAGGAGGCCTTCGGCGCCTACGACGAGTTCCGCAAGGCCGGTTGGGACGGTCGCGCTCTTCACCGTCGACGGCTCGCCGCCCAAGGTCGACCCCAGCAGCCTGAAACGGACCGGTCCGCTTTCGTTGTTCGGTCTCGGGGTGTCGAAGGCGAACTCACCGGAGTCGCCGCGCGGTCGCGAGCTTATGACGGCCATCGAGGGAGTGCGACCGCTGTCCGATCTCGATCCGAAAGCGGTCGACGCGCTCTACCTCCCCGGCGGCCACGGTTGTCTTTTCGACGTCAACCGCAACGAAGCGCTGCACGGCGTGATCGGCGAGCTCCACCGCAACGGCAAGCCGCTGTCCGGGGTCTGCCACGCGACCTCGACATATGCCTTCGTCGAGGCCGACGGCGCGCCCATCGTCGCCGGCAAACGCTTCACCGGGTTCCCCGAGTTCGTCGACACGATCATGTCGTCGACCGGATTGGTGCAGAAGGACTTTCTGCCGATCCCGTTCTCGAATGACCGGGCGCTCGCCGACGCGGGCGCCGATCTGATCGGTGTTCAACAAGCTCCTCGCCGCCCTCAACCCGCGCTACACCCGGGTCGACCCACCGTTCGTCACCGGGATGGGGCCCAAGGCCGCCCGCAGGGTCGCTCGCAAAGTCATCCGCTCCCAGTGACATACTCACCCGGATGAGAGAAGGGCAAGCTGGAAGCTTGCCGCTACAAAGGCGCCCGGCCCGTTATAGGGGCGAGCTTCCAGCTTGCCCTTCAGAATCATCAACACCGGGAATGTCATCCCTCGTCTTGTCGATTCGCCCCGCTCCAGGGAGCTCAGGGTGACCGAGAGGAGCGGACGCTCCTCCGTGTCTTTTTCCGGGCGGGAATCGCGGAGCGAGAACCGCCCGGAAAAGAGACGCCGCCATCACTGCACAGGGTCACATCCAGGGGCGCCTTCCTACTCGGCGGTCGCCTTGAGAAAGCGATCGAACCAGCCGATGTACCGTTCGATCCGATCCTTCTGGTAGCTCGGTTTTCTGAGACCGTGGTACTGACCGGGGTAGATCACCAGCTGGGTCTCGACGCCGAGGCTGCGCAGCGCCTGGTACATCTGCTCGGAGTTGATCAGCGGCACGTTGAAGTCCTTCTCGCCGCACAGAAAGAGGGTCGGGGTGTGGATGCGGTCGGCGTGGAAGAACGGATACGAGGCGCCGAGATAGCCGTCGAGGCCTTCCCACGGCTTGCCGAACTCGAGCTCGTACTGGCGCACGTACAGATCGGTGCCGTAGCCGGTGATCTGGTTCGAGATCCCCGCCCCGGAAACCGCGGCGGCGAAGCGGTCGGTGCTGGCGATGGTGTAGTTGGTGGTCATCCCGCCGTAGCTCCAGCCGGCGATGCCGAGCCTGCTCGGGATCGGCGAGGCCGTCCGCGATGAGCCGGTCGACCACCGCCAGCACGTCGGTGGGCTCGAAGGCGCCCCAGCGCCCCCACAGCGCGCGCGAGTACTCCCGCCCGCGTCCCGAGCTGCCGCGGTAGTTGGGCTGCACCACCAGATAACCGGCGCCGGCGATGGCCTGGGCCATGGCGTCGAACTCGAAGCCGTCCTGATCCACCGGGCCGCCGTGGATCAAGGCGACGAGCGGGTAGCGCTTTCCGGTCTCGAAGCCGGGCGGCTTGACCAGCAGGCCGCGCACCTCGGACCCGTCCGACGCAGTCGCCGAGATTCCCTCGACGGCGCCGAGTTGCACCCGTTGCAGGAGATCGCGGTTCTGGTCGGAGAGTTGGCGGAGCGCGCCGCCGTCCTCGATCGCGAAGACCTCGGCGGGCTGGTCGGGCCGGGTCAGCAGCAGGGCGGTGCGCCCGGCGGCCGTCGAGTAGGACCAAACGACGGCCCCGGGTTCGGTGAGCCGCTCCACCGGACCGTCGGCCGCGGGAACGCGGGCGAGCTGCTGGCTGCGGTCGTCTTCGAGCAGGAAGAGGAGCGAGCGGCCATCGGCGCTCCAGGTCACATCGGTGGCGGCGCGGTCGAGCCCGGTGGCGATCAGCCGGGGCTCGCCACCGGCGGCCGGAATCGTCGCGAGGGTCGGCGGGTCGTAGTCGCGGTACTTGCGGGGTCCGCCCTGCAGGTAGGCGATCGCCGTGCCGTCGGGGCTCCAGGCCGGGGCGCCCCAGTAGCGGGCCGCATCGGCGCTCTCGAAGTGGGTGAGCTGCTCGGGCACGGCGCCGGGTCGGGCCGCGATGACGAAGACATCGGAGTTCTCGTTGCGATCGGGGTCGCCGTCGCGCTTGCTGACGAAGGCGATTCGGTTGCCGTCGGGGGACCAGGCCGGGTGCGAACTCGTCGTAGTCGCCCGGGGTCAGGAGCTCCGCCTTGGCGGTCTCCAGATCGAAGAGGTAGAGGTGGTCGCGGAGGTGCCGGAGATAGCCGGTCCCGTCCTCCTTGAACTGATAGCGGTCGATGACGATCGGCGCCGGGGTCTTCTCCTTTCTCCTTCTCACTGGCGTCGGGCGCCGGCTCATCCGGGTCGGGGTCGGTGGCGATGAGCGCCAGACGCGTGCCATCCGGGCTCCAGGCGAAGTCGGTGACTCCGCCGGGGAGCGTGGTGAGCTGCCGCGCCTCGCCGCCGGCGCGGTCGAGCAGCCAGACCTGGTCCTTGGCGTCCTCGTCGCCCCGCGCCGCGAGGAAGCCGAGAAAGCGGTTGTCCGGGCTCCAGCGGGGGTGGCTCTCGCTTTCCTTCGCGGTGTGGGTGAGCTGCAACGTTCGGGCGCCGTCCCAGCCGACCATCCAGAGATCGCTGGTGGCGCGGTCCTCCTCGAGATCGCTTGTCCGCACGACATAGGCCACCCACGCTCCGTCCGGCGAGACCCGCGGGTCGCTCACACCGCGCACCGCCAGGAGGTCGGCAGGTGCAAACGGCTTCGGATCCTCGGCGGCATCGGCAGCCGCCGGGGCGAGGAGCGCGACCGTCACGATTGCGGTGACGAGAAACGGGACGCGGAGTTGACGAAGCAAATCGGAGAAAACGTGCATGGAGCCCCTCCCGCCGCTCGGCCGTCGTCGCGCCGAGCGACAGCGCCAAGCTACCACAGGGCGGGCCCGCGCTGTCGTCGGAGCCCTTCGAGTCCCGCAGGGCCCCGTGGCGCACGCCCTTGAAACACAAAGAACACAAAGACCCACGAAGGTTCCACGAAGCATCACAATATCGACCCGGGCCCCCTCCGATCTTGAAGGACCGGACAACCCCGCGATGAGTCATGAATGACTCGGTGGTTCCTTTGTGGGTCTTGGTGGCCTTTGTGTTTCAAGACGCGAGTGGCAACGACCCGAGGACATCCGATGCTGAGCTGGGTGCGTCGTTGCCGAGATCGAAAGACCCGACCTGGACATACTCACTCGCAGGAGCGAATGCTCCTGCCGTCATTTCCTGGGCGAGAGCTGCGCAGCAGAAATCGTCCAGGAAATGAACCGCTACGCGGGCGGGAAGCCTTCCATCACCTTCGCGATGATCTTCGCGATCTTCTCGTCATCCGGGTTGGGCTTCGTGAAGGCGTTCTCCGCGATCCCGCGCCAGACGAGGGTCCGGGTCTTGGTGTCGAGGACATCGACGACGATGGTGCCCTCGGTGTAGGTCTCGAGCGAGGCGCGTCCGCCGCCCCAACCGCCCCCAGCCCCAACCGCCCCAACCGCCCCAGCCCCAGCCGCCCATGGGCATGGACCAGCCGGTGTAGTACATCACCATCTGCGACTGCAGGACCAGGGAATAGGTCACCAGGAAATCGGCGTCCGCCACCGGCGCCGTCTTCATCCCCATGGTGGTCAACTCACGGTCGATGGCCCGACGGATGCGCGTGGTCAGGATGGTGTTCGCCTCGGTCGGCGGTTGCGCCTTGTCCGGCGGAGACGCGAGCTGGAACCAGGCGTAGCTCGAGTACCCCTTGAAATTGTGCTGTGTATCCGAGTCGAAGATGTATCGCGTGCTCGAACACGAGCCAACGATCACGACCAGGGTTACGAGTGCAACAATCAGCGCGAGTCGTTTCATATGTCTCCCGCTCCTTCCGGTCGGGCCCATCCGCTCGCGGACCGCGGCATCGGGACAGACCCCAATCACATCATAAAGCAATATCGATGCCGAATTGCCGGGTTCTCGTCGTGCCCGCCCGACGGGGCGACCCCTGCCTGGTGCAGGTGCGTCCGATTTCTGAGGACGGTTGCCCTCGATCGTCGTATCATCGGACATGGACGCCAGAATCTCCACTCGACTCTCATCCTTCTCCTGATCGTCGCCGCGCTCTCGGGCTGCAGCCAGCCGCCCCCCGAGACCACGCCGATCGCCTCCGCGAGGTCACCCTGCTCTACACCAACGACTTCGAGAGCGCCTACGACCCGATCCCCGCCTTCTGGCGCGATGATCTCGGGCACGTCGGCGGGATCGCGCAGCTGGCGACCCTGATCGACGAGGTCAGGGCCGAGGAGGAGCTCTCCTTCCTCCTCGACGCCGGCGACATCTTCACCGGCACTCTCGCCAAGCTGACCCGGGGCGAGCTGCCCTTCGAACTCATGATCGACCATGGGCTACGACGCCATGTGCATCGGCAACCACGAGTTCGAGTACGGCTGGTGGGTCCTGCGCGACGCCATGCAACGGGCGTCGTTCCCGGTGCTCGCCGCCAATCTCTTCTACGAGGGCACCGACATCCCCTTCACCCAACAGTGGACCATCCTCGAGCGCGACGGCTTCCGCATCGGCGTCGTCGGGATCTTCGGCACCGACGCCGCCACTGCGCTCTTCCCGCCGCACCTCGAAGGCCTCGAGGTCCGCGATCCGGTCGCCGCCGCCCGCACCGCCGTCGCCCGCATCCGGGACCGAGGTCGACCTCGTCGTCCTGCTCACCCACCAGGGCAAGACCGCACCCATGCAGACCGACGATGAGGCCGACGCCTCCGTCCACCGCGACATCGACGCCGACATCGCGCTCGCCGGGGCGGTCGAGGGCGTCGATGTCCTCATCGGCGGCCACGCCGACGCCGGCCAGGAAGAGCCGTTCATCCACCCCGTCACCGGCACCCTGATCTGCCAGACCTATGGCCAGGGCACCCGCCTCGGCTATCTCAAACTCCTCATCGACCCGGAGTCCGGCGAGATCGTCGGTCACGACGGCCGGCTGCTCGTCGTCGCCAGCGACGAGCTCGCGCCGCAGCCGATGGTGGCGGCCAAGCTCGCCGCCTACCGCGCTCGTTTCCCCGAAGTGGATGAGATCATCGGCCGCACCGCCGAGCGCCTCACCCGGCGCTACAACGAAGAGTCGATCTCGGCAACCTCTTCGCCGACATCCTTCGCGACCACGGGGAGACCGACATCGCCTTTGTCCACTCGGGCGGCATCCGCGCCGATCTCCCGGCCGGCGAGATCACCCGCGAGGACCTCCTCGACGCCTTCCCGTTCGTCGACTTCGTCACCACCCTGCGGATGACCGGCGAACAGATCCTCGATGTTCTCGAGCAGAGTTTCAGTCTCGAGCGCGGCGTCCTCCAGGTCTCGGGCATGACCGTCACCTACGATCTCGAGCGACCGATCGGCGAACGGGTCGTCGCGGTGACCATCGGCGAGCGAGCCCCTCGATCCGAGCGGCGACCTACACCGTCACGACGCTTGACTTTCTGGCGTCGGGCGCCGATCTCTACAGCGGTTTTCTCGGCGCCGCGGTCATCATCGCCCAGGGCCCCGAGTTCGCCGAGCTGCTGGAGGCGCACTTCGCAACCGGAGAACCGGTGGCCGCGCCGGAGGGCGGGCGTCTCATTCCGGTTCGCTGACACGCCGTAGCCTTCTTTTCCCATCGATCTCTTGCGGGCGGGCCTGCCAGGGCGTAGTTTCGAACGAAGCCCGAACGCCCGCACCACAATGGCGAGTCCGCTCACGTAGGCGAAGCGGTGTTGCGGGACCATTATGGTGCGCGCGTCTCGCGCGCAGGCGGATCGTCGCGGACACCGGGTAAATTTCGAACGAAACCACATCGCACTCTCTGCCGATTGTGGGCTAGGCAACAACCTGCCCTTCAGTGTCGATCCGGTGACTCGCGGTGTCACACGAAGTCGTAGGTCATCGACGCCCAGCGCCGCCCCTTCACAAATGCGATGTCTTTGTGGAACCTTCGTGGTCTTTGTGCCCTTCGTGTTTCAATAAGCGGCACTGAGTCGGGCCCGCTCGAAGGCTATGCCTGCCAGCTGCTCTCCGACGAGGCCGTGCTGTGGCTCTCGGAACTCCGCGATCCCGATCGCCCATTTCTGATGGTCGTCGGTTACCACGAACCGCACGAGGCCATCGCCCTCGACGGAGCGAACCTGGCGCCGGCCTTCACCGGTGACGAGATCGATCGTGCGACTCCCCTCTTCTGGCACGACTACAAGGCATGGGGAGGCCCGCGGGTCGTCCTCCGCGAAGGCCGTTTCAAGCTCGCTGCCTGGTGGGACGGTCCCGAGATTCTGCGCACCGACAGCGCCACCATGCGGCCGGGCGATCTCGAACTCATCCGCACCGCCAAACTGGTCCGCTTCGCCCTCTACGATCTCGAGACGGATCCCGGCGAACGGCACGATGTGACCGATCAATACCCCGAGGTTTTCGCTCAGATGAAGACCGCGATGCTCGAGATCTACGGCGAGATCCAGGCCGATGTCCACCCGTGGAACGAGAGCTGGTTGAGGAGATGGTAAACATCCCGTCATCCTGAGCGAGCGAAGCGAGTCGAAGGATCCTCCCAGCTTTCGTTTTGCCTTGCCGATTCCAAGGTCTTCCTTGCATTGGGCGACCCTTCGACTCGGTCGTCAGACTCTCGCTCCGTATGACAGACTCACCCGGAACGAGCGACGAGTAGGAAGCTTGCCCCGACAAAGGGGTTCGAATCCGAGAGGCGAGCTTCCAGCTGCCCTTCCGAGCCTCGATGCGCTCCTTCCTCGGTAGCCTCCCTCGGCTCAGGGTGACACGGCAAGGAGAATTCACTTCTTCTTGTATTTACACCTTATTTATGCCATAGTGGTGTTCGTCAGAGAAAAGGAGACCGCAATGGCACCCATGACCGTCAACATCCGAACCGCCACCCCAGCTCATCAGAGCATTGCCACCTCCTGCCGAAGAGCCGGCACGACTGGTCGTCAGATGACCAGGACTCCTACCGCGAGGTCCTCGGACGAACTCGACACCTGGAGCCGGAGACACGATGCGTCGAGGAGTCTGAACTCGTGGATCGCCGAAGAGGCCGTCCGACGGAGCGCTAGATTCACCACATTCATTCGATTCACGGCTTCGCTACGATCGATCCTGACCAAGGCCTCATTGAAGGTTAGAAAGTAAGAAGGTCAGGGCATCGTCTCTTTGCTGACTCCTCGCTGCGAGCAAAGCGAGTACTCACCTTCTAACCTTCTCACCTTCTAACTTCCTTAACCCTAACCGCTCAGATCGCGTCGACCACGCGCTGCAGCCGACCGCGAACCTCGTCGGCGACGCCCGAGATCTCCGGGTTGTCGATGAGGGTGAACGCCGCTGCCGGATTCATGGCGGCCACCCTGGTGCCGCCACCATCGCGTTCGCTGACGCAGACATTGCAGGGCAGCAGCACGCCGATATCGGGCTCCATGGTCAGCGCCTGGTGGGCCATGGGCGGGTTGCAGGCGCCGAGAATCACATAGCGTCTGAAATCGACATCGAGCTTCTTCTTGAATGTCGCCTTGACATCGATCTCGGTCAGAACGCCGAAACCCTCGCCGGCGAGAAGTTCGGTCACGCGCGCGACAACGGCGTCGTAGTCCATATCGGGGAGTTCACGGACAAGGGCGTAATTGGTGTCGGTCATGGGGTGCCTCCGGGAGAGGATGATACTCGATGCTGGATGCTGGATGCCGCACGGACGCTTCAAGCCCACAGATCACACAAATAGACACATATTCCATCGCACCATCTCACGGAGAAACCACAGATAGCTATGATCAGCGCAGATAGATCCATCACATTGCATCGCAGGGTTGCATCGCAAAGGGCGCGAAGGTCATCCATCGCAAAGAGGCGCCAAGACATCGCATGATTAATCCATCGCACCATCGCAGGTCTTCACGAAGAGTTGTTGAACCTCGTGGTGGCGTTGTCGTGACCGTAACGAGTCTGAAGGCGGACCCAGGCCCACGTGGGTTCAACGCCCGATGAGATCGTGCGATGAGTCAATCATGCGATGTCCTTTGCGATGATCTTGGCGTGCTTTGCGGTCTTGGCGGTGAAACTGCGATGGCATCTGCGTCAATCTGCGTAATCTGCGGGCATTCTTGCGATGGAATGCGATGGGATCTGTGTCCATATGTGTGATCTGTGGGCGATTTGTGATCTTCCGATGGGATGAAATCCGGCATCTCGTATTCGGTATCGCCTGAACCCTCCCAACCGACATCTCGTACCAATTCTCGGGTGAGGCCTTGACATTCTGATTCTCAGGTGCTAAATTTCTAGCATGATGCTAATTTCTTAGCATTCAACCGTCGATGGCCATCGACCCGAGACATTGGAGACCGAAGATGGGAACCGATCCAAACCAATTGAGTCGGCGCGAGCGTCAAATCATGGAAGTGATCTACACCCACGGACGAGCCACCGCCGCCGAGGTCCTCGAGAGCCTCCCCGACCCGCCGTCGTATTCGGCGGTCCGGGCGATGCTGCGAATCCTCGAGGACAAAGGGCCACCTCGTTCACGAAACCGACGGGCCGCGGTATGTCTTTCTGCCGACGACTCCCAGGGAGCAGGCGCGGGAAACCGCGCTTCGCGGCATGATCCAGACCTTTTTCGGCGGTTCGCCGGAGAACGCGGTGGCCGCCCTGCTCGATCTCGATGACGAGCTCGACGCCGATGCGCTCGAGCGACTCGCCGAGCGGATCGAGGAGGCCCGGAAGGAAGGTCGCTGATGAACGCCATCACCTTCTTCGGTCTCGGCTCGCTCAAGGCCCTACTCATGCTGCTCATCGCGGCTGGCATCGCCCTCGCCTCTGAAGGGTCGATCGGCGCGACTTCGCGCGGTGATCTGGGGAACGGCGCTCGTGGGATCGCTCCTGATCCCGCTCGCCGCCACCGTGGTGCCGTCCGCTCCCGGTGGTCCTGCCCGATGGAGATCCCTCAGATCTCGAACGGGACCTCGACCTGGCCCGATCGACGAGATCCCTGTCATCCACCGGGATCGTCTTCGCGTCGTCGCCCTCGACGGAGCGAAAGCCTGCACGCTCTCGCGCCACCCGACCACGGCTGGGACACTCCCATCCATCGTACAGCGTCTGATGACGATCTGGGCGGCTCTGGCCCTCGTCTTCTTTCGCCAACCAGCTTCGCGGTCTGTGGCGGATGGCCGGAATCATCCGCAGGGCGCGACCCGATCACCGATGAGCGCGATCCTCGATCTGTCCGCCGATGTCTGCGCTCAGGTCGGCTGTCGGCGACGGATCCGTCTCGTCACCAGCTTCCGAACTCGACATTCCGGCGGTCTTCGGTCTCTTTCGACCGGTCGTCATCCTTCCGATCCACTCCCGCACCTGGCTCGAGGATCGCCTCACCGCGGTGCTCCAGCACGAACTCATTCACGTCATCCGGCTCGACTGGCCGGTTCGCGTCGCCGCACGTTTCGCAGCGACGGTCTACTGGTTCAATCCCCTGGTGTGGTGGGCCAAGCGCCGCCTCGACCTCGAGCAGGAAATGGCCTGCGACGAAGAGGTCCTGTCGCTCGGCTCCCGCGCCTCGTCCTACGCCTGTCACCTACTGGGCATCGCCCGCACCGCGGTCTATCGCCCCGCCCTTGCCGTCGCCGGTCTCGAAATGGCCCGGCGTTCGGACCTGGAGGAACGCATCATGAGCATTCTGAATCGACCCAGACACCGCAAGGTCGGCCTCGCGGTCATTCTCCCCGCCGCCATTCTCACCGCCGCACTGGTCCCGGCCATCGCCGCGGTCCAACCCACCGAACCCGGTCCGAGAAAAGCCAGCCCCGAGCTCAAGGCGGCCCTGACTGAAATGCAAGAAGCCGAGAAGCGCATCGAACCCTATATCGAGCGCATCACCGAGCACGAATTCGAACTCCAACCAATCCTCGAGCAGATCGACGACATCGAGATCGACATCAACCACGAGGCCATGGCCCGCATCGAGGCCGAGATGGAGCCCATCCTCGAGCAGATCGAGGCCATGCACATCGACATGGAACCCATGCACGCCCAACTCGAGGCGATGCACGAGTCCTTCGAGAACATGAAACTCCACATCGAAGACGGGACCCTCGAGCAGATCCAGGAGCAGATCCACGAACAGATGGAAGCGCACCACGCGCAGCTCGAGTCTGTTCACATCGACATGGAACCGTTCCACGCACAGATGGAAGCACTCCACGCCCAACTCGAGCCTCTGCAGCAAACAGATCGAAGCTCTCCATCTCGAAGCCATGCCGTCGCAGCGAACAGATGGAGCGGATCCATGCCGAGATGGAGCCGTTCCAGGAGGACATGGAAAGACTCCACGAGGAGATGGAGCCCTTCCACGAAGCGATGGAAGAGCTGCGGTGAACGCATCGAGGCCGCAATCGCCAACGATGTCGCGGCGGTGCTTCGTACGCACCTCGGACCGGTGACGGGTCCGGGCGCGCCCTTCGCCGAGGCCGCAGCACGCATCATCGATGACGCGAACATCCACATCAACGACGATCTCCTTGAGCTCAACGCCTCACGACGCGAAGTGCGGGAGATCCTGACGGACCTCTTCACTCCGCTGCGGGTCGGGACCCAGGACGCCTTCGACGACGCTCTCGAAGCCGCCGTCGACGAGGTCTCGGATCTCGAAATCCGCACCGACTGAAGGCCGCACACCTGAAGCGAAAGAACCCGGGCCAGATGGCCGGGGTTTTCATGACATCGCCCGTATTTGAAACACAAAGAGCACAAAGAACCACGAGGGTCTCACGAAGCGTCGCAAGGTAGACCCGGGCTCCATCCGATTTTGAATCGTCGAACAACCCTGCGATGAGTCAAGAGAGACTTGGTGGGTTCTTTGTGGTTCTTGGTGCCCTTTGTGTTTCAAGACGAGGTGTCCCTCGCCATTGTGATGCGGGCGTTCCGCCCGCGGGGAACGTACAAGGGCAGGTCACCAGAAGGCCAACTCTCAATAGACCCCCCTGCGCGCGAGACGCGCGCACCACAATTTGCCCACGTTCTTTCTCCGTTTCGTCCCTGACCGTTGTGGTGCGGGCGTCCCGCCCGCAGGGAGCCGATAAGAGCGGGTCAACGGATGTTGGTCATCCCCAGAAGACGACCGTGTCTCTCCACCGCGGTTCGGAGCGCCTCTTGGTGGGCTGATGAAGGCGGATCGTCTTCGTATCTGCTCGAGAGGACCTCGATCCTGCCCGCCTTCCGATCGCACTTGAGGTCGACCCGCCCCACCAGTCGGTCACCGGCGAGCACCGGCAAGCAGTAGTAGCCGTAGACACGATCTTTGGCCGGCTTGTAGATCTCCAGAACCTGGTCAAAACCGAAGAGCGCCGCGACCCGCTTGCGGTCCCACAACACCGGATCGAACGGTGACAGCAGAACGCCCCTGTCCCGGCGCGGGCGCAAGCGTTCCAATCGCGCGGCCAACTCGAGATCCTCCGCCCGGATCCATCCGGAGGTGCGGCCGCCCTCCTCGTCCACCAGCTCGCACGCGGCAATTTCGCCCGATTCTTCCAGCCGGCCGAGAGCCGCTGCCACGACACGACCGCGGTTCTTCAACCGCCAGGTATCGGCGATCGTGCCCTGAGCTCGCCCAACCGTGGCCGGCGAGGGCCTTGAGGATGAGTTTGGGCAGCGCCTCGTCGAAGGTCATGGACTGCGTCAGCACCTCGCCGGGAATGACCCGCTCGACGAGATCGTAGACCCGCTGGAACGAGCGCCGCTCGCGGATGGCGAGTTCGCCGGTTCCCCACAGGGCGCTGGCCACGAAGGTGGCGGTCTTGAGCTGCCAGGTGCCGCCGAACCTGCCGCTCTCGAAGTCGAGCGAACGCAATGGACCCTCGGATTCGATCCGCCGGAGGATCTCGGCCGCCACATCGCGGTGTTCGGCGACAAACTCGCCCCATCGGGGAGCGTCCCGGAGCTCTTGGCGGCGGAAATCGAAGAGCGGCCAGTCCCCCATCGGCTGCCAGCAGGCCTCGTGGCCGAGGCCCTCGAAGAGCGGCTCGCCCGGTTGGAGGAGATCCTCGACGAGCGACGGATCAAGGCCATCGAGCCGCGACATGAGCACCAACCCCTGGGTCCGCGCGCCGGTCACACCGATGGAATCGAGCTGGAGATAGCCGAACCGACGGACGATCTCGTGACAGGCCCGGCGGGCGGAGGGCCCACGCCCCCGCGCGGACTTCGGCATACCGGTCCACTCGGGTTTCAAGAGGCCTGCACGAGCGAGGGCGAGCCGACGGGCCTGACGGATCGTGAGTGTTTCCATGGATCGCCATTCTATCCATGCCGGCCGCAGGCCGCCCGCTGCCCTATACTCGTCCCCATCGCACGCCCGATCCGGAGGAACTCATGAAACAGGTCATCGACACGCTGCGCACCAACCGCGACCGGGCCCTCGACGAGATGATCGAGCTTGTCCGAATCCCGAGCATCAGTCCCGGACTCCCCCACCCGGATGCCATCACCGAGGCGGCGAACTGGCTCGAACGGCGTCTCGAGCGCGCCGGGATGGATGAGGTCCGCCAACTCGTCGTCGACAACCACAACCCCGTCGTGTGGGCCCGAAAACACATCTCCGATGAACTGCCGACAGTCCTTTTCTACGGCCATTACGACGTGATGCCCGCCGATCCCCTCGACGAGTGGTCGAGCCCTCCCTTCGAACCCGAGGTTCGCGACGGCAAGATCTTCGGCCGCGGCACCGCCGATGACAAGGGTCAGGTTCTGATGCACATCAACGCCGTCGATGCCTACCTCGAGGCAAAAGGCACCCTTCCCGTGAATGTCCTCTTCGCCATCGAAGGCGAAGAGGAGGAGGGAAGCGAAGGGCTGGAAAAACTCCTCGACACCCACCGCGACCTTTTGGCCGCTGATGTCGCCGTCATCAGCGACTCGCCGTTCTTTGCCAACGACTGCCCTTCGGTCTGCTACGGTCTGCGCGGCATCACCGTCGCCGAGATCCGGGTCGACGGACCGGCGACGGATCTCCACTCGGGCAACTACGGCGGCGCGATCGCCAACCCGGCCGAGTTCCTGGCCAGGATCCTCTCGGACCTCAAGAACCGCGACGGCCACATCGCCATCGATGGTTTCTATGACGATGTTCTCGAGCTGTCGCCGACCGAACGCGAGGGATTCGCCTCGCTCCCCTTCGACGAAGCCGCGTTCTGTCGGGATCTCGGCGCGGAGGCGCCCTATGGTGAAGTGGGGTTTTCGACCATCGAACGAATCTGGGCGCGCCCTTCGCTCGAGGTCAACGGCCTCACCGGTGGATTCGGCGGCGAAGGTTCGAAGACGATTGTCCCGGCGTCGGCAACCGCCAAGGTCAGCATGCGACTCGTGCCGAATCAGGACCCCGAAAAGGTGCTCGACCTGCTCGAGCAACACGTCCGAAAGATCGCCCCCCCGGAGATCCGGGTCACGGTGAGTCGCGGTCACGGTGGTCGTCCGTTCCTCGCCCCCATCGACAACCCTCATGTTCGTTCGGCGTTCGAGGCGATGGGCCGGGCATTCGAAGGCACGGTCTACTACATCCGGGACGGCGCATCCATCCCCATCGTCGCCTCCATCGACGCCAAACTCGGGGCGACCTGCCTCCTGCTCGGAGTCGACGTTCCCGAGGGTCGCATCCACGGCCCCAACGAAATGCTCATCGTGGACAACTTTCACCGCGGCAGCGAAATGATCGCGCATCTGCTCGAGCTGCTCTGAGCAGCATCGGAAGATGGACCGGCATCACACCAACCGCTCAACGTCCAAGGCATAATGACCACGTGCTCAACGACTACCCTCTCAAAGCCGTGCTCTGGGATTTTGACGGCACCCTGGCCGACACCCTGCAGCGAAACCTCAGCGTCAACCGCCGGATCGTCGAGGAGGTCACCGGCCGATCGTGGCGCGATGTCGCCGCGCTGACCTCGGTGGAGGCCTATGTTGCCGCGTGGAACCGCGTCAGCAACTGGCAGGAGCTCTACACCCGGGCGTTCGGACTCAGCAACGAACAGTGCGCCGAGGCCGCCCAACGATGGGCGCCCTACCAACTCGACGATCAGACCCGGGTCCCGCTCTTCGATGGAATCGGAGCTGTCCTCGAGAAACTGCGCAGGTTTCCCCAGGCGATCGTGTCGCAGAACGAACGGGCGACCATCTCTCAGATCCTCTCCGCCGACAACGCGGATCACTTTTTTACCGCCATCGTGGGCTTCGCCGAGGTTCCCATCGATCGCCAAAAGCCCGCACCGGACGGCATCTTCAACGCCCTTGACATCCTCGGGATCGAGGAGCCCGCGTCCGCGCTCTTGATCGGCGACCATGAAACGGACATCGTCTGCGCCGCCAATGCCAACCGAGATCTGACGGCCATGGGGCGCGATCTCCGCATCGTCTCGGTTGCGGCTCACTATTTGAACGGCGGTGCGAGCCCCGCATGGTCCGTGGTGCCGGACCACAGGGTTTATCACCCCGAAGAAATCGGCCAACTTGCCGACCTTCTCTGCGTAGAAGACCAGTGATGGTCGAAGCAACCTCTCATCACTGCCCCAACTGTTCGGCCCCGGTCGAGGTTCCCCTCGGCGAGGTCGAGATCTTCTGCGAGTACTGCGACTCGCAGCTCCGGTTCATCCCCGACCAGGAGGAACTCGAGATCGTCCGCACCCGCGAGGAGATGAAACACCGCGAGAAGGTCGCGGTGGAACAGCAGATCCTGCGCAACAAGCTCCACCGCGAGGAGATGGATCGCTGGCGAGAGACCGCGGCAAAAGTGGCCATCGCCGCTGTCCCCGTCGTCGGCCGGACGGCCGGCCGCGCCCTCTTCGGCGCGGCGTTGAGGAAGGGCAGCGGCTGCGGGTGCCTCGCGGTTCTGGGCGGCAATGCTCGCAGCGTTGGCGTTGCTGTAGGGCGATGCCGGATGCAGGATGCGAACACCGCATCATCGCGACAGCCCACAGATCACACAGATTGACGCAGATTCCATCGCAGCGGCAATGGGCCATCTCCCGCCGTCTCTCCCATCCAATACCCAACTTGCGAAGATTATGGGGGCAGCCATCCTGGCTGCCCTGCAGTGTCCTTGCGGTGAGATGGCCCTCCCTTCGAAGTCAAACGTTCTGGCGAAAGCGTGACTCGTCTAAAAGTGCGATGTCTTGGTGACCCCTTCGCGCCTTCGAGTCTTCGCGTTTGCGACGATGCGACGGAATCTGTGTCGATCTGTGTCATCGGAAGGCCGAGCTGCGAAAGACGAGAAACCAGAAACGAGTCCGGTCCACGCTACAATCACCCGTGACGGTTTCACACCAACCTACGATCTGATCTCAAAATCGTCCAGGGAGGCGCCCATGGCGAAGAAGAAGAATCCCAGAAACCACCAACAGAAGGCGTCACCCGCCGAGGTTTTCTCGGTTCGGTGGGCGCGGGCGCGGCTGCGGTCGCCGCCGGTGTCTCGAGCCGAGCCGAAGCCATACCAGAGATCACCGACCCGGAGGAAATGGTTCAGATTGCGCTGAGGGTCAACGGCCGCCTCCACCGGTTGTTGGTGGAGCCTCGCTGGACGCTGCTCTTCGTCCTGCGTGAGCGCCTGGGCATCACCGGAACCAAGGCCGGTTGCGAGCGGGGCGAGTGCGGTTCGTGCTCGGTCCTCATCGACGACCTTCCCCGGTATGCCTGCATGACCCTGGCCCTCGAGGCCGAAGGAACCGAGATCACCACCATCGAGGGACTCCTCGACGGCGAGGAGCTCGGCGATGTCCAGAAGTCGTTCGTCGAGCACGACGCCTTCCAGTGCGGCTACTGCACCCCGGGTCAGATCATCGCGGCCGAGGGCCTCCTGCGCGCCAACCCGGCCCCGACCATGACGAGATCCGGCACGGCATGAGCGGCAATCTCTGCCGCTGCGGCGCCTACCAACACATCGTCAACGCGGTGTCCGACGCAGGTGCGAACAGAAAGAAAGGGGGTGGGTCATGACCGACACACACGCCTATCACATCGACGGCCCGGTCCCCGAGACCCCCGAGAACGACCCCCACTCGAACGACTGGCGCGAGACCAGGGTCGTCGGCACCCGGCAACCCAAGATCGACGGCTACGAACGAGTGAGCGGAACCGCGATCTACCCGCAGGATGTCTCGTTGCCCGAGATGCTCCACGGCGCGATTCTTCGGTGCCCGCACGCCCACGCCCGGGTGCTCTCCATCGACACCACCGTGGCCGAAAAGATGCCCGGCGTCCAGGCTGTGATCACCGGGAAGACACCCGGAACCGACATCCCCTGGTACGAGGACGATGGCCAGTTCTACGGCCGTCTCTTCGACGACCACTGCCGGCACGAGGGCGAGGAGATCGCCGCCGTCGCCGCCGAGACCCCGCTCCAGGCCGTCGACGCCATCCGCGCCATCAAGGTCGATTACGAGGTCCTGCCCTTTGTCGTCGACGACGACAAGGCGCTGCTGCCCGACGCGCCCGCCGTCCAGGAGGGCGGCAACATGGTCGGCGAACCGCAGATCCGCGAACGCGGCGACATCGCCGCCGGCTTCGCCGAAGCCGATGTCATCGTCGAGAGCACCTACCGGACCGCCTGCCAGATCCAGGCGCCGTTGGAGCCCCACGGTTCGGTGGCCAAGTGGGACGGCAACCGGCTCACGGTCTGGGACTCGACGCAGGGCGTTTTCGGGGTGCAGGAAACCATGGCGAAGGTCTTCGGCCTACCGATCTCCAATGTCCGGGTCATCGGCCACTACATGGGCGGCGGTTTCGGCGCCAAGCTCGAGACCGGCAAATACACGGTCATGGCCGCCATCATGGCCCGCATGACCGCGCGCCCCGTCAAGCTCTTCCTGCCGCGCGAGGACTGTTTCACGGTCACCGGCAACCGCCCCGGCAACACCATGACCATCAAGATCGGCGCCAAGTCGGACGGCACCCTGACCGCCATCGAATACCACTCCCTCGGTACCGGCGGCGCCTACCTCTACGGCGCCGGGACCGGTACTCTGCCCACCTATCTCTACAAGGTCGCCAACGTTCACGCGGTGGACACCACGGTCTACACCAACGCCGGCAAGGCTCGGCCCATGCGGGCGCCGGGCATCCCTCAGGGTGCATGGTCCCTCGAGCAGGCCATGGACGAACTCGCCCGCAAGCTCGAAATGGATCCCCTCGAGCTCCGGTTGAAAAACCTCGCCAGCGGACTTCAAACCGACCCGGCCATGCCCTACACCTCGAATCAGCTCCGCGCCTGCCTCGAGAACGGGGCCGAGGCCTTCGGATGGAAGGAGGCGCGGCAACGCACTCCCGACAAGGGACACCTCAAGCGGGGTGTCGGGCTCGCCGCGGGCATGTGGTTCTACCCCGGCGGTCCCCCGTCCACCGTCGTCGTCAAGCTCTTCGCCGACGGCAGCGCCAACCTCAACATGGGCGCCTCCGACATCGGCACCGGAACCAAGACATGGGCCGCGATGATCGTCGCCGAGGAACTCGGCGTCGCCCTCGAAAAGATCCGGATCGAGCACGCCGACACCGCCACGACCCAGTACGCCACCGCCTCCGGCGGCAGTAAGACGGTGCCGTCGGATTCGCCGGCGGTTCGGTCGGCGGCCATGGATGTCAAGAGGCAGATCCTCGAGTTCGCCGCGGAACAACTCGAGACAACACCGGCCGACCTCGATTTCAGCGATCTCACGATCACGAGTACATCGGATCCATCCAAGACGCTGGGCCTCGGCGAGCTCGAACGCCTCGAGCGCCGAGGTCTCCTCATGGGCACGGGCTATCGCGATCCGAACCCTGACGGCACGTTCACGGCCCCATTCGCGGCCCAGTTCTGCGAGGTCGAGGTCAACACCCGCACCGGTGAGATCCGGATCCTCCGCTTCCTCGGCGCCCACGACTCGGGCCGCGTTCTCAACCGGCTGACCTTTGACAACCAGGTCTTCGGCGGCATGGCCATGGGGATCGGACTCGGCGTCACCGAGGAGCGGATCCTCGACGGCAAACAGACCGGCAAGATGGTCAACCCCAACTTCCACGACTACAAGATCCCGACGATCCTCGATGTCGCCGATGCCCACGCCTGCCACCCCATCGATATCCCGGACTACGAGTTCAACAACACCGGAACCAAGGGCCTCGGCGAACCGGCGACGATCCCCACCGCCGCAGCCGTCGGCAACGCGGTGGCCAACGCGCTCGGCGGCAATCCTCCCAACGCCCCTTTGACGCCGGAGAAGATCCTCGACCTCGTTCACTCGCTGGGAAAGGAGGCCTGAGATGCTTCCCAAGTTCAGCTACGTTCGTCCCGACACTCTCAAAGAGGTCCTCGGGATCCTCGATGACAACGGCGCGCGGATCCACGGCGGCGGCACGGATCTCATCGGTTGTCTGCGCGACCGGGTCTTCACCACCGACACCCTCGTCTCGTTGACCGCCATCGCCGAACTCCGCGGGATCGAACCCGACCAAGGACGGCGGTCTTCGGCTCGGCGCCATGACCACCATCGCCGAAATCGTCGGCGAGCGACGTCGTTCGTCAACCGCTACGGCGCCCTCGCCGACGCCGCCAAGGGTCGTCGCCAGCCCGCAGCTTCGCAACCAGGGCACCATCGCCGGCAATCTCTGCCAGAAACCGCGCTGCTGGTACTACCGCGGTGACTTCGACTGTCTGCGCAAGGGCGGTGAAATCTGCTACGCCTACGAGGGAGAGAACCAGCACCACTGCATCTTCGGCGGCGATCATGTGCTACATCGTCCACCCATCCGACACCGCCCCGGCGTTGGCCGCCCTCGGCGCCGTGTGCCGGGTCTCCGGCCCCTCGGCGACGAGGTCGATTCCGGTGGAGAGCTCTCCACGTGCCGCCGTCGGTCGATCCGCGGCGGGAGACCGTGCTCGAGTCCGACGAAGTCATCACCGATATCGTTCTCCCGGCGCCGCCACCGGGCCTGCGCTCGTCCTACCGCAAGGTCCGAGATCGAGCGTCGTGGGACTTCGCCCTCGCCGGCGTGGCTCTGGCGCTGGTCTTCGACGGCGACACCGTCGACTTCGGCCCGGGTCTTTCTCTCGGGCGCCGCACCGATCCCGTGGCGGGCAAAGGCCGTCGAGGCGGCCATCACCGGCACAAAGCTCGACGCCGCGACCATTGCCGAAGCGGCCGAGGCCACCGTGGCCGGCGCCGAGCCGCTGTCCGAGAACGGCTACAAGATCGAGCTCTTCAAGGGACTCATGGCCGAGCAGCTGGAGGCGATCAGAGGCTGAACCGCGACTCGTTCCGGCAATGACCGCGTTCGGGCCGAACCGGCGCTCCTCGAACTCGGCGCGGCCGTCGGTCGTCGATCCGCACCACCGTGCTCGCCCGCGTTCCGTACTCCGGTCCGTCGATGAATGCCGCTGACAGCGCCCGCTCCCACTCCAACGGCACGCCCGTGTCGGGCAGCTCGTCACTCCGTCGCGGGCGTGCGATCCGACGAGCAGATCGAAGAGCGACTTCGGATCGACCCGATCCGTCATCGATCAGCTGCCGCAGCCCAGCTGCGTGCCGCCACCACCTTGGGCCACGGCGTGTCGAGGCGGTGGTTGCTGAGGCCGTAGATTCCCGGTTCGAGGAACCGGCGGTCCTCGCCGCGGTTGGTCAGGTAGTGTAGTTGATCTCCATCACCGATCACGAGGTTGAATCCACCGTACTCATCCTGCCGTCGGTCGAGCGCATCCATCCACTCGTCGACCGGTCGCGGAGGACGAAAGAAAATCAACCACGAGTTCGCCGCGAGACCGCCGACCGCTCGTGGCGACTCCCGGTTCGCGATAGTTGGTCACCACCGCGAATCGACCACTTCGGTTGAGCCCGAGCCACGAACCTCCGGCCTGCAGATCCCTCCCCGCGAGGATCCCCTCGGGCGACCTCCACCAGTGGGCCGGCTCGGCGGGTCGATCGTGGAACTCGTCGCGATTTCCCACGAGGACCAGGGGGAAATCCGGGTGGACGCGCCAGGCAAAGGCGAGAAGGCACATCTCGAGTCGGCTCAGGTCGCCACGAGGTCGGCGAATGTCGATCGATAGTCGCCAAAGAACCCGGCGACATCCGAAGGCGAGATGCCCCAGCCATCATGCGAGTACCGGTGCAACCCGGGACCCCCACCCTCACGCCGCGGTCTCGCCGCCCGATTCGTGGCCTCTTCCGTCCAGTCGACTCCGACACGTCGACTGATCTCACGCCGCACCTGCAGTGGTTCACGAGCAAGGGTCGAACAGGCGACGTGGATCACCCCGCCCTGCGCGCCGCGGTGGAACTCGAGATTGCCCCGTAGATCGTGATCGAAGACCCGCTTGACCTGACCGGCGATGGCTTCCCGGTCCGGCCGGTCCACGACGAATGAAGAGAGCGTCTCGCGCAGGCTGCAGTGGCTGAAGAAACACCTGGTGGGATCGCGGTGGGTCTGGATCAGCTGCGCCTCGGGCACGACTTCGTGCAGGACGGCGAGATTGCCGAGGTGGGCCGGCGCCTTGAGCAGCAGCCGGCGGCCGGGGTGGCGGGCCTGGAGGATTTCGAGCTGTCTCCGGTAGTCCTCGTAGACCGGCCGCTGATTCGCCGTCTGAACCCACTCGAGATAGCCCTCGAGGGGGGCCAGGTCCCAGAACAGCGACGAGGCGAAACTGTTGGCGAGCAAGAGCGTGCACTCCTCCGGCGTATCGGCGCGGGTGAAGTGTTTTTGGTCGAGGTCGGGCAAGAGTCGGTTCTTGAAACTGATCTGCGCCGTTGTCCGCCAGCGTCTCAGATCCGGGTTGGGAGAGGAAAACGGATCGAGAAGCTCCCAGAGCGGCGGCGCGTGAAACACCGGATCGAGGGCGAGCAATCGATGCAGGGCCGTCGTTCCTGATCTCGGGAGCCCGGTAATGATCACCGGCGAATTCAGTTCGCCGCGCGGGGACGGATCCCCGACAAAGCGCAGACGGTTGACCAGCGCCTGGCGGATCATGTTGCCGAAGGTGACGACCCCGAGTGGGGTGAGACCCGGAAGTGCCTCGAGAGCCGCCAGCAACGCATCCAGCCCATCGCGGAAGTGCGGACCACCCCAGTTGCCGAGCCCGGTCTGTCGTTCGGTCGTAGCGACCAGATCCTCGCTGTTCGGGAAACGTCGACCGGCCTCGGGCGACCCGAACGGTGCCAGCGAACGGTTAACGAGCGATCTCAGGGCGGTGGACATCATCGACATACCAGCACACACCCTAGCAATTCCGAGCAGACGAGATGACCCTTCCCCGGTGGAGCGGACATGCCTAGGCTTGGCAGTCGGGATCCGGAAAGAGCAGTTCGAGGGCCGGACTTCGGCTCGTGATCGCCTCGTACACCCGACGTTGGGCCGATGTCGGCAGCACGAAGTAGAGCCACCACCCAATGCCGATGATCATGATCACCGTCCCCAACAGATGGGTGGTTCCCGCAACCCGCGCCACCGATTCCTCGCCGAGAAGACCAAAGCGGTAGAAGAGCTCGTTCCAGTCGTGGTCGCCGCCGCCCACGAGGGGCAGATTGAGCTCCCGTGCGTCCGCCATGTAGATCGAAACGTTGATCAGGCTCTCCCCCACCCACCAGAAACAGAAAGCGGATCCCGACGGTTCAGCTCGCCGGAGCAGAGAAGTACACCACCAGCATGGCCGGCACGAAGAGCTGGAAGAGCGTTCCGCCGAGATAGTGCAGCGTCATCCCCAAGCGGACGAAAGAGCAGATGACCGAACTCGTGGAACGCGAGATTCGCGAAGTCGACGAAACACCACGTTGCGGCCCCGCTGCCCAGGCGGATCGTCCACCACAGCAGCAACGCCAAAAGCGCCGCGCGGGGCCAGTGGATTCCTCGGTCGCGGTTCATCGATCCACTTCACACCACGAAACGCAGGTTTGTCAACGTCTTCCGTCGACATCCGCGGGTTTGCATTCCACTTCGCAGTTGCGTACAAAGAGGCCGGAGTTTGACAGATGGCAACTCGAATCCCCGGTCCCCGATCGCACCGACGAGCTGCTTGCGCTCATGCGCGAGCGGATCCTCGTGTTCGACGGCGCCATGGGGACCATGCTCCAGAGCCGCGAGATCTGGGACCCGAGGACTTCGGCGGCGTCGAGTTCGAGGGCTGCAACGAGCACCTCGTCGTGACCCGGCCCGATGTCGTCCTCGATGTCCACCGCGCCTATCTCGAGGCCGGCGCCGATCTCATCGAGACCAACACCTTCGGCGGCACGCCGGTCGTGCTCGCCGAGTACGGCCTGGCCGACCGGGCGCGGGAGCTCAACCGGCGCGCCGCCGAGCTCGCGGTGCGAGGCGGCGACGAGCTCGCCACCGCCGATCGGCCGCGCTTCGTCGTCGGCTCCATGGGCCCCACCAACAAGGCGATCAGCGTCACCGGCGGCATCACCTTCGACGAGCTGGTGGCGGGCTTCGCCGAGCAGGCGCGCGGGCTGCTCGAGGGCGGGGTCGACCTCTTCGTCATCGAGACCTGCCAGGACACCCGCAACACCAAGGCGGCGCTGATCGCCGTCGAGGCGGTGTGCCGCGAGGCCGGGAGTCACCCGACCGGTCGATCGTCTCCGGCACCATCGAGCTCAACGGCACCATGCTCGGCGGCCAGACCGCCGAGGCCTTCGTCGCCTCCATCGAGCACGTCCGGCCGCTCGCGATCGGCCTCAACTGCGCCACCGGGCCGGAGTTCATGACCGACCACCTGCGCTCGGTGCACGAGATGGCGGCCTGCGCGGTCTCGTGCTACCCCAACGCCGGGCTGCCCGACGAGGACGGCCTCTATCCCGAGACCCCCGAGAGCCTCGCGGCCAAGCTCGAGCGCTTCGCCGATGCCGGCTGGCTCAACATCGTCGGCGGCTGCTGCGGCACCACCGAGAAGCACATCGCGGCGTTGGCCGCGATGGTGGACGGCAAGCGCGCCGCGCCCGCTGCCCGAGAAACCATCGACCCGGGTCTTCTTCAGCGGCATCGAGCTGGTGGAGTCCACCGCCGACAACCGCCCGCTGCTCGTCGGCGAGCGCACCAACGTCATCGGCTCGGCCAAGTTCCGCCGGCTCGTCACCGAGGAGAGCTGGGACGAGGCCGCCGAGATCGGCCGCGCCCAGGTCAAGGCCGGCGCCCAGATCGTCGACGTCTGCCTGACCACCACCGAGCGCGACGAGCTCGCCGACATCCGCGAGTTCTACGACCGGCTGACCCGATCGGTCAAGGCGCCGCTGATGATCGACACCACCGACCCGGCGGCGGTGGAGCTGGCGCTGACCTACTGCCAGGGCCGCGCCATCGTCAACTCCATCAACCTCGAGGACGGCGAGGAGCGCTTCGAGCGGATCTGCCCGCTGCTGCGGCGCTACGGCGCCGCGGTGGTGGTGGGCACCATCGACGAGAGTCCCGACGACGCCCAGGCGTTCACCCGCGAACGCAAGCTCGAGGTGGCGCTGCGCAGCCGCGAGCTGCTGACCGGAAAGTACGGCCTCGCCGATCGCGACCTCATCTTCGACCCGCTGGTCTTCCCGGCGGCGAGCGGCGACGCAGGCTACATCGGCGGCGCGGTGGAGACCATCGAGGGGCTGCGGCTCATCAAGGAGGCGCCTGCCCCACTGCCGGACCGTCCTCGGGATCTCCAACGTCAGCTTCGGTCTGCCGCCGGCGGCGCGCGAGGTGGTCAACTCGGTCTTTCTCTACCACTGCACCAAGGCCGGGCTCGATCTCGCCATCGTCAACAGCCAGGGCATCGAGCGCTTCGCCTCGATCCCGGACGAAGTGCGGCGCGAGGCGGAGGCGCTGCTGTTCAACTACGGCGACGGACGCGCCCCGCGACTGGCGCGAACAGACCGCCCGAACAGCGCGCCGCCATCAACCAGGCCAACATCGCCCGCTCACCGAGCGCTTCCGCGGCGTCAAACGCGACCGCTCGCGACCCTCCGATGACCTTCCCCTCGACGAGCGCCTCGCCCGCTACATCATCGACGGCACCCGCGACGGGCTCATCGACGACCTCGACCGCAAGCTCGCCGAGGGCGCGCCGCCGCTCGACATCATCAACGGCCCGCTGATGGCCGGGATGACCGAGGTCGGCCGGCTGTTCAACGCCAACGAGCTCATCGTCGCCGAGGTGCTGCAGTCGGCCGAGTCCATGAAGGCCGCGGTGTCCCACCTCGAGCCGTACATGGAGGCCGCGGACACTCGCGGCCCGCGGCAAGGTGGTGCTGGCCACGGTCAAGGGCGATGTCCACGACATCGGCAAGAACCTGGTCGAGATCATCCTCGCCAACAACGGCTTCGAGGTCGTCGATCTCGGCATCAAGGTGCCGCCCGAGCGCATCGTCGAGGCCTGCCGCGAGCACCGCCCCGACGCCATCGGGCTGTCGGGCCTGCTGGTCAAGTCGGCGCACCAGATGGTGGTCACCGCCGAGGACCTCAGGACCGCCGGCATCGACGCGCCGATCCTGGTCGGCGGCGCGGCGCTGTCGAAGAAATTCACCGACACCCGCATCGCACCGGCCTACGGCGGTCCGGTGATCTACTGCGGCGACGCCATGTAGGGGCTCGATGTCATGCAGAAGCTGGTCGACCCCGAACGGCGTGAGGCGCTGATCGAGGCGACTCGGCGGTGCCAGGCCCGACGATTTCGACGATTCTGCTGCAGGTCGAGTCGTCAGAATCGTCGGGCCTGGCACCGTCACGTTCCTCGAAGGTTCGGCTCGACCGTCCCCCTCCCCTCGCCCCCCGATTTCGACCGTCACGTGATCCAGCGCGTCGATGATCTCCGCGATGTCTGGCGCTATCTCAACCCGCAGATGCTCTACGGCAAACACATGGGGATGCGCGGCAAGATCCGAACGGCTCATCGACGAGGGTGATCCCAAGGTGACGGCCCTGGTCGAGACTGATCGGCGAGCTTCAGGACGAGGCCCGGGAGTGGATGCGGGTCACCGAGGTCTGGCGTTTCTTCGAAGCCGAATCCCACGGCAACCGCCTCGACATCTTCGAACCGGGCGGCGCCGCGCCGATTCAGAGCTTCGAGTTCCCCCGCCAGCCCAAGGACGACGGGCTCTGCCTCGCCGACTATGTCCTGCCGCCGGTCGACGGCCGGCGCGACACCGTGGCGTTCTTTGTCGTCGGCGCCGGCGACGGCGTCCGCGAACGGGCGACAGCCGACCGCGCGGCCGGCGAGTACCTCCGCAGCCACGCCATCCAGGCCCTCGCCGTCGAGACCGCCGAGGCCGCCGCCGAACGGCTCCACCGCCGACTCCGAGAACACTGGGGATTCCCCGACCCGACCGAAACCACCATGATGAACCTCTTCAGAGCGGAGTACCGGGGCAAGCGCTACAGCCCCGGCTACCCGGCCTGCCCCGATCTCGATCAGCAGCAGGGCATCTGGGCGCTCCTCGATCCCGACGAGATCGGCATCCACCTCACCGAGGGGATGATGATGGAGCCCGAGGCAAGCGTCTCGGCGATCGTCTTCCACCATCCGCGATTGCAGGTACTTCTCGGCGAGCGGGACGAAGACGGTAGCACAGCCCGCGTGTCGTGGTGACCCTGATGCGCAGGATACCACCGAGATCGACTCACCCGAAGTTCAAGGAACGCGTTTCTCTCACCGAGCACCGGCTGAGGCGCGGCGCCTCATCCGGCACTCGCTGAGCTAGAGGAGAGTTGGTCGAAGCAATCCTCAAGTTCCGAGATTGGCCGGGGCGTCCGCAGACGAGTTCTCATGGCGGATCGTGTCGTGGAAACCCGGAAGAGCGACACTCGCCAGATCGGTTCGCCGTAGCGTCCACGCCTCGTTCCTCACCGGGCGCCGGCTGGGGCTCGGAGCCCCATCCGGCACTCGCTGAGCTGAAGGAGAGTCAGTCAAAGCAATCCTCATGTTCCGAGATTGGCCGGGGCGTCCGACGCCACGGTCGAGATCGGAAAGAACACTCGCATTGGAAGAACTCGTATGCTCGCGACCCATTGGCGCGAAAGAACGCGTCACCCGGTGGCCTCGTCGATGAGCGGAATGACATTCTCCGGTTTCTTGAACGGCGCGATGAGGTACACGCCGTCGGCGTATTTCGGCGCCTCCCGGAAGAGTTTCAGGGCGCGCTCGCGACCCACCTGTGGCGGCATCGGGGCCGGCGGCCTCCATCGCCGCCATCAGATCCTCGGGCACCTCGATGCCGGGCACCTCGTGGTGCAGCCGCAGCGCCATCTTGAGCGACTGGACGGGCCAGACCGCGATCATGACCGGGATCGGCAGTTGACCGCCGAAGAGCTCGAGGAATCGCTCCCAGGGCGGCCACTCGAAGAAGACCTGGGTCATGGCGTAGTGGGCGCCGTTGTCGATCTTGCGCTTGAGACGATCGGCCTCGTGCTCGATGTCGTCCACCACCGGGTTGACCGCGACCCCGGTGAAGAAGCTCGGCGGATCGCCGATCCGGTTGCCGGCGCAGTCGAAGCCCTCGGCCATCCGCGAGATCGCCCGCACGAGCTCGAAGATATCGACGTGATAGACATCGTGGACACCCGGATAGTCGCCGAGCTGCGACGGGTCGCCGGTGACCGCGAAGAGATTTCGGACACCGCCGAACCACGCTCCGAGGAGCTGCGACTGGAGACCCATGAGGCTGGCATCGCGCGGGGTGATGTGGGGCACGGTCGTCGAGGCCGGTGCGGCGCTGGATCTCGGCGGCCAACGACAGCGAGTCCATCCGCAGTCGGGCCAGCGGGTTGGAGTTGATATCGACGGCGTCCACCGCCCGGTGACGCGCGAGCGCCTTTGCAGCGGCAAACACCGCATCCGCGTTGGTCCCCTTGGGCGGGTCGAGTTGGACGACACGAACAAATTCGCCGGCCTCGAACTTGGCGGCGAGGCTGGACTCCGGGCGACGGCGACGATCCTCGGGCGTCTCGAGATCGGCGATGACCACCGATGTGGCGACCCTCGGGCGGGGTTTGAGGCCACCGACGGCTTCGGCGATCGCCCTGATGTGCTCGGCGCCGGTTCCGCAGCAACCGCCGACGAGCGACGCGCCGAGCTCGACCGACAGTCTGGCAAACCTGGCCAGATACGCGGGGGTCGCAGGAGGCATGTAGACCCGACCGTCACGCCGCGAGAGCACACCCGCGTTCGGCAGCGCCGCCAGGGGCAACCGGGTCTGGTTGGTGTTGCGCAGAATCTCGAGAGCCCCCATGGGCCCGGGCGCGCAGTTGACACCGACGGCGAGCAGATCGAGATCGGCGAGCTCGTCCACCACCGTCGCCTGCTCGGCGTACTGGTGGGGCGGCCGCTCGGTGGCGAAGGTCAGGAGACCGACCAACGGCAGATCGCAGACCTCACGAACCGCCCTGACCGCCAGGGCGAGCTCGTCAAAACGGAAAAAGGTCTCGAGCATGAGCAGATCGGCGCCCCGCCCCGCGAGAATCTGCGCCTGTTCTGCATGGGCGGCTGCAATGGCCGACGGTCCATCCGGCTCGTCGAGATCGATGACCCCCGCCAGCGGCCCGATGGCGCCGGCGACCAGACAATCGATACCGGCGATCTCGCGCGCCTCACGGGCCAGCTTGACCGCCGTCGGAGTTGAGGTTCTCGACCTGATCGGCGATCCGGTCGCGCGCCAACCGGGGCCGCGACGCGCCGAAGGTCGCGGTTTCGATGAGCTCCGCGCCCGCCCGGAGATACGCGAGGTGGATATCGAGAACCAGCTCCGGGTGGGTGAGCGGCGCCGTCTCGAGGACGGCACCCGCCGGCATCCGGCCGACGAGTTCGGAGCCCATTGAACCATCACCGACGACCACGTGGTCGGCGAAACGACGGCGGATCGAATCGCTCATGGCGGTGGGAGAACGAGCTTGGACTCGGGCATCACCGGAGAACCACGATCCCGCTGCCACCGCGACCCGGGAATCCGCCACCCAGGGTCCGGGTCACGGTTGCGCCGACGTGACCGGCCGGGGTCGGCAACGGGCGGCGGGACAAAACCGCCGCCGGAACTCCAGACAAAGGCGGCGAAGTTGGCCAGATCCGTCAGCCCGCGCGACAGCGCCACGCCGGCGACGCCGAAAGCGACCGAGCGGTCATCCAGCTCTCGCCAGGTTCTCAACGAACCGGTGCGGTAGAACTCGGCCCCGAGGAACGGGTAGAGGCTCCGCGATCGATCGAGAATGACCGCGACGCTATCGCTCACCCGTCCGCCGTCGATCAGCTGGCGATCCTGACCGTAGTAGACCAGGCGAAGTCGATCGCGAACCGAGTCGACATACGCCTGATAGGCCCCGGCGTAGGTCGGCTCGAGAGAATCGTCGTGGGCCACGGCCAGCGGGTCGTTGGCATCGAGAACGCGGACCGAGAGCACTCCCAGCTCCTCGACCAGGTCGGCCATGGAGACCGGCTTGCGCAACGCCGCGACGGCAGTGGTGGACCTGTCCTTCGAGCGCGGCCTCGAGCTTGCCCGGCGTCGCGGCGCGCCACGCGGGCGGGCGCCGAGAGTCCGCGGCGGATCCCGGCATCGAATCGGTTTTCGTGGAGCCGAACCTGACGTTTGAGATCGGGCGGGAAGAAACCCACCGAGTTCCAGGCAACCCAGCTCGTGGTGCTGCCGCTCCAGCCGATGCTGAACACGGCGGCGAGGGCGACGATGGTCATCCGCGTCCGACGATGCGGTCTGATCCTCATGGATGCTTCGTGGTCGTCATCTCGAGCACCAGCCGGCGAACCTCTTCGACCACCTCCGGCGTGTAGCCCTTGTAGGCCCGGACGAATCGGCCGTCGGCGTCGAGCAGAATATTCGCCGGCAGAGCATCGATGCCGATGGATTTCGTGTCTCGGGGATCGAGTCGATAGACCGGGAGACTCAGCCCGAGGGATTCGAGGAAGCGCTCGTCCGGCCGCAGGGTTCTGATCGACGTTGACGGTCATGCAGAACAAAACCCGTCCCGACGAGCTCGCCGTAGAGCTTCGACAGCTCGGGGAGCTCGACCCGGCACGGTCCGCACCAGCTCGCCCAGAAGGTCAGCAGCACGGGACGGCCGCGAAACGCCGACATGGTCACCGCAGCGTTTCCGTCGAGGGAGGAGAAGACCACTTCGGGAAAGACCGGGTGCTCCGGCGCCTCTTCGGCCGCCAGGCCGTGACCCGCCACCAGCAGCATCGACAAGGCAACAAATAGAACTCGAGATCTCTTCACGGCGCACATGATACACGTCTCCCCATCGCCGGTTCACGGCCTCGGCATCTGCAACACTCCGACTCGGTCGGGTCTTCCAACATGATCCCCATTCTCAAACAGAAACGACGAGGGTTGACATCTCTGCTACACTCCCGCGCCATGAGCTGGGAGCTTCATAACGTTGCAATCATCGGTGGCGGCATGATGGGTCGTTCCATCGCCACCAAAGGTCGCCCAGGAAGGGCTCAATGTCTGCCTCAAGGAGATCTCCACCGAGGCCGTCGAGGCCAGTCGAGCCGAGCTCGAGCAGTCGCTCGATCACGAGATCGCCCGTTAGGTCTGACGAACTCGGAAAAGAAGGCGATCCTCTCTCGCATCCGTTGGGTCACCCAGTTCGATTGCGCCGCCGACTGTGATTTGGCCATCGAGACGGTGCAGGAGGATTTCGGACTCAAACGCCGGATCCTTCGGGAGCTCGATCGTCGGATGGTCGAGGACCACCCCATCGTCATCAACACCTCGACCCTCTCCATCACCGAGCTCGCGGCGCAGAACTCATGCCCCGAGCGCATCGTCGGGATGCACTTTCTCTACCCGGTGACCACGACACGAGTGGTCGAGGTGGTCCGCGGCCAGCTCACCACCGACGAGGTCTACAAGACGAGCCGTCGCGTTTGCGCGCATTCTGGGCAAAGTCCCGATCAAGGTCTTCGAGATGCCGGGGTTCGTCACCACCCGGGTGATCATGCCGCTCATCAACGAAGCCATGCACACCGTCATGGAAGGCGTCGCCGAGGCGGCCGAGGTCGATCTCGCCATCAAGCTCGGCTTCAACTTCACCATGGGACCGTTGGAGTGGGCCGACCGGACCGGTCTCGACCGCGTCCTCAACTGGATGCAGCACCTTCACTCCGAGAGCGGCGAAGCGAGATTCCGCCCGTGCCCGATGCTCAAAAGACTGGTCCGAGCCGGACTTCACGGTGCCAAGACCGGTCAGGGGTTCTTCCATTACGACAGCAACCGTCGACGCACCGATCGTCTCCCGGACGACAAACCCCGGCTCGCCTGACGTCGTCACCGTCTCGACAATGGAGAGACAGACATGAAAATCCTCGTTCTCAATAGTGGATCGTCTTCGGTCAAGTTCCAGATCATCGACACCGACCTCGAGCGGATGAAAGCGCACGAAGACCAGACCCTCGCTACCGGTCTGGTGGAAAAGATCGGCCTCTCCGATTCGCGTCTCGTGCTCAAGACCCCGGACCGCAAGCCCTTCACCGACTATCGCGAGATCCTCGAGCACCGGGCCGCCATCGAATGGGTGTTGCGCATCCTCGCAGACCCCGAAGTCGGGATCCTCGATGATGTCTCCGATGTCGGCGCCGTCGGCCACCGCGTGGTCCACGGCGGCGAGGCCTTTGCCTCATCGGTGCTCATCACCCCCGAGGTGGTCCAGCAGATCGAAGAGTGCTCGGTGCTCGCGCCGCTCCACAACCCGCCCAACCTGCGGGGCTACTACGCCGCCCACGCCGCGTTGCCCGACGTGCCCCACATCGCGGTCTTCGACACCGCGTTCCACCAGACCATGCCGCCGCACGCCTTCCTCTACGGCATTCCGTTCCAGCTCTATACCAAACACGCCCTGCGCAGGTACGGCTTCCACGGAACCTCGCACCGCTATGTCGCCTTCCGCGGCAGTCAGATCCTCGGTTGGGAACGACAGGAGCACAACCTCATCACCGTTCACCTCGGCAACGGATGCTCAACCGCCGCAATCGACCACGGGAAATCGATCGACACCTCCATGGGCTTCACCCCTCTCGAAGGGCTCCTCATGGGGACCCGAACCGGAGACATGGACCCCGCCGTCGTTCCCTGGCTCATGGCCATGGAGGAGATGACGCTTCACCAGGTCAACACCATGATGAACAAGCACTCCGGGCTCTACGGCATCTCGGGAGTCTCGTCGGACATGCGCGAATTGGTCGAGGCCCGCGCCAATGGTCATCAGCGCGCCGATGTCGCCTTCCGGATGTTC
This sequence comes from uncultured Acidobacteriota bacterium, assembly GCA_963712805.1. Taxonomy (GTDB): domain Bacteria; phylum Acidobacteriota; class Thermoanaerobaculia; order Thermoanaerobaculales; family Sulfomarinibacteraceae; genus JAHECW01. The sequence continues at coordinate 74,800 of CAVQJV010000050.1, read as the reverse complement.
TGTTACCGGGTCAAGAAGTACATCGGAGCCTACGCCGCCGCCATGGGTGGGGTCGATGCGGTCTTCTTCACCGGCGGCATCGGCGAAAACTCGCCGGAGGTCCGAGAGTGGGCCCTCAGCGGCCTCGAGTACATGGGTATCAAGATCGACCGGCAGATCAACGACGGGCTGCGCGGCGGCGAGGGTGAGATCTCGACCGACGGTTCACGGGTCAAGGTGCTGGTGGTGCCGACCAATGAGGAACTCATCATCGCTCGCGATGTCGTCCGGGTGCTCAACGGCATCATGCCGACCTGGGAGCCGCCGGAGACGGTGAGTCCGTAGTCGGACGTTAGGAGTTAGGAGTTAGAGGGTACTTCTTCAGTCTTCGACTCCTCACTTCTCGCCTTTCACTCATCTCCGCCGATCGCCGTACTGGTCGATCTCGGCGTCCTCGACCGGGTCGCCCAGCCGCGCCTGGCGCTCGGCCTCGATGGCCCGACTCGAGCGATAGATGTAGCTGAAGCCCGACAGGATCACCATGAAGAACGAGACGTAGAAGCAGGTCTGAAGGACGACGTTCGGGATCGGCATGACGTTGGCCATCAGAACCACGCTGACAGTCACGACGTGCATCACCGTCGTCAGCTTGCCGGTCCAGGTCGGCGGGAAACTCTTGATCCCCTCGAACATATAGAAGACAAAGGCCATGAGCATGATGACGAAGTCGCGGAAGAGGGTCAGAATCGCGAGCCAGAGCGGGATCACCACCGCCTGGCCATGGGGGACGGCGAGTGAGATATATGCGGCCGTCAACAGCACCTTGTCGGCGAGCGGATCGAGGAGGGCGCCGATTCGCGATTGAAGATCGAAGGTCCGGGCGATCCACCCGTCCAGGACATCGGTGAATCCGGAGATGACGAAGATCCAGACCGCCAGCCGAAATTCATGGGCAAAGACCGCCAGGACGAAGAACGGCACGATGGCTATCCGCAGCAGGGTCAGGAAGTTCGGCAGCGTGAGCGGGCGGAGCTTGTCTTCGACAGAGGCTCGAATCCGCTCACGACGTTCGGTTGAAACCATGGTCTTTTTCATCGGCTTCTAGTTGTTCTTCTCCCACAACAGCCGTAAACCGTGCAAGGTCAAATCGCTCTCCACCAGGTCGATGAGCGGAGCGTGCTCGGCAAAGACCGGGGCAAAACCGCCGGTGGCGATGACCTTGGCGCCGCCGACCTCATCCAGTATCCGCCGGGTGATCCCGTGGATCAGACCGAGATATCCGTAGAAGAGGCCCGACTGGATGCTGTCGATGGTCCCTTTGCCGATGACCCGCGGCGGCGGCGCCATGGCGACCTGGGGCAACTTCGCGGTCTTGCCGCCCAGGGCCTCGGCGGTGATGCCCGGCCCCGGTGCGATGACACCACCGAGATACTCTCCCTCGGCCGAGACGACCTCCCATGTCACCGCGGTTCCGAAGTCGATGACCACGCAAGGTCCGCCGTGTTCGGCAAACGCCGCAACGGCATCGCAGAGGCGATCCGCTCCCAGTTCCTGGGGTGCCTCGACTCTGAGCGGCATTCCCGTCTTGATCCCGGGTTCGACAAAGAACGGCGTCTTTTCGAGATAGCGCCGCACTCCTTCACGAAGCCTCGGGTCCATGGGCGGCACCACGGAAGCGACCGCAACACCGATCAGGTCAGCTGGACTCACCTTTTCCCACTGGAGAAGTTGACGGAGCCACATTCCGATCTCGTCGGCGGTCCGATCGGCGTGGGTTGTGAGCCGCCAGTGGCCGCGCAGTTGCTCGCCCGCAAAAAGTCCGACGACGGTATTGGTGTTGCCCACGTCCAAGGCCAGCAGCAGCTCGCTCACGGGTCATCCTCCAAGAGCCAACACCGTGATCCTGGAGTCCGGCTACAATGCCGGCTGCGCATGCGAAAAATCACGGTAGGCAGTTATTCTATATGAACACGTTCACCATCGATGCCCCGCGCGGCCCGGTCTCGGGATTCGAGGTCGGGAACGGTCCCGCGGTGGTTCTCATCGCCGGTCTCGGATCGACCTCGCGGATCTGGGGAAATCTCCCCGCTGCGATGGGCCGGCACTTCCGGGTCATCGCTATCGACAACCGCGGTGTCGGTGGCTCGGCTGAAGGCAGCCGGTTCACTCTGCCGGGCGCGGCCGAAGATCTTGAAGCCGTTCTGGATGCTCGCGATGTCGAGAGCGCCGCCCTCCTGGGAGCGAGCATGGGCGGTGTCATCGCCCTGACCGCGGCGCTGAGGATCCCGGATCGGATCTCCCGGCTCGTGATCGCCTCGTCGGCGGCCCGGCTGTCCGTGCACGGTCGGCGACTTCTCGAAACTCTCCAGGATCTGCTTCTCTACGCGCCCCCCGATCGTGCCGGCGCCGCGCTCATGACCCTCGCATTTGCTCCTTCGTTTCACGAGCGCTTCGCCCGATTCGTCGAAGACGCCCACCGTCTCTACGGCCCCGAGGAGTCAGACCTGCCTGGCATTTTGTTCCAGCTCGACCACCTGCTGCGGGGATGGGACCTCCGCGACGATCTGCCCTCGATCGGTGTCCCGGTCCTGGTGCTGTGCGGCGACCGCGACCCCGTCGTTGCCCCCGAAGACACCGCCGAACTTGCCGGACTCATCCCCCACGCCGAACTCGTCAGGATCCCCGGCGCGGCCCACTCGGTGCTTGCCGAGGGGGGCGAATCGATCCTCGAAAAGGTGACCGCGTTTCTCGCGGAAGAACCACGGGAGCCCGCGATCGTATAAGATGTCGCCCGCGCTCAGCGCAAAAACCGCAGTCGGAACACAATCTGCCGCCGGGAGAACCGACCTATCGTCACCGGCACGCACCGAAAGGACACCACCATGATTCATCGACGCGCGTCGATCATCGCAGGGTTCGTCGCCCTGGCCCTCCTGACCGGTTCCACGGTCCTCGCTCAGGAAGCCAAGGTACCGGTCACCGAGATCACCCTCGAAAACGGCATGAAGCTGCTCCTCGTCGAGAGGCACGAGTCGCCCAGAGTCGCAGCCGGATGGGCCGCCCACGCCGGTTCGGTCAACGAGGAGGTGGGAGTCACCGGGATCGCCCACCTTTTCGAGCACATGATGTTCAAGGGCACCAACACGATCGGCACGACCGACTACGAGGCCGAGATGAAGATCATGGCCCAGCTCGACGAGATCCGGGCCCAGATGGATGTTGAATACACCGCTCTGCGGGACGCCAAACGGCGCGGCAAGATCACCGGGAGCATCTATCTGCCGGAAAACCAGACGCCTCGATTGGCCGAACTCCGCGCAGAGATGAAGGAACTCCAAGAGGCGCAGCGCGCCTATATCGTCAATAACGAGTACGACAAGATCTACACCAACGAAGGCGCCACCGGACTCAACGCCGGGACCAACAATGACGCCACGGTCTACTTCATCGACGTCCCGGCCAACCGGCTCGAACTGTGGTTCTGGATGGAATCCGACCGGCTGCTCAACGCGGTCTTCCGCGAGTTCTACTCCGAACGCGATGTCGTCCGAGAGGAACGCAGGATGAGGGTCGAGTCCAACCCCACCGCGAAGTTCGAGGAGCAGTTCGACTTCATGTTCTGGGGCTCGATCCCGTATCACCACCCCGTCATCGGCTGGCCGTCGGATGTGGAGTCGATCAACCGCGCCCAGGCGGAGCACTTCTTCAAGACCTTCTACGCCCCGAACAACATCACCGCGGCGCTGGTCGGCGACTTCGACACCGATGAAGCCGTGGCTCTGGCGAAGAAGTACTTCGGCCGGATCCCGAGAGGCGAGAACGACCCGCCCGAGATCATCACCGAAGAGATCGAACAGATCCAGGAGCGCCGGATGACCGCGACCGCGGACACCAACCCTTCGGTGCAGATCCGCTGGCACGCGGTGTCCTTCGTGCAACGGGACAGCTACGCTCTGGATGTCCTGACCGAGATCCTCAGCGGCCGGACCGGCACGGTTCTACAAGGCTCTGGTCGAGGAGAAGGGCATCGCGACCGGCGAGCCGTACGCCTATCTCTCGGCCCAGAGGTTCGCCGGCAGCGTCGAGGTCGGGGCCGAACTCGTCGAGGGCGTGAGCCACGAGGCGGTGGAGGCGGCATTGCTCGCCGAGATCGAGCTGCTCAAGAAAGAGCCCGTCTCCGAGCGCGAACTCGCCAAGGTCAAGAATCAGAACCTGGCGGACTCCTTCCGACGCCTCCAATCCAACTTCTACCTCCTGCTCCAACTGCTTTTCTATGACGTGCTCGGCGATTGGCAATACCTCAACGCCTCGCCCGCCGAGATCCAGGCGGTGACCGCCGAAGACGTCATGCGGGTCGCCAACACCTACTTCCCGGCCGAAGGAAAGAACGTCCTCTGGTACCACCGGAAGGCGGGGGCCGACGAGGATCCCGATCTGGCCGCCCTTTCGGGCCAGGCCAAGATGATGGCGAAACAGGCCATCGCCGAGATCAACCAGAGCACCGATCCGGCCGAACTCGAGCAGATGCTGAGCCAGATTCAGACCATGAAGGGTCAGGCGCCGCCCGAGTTTCACGCCGCGCTGGATCTGATCATGCAGCGAGCGCAGGAGCGTCTCTCCGCCCTCGCTGAGGGGACCGGGGAGGAGGAGTGACATGCGACGCCCACTGATTTTCACCATCGTTTGCGTTCTCGCTCTCGCGGGGCTCGCCTCGGCCGACAGCGATATTCCGAAACGCCCCGAAGAACTCGTTTTCGGCACCATCGACTGGAACATCCCCGATGCCGCCGGGCTCCGATCCGAGCTCAGCAACGGCACGCCGGTCTACGCCATGCCCGACACCCAGTTCCCGCTGGTCAACATCGCCGTCTATTTTCGCGGCGGCCGCTATCTCGAGCCCACGGGTCAGGAAGGACTCGCCACCCTTGCCGACGAGGTCTGGCGCACCGGCGGCGCCGGCGAATTCTCCGCCGGCGAACTCGATGAGGAACTCGCCTTCCTCGCGGCCAGCCTGCGCACCAACATCGGTGATGTCACCGGCTCGGTCAGCCTGAACGTGCTGTCCAAGGACCTCGAAACCGCCATGGCCCTGATGATGGATGTCCTCACCAAACCGCGATTCCAGGAGGACCGGTTCGTCAAGGCCAAGGATGACCTCATCCAGGGGATGAAGACCCGCAACGACAACATCGCGGGCATCGAGGGGCGGGAGTGGAGCCGCCTCATCTACGGTGACGACTTCTTCCTCAACAAGCTCCCGACCCAGGCGTCGGTCGACTCGATCACGGCAGAACAGGCCAGGAACTTCGCCACTTCCTTTGTTCGCGCCGACAACATCATCGTCGCGGTCTCTGGAGACTTCGAGCCGGCCGCGATGAAAGCGTTGTTGGAGCGGACCATCGGTACGCTGGCCAAACTCGACGCCCCGCTGCCTTTAATCCCGCAACCCGAACACACTCCGACCCCAGGGGTGTATGTGATCAACAAGGAGGATGTCAACCAGGGTCGAGTGAGCTACGGCCACATCGGCTACAAACTCGGCGACCCCGATGAGTTCGCGCTGATACTCGGCAACGACATCCTCGGCGGCGGCGGTTTCACCTCGAGGATGATGAAGACCATCCGATCGGACGAGGGCCTCGCCTATGGCGCCTACTCGACCATCGGCTTCCCCACCACCTATCCCGGCACCTTCCGCGCCCTCTTCCAGTCCAAGTCGTCCACCTGCGCCTATGCCGCCGAGCTCGGATTCAACATCATCGGCGAACTGCGAACCGACACGGTGACCGACGAGGAGCTCACGGTCTCCAAAAACCAGGCCATCGAGACCTTCCCGAAGAGCTTTTCTTCGGCGGCCCAGACCGTTTCGGTCTTCGCCGTCGACGAACTCCTCGGCCGGTCGCACGACTACTGGATGGACTATCGGGACAAGGTCAAGGCGGTGACCGCCAAAGACATCCAAAAGGCCTTCCAACACGAAGATCCACCCGGAGAAGATGATCGTCCTCGTGGTCGGCAATATCCCCGAGATCATGGCGGGACACCCCGATCACGAAGCGAGCTTCGCCGAGGTCGGCCCGATCACGAAGCTCCCGCTGCGCGATCCCATGACCCTGGAGCCGATCGTCGAGTAGACGCGACGCGATAACCACCAACGCCCGGGCTTCGGCCCGGGCGTTTTCTTGCCCGCCTCCGCGTCCGAAACAGCGGCAGCAATCAGCGGCAGCGGCAGTGGCAGCGATCAGGAACAGCAACAGTGGCAGCGATCCGGGACAGCGACGGTCATCAGCGGCAGATGGCAGCGCCGCAACACAGGCGCCGATGAGCCCTCGTGGACCCGGTTTTTATTACCTCCGGGTCGTTCTGATGGGTCCGTAGTCGATGGGAGCGGAGGAACGACCCGGGAGTGGCCATGAACGGCGGGTCTGAAGGGCGCCTCGCGTGCTGCTCTCCGGCGCTGCCGCCGACGCTGTCGGCTGTCCCTGATCTCAGTCGCTGCCCCGGCCGCTGATCGCTGTCCCGGTCGCTGTTCGCTGCCGCTGCCCCGGGCTCGGACGCGGGCGGGGGGCGAACTGTCTATAATCCGAGATCAAATGAAACGTCTCATCCCGATGATGCTCATTGTTCTTGCCTTCTCAATCGGCTGCCAAGACGCCGGTCCTCCCATCGCCGTCGGCACCCTGGAACGGTACCGCATCGAGCTCCGCGCCGAACGCCAGGAGCCCATCGTCCGGCTCGCGGTCAAAGAGGGCGACCGGGTGGCCGCCGGTGATGTCATCGTCGAGCTCGACAGCCGACGTGTGGTCGCTCTGCTCGGCCAGGCCAGAGCGAGCCGCGAACCTGGCAGCCGCCCGCCTCGCGGAGGTGGTCCGTGGTTTCCGTTACGAGGAGATCGACCAGGCCCGGGCTCAGCTCGCCGAAGCGGAGGCGGCGCTCATCCAACACCAGCCGAATCTCGAGCGCGCCCGACGCCTGGTTGCCGACGGTGTCGAACCTCAATCCGTTCTGGACACCGCCGAGGCCAATCAGACCGCCGCGGCGGCGAGGCGCGACGCGGCGCGATCGAGTCTCGAGAAGTTCCTCAACGGCGCCACCGTCGAGGAACTCGACCAGGCGCGGGCCGAGCACGCGCGAACCGAAGCCGAGGTCGCCAAGCTGGCCATCGATGCCGAACGGATGATCGTGGTCGCTCCTCGGGCCGGCACCATCGACGCGCTGCCCTTCCGGGAGGGCGACGAGCCTCCCGTCGGATCGCCGGTGGCGGTACTCCTCGCCGATGGCGCTCCCTTTGCCCGCGTTTATGTGCCGGCGGAGCTACGTCCCGGTGCGGTTGCGGGCGCAACGGTGTCGGTCGCGATCGATGGTTTCGACTCGCCGTTCAAAGGAACGATCCGCATGATCTCCGCGGAAGCCGCCTTCACGCCCTACTATGCGCTGACCGAACGGGATCGCGGTCACTTCACCTATCTCGCCGAGATCGATCTCGTCGACGACGCGGCCCTCGATCTGCCCACCGGGCTTCCCGTCGAGGTGAGCTTCTGAGCGAACTCGCGATCTCCACCGCGGGTCTGACCCGCCGCTTCGGCACTCTGGTGGCGGTGGATCACCTCGCCCTGGATGTGCCCAAGGGCCGGATCTACGGTTTTCTCGGCCCCAACGGCTCGGGCAAGACCACCGCCATCCGCATGCTCTGCGGTCTCCTCGAACCCTCGGAGGGCCACGCCACCGTGCTCGGGAAGCGGATTCCCGATGACGCCGAGAAGCTCCGCCAGCAGGTCGGCTACATGACCCAGAAGTTCTCGCTCTACCAGGATCTCACTGTGAACGAGAATCTTCGGTTCGTCGGCCGCATCTACTCGCTCTCGGACGACCAGTGGCAACGACGAATCGCGCTGGCTCGCGAGAAGTACGACCTGGGAGCCATCGGCAGGCAGCTCGCAGGCACCCTCAGCGGTGGCCAGAAACAGCGGCTCGCGCTGGCCGCGGCGACTCTCCACAAACCCGATCTCCTGCTCCTCGACGAGCCCACCAGCGCCGTCGATCCGGAGACCCGGCGGGACTTCTGGGACGCGCTGTACGACCTCGCCGCCGACGGGACCGCGATTCTGGTCTCGACCCACTTCATGGATGAAGCCGAGCGCTGCCACTTTCTCGCCATCCTCGACGAGGGGCGCAAGGTGGCCGACGGAACGCCCGAGGAGCTCAAGAACGCCATCGGCGTCACCGTGGTCGAGATCGAGATCGCGGAGCCGAGGCAGGGCCACGCCGTGCTCGCTCGAGACCCCTGGGGTGGTCAGCATCGCGCAACTCGGCGCCCTCCTTCGAGCGCATGTGGAACCGGCCGCGGGAGACCCGGTCGACCTCGTGACCCGGGCCCTGCAACAGGCCGGTGTCGACGGCAGCGCACGGGCTCGTCGGCCCCACCCTCGAAGATGTCTTCATGGCGGTGACCCGCTGATGCGGTTCCTCAGCCGGATCTTCGCCATCGCCGCCAAGGAGGTCATCCAGCTCCGACGCGACCGCCTGACGCTGGGGATGGTGGTCGGGATCCCGGCGCTTCAACTCGTCCTCTTCGGCTATGCCATCAACACCGATGTCCGCCACCTGAAAGCCGCGGTGGCGGACCAGTCCGGAACCAGGATGTCCCGCGAATTGGTCGCGGCTGTCGAGGCGTCCCAGGTCGCCGACATCGTCGCCACGGCGAACACCGCCACCGAACTCGAGTCCCTGCTCCGGCTGGGCAGGGTCTCGATCGGGATCCTCATCCCGCCCGACTACGAACGCCGGCTCGCGTCCTCCGACCGACCGACCGCCCAGCTCCTCATCGACGCCACCGACCCGACGATCCTGGCCACCGCCCAGGGGCTCAAGGCGCTCACCGTCAAGGATCCGCTCCGGAGCCCACCGATCTCCGGCCCACCACCGACCTTCGAGGTCCGCGCCTACTACAACCCCGAACGGCGCTCCGAGGTCAATATCGTCCCCGGACTCATCGGCGTCATCCTCACTCTCACCATGTCGCTCTTCACCGCCGTCGCCGTCGTCCGCGAACGCGAGAGCGGCACCCTGGAATTCCTCATCAACACCCCGGTGCGGCGATCCGAACTCATGATCGGCAAAATCATCCCCTACATCGTCATCGGTCTTCTCCAGGTGACCATCGTTCTCGGGCTCGGGGTCGCCCTCTTCAGGGTTCCCATCCGCGGCTCGCTGGTGGATCTCTATCTCGCGTCCGCCGTCTTCATCGCCGCCACCCTCTCCCTCGGTCTGCTGATTTCGACGGTCGCGAAATCGCAGTTTCAGTCCATGCAGATGATCATGTTCTTCTTTTTGCCGAACATCCTGCTCTCGGGCTTCATGTTCCCCTTCGAAGGCATGCCGCGCGCGGCGCAGGTCTTCGCCGAGTTCCTGCCCCTGACCCATTTCGTGCGGATGGTCCGCGGGATCATCCTGCGCGGCGCCGACCTCGCCGATGTGGGTCACGAGATCTGGCCGCTGCTCGCCTTCTTCGCGATCGTCATGACCGCCGCGATTCTGAGGTTCCAGAAGCGGCTGGACTGAGAGAAACGGGCTTCTGGTCGAAAGCTCCGGGGCGGACCTCCAGAAAAGGACGCCTGCGTTCCTGCGAATGACTGTGTTCTGCCGGCAGGTCCCAAATATTTGCCTCGGTTCCTTCGGTCCTCGGCGCTCCGATTCGGCCGGCTGACTCAAAACGGAACAGTTTCGATGCCTGGACGCATCCGGTTTCTCGGCCGGTTTTCGGCACGAAACATGCAAGACCCGATCGCGTGAGACGACCTTGAATCAAACACCCATCGCAAAATCAGACCACGATCTGTCACCCCATCGGAGGCAACGATGACACTCGTCCGCCCGCACCGCGCCGGCCCTCCTCCGGCCACCCTGGCCACCCTTGCAGTTCTCGCCACCTTCGCCCTCGCTCTCCCCGCCGGCGCTCAATGTGTCGACCCGCCGGCCAGCGTCACGGCATGGTGGGGCGGCGACGGCAACGCCGGTGACGTCTACGGCGCCTGGAACGGCCAGCTCGTCGGCGCCGCCGGGTACGGCGATGGGATGGTCGGCGAGGCGTTCGCCTTCGACGGGTCGGGCGCGCGGGTGGATGTCACCGCCGCCGGCGCCGGCGAGCTCGGCTCGGCGCCGTTCACCATCGACCTCTGGTTCAACTCCGACGCGTCCCAGAACGGCGCCTACCTAATCGGCAAGAGCCATCCCGACGGTGGTCAGGGGTGGGATATCCGCGTTCACCAGCTGCGGATCGCCCTCGTCGGGTTCAACGGTTGGGCGGTCAATCTGCAGACCGATCCGATCGTCGTCCTCGGTCAGTGGCACCACCTGGCGGTGACCTCCGACGGCGCCACCGTCACTCTCTACTTCGACGGGGCGACGGACCCGGCGTGGACCATCGCTCGCCAGACCATCAGCTCGACGGGGAACCCGCTTCGCTTCGGCGACTCGACGAATTTCGGCGGCGACGCGTTCGACGGCGAGATCGACGAGATCCGCTTCTTCGACCGGGCCCTCGACGCCGTCGAGGTTCTCGCCGTCTTCAACGCGGGCGCAAACGGCAACTGCCGCCCGTGCACCCTGCTCCCGCACTCGGCAGCCTCGTGGTGGCGCGCCGAGGACAACGGCGACGACGCCGTCGCCAACAACAACGGCGTCCCCGACAACGGCGCGAGCCTTCGGCGACGGGTATCGTCGGCCGCTCGTACTCCCTTCGACGGTTCGAACGACGTCGTCCGGCTGCCCGACAGCGACCTCTGGGATTTCGGAACAACGAGCTTCAGCATCGCCGCATGGTTCGAGACCACCACCCCGGGCTACCGGAACATCGCCCGCTACCACAATGGCGCCAGCGGCGGCACCTGGGGGCTTCGCATGGAGACCTCCGGCAAGGTCGAGTTCCTCATCATCGACCAGTCCGGTGCCACGAGGGCGTCGGTGGTCTCCGATCAAGCGTATACCGACGGAGCCTGGCATCACGTCGTCGCCGTCCGCGACAGTGGCGCCGCCCAGCTCCAGCTCTTCATCGACGGCGCCCCGGCAGCGGCGACGGTCGCGGATCTCGGCATCAACGTCGTCGGCGCCGCCGACGCCAAGGCCGGGATCGGCGCCGGCCAATCGGGCTCGTCGGCCGCGGTTTTCGAACCGTTCCAGGGCCTGGTCGACGAGGTCATGATCACGGCCGGCGCCCTCGGCCAGAGCGAGGTCGAGATGCTCTACAACGCCGGAACCGCCGGCGCATGCGCGTCGTGCGTCGACCCGGCAGCGGATCAAGTCGGCTGGTGGCGCGGCGAGGGCAGCGGCTTCGACAGCGCCGTCGGCCACCACGGCACGGCGATGAACAACGCGAGCTTCGCGCCCGCCCTCGTCGGTTCTGCGATTTCGCTGCCCGACGGCGGCGACTTCGTCGAGGTCCCGCACAGCGCCGACCTCGGCTTCGGTCCGACCGATCCCATGACCGTCGAGCTCTGGGCCTGGCGCGCGACCGACCAGGACGCCCAGCACATCTTCAGCAAGCGCTTCGACTGCTACTCGACCCCGTGGAACTACCAGATGGTCTGGCACCAGAGCGCCAATCAGTTCTGCTTCAACCACAGCAGCGGCAGCGTGTGCACGACGCCCGACAAGCTGCCCATCCAGACCTGGACTCACGTCGCCGTCCGCTTCGACGGTGCGATCGCGACCATCGTCGTCAACGGGCAACCCGTAGCGAGCAACGCGATGGTTCTCGGCCCCGACACCTACAACCCACCGCTGCGTTTCGGCTCGGTCGCCGACTGCGCCTCGGCCGACCAGGGCTTCACCGGGCTGCTCGACGAGATCCAGATCTTCGACCGCGCGCTGTCCCTCTCCGAGCTCCGCGCGAGCTTCGCAGCGGGCCGGTGGGGGCACTGCCGAGAGTGCGCGCCGACTCCGGCCGGTCTCATGGTCTGGTGGCGCGGCGAGGGCGACGCCCATGACAGCATCGGGGGCAACCACGGCGCCGAGATCAACGGCGTCGGCTTCGGGTCCGGAGCCGTCGGCCGCGCCTTCAGCTTCGACGACGACTCCTCCCCGGACTACATCGAGGTTCCGCACTCGGCCTCGCTCGACATCACCGGAGGGTTCTCGGCCGAGGGCTGGGTGAACATGGACGACCTGCCCGACGCGCTGATTTTCGCGAAGGGCGACGCGGACGGCACCGTGGCGGCGACCTCGTACGCCCTCGATGTGGACTCCAGTATCATCCGGAGTGTCCTGTACGGCACGTCTCCGGGCGACGTCCGCGCTTCCACCACATCGGTCGAGGTCGGCGCGTGGCGGCACGTCGCCGTCACCTGGGACGGATCGACAGTGATGCCGGACAACGTCAATCTCTACGTCGACGGCCTGCTCTCCGACACCTGGACCAAGACGACCGGACTCAACAGCACCACCGAGAGCCTGACCATCGGCGCCATGAAGCCGCCGACCCATCACCTCACCACCGACGGCCGGATCGACGAGCTCGCCATCTACGCAGCCGAGCTCACCGCCGCCGACGTCCGGGCGATCTATCGCGCCGGCAGCGCGGGCAAGTGCGTGCCGATGGACACGATCCCGGATCCCTTCTTCTTCGGCGACCTGACCGATTTCACCCTCGACACCTCTGTCTCGTCCAACACCGTCACGGTCACCGGCATCGACGCACCAACCACCATCGAGATCAGTTCGTGCACGAGCTCGGTCTGCGAGTACCGGGTCAACGGTGGCGGCTGGGTCAGCGTTCCGGGCGCCGTCTTCAGCGGCGACCTCGTGCAGGTCAGCCAGACCTCGTCGGCATCGTACGGCACGACCACCGATCTCACGTTGGACATCGGCGGTGTCGAAGATACCTTCAGCCTCACCACCTGGCCGGGTCGCCGGCTGACCGTGGTTCTCGACGGCATCGGCCGCGGCACGGTGACCAGCGCACCGGTGGGCATCGACTGCCCGACCGGCGCCTGCGCCGCGCCCTTCGATGATCAGGAGCCGGTGACCCTGACGCCAACCGCCGCCGACGGCTCAGCGTTTGCCGGTTGGAGCGGCGACACCGACTGCGACGACGGATCCGTCACGATGACCGGGGACATCGTGTGCACCGCGACCTTCGACTTTCTCGGGCTCTTCGCCGACGACTTCGAGACCGGCGATACGACCCGGTGGGACGCGGCCTCGCCGTGATCAAGGGGGGCGGTCAGCGATCCACCCATTCGACATCCCGCCAGCCTTGGACCGAGTTGACCAGGAAGAGGGCCTCGGCCTGGGCGAGATCGTCGACGGTGACGACCCGTTCGGCGATCTCGCCCCGCTCGACGAGCTCGGCCCGAAGAGTCCCGGCGAGCAGGCCACACTCACGGGCGGGGTCACGAACTCGCCGTCGATCCTGACGACGAGATTGGCGACGGTGCTCTCGGTGACCTCGCCCCGATTGTTCCAGAGGAGGACGTCGTCGCAGTCGGGACGCGAAGCCCGCGCCCGTTCGTAGACCTCGCGGTGGGTGGTCTTGAAGTGGAGGAAGGGGTCTTTGCGCGTGACCGGGTCGACCGCGAGGCCGAGGCGGACCGGCGCCGGCGGCACGTCGTTGACGATCGGCGTTGTTTCGATGCGGATCGACCCGTCCGCGGCAAGCAGAAGCCGCACCCGGAGTGGTGGCGTCGGCTCCAGATCCTCAGATCGGCGGTTGGAGCGACAACCACGGAACTGCGGATCCGGCACCGCCCGAAGACCCTCGAGAATCCGCTCACGATCGAACGATCGACAGAAGAACTTGGCCGCAGCGGTCATCCGGTCGAGGTGGCGATCGAGCAGGAAGAACCCGTTTTCGGGCTCCCAAAGAAGGGTCTCGAGCAGCTCGAAGTCCGTCGGCTGCGCCGTCAGCACCTTCGCCTTTGTCAGGCACTCGCGGTACTCCTCGGCGGCGATCGAGTCCCAGACGATGCCGCTGCCGACCCCGTACTCGACCTCGCCGCGGGCGAGATCGACGACCGCGGTCCGAATCCCCACCGAGAAGCGCGCCTGCCGCCCAGGTCTGATCAAGCCGATCGCGCCGGTATAGACCCCCCGAGCTTCCTGCTCGAGATCGCGGATGATCTCCATCGTCCTGACCTTGGGTGCGCCCGTCACCGACGCGAACGGGAAGAGCGCCGCCACGATCTCGGCCACCGGCGCATCCGTTCGCGCCTCGATGGTGGAGGTCATCTGGAGAACGGTCGGGTGACGCTCGATGTCGAATCGACCGGTCACCTCCACCGTGCCCGCCCCGGCGACCCGCCCGAGATCGTTGCGCACCATGTCGACGATCATCGCGTTCTCGGCCCGGTTTTTCTCCGAAGACCGCAGCCACCCTTCGCGCTCGGCGTCGGTGGCCGGGTCGTGTCCGCGTACCGCGGTTCCCTTCATGGGCCGCGAGACCACGCGATCCCCGTCGAGGCTGAACATCAGCTCGGGCGATGCGGAACAGATGACCACATCGCCGAAATCCACGTAGGCGGCCAGCGACTCCGGTTGCCAGCGGACGAGGGCGCGAAAGAGAGAGAGCGGGTCGCCGTCAAACGGCATCCGGATGCGAAACGTGTGGTTGACCTGATAGGTCTCGCCGCGTGCGATGCGATCGTGGATCCGACCCACAGACACCCGATGCTCGGCCTCGGTCTGCGACACCGACCAGTCGCCGACCGAAAAGCGCCCGCAGTCGTCCGGAAAGCCCGAGGGCACGCCATCGGATCGGTCAAATAGTCCGAAGCAGAGCAGTGGCAAGCCGTCGACCGGCGGATGAACCCGGAGTGCCTGGTCGAACGCCGGCGCCGCTTCGTAGCCGATGACGCCCACTGCCGTCAGGCCCGACTCTTCGACCATCCTCTCGGTCCGACGCAAACCGTCGACAACGCCACCGCAGTCGTGGGCCACCACGACCTCGACGGGGCACCGGTAGCGCGACCAGCCGCCGGAATCGGGATCTCGGATCAATGCGGATTTCATCACAGCCGGTGCATCATACGACCATCGACCCCGGGTCTACCATGAACCGGCTGGAAGGTGCTACCGTAACGCTCCGCGCAGGCGGCCCATGGAGGCTATGTGTTTCGCATTCGCAGGGTCTACGACAACATTCTCTCACCGGACCGGGTCGCCATCGAGCAGGTCCAGGCGATGCTCAAAGACCGTTTTCCCGGGCTCAAGGAAAAGGAGGTCGATGGGCTTCCCGGACGACTCCGGAACCCCGTCGGGCACGGCTTCAGAGCCTTTCTCTACGTCGTGGAAAACCAGCGGCGGACGGTCAAGGCTTTCGCCCTCGTTTACCACGAGATCGAGATCGGCTTTGTCTGGCTCGAGTTCCTCGCCAGCGGTTCGCTTTCGGGCGGTCGCGGCATCGGCGGCACGCTCTACGAACGGGTTCGGCGGGACGCCCTCGAACTCGGAGCTTGGGGCGTCCTCTTCGAGTGCCTCCCCGACGACCCGGCGCTCTGCAAGGACCCCTCCCATCGACGCCAGAACGCAGCCAGGCTTCGCTTTTACGAGGGTTTCGGCGCGCGTCCGGTCATCGGCACCGAGTACGAGACCCCGCTCTCCCCGGATGACGACGAGCCGCCCTACCTGGTGTTCGATCCCCTCGGATCGGACCGGCCGCAGTCGGCCACGAAGGTGCGGGACGCGGTCCGGGCGATTCTCGACCGCAAGTACGGCGAGCTCTGTCCACCGGAGTACATCGAACGGGTGACGGCATCGTTCAAGGACGATCCGGTTCAACTGCGGCCATTCCGCTACGTCGATCAGCCGTCCCGCGCTCGTGTCACCGAGACCGAACAACCACCGCCCGACCAGAGAATCGCCCTCGTCGTCAACGACCTCCACCTCATCCACCACGTTCGCCAGCGCGGCTATGTCGAGTCGCCGGTGCGGATCGCGACCATCCGTCGCGAGATCGACCCGACCCGCCTCTTCGAAGAGATCCCTCCCCGTGAGTTCCCGGATCGCCACATCCTCTCGGTCCACGATCGAGGCTATGTGCGCTATCTCGAACGGGTCTGCGCCCGGGTCGGCGACGGGCGGGCGGTCTACCCGTACGTCTTTCCCATCCGCAACAACGCCCGCCCGCCCAAAGAGCTCGAGATGCGAGCCGGCTACTACTGCATCGACACCTTCACGCCGCTCGACGGGAACGCCTTCCGCGCCGCCCGACGCGCGGTCGATTGCGCCCTGACCGCAGCCCACGCAGTGCTCGACGGTCGCCGGCTCGCCTACGCGCTGGTCCGGCCGCCGGGCCACCATGCCGAGCGCCGCGCCTTCGGCGGGTTCTGCTACTTCAACAACGCCGCCATCGCCGCCGAGGAGCTCTCCCGCCACGCCCGGGTCGCGATCCTCGACCTCGACTACCACCACGGCAACGGCCAACAGGAGATCTTTCTGGGAGCGCGACGACGTGCTCACGCTGTCGATCCACGGCCACCCCAACTTCGCCTACCCGTACTTCAGCGGCTTTGCCGACGAGCGGGGCGCCGGCGCCGGGCTCGGCGCCAACCGCAACTACCCCCTCGAGGAGACCGTCGAAGGACCCCGCTATCGCGAGGTCCTGGCCCGAGCACTGCGCCGGGTCGAAAAGCACGGCGCCGAGATCCTCGTCGTCGCCCTCGGACTCGACACGGGACGCAAGGACCCCACCGGCACCTGGAACCTCTCGGCCGCCGACTTCACCGCCAACGGCCGGATGGTGAGCGCTCTCAAACTACCGACGCTCGTCGTTCAGGAGGGCGGTTACCGGGTGCGTAGCCTCGGCGTGAACGCCCGCAGTTTCTTCACCGGGCTGTGGCAGGGGGCTTTCGGGCTCGGGGATGATCCAGCCCGGGGAAAAAAGAATTTCGACCAAGTGCCCTGAAACCCTTGACATGCTGCCAAAAAGACGTACTTTCATGGCGTGAGCGAGGAAATCGCACCCGACGAGCCTCCGAGTAGGCAGGAACCCATAACCGGACGTCAGTCTCGACTCCGGGAGAAGGGTTCCGTTTCACGTCGGCGATCGCCCTCACCGCGCTGCTCGACATTTTCAGAGCGCGCCACAACCGGGCCCCATTCGCGGCTCCGGGAAATTCACTCCCAGCGGTAGACCAACCATGCGCTCGCACCCTTTGGGGTCTTCTTCGCGCGCGGCGTCGTCGCTGGCGGACCAGCCTGGTGAACAGGCGGATGCTTCGCTGATTTTCGATCTCAACTCGGTAAACGACAAGGGAAACACAATCCATGCCGACCACCAGTCTCGCATCGGCGCAGTCGATTGCGTCAATCAACCGCGAACGCCTGTGCCGGGTGTTCAATGAAACCTACGACCCGGCCTCCTGGGACGACTGGCGCTGGCAGCTTCGCCACCGTCTGACCTCCCTCCACCACCTCGAGGCCTACCTCGAGCTGACGGACCATGAACGGCTCGGTCTTTCCATGGGCGCCGAGCGTTTTGCCGTGTCGGTGACACCGCACTTCGCGGCGCTCATGAATCCGCATGACCCGAACTGTCCGATCCGCCGCCAGGTGGTGCCGACGGCGGACGAGTTCACCGTCAGCGCCGGCGACATGGAGGACCCGTGCGGCGAGGACCACGCGTCGGCGGTCGAAGGGCTCGTGCACCGCTACCCCGACCGGGTCCTTCTCCTCGCCCTCGACACCTGCGCATCCTACTGCCGCTACTGCACCCGGTCGCGTCTCGTCAGTCAGGGTTCGCTCGATGCGCTGCCGAGACGGATGAACGACATCCTCGACTACCTCCGCGCTCACACCGAGGTCCGCGATGTGTTGCTCTCCGGCGGCGACCCGCTGCTGATGTCCGACGATCGCCTCGAACACCCTGCTGTCAGCGCTGCGCGAGATCGAACACATCGAGTTTCTGCGCATCGGAAGCCGCGTTCCCGGTTTCCTGCCGCAGCGGATCACCCCGGAACTGGTCGCAGTGCTGCGCCGCCACCGGGTGTGGCTGTCGCTCCATTTTTCGCACCCCGCCGAGTTGACCCCCGATGTCGCCGCCGCCTGCGACCTCCTGGCCGACGGTGGCATCCCGCTCGGCAGCCAGACCGTCCTGCTGCGCGGCATCAACGACGATCCCGAGGTCCTGAAGCAGCTCTTCCACGGTCTGCTCAAGATCCGCGTCCGCCCCTACTACCTCTACCAGGCCGACCCGGTGGTCGGCACGGCCCATCTGCGGACAACCATCGCGAAAGGCATCGAGATCATGAGTCAACTGCGCGGCCACACCAGCGGCTACGCCGTGCCGACCTATGTCGTCGACGCGCCCGGCGGCGGCGGCAAGATCCCGGTCCAACCCGAAACCGTGATCGGACGAGACGGCGACGCTGGCAGCTTCGAAACTGGGCCGGACAGACCTACACCTACCTTGACCCGCCGGAAATGGGGTGAATGCAATGAACCTCTCGATCGCACTGTGTTACGACAGCAAAGAGGAGTACCTCGCCGCAGGCCACAGCAAGCTCGAGGTGGCCGAGTTCGACGACGAAGGCGTGATCGCCGGGCTCGAGGGCGCCCTCACCCGCCTCGGCCACCGCGTCGAACGCGTCGGCCGCGGCCGGTCGCTGGCCGCCAGGCTGGTCGCCGGCCAACGCTGGGACCTCGTCTTCAACTTCACCGAGGGTCTTCGCGGCCGCGGCCGCGAAGCCCAGGTTCCCGCCCTGTGCGAGCTCTTCGATCAGCCGTACACCTTCTCCGACCCGGTGACCTGCGGCCTCACGCTCGACAAGGCCATCGCCAAACGCATCGTGCGCGACGCCGGCTTGCCGACTCCCGGCTTCATGGTGATCCGCAAGCCTGCCGACGCCAAGTCGCTCCGCATCGACGGTCCCATGTTCGTCAAACCGCTCGCCGAGGGCAGCTCGAAGGGCGTCGGCGCCTACTCCATCGTCAACCGATCCCGCGATCTGGTCAAAACCTGCGCCAGCGCTGCTCCCCGATTTTCCGGCCGGTCTGCTGGTCGAGGAGCTCCTGCCCGGCCGCGAGGTCACCGTCGGCATCACCGGCAACGGCGACCGCGCGCACGTCGTCGGCGTCATGGAGGTGGTGTGGACCGACCGCTCCGAGGTCGAGGCCTACACCCAGCTCAACAAGGACGAATACCTGGACCGGATGGAGTACCGGCTGGTCAGGGGCGAACCGCTGGCCGATGAGGCGGCGGAGCTGGCGCTGGCGGTTGCCGGGGCGCTGGAGTGCAGAGACGCCTGCCGCGTCGACCTCCGCTGCGACCCCTCAGGGAGGCTTCAGTTCCTCGAGGTCAACCCGCTGCCCGGTCTCCACCCGGTGCGCTCCGATCTGCCGATCATGGCCCGCTTGGCGGGTCTTGCCTACGACGACCTCCTCGACGAGATCGTCACCGCCGCAAAAGAAAGGTATGAACTCGAACCATGCACGACATCCTGGTTGCCCACAACGCAGTCTCGACCGACGACGACCTCTCGACGCAAGACGTTCTTGCCCAGGTCGGCTTCGTCACCGAGGCGCTCGATGCTCTGAAGGCCCGGTACCGCGTGGTGGCTGTAGGCGCTGACGGGGTCGATGTCGAGTCGGTCAACGGCGCCGAAACAGTCGTCAACCTCGTCGAGTCGCCACCGGGTCTGCCCGTTTTCCAGAGCGAGGTGGCGGCGGATTTCGAGCGATTGGGCCTCAGGATCACCGGTTCGTCCGCCGCCGCCATCCAGCGCGACCACCGACAAGGAGGCGACTCGGCGGATCCTCGCCGAAAACGGCTTGGCCGTTGCCCCCGGAGGGCTCCTCGACCCCGATCATCCCGCAGTCCTCGACCGCGTACCGCCGCCGTGGATCCTCAAACCGGCGCTCGAGGACGCCTCCCTCGGTCTCGACGATGGTGCGGTGACGTCGGATCGCGCCGCAGGCCGTCGCCCGCGCACGCGACCTTCGGCGTCGCTTCGGCGGTCAGGACGTGCTCGTCGAACACCTCCTGCCGGGTCGCGAGTTCAACATCGCAATCCTTGACGGCGACTCCGGCCCCGAGGTTTTGCCGCCGGCGGAGATGACCTATGTCGATTTCCCGCCCGATCGTCCGCGGATCCTCGGTTGGGAGGCGAAGTGGGACCAGTCCTCGTTCGCCTACCGGAACACCGTGCGGCACTTTCTCGACGACGACGAGTCGGCGCTCAGCGATGAACTCGCTCGCGTCGCACACCGGGCGTGGACCGCCTGCGGACTCGCCGGCTACGGCCGGGTCGACATCCGCCTTGACGACGACGGCACGCCGTGCGTACTCGAGGTCAACGCCAACCCCTGCATCTCACCCGACGCCGGTTTCGCGGCGGCGACGGTCGCCGCCGGCATCGAACCGACCGAGGTCGTTCGGCGGATTCTCACCGCCGCTGGATGGAGCCAATGACAACCGACACCCACCAGAGCGCAATCACCGTTCGCCGCGGCCTGCGGTCCACCGACCGGAGCCCCATCGAGCGACTTCTCACCGCGACCGGCTTTTTCAACTCGGAAGAGCTCGCCGTCGCCATGGAACTGGTCGACGACCGGCTCATCGAGGGCGAGGAGAGCCACTATCGCTTTCTCGTCGCCGAGCACCGCAGCCGGGTCGCGGGCTACGCCTGCTGGGGGCCGATCCTCGGCACCGCCGAGTCCGCCGATCTCTACTGGATCGCCGTCGATCCGACCTGCCAGGGCCTCGGCGTCGGGCGCGCCCTGCTCGCCGAGTCGGAAGCGGTGGTTGGCCGAAGCCGGGCGGCTGCGGGTCTGGGTCGAGACCGCCGGGCGGCCGCAATACCACCCCACCCGTGCCTTCTACCTTGCCTGCGGCTACCACGTCGCGGCCGAGCTCGAAAGCTTCTACGGCCCCGGCGACGACAAGGTCGTTTTTCTCAAGGTGCTCGAAGAGAACGACTGACGCTCGGCCGCATGTGAATTTTCTCACTGACCCTTGCCCCGGCGGGGTGGACACGTCACAATGACGCGACTCGGCATGACCGGGTTCAACTCCAAAGGGGAGGCAAGATGAAAGTACACGAGTATCAGGCGAAAGAGGTCCTGGCTCGCTACGGGGTGGCCGTGCCCCGCAACAAGCTGGTGACCGACGCCGGGCAGGCCCACGCGATTGCAGAGGAACTCGGCGGTCGGGTCGTCGTCAAGGCGCAGATCCACGCGGGTGGTCGTGGCAAAGGTGGCGGCGTCAAGCTCGCCGCGAACGCCGACGAAGCGGTCGCTCTGACCAACGAGATCCTGGGGATGACCCTGGTGACAAAACAGACCGGCCCCGAGGGCCGACTCGTCCGCCGGGTGCTCATCGAAGAAGCGCTGCCCATCGAGCGCGAGCTCTATCTCGGCATCGTCCTCGATCGTTCCGAGGGTTTCCCGGTCATGATGGCCTCGAAGTTCGGCGGGATGGAAATCGAGGAGGTCGCCGCGGAGAACCCCGACGCCATCCTCAAGGCCCACTTCGACCCCGATGTCGGCCTTCACCCCTACCTGGCCCGCCAGCTCGCATTCGGGCTCGGGCTCGAGGGTGACGCGTTCAAGGCGGGCACGAAGCTCATGCACGCCCTGGCCCGCGCCTATGGCGACACCGACGCCTCGCTCTTCGAGATCAACCCGCTGGTGACCACCACCGACGGCAGGGTCATCGCCCTCGACGCCAAGGCGAGCTTCGATGACAGCGCCATGTTCCGTCACAAGGACATCGCCGAGATGCGCGATCTCGACGAGGAAGAACCCCTCGAAGTCGAGGCTTCCAAGTTCGACCTCAACTACATCAAGCTCGACGGCAACATCGGCTGCATGGTCAACGGCGCCGGTCTCGCCATGGCGACCATGGACATCATCAAACACTGCGGCGGTGAGCCGGCCAATTTCCTCGATGTCGGAGGCGACGCCTCACAGGAACGGGTCGCGGCCGCATTCCGCATTCTTCTCTCGGACTCCGCGGTCAAGGGAGTGTCTGGTCAACATCTTCGGCGGCATCGTGCGCTGCGACATGGTGGCGCGCGGCGTCGTGGCCGCGGCCGAAGAGGTCAAGCTCAGCATCCCGTTGGTGGTCAGACTCGAAGGCACCAATGTCGAGGAGGGCCGGCGGGTTCTCGCGGAGTCCGATCTCGCGGTCATCGTCGGTGAAGGAATGGCGGACGCCGCCGAAAAGGTCGTGGCCGCGGTCGGGGGTGCGTCATGAGTATTTGGGTCAACTCCGATACCAAGGTCGTGGTTCAGGGTCTCACCGGCAAAGAAGGCCGTTTTCACGCCGAGAAGTGCCGCGAGTACGGCACCAAGATCGTCGCCGGTGTCACACCCGGCAAGGCGGGCCAGGATGTCGACGGCGTCCCCGTCTTCAACACCGTCGAAGACGCCGTCGAGGCCACCGGCGCCAACGCGTCGCTGATCTTCGTCCCGCCGCCGTTCGCGGCCGACGCCATCCTCGAGGCGGCCGACGCCGGTATCGAGGTCGTCATCTGCATCACCGAGGGCATCCCGGCCCGCGACATGATCCGGGTCCAGCGCATCCTGCAGGGATTGCCGACCCGCCTCATCGGCGGCAACTGCCCCGGCATCATCACCCCGGGTGAGTGCAAGCTCGGCATCATGCCCGGCCACATCTCCATCCCAGGTCCCATCGGCGTGGTTTCGCGCTCCGGCACCCTGACCTACGAAGCCATCGGTCAGCTCACGGCCCTCGGTCTCGGTCAGTCGACCTGCGTCGGCATCGGCGGCGACGCCCTTCCCGGCACCAATTTCATCGACTGTCTCGAGGCCTTCGCGGCCGACTACGACACCGAAGGCATCGTCATGATCGGCGAGATCGGCGGCAACGCGGAAGAGGAAGCGGCCGAGTTCGTCACCAAGTTCGTGCGCAAGCCGGTGGTCGCGTTCATCGCCGGCCAGACGGCGCCTCCGGGTCGCCGGATGGGTCACGCCGGGAGCGATCATCTCGGGTGGCAAGGGTACCGCGGCGGACAAGATCGCAGCCCTCGAGGCTGCCGGTATCGCCGTGGCCAAGACCCCGGCCGAGATCGGCATCACCATGAAACGAGCGCTGGAGAACCAGTCGCTACTGGATTGACATTACAAAATCGTGTAAAATCCCGAGTTCGTAGTGGGGGAGGAGGAGCCTGCGCTGCGAGGGGGCCCGGCGGTCTACCGCCGGGCGTTTTCTTTGCTCCGGTTGCAACGCCTTCGACGCCGACGGGACGTCGGCGCTACAAAACGGCCCGCACTGTTGTAGCGCCCACGTCTCGTGGACGTCGGCGCCCTGCAGGTTCTCAGTGTCCCCGCGGTCGCCTCAACGCCCTCGACGCCGACGGGACGTCAGCGCTACAAGACCGCCCGCACTGTTGTAGCGCCCACATCTCGTGGGCGTCGAGGAGCAGCTGTGGCTTGACCAGCTAGGGCGCAACCCGACGGGGCGCCCTTCTGTGCGGGGTTGGGCAGTGGAAGCTCTCGACCTGGTTGAGGATCCAGGTGATGTCCTGGGAGGAGACGTTGATTCCCCAGATGTCCAGGAAACGCTCGAAGTGGAACCGGTTGAGTTGACGGTCGAAGTCGATCAATACATCGACGACATCGCCGGGGCCTCCTTGGTGGATATCCATCATCTTGACCGGCCCACCGCAGCGCAGATCCAGGTTCTTCAGATCGACCCATCTGAGTTGGCGATTGCGACCCGTCTTGAAGTACGCACGTTGGTTCTTGGTGTCAAAGACGAGGCTCCAGTTGGTCGGTGAGGCCGAGAAGCGTTCACCCCTGACTTCGTGCAGCGTGTCGAAGGCGTAGTCCACAGCCTCGGCATCGTTGACCGGCTGGAAACCGTCGACTCGATCAGCTGCGAGACAGAACCGGTGAAATGACGACGCAAGTCCGCCGTAGTTTCTGGTATCACGCAACCACTCCCAAATCGCGTGCAGATCCTCGTAGGTGTTGTTCGTGAGGGCCGCAACGGGAAGATTCGAAGCCGTGTGCACAACCATCCGACCGTCGAGGAACTCGATGGTGGCAGCGTTGCCGGAGCCATCGCCGACGAGGTAGTGGTCGACGGTCAGAACCCGCACATGGGCGTCTGCGGCGATGGCCTCCTCCACCGTCGCGCAGGTATCGAGGAGGTACTGCACCCACTCCCCGTTGTCGAGGGCGGGACGACCATCGGGCGGCGGCTGGCGGGTCTCGGCGAGGGACATGGTGCTGATCGAGAGACCGGCCTCGTTCATCCCGCCCCACGTGTACTCATAACCCAACCAGGTTGAAGCTGACGCTGGCGTAGCGGCTCGTCCAGTGGACTCGATTGTGAATATCGCCGCCGCTCACGCTGTATTTCTCGACGCCTCTTCTGTTGACGAAGACCAGACCCTCGTCCGTCCACGTGTGGTCGAAGTTGGCGCCGAAGACGCCGTGACCGTCGTTGTCGAGGACAAACGCCGTGCAGTGCTCGACTCTGATCTGGACTCCGACGCCGATCGGCCGCAGACTCCCCGGCCATCACGATCAGACAGGCGGTGGCCAGGATCGAGATCACCGTACTGATGAGGCCGGCTCTTTGCATTGGTGACTCCCGAGTGCGATACGCCGGATCGCCAACAGGGTTTCACGATCCGCGACCGGGGCAGCGACCGGTGCAGCGACAGGTTGCGCAACCGGCGCCGCTCTGAGCACGCAGAACGCGCGCTCATTGGGACGTGCGGGGTACGTCGTTGTGCCGGATCGACCATCTCGGCGCCGCGGTGCGCTCCGCACAACTACGCTACCGGGCACTCCACGGGAAGCGCGATCCGGTCCGCTGCTCCGGCAAAGAGGGAGGCCGCCGGCGTGCCATCGGCGTGGTCGCAGCCCTCCCCCGTTACCCCCGCGCGACCACGCCGATGGTGCGACGCCTGGGCCGCCGAAGGCGGACCTAGAAGGCCGGTGATGCGGGCAACCCAATCAGACCTAGAGGTGAGCGATTCTCGGCGGCGATTTGCACCAATCTCATGACGCTCTGGACGTTCGCAAGAATACTCGACATACCAACCGGGTATGCCTCCGTTTTTTGCAAACGTCAGAGCATCAAGATCTTGGCGCATCTCATCCACCAGAATCGCTCACCTTAGGTCAGAATACACCGGACTATGAGAGCCGAACGATCCGATCTGCGTGGAGAAACCACAGTTCGGTGTGCGGTCGTTCTTCGAGGCCGAGCGCCTCTTCGAGCGCCCGGGCGTAGATCGCGAGCTGCGGCTGGTATCGATCCACCCGTGCCGCGATCTCGGTCTCACTCTCGACCCGGTCGGTCTTGTAGTCGGCGATCACGAGGCGACCGTCCTCCGGATCGCGGTAGACGAGATCGACGGCGCCGCTGATGACCGATGTCCCGTTGTCTTCGGCGGGCCGGAGGAAGACCGGCAGCTCCCGGGCGACGATCGCCGGCGCCAGCTGTCCCAACCTCAACAGGCTTTCGACTCTCGCGCCAGGCGATCCATCACCTCTTCGAGCCTGCCGGTCGCCTCGCGGGCCATCATCCGGATCAAGACCGGCGACCGCACCCTCGATCACGGCCGTCCGACGTTCGACGACCTGAGCAGCGAGGTCGCCCTCCAGATCGAGGGTTTCGAGCAGCTGGTGGATGGCAGTTCCCACCGCGGCTGCGGCGCTTCGTCCCGGACGGCGATGGAGCGCGTCGCCGCCTCGTCGTCGATCTCGGTCTCCATCCGCCCGATGGACCGATGGGCGGCGTCGGAGGCCGGAGTGGTCCAGCGAGCCGCCATCCTCTCGGCCGCAGCCGATCTGGCCTCGGCGATGGCATCGGCGTCGGCCGCGACGGTCGCGTCATCGGCCACTGCGAGGACCTCGTTCAACGACCACCCCGCCTGACCCCCATCCCGTCCCCGAGAGCCGGAATCACCCAACTCACCCCGGGTTCCCCTCCGGTCGCTCGATCCACTCCACGCTCGATGAGGTCCGCCAATGCAACGCGGGGTCGCCCCGGTGCGCGATCACCTCCGCCAGCGTCGAGGCCTGCGAGCGGATCGGTCGTCTCTCCCGGTGTGGCCCAGCCGCCCGAGACCACGAGCCGCTGTTTCGCCCGGGTCATGGCGACATACAAGCAGCCGCACCCGTTCGGCGCGGGCCTGGAGCTCGCGACGATCCTCGGCCGCGCGCAAGGTTCGGCGTCGGCCAACCGAAGAGTCTGAACTCCGCCGCGCCTTCATACCGCCGCAGAACCGCCTGCGGACCCGAACCGAACCCACCGGTGCGCTTGTGGATCTGGGCGAGATAGACGTGCTCGAAATCGAGGCCCTTGGCGCCGTAGATCGTCATGACGTGGACCGCATCGGCATCGCGATCGGGCTCCGACGCCGTCGGCGCCTCCCTCCCCTCCTCCACCGCCCGGCGGAGAAAGCGCGCGAGTTCGGCCGAGCCGCCCGCGCTCCGGCTCAGGGTCTGCTCGAGATCGGCGTAGAAGCCATCGAGGCGGGCCTGCCGGAAGCGGCCGAGGCGACGGGCTCCGGCCGAAACCTCGGCCAGCCACAGGGTGCGCAGCCGCTCGACAAAGTCGCCCGGCGGGTCCTCGCGCATGGATCGCCGCAGCTCGGCGAGGTTGTCCAGCGCCCCCGCGAGCGCATCCGGCCAGTGCGGCAGCAGCTCCGACCCCGGCGCCGGTTCGACCCGAGCCGCCGCGGCTTCCACGATGCGCCGGGCCGCGGCCAGCGCCGCGCCGTCGGCGCCGTCCAACGCCGCGGCCGCCGCCGGGAGACCCGCGTCCCACAACGGCGCGAGCGCGACATCGGGCACACCGACGGCGTCGGAGCGCAGCACCGTCAGCAGGGCGAGGGTATCAGCCGGTTCGAGCACCGCGCGGACGAGGGCCGCCGCTTCGATGATCTCGCGCTGCCGGAAGTACTCGCGCTCGCGCGCCACCTCGAAGGGGACGCCCCGCTCGCGGAAGGCCTCGAGGAGCTCACCCTGGGCGGTGGTCGCCCGCAGGAGAACCGCGACATCGCCGAACCGGACCCCGGCCTCATCGTGCAATCGGCGGATGTCGGCGGCGATGGCCCTGGCCTCGAGCGTCGTGGTCGGTCCGGTCTTCTGTTTGTCCGGCCGGAGAACTCCGTCCTCGTCTGGATGCCAGCAGACCCAGTGCTCGACCGCGCTCCAGGGCGGGTGGTCGAAACCCGGGGAATCAACCCGCGAACCGGTGGCCTCGAGGGCCTCGAATGCCGGTTGGAAGCCGGGTTCCCGGTGCATCACCGGCGCAACCACCCGCTCCACCTCGTCGAGGATCGGCTCGCACCGAGCGGAAGTTGCGGGTCAGCGGGCCGCGGACGCCGCCTCGCTTCCAGGACGCGATCGACAAAGCCGTCGTAGGCGGCGAGATCGGCGCTCCGCCAGGCGTAGATGGACTGTTTCGGATCGCCGACGACAAAGAGACCGGGCCGTTCCTCCTCGGCGCCCTCGAGCGCGAGGCGTTCGACCATCCGGCACTGGACATCGTCGGTGTCCTGGAATTCATCCACCAGGAGCTGGTCCATCCGCCGGCGTTCGGAACGACAGACCTCGTCGTGGGTATCGAAGAGGCGGGCGGTGAGTTCGAGCAGATCGCTGAAGGTGACGAGACCGCGCACCCGGCGCCGGCCGTCGACCTCGGCCAGGAGCGACAGGAGCAGCGCGCGCGCCGCACCGAAGCCCTCGAGATCGAGGTCGATGAGCGGTTTCAGCCGGGTCACCAGCCGCCTCGACGCCGCGACGAGATCATCGCGATCGTCACCGACGCAGACCGCTTCCTTCTTGGTCCAGTCGTCCTTCGACCACTTCTTGAGCCGGTCCAGTGCCGGCCGATCGATCACCTTCACCGCCTCGACGAGATTCAGCGAAGTCGGGCGCCGCCGGAAGGGCTTCCACGAATTCGGCCAACTTCGCCACCGACTCGCGGGCGTGATCGGCCAGCTTGACCCCCGGCACTTCGGCCAGCCGACCCTGCTCCGCGGCAAAGAAGGCGCCGAGGTCATCCGCCAACCCGCGGGCGAGTGACGTCGCGGCGGCCCGGTCGAACGGGTCCCGTTCGAGATCGGCCGCGTGCGCCCCGGCGGCGACGAGCTGGCGCAGCGCCTCGGCGATCTTGGCCGGCCCGATCCCGCGCACCGCGAGACGTTCCCAGTCATCGCGGAGCGGACTGTCGTCGAGCTCACGCAGCGCCTCCTCCACCACCTCGTCGACGAGCGCCTCGAGTTGGGCGCCGTCGGCGTCGATCTCGAAGTGCGGGTGGAGACCGGCCTCGAAGGGGTGCGCCGCGAGCACCCGCTGGCAGAATGAGTGGATCGTGGTCACCGAGAGCCGGTGGATCTCGGCGCAGAGATCGGACGCGCGAGCGGCGACCTCCTCATCCTCGAGGTCCTCGAGCACCGCGCCCGGGGACCCAGCCGACGGGTTCTTCACCGCGCGCGAGACCGGCCACGGCCTCGCCGATACGGGTCGCCATCTCGGCGGCGGCGGCCTCGGTGAAGGTGATGGCCACGACGCCGTTCGAGGACCCGCCGCGCCACGGCGCCGCGATCATCCCCGTCGTCGTGACGCTGCCAACCGGCGCCGACGCACCATGCGGCGACCCGCGCGACGAGCAACGCGGTCTTGCCGGTCCCGGCGCCGGCCTCGACAACCACGGGTCTCGTGAACTCGCTCTGGGCGAGCTCCCGGGTGGCCCCATCGTCAAGCGGAGCGACGCGCGAGCCGTTCATCCGTCGGCCTTCCGTTCGACCCCGAGCCACCACAATCCTCGGGCCGCGGTCAAGACTTCATCGGCCGACCCGTCCTCGGCCTCCATGAGTTCCACCAGGGTCTGGGTGAACCGGGAGTCATCGCGTCGACAGGCTTCGGACAACCTCGCAGAAGCTGCAGTGCTCGCTCGTCTTTCGATTGGGCTCCTCGACCCTCGGGAAGACCGACCCCGCCGTCAACGAGGCGTCGATGGCCTTGACGGCGGTGTCGAAGGCCGCGATGAGTTCCGGGTCCCGACCTGAGGCCTCGACCAGCCGCGATTCCGGCGGTGCATCGCCGATGTCGGGCCGGAGATAGAGATAACGTCCGGTGCCGTCGCCCGCCGGCGCGGCGAGCGCGTAGGCCACCGCCTGCAGCACCCGGCCGGTGCTCACCGCCGTCAGCAGATGAGCCTCCCTGGTCGATGGTCGCTTCGCGGTCGACCGGGGCTTTGCCCGTCTTGTAATCGGTGGCCGATCCGCGCCGTCGTCGAGACGATCGGCGCGGAAGGCGATGGTCCGCCCCGACGCCCCGGATCGGATCTCGCCCTCGACCTCGGCCGCGAGAACGCCGTCGAGCCTGCCCGACATCGCCCCACTCGACCGTACGGGCGACCTCCAGCACCGGTCGCGCCTGCGCCGCCAGCAACCGGGCGAGACCAAAGCCGCTGAGGCCCTCGTCGAAGACCACTCGGGCGGCGGCCGCTTCGAGCACGGCCTCGAGGTCCTTCTTTGCCGGCCACGGCACCACCATCGGCTCGCGTTCGAGGGCCTCGGCGTAGGCGAGTTTCTTCCCGGTCACGCCGCCAGTGACGATGCTCTCGAGGACCTCGTGCACCACCTGCCCGAGAAGCCGTTGGTCGAGATCGGGCAGCCCGAGGTGGGGATCCGGCAGCGGCCGCACGCCGAGGCGCCGACCGACAAAGGCGCGCCACGGACAGGTGGCCACGCTCTCGAGGTGGGTCACCCAGAGGCGGGCCCCGGGCTCGGCCGCCGAACCGACACCACCGAACCACGGTCCCATCGCCGGTGCGGCGCCGACGGTTTCCGCGGCATCGACGACCTCGAGTCGTGCCGTCGCCAACCTGTCCGTCGCGACCGACCACCCTGCGCGAGGCGATGCCCGGCGCCCCTCGACGATGGCCCGATCGAGACGAGACTCAAGACCGACTTCGGCCCGGTCCATCGCCGTCAGGACGGTGTGCTCGTAGGCCGGCCGCGGTCCGGGGCGGGGCTCATCCACGGCCCACAGCGCCGGCATTGTCGTGATCATCCCGACGCCGTCGACGGCCCTGAGCCGTTCGACAAAGGGCGACGGCGCCATCCTTCGCCCGTCGGCGCGAAGGTGCCAGCTCAGATCGACCGTCGGCGCGGCCGAGACGAGCTGGGCGAAGAGATAACGCTCCTCGTCCGCCGATCGGGCCTTGACGGGCATTTCGGGCAGGACATCGAGCGCGAGACGCGCGCGCACGAGATCGGGGAGCAGCGGATCGTCGACGGCCTGGCGAGGAAAGACCCCGCGGACGAGACCGCAGAGCACGAGATGATCGAAGGTCCGCGCCCGCGCCTCGGTCACGGTCAGCACCTGGACACCGCCACCATCGCCGCCGATGGGCACCTCGCCCAGACCGTCGAGCCGTTTGACCAGCGCCGAAGTCCACTCGATCCGATCGAGAGCGAATCCGACCGGAAACTCCCCGGTCAGACCGTCGACCGCCTCGCGCACCGCCGCCGCGAACTCGGTGTTCTCGGTCCACCCGAGAGCGCCGAGAACGCGCTCGGTCTGGGCGCGGTGCGCCGGCGCCGCCACCGACGACGGCCAATCTTCGAGCACCTCGATCAGCGCCCGGGCGCCGACGACGGCCGCCGCCACCCGCAGCGGCGAGAGCCGCGCCGCACGTTTCGCCATCCGACTCCCCGTCCTCCGTGGAGACGACGTCCTTGCCGAGAGGCAGGGGCACGCCGGCCGCCACCCGCCGATCATCGGGGC
Organism: uncultured Acidobacteriota bacterium; assembly: GCA_963712805.1. Lineage (GTDB taxonomy): Bacteria > Acidobacteriota > Thermoanaerobaculia > Thermoanaerobaculales > Sulfomarinibacteraceae > JAHECW01. Next base: position 44,104 of record CAVQJV010000050.1, on the reverse strand, counting down.
GAAGTGCGGCGAGATCCCGCAACCGGGCCAGGGAGAGGACCCGCAGCCCGAGGAGAAGATCGGCGCCGCCGCCGAGACCTTCGGCGACCTCGAGCCACAGGTCGAGCTCGGCGTCGCTGCCGCGGCGCAGCAGATCGGCCAACCGCCGGGCCTTGCGACGGAGCAGGCCGCCGGGCACCTGGCCGCCGACCCCGGAGAACGGAACCCCGAGGCGGCGAAGTTGGCGGCGGAGCGCCGGTCCGAGCCCATCGAGCCGGCGGGCGACGATGCCGATGGCCTCGGGTTCCACCCCGGCGGCGATGACCGCGCGGACCGACTCGGCCGCCCACCGGGCCTCGGCCTCGCGATCCGGCGCCTCGACGAGGTTCATCTCCGGGCGCTCGGCGGCGGAATCATCCGATCTCGAACTCGAGGCCCCCGAGCCGCTCGGTCGAGCCGCTGGAGAAAGCAGTTTCCCGCGTCGTCGACGGCCGGGTCCGACGGATCCGGCACCCGATCGACCAGCACGACGCCGCCGATCTCCTGGAGGATCGCCGCCACCAGATCGGTGGCGACGCCCGTGAGATCGGCAAAGCCGTGGATCAGAACCCGGCGCGAGGGCAATACCTGAGCTCCGGTCTCTCGAAGCGCATCGACGGCCCGCTGATAGCCTGCCGCCTGGGGGTGGACGCCGGTGATCCCGGCGGCCTCGACCGCGCGGGCCGCGACCCGAACCAGGGCGGCCGCACGACGTTGGTTGGCGAGAGGCACCGCCGGGGCGAGTTCGTCGACCCGTTCGAGCACGGCCTCCTCGTGATCGGGACCGAACCCGGCATCGATGAGATCCCGGATGGCCCCGAGCACGACATCGTAGCCGTCGCTGAGATCCTCGAGCTCCGAGGCCAGCGCCCCTTCGCCGCGGGCGAGCCGGCGCACGATCGCTTCGAAACCGGAAACCCCGATGAACGGTCCGACGGCCGGTGCGTTCGGAGATCTCGCGGACCACGCCGCCGAGGGTCTGAACAACCACTCCCGCCACCGCACCGCGCTCAGCGACCAACCGGCGCAGGAGGTGGAGCCGCAGGCTGCGCGACGGGACGATGATTCTGATCGGGGCGCCGAGATCGTCGAGATCCCGGGTCACGAGACGATCCACCTCTCGCAGCAGCCGGCGCTCGGTCGCGAGCGCGCCACGGCAAACGATGACCTTGGATGTCTCGCTGTTGATCACGTTCACAGGATAGCGCGGCTGTGAGGTGCCGCAGACCCGGATCGATCTCTTGGGGCTGGGCGGGAAGCCAGCTCCGCGCCTGAGAAGTGGAAGCGAGCTCTCGCTTCGCTCGCCAGTTAGGAGTCAGCGCTCCCTCCGGTCGCTGCGATGGAGTGAGGAGATATGAAACCTGCTAACCTCCTAACTCCTAACTCCTAAGCTCCAAACTCAGAACATGTACTACCATCCCAGACATGACATCACCCCAAGACACGAGGATCCTCACCGAAATGCTCGGCATCCGCCACCCCATCATCGGCGGCGCCATGTATCCATGCTCGAACCCCGAGTTGGTGGCGGCGGTATCATCCGCGGGCGGTATCGGCGTGTTGCAGCCGGTGTCTCTGGTCTATGTCCACGGTCTCGATTTCCGCGAGGGAGTGCGCCGGATCCGGAGTCTCACCGACGGTCCCATCGGGATGAACGTCCTCACCGAGAAGTCATCGGACCGCTATTTGGAGCGGATGCGGCAGTGGCTCGAGATCGCCGTCGAGGAGGGCGTCCGGTTCTTTGTCTCCTCCCTCGGCAACCCCCGCTGGATCGTCGATGCGGTGGCGCCCCACGGCGGAATCGTCTTCCATGATGTCACCGAGAGGAAGTGGGCCGACAAGGCGATTCAGGGCGGAGTTCACGGCCTCATCGCGGTCAACGGTCGCGCCGGCGGCCACGCGGGCTCGCGTTCCCCTGAAGAGCTTCTCGACGAGATCGGCGATCTCGGGCTGCCGGTGGTCTGCGCCGGCGGGATCGGCGATGCCGCCGCCTACCGCCACGCCCTCGACCTCGGGTACGTCGGGGTGCAGATCGGCACCCGGCTCATCGCCACCACCGAGTGCTCCGAATCGACCGGGTACAAACAGGCGATCATCGAGGCGAACGAGGACGACATCGTTCTGACCCACAAGATCACCGGTGTCCCGGTGTCGGTCATCCGGACGGAAATGGTCGAGCGCGAGGGCACCGAGGCCGGCCGCTTCGAGCACTGGCTGCTCACCCACCCCAGGGTCAAGCACTGGGTCCGCGCCTTGTACTCGATCCGCTCGGTCATCCGTCTCAAACGCGCCAACCAGCGCGGGGTGGTGTCGCACCGCGACTATCTCCAGGCCGGCAAGAGCGTCGCCGGGATCGACGCCGTCGAACCCGTGGCTGATATCGTCGCGAGGTGGACTGCGGAGGCAGGCGTAAGCCCTTAGCTGTTCGCTTCCAGCTCCATCGCAGTCTCTCGATCCGGCAGGACCTACGGGTGGTTTCAACGTCATTCGGATCATCGATGCCGGCGTTTTGAAACACAAAGGCCACCAAGAAACACGAAGGGAACACCAAGTCATTTTTGACCCATCGCAGAGGGGCCCAAACCTTCAGGAGCAGAATGGGCCCGGGTCAATTTTGCGATGCTTCGTGGGACCTTCGTGGCCCATTGTGTCCTTTGTGTTTCAAATGCGAACCCCACGAATTCCCGAGGGACAGAGTTCACACTCTTAGACGCCAGGAAGCCGCCTGCGATGGAGCTGACGGCTCACGGCTGATTGCTCACAGCTTCCTCGCCTACTGAATGACCAACGGCACCATCCGGACCTCTCCCTGGAACGGAACCCGGCCGGTGGTCACAAAGCTCTGATAGTCGTTGAGCATCGACTCGATGGCGACCTGATCATCCGATTTCCTGTTGACGATCTGCCGCCACCAGGGTTGGGCCTTGGGGTAGTTCACCAACCGGACCGTGGCATCGAGATCGATCTCGGCCAATCGCTTGGCCTCCTCGAGCGCGGTGTCGAAGCCGCCGACCATATCCACGAGGCCGTTCTCCACTCCCTGGATGCCGGTGAAGACCCGGCCCCGACCGATGGCGTCGACTTCGTCCCAGGTCATCCCGCGAGACTCGGACACAAGGGTCACGAAACGGTCGTAGATCTTATCCAGCACGCGGTCGACGATGGCCCGCTGCTGGTCGTTCCAATCTTCGAGTTCGCCGTAGATATCGGCGTTGGCGCCGAAATCGGCCTTGCCGAAGGTGATTCCGAGCTTGTCGTTGTAGAAGCTCTCCATGTTGAGGTGACCGGTGAGCACCCCGATGGAACCCGTGATGGTGCCAGGCTCGGCGACGATGGCCTGAGCGCCGCAGGTGACCCAATAGCCGCCCGAGCCCGCGACGTTGCCCATGGAGACGACCACGGGGATCTTCTCGGCTGTCCGGGCCATTTCCTCCCGGATGATCTCCGATGCCAGCGCGCTGCCTCCCGGGGAGTCGACGCGGAAGACGACCGCCTTGATCTCGTTGTCCTTGCGGATGGCGCGGAAGGCGGAGGCAATGGTCTCGGCGCCCATGACGTCGCTCATGCCGAAGAGCGGGCTGAACTGACGCCGGCTCTCGCCGCGCATGATGCCGCCGACGCCGGTGACCACGGCGATCTTCGCACCACGCGATGACGAACCCCCACCCGCGAGGTACTGGTGCAGACCGACGACTTTGGCCGAGCCCGCCTTGTCCTCGATCCGGCCGGTAAACGTGGTCCAGTCCTCGCGGTGGTCGACCAGTCCGGCCTCCTGGGTTTCCTCACCGAGGAAGGGCCCACGATCGATGAGGTTGCGAACCTCGTCCGGCGCCAGAACCCTTCCCTGGGCGACCCCTTCGACCAGTTGATCAAAGAGCGATCCGACGAGCCAGTCGGTCATCTCACGGGCTGCGGGGGTGAAATCCCGTTCCGTGTACATGAACCGCGCGGTCTTGTAGTCGCCGCGACCCGGAAACTCCGGCCGAATGCCGAGCTTGTCGAAGGTGCCCCGGAGAAATGGCGAGCGCACCGAAAAACCGATGAGGTTGACATCGCCGCCCGGGTGGAGCGAGATCTCGTCGCACGCCGACGCGAGGTAGTAGAGCGAGTTTCCGGGAGCGAACTCACCCGCGGTGTCGAGATAGGCCGATGTCCATTTGCCGCTTGCCCGGACGTTCTGGATGAGATCCCGAAGCTCCTGGGTCATGGCGAATCCACCGCCGAAATCGCCGATTCTCAGCCGGACCCCGACCACACGGTCGTCGTCCGCGGCCCGATTCAGCACCCACCTGAGATTCTGCATGCCGAGCGGTTGATCGCCGAAGATCTCCGCGAAGGGGTCGTCGGCGGTCACCTCGACGATGGGGCCGGCGAGGTTGATGGCGAGCACGACCTTCGAGGGCAGCCCGGGTTTCGACAGCCCACGAACCACGACCGCCACCAGCACAACACCCAACACGAGGATCAAACATCCAACACCAAGAATGACCGAGCGTGCCTTTGCCATTTCCAACCTCCGCTGATGAGATCATCCTAACAGAAGGGTGACCGTCGATCCGTGCATCGGGAGATACGCCATCGGCGGATCCGGGTTCAACCTCATCCGAGCCTTGGGGTCATCCGGCACACTCGCGGTTGCGGTGTCCGCCTGCATACGTCGCATACTTGAGTGTGAGCGGGTGCAATGGCCAAACATTCACCGGCGGGTCGCGTACATTCCTTTAAGTGACCCGAGTGTCGGCCGCGGAGGTGAAGGTATGACGAGGTTGGGGTTCCGGATTTGCATTGCATGTGCACTGGCAATGGGTTTCGTCGTCATCGTCGGAGCGGATCTTGCCGAGGCTTCCGAACCGCCGAACGAGACCATTCGCGCCTCGATCCAGCGCCATTCAGCGGCGACCACCAAACCCTACGAGGAACCGGATGCGGCCGCGGAACTCTACTGGCGGAAGCGACAGGGCCCCGGTCCAGGATTCGACGCGCAGGCCGCCTACCGCACCGCGATGGCACAATATGAACCGGATGCCCCGATACTCGTCACGGCTCGGCGGTGAGATCGAAACCCGGCCGCCAGCCACGCCCTTCGGACTGGCCGCGTTTGCCGCAAAGCGCCTCCTCGGGGTCTGGGAGACCCTGGGTCCGGGCAACGTCGGCGGCCGCACCCGGGCGCTCATCATCCACCCCACACAGCCGGAGATCATGTATGCCGCGGGTGTGTCCGGCGGCGTCTGGAAGACCACGAACGGCGGCCAATACTGGGCCCCCATGGCCGACGAGATCGCCAACATCGCCGTCAACTCCATGGCCATGCGACCCGATGATCCCGAGACCATCTATATCGGCACCGGCGAGGGCTACTTCCGCGAAGAGGTTCGGGGCACCTGGCTCCCCCTCCGCGGTGCGGGGATCTTCGTCTCGCACGACGGCGCCGTCACGTGGCAGCGACTCGAGAGCACCGACAACGAGGACTTCCACTGGGTCAACGATCTCATCGTCAGCACCAAGGATCCCGATCGAATCTACGCCGCGACCCGGACCGGCGTCCATATCTCGACCGACAGCGGCGCCAGCTGGGAACACTCTCTGGTGGCGACTCAGAAGGGCGGCTGCCTCGACCTCGAGGTCCGCACCGACCTCGCCAACGACTGGGTCTTCGCCTCCTGCGGCACCCTCGGCCAGGCCACTGTCTACCGCCGCAAGATCGCCACCGGCGCCAACTGGGAGCCCGTGCTCTCCGAGCCCGGGATGGGCCGAACCACCCTCGCCATCGCACCCTCCCGGCAGAACACCATCTACGCCCTGGCGGCGTCCAACGTGCCGGGCCCCAACGGTCTCTTCGAGCAGGCGCTGCACGCGGTCTATCGTTCGACGAACGGCGGTGCGGCGGGCAGCTGGGTCGTTCAGGTCGACAACACCGATCCGAACAGGGTCAACACCCTGCTGCTGACCAACCCCATCACCTCGTCCTACACCGACTGCGGCTGGGCGTCGTACAACTCATGGGTCCCCATGGGGTGGTACTGCAACGTCATCGCCGTCGATCCCGTCAACCCCGATGTGGTCTGGGCGGCGGGGGTCGATCTCTTCCGATCCGACAACGCCGGGCGGGATTGGGGCATCGCCTCCTACTGGTGGGCTGCGGGTCGAGGACCCGAGCTTTGCCCACGCCGACCAGCACGCCATCGTCTTTCACCCCGACTTCGACGGAGTCGGCAACACCAGGATGTTCACCGCGGGTGACGGCGGTATCTTTTCCACCGACAACCCCTACTCTCCGATCTCACAGGACCTCGACGGGATCTGCAACCCCGGCACATCGAGGGTCTTTTTCCAGAGCTACAACAACAACATGGGGATCACCCAGTTCTATCACGGGACCCCCTACCCGGGCGGCGAGCGGTATATCGCCGGCGCCCAGGACAACGGCACCGTCATCGGCGCCGACGGCCCCGGTCCCGAAGACTGGAGATTCGTCCACGGCGGCGACGGCGGCTACACCGCGGTCGATCCCATCTCGCCGAACCTGGTCTATGCCGAGAGCCAGCGGTTCGGATTCGTCAAGTCGACCGATGGCGGATCGACCTTCACCTCCGCCGCCAGGGGCGTCGATGATGACGGATTCCTCTTCATCACGCCCTTCACCATGGATCCCAACGAGCCGCAACGGCTCTGGACCGGCGGCCACGGTCTGTGGCGGACCAACAACGGAGGGTCGTACTGGTACGACGCGAGCAGGAGTCCCATCGGACCCGGGTCAGATCAGCGCCATCGCGGTCGCGCCCGGCAACTCGCAGCGGGTCATCGCCGGCTCCAGCGAAGGCGATGTCTACCGCTCGGAGAGCGCCCTGACGACCACCGGATCGAGCACCTGGGAATCGGCCCGACCGAGGGCGGGATTTGTGAGTTCACTGGCATTCGAACCGGGGTCCCAGGACGTGGTCTACGCCACCTACGCGGGTTTCGGCGGCCGGCACGTCTGGCGGTCCGACGACTTCGGCGAGACCTGGGAAGCCATCGACGGAAGCGCGGCGTCGGCGATTCCCGACATCCCGGTGCACTCGGTGGTCGTCGATCCCGACAATGTCCGTCGGATCTATATCGGCACCGATCTCGGGGTCTTCACCTCGGGCAATGGCGGTCTCACCTGGGCGGTGGAGAACACCGGTTTCGCCAATGCCGTGACCGAGTGGCTCGCCATCGGCGACGGCCCCGACGGACGGCCGATGCTATTCGCCTTCACCCACGGCCGCGGTGCCTGGAGAGTCGATCTCGCCCCGGCTCAGGAAGCACCAAGGCAGGGCGGAGGACGTGTCGCGCCGTAAGCTGGATGCTGGATGCTGGATGCTGGATGCTGGATAGGATCATCGCACAGCGCTGCGGCCCACAGATCACACAGATGGACACAGATGCCGTCGCAACATCGCATTTCAACGCAGAGGCGCAAAGACGCAAAGGCGCAGAGACATCGCCCCATCGCGGTTGAGAGTGTGCTGGCCGTGGATTGGGGGTTCTCCGACTTCGCTGTTGGCGTTTTCTCGACCGGGAGGTGTCTGAAGGTGGGCCCAGGCCCACCCTACGGGCAGGCTGGAAGCCTACCCCACAATCACCGCAGATCAGGATCTCGGGTATCGCAGGCGCCCTGGTGGACTGTGGGAAAGGCCTGCGACCGCGACAGTTGCAGTGCATTCTGGCTCTGACAGCAGCGCCTGCCGCAGGCGCTGAAATAGATCGCGGAATGATCACCGCCGGCTGCGATGTTGTGGAGGCGGGCTTCCAGCCCGCCCTTCAGACTCACATCGGCTGGGAGCCCGCCAACACGAAGTTAGATGACCTTCAAGTTTCGCGTCGCCCACTCTCAACTGCGATGGCTTTGCGCGTCTTTGCGATGGATGTTCTTGGCGCTCTTTGCGATGCCACCCTGCGATGAGATGAGATGCAATTCCGCTATCTGTGGTCCGTTACGATCACGCCGTCCGTTTCACGACATACCGGTACAACCCCGCGGAGTTCTCGGGCATGGGGCAGAGGTGGCGATAGCGGGCGATGATGTCGTCGGGCAGCGACTCGGCGGCGAGTTCGCCCTCGTCGAGGGTCTGGAGCGCGCCGGCGAGGTCCTTGCGGTCGCCCCCTGCCGCCACCGTCGCCTCGGCGATGGCGGTCCAACCCAGCAGTCGTTCCTCGAGTTCATCGAGGTGACGCACCGGATCGGAAAACGCGCCATAGTGCGTCAACAACAACCGATCGGGTTCGAGCGACCGAAGAAGATCGAGGCTCTTCCGCCAAAGCTCGACATCGATGTCCGGTGGCGGCATCGGCGGCGCGACGTGATCCGCGCCCGGGAACCGGATCCCGCCGACATCGCCGGTGACCACGTCGCCGCCGACCTGCCAGGCGATGTGGTGCACCGCGTGGCCCGGGGTGTGCCAGGAAACGACCTCGAGTGAGCCGAGCCCGATCTTTTCGCCGTGTCCCGCGGTCCTCAACTGTCGCGAGGGTACGCCCTCGGTCTTTCCCCACAGGGGGATGAGCCGGTCGCCGTAGAGTCGCTCGGCGCTCGGCAGAAGCTTGGCGCCGGGGTCGATCAGATGCGCCACCCCGGCCGGATGGGCGTAGACGGTGCAGCCGGTGCGGCGCGCGAGCACCCCGGCGCCGCCCGAGTGGTCGAGGTGAACGTGGGTCGCGAAGATCGCCGCGAGATCACCGATTTCGAACCCGAGTTCGACGATGGCCCGCTCCACGGCCTCGACCGAGCTCGCCGGACCGCTCTCGAAGAGGACGAACCGGCCGTCCCCCGTCGGTGCGGCATACGCTGCAATCACCTGGCTGAATCCCTGAAACCCAAGGTCGATGGTCGTCAATCGCGGCATTTCACGCCTCCGTTCTCATCGGAGCCCCTGCGTTGATAACATGGCTCGTGGTAGCACAGTGTAGCGAACCAGCCAGGCTGACAGGAGGAGGACGATGCCCAGACGTCGATCGCTCGAGACCGCCTTGACCACACCGACCCCGGCAGTGCTCAGGACGCTCCGCGCGGATCTCCTCGAGGACGGCGCGTCGCCCGACGATCGGGCGCTCGAGATCATCGGTGAGTTCCACGCATTTCTCGATCGGTTCGCCACCGCGACCTCATCGCGCGATCTCAACCACCTCGCCTCCAAGCTCGATATCGGCGCCATCGGTGGAGTGGTATTGGAGCAACTCTTCGAATCCCCCAACCCCAAAGACCTGGCCATGCGGGTGCTGACGGGAGGCATCAGCGAGGGGCTGATGGTCCTTGCCTCCCGCCAGTATGTCCGGGCGCAGGAGGGCGAGCTCGCCGCGCTGTTCCGGGATGTCGCGTGGACGCTCTACCATCGGCTCTGGCAATGGACGGCGGAGGCCAATCCCGACCTCGATGCCCCCGAGAGGAGACAACTGCTCGACCGGATCACCGCCCCCCTGTGTGACTCCGAAGCGCCCAGCGCGATCAAAGCGATCCTCGCCGGACGCCTCTTTCAGGTATTACTGCTGGGCGAGCTTCCCGCCGATGTCGCGACGCGCCCGGGGTTGTCATGAACGCGCTTTGCGTCAGACCTGGACGACCATGACCGAAGCGATGAGCCATCGCCTGAGACTCAAGCCCCTCGACGGGACGGCGGCATATGCCCACGCTGCGGTCCTCTCGCTCGCGGTCGGCTACTCGGTCATGGTCATGGTGCACCGACCGCCGCTGACCGCCATGCTCGGCGGATCGCTGCTGACCACGCCTTTGCGATCAGAGCTGTTTCGGAGTCTCGGTTTGTGGTCGGTCGCGACCGCGATTCTCCTGGCCGCTGGGCTGAAGTGGGCGCAACGCGGCGGCCGCCGGCCGAAGAGCCTCGGCGAACTCGTCGCCGGTCTTTGGCCGCTGACCCTGTTGCCCTTGGCCTGCTATGTCTTCTCCATCCCGGCGTGGTCGGCGTCGCCGGTCCTGCTCTACGCGATCACGACCGCGGCCTGCGGCTACTGCGTCTTGCGAACCGAGCTTCCCGACCGGCAAAGCTCGTGGCCGATCTCTCCACTCATGGAAAGAGTCGGCCCGTGGGTGCTGCTCGTGGCCGCCATCACCGCCTATGTCGTCTATGTATCGATCCACACCATCAACCACCACAACTCCCTCGGAACCTCCGCATTCGATCTCGGGATCCACGAGAACATCCTCTGGAACACGGTGCATGGGGACGTTCTCTACTCGTCGCTCATGGGCGGCAACTACCTCGGCATCCACACCTCGCTGGTGCTGCTCCTGCTGGCGCCGATCTACGCCCTCGCTCCGTTCACCGAGACCGTCCTCGTGCTTCAGGCGACGGCCCTCGGAGTCGCCGCCCTGCCGCTCTTCCTCCTGGCCCGTACAGTGTTGGACAACAGCCGGCAGGGGCTGCTGGTGGCCCTGCTCTGGTTGACCCACCCGGCGGTGGCCGGCGCCAACTTCTATGATTTTCACCCCATCGCCTTCGCACCGCTGTTTCTCTTCACCGCCGTCACCTTCTGGTGGCTCCAGCGGTGGGCTCCGTTCTGGATCTCCATCGCCCTGCTGCTTTCGGTGAAAGAGGAGTTGGCGATCATCGTCGTCCTGCTCGGGATCGTCACCCTGATGAGCGGAAACCGTCGCCAGGGATTTCAGATCCTCGCCGTCGGCGTTGCCGCGTATGTGTTTCTGCAGCACTTCGTGATCCCCTACTTCGCCGGCGGCCCCCACTCCTACTCCTGGTACTACTCCGAGATGATCCCATCCGGTGAGGGGCCCCGAGGGCTGGTCACAACCGTACTCCTCAACCCGATCTTCGTCCTCGAGTTCATCCTGACAAGGCCCAAGGCCCTCTTTGTCTTCCAACTCTTCGCGCCGCTCGCGCTGCTGCCTTTCTTCACCGCCCGGGGCGCGGTCCTGATCAGCTACGGCCTCGCGGCCACCCTTCTCGCGAGCCGGCCGCCGTTGCACCAGATCGGGTTTCAGTACGCCCTCACGCTTCTCGCGCTCGGCTTCGTGGGCGCCCTCCTCGCCCTGGTTCGTTTCTCCAAGGACGGCCGCCGGCGGGCTCTCACCGCGGCGGTCCTTCTTGCGTTGGTCACCTGCTTCCACTACGGCATGATCTGGCCGCGGCACCACTTCACCGGCGGTTTCTCCACCATCGATTTCGACTACTCCGAGCGCGACCGCGAGCGCTTCCGGGAGCTCAACGAGCTCATCGACCGGATCCCGCCCGACGCGGCCGTCCTGGCGAGCGAAAACCTGGTCCCCCATGTCGCCCAACGCCGCATCGTCGAAACCACTCGTCATGTGCGCGACCGCAAGTTCCCCCACTACGACTCGATTCTGGTGGTCAACGACGGCGAGGCCCAGCGGCTTCGGGGAACCCCCGGCCTCAACGGACTTCGCGGTCACGAAATCGCCGCCCGGAGCGAGAGCTTCATCCTCTTCAAGGCGATTCCGGACGAGCATCAACCCTGAGGAGGCGCCTCCCATGCCCTCGGTCTACGACATCAAACCCGCGTTTCAGAACCTGCTGCGACCGCTGGCCGACGGCCTCGTCCGGGCAGGAATCACCCCGAATCAGGTCACGGTCGCGGCCTTCATTCTCTCGGCGCTGGGAGGCGGAGCCATTGCTCTCCAACCGACCTCACCGTGGCCGCTCCTCGCCCTTCCGGTGGTGCTTTTCGTCCGGATGGCCCTCAATGCCCTCGACGGGATGATGGCGCGCGAACACAACCTCACGAGCCCCGCTGGTGCGATCCTCAACGAGGCGGGCGATGTCGCCGCCGACGCCGTCTTGTATCTCCCGCTGGCTCTTGTACCCAGTTTGAACACCGGCGCCGTGGTCATGGTCGTCGTCCTGGCAGGGTTGACCGAACTCGTTGGCCTCGCCGGCGCCACCCTTGGCGCGTCACGGCGCTATGACGGACCCATGGGCAAAAGCGACCGCGCCTTCGGAATCTCGGTGCTCACAATCGCCGCCGCATTGTGGCCGGCCGGAACGCCGGTGTTTACCGGCGTCCTCGCCGTGATTATCGCACTCGAAGTTCTCACCATCGCCAACCGCGCACGCTCGGCGCTGAAGGAGATCGAAAAGTGAGTACCATCATTGAGAGGCTCCACCCAAACCTGCTCTTGGGTCTCGGCGGGGTCTTCGCCATCCTGATCGCCGCCACCGTCACCGTTTGGTTGATCCGGAAAGCAAGACCCGACGTCGATCTCGGCGACGTTCCGGCGCGAATCCGCAGCTGGTGGCTCATGGTCGTCATCTTCACAACCGCCATGGTTCTGGACCGCCGGGTCTCGCTGGCCTTCTTCGCCTTTGTCAGCTTTCTCGCCCTCAAGGAGTATCTGTCGCTCATCCCCACCCGCCGGGCCGATCGCTCGGTGCTGCTCTGGGCCTATCTGGCGATCCCGGTCCAGTACCTCTGGATCGGCCTCGAGTGGTACGGAATGTTCATCATCTGGATCCCGGTCTATATGTTTCTCTTCCTGCCCATGCGGATGGTCCTCATCGGTATCACCGAGGGCTTCCTCCGCGCCGCCGGCACCCTCCACTGGGGCCTCATGACGACGGTCTTCTCAATCAGTCACGTCGCCTTTCTGTTGGTGCTGCCGTCTGAAGTCAACCCCAACGGCGGCGGTCCGGCGCTGGTGCTCTACCTGGTCTTTCTGACCCAGTTCAACGATGTCGCCCAGTTCCTCTGGGGCAAGTCCCTGGGTCGCCACAAGGTCGTGCCCACCGTCAGTCCCGGCAAGACGGTGGAGGGTCTCCTCGGTGGACTCGGCACGACCATCGTGCTCGCGGTGGTCCTCGCGCCCTATCTGACACCATTCACCCGCGGTTGGGCGATCTGCGCCGGGGTCATCATCGGGCTCAGCGGCTTCATCGGCGACATCGTCATCTCGGCGCTCAAGCGCGATCTCGGCGTCAAGGACTCGGGCGACCTGCTGCCCGGTCACGGCGGCATCCTCGACCGCATCGACAGCCTGACCTACGCCGCACCGCTGTTCTTCCACTTCGTCTACTACCTGGCGGTGTGATGGCGGCACAACCCGGGAGCATCGGACCGCTCGCCTGGTGTCTGCGCCACGCCTTCTCCTGGTTGCTGGTCCGGCCGGTGGTCCTCATCGGTCTCGGGCTCAACATCCGTCATCGCGAGCGCCTACCGCGAGACGGGCCGGCCATCCTGGTCGCCAACCACAACAGCCACCTCGACACCCTGGTGCTCATGACCCTGCTCCCGCCCGGCCTTATACCGCGCGTCCGGCCGGTCGCCGCGGCCGACTACTTCCTCGCCAATCCCCTGTTGGCCTGGTTCTCGACAACTGTCATCGGCATCATTCCGGTTCATCGCCGCGGACGGAGTTCAGCTGAACACGACCCCCTGGCGGGGGCCGCGAAGGCGCTCGAGGCAGACAATGTCATCCTGCTCTTCCCCGAGGGCACGCGGGGCAACCCCGAAGAAATGGCCGAGTTCAAGTCCGGTGTCGCTCACCTCGCCAAACGATATCCGGATGTCCCCGTGGTGCCGGTCTTCCTCCATGGTCTCGGTAAGACCCTGCCCCGCGGCGCCTTCATCCCGGTCCCGTTCTTTGTTGACGTGGTCGTCGGCGAATCGCTCTTCGGCACCGACGACCACCATGCGTTCATTGACGAATTGAGCGGGAGAATCAAGGCACTCGATGGCGAGATCCATCAGCCGGAATGGAATTGACACTAGGGGCGCAGAGCTGAAGCGCGGCACCCTCTGGGTACAATAGGAGTGTGCGGATCATCATCCCCCTGTTTCTGATCGCCGTTTCAGCGTGCAGCCCTCCGGTGAGCGCCCCGACTGAACCGAAGAACCTGATCATCCTGAGCATCGACACCCTTCGGCCGGACCACCTCGGTCTCTATGGCTACAGCCGGCCGACAAGTCCTCACCTCGATCTGTTTGCGCGCTCCAGCGTCGTCTTCGATCAGGCGGTGACGGTTCATGTCGCCACCGCACCGGCGCACGCAACGATTCTCACCGGTGAGTATCCCGGCGGCCACGGCATCCAGCGCAACGGGATGGCCCTCAGACCCGAGGTTCCGACCCTGGCCGGAATGCTCGCCGAGAAGGGTTTCGCGACCGGTGCGTTCGTCAGCGGTTGGACGCTCCAGCGTCACACCGGGCTCGACCGGGGTTTCGAGATCTACGATGACGATCTCGGGCCGCCGAGAAACGGCGCCCGACGTGTGGGATCGGAAACCACCGCCGCGGCCGTGGCCTGGCTCCGGGCGAAGGTCGCAGCCGAGAAGAACTTCTTTCTCTTTGTCCACCTCTTCGAGCCACACTGGCCGTACGACCCACCCGCACGCGATGCCCTTCGTTTTCTGCCGGGCGTCTATGAGCTCACCACGGTTTCCAAACCGGTGCACATCGACCGACTGCTCTCGGTCAACCGTCTCAACCCGGCGGAACAGCAGGAGTATGTCGCCCGCTACGACGGCGAAATCGTCGTGGCCGACCGTCTCGCCGATCGCCTCCTCCAGGAACTGGAGAAACTCGGTGTCGCCCACAACACGGTTGTGGTCGTGCTCTCCGACCACGGCGAGACCCTCTTCGAGCGCGAGTGGACCATGGATCACGGCACCCGACCGTACGATGAGCAGGCGAGGGTCCCTCTGATCATCCACGTCCCCGGCGACCCCGATGCCGGAGAACGCGTCCCCGACCAGGTGAGCCTCCTGGATGTCGTCCCGACCGTGTTCGATATCTTCGGCCTCGAACCACGCAAGAGCCTGCCCGGTCGATCGCTGCTGCCCCTGATGCGCGGGGAACGCACCGGAGCGAATCCTCGCCCGGTCTTCATCACCGCCCGCGCCGAGCCCCAGCGAGTGCCGCACATCAAAGCCCAACTGCTCAACCGTGGATTGGTGCGAGCGATCCGCCTGCCGGAGATCAAGCTCATCGAGTACCCGGTCGCCGGCCGGCGCCAGCAGCCCGAGCTCTTCAACCTCATCGACGACCCGGGCGAGCGTGACAACCGCGCAGGGGAGAACATCGACATCGTCGTCGGTCTCCACAAAGAACTCGAGAGGTGGCAGAGGACGACCGGCGAAGCGCCGGACCCGGGCAGTCAGGAACTCGACCCTGAGGTTGAAGAGGCGCTTCGGGAGCTGGGGTACATCGACGACTGACGGCAGTTTCCAGTTCTGAGTTGAGCCTCTGACAAAATTCAGGATTGCGGCGGAAATCGACGCACGTGGGACCATCGCCCGCGGGGACGCGGGCGCTACAAAATCGCGAACATCCTTGTAGCGCAGGCGTCCCCGCCTGCGATGGACCGCTGCGGTGAGGCTGGCACCTCGTCGTCTTTTAGGATTTCGCAGAGGTCAGGTTTTAGTTTTTAGTTTCCGGTGGAGCATCTCGGCGATCCGGGAAATCTGCGATCCGAGCCTCGATGGCCCTTCTCTCGCTCGCCACATAGTCCTGGAAAATCGTAAAGGAGTCGTTGGCCTCGAGCCGTTCGGCGACGAGTTCGGCGAAGGCCTTTCGTTGCAGATCTCGAAGCGCTTCCCGATGCGCACCGAGTTCATCGAGGGAGAGATCCTCAAGCCCCGTCGTAAGCTCCTCGACCTCGACGTAGAAAACGTCGATCCGGTTCTTCATCTTCCGCCTCATCCACTCGCGGGCGGCGACGGCGACGGAGAACAGCCCGACGAGGACGGTGAGTCCGAAACTGAGGGTCTCCGCATACTCGACGATGAACGGCGGCTGCGACCGTTGGTAGTAGGTCACGGCACCCTCGTGATAGGGAATCAGCGCGGTTTCGGGCTGGTACTTCTCACGTAGCCTGCGCGCGACGATGACCCGGTCTCCCTCGGACTCGATGAGTCGCGACCGATGCGTGAAGAGCGTCGTGGTGATGGTCTTCACCAGGTTGCTCTCGAGTTCGCTCGAGACGACGAACAACGCCGACACCTCCACGGTTGCGACGGGCGATTCCGGCAGGCGCACATAGGTCGAGCGCGGGATCACGCCGCTGGTGAGACTCGGGAACACCAGCGCCAGGGCATCCGCCTCGTTCCCGCGCTGTTGCGAATCGCCCAGACTCAGAAAACGCACCGCGTCCTGTTGACAGAGCTCGTCCACCGCGTTCGAGGGGATGGCGCTGAGCATGAATGCGGCGTCGATGGAACCGCCAAGCAACCCCTGCACGACGTCGTCGGGAGGAAGATCGATGTCTTCGCCCACCGACACACCGAAGTGCCCGATCACCCGTTCGGCGACGGAGCGGGTGCCGCTGGCGGGAGTGCCCAGGGAGACCCGGAGTCCTTCCAGGTCGTTGATGCCTTCGACCCTGTCGATGATCCGCTTCGAGACCAGGATGTGCAGAACCTCTTGATAGAGCGGAGCAATCAACCGGACTCCGCCCCGCGGCCGCGTGTCGCTCTGGACAAAGCCGAGATCGGCCACTCGATCCGGACCTTCGAGGAGCTCCATGTTGGCGACGCTGCCCTCGGTCGCGAGAACCTCGACCGAGTCCGCGACACCCTCCGCTTCGAGAACCTCGGCCATGGCGCGGCCGAGCCTGTGGTAGGTGCCGCTCTCGACGCCGGTGGCGATGACGAGTCGCTGCGGTCTTTCGTGATTCGCCAGGGTCAGAAAGAACGCCACCGCGAGGACGACCATCGCCACGGCCACGATGACGGCGAACACAGCCGGCAGTGGGAACTTCGATGGCGTCCCTCCGTCGGGGTCGATGGCGATCATCTTACCGGTCATTTCGGTTGTTGGTAGGCCCGCAGCAGGAGCCCGAAGAGGTTGATCCTGGGAATCGCCTCTGCCATCTCCCGGACAGTCTCGTCGAATCCCTCGGGGATCGCAGGGATCGACCGCGAGTCGCCGACCTCGGGTCCGCCGAAGGAGGTCGCGTGGTCGAAGATATTCCGATCCCAGACCGCGTCGGTAGCCGAGATCGCAGTCACCAATCGGCTCTTGTCGTCACTGCTCAGTTCGGACAACGCAACCTCGGCCTCGTTCCACTGGCTGTCAATCAGACTCGCCATCGCCGTTTCTCCATCGTCGATTGTGGGTTCCTGTCGTACCGCCGAAGAATAGCACGCAGTTGAGCGCGGCCAAGGCCGCGCTCAACACTGAATTATTCGATCCTGCAGAATTCGATCGAAGTCTTCGATCGCCATCGCGACGGGACTCTCCACGAGCAGCCCTGCGGTGCTGGTTGGACAAGATCAGACGTTAAGAGTTTGAGGGAACTCGCCTCGTTCGTCAGCGATATCGCTGAAGCAGCCGGTGCGCTCGTTGAAGGCCGTGATGCGCTCGTCCCACTCGCGCCAGGCGCCGAGACGGCTCGTCCAGTAGTCGTCGTCATCCCACTGGGCGTTGAGCTCCTCGACGGTCTTGCCCTGCTGCTCGACCCAGGTGAAGTACTTGAGGTTGTGGAGCCGCTTGCGATCCCAGTAGGAGAGCTCGAGGACATGGTCGATCGCGGCGCCGAGGAGGTAGCGCTCGTGGACGGCTTCGGCGCCGGCGGAGGTGAGATCGCCGTGTTCGGCGTTCTCTTCCTCGAGACGCGAACCGTACATTTCCATGGAATCGGTGGCGACGGTGAAGAGGACGTCGTCGGCTGAGAGCTCGAAGTACTTGGCGGTCTTGACCGCGGTGAGGAGATTGGCGATGGACGAGATCCCGAGCAGATCGAGATGACCGATGAGATCCCAGTCGACCCCGATGGCCTCGAGATAGGCGCGACCGGCGGATTCGTTGAAGATCCGCAGCAGGCGCATGCACGCCTCGTCGTCGATCCCCACCGCGACATCGGTGTTCTTCATGTTGTGGATCCACGGCACGTGCTTGTCGCCGATGCCCTCGATCCGGTGCGCGCCATAGCCGTTGTAGAGCAGGGTCGGGCACTGGAGCGCCTCGGCGGCGACGACCTTGAGCCGCGGGTAGACCTCTCTGAGATAGTCGGCGGAACCGAGGGTTCCGGCGGATCCCTGGGTCAGGCAGACCCCGGCAAAGCGCTGACCCTCGGTCCTGACCTGGTTGAAGACCTCCTCCATGGCGGGACCGGTGCAGGCGTAGTGCCAGGCGGCGTTGCCGAAGTCCTCGAATTGATTGAGCACGACGATCTCATCGCCGCGCTCGGCCTTGAGCGCCTTGACCTTGTCGTAGATCTCCTTGACGTTGGACTCGGAGCCAGGGGTGGCGAAGATCTCCGAGCCGACCCTCTCGAGCCAGTCGAAGCGCTCCCGCGACATCCCCTCGGGAAGGACGGCTATGGACGGGCACGCGAGCAGCGCCGCGTCGTAGGCGCCGCCGCGGCAGTAATTGCCCGTCGACGGCCACAGCGCCTTCTGGGTCGTCGGATCGAAGGCGCCGCGGACGAGCTTTTCGACCAGTGGGCCGAAGGTCGCACCGACCTTGTGCGCGCCGGTCGGGAAGTACTTGCCAACCAGCATGATGATCCTCGCTGGAACACCCGTGAGTTCGGGCGGGAGATCCAAGAAGTTGACACCGCCGAATCCCCCACCCGTGGCCACCGGTTCGTTTTTCCAGGTGATCCGGAAGAGGTTGCGCGGGTTGAGATCCCACAGACCGATGGAGCCGAGCTCGGAGCGGATGCCCTCGGGGATCGTCTCCGGGTTTCGCATTTCGCTGAATGTCGGGATGATGATGTCGCGCTCGCGGCAGCGGTGGATGGTGTTTTCGAGAACCTGCTCGGTGGTTGACATGGGGCGTCCTTTCACCCGTCGTCAAGACGGGGGAGGAGGACTATAGTACCCGTTGCCGCGGCCGGGTCCAGCCCGCAGTTTTAAAAACCCACTTGCCATGGCCGAGTGTATTCAGCACCCGGACGTGCTTTCGCTCCCGGTATCGACCTCGCTCTGACTCACAGCCACCCCAGCCGCCATCAGAAGGCCACACCGCGGTCGTCGGCGACCGCAACCGCAGAGGCGAAGCCGTCTTCGTGGAAACATCTGGAGAATCGTCTGGAAGGACCCAAGTAGAATAGGTGTTGAACCAACCATGAACGTTGTCAACTTCCTCAAGCTCTATGCCATCGCCGTGGTGGTCTTCCTCATCATCGACCTCACCTGGTTGGGCGTCGTCGCCCGCTCCTTCTACCAGGCTCAGATCGGCCACCTGATGCGGACCAATGTCAACTGGGCGGCGGCCATCGTCTTCTACGCGATCTTCGTCGTCGGGATCATCGTCCTCGCCGTCTGGCCCGCCGTCGATCGGCAAAGCCTCGGCCACGCCGTCGTCCTCGGCGCGGTGCTCGGGCTGGTCACCTACGCCGCCTACGATCTCACCAACCTCGCGACCCTCGACGGTTTCCCGTTCAAGGTGGTCGTGGTCGACATGGTCTGGGGGACAGTGCTGTGTGCGGCGGTGAGCGGCATCACCTATCTGGCGTCCACTCGAGTGCTCTAGATGGGGAGAAAGGCCATTCCAACCGATGAGAGCTGACGAATCCGAGCCCACCATCCGCACCCTCCTCGAGATCCTCGGAAGGACCTTCAACCTCGACCGGTCCTTCGGCGACCGGCCGCTCGGCACGCACCTCGAGGAGATCATCCGCGAAGCCGCGGCGACCGAGATCGTCGAGTTCGGCGTTCCCGGCGACGCGGCCGAGCTTCGCCGGAGTTCGGAAGGCGCAATGAACTTCTTCTACCGTCCCCATCTCTTCCCGGGGATGGACCCTGCGCTCCACCTCGGCCACCTGGTGCAGTACAACCTCCTCCCCCGTCAGATGCCGGCGGACTCGCCCGTCGAAGCCGCGGCCATGCTCGAGTCCTACTGCCACCTCTCCGGCGACCTCTTCGGCTGGAGATCCAACGACGGCGTGTTGACCATGTGGGTTCTCGACGTCTCGGGTCACGGCGTCCGCGCCGGCTTCGCAGCCGTCGTCCTCAAGCTCATCCTGGCGGATTCCGATACCGACCTGCCCTTGACCGCCCTGGCGAAAGAGGTCGAATCGAGATTCATCGACACGCGAAACCCGGAGGATCCGGGCGCCATCTATGCCACCGGAGTGCTGCTCAGGATCGGTCGAAACGGCATCGTGGACTACCTCTCGGCCGGTCACCCGCCGGTGATGGTCCGGCGGTCGTCGGGCGCCGTGGAATGCTATCCGGCGACGGCGGTGCCCATCGCGCTGCTGCCCGAGATGGAGACCGCCTCGGCATCGTTTCGGCTCGATCCGGGCGACGCCGTGGTGATCTGCACCGATGGGCTCCTCGAGCTCCACGAACGACGACGGTGAGGTCTTCGGGCTCGACCACACCATCGCGAGCATCGCGCGTCGGACGGGAGTCCATGCGGGATCTACTCGAACCTGACGCGAGCGATCGCAGATTTCCACGAACTCGACCGGCTCGACGACGACCTGAGCTTCGTCGCCATGCGGCTGCGAGACTGATTCCGAGCACGAACCGGATGGGCAGATTATAGTACCGATGGCCCGCGAACCAGGTTCGCAGGCCCAGGAGGTCAATCATGCCCACCGATCACGGCGCCGTCGCCCTCGCCTCGGCCCGAGGCTACGAAGACAAGATCGTTCGTTTTCTCCGCGACATGATCGCCATCCCGGCCGAGAGCGGGCAGGAGGAGGCCCGCTGCCGCCGGGTCCTCGCCGAGTACGAGTCTCTCGGTTTCGACGAGGCCTACTTCGACGGTCTCGGATCGGTGGTCGCCCGGATCGGCAACGGACCGATCAAGATCCTCATGGACGGCCACATCGACTGCGTCGGCGTCGGCGACCGCTCGCCATGGGACTTCGACCCCTTCGAAGGCAAGCACGAGGACGGCGAGATCTGGGGCCGCGGTGCGGTCGACGAACTGCCGGCGATCGCCGCCATGGCCTACGGCGCCCGGATCCTCGCCGACCGAGGCTGGCCCGAGGCAGTGACCCTCTACCTTTCCGCGTCGGTGATGGAGGAGGACTGCGACGGCTACTGCATGCTCCACCTCATCGAACGCGAAAACATAAGACCTGACTATGTCGTCCTCGGTGAGCCCACCGATCTCAACGTCTACCGCGGCCAACGCGGCCGGCTCGAGGCGACCATCACCACCAAGGGGCGATTCGGCGCACGGCGCCCACGCCGCCCACGGCGTCAACGCGCTCTACAAGATGGCACCCATCATCTCCGACGTCGAGGAGCTCAACACCCGGCTCGCCCACGACGAGTTCCTCGGCACGGGCTCGGTGATCGTCTCCTTCATCGAGTGCACCACCCCGTCGCTCAACGCGGTGCCCGACTCGGCCGCGGATCACCATCGACCGGCGGCTCACCGTCGGCGAGACCCAGGAGACCGCCCTCGCCGAGCTCCGCGCGCCTCCCCCACCTCGGCGACGCCGAGGTCGAGCTCCTCGACTACGACGAGACGAGCTGGCGCGGACTCCGCGGCGCAGCAGCCCAAGTACTACCCGACCTGGGTCGTCGACGAGGACCACCCGCTCGTCCAGGGCGTCGCCGAGGCCGCCGCCGAGGTCCTGCCCGAGCGCCCGAAGATCTCGCGCTGGCACTTCTCGACCAACGGCGTCGCCACCATGGGAACCCTCGGCATCCCCACCGTCGGCTTCGCCCCCGGTCTCGAGGAGCTCGCCCACACCACCCGAGAGAACGTCAAAATCGACGACCTCGTCAAAGCCACCGCCGTGTACTCGCTGATCCCAGAGGCGCTTCTGCCCGACAAAGACTGAACACATTATTTTTCTTGGTGTCAGAATCTGCTGCAGATTCTGACACCAAGAAAAATACAACAGAGGAGTTTTTTCAATGACTTCATCCTTAAAAGGCAAAGACTTCATCACCACCCAGGACTGGACCGTCGAGGAACTGGAGCAGATCTTCACTTTGGCCGCGGAACTCAAGCAGGCGAAGAAAGAGGGCAAACCGACCCCGCTGCTGGCGGCGAAGACCCTGTACATGATCTTCTTCGACGCCTCGACGCGGACCCGGAACTCCTTCGAGACCGGGATGACCCAGCTCGGCGGCCACGGGATCTTCCTCTCGCCCGACAAGATGCAGATCTCGCACGGCGAGAACGCCCGCGACACCGCCAACGTTCTGTCGCGCTACGGCGACGGCATCGCCATCCGCCACTGCGCCTTCCGCGAAGGCAACGACTACCTCAACGAGGTCGCCCGTGAAGCCTCGATCCCCGTGCTCTCCATGCAGGACGACGTCTACCACCCATGTCAGATCCTCGCCGACTATCTCACCATCCGCGAGAAGTTCGGCGAGACCCGGGGCCTCAAGATCGGCGTCGCCTGGACGTCTGCCCCCAACTACGTCAGACCGCTTTCGGTGCCCCAGAGCCTCATCCTCATGATGCCGCGCTTCGGCCTCGATGTGACCCTCGCGGTACCCCCTGAGTTCCGGCTCATGCCCGAGATCGAGGAACAGGCGGCGAAGAACGCCGCCGAGGCCGGTGTTAAATTCGAGATCAGCAATCGTTTCGAGGATGCCTTCGAAGACGCCGATGTGGTGGTTCCCAAGTCGTGGGGCCCGCTCATGCACACAACTGACCACGCGAAGGGCCTCGCGCTCATCGAAAAATACCCGACGTGGCGTTGCGGAAAAGAGCACATGGCTCTCGGCAAGGATCACCTCATCTACATGCACCCGCTGCCCGCCGACCGCGGCCGCGAGGTCACCAACGAGGTCATCGACGGCCCGCAGTCCGTCGTCTACGACGAGGCCGAAAACCGGCTCCACGTCCAGAAGGCGCTCATGGCGTTGACGATGGGGTGAGAGGGAAAGGAGTGAGACGTGAGGAGTTAGACGTGAGACGTAAGGAGCTCCATCTCAGGCGTCTTACGTCTCACGTCTAACTAGCGAGCGAAGCGAGCGCTGAAAGCGACCGGAGGGAGCGCTGACCTTCTCACTCTTCTAAGCGTCCTCATCCTTCTTCCCGGTCTTGCCGCCCCGGGGTTTCTCGTTGTCGTGATCCGCCGGGAAGAGGTCCCGGAGCGGGCCCACGAGGTCGGCGAGCGATGAGCGGAGTACGCCCGGATTGGCACCACGCGGGCGACCCTGGGGCGGTCCTCCCGGCCCGCGGTCGCCGCCCCGTCTCGGGCCGCCGCGTTCGCGGCCGCCCGGACGCCCCTTTTGGCTGCCACCGCCGCGACCGCCCCGAGCATCCACATTCTGTCCCCGGCGCAGCTCGGCGAGGTGCGCCTTGCGCCGCTCGAAGAACGGGTCGCGCACCGCGTAGAAGCGCTCCCAGAGCTGGTCGTCGATGTCGCGGCCCGCTGAACCCGCCCGCTTCCACTCCTCGAGCAGATCCTGCATTGCTGCGAAGGTGTCGTCGAAGTCGGTCGAGGGCGCCAGCTCTCCGGCTCGTACGATCAATGCCTCTTTGGCCTCGCGGGCCTCGGCGCGGCTCTGCTTGAGCTCGGCGTAGTGTGCGTTGCGACGGTTGAAGAAGGTCCGCCTCGCCTCGCTGAAGCGATGCCACAGCGCCTCATCCTGCTCGCGCCCGGCCGTGCCGGCTCGCTTCCACTCCTCCATGAGTTCGTCCATGGCCTCGCCGGCGTGCCGCCACTTGTTCGACTCGGCGAGCACCTCGGCCCGTTCGACCAGCCCGAGCTTGTCGGTCTGGCCCTCGGCGAGCCGGCCCTCGATCCGGGCGATCTCGGCGTGCGCCCGGCCGAGCAGGCTGTCGTAGTCGCCGATCGCCTCGGCGCCCTCGACCCAGTGGACAAAGGACTGCATTGTCTTGAGGTCGCGGGCCGGGTTCTTCGACCGGCGGAGATCCCTGCGCAGCGCCGCGTAGCGGTCTTCGACCTCCTGGAAACGGAGCAGCAGGTTGGCGATGGTCTCGGCGCGTTTGGACGGCGGGACCCTCGCGACCACACGGTCTTCGTTGAATTGGCCGGCGCGGACGTGGATGCCGCCGTCGTCGTCGACCCAGCCCCATTTCTCACCCGTGCGCAGCAACTCCGCGAGATCGGGTGCGCCGCCACGAGGGGCCGCAGGCGGGACCTGCCGGCCGTTCTCGGTCTCGTCGAGGTCGAGCCTCGAAGGGTCGGTCCGGGGAGCGTCGTCGGTGTTGTGAGTCATCTCATAAAATCCGTGTTCGGCGTCGGCCGCGCCCGACAAGTGTACCCGACCGTAGGCCGCCCGCGGCATCATCATGAGCCTCCGGCAAAAACCTCCGCCTCTCGATGGTTCGCGGCCTCGGTGCCGGCGAGACGTCAGCACTACAAAGGGCTGACCCTCTTGTAGGGCCGTTGCCTCACCGGCCTGATGGTGACGGGTGAGGTCAGCGATTTCAACTCCTTGGGGCGCGATTCCGGCGGGAATCTCCTATCATGTTCCCTCGAAGGAGATCCGATGAAATCAGTGGTCACGCGATCCCTCGTTCTCAGCGTTTTGATGGTCGCGATCGCGCTTGGTCTGTACACAGTCCTGGACGACCGGCGCGACACTGTTGTGCCCGAGGACGCGCGGGCTCTTGTACCTGATGACGCGCAAGCACTGGCCGAGCTCGACGGCCACTTCACTTTTCTCATTGCCTCCGACCTCGGCCGGAACGGATACTACGACCAGAAGCCGGTCGCCGAGATGATGGGAGAGGTCGCCGGACTCGCTGACCCGGAGTTTATAGCCCTCGTCGGCGACACCCACCATTTTCAGGGTGTGCGCTCGGTTCAGGACCCTCTGTGGCTGACCAACTTCGAGTGGGTCTACAAGCACCCAGAGCTCATGATCAGTTGGCATCCGGTCTTGGGTAACCACGAGTACGAGGGCACATCCCAGGCCGTGCTCGACTACTCCGCTGTCAGCCGCCGCTGGGAGATGCCCGACCGCTACTACGCCATGACGGTGTCGGTGTCGGAAGGCGTGGATGTGCTGCTGCTCTTCATCGACACCCCGCCGTTGATCGACAAATACCGCGACAATCCCGTGCAACATCCAGATGCGGGCCAGCAGGATATGGATCGGCAACTGGCCTGGATCGACGCCACCCTCGGCGCTTCCGAAGCGAAGTGGAAGGTCGTCATGGGCCACCACCCCGTCTACGCTGGGACCACGAAGGCCGAGAGCGAGCGGACCGACCTCCAGGAGCGGCTCCAGCCGCTGCTCGACAAGCACGGTGTCGACATCATGGTGAGCGGACACATCCACAACTTCCAGCACATCCGGGTGCCGAAGTCGGGCGTGGATTACTTCGTCAACAGCTCGGCTTCACAAAGCCGGGTCGTCGTTCCGTTCGAGGGTGCGCTCTTCGCCAACCCGGATCCCGGCTTCACGCTCTGTACCGTGAAGGAGGAGGAGCTCGTCATCACCTTCGTGGACAAGAACGGAAAGATCATCTACCAGCATTCACGGGTGAAGTAGATCCCCTGATAGCGCGTCCTTTCGAGGTTCGAGAGCCGGTCAGGATTTCCGGAGAATCACGCTGTTGCCGTGCAACCACAGCGCCTTCTTCAGCGTCCCGGTCGTCGCGGCGAGTACGGCCGTCTTCCCCTCGTCGAGTCGCCAGCCCCGGTCCTCAAACCAGGAAATCCAGTCGGTCATCGGTCGGCAGTTGATGTGACCCCGTCCACCCTGGCCGGGAGGCGCCGCTGAAAAGTAGATCCACTTTCGTGCGAGCGTGGTCAGCTTGTCGACGAGCTCCTCGCTGCGACCCGGCCGCAGATGTTCGGCCATCTCCACGCAGCACACCAGATCCGCCCGACCACCCATTTCCGAAAAATCGCCGATGGCAACCGTCTTCCGGAGTTCCAACGGGAGGTACGACATGACGTTGGCCGAGAGCTCGATTCCGCGGACCTCTTTCCCGGCCCGGTGGAACGGCAGCAGCAGGAGACCGTTGGCACAACCGAGATCGATGACCGAGTCGAAGTCGAGCTCGTCCACCAGGCACGCGGCGATCAAACGGTAGTCTTCCGCGTACCTCTCCTGAAGCGCATAGTCCTCTTCCCGAAACGGCACCGGGACCCGAAACCACGTCCGCAACTGCTTAATCAGCCCCATCGTGGTTCCAGGATAGCAGCCTCGACGCCCGAAATCTCAGTTCGCGTACCCCAAGGCGCGGAGCTGCTCGAGCTCCTCGGGGCTGACGTCGCCGCCGTCGCCGTCGGTCGTCACCTTGGCGGCCTCGGCCATGGCCCGCCAGCGCTCGATCTCGCCCCGAAGATCCGCCACGACCTCGTGGTGGTCGTCGGCGAGGTTGACCAGATCGAGCGGGTCGTTGCCGTGGTCGAAGAGCTCGAACTCGGGTCGATCGTCGCGGACGACGACGTTCCAGATGAGCTTCCAACCGTCGGCAACCGCGACGAACGAGTCCGCCGTGCCTTCGGTCTCCTCGCCGGGCGGGTTCTTCCGCTCGGTGAAGACGGCGCGCCGGTTCTTCCACCCCATCGCCGCGGGATCTCCCGTCGCCGCCAGCAACGGCAGCAGACTCTCGCCCTGCGCTTCAGGCGGCACCGGCAGCCGGGCCAGATCGAGCAGGGTCGGCATGAGGTCGATGGACTGAGTCGTTCGGTCGACCACACCGGCCGGCACCACGCCCGGCCAGGTCACGAACATCGGCACGTTGACGAGCTCGCCGTAGGCCGAGTGGCCGTGCCAGTGGTTGCCGTGCTCGAGGAACTCCTCGCCGTGATCGGCGGCGAAGGCGATCAGAGTGTCGTCGCGGAGCCCGAGCTCCTCGAGGCGTTCGAGCAGCCGCGCGATCTCGTAGTCCATGGCCCGGATGGAACCGTCGTACCACGCCTTCTCGGCCTTCAGGAAGGCGTCGGCATCGACCTCGGCTTCGGCCAATTGCGCGGCGCTCGGCAGGTGGTGGAAGATCTCGACCACCTCGTCCACCTTCTCGAGATCGCCCTCGTGCCGGGCCACCGCGTCGCCGTCGAGCCATCGCACATCATGCGGGTGCATGGGACGGAACGGGCTGTGCGGGTCGAAGACGTGGAGGAAGACGAAGAAGGGCTGTTCGGCGTGGTCGTCGAGCCACGGCAGCAACCGGTCGACAAAGGTGCGCGAGGTTTTTGACCGGTACTCGCCGAGATCGTCGATGGACTCGCGTTCGTGGAGGACCTCGACACCCTGGTGGAGATTGCTGTTCTTGCCGGAGAACATCACCGACGAGGTGTGGAAGGTGGCGTATCCGTTGGCGCGAAAGACCTCGGTCAGGGTCGTGACGCCGGCCGGAACCGTATGCGGGATGTCGAAGATCCCGTGCGTCGTGGCATAGAGCGAGGTCAGCAGCGACGGTACCGCGACCTTGGTCCACGAACCCTGCGAAATGTTGTCGGCAAAGCGGGTTCCCTCGGCCGCAAGTGCTGCAATGGTGGGGGCCGTCTCTCGTTCGTAGCCCCAGGCGTCGAGGTGATCGCGGCGCAAGGTGTCGGCGACGATCAGGATCACGCCGCGGGGGGCGTCAATGGGGCCGAGGGCGGCGCGGGCGGCGGTCGGTTCGACCACCGAAGGACGGGCGCCGCGGTGGCGGACGGCGGGCGCGCCCCAAAAACCAATGTGCCCGTCCTCGTCGGAGTCGAGCGACAGGCTGATCGTGGTCATGCGGCCGGCGAACTCCTCGAGATCGACGGTGAAGGGCTCCCAGCGATCGCCGGCGGTGACGGTGCGCTCCCGGACGACGGGCTCGAGACCCGGGCTCGAGGCCTCGACGGTGAAGACGACGGGGTGGTTGTCAGGGGTACCGACGGCGAGATCGAGCCACGGCCGCTCGCCGAGATCCTGCTGCCAGGTCAGGCGTTCCGGAGCGCGGGCGACGAGGGTCTCGCGGAAGATGCCGGCGAGCCCCTGCCAGCCGACACCGGCGGGCACGGCGGCGAGGTGCTCGGTGCGCGGGATGACACGGAACGACTCGAGGGCGAAGTCGGCGCCGTCGGCATCGAGAAAGCGAAGCGCGATGTGCCTGACACCGCCGATGGCGCCCATCCTCGAGTAGGTGGCCTGGGCCTCGGTCAGGGTGTAGGTCGCCAGGTCCTCACCCGGTCGGAGGTCGATCATGTACTCGGACTGATCGACATTCGCGAGCTCGCGGAGAAACTCTTCCCTGTCGATTTTCTCGTCGCGAAAGGTATCGATTCCGAGCTTCGAACCGGACGAGATCCGGAGCTTGAGCTCGATGGCCCACAATCGGTCTTTGGGGAACGCTTTCTCGGGGACCGCCACCGTCAGGATCGGCATCGCGCCGGCGTGTCCTTGCAGCTGACCGCCGCGCACCCCGAGTCCGTCGATGTCGTTGAAGGCCGTCCAGCCCACGGTCGCGTCCGTCTCGTCGTCCGAGGGCTTGATCGGTGAGACGCCGTCAAAGCGCCACTCGAGGCGCGGAAATTCGAGCTGGATGCTCGGCGAGTCGGACACCTCAGCGGTCCCGAAATTCTCGACCAACGAGATCGCCGGCGGCGTTGCCGAACGCTCGGAACAGCCGCCGAAGATCGCCACGAGCGCCCCGACGAAGACTGCGCCGACCTGTGTGCGAAAGCCGAACCATCTCCGACCGGTTATTGAAAACCTCTTCATGATCTCCCCCTGTAGAGCGCGAAATTGACAACGACAACAACCGTCGAGGCGATGATTCGATTCCGCGCCGATGCTTCCCAAGCACAAACATTGCAGTACTTTGGAATCAAGTTCTCGAGAATATTGAGATTGATGTTCAGCGCAGGGCGCACATTCCCGAGGAGCGCGGTCCGAAGCCGGTGGATGGGTTCCGAGCGAGATCGTGCCCCTGTACGCAAACCGGTTCTGCGCTGATTCGTATCACCCCTCGGTCGCAGATCGTGAAACAGCGAGGAGATGCACATGACCCACTCCCGTCATGGGACCATTTTCGTCGGCGCGATCCTGAGCATCGTCGTTTCAGCCACCTGCGCCGCCCAGGAGATCGACCGGCGGCCGGACCTCTCCTTCCCCGCGGGGCGCTCATCCGTCGCGGTTCCGGCGCAGGTGTTCAACAACGTCGTCTACCTGCCGGTCATGGTCAACGGCGACGGACCGTTCCAGTTCGCCCTCGACACCGGCGCCCCCGATCTCTCGGCAGTCGATCGGGGTCTGTCGGTTGACCTCGGGTTGGCCGCGGGTTCGTCCCTGACGGTTCACGGGTCGAGTCGTCGAAAGCTCGATGCTCGGCGTATCGAAGGCGTCTCGCTTTCGATCGGTGGGCTGGAGGCCGATGATTTCGAGTTGATCGCCCTGCCCCTCGAATCGTTGGAGCCGTACTGGGGCCACCCGATGGACGGCATTCTGGGCGGCAACATTCTCCACCAGCTTGTGACCTGTATCGACTACGACCGCGGGCAGGTCACGTTTTCCAGCCCCGAAGCCTTCGATCCGGCGGGACACGGCGAGGCGATCCCGATCGCTGTCGAGGAAAACACCCTGTTTGTACCGGCCGCGATCACGGCGAGAGATGGACGACCTGCGGGCCGAGCCCGGTTGCTCATCGACACCGGTGTGCGGCAGAGCTTCCTGAATACACCGTTTGTCCGCCGCCATCGGCTGATCGAGCGCAGCGGAGAGGTGGTGGTGAACGTCACGGGTTTCGGCATCAGCGGCGCCGCGATCGGAACCGTGGGAAGGCTCGGCTCCGTTACCCTCGGATCCCTCGCCGTCGAGGGGCCGATCGTCCAACTCTGCACGGAAGATTCGGGGATCGAGGCGAGCACGCGATTCGACGGCATCATCGGCGCCGATCTCCTGTCTCGTTTCAAGGTCTGCTTCGACTACCGCGCACAGCGGCTCCATCTCGAGCCCGGGGCGGCGATCTCAGCCCCGTTTGCCTCCGACGGCAGCGGCCTGGTCTTCAAGGCATCGGCGGAGGGCGGCCAACGATTCTCGGTCGCCTACGTGGTCGATGGATCGCCGGCCGGCGAAGCAGGCATTCAAGCTGGAGACGTGTTGCTCTCCCTGGGTGGACGACCGGCCGAGGCGTTCTCGCTGGAAAGCCTGAAGATCGAACTGCAGGGCGCCGGCGAGACCTGTCTGCAGCTCCTGCGCGACCGCGAGACACACGAAATCTGCCTCGAATTGCGACCGCTGATCACCTGACGCGAACCGCGCACCGTCCGCGGTCGCCGAGCAGCGCGGCATTGCGGACGAATCGGAGCGACGAGGCGGGCATCAAAATCGTCCCTTTCCACTCATCGCGGCCGGCGCCCCGATCCTGCCGGTTGTTGAGATAATGGAAGTTGCGAATGGTCGCCCGGCCACCATAGAATGGAGGCCTTCCACTGAGAGTGCGGTTGCATCGTTGCGCTGAACAAAGAGGAGTGCCGAATGAAACGAAAAGTCCTGATCGCCGCGGCCGCGCTCGTCGTCGTCCTGATCGCGATCCAACTCGTGCCGGTCGACCGCTCAAACCCGCCCGTATCCGCCGATTTCGACGGCCCGGCCGAGGTCGCGACGGTGATCAAGGCCTCGTGCTACGACTGCCACTCGCACGAAACGACCTGGCCGTGGTACAGCCGCGTCGCTCCGGTTTCGTGGCTCGTCGCCCACGACGTCGAGGAGGCGCGCAGCCACCTCAACTTCTCGCTCTGGGGCAGCTACGACGGCAAGCGCCAGGCGCGCCTGGCCGAAGAGATCTGGGAAGAGGTCGAGGACGGCGAGATGCCGCTTGCGGGCTACCTCCTCGCTCACCCCGACGCCCGCCTCGACGAGGCCGCCAAGGCGACCCTCCGCGACTGGTCCACCGCGGTTCGGCAGACCGCGGTGATCGACTAGCGCCGGACACCGCGTTTCCAGTGATATTCAGACTTCCCACTCGTCGCCGAAGTCGTGTTCCGCTATTACGTTTGAGCAAACCGGTGCGGGTCAGGCGGTCTTTTCGAGATGCTCGGGCTGTGGTGCGGCCGCCCATCCGCCCAGTGTCTGTTTGGCGCCGGGAATCGCCTGACGCGTGACTTGGACGTCGTCCTTCCCCCACCCCGCGGCGACCCGCACCGCGACCACTGTGGCCGTCGCGCAGACCTCGCCGTCGGAGATCACCGTGCACTCGAGAACCGTCTTGCGGGCGGACACACCGGTGATCCGCGCCTTGACGTGAACCGGTCGATCGATGGCGGCCGGGCGGAGATAGCGGATTCCGAGCGAACCCGTCGCGTAGAGAGCGCCCGGTTCGCCGTCGTCGAGACCGTCGAGACGCCGGCCGTAGCCGACCGCGGTCCCGACCGCATGGCAGTCGATGAGCGTGGCGATGATCCCACCGTTGAGGATCGAGGACGGGGCCGAGGCCATGTGCGGTTCGGGCTGGAAGAGACACTCGGTTTCGAGATCGCCGCACCAGGTGCTCTTGATCCTGAGACCGTGCTCGTTGTCGGGACCGCAACCGATGCAGTGGTTGTTCGGGATGGTGTCTTGAATCGCGTAGAGGTTCATCATGGGTCCTTTCTCGATCTCTCTGTTCAGGCTGTGGCCGGTCGATTGAAGATGAGTCCGTAGAGATATGACGGGATGCAGAACCCGGTGACCGCCGGCACCGCGGCGACCAGCACCATGGCGCATCCGAGGGCGATCCCAAGGGCCGAAAAGCCCGCGGCGAAAGCGCTTCCTGCAGCGGCCAGCCACACCGAGGCGACGGCGCAGGCAAACCGCCGCGGCGCTCCGTAACGAGGCAGCCGATCGTGACCGAGGAAGTGGCGAAAGGCGTGGTTGTAGAGCGCGTCGAATGGGTGATTGCGCATCACCACGCCGAGGACGGCAAAAGGCACCAAAGTGTAGAAGCCAGCGGGTGACTGAGCAAAGGTCGCAATGGCAGCCCAGGTCATACATATGGCCGGCGCGAGACGGAGCCACGGGTTGATTTCTGAGACGGTTGCATCGTCGAGCCCGACGAAGCCCTGCATCTCGACGTTGCGGCGGGTGGTGGAAGCGGACGTGATCATGGTTTCTCCTCCTCCGGTCCGGGCGGTTGTGGAGTTTCCCTGCCCGGCCTCTACCCACAACTACGCCGAACGACGGGGAATCCCGCCACTTCGACCCTTGGTTGCGCCGCGGGTCGATTACGACCTATAATCGCTCTTGAGAATCAGGATCATCATATGAACGATATCGGCGGCGTCACCGAACTCTTGCTGGCCTACCGGAATGGCGACCGGGAGGCCTTCGATCGCATCGTGCCCCTGCTCTACGACGATCTCCGCAAGATCGCCCACTGGCAGCTGCGCCGGGGCCGCTCCACCCCGACCATGGGAACCACGGTCCTGGTGCACGAGATCTATCTCAAGATGGCCGACCAGAAGCGGCTCAACGCCAATGACCGGGGCCACTTCCTCGCCATCTCGGCGCACGCCATGCGCCAGGTCATGGCCGACCACGCCCGCCGGCGAACCGCGGCGAAGCGTGGCGGCGCCGAGGACCCGATTCCCATGGACGAGGCGCCGCAGCTCGCCGACGCCGAAGCCCGCGAACTCCTCGAGGTCGACCAGGCCCTGGAGCGACTTTCCCTCCACGACGAGCGGATGGCGAGTATCGTCGAGTGCAGGTTCTTCGCCGGCTACACCGAGGAGGAGACCGCCGAGGCCCTGAACACCTCGGTCCGAACCGTCCAGCGCTCCTGGATGAAGGCGAGAGCGTGGCTCCGCGAAGAGCTCGGCGGGGCCCCTGACGATGGACATCTCTGACACTCGGTTTCGCGACGCGGATCGGATTCTCGACGAGGCCCTCGACCGGCCCGCGTCGGAGCGATCCGACTTCATCGCCGGCGCCTGTGCCGACGATGACGAGCTCCGCGCTTTGGTGGAACGCCTTTTGGCGCGCTGCGACGAGGGCGATACCCACCTGACCGCGGGCGGCGCCCTCGGAGGGGCCTTCGCCGAAAGCCTCGGCCGCGAGCTCGCCGGCGGCTCGGCCGATCTCACGGGCACGGTCATCGGCCGCTACCGGGTGCTGCGCGAGCTCGGCCGCGGCGGAATGGCGGTGGTCTATCTCGCCGAGCGGGCCGACGACGAGTTTCATCAGCTCGTGGCGCTCAAACTGCTCCAGCCCGGGGCCGAAAGCGAGCACATGCTCGAGCGCTTTCACCTCGAACGCCGGATTCTCGCCGTCGCCCGCCACCCCAACATCGCACAGCTCCTCGACGCCGGGCTCACCGATGACGGCCGCTCGTTTCTCGTCATGGAGTATGTCGAAGGCGAGGCGGTCGACCGCTTCTGCGACCTCCGGCGCGCCCCCCTCCGACGGCGGCTGCGGATCTTCCTCGAGATCGCGCGGGCGGTCGACTACGCGCACCGGAATCTCGTGGTCCACCGCGACATCAAACCGTCCAACATCCTGGTCACCGGCGACGGCGACGTCAAACTCCTCGACTTCGGCATCGCCAAGCTTCTGGACGACACCGCCGGCGACCTGACGCGAACCCACATGCGCGCCATGACACCGGCATTCGCCAGCCCCGAACAGATCGAGGGCGGCCCCATCACCACCGCGACCGACGTCTACCAGCTCGGAATGCTGCTCTATCTGCTCCTCACGGGTAGCTGGCCGTACCAGACCGAGACCGCCTCCGAAGCGGCGATCCTGGTCGCCATCCGGTCCGAGCCTCCGCGACGACCCAGCTCATCGGCCGGCGGACGCGGCCACAACCAGAAATTCCCCGGCGCGCCCGAGCTGACGACCGATGAGATCGCCGCGGCCCGTTCCACCCTCCCGAGCCGTCTCCGGCGAGATCTCAGCGGCGACCTCGACACCATCGTCCTGACCTGCCTTCGCAAGGAGCCCGAGCGGCGCTACCCGGCCGTGGCGCAGCTCATCAGCGACATCGAGCGCTTTCTTGACGGCCGCACCATCTCCGCCCGCCCGGACACCTTCGCCTACCGTCTCAAGACCTTTGTCAGGCGCCACGCCGCCGCCACCGCCACCGCCGCGGCCTCGGCGGTCGCGGTCGTCGGTCTCGTCGGGTTCTACACCGTCCAGGTCGGGCTCGAGCGCAACCGGGCGAGCCTCGAAGCCGCCAAGGCGAACGAGGTCGCCGGATTTCTCGCAGGGCTCTTCGAGGTCTCGGCCCCGACGCGGTCCCAGGGCGAGAAGGTCACCGCACGGGAACTCCTCGACCGCGGCGCCGAACGGATCGATCACGAACTCGTTGACCAACCCGAACTCCAGGCCGCCATGATGACGCTCATCGGCGATGTCTACCGCGAGCTCGCGCTCTACGACGAGGCCGAGGATCTCCTGGTGCGGGCCGTCGGGCTCCGGCGTGACGACCCGGGCGAGGGCCGACTCGATCTGGCGGCATCCCTCTACGCGCTCGGACGCGTCTACGAACGACAGCGGGATATCGAGCCCGCCCGCGTCCATCTCGAGGAGGCGCTCGAGATCCGAGAGGCAGCCCTCGGCCCGGCCCACGCGGATGTCGCGAGGGTGCGCGATGCGCTTGGACTCGTCGCCGGCTACGACGGCGATCTCGCCGGAGCGCGAGCGCAGCACGAAGAGGCGGTGCGCATCCTGGGGGCAACCGTCGGGCCCGAGCATGTCGATTACGGCCTCGCCGTCAACCGGCTTGCCGTCGCCGTCCAGGACCAACGCGAGTACGCTGAGTCGATCCCTCTTTTTGACGAGGCCATTGCGGTGTTGGAAAACGCGGTCGGCCCCGAACACCCCTACACGGCCGCCGCCAAGTTCAACTTCGCCGCCTCACTCCGCAACAACGGAGAGATCGAGCGCGCGGACGCCATGTACACCGACGTCCTGCCGCTCATCGAACACGCCTTTGGCAGCGAGCACCCGGCGGTCGGGATGGTGCTCAACAACCACTCGAACCTGCTCCGCGAGGAAGGGCGCTACGACGAGGCCGAGAGCATGCTCTTCCTGGCGCTCGACAACTGGTCGTCGGCCTACGGACCCGAGCACCCTCAGGTCGGGTGGATCTACAACAACCTCGGCCTCATCGACCGCCTCCGCGGCGACCACGCCGCCGCCCGCGACCACTTTCGGAGATCCGTCGAAATCGCCGAAACCGCCTACGGCCCCGACCACGCCGATGTCGCAACCCAGCTCAAGAATCTCGGCGGCGAGCTCGACGCCCTCGGCCGGGGCGAGGAGGCGATCCCATTGATCGAGCGGGCGGTCGCCATCCGCGAACGGGTCTACGGCCCGGACCACTCGTTCGTCGGCAGCGCGCTGCGCGAGCTCGCCGTGGTCCGGATGGGCGTCGGCGATGCGGACGCGGCCATCGCCGACTACGAGCGCGCCATCGCCCTCGGGCGCGTTGATCCGGAATTTCGAAACGACGACATCACCAAGCCCACGATCGCGCTCGCCCGCTGCCTCGCATCGATCGGACGCACCGACGAGGCCGAATCGCTCCTCATCGCCGAACGCGAAGCCTGCCTCGACGAAAACCGACCGGCGGTCGAGGCCGCCTTGACCGAGATCCAGGCCAGCACCAAATCCTAGCCCGCAGAATCCGGTGACCCTCAACCTGAGCACGTGTGCGACGGGTCAACAACACGATGGCCTTTGCGATGTTCTTGGCGTGCTTGGCGGTCTTTGCGGTGAAACAGCGATGTGACCGTTGCGTCTTCGCGGTTCCGACATTCGATGTGGCGGGTTTTTCTCCGGCCCTGCGTAGGGCATGGGTGAGAACGAAAAAACACGGAGGAAAGACCCATGAAACGTTCGATCATCTTCGCCTACGGAATCATCTGCTACGCCATCGGAATGGGAAGCCTGTTCTACGGCCTGGGCTGGCTCGGTAACTTCGGCGTGCCGCGGACCATCGACTCCGCCCCGGAGACCGGCCTCGGGTTCGCCCTGCTCGTCAACCTCGGCGTGCTCGCACTCTTCGTGGTGCAGCACAGCGTCATGGCCCGCCCCGCGTTCAAGCGCTGGTGGACCCGAATCGTCCCCCCGGCCGCCGAGCGCAGCACCTACGTCCTGTTCTCCGGCATCGCCATGACCATCATGATGTTGTTGTGGCAGCCCATGGGGGGCACCGTCTGGACCGTCGACAACCCGACCGGTCGCGCCGTCCTGTGGGGGCTCTACGGTCTCGGCTGGGCGATCCTGGTCAGCTCGACCTTCCTGCTCAACCACTTCGATCTCTTCGGCCTGCGCCAGGTCTGGCTCGAGCTCCGCGGCCGCGAGTACACCGCTCTCGAGTTCAAGGTGCCGATCGTCTACAACGTCGTCCGCCACCCCATCTATGTCGGTTGGATCACCCTCATGTGGGCGACGCCGACAATGACCGCCGCCCACCTCGTGTTCGCCCTCGCCTCCACCGTCTACATCCTGGTCGCCATCCGGTTCGAGGAGCGCGACCTCGTGGCCGAGCATGGCGAGAGCTACACCAGCTATCGCGACCGGGTTCCCGCTCTGGTGCCCTTCAGCGGCGGGCGCCGCCGGGCCGTCGCCGCAGATGCTCACCGGGCAGCCTGAGCCTCCAATCCAGGAAGGAAAGGACAACACCATGAATCACACCCAGACTCTCCAAGACCCGCGGCTCGGCTCCGGCCCCCGCTCCATCGTCAAAAGGCTCGGGATCGCAGGCTTCACCTTCTTCCTTGTCAAGGGCCTGCTCTGGCTCGTCGTTCCCGGGATCATCGCCGCGGCGTTCTGAGCCTCGACCCGTTCATCCCTCATCACCGGCGGCGGTCACAACGACCCCGCCGGTATCGTTTTGCCGAGACGGCGCCTCTCGCACCAAGCCTGTTCTTCCCCACCCTCTTTCAAACGCGGAAATTTGCATGTCAGGCATGAGAACCTCAGGAAGGTGACTCCTTGACTCGCGCGGATCAGGGTGCAGGAAGACGATTGACGATGATCACGCACGCTTCGATCGTGCGGGCGCCACGGCCGGGCGACAGGTCAGAATAGACCCTCGAGGCTGCCGGCGTAGCCGGTGAGTTCGGCATAGCCTTCACCACCGGCGGAGCCCTCCACATCGACCGGCCCCTCCCAGTAGATGACTCCGGTGGTCGAGCTGCCGTCGAGCTCGGAGGACGGCAGCATCGCGGTGACTTCGAGATCGATCTCGTGCGCCGGGACCCGGAGCCGCCAACGGGTGGGATAGCGTCCGCCGGTCGCGGGACTCGTCCACCACTTCAGGGCTTCGATCTCGACATCATCGCGACGGAGTCGGGTGGGTGTGCCAGCTG
The DNA here is from genome assembly GCA_963712805.1 of uncultured Acidobacteriota bacterium. GTDB lineage: Bacteria > Acidobacteriota > Thermoanaerobaculia > Thermoanaerobaculales > Sulfomarinibacteraceae > JAHECW01. Next base: position 7,017 of record CAVQJV010000050.1, on the reverse strand, counting down.
CGGCGATCAAAGTGCCCGACGAGTGCGGATCGGCCGAGCCGTCACTCCTCCGCAGCCGGTAGACCATGAGATCGCGGCCGTCGTCGAGCCGGAGGCTGAACCAGTCCCAACCGACGATGTCTTCGCCGAGCTGTGAGGTGCCCCACTCGTGGTCGAACCAGGCCTGTCCCGCGGCTTCGGTCTTCTCTCCCGCAAGCTCGATCCGACCGGCGACGGCGAGACGGGTCCAACTCAGATAGGCGGATGCGTTGCCGGGCTCAGCCCCCTTCCGTGAGTAACCGGCGTCGCCGTGCTGGACCAGCGGGCGCTCGGGTCGGAGCTCGAAATCGAGCCCGATACCGGTCGCCGCGTCCCGCGCTCGAACGGCGATGACCCCCTCCTCGTCTCGGCGGATAGTCCAGTCCTCGAGCCAGACATCGAGATCCGTCTCGGACCAGCCGGCGAGCCCGCCTCCCGAACGCCTCAGCCTCTCGGCGTGGTGGAAGACCCCGGCGTCGATGTCGGCGATGGCGAGGTGGGCGGCGGCGATCTGCCGCGCCCGCAGCGCCGACGACCCGGGCTCCGGCGCCCCGGGTGCGAGCCCCTGGCGGAAGAAGGTGATCTGGAAACCGTAGCGGCGTCCGCCGTCTTCGGTGACGAGACCGGTGAGATACCACCACTCGGTGCGGGTCTCGGGATGGGCGCCGTGATCACGGGGAAACTCGAGTTCGGGCGGACCGGTGATCTCTCGCCATTCGGGCAGCTCGGCGCCGTGGACGGTGCCGATCACGATGAGCGCGAGCAGCGCCACGAGGGCGAGGGCCCGACGCATCACCCCTCCTCTCGGAGGGCGGCCGCGGGCTGCATCCGCGCCGCAACCAGAGCGGGCGGCAGGCCGGCGACGAGACAGGTCGCGACCACCCACCCCGCCATCGCGGCCATGGAGGCCCACGGCAGGACGAGCTCGAGGGACCAGCCGAAGGACTGGAGATTGACAACCTTGACCAGGATGACGCCGACCGCGACCCCGACCGCGGTCCCGGCGGCGGCCGCCGCCACCCCGAGCAGCCCGGCCTCGGCCACCACCGTCAGCAGCAGTTGGCGCCGGGACCCTCCCAGCGCACGCACGGTCGCGAGCTCTCGGCGGCGTTCACCGACCAGGGTCAGCAGGACGGTGAGGACCGCGACCACGGCCACCACCGCGGTCACGAGGTACATCGCGGTGGTGATGGCGAAGGTGCGCTCGAAGGCCGACAGCACCGCGGTCTTGAGTTCGCGGTTGTTGAGCGCCTCGAGAAGGAAACGACCGCGGACCGAATCAAAAAACCGGTCGCGAGCGGCGGCAGCGTCGGTTCCGGGAGGCAGGAAGAGGGCCATGTCGTCGGGACCGACATCGGGAAAGAACCGGAGAAAGTCGACCCGGTCGACCACCACCAGACCGTGCGAGCGCGAGTAGTCGCGGAAAACGCCGACGACCTCTCTCTCGAGCACGCCGCCCGGCAGCTCGAGACGGATCGTGTCGCCCTCGGCGATGCCGAAACGGTTGGCGAACGGCTCGTTGACGACCGCGGCCTGCTCAAGATACGCGAGATCGAAGACCTCGGCCGAGTCGCGCCCGGGAAAGGGCACGCTGCCGTGAAAACGAACCACATCAAAGGCGGCCCCGGCAAAGCTCACCGGTCGGCCTTGATACTCGATGGTCTGTGAGTAGAAGGGGTCCACCGTCTCGGCGCCGAAGAGTTCTTCCGCGATCGTGACGACCTCCGGGTCGAGGCGGCCGATCCAGACCCCGGTGTCGGCGGCGAGCGGTCGCACCCAGATATCGGCGCGCATGCCCGACTCGGTCCAACTCTCCACCGTCGCTCTGAACGAACTCACCATGGTGGCGATGGCGACGGCGAGGGCCACCGCCACGGCCACCGAACCAGCCGCCCATGAGGCGCGTCTGCGGCCCGACGAGAGTGCCGCCGCGGCGAGTTGCAACGGGGTCGAGCGCAACCGTGCGAAGGGCAGGTGGCCGACACGGGCCAGGGTGTCGAGGAGCACGCCCGAACCGACCAGAAGCGTGGCCATCGCCACCAGTGCGGCGGTGAGCGCCGGGATCGGGAGATCCGAGATCGCCGGCATCCGGGTCAGCAACACTGCGGCGACGGCCATGAGGCCCATCGCGCCGGCAACCGCGAGACGGGTTCGTCCGGCCATCCGGGTTCCGGGAGTCGCGTTGAGACCTTGCAGCGGCGGCACCGACATGATCTCGAGCAGCGGCAGCACCGCCGCCGCGAAGGCGGTGATGACTGCGAGGCCGAGACCGATGGCGGCGAGCTGCGGATCAAAGCGGATCTCGGAGGCCGGGATGCCGCGAACCACCGACGCGACGGTGAAACGCACGCTGGCCAGGGCGAGGCGGGCGCCGGCGAAACCGGCGGCGACGCCGAGGACGCCGCCCACCACCCCGAGCCCCAATGCCTCGGCGAGGACCACCCCGGCGATCCTCACCCGCGGCGCGCCGAGCGAGCGCAGGAGCGACACGACCGGGCGGCGCTGGACCACCGAGGTCGCCAGCGTCGTCGCCACCAGCACCCCCCCGACGAGCAGCGAGATCGCCGACAGCGCCACCAGATTGAATCGCAGCGAAGCGAGCATCTGCTCGGCGAAACGGCGGCGTTCGCCCGGCGCAGCAACGGCGACATCCGGGGGCAGCAGAGCCGCGGCCCGGGATCGAAGCTCGGCCGGTGTGACCGGCCCGCGCGGCACGAGCTCGATGCGATCGAGGCGGCCGACGCGGCCGAGGAGCTCCTGCGCCGCCGCCACGTCCATGACCACCACCCGCTCCCACACCGCCGACAGACCTTCCGCCTCGAAGACCGCCGCAACCTCGAGCGATCGCGGACGCCCGCCGACCGAAACGGTGAGTTCGTCGCCGGGCGAGACGCCGAGCTCGGCGGCGAGAGGACGCGACAGCAGCGCACCGAAACCGAGGAGGGTGGACTCGAGATCGGCCACAGCGCCGTCGCCACCGAGCACGGGCCGGACCTGGGCGTCGAGCAGGAGATCGACGCCGAGCAGCCTGACCCCATCGCCGAGCTCGAGCAGCAGCACGGTGTCTTCGACGATGGGCACGAGGAGAGCGTCACCGGCGAGCGGGCGCAGCTCGGCGAGCAGCTCCTCGGGCAGACCGCCCGGGCGGGTGATCTCGAGCCGCGCCGCCCCCGCCACCTCCTCCACCCCCTCGGCGAACGAGGCGATGGCGGCGCGGCTCGCGGCCATGGTCGAGACCACGGCGGCGACCCCGGTGGCGACACCGATCACCGTGATGAGGAAACGCCATGGTCGCCGGGCGAGCGGGCGCAGCAGCAGGGCGCGGAGAATCATGACGCGTTCGTGGTCCGGTTCACCCGACCAACCGGCCGTCGGCGAGCTCGCAGACCCGGTCGGCGGCGGCCGCGACCTTGGCGTCATGGGTCGCGAGCAGGAGCGCCGCACCCTCGGAGCGCCGAAGCTCGTCGAGCAGCTCGAGCACCGCGGCGCCGGTTCGGCTGTCGAGGTTCCCGGTGGGTTCATCGGCGACGACAACCGATGGCCGGTGCGCCAGCGCCCGCGCCACCGCGGTGCGCTGTTGTTCGCCTCCCGAAAGTTCGGACGGATAGTGCCGGGCGCGATGACCGAGGCCGACCCGGTCGATGAGTTCGCGGACCCGGGCCGCGTCGCGGCGGCCGTCGAGGGCGAGGGGTAGCGTGATGTTCTCCTCCACGGTCAGGTGCGGGACCAGATGGAAGGCCTGAAAGACCATCCCGATCCGGCGCCGGCGAAGCGTCACGAGCTCGCTTTCACCGGCGGTGGCAATGTCGATCCCGCAGACCCGGACCGATCCGTGGTCCGGCCGGTCGACGGCCGCCACCAGGTTGAGCGCGGTTGACTTGCCACAGCCCGAGGGCCCGATCAGTGCGACGAGTTCGCCGGCACCCAGCCGCAGCGACAGATCGACGAGGGCGTGGACCTCCTCGTCGCCGCGGTGATAGGTACGGCCGGCCTTGACGAACTCAACGACGGTTTTCATCATCTGGTCAGAACCACCGGTCGCGGCCGAGCCTTCCATCAGAGCTCCGCGAACTCGCCAGCGGGACGGTAGCAGAAGACAAAGGCGCCGCCGTCGACGACGATCCTGAGCTCGGCGCCCCGGGTCACCGCGTACTCGACATAGCCCGGTATCTCGCAATCGCCGTGGCACTCGCTCGCGTGGGCCGGGCTTTCGCGGTCGGCGGCGCGGTCGTACCAGGAGAGGCAGATCGGTCCGTCGAGGGCTCGGACGGCAGCCGCATCTGCGAGCCGCTTGGCCGTCGCAAAGTCGAGTTCGGCGTCGTCGGTTGTAATGGTCGCGGTCTTCAGGGTTTCACGCACCGTCGGCCTCCGATCGATCTCCAGGTTCGAGACATCGTCCACGATTCAATATCGGTAACCCAGTGTTGCGGTGATTTCTGCCAGCCGGCTCCGGTCCACGGGTTGGAGCATGGGCCGATCCTGGAATTCCGGGCGCCGACCCGAGCTTCCCCCCCGAGGGTTGGACGTTCGAACGAGAGGACATCTCGAACCAAGAGAAAGTCTACGTGATCCTCGACTTCCCCCTGCTCAAAGAGTGGCCGCTCACCGGGTTGTGGGCGATCGGCACCCTGGTCGGGGTCAACCTGCTCTTCGCGAGTCCGCGATGATCTCGATCGGCTCGGCGGGACGGAAGCCGCGGGAACAGGTAGTCTGGACCTGCAGTCTGTCGGTCGGGTGGTCCCGGGCCCGGGCCCGCCGAACAGGCCTGAAGGAGTTTCGGAGATCGAATGACGGACCCGCGAGACAGGAAGAAAAGGAGACGACGGATCATGGTCGCGATCGTCGTGGTGCTGTTTCACGTGCTCGGTCTGCTGTCCTCGATCCACGCGGTCATGACGGCGCGCACCGCCCAGGGCGCCATCGCCTGGGGCGTCAGCCTCAACACCTTCCCGTACGTCGCGGTTCCCGCGTATTGGGTTCTTGGACGTCGGAGCTTCGAGGGCTATGTCGAAGCCTGGAACGGCCGCCACGAGGAGGTGAAACAGTTCGAGGCCACGATGCGGGAACGCCTCGAACCGTTCGCCGTCGAGAGTCTCGATCGGGTGCCCAACTACGAGGCGATGAAGCGACTCGCCCACAGTCCTCTCCTGCGCGGCAATGATGCGACGCTGCTGGTGGACGGTGAGGCCACGTTCGCCAGCATCTTCGAGGGGCTCGCCCAGGCCGAGCACTACGCCCTCGTCCAGTTCTACATCATCCACGACGACGGTCTCGGACGCCGGCTCAAAACCGCGCTGATCGACTGCGCCAATCGGGGCGTCAAGGTGTTCGTGTTGTACGACGAGGTGGGCAGCATGGGCCTTCCCAAGAGCTATCTCGCCGAGCTCGAGGCGGCCGGCATCCAGCAGTCGAAGTTCAACACCACCAAGGGGGCTCACAACCGCTTCCAGCTCAACTTCCGCAACCACCGCAAGAACGTGGTGGTCGACGGAAAGGTCGCCTGGATCGGCGGCCACAACGTGGGCGACGAGTATCTTGGCCTCGATCCCAAGGTCGGCCATTGGCGGGACACCCACGTCCGCATCGAGGGACCGGCGGCGCAGGTGGCGCAGGCGATGTTCCTCGGCGACTGGTACTGGGCGAAGCGCACCATCCCCGACCTCGACTGGGAGCCCAAGGCCGCATCGACCGGCGCCGACGTCATGGCGATGGTCCTGCCGATCGCACCGATCGACGACATCGAGACCGCGCAGCTCTTCTTCGTCCACACGCTCAACGCCGCCCGAGACCGGATCTGGATCGCCACCCCCTACTTCGTGCCCGACGAGGCGGTGATGGCGGCGCTGCGCCTCGCGGCGTTGCGCGGGGTGGACGTCCGCGTCATCGTGCCCGAAAAGGGCGACAACCCCCTGGTCGACCTGGCGGCGCGCTGGTTCGCCAACGAGCTGGCCGATGTGGAAATCACCTTCCTGCGCTACACCGACGGCTTCCCGCACCAGAAGGTGCTGCTGGTGGACAACGACATCTCGTCGGTCGGCAGCCCCAACTTCGACAACCGGTCCTTCCGGCTGCAGTTCGAGATCAACGCCCTCGTCGTCGACGACGACTTCGGGCGGCAGCTCGAGGCGATGCTCGAAAACGACATGGCCCACTCCATCCCCTGGGACCCGAACGATCTCGACCGCGCGTCCTTCACGAAAAGGCTGGCCGTCTCGGTGGCGCGGCTGACCGCGCCGCTGCTCTGACGACTGGCATCACCGCGGTCTCCCTCTTTAGCCAAGAGAGCCACTCATGCCCGCCGGCTTGTGGTGCGACGCAACGGCCGTCCGAAGGTTCAACTCGCTGACCATTACGAGCTAGGATAACGGCGTGCACCCACGAATGTTCTTCGAGTTGAAGCCTGAGTCCTTGATATTGGGATTGGCGACCCTTGTATTCCTCACGCCGACGGCCGGCGCTCAGAGCCCGCCGTCCTGGCCGACGGCGGTGATGACCCCCACACCCGCAGCAGTGCAGGTGGCTCCGCCATCATCGGAATCTCCCGACCCGGCGCCCACGCCGTCGATCACCTCCTCGGCCAGAAGCGCCGCCGTCGCCGCCGATCGCTTCGCCGCGCAGGACGGGCACAGCTCCCGCGTCTTGCACCAGAACGCGAGCAGGTACTCCTCGCGGCACTCCGGGCACCTGATCCGCGCGAACCCGTTCTCATAAAGGCCGCAGTCGAGGTAGCGCAGCACCTGCACGTCGATGAAGCTCCGCCAGAAACCACACCGCCGCTCGCCGCGGGATCGCGAGCCGTCTGCCCCCGAGCCGATTTACATTGACGACCTGGGTCGGAGTACCGGTCTCGAAAGACCGGCTCTCGATACGGTCCGGTTCCTCGAAGCAGCATTCGCGATCCTGGAAGTAGAAACGGAAAGACTGGCGAGCTCACGCCGAACCTCTACGAAAACCTCGAATAGGCAGACTTTGTTAACTTTGTTTCACCGGGCACCGATG
>CAVQJV010000049.1:0-64354 GCA_963712805.1 uncultured Acidobacteriota bacterium | reverse complement strand
TCTCTCGGCTCCCGGGTTCAGTGATTCGCCCCCCCGTGACCGCGTCCGCTTCCGGGTCCGCGGCAGCGGCAGCGTCCGGAGCAGCGACAGGGACAGCGTCCGGGGCCAGGGACGCGACAGCGGCAGCGGCGGCGACAGCGTCCGGGTCAGCGCTCCGAGCAAGCGCAAGACCAACAGCTCACCGGGGCGTACCGGGCATGCCATTGTGCAGGTCAAACCTCACGGCTGCGTCTGCCGCCCCGCACAATGTCCATGCCGGGCAACCCACGGCGACAGCGACCCGGTCCATCTCCCCCCGTCCGCCATGAGGCCGCCGGCGCGCGATCAGCGTGGTCGCAATCCTCCCCGTTCTGCTCTCCGACCACGCTGATCGCGCGACGCTGGGACGCCAAAGGCGGCCCAGAAGGCCGGAGCTGACGAAGTCAGACGGCCTCCCCGCAACGCATGCTCCGCCCTCAATTGCGACGGCTTCGTGACCCCTTCGCGTCTTTGCGTCTTTGCGTTTGCGACGTGCGATGGCTGCGATGGCTGCGATGGCTGCGATGAACCTAATACCTTTCGATCGTCAGCTCCCGCTGCTTCATCCCCCTCCGGATGCTCTTCCACAGCCTGCGGATCTCCGCTGGATCGACATCCCGATCGCCAGCCACACCATAAAGCTCGTCCTCGGCACGCTCGACGAGCTCGCCCACCGCCGCCGCCGACTGCGGCCAGAACGCCTCGGCCTGGCGACCGATGGTGCGGACCGTCGCCCAGGGTGGCACGACCCCACCGACCGGGATGAGTGCGCGGGCCAGCCGATTGACCGTCCGGCTCGCCGGTCCGCGGATTCGACCCGATCCGGCTCCCCAGGGGCTCCTTCCCCGGCGCCAGAGCCTCCACAGCAGAACCACCACCGTCACGACCGACAGGCTTGCGACGCCGCCGAAGAGGACCGCCCTCCGGTCGATGGATCGGGAAACCCGGTGAAACGCCTCGATCAGATCATCGATGAGGTCGATCTGATCACCGAAGCCGAACGTCAGCATCTTCCGGTCCCAGAAAAGTTCGAGCTGTTGCCACGCCCAACGAATCCGTTCGAGACCGCTGACCCCGCCCAACCCGGGAACACCGACCGCCGGGGTCGGGTCGAAGGTGACCCATCCCCTGTCGGCGCCGAGCCAGACTTCGACCCAGGCGTGGGCATTGGCTTCACGAACGACGAGTTCGTCCCCATCGGGGGAGAGATCACCGCCGGCGTAGCCCGCCGCCATCCGCGCGGGAACGCCGAGCTGGCGAAGCATCACGACCATGGCGCCGGCAAAGAACTCGCAGTGCCCTTCCCTCGACTCGAGCAGAAACCACGCCACCGGATCGCCGCTGCTGATTCGCACACCCGAGTTCAGGGAGTAGGTGTAGTTGTCCTGCAGAAACCGCTCCACGGCGACGGCCTTGGCCTCGTTCGTCTCGAGGTTGCCCACCGCCGACAAGGCCAGCTCCCGCACCGAATCCTGATTTCGCGGCAGCAGCGTATCGCGCGGTCCCGGTGGCGCGGAAAACGGCGGCCGCGGTGCAGCCACCCACACCCGATATTGCAGCGGCTTGCTGCGATAGCCGAAGAGGACGCCGCCATAGACATCGAGCGCCAATTGCGTGTCGGCGGCAACCGCAACGGTTCCCGGCGGCAGCATGAGATAGCGACGAGGATTGAGCAGATCGATCTCGATTGAGACCGTGTCGGTGAGAGTCCGCACACCCGGCCTGAGCCAGACGACCCCTTGCGACTCCTGCAACGGCACCATGTCGGCGCGACGTGGGAGAAAGGACCCCGCCATGACCTGATCGAAGGCGGTGCCCCGCAACCGGGACCACTCCTCCCGGATCTCGCTTCCATCAGAGGCCCGCATGATGAGGGCGACCTCCCGGGACTCGGTCAGCCGGCCGAGCTTACCGAGATCAACGCTGGGTGAGAACCCGGTGGTTCGACTGAAACTGCTGCCGGCGATCCAGGGCGAACCGAGCCGCGGCATCACGAGAAAGAACGGGATGGCGATGAGTAGGGCCGCGGCAACCGCGGCGATCACGTGGCGGGCCCTCGGCAGCGCGCCAACGGCGCCGTCGACCGCGATGCCGAGGCCCGCGAGGTGGAGGCGAATTCCGATCCACCATCCGATGGCGGCCGAGATCAGAAAGTAGAGCGTGATCATCACGTGGGTCGAGGACGCCACCGAAACCACCCAGACCATGCCCACAAGCGCGAGGGAACGCAGGAAACTCCGGCGATCGTGGACCAGCAGGACCTGCACCGCCGTCAACAGCAGCAGCAGATGGCCGAGCGGACGCAAGGGCCCGATATTGAGCCCTCCGGACGCAGCCACGACCACGACGATGGCGACCGCGGCCAAATTGAGCAGCGTGTTTGACGGTCGGAAGATCTTCTCCGGGCGCAGCACGAGCACCACCCCGGCGGCGCCGCCGACCATCCAGAAAAGCGGCATCACGATGTAGAGGAAAGGCATGGGAACGAGAGCCCAGAGGATCAACCACCCGAGCTCACGGCGAGCGGCGACGATGTCGATCATCGCCCCGTCGTCCTGACGAACGTCACGACCGGCGCTCGCCCCAGATCGGCCGGACCATCGGCAGCCATGGATGTGAGTTCGACCTCGGCGAGGGGCCGCAGCAGACGACCCGACTGTCTCGCGCTGCGAACCGGAGCGATGACCGTGGGCCCGACGACCAATCCCACCGGGGCATCCCGCCGGAGCCGGCCGACGACCGCCGTGGCGATTTCGCTCACCGAGTGCTCGAACCGAGCCTGCGTCTCGGGGTCATCGGGATCGGCGACCCGCGGATCGAGCACCAGATAGATGGGACCCTCGGCGGCGTGCTGCCGGTCGACCACAATCGGCCGTTGTTGGCGGGCGGTCTGTTTCCAGTGGAGTTGACGGTGGTCGTCGCCATCGCGAAAGTCGCGGAGCTGACTGACCTCACCCTCGCGTCCCCGATCCGCCAGAAGCTCCATGGATCGGGCGCCACCGCCGCCTTCGAGGGTGATGGCCGGTTCGGCGCTCAGCAGTCGCGGCAGGACGAGGATTCGCTGCTCGGGCAGCAACTCCTTTGATTTAAGGAAGAAACCCAAGGGCAGCAGGACCTCGAGACGCCACGGTCCGACCGGCGCCCAACCCCTGCGGTCAAAGACCAGTTCGACGGAACGCCGGCAGGTCTCGCCCGTGCCGACGAGCTTCTCGGTGAGGAGCACCGCACCGTCCGCTCCCCTGAGCACGAGACCGTAGGCGGGGAAGACCCGAGACCGGTTGCTCAGCCTGATTTCGGCGAAGGTCGATCGACCCGCATAGACCTCGGCCGGGAGAGCGACCTCGACGTTAACCGAAGCGAGAACCTGGCGCGACCAGGTTCCCGAGACGATATAGCTGCCGAGGGCCATGGCGAGCATCGACATGAGCGCGTTGTTGCCGGTGTTGACGGCCGCAAACCCGAGTACGACGCAGCCCGCGATGTAGGCTGCGCCCCACCTGGTCAAGCGCAGCTTGAAACCCGGAAACGCGTCGGCGAAGCTCATCTCGGGACGGTGGTCGACTCGATGATGGAACGGATGACGGCGCGTTCCTTCCGGCTTTTCTCCCAGCCGTCGCCGATCAACGGATCGGCGAGCAGGACGCGGTGGGCCAGCACCGACTCGGCGGTGTGCTGAAGATCGTCGGGGACGACATGGGCCCGGCCGCGGACCAGCGCCATGGCCTGGGCCGACCGTTGCCACGCGAGGCTGCCGCGGGTCGAGACCCCGAGCGAGAGCGCATCGTGGTTCCGGGTCCTGGTGATGACCTCCATGAGGTAGGCGAGGATCTTCTCACCGGTGTGGACCTCGGACACCATGGACTGGAGGTCGATGACCTCTGCGGCCGAGAGCACCGGTTCGAGCTGCTCGAGTTCGGGCTCGGCGCCACCCGCCCTGAGCAGCTCGAGCTCTTCGTCCGGACCCGGATAACCCATGGAAAGCCGCATGAGAAAGCGATCGAGCTGACTCTCCGGCAACGGGTACGTCCCGGTCGACTCGATGGGGTTCTGGGTCGCGACGACGAGAAAGGGCTCGGCCAGTCGGTGCCGGGTCTTCTCCACCGTGACCGCGTACTCGCTCATGGCCTCGAGCAACGCCGACTGGGTGCGCGGCGCCGCCCGGTTGATCTCGTCGGCAAGAACCACGTTCGCGAAGAGAGGCCCTTCGATGAACTCGAAGGTCCCGGAATCCTGACGGTAGATCGAGATGCCGATGATGTCCGACGGCAGGGTGTCCGATGTGAACTGGATGCGGTGAAACTCGAGTTGGAGCGATCGCGCGAGCGCCTGGGCCAGGGTCGTCTTGCCGACCCCCGGGACGTCTTCGAGCAGCACATGGCCGCGAGCCAGAAGCGCCGCGATGAGTGAATCGACGATCTCCGCCTTGCCGCGGATCACCCGCACGATGGAGGTGTGCAGTCGTTCGACGCGCTCCAGAACGGTGTCGGATACGGGATTCAAATGGCCTCCAGCCGTGCGCCGCCGCGCCGGGCACTCGTAACAGTATACGGAAAAGACAATTGGCCGTTTGTGAGGTTCTTTTTTTGACCACGGCTTGGCCGAAGCCAAGCCGTGGTCAAAAAAGAAAGCGGTAGGATATTGACCATGGCAGCAATGCTGAATGACCACATCCAGGACTACCTCGCCCACCTCGTGGTGGAGCGCAACCTGAGTCCGCGCACGCTCGAGTCCTACGGCCGCGATCTCCGCCAGTTCAGCGCCTTTGTCGACCAGCCGCAAACTCGACATCGCAGCCATCGAGCGCGGCCACCTCCGCGACTACCTCGGACTGCGCCGCGACTCGGGTCTTTCTCCCCGCTCCTCGGCCCGCGCTCTGTCGGCCATCCGCGGCTTTTTCCGTTTTCTCGTCGGAACCGAGGCCCTCACCGCAGACCCCACCGCCAACATCCGCTCGCCATCCCTGTGGCAGACGGTGCCCCACACCCTCAGCGGAGCGGAGATCGACGCCCTCCTCGCGGCGCCGGACACATCAACGACTCTCGGTCTTCGAAACCGGGCGATGTTCGAAACGCTCTACGCCACCGGGCTGCGGGTCTCGGAGTTGGTCGGGCTCACCATCGACCGCGTCCGCCTCGATCCCGGTTTTGTCCGAATCGTCGGTAAGGGGCGGAAGGAACGGCTGGTCCCCCTCGGCCTCGCGGCCATCGACTGGATCGAGCGCTACAGCGATGCCGGACGTGCGCTCCTCGACCGCGAGCGGCGCCCCGAGCTCTTCCTCAACCATCGCGGTGGGGCCATGACACGGCAGGGCTTCTGGAAGATCCTCGGCCAACACGCGCGACAGGCGGGAATCAAGACGCAGCTGAGCCCGCACGTCATCCGCCACTCCTTCGCCACCCACCTCGTGGAAAACGGCGCCGACCTGAGAGCCGTACAAATGATGCTGGGGCACGCGTCCCTGACGACCACGGAGATCTACACTCACGTGGCGCGAGAACGACTCCGACGTCTCTACGACGAAAAACACCCGAGGGCATAGCGGTGACCTTTGAAAATACTCCTCCTGTCTTTTTCTTGGCCGGGGTTTTCGCAAGCGAAAACAACGGCCAAGAAAAAGAAAAGACGAAACTGCTGCGGATCGCCTTCGCATTGATGATCGTCCTTGGCCTTTCTACAGGAGTCGAGGCTAAAATCGTCGCCTTCACCGACGGCCGCATCCTCAAGGCCGAGGACGCCTACCTCGACGGCGACACCATCGTCATCGAACTCCGCGGCGGAGGAACGATGCGCGTCCCTGCCACCAGGGTCGATCGCGTCATCGCTGACGAGGTCGACGACGACACCAGCCCGATCCCTGAGTTCAGCGATTGTCCATGGGCCTGGGACAAAGAAGCGGTCCCCGAGGAGATGCCGTTCCACGCCGAGATCATCGCCGCTGCCCGTGAAGCCGACATCCACCCCTGGCTGCTGGTGGCGGTGGTTCGCGCGGAGTCGAATTTCGATCCGATGGCGGTGTCGCGCGCCGGCGCCGCCGGACTCACCCAACTCATGCCGGCGACCGCAGCGGATCAGGGCGTCACCGATGTCTTCGACCCGGCGCAGAACCTCGAGGCCGGCGCCGGTTATCTGCGAACAATGATCGAGAAATTCGACTCGCTGACCCTTGGATTGGCCGCCTACAACGCCGGTCCTACGACGGTGGAGCGCTATGAAGGAATTCCCCCCTACCGGGAGACGCGGCAGTATGTCCGGAAGGTGACGAAGTGGTTCTGTGGGGATGACCAACAGTAATTGTGCTTTTTCTCGGCCCGAATTCGCTCGGCGACTTCGGTCCGAGAAAAAGACTTCGAGCTGGTACACTCCGGCCGACTGCACATCCTTTGGAGGCACACCATGAGGCGTCCCACCCAGATCGCCCTGCTCGTCATCCTGATCGCGACCCTGATTTCCGTCGCCTGCGGGCCCAAGGAGACGCCGGAACAACGTCTCGAACGTCTCCGCTACAACCACGTGATCTACCCCGTGGGCACCACGACGCTGCACGACGACGACGGCGTGCCGACCCTGCTCGTCGATCTCAACATCGCCAACCAGGGAACCGAGCCCCTGACCAATCTCACCGTGCTTGTCCGGGTCAAAGGCGGGCTCGGCAACGAGCGTCTCGTGCAAAGGGTCACCGTGCCCCTCAACGATCTCCGCCCGGGCGTCGGCCGGCAACAGGATGTGAGGATCGCCGGTTTCGCCCTTGAAGAGAATGACGAAATCACCGTCGAGATCGAGCCGAACCTCACGCCCGAGGATCTCCGCACCTTGCCCGAGTTCGCCGACGTCTCCGGCGGCTGATCGCGAATCCTCCGGATCAGTTGATGGGGTTGGCGGGCAATTCGCTCAAACCGAATCGCTCCATGAGGGCCGATCGCATCTGGGGCATGATTTCGCTCTCGAAGAGATCCGCGGACTCCGGGGCGAGCCGTGAGATTGCGGTTCGGGTCGCCTCGATCAGGCGCAGCCCCTCGCAGAGCTTGAGATCGGGATCCGACCGCAGCGTCTGCCAGGCGACATCGAGCATGAGCTCGCACCTGGCGTCGAATGCCCCCCTTGTGACGTCCCCCAGACCTTCCATGCGCACTCCGTTCACCCTGAGAAACCACGGAGACCCCGATGCCATTTCAGAAACCCCACCCCTTTCCCAAAAATTTTCTCGCAGATGTCGAGGCGATCGCGCGAGCGGGAGCCCGCGCGATCATGCCCTACTGGCGCACCCTCGAACCCCACGAGATCAACGAGAAGTCGCGCAACGATCTCGTGACCGTTGCCGACCGTGCGGCTGAGACCGCGATCATCAACGAGATCGAGCGGCGCTTCCCCGATCACGCCGTGCTCGCGGAGGAGTCCGGCTGGACCCGCCGGGACGACCATCAACCGACATGGATCATCGACCCCCTCGACGGAACAACGAATTTCGTCCACGGCATCCCCCAATTTGCGGTTTCGGTCGGGGTGGCGGTGGCCGATCGGGTCGAATTCGGCGTCATCCTCGACCCGGTCAAGAACGATCTCTTCTGCGCCGGGCGCGGGATGGGAGCAACGTGGAACGGCGCCCCGTGCAGGGTCACCCCGCGCGCCGGGCTCGAAGGAGCCCTCGTCGCGACCGGGTTCCCCTTCAAGGCGCATGAGCTCCTCGATCCCTATCTCGAGATCTTCCGCGAGGTCTTTCTCCGCTGCAAGGCGATCAGGCGTCCCGGCGCCGCGGCCCTCGATCTGGCCTACACCGCATGTGGTCTCTTTGACGGCTTTTTCGAGTTCCGTCTCTCGCCCTGGGATCTCGCCGCCGGTTCGCTGCTGGTCGAAGAGGCGGGAGGCATCGTGAGCGACATGGACGGCGGCGGCGACTTCATGGCCACGGGCAATCTGCTCTGCGGTTCGCCGGGTGTGCACGCCGAACTCCTCGAGGTGGTCGCGGCGCGGCGCGAGCGCTGGCACAACGCGGATTCGAGCGGTTCGCACTCATGAAACCGACCCGGCTACCCACCTGGTTCTCCGAGTTTTGTATAATCGGGAAATGAATGACGAGAACGACCTGACGAGGGACGAGCTCGAACAGGCGGTCACGGAGGCGGCCCTCCTCACCCGTGTCGAGGAGTTTGACGACGCGGTCATGATCTTCGAGGCCAATCTTCCGCGCCTCTCCAGCGGTCAGGATCAGGACAAGATCATCGCCGCAGGCGTGTTTTCCTACTACGGCTTGTGCATCGCAGCACTGAGGAAGCAATACTCCGACGGAATCAAATACTGCCAGCTTTCGCTCAAGGTCCAATCGTCGAACCCCGAACACTACGAGAACATGGCCAAGATCCACCTCCTGGCCCGCAGCCGGGCGCGCGCCGTGGAAGCGCTCTTCGACGGTCTCAGCCACGATCCGAACAACAAGCCGATCAACAAGATCCTCGACGAGATCGGGCGCCGCAGAGAGCCGGTCATCTCCTTTCTTCCTCGGAACAACGCGCTCAACGTCCACCTCGGGAAAAAGCGACACGAGAAGTTCGAACGCAGACGCGAAGAAGCGAAGAAGCGACGGCAGAGAAAGCACGTCGCCAAGGGCAGGGCGGCAACCCCCGGCGGCAGCGCCACGAAGGCCAAGAAACGCGCATCCGGCGCCAAGAAGAAGGTGGGCCGCGACAGCCACTGACCACTGGCGGTCCCCGTCGAGCCTCCTCCCTCCATCCCGGAGGAAATGACTTGCCATGAGATCGCTGGCGGTTTATCCTTTTTCGCGCTGTGAAACCATTCACGTACTCCGTGCGTGAGGTTGACGGCGCCAACGCGACCACGAAAAACCACCGGTCCGTTTACCGCGGAGGTATATCAATGGCGAAGCCACGAACGGTCATGATCGACGGCAACGAGGCCACGGCCTCGGTGGCGCACCGCATCAACGATGTGTGTGCCATCTATCCCATCACCCCCTCGTCCAACATGGGCGAGTTCGCGGACGAATGGTCCGCTCGGGGCCAAACCAATATCTGGAACACGGTTCCCGATGTCATCGAAATGCAGTCCGAAGGCGGCGCATCGGCCGCGGTCCACGGCTCGCTCCAGGCGGGCGCGCTGACCACGACCTTCACTGCATCTCAAGGCCTGTTGCTCATGATCCCGAGCATGTACAAGATCGCCGGCGAGCTCACCTCGGCGGTCTTCCACGTCTCGGCGCGAACCCTGGCGACCCACGCCCTGTCGATCTTCGGCGACCACTCGGACATCAACGCCGTCCGCCAGACCGGCTGGGGACTGCTGTGTTCGGGCTCGGTCCAGGAAGCCCACGACATGGCCTGCATCGCTCAGCAGGCGACGCTGAGCTCTCGGATTCCCTTCGTCCACTTTTTCGACGGATTCCGCACCTCGCACGAGGTCGCCAAGATCGACTACATCGAAGATGACGACCTCAGGGCCCTCATCGACGACGACCTGGTTCGCAAACACCGCGAGCGCGGCCTCTCACCGGATCACCCGGTGGTCCGCGGGACCTCGCAGAACCCCGACACCTTCTTCCAGGCCCGTGAAGCCATCAACGGCTTCTACGATGCCTGCCCGCAGCATGTCGCCGATGCGATGGAGGCCTTCACCAAACAGATCGGCCGCGCCTACAAGCTTTTCGACTATGTCGGCGACCCCGAGGCTGAGCACGTCATCGTGATCATGGGCTCGGGCGCCGAGGCGGTGCACGAGCTCGTCGACCACCTCACCGCTCAGGGCGAAAAGGTCGGCGTCGTCAAGGTTCGCCTCTATCGCCCGTTCTCGGTCAAGCACCTCATGGAGGCGCTGCCGAAGACCACCAAGCGGATCGCGGTCCTCGACCGCACCAAGGAACCCGGCGCCATCGCCGAGCCGCTCCACATGGACATCGTCCACGCCCTCGCCGAAGCGCGGTCGCTGGGCATCAGCCCCTTCGCCATCGATCCCATGGTGGTCGGCGGCCGCTACGGTCTGTCGTCGAAGGAGTTCAACGACGGCATGATCAAGGCGATCTACGACAACCTCGCCGCCGACAAGCCCCGCAACCACTTCACGGTGGGCATCGTCGACGACGTCACCCACCTCTCGCTGCCCGTCGACGACGACTACGACATCGCTTCGGACAAGGTCTTCCGCGGTGTCTTCTTCGGTCTCGGCGCCGACGGCACGGTGGGCGCCAACAAGAACTCCATCAAGATCATCGGCGAGGAGACCGACAACTTCGCCCAGGGCTACTTCGTCTACGACTCGAAGAAGGCCGGCGCGGTCACCATCTCCCACCTCCGCTTCGGACCCAAGCCCATCCGGTCGTCCTACCTCATCCGCAAGGCCAAGTTCGTCGCCTGCCACCAGTGGGTTTTTGTCGAGAAGCTCGACATGCTCGCCTACGCCCAGCCCGGCGCGACATTCCTGCTCAACTCGCCGTTCGGCCCCGACGAGATCTGGGACCAGTTCCCACTCGAGGTCCAGCAGGACATCAAGGCCAAGAACCTCAAGGTCTACTGCATCGATGCGACCAGAGTGGCGAACGAGACCGGGATGGGTCGCCGCACGAATACGATCATGCAGACCTGCTTCTTCGCCATTTCGGGCATCCTGCCGCGCGACGAGGCGATCGAGAAGATCAAGTACGCGATCAAGAAGACCTACGGCAACAAGGGTGACGAGATCGTCCAGCTCAACTACGACGCCGTCGACGGCACCCTGGCCAATCTGCACGAAGTCAAGGTTCCCGCCGAGATCACCGCGACAACAACGCGGCCGCCCATCGTTTCCGAAAATGCCCCGGATCTCGTCCAGCGGGTGACCTCGGTGATGATCGCCGGCAAGGGTGATCTGCTGCCGGTCTCGGCCTTCCCGGTCGACGGCACCTGGCCCACCGCCACGACCCAGTGGGAAAAACGAAACATCGCCATCGAGATCCCGGTCTGGGACGAGAATCTCTGCATCCAGTGCAACAAGTGCGCGCTGGTCTGCCCCCACGCCGCCATCCGCGCCAAGGTCTACCAACCGGCCGCCCTCGAGGGCGCGCCCGAGACCTTCAAATCGGTGGACTACAAGGCCAAGGACTTCGCCGGCCAGAAGTACACCATCCAGGTGGCGCCGGAAGACTGCACGGGCTGCCAGCTCTGCGTCCGAGTCTGCCCCGCCAAGGACAAGTCGAACCCGAAACACAAATCCCTCGACATGGCGCCGCAAATGCCGCTCAGAGAGCCCGAGAGGATCAACTACGAGTTCTTCCTCGGCCTGCCCGAGGTGGATCGCACGAGCGTCAAGCTCGATGTCAAGGGTTCGCAGTTCCTGCAGCCGCTCTTCGAGTACTCGGGGGCTTGTGAGGGCTGCGGTGAGACCCCCTATGTCAAGCTCCTCACCCAGCTCTTCGGTGACCGCGCTCTCATCGGCAACGCCACCGGCTGCTCGTCGATCTACGGCGGCAACCTCCCCACCACCCCCTATGCGGTGAACTCCGAAGGCCGTGGACCGGCATGGAACAACTCGCTCTTCGAGGACACCGCCGAGTTCACCCTCGGCTTCCGCCTCGCCGTCGATCAGACCCAGAAGCGGGCCATCCGGTTGCTCAAGAACCTCAGCGCCGATCTCGGCTCGCAGCTCGTCGATGAGCTCGTCAACGCCGACCAGACCAACGAAATCGGCATCGCCGCCCAGCGCGGGAGAGTCAAGGCGCTGCGGGAAAAGTTGGCCGGAAACAGCAATCCTGACGCCGTCAACCTCGCCCACATGGCCGACTTCCTGGTGCGGAAGAGCATCTGGGGCGTCGGCGGTGACGGTTGGGCCTACGACATCGGCTACGGTGGTCTCGACCACGTGCTCGCCTCGGGCCGCGATGTCAACCTCCTGGTGCTCGACACCGGCGTGTACTCCAACACCGGCGGCCAGGCTTCGAAGGCCACGCCGCTGGGTGCGACCGCAAAATTCGCCATGGGCGGCAAGGACATCACCAAAAAGGACCTCGGTCTCATGGCCATGGCCTACGGCCACGTCTATGTCGCCCAGGTCGCCTTCGGCGCCAAGGACAGCCAGACGGTCAACGCCTTCAACGAGGCCGAGTCCTACCCCGGCACCTCGATCATCATCGCCTACTCGCACTGCATCGCCCACGGTTACAACCTCGCCGACGGGTTGGACCACCAGACGGCGATCGTCGAGACCGGCGCATGGCCGCTCTATCGCTTCGATCCGAGGCGAGCCGCGATGAACGAGAACCCACTCAAGCTCGACTCGAAACCGCCGAAGATCGCCTTCGAGCAGTTCGCCAACACCGAAACCCGCTTCCGCATGCTCCAGAAAACCGACCCCGAGCGGGCCAAGAAGCTCATGATCGATGCCCAACGCTCGGTCACGGCCCGGTTCGATGTCTACAAACAGCTTGCCTCGCTGAGCTACGGCTCCGACGGCGGCTCCGAGACCAATTGAGGAAAGGACTGACAATGGACCTCAAAACACAGTACCTCGGACTCGAGCTCGCCAATCCCATCGTGGTCGGAGCCTGCCCGCTGGGCACCAGCGTCGACTCCATCCGCGACCTCGAGGCCGCCGGCGCCGCAGCCATCGTGCTGCCGTCGCTCTTCGAGGAAGAGATCATGGCCGCCGCACGCACCGCAATGGAGATCGAATCGGCGGGCGCCGGTTTTGCCGAGGCGGGCTCGTACCTGCCCAACCCCGACGGCTACCACATCGGCCCGGGCCAGTACCTCGACCACCTCAAGGCGGCCAAGGATGCGGTCAAGATTCCGATCATCGGCTCGCTCAACGGCACCTCGGCGGGCGGCTGGACCAACTACTCCAAGAAGATGGAGGACGCCGGCGCCGACGCACTCGAGCTCAACACCTACCTCCTCCCCTTCGACGCCGACGAGACCGGCGCCGAGGTCGAGCAGCGGACAATCGACATCGTCGAAGCGGTCAAGAAGACCGTGTCGATCCCGGTTTCGGTCAAGCTCTCACCCTTCTTCTCGTCGCTGCCCAATCTCGCCAAGCGGCTGCAAGAGGTCGGCACCGACGGGTTGGTCATTTTCAACCGCTTCTACCAGCCCGACATCGATATCGAAAACCTCGATGTCATCCCGAACCTGCGGTTGTCGACCGCCGACGAGCTTCGGTTGCGGCTCCGCTGGTTGGCCGTTCTCTCGGCCCAGACCACCATGTCGCTCGGCGCCACCGGCGGCGCCCACAGCGCCGTCGACGTCATCAAGGCCGTGATGTGCGGCGCTCACGCGGTGCAGCTCGTCTCGGCCCTGCTCATCCACGGCCCAGACCACATCGGCCGCACTCTCGACGCCATGCGGTTCTGGCTCACCGATCATGAGTACACGTCGCTTGCGCAGATGCAGGGCAGTCTGAGCCTGTCGAAGGTCGAGAACCCCAAGGCCTTCGCCCGGGCGAACTACATGAAGATGCTCGATTCCTGGGAGATGTAGAGATACGTCCCGCCGACGACATCGATCCGCTCATTCCAAAAAAGGACCCGGCCATCAAATGGCCGGGTCCTTTTTTGGAAAGGCAGGGTCAGCCCGCCACAAACGGATTGCTTGCCCGTTCCCTTCCGATCGTGGTGTCCGGTCCGTGGCCGCAAATGACCCTGGTTTCGTCGGGCAGCGAGTAGAGCTGTGAGCGGATCGACTGCTCGAGCACCGGGAACGAACCGCCCATGAGATCGGTGCGGCCGATGGAACCGGCGAAGAGCACATCGCCGACGATCACCAGGGGCTCCGGGGCGCCGTGCACCACGAAACAGACCCCGCCGGGCGAATGGCCGGGGGTGTGGCGCACCTCGAGCTCGAGGCCACCGAGAGCGAGCCGCTGACCATCCTCGAGCCAGAGGGAGGGCTGCGGCGGTTCCTCGACCTCCATGCCGAACATGCGTCCCTGCATGACCAGACCCTGATAGAGCGGGAGTTCGTCACGCTGGAGTCCCACCGGAATCCCCGGCGGAAGGCGGCGCTTGAGGTCCGCCGTCCCCCCGGCGTGATCGAGATGACCGTGGGTATGGAGCACCATCTTCGGCTCCAGCCCGCTGGCTTCGACCCGCTCCATGATTCGCGCGGCCTCGTCACCGGGATCGATCACCGCCAGAACACCGTCCTCGCGATCACCGAGCAGAACACAGTTCGCCTGGATCGGACCTACAGGAAACGTCTCGAGGAACATCTTGGCTCCACTCGTCATTTTTTTTGGCCTGCTTTCGACACGATGCCTCTCCAATCGACTCGGCCCTTCCAGTCGAAATCAGGCCGAAAAAAATGAAAATCAGAACAACTTGTTGACGAGATCACCAATGAGTATCCTAAGCTTGTCAGCCGCTTTCTGTCCTTCTTCCATCACTTCGTCATGGGTGAGTTCGCGGTCGACGAGTCCTGCTGCCGGGTTGGCAGCGAGGGAAAGCACACACACCCGCATCCCCAGTCTGCCTCGCGGCGATGACCTCGGGGACCGTCGACATCCCGACCACCAGTCCGCCCATCCCGATGAGCATCCGGATCTCGGCCGGGGTCTCGAAGGACGGTCCGAGCATGGCGCAGTAAACACCCTCTCGAGCATCGAAGCCGGCATCGCTCGCCGCCGTCATGGCGAGCTTGCGGAGCTCGGGATCGTAGGCGGCCGACATGTCGGGGAACGGTGGCCCGAAGTCGCGGCCCCACTCCCCCACCAGCGGGTTGAAGCCCTGCAGGTTGATGTGGTCGCTGACGACGACCAGAGACCCTGGCGCCATCTCGGGATCGAGAGCGCCCGATGCATTCGTGGCGATGAGCACCTCGGCGCCGAGCAGCCCGGCGAGGCGCACCGGCGCCACCACTTCCTCGGGTCGATATCCCTGATAGAGGTGGAATCGGCCGTTCATGACCATGAGAGTCTCGTCACCTCTGCGCCAGAGAGTCAGAGTCTGGCTGTGGCCCAGGAGCTCGTGCATCGGGAAGTCGAATATCCCGGCGAGCTCGATGACCTCGGCGGCCGCCCAACCCGGCACCTCGAGGCTGAGTCCCGATCCGGCGACGAGGAGCCCGCGCACTTTGCCGGGCTCATAGCGTTCTCGGAATCTGTCGGCGGTGGCGCGAATCGAATCCGGAGTCATTCGTTCTGTCATGGCGTGAGAGTAGCAAAACAATGGTGAATGATGAGTTATGAGTTATGAATGATGAACTCCGGCACCCGAATTCAAGGAGAGTGCGTCGGCGATGAAATCGGCGTCCATCTGCGTGATCTGCGGGCAATCCGTCCGAACAGAAAACGATCGGAGGTACGATACCTGCCATGAAAACGACCGCGCTCGTGCTCACGCTGACCGCTTTCTGGCTCACTCCCCTCCTCGGCGCGACGGACGACCCCGAATTCGATGTCGGCGCCTTCAACGAATGTCTCCTGGAGAAGATCAAGACCGCCGGCCCCGCCACCACAGTCCAGGAGATCAGAGAGGCCTGCTTGTTGGAGGTTCAGGATGCGGTGAGCGAAGCTCCCATCAGCAACGGAGCTGCCGACGAGACCCCGGATGAAGAGACCCCACTGGATGAGCGGATGGAAGAAATCAAGGCCACCGAGGGGATGGACTTCGTCATCACCCCCTACAAACCCAACTACATTCTGGTGGGCTACAACTCCGATCCGAACGCCGCACCTTTCCAGGAGGCCTTCCCCGACGAGAACATCGAGTTCGACGCGACCGAGGTCAAGTTCCAGATCAGCTTTATGTTCCCCATCGTCCAGAACATCTTCGGCAACAACGGCGACCTCTACTTCGCCTATACCAATCAATCGTTCTGGCAGGTTTTCAACTCCAGTCTCTCGGCGCCGTTCAGAGAGTCCAACCACGAACCCGAATTCTGGCTGCAGTTCAACGGCACGAGGGAGATCCTGGGATTCAGCAATAGGATCAATGCATTCGGCTTCATCCACCAGTCCAACGGACGCAACGAACCCATTTCGCGGAGCTGGAACCGGCTTTTCGCCAACTTCATCTTCGAAAAGGGCGATTTTGTCTTCAGCATCAAACCCTGGATCATCGTCGGCGATTTGACGGGCAACGAAGACATCCAGGACTACATGGGTAACATCGAGTTCCGCGGCGTCTACAAGTGGAACCGGCACACCATGAGCCTGATGCTGCGCAACAACCTCCAGTCGGGTTTCAGCAAGGGCACCTTCCAGGTCGATTGGAGCTTCCCCATCTACCACCGGGTCCGGGGCTACGCCCAGTACTTCAACGGCTATGGCGAGAGCCTCATCGACTACAACGTCCACAACAACACCCTCGGCGTAGGGTTGGCGTTCACGGATTACTTCTAGGGGGGATCACCCTGCCAGGGCATTCCACATTCTGCAGTCGAGTCCGATCCCTGCGGTGCGGATGAAAGTCGTTGTTATGATTGCACCTTCTGTGAGATGGAGGTCCAGATGAACAAGACCGCCCTCCTGTTGCTCGGCATGATTGCGGCGTCAACCCCGGCCGCCGCCCAGAAGATCACCATCGACTACGCCCACGAGTTCGATTTTTCTTCAATCGAGACCTTTCAGTACGTTCGGACCGCCGAAAGCAACGCACCCGATGAGCTCACCGAAAACCGGATCAAGAACGCCATCATCCGCGAGCTCTTCGAAGGCGGCCTCCATTCGGCATCGTCGAACCCCGATCTCTTTGTGACCTCTCACCTGACCAGGAAAGAAAACACCGTCTACAACACCACGAGTCTCGGCTATGGCGGCGTCGAAGGTGGTTGGGGCCCCTGGGGCGGCGGGATGGGCACCGCGACCGCCACCGCAACGACCTACACCGAAGGAACCCTGATCGTCGATGCCTACGCCCCCGATGGAAAGAAGATGGTCTGGCGCGGCACCGGCACAGTCACGGTCAAATCAAAACCCGAGAAGCAACAGAAGCAGATCGACAAGATCCTCGCCAAGCTCGGCAAGAAGTGGGCCAAGATCCTCGCCGGCGCAACTCACTAGCAATCATTCCCAGTTCACAATTGAGAATCGAGAATTCACCCTTCTCCTCGTGACCCCTGCCGCTACTCTCGCCCGCCGGTTTCTGCTACCGTGTCGCACCGATGGCAAAGGTCCGCCTGCGTTCCCTGAAATTGACCGGGTTCAAGTCATTCCCGGATACGGTCGAGCTCGGCTTTCCGGGGAGGGTGTCTTCGATCATCGGGCCCAACGGCTGCGGCAAGTCGAACATCGTCGACGCCCTGCTGTGGGTCCTCGGCGAGCAGAGTCCCTCCCTCATGCGCCTCAAGACCATGGGCGACGTGGTCTTCAACGGCGCCCGGGGGCGGGCCCCGGCCGGCGCCGCCGAGGTCTCCATCGAGCTCGAGTCCGACGACGGCCACTGGGCCGCGAGCGGAGGCCGGATGGAGATCCGCCGGCGGGTCTATCGTTCGGGTCCCTCGGAGTACCGCCTCAACGGCAAGGTCGCACGCCTCACGGATGTCGCGGACGAGCTCCTGACCGTCGGACTCGGCACCCGGAACTACTCCATCATCGAGCAGGGCCGGGTCGGCCAGGTGCTCTCGGCCCGCCCCACCGACCGGCGCGTCCTCATCGAGGAGGCCGCCGGGATCACCCGCTACAAGAAGCGTAAACACGAGGCCGAGCTCAAGCTCGAGCACACCAGACAGAATCTCCAACGGCTCGACGATGTCATCGCCGAGGTCCAACGCAGCCTGCGCCAGGTCAAGCGACAGGCGAGCGCGGCCAAGAGATTCGAAGCGCTCCAGGTCGAGCTCAAGGACCGGCTCCGCCGGCTCCACACCATCGAGGCCCACACCCTCGACACGCAGCGTCGCGAGATCATCAAGCGGCGCGGTCTCTCCCAGAACGAGGTCGCCGCGGCCGCCGCCGCCCTCGGTGGCGCCGATGCCGATCTCACCCAGGCCCGCAAGGAACTCGAGGCCTGTCACGCCAAGGTCGACAAGGCGCAGAGCGAGGTCGCCGAGCTGACCGGATCGCGGGAGCGACTCGAGGCGTTCCTCGAGAGGTCAGCCGATCTCCTCGACAATCTCCGTGGTTCGCTGGAACGCACCCGGCACGAGCGCAGCGCCCTCGAGTCGGGGCGGACCGTCCTCGATGAGCGTGTTGCCGAAGCTGCAGGCCAGGTCGAGATTCGCGATGCCGAATTGACCACCGTCAGGGCGTCGGTGGAAAAGGCCGTCGCCGAGAACGAGGCCGCCCGCAAGCTGCTGGCGTGAGGCCGAGGCCAATTCCTCCGAGCAGCGCCAGGCTCTGTTGCGCACCATCTCCGGCCTCACCGGCGGCCGTAACCGCCTCGGCGAGCTTCATCGGGAGCGGGATCGACTCGATTACACCCTCGGCCAACTCGAGCTCGAACGCGATCGTCTCGCGGCCAGAAGGAGCGAACTCGAGGAGCGGGCCCGCCTGTCCGCCGACGCCAGCAAAAAGGCGGTCGCGGTGGTGGACGATCTCGAGGCCCGCCGCCGAGAGTTGGTCAGCGAACGCACACAGTCTCGCCGAGGACGCCAACACCGCCAAGCACGAGACCGAGAGTCTGGGCCACGAGCTGTGGGAACTGCGCCACACCCTCCAGGGCGTCGAGCGGGACCTCGCCCGCCACACCGCCGATGCGGAGCAACTCGCGGGCATTCTGCCCCGCGACGCCATCCAGGGGCAGGTCAGCGATTTTCTCCACCCCGAAAACGGGTCTGGCCCCACTCCTCGACCGGATCTGGCGGGAGTGGCTCGAACTCCCGGTGGTCGCCCTCGACACCCTGACCGACGATCAGTTGGAAGCCGCGTCCGAGCTCGAGGGCCGACTCCGCCTGGTCCTCACCGTCGGCGCCGGGCCGGCAACCAGGGCCAAGGCACCCAAAGGAGCCGATGATCTCCTCGCCCTCGCGGGCGCCGACCCGGCTCACCTGCCCTGGCTCGAGCGCACCCTCCCTCGCGCCTACCGCTGCAACGACGCGGCGCGCGCCGCCGAGATCGCGGACGCCGATCCGTCATCCATCGTCGTCGATGGCAGCGGTCTGGTGCGCCGCGGCCGGGTCATCGAGACGCCGACCGCCGGAACCGGGCACGCCGGAACCCTCCAGCTTCGCGAGGATCGCGAGCGGCTCGCCGCCGAGATCACCGCCATGGCCGACCGCGCCGCCGCAACCAACCAACGCCACACCGAGGTGGCCGCCCGCCTCGGCCAACTCGAGAGCGACCTCGAGTCCCTCGACGCCACGCTCATCACCGCCGAGCAGGAGAGGGCCCGCGCCACCGCGGTGGAACAGTCCCATTCGGCGGACCGGAATCGGGTTGAAGCGGATCTCGAGGCGCAGGCGGCCAAGCTCGAGGCCGGCACCAAACGGCGTCTCGAACTCACCCAGCGCCAGGCGCGTTCCGAAGAGGAGGTGGCTCAACTCGAACGCCGCAGCCTCGAACTCGAACAGGCGGTGGACACCGCATCCACCGAGCTCGATTCAAAACGCGAGGAAGCCGCTGAGACCCTGCGCAAGCTCGACCGGTGGCAGGCCGAAGCCCGTCTCGCCGAGGAGCGCCTCGCGGCGGCCCGCACCGACTCCACCCGTCTTGGCGAAGAGCGACGGACCCTCGAAACTCGTTTTGAAGCCCTCGGCCGTGAAGTCGAGCGCCTCAGCGGGGAACTCGAGACCACCGAGAACGAGATCGTCTCGACGAGAACCCGACTCGCCGAGGAGCAGGGGCAGCTGTCGGCGGCCCGTGAGCAGGCCCGGCGCCTCGGCGAGGAAGTCGGCGCCCGAGCCGCGAGGGTCGAGAAACTCGACGTCGAGGTCCGGCAGCGGCGGGAAGCCCACGAGAGCCAACGCGAGGAGTTGCACCTCATCGAGATGGAATCCACTCGTCTCGACGCCGAATGGGAACGGTTGCGCGACGCCGCCGTCACCGAACTCGGCATGGTGCCCGAAAAGCTCCTGGAGGAGCCGGCCGCCGAGGACGACGATGCCAACCGTTTGACCCGAGAGATCGGAGACCTGCGGGAGAAGCTGGAACGGATCGGGCCGGTCAACCTCCTCGCCCTCAAGGAGGTCGATGAGCTCGCCGAGAGATCGACCTTCCTCGAAACCCAGCGCAGCGATCTCGTGGACGCACTCAAGAGCCTGAGTGAGACCATCCGCGAGATCGACGCCACCTGCACCGAGCGATTCGTCGACACCTTCCAGCAGGTCAATGAGGTCTTCACCGAGACCTTCTCGAACCTCTTCGGCGGCGGCACGGCGCGCCTCGATCTGGTCGACGAGGACGATCCGCTGGATTCCGGGATTGACATCACCGCCCAACCTCCCGGCAAGCGCAACCAGTCGGTTCAGCTGCTCTCGGGCGGCGAAAAGGCGCTCACCGCGCTGTCGCTCCTCATCGCCCTCTTCCGGATCAAGCCGTCGCCGTTTTGCATCCTCGACGAGGTCGACGCTCCGTTGGACGACGCCAATGTCGAGCGGCTCGCCGATCTCGTCGAGGCCATGACCGAGCACACCCAGTTCGTCCTCATCACCCACAACCGCCGCACCATGCAGCGCGCCGATCTGCTCTATGGCGTGACCATGGAGGAGCCGGGGGTGTCGAAGGTGGTCTCAGTAAGATTGGAAAACTGAGCGCGGTTTCGAACGGTTCGCGTCAGCCTACCGGGGCAGCGACCGGGGCAGCGACCGGGGCAGCGACCGGGGCAGCGACCGGGGCAGCGACCGGGGCAGCGACCGGGGCAGCGACCGGGGCAGCGACCGGGGCAGCGACCGGGGCAGCGACCGGGGCAGCATGATCACCTCCTGGTTGTTCTCAATCACGAGGTAGCCGCTGTGGAATCCGATGTCAAGGGCAAGACGAGTCGCCTCGGAGGCGACCCTTGACATCGGATTCCACAGCGGCTGGAGGGGGTGCATGAACAACCAGGAGGTGATCATGCGCAACGCCCTACCAGCAACCGGCCTCATCGCCCACCGCAAAGCCATCGAAGCTGCCGGCATCGCAATCTCGCTCTCGATGCGAGTACCTGCACCACTGAAGAGCCTTGCCGATCAGGTCATCCGTTCAGCCTCATCGGTTCCTGCCAATTTAGCCGAAGGCCACGGGCGATCTGGTCGTGACCGCAACCACCACTGGCGTATCGCCTACGCTTCGGCAAAAGAGGTCGACACCCATCTTCGTCTCCTCACCGGAGCGGGCGCCATCGACTACACCCAAGCCGCCACCGCCATCCGACTCTTCGACGAAGTCAGAGCCCTCACCTGGCGCCTCCTCCACCCGAGAGAGTAGGCCCCTCGAAACGCGGGAGACAATGTGCGACGCTGGGACGCCATGGGTGTCCCAGAAAGCCGGGGCTCGGGTCATGAGCAGGCTGGAAGCCTGCTCTACAACAGCGCAACGGAGTGATTGCTGGGCCGGCGTCCCGCCGGCTCTACAAAGAGCTGTGGTGTGGGTGCCGGCGGGACGCCGGCACTACAATGGGCTGAGTTTCATTGATGGCTTTGCGCGTCTTTGCGATGGGCGCTCTTGGCGAACTTTGCGGTTCGGCTGCGATGCTTGCGATGCCTCGCGTCCTTTGCGCCTTCGCGGTTCAACCGTGCAATGCTGAGATGTCCTGCTCCCCGCTACCTATGGACGCACACCCCCGCGTAACCGACGACGGAAGAATAATCGCCGCTGACATCACCCGAGGTGGCGTAGGCAACGAGATGGGCGTCCACCGCGCCGAGGTCGTTGGCCGCTGTCAACGCCACCGTCGCCGGGATGACCCCGCACATGCTGATCCCTTCGCTGTGCACGGTTTCATACAACCCCACAGGATCCTGCTCCAGCGCGGCGTCGATGGCGAGGTGATCGAGGGTGCGCGCGATCTCGTCGGGCTGAAAGTGCGACATGTCCGATGACGCGACAATTCCCACCGGCTCCTCGAGCTCGGAAATGAGCGTGGCGATCACATGCCCGAGTTCCAGGCACTCATCCAGACTCAGATGCATGACGACCACCGGCAGAACCAGCAGATCGGGTCGGCGTCGCATGAGAAACGGCAGCTGCACCTCGATGGAGTGCTCGCGCCAGTGGGCTTGTGGGTCGAACCCGGCGGCGGGATATGCCTCCACAAGCCGGTGGGCGAAGTCGGTATCCACCGGCTGCTCACCCAGGGGAGTTTCCCAGCCCGCGTGCGGCGCCACCGCGATCCTCTCGCCGAGGCCGGTGTGATTCGGACCAAGGACGATGACCCGCTTGGGGATCGTCAGATGGGCGAAGAGCCGGCCGGCGACGCTACCGGAGTAGATATACCCCGCGTGGGGCGAGATGCAGGCGACGAGTTCGTGGTGGGCCGTTTGCTCCGGGACCAGAGCGTAGAGCGAGCTTTCCAGGTTGTCGCGTTGTTTCGGATAGAAGACGCCGGCAACCGCTGGATGACGTGTGTTGGCTTCCATGCCGCTCGCTCCCTTCCTCGGTGACCTCGATTCGCCTCAACGACCACAAACGACCGGATTCCAACTTAGGTCCCGACCCGTCACCGGTCAAGGCGTGCCGTGGCGGGAGAGGATCCTGATGAGCTCGGCGTCGGCCGGCGGCGTCGGATAAGAGGGCAGATCCTCGGGCACCACCCAGGCGATCTGCTGGTCCTCGAGGGCCTTCGGCTTGGCGTCACCGAGGGCGGCGGCGAAAAACAGCAGGACGATCCTCATCCCGGGTTCCTCGTGAACCGAAAAGGTTAACGGCGAGCCGATCCTCACCGCAATCGCGAGCTCTTCTTCGAGTTCCCGTTCGAGGGCGGCGATGGGTGCCTCGCCCGCCTCGACCTTACCGCCTGGGAACTCCCAGAGTCCGCCCATGTGGGAGCCCTCGGGACGCCGGGTGAGCAGGATTTTCCCGGCGCCGTCACGGATCACGGCTGCAACCACGATCGTTGTTTCCACCAGGGGATCGGCATTCGACATCCATCGAAGCTAGACCGGTCTCTCGCCCGGGTCAACCGCATCGCCGCAACCGGCCATCCACCTTCAACCGTGGATCATCTTCCATCCGACCGGCTGCGTCCGGCGCGATAAAGAGGTATGCTCAATCCGACGCGTCGGTAGCTCAGTGGATAGAGCATCGGACTTCGGATCCGACGGTCGGGGGTTCGAATCCCTTCCGACGCGCCAATTCCCCTTTTTACAGGTCGCCCCCGCGGCCTCTTGCCGCGGGGGCGACCTGCAAAAAGGGGTTAGAATACCCGCCTGATGTCGGACTCATTCGACCGTCTCTGTGGAATCATGGACCGGCTGCGCGATCCCGGGGGGTGCCCCTGGGATCGCAAGCAGACTCTGTCAACCCTCGCGCCCTACCTCCTCGAGGAGGCGCACGAGGTGGCCGAGGCCGTCGCCGCCGACGAACCGGCCAAACTCTGCGAGGAGCTCGGCGATCTCCTGCTCCAGATCGTCTTCATGACCCGCATCGGCCGCGAGAACGGCTGGTTCGACCTTGACGATGTCTGCGACGGCATCAGCGAGAAGATGATCCGCCGCCACCCGCACGTCTTCGGCGACCGCGAGGTCGAGGACGCCGACGAGGTCATCCGGAACTGGGAGGAGATCAAGCGCGAAGAACGGGCGCACGAGGTGAAGTCAACTCGGCCCTCGACGGCGTGCCCGCGGCGCTGCCGGGTCTGCTCAAGGCCTTCCGCATGACCGAGAAGGCGGCGGCGGTCGGCTTCGACTGGCGCAAACCCGGCGATGTCATGGTCAAGATGCGCGAGGAGATGGACGAGCTCGAACACGAGCTCGATGAGTGGCGGCGCCGCCGTCCGAGCGGGCGCGCGACGAGATGGGCGACGTGCTCTTTGTCATGGCCAACCTGGCCCGCCATCTCGGCGTCGAGCCCGAGACCGCCCTGCAGCGGACCAACACGACCTTCAAACGCCGCTTCGAGAGCATGGAGGCGCTGGCCCGAGGCCGCGGCAAGGACCTCCGTGGAGCTCAGCCTCGAGGAGCAGGACGCGCTCTGGGAAGAGGCCAAGACCCTCGAGGGTAACCCCTCGAGACGCCTCGCTCGCGGTAACGCGAGTCACCACAGAGGAGCGGAGTCATCGCATCGTCGCAAGCACGAAGACACGAAGACACCAAGCGTCACCAAGACATCGCAATTGAGAGCGGACCACTCGGAGCTTCAAGGACCTCTGACTTCGTAGTGGCGTCTTCACGACGGGAAGGTGTCTGACGGCGTGCCCGAAGCCTGCCCTCCACCACCTGTTCTTTGCGTTCTCCCTGAATGAGATGTTGCGATGGTGCGATGGGTCAAAAATGCGATGGTCTTTGCGATGGACTTGGCGATTCTTGGCGTTCTTTGCGGTGAAACTGCGATGGACCTCTGCCGTTCAACTCGATTCGCGCGGGTTTCCCCTGGTGATCACGAGCCACGCCGCCGCGCCGTAAACGGCGGCGAAGAGCAGCGCCCACAGGTGGCTGGCCAGCCCGGTCGCGGCGGCCACGGACACGGGAACTCCGAGAGCGGTGAACGCGGCGGTCCAGCCCGCCTCGAGGGTGCCCAGATTCCCGATCACGTTGACCGGCAGCACGTTGCTCAACGAGGCTGCGGCCGAACCCGCCACCACCTCGGCGGCCGGCCACCGATATCCCATCGCCACCAGCAGAAACCAGGCGAGGGCCCACAGGAACCCCCACATCGCAAGCGACGCGGCCACCGCCGCCGCCAGCCGAACCGGTCGCCGCTGCAGCTCTGCCACTCCATCCGAGAGCCGGCGGCTTCGTCTCGCCCAGCGCCGGCCGCGGCGGCCGCGCGGCGCGAGGCACCGCACGGCGAGGCGATGAACCAGCCGCAAGGTCATCGGCAGCGCCAGCGGCGGCAGCACGAGGGCCGCGGCAGCCATCAGCGCCACCGGCTCGGACCAGCCCCAGATCTCGAGAATCGCCCAGCCGGCCCACAGACCGAGTCCAGCGAGGTCGAGGGCACGAGACGCGAGCAGGGTCCCGACGCCGGCGGCGAGATCACGCCCGGTCACCCGGCGAAGAAGCCACGGCAGGGCGAACTCACCGACCCTCGCCGGAGCGAAGAGCGCCGCCGCCTGCGCCGCCGCCGCGACGATGGCGCCTTCATGGATCCGGAGCTCGCCCGGCGGCAAGAGCGCCACCAACCGCGCGCCGCGCAGGACGAGCGCGGCGCCGGCTGCGGCGGCGGCGAGGGCGAGCGGCCAGGGGTCCGCGGCGGCGAGCAGCTCCCAGACCGTAGCCGGTCGGGCCAGATAGAGAACCGCCGCCACCAGCGCGACGGCGACAACGACCCCGACGACGCGCTGCGCCGACCGGGATCCACCGAGGTCGGCTGTCCGGCTCACTTCAGGCGTCCGGGCGATCCTCAGCGGTCACGGCCGAGGCCCTCCCGCTGCCGCTCGACCGCCTCTTCGAGGAGCCGCCGGTTGACGGCGATGAGATCGGCAACCACTCCGACCACCCACACCTGGACTCCCACCGTGATCAGGATGACCGCGAGGATGAGCGACTGGAGGTGTCCGGCGGGGGACTCGCCGGTGAGGTAGAAATAGAGAAAGCGGGCGAGAAGGGCGAGCCCGACCACGACCGGCACCGCGCCGATTCGGAGAAAGATCCGCAGCGGATTGTAGAGGACGACGATGCGGGCGATGCTCTCCAGCGACCGCAGAACATAGCCGGTGTTGCTGCGGAAGAGCCGCGACGGGCGCGTCTCCTCGGCCCTGGTGCGAACCGGGACCGACACCACCCTGAGACCGGCCTCGCCGGCCTGGAGGATGGTCTCCAGGGTGTAGGTGAAACGGGTGAAGACGTGGAGCTTGAGAGCGGCCTCCCTCGAGATCGCCCGGAAACCCGAAGTCGCGTCGGTGACCTCGGTGCGCGAAAGCCTTCGCACGACCCACGAGCCGAGCTTCTGGAGGACCTTCTTGGTCGCCGAGAAATGGCGGATGGTGTGGACCTGCCGGTCACCGATGACCATCTGGGCGTCCCCTGAGAGGATCGGCGCCACGAGAACAGGGATGTCCCGCGGGTCGTACTGACCGTCGGCATCGGTGTTGACGATGACATCGGCGCCGCGCTCGAGGGCCGCGTCGATGCCCGAGGCGAAGGCCACCGCGAGCCCGCGGTGGACCGGCAACCGAACCACCTGCGCTCCCGCCTGCCCGAGCGACCTCGACGGTGCGGTCCTCGGAGCCGTCGTCGATGACCAGGATCTCGACCTCGTCAAAGCCCGCAACCTCCCGGGGGAGCGCCGCAACGGCCTCGGCCAGGTGTTCTTCCTCGTTCCAGGCTGGGATCTGAATGACGAGCTTCATGTCTCCGCCGATCGGTGCCACACGGTAGCACAACGGCCTCGTCTCGACTGCACTTCCCGCCACCGGTTTCCGGGGGATAATGCGAGTCGACAACCATGAGGAAGATTTCATCCAGCCACCGAGCCGAACGGCCACCGAGATCGCAGCGCCGGTCTGGTCATCTTCGGCGCGGCCGGGATCCTCATCGGGCTCGCCTGCGCCTCGCTCATCCCGCTGACCATTGTCGCAGCCGCGCTGTCGCCGGTCATCGACCTCGGGTCCTCCTTCCTTCGCTTGGTGCTCTACGGCCTGGTCGCGGTAGGCTTCGTCACCCTCGGGGTGGGATCGATCCGCGCTCGTCGGTGGGCGGTTGCCCTGACGCTCGTCGCTTTCCTGGGTGTGGTTGATCACCGGTGTCGGCACCATGACCCTGACCTTTTGGCTGCTGCCCGGGTTCTGGTCCTCACTCGGCGCCGCGTCAGGTCTCGACGCCGGCGCCGCCCGGGCGGTCGCCATCGCGGTCAACCTCTTTCTGGGCGTGATCTATGTGCTGCTGCCGGGCGCGTTCATCCTTTTCTACCGCTCACCAAGCGTCATCGCCACCTGTCACTCGCGCGACCCGCAACCCGACTGGACCGATCACTGTCCGCAACGCCTGCTCGCATTGTCGGTGGCTTACGCTCTGGGTGGACTCAGCATCGTCGCGGTGCCCGCCTACGGTTTCGTCTTCCCGTTCTTCGGTCGGGTGCTGTCGGGAACTACAGGCGCGGTGGGCTGGGTGATCGTCCTCGTCCTCAGCGGGGCTCTGGCGTGGGGAACCTCCCGACGCGAGCCCTGGGCATGGTGGACGGCCCTGGCGGCCACAGGTGCCGGCGGGATCTCCTCCGCCGTCACCTTTGCCGTCATCGACCCGAGTGATCTCTTCCGGATCGAAGGTCTGCTGGCCGAACAACGAACGCTCCTCGAGGGCGTCTGGCCGACATCGCCCTGGATCCACATCGCCGCCCAGACTTTGATCTGGGGATCGCTCGTGGCGTATCTTTTTGTGGTGAAACCGCTTTTCGACCCGCCCCTCGGTCGTGGTGGGTTCGACGAGTGACCCGACCGGAGAACCTGCCGCGCGCGGTGGAGCGGAGTCTGAAGACCCGGCACGGTTGTCTTTCCTCCGCCTTTGGCCTCCTCTCGCTGGTGGTCCTGGCCATCCCGGTGGGGTTGATTCGTACCTGGCAGAACTGGCGACGCGGCTCCGATTGGCGGATCGATTGGAGAGCCCGGCCCGCGGCCGACCCCTCCGGCAGGGTGCGGATCGATTTCGACGCCGATATCCCCTACCGCTCGACCGGCGACTTCCCGAAACGGCTGACCGACACGGTGATCCGCATCGCCGAACTCCTTCGGCAACCCGACGACAACTATCACCACATTTACCGAGACCCCGCCGAACCCGCCGCCATCCTGCTCCCCGTCGGGCCGCTGCTCCAGGAACTCGGCGAGCGGCTGATCCTCGCCCTGCGCCAGAGCGGACTCGCAAACCGGACCGCCGTCTGGCTCACCCTGCCCGCACGACCGGCCATCGCCGAGTTGGTGGATCCCGCAACCTATGACCCCGACGCCGCGGGCGAACCCGAGGGTCTGGTGGAACGAACCAACGCGAGGTGGGCCATGGCCACCGAGTGGGCGCGGATCGGCCCCTCGACGATCTTCCAAGTGACCCTGTGGGTGCCTGAGCTCTCGGTCCCGGCCGTCGAATCCGCTGCTTGGCCAGGATCAAGAACTTGAGCCTCACGAGAGACCGATGGCTGCTTCGAGCAGCCATGGTCTCTCGTGAGAGAAACGAAACCACTCGTAACCATGGAACCGCGCCCCGGGTTTGCCTCACTTCCGTCATACGCGGACACGAGATCGCCGACTATACTCTCGGACCATGAACGAACTCCGTGTTTACGAACGCATTTCCGACGCCATCGGCTGGACACCCCTGGTCCGCCTTCATCGATCCGTCGAAGATCTCGACTGCGAGGTCTTCGCCAAGATCGAGTTCATGAACCCCATGGGCAGCGTCAAAGACCGCATCGCGCGCTACATGGTCGAGAAGGCCCTCGCCGACGGTCGTCTCGCCATCGGCGACGAGATCATCGAGAACTCATCCGGCAACACCGCCATGGGTCTCGCCCTGATGGCGGTCATGGAGGGTCTCGAGTGCACCATGGTCGTCCGCCGTCAGACTTCGAAGGAGAAGCTCGACAGCCTCATCGCCATGGGCGTCAAGCTGGTTCTGGTCGACGGTGATCTCCCGCCGGAACACCCCGAGAGCTACAACCGGACCGCTCGCCGGTTGGCGGCGGAGAATCCGGCGGCGTACTTTCCGGATCAGCACAACAACCGCGAAAACTCAGAGGCCCACTACCACACCACGGGTCCGGAGATCTGGCGTCAGATGGCGCAGGAGATCGACTACGTCGTCGCCGGGATCGGCACCGGCGGCACGATCTGCGGTATCGCCCGTTTCCTCAAGGAGCGCGACCCGTCCATCAAGGTCGTCGCCATCGATCCGCAGGGGTCGGTCTTTTTCGATCACTTCCACAACGGCACGGCGGTCAAGCCCGGCCGCTACCTCATCGAAGGCCTCGGCGACGAGGAGCTCATCGCCTGTCCCGATTTCGACATCATCGACGACATGTTCCGCATCACGCGACGCCGACGCGTTTCACGCCACCCGCGAGACTCGCTCGAACCGAAGGCATCTTTGCCGGCGGCTCGAGCGGCGCCGCGCTGTGGGGAGTCCGCGAACTCGCCCGCCGGCTCGACGCCCCCGCCCGCATCGTCACCCTCTTCCCGGACTCGGGCTTCCGCTACCTCAGCACCGTCTACAACGACGAGTGGATGCGGACCCACGGTTTTCTCTGAAGTCGCCAACCGCAGCAGAAAGCTCGTGAGACCTCGGGACTAAGGAAGATCGCTCTGACGGCCGCGTGCCTGCCGGAAGACCGCGTCACCCGAGACCTGGTCGACCCGGGAGGCGTAGGCGTAGAAGGTGGCCGTCGGATCGAGACAGTCGAACTCGACATAACCGTCGAGCAGCATCTCAACTCCGAAAGTCGAGAGACTGTACTGCTGCATCCCGGCGTCCCTGAAGACGATCTCCCCGCCCCCGACCTCGTCGCCGTCGTTGTCGAAGACCGTGATCGTGAATCGGACCGGGTGGCCCGGCGCCGGGTCAAACGGGAGATAGATCCCGATGTTGCTGCGGTAGAAATCATCGTGGGTGATGCCCGGCGTCCAGGCCTCATTGGCCACCAGCAGCCCTTCGACATTCTGGCCGTAGCTCCCACCGTCGTCGCCGAGGGTGTAGATCCGCGCACTCACGGCGAGGGGAGCGAAATCGTCCGAGAAGATCGACAGTGCACCCTTGGTGTTGGAGAACCCGAAGACCGTCTCGACGACGTTGCGCATGGTCTTTTGAGCGCCGGCGGCGATGATCATGGGGTCGATGATCACCGGCTCGAAGACCGGCACACCGTTCCTGATCTCCGGCAGGAGCAGGAGCCTGATGGAGGTCTCGGTGTCGCCGAGATTGACCACGCTGACATCGGTTCGCCAGTCGGTGGCGTTGAGCCCGGGCAGATTGGCGACCACCGGTATCGATGCTCCCGGCGCCACGAACTGGGCACTCGCCGGGGAAACCGCCAACAGGGTGAGAATGGTGAGCAGGAGTCATGCGTCGCATCCGTACCTCCTACCGACAAGTCTACCCCTTTTGCTGATAACGCGGGTTACAATGGCCCGAAGGACTGGTATTGAGCACGAAGACCAACGATTCCGACGACCGTCGCTCTACTCGCCCATGATCGAGGCCGCGGTTCGGCTCGCCGCTCAGGGCCACTACCACCAGTTCCGCAAACGCGATCGTCCCGCCGACGCGCCCGCACCCCGGGCGTTCCTCTTCCCGAAGATCACATCCCGTACATCACCCACCTCATGGGGACCATGACCATTCTCGCCCGCCTCGGCGCGCCGGACGAGGTGCTCGCCGCCGCGGCCCTCCACGACTATCTCGAAGACGTCCCCGATCCCGACGGTCGGGAGAATCCGCGAAATCACCAATGACGAGGTGCTCGAGCTGGTCTGGCCGTGACCGAAGACAAGCGGCCCGGCTCGGCACCGAGGCGACACCTGGGAGCTGCGCAAGCAGGAGCAGATCGCCGAGATCGAATCCATGCCCCGAGACGCAGTCCTCATCAAGGGCGCCGATGTGCTGCACAATCTGCTGTCGCTCGAATTCGACCTCGGCGAGGCATCCGACCCTGCGCGGTTTGGGGTCGATTCAACGCTCCCAAGGTAAAGCAGCTCTGGTACTTTTCGAGCGTTCTCGACGCCATTCGCCTGCGGCTGGGAGATCACGATTGACTTCGGAACTCGCCGAGGTCATCAGCCTCCTTCGAGATTGACCCCTCAAAGCCACGGAGGTGCGCATGCCCGGCCTCGCCCGTTGTCTCCTTCTCTCCCCGTCTCCTGCTCGTTCCCACGGCGATCGCGGCAACCGACGAGTCCAGCGGTGGTACCGCGCCCTCCGATCTCGAAATCACCTTCGGCGAAGCGGCCGAGGTCCACCTCTACACCCCCCAGGTCGAGTGGCGTCCCGGGCACGACACGGTGGTCTGGGTCGACCGGTCGGACGCGACGAACTCACGGCTGATGGAGTTCGACCCCGTCGAGCGGAGACCGCCGAATCCTCGTTGACAACCACCGTCTCGTCGATGTGGGGCGACCGGCCGGTGAGGCACCCCTCCTCGACGACCCGGTCTGGCGACCGGACGGTCGAGCGGTGCTCGTCAACGATGGCGACAACCCCTACCTCTTCGATCTCGAGGCGGGAACCTTGACGCTCCTGGAGACCGGCGCGGGGGCCGAGTAGCACGCCCGGTTCTCACCCGACGGCCGCCGCATCGCCTGGGTCCGCGACAACGACCTCTGGGTCTACGACCTCGGACGGAACCGGAGATCCGGCTGACCCAAGACGGCTCCGACACCGTCTTCAACGGGGTGTTCGACTGGGTCTATGAGGAGGAACTCGCCGATCGCAACGGCCGCGCCTTTGAGTGGGCGGACGACGGTTCGGCCATTGCCTGGCTCCGCCTCGACGACAGCGAGATTCCGGTCTTCCACCTGCGTCGATCTCATGGAAACCCACTCGCGAGTGACCGAGCAGCGCTACCCGAAACCCGGCGACCCATCGCCACGTCCGTCGCTCCATCTGCGGGTCTTCGGTCAGGATTCGACCGTCACCCGCTCGAGCGAGGTCAAATTCGGTGATCCCGTCGCCTACATTCCCCGCTTTGGGATCACCCCGACGGCGACCTCTGGTACCAGGAACTCGACCGGGCTCAGGAACATCTCGAAACTGGTCCGCGTCGATTCGGAAAGCGACGCCCGCGCACCCTCGTCGAGGAGTCGGACGTCTACTGGACCGTGCCGGTGGACGGTCTCCACTTCTTCGGCGACGGTTCATTCCTCTGGCTGAGCCGGCGGGAAGGCTACACGCACCTGTACCGCGTCGCAGGCGGATGGTGAATCCGTCGATCTGAGTCCGCGGACCCTGGGACGTCACGGCCATCGTCGGCGTCGATGCCGGTGACCGATTCGCCTGGTACCAGGCGGCACGGCCGAACGCAATGGAACGCCGTCTCTTCGGGTCGATCTCTCGACCGGCGACACCTTGGAGCTCACCCCCGACGCCGGGACCCACTCGGCCGAGCTCGCAGCTCCGGAGCTCTTCTGGTCACCACATCGTCCTCGGCACACCCCCCCGCCGATGGGTGACGGACGGCTCAGGGGCGAGGGGTGCGGAGATCCCCGTCGAACACCCGATCCCGAGAATCGACTACGCGGATCACCGATTCGTCGAGGTCACGGCCGACGACGGCATCGTCCTCAACGCGGTGCTACTGCTGCCGCCCGGACTTCGACGAATCGCGACCACTATCCGGTCGTGGTCTACACCTACGGCGGTCCCCACGCACAGGTCGTCGTCGGAACGAGTGGCCGAGGACCAGCGGTCTCTTCAACCACATCCTCACCAGCCGCGGGTTCGTCGTCTTTGCCCTCGACAACCGGGGCTCGGCGGCGCGCGGTCGCGAGTTCGAAGGTGCGATGGATCTCGCCCTCGGATCCACACAGCTCCCCGATCAGCTCGCCGGTGTCAACTGGCTCAAGAGCCAGCCCTGGGTGGATCCCGACAGCATCGGGATCTGGGGCTGGTCCTACGGCGGCTACATGACGACCTTCGCCCTGACCCACAGCCCCGGCACCTTCGCCGCCGGCGCCGCGGTGGCGCCGGTGACCGACTGGCGACTCTACGACTCGATCTACACCGAGCGCTACATGAGCACCCCGGAAGCCAACCCGGCGGGCTACGCCGCCGGTTCGGTCCTCGACGCCGTCGGCGATCTCGCCGATCCGCTCCTGGTGATCCACGGCACGGGGGACGACAACGTCCACGTCCAACACACGCTCCAGTTCGCCGACCGAGCGTGGCGCGAAGGAGTCCGGTTCGAGCTCATGCTCTTCCCGAACCTGGGCGCACGGGATCGACGCCCCGGGCTCGCACCTTGCAGGTCTTCAGCGCCATCGCGGATTTCTTCGAAGAGCATCTGATGGAGGAAGGGAACGGAGGGGACCAGTAGGCTGAACGCGGAATTGACAGTCGACAGTTGACAGTCAACTCTGTCAACTCGGCGACGGCGTTACTCGCGCTCCAACCCGAGTATCTTGAGCCCGTGCTCCTCGAAGTCGTCGACCATCCTCGGGTTGACCGACCGGACCTGCGACAGCAGCTTGTGAGCCTTGCCGTCCATCCCGGATGCGAAGAGGGTCTCCACCAGAAACAGGCGGTTGTAGAGCTTGAACAGACCGTTGGCGGCCTGGATGTAGGTCATGTTCTCGTCGGCGTCCTTGAAGCGCTCGATGGCGCCTTCGAGATCGCCCTGAACGGCGAGGCGAACACCCTGGAGGTGGGCGAGGACCCCGACGACGTCGGACATGTCCCTGTCGTCCCCGTTGTCCTTCATCTTTTCGATGGCGGCGGCATAGTCCTTCTCGATGGCCTCGGCGATCTCCCACTCACCCAGGAGACAGGCGGCGCGGTGAGCCGTGACGCTCCAGTAGCCCTAGGAGTGACCCTTGGAGCACTCGGGGCTCTCTTCTTGTACCGCCAGGACCTCACGGTACTGCTCGTTGTGGTCGAGCTCGGCGATGCGAATGATGCACGCGATCCCGGTCTTCCAGTAGTCGGGGACCTCGCCCGCCTCCTCGGTCATGACCAGTGCGTCCGCGGCGCCGGTGAAGTCGCCGATCATCATCTCGTCATCGCGAGATGATCGTAGGCGGCCCAGAAATCCGGTTTGATTTCATGGACCGGTACAGCGATGTCTCGGCCTCGTCGTAGCGACCGATCATGATGTAGAGCTCGGCCAGCGAATCGTGCGGATTCGCCTGGTCCGGCGCGACGAATCGATAGCTGGTGAAGTACTCCTCGGCCTCGACGAACCGACCCTGCGACATGGCGATGTAGCCCAGCTGGTTGTACGCGATGACCCAGTTCGGCGCGATCTCGATGAGGCGGCGGTTCAACATCTCCGCCTCTTCGAAGTCACCGGTCATCCACAGCGAGAGCGCCTTCTGATGGAGGAGAAAAGGATCGTTCGGGTGATCGTCGAGATAGGCGTCGAGCATCTCGTCCGCGTCCTCGTAGCGCTTCTCCTGCATCGCGCGGGCACGATTGATGTAGAGCCGCTCACGTTCGGACAGCTTGATTGATCGGCCGAGATCACATCGTTCCAGAGGCCGTGCGGCTCGACTCGTCGTCATCCATCTTGACCTGATCGGCGAGAGTAGAGCTTGGCCATGACGAAGTCGGGATCGAGTTCGAGGGCCCTCTCGAGATGCGCCTGCACATCGTTGTGGTAGAGCTTCATCTGAGCGTCCACCGCGGCCGTGAACTCGGCAAGCGCCTCCGGCGACGAGGTGGTCCACTCAGCACCCTTCGGCAACGCGATGAGGCTGAACGCCGCCGCTGCCACAGTCACGACCGCGAGGCCGAGCCAGATCTTCTTGTTCATCAATCCTCCATCGACGGGCGCAGAGCCCCGCAAGAGCTTGTACGCAGGGCCGGGTTCAACGAGGTTTCAAGTCGTTACCGCCCCCGCTGCTCCCGCGCCCTCTTGATCAGCATGTCGGTCTTGTCGGCGGTGGGCCAACTGAGGAACATCATCATTCCAGCGAGTCCCAGGACTCCCCAGGCAACGGCGGCGCTCCCGCCCCAGATCGACGCGACGACTGCGGCGATCACCATGAGCTCGAGTCGAGCGAGAACCGCCAGGTTGACCATCCGGTGATCCCTGAGCAATCTCTGCTCATCGCCCGTTGCCGCAAAGGCGCGTTTTGTCCGATCAAGCCGCGCCTGGGCGTCGCGGTTGGCGGTGAATCCGACCCACAGGGCCGCGGCGCCGGCGGTCAGACTCACGGCCATCGGCGAAACCATGCTCTGCCGCTTCGCGACTCCAATGCACAGAGCCGCCGCCAGCACAACCGTGAAGAGGAATCCCGCGGTCGTCAAGCGCATGATTCTCAGATGCCGGTCGATCTCGCCCGGGTGCAATGACGTCGAATTCATCCAGGATCTCCTTCGGAGGCATCGTGAGCCCTCCTCTCACCCTGCAGATCCCGGACCCGGCCGGCCAGACCCCAGATCATCCCGATCCAGGTCGCGAGGAGATAGCGGTTGAGAGGCGTCTGGAGACCAAAGCCGATGACCTCGTGGATACCGGTGGCCACCAGCGCCAGGGCGATTCCGGCGAGTGCGTAGCGAAACTCGAATCTGAGCCGTCGCACCCGCCGGGGCGCGAGTCCCGTCGCCACCCCCACCAGGAACAACCCCAACGCGGCCACACCGATGATTCCCGTCGTTGATGCCCACTCGAGCCAGTCGTTGTGGGCCTGTTCGAGGACCGACGGATCCCGTCGCCGGCTTGTCCAATCCGATGACGTATCGGTAGCTGCCGAGACCGGAGCCCACCACGGGCGACCGCTGCCACGACCGGACGGTTCCCGCCCACAGATCCCAGCGGGTGTTGCCGTCGACGCCCTCGACCGCGACGAGATCGCGAAACCCCTCTTCGAGTTCGGGCAGTCGGGTCCACGACAGACCGCCGACCACGGCGACGAGCACCACACCGGCGACGACCGCCGGCCAACGCCGGCCACGAAAGCGAAGGGGACGCAACCAGAGGGGGAAGGTCAATGCCAGGGCCAGCAGCAGGAAGAGCGCACCACCCCTGGATCCGGAGCGCAACATCGCCGCGACCGTCACCACCGTCGCCACCGACGAGCCGAGGACCATCACCGCCGCCAATTGGCGCTCGCCACTCGAGCCGCGCAATTTGCGAGCACTGACGGCGAGCAGCACCAGCGCCGCGGGCAGGGTGAGTTCCACGGCCTGGGCGAAGTGGTTCTCGTTGACGAACGGACCATAGGGGCTCCCTCCGCCGGTGTTGTCGCGAACGAGAAGCACCTTTTCCGGTGCGCCGGCCTCGCCCGCCAACCCGAGGACCGCCACCACGACCCCGGTGGCGGTGATGAGGGCGAGAAGCACCGGCAGACCGCTTCGAGTCACCCCGATCCGGGCTGCGGTCAGCGCGATCCCGACCACGATCACCGCCGAGGCGGCGACGTGAATGGTTGCCCAGGGGGCGAGCGACAGCGGGTACCAACCCGAGGCCATCACATCGGCGAAGCCGGGCTGGATGAGTCTTCGAAGCAACTCGGGCAGGGGCGCGAGCTGAATCAGGATCAATGCGGCGATGATGAACCCCGCGAGCCTGTGAAGGCGCGGAACATCCGGCACGCGTCTGAGATCGAACATGAGCAGAAGCACGACGGCGGCCGTGGCCAGCCGGGCCGGTGGATCGACGCCGGCGAACGCCACGGCATTCCCGAGGAGGATGACGCCGAGGGCCAGCCGGTGCACCGAGACCATCCGGGACCCGAGAAGGGGGGTTCTCACCGGCGACCTTAGGCCGAAGGCGTGAACCGGTAGCCGACCCCACGAACCGAGTGGATGAACCGCGGGTCTTTGGGGTCGGATTCGAAATAGCGGCGGAGTCGTACGATGAAGTTGTCGATGGTCCGCGATGAGGTCGAGAAACGGTAGCCCCACACCCGCTCGAGGATCTCCTCCCGCGAGACGACCTGATTGCGCCGCTCCACGAGGAGCTTCATCAGCATGCACTCCTTCTCGGTCAAACGAATGGTGCGTTCGCCGGTTGTGGCCTCGTAGGTTCGGAAATTGACCTCGTTGCCGTCGAAGCTGAAGACCTCCTGCTCATCCGGCGCAACGCTGTACCAGTTCTGGCG
The DNA here is from genome assembly GCA_963712805.1 of uncultured Acidobacteriota bacterium. Taxonomy (GTDB): domain Bacteria; phylum Acidobacteriota; class Thermoanaerobaculia; order Thermoanaerobaculales; family Sulfomarinibacteraceae; genus JAHECW01. Next base: position 27,672 of record CAVQJV010000049.1, on the reverse strand, counting down.
CCGGAAGATACCGTGAATCCGGAGAATCAACTCCTCGAGGAGAAACGGCTTGGCGACATAGTCGTCGGCGCCGACCTTGAGCCCGAGCAACCGGTCGGCGTCGGACGACTTTGCGGTGAGAAAGAGAATGGGGGTTCGAGTGCCACCCGCGCGCAACCGTCGACACACCTCGAGACCATCGAGCTTTGGCATCATGATGTCGAGGATGATCAGATCGGGGTGGATCGTCTGAGCGAGCTTGAGCCCCTCCTCGCCATCGTTGGCCACCGTCGTCGAATAGCCCTCGAATTGGAGGTTGTGGGCGAGTGCTTCCGCCAGATGCTCCTCATCCTCGACGATGAGAATGTGCTTCTTCATTCCCGGTCCTCCCCCATCTCGACTTCGGTCAACGTGACACGCATCGTCGTTCCGTCCGGACCCGTGTCCGCCACCGAAACCGTTCCGTGATGAGCCTTCATGATTCTTTGTACCAGATACAGACCGAGACCGGTGCCCTGACTCGTTCGAGTCATCTCGTCACCCGCCCGGTAGAAACGATTGAAAATGAGGGGAACCTCATCCTCGGCGATCCCATCACCATTGTCGCTCACATCGAGAATCGCGAGATCGCCCTCGAGACGAAGCTCGACCCTGATCTCGGCCGGATCGCCGCCGTACTTCAATGCGTTCTCCAACAGATTCGACACCACGATGGTCATCGCCTCGTCGTCGATCTCGGCCATCAGGTCGTCGCTGATCTCGGCTGAGACCGTCGCTCCCGATGCCGCCGCACCCGGCTCGAACATCCCAAGCGCCCGCTCGACCACCCGACTGAGCGATCTCCGACTCAGCCGGATGCCGGTCGACCCGCCTGCCGAAGCGCGTCGCATGCAGAACCTTCTGAACCAGTTGGTCGAGACGGTCGGTGTCTGCCAACGCGTTGGAGATGAATCTGCGGGACGCCGTTCTCGTCAGCGCGACCCGAGGTCACCGTTTCGAGGGCGACCCGAATCGCCGCAATGGGGGACTTGATTTCGTGGGTGATGGCCGACAGGAAGTTCCGGTGCTGGCGTTCGAGTTCCACCTCTCGGCGGAACGTTCGCCACAGGATCACCATGAACACGACCAGGAGGAACGCGAAGAACGCCCCTTCCGAGATCATCATCACGATCCGTTTCCGGTACTCGTCGAGGATCCGTTCCCAGGCGACCCGGCTCGGACGAATCACCCGACCGTCGGGATCGTCGACGAGCACGAGTGCCGGTCGCGGCGACTCGGTTTCCGGTGCGGCCACGACTTCGAGCCCATCCGGGACCGGCGGCGCCTCGTCGCACTCCGGCGCACGCCGCGACTTCGACCCAGGACCGCGCCCGGACCTCGAGCAGGGTGCGCTCGAGCTCGAGTCGGTCCCGCGCCTGGCCGGTGGTGAAGAGAATCCACCATGTCAGCTGGGCGTTGACGACGATCACGAGGAGCACCGCGATGGCCAGGTGCCGCCCGGTGACTGAACCTTGTCTTTGCACGGATGGAGTATAGCTCTCGCGAGCTGACGCTCGCGAGAGCCGATGCTCACTGCGCGCTAGGAGTCTGCACCGCATGATGGTGGATGGATTTCGAGTGTCATTTGAGGCCGATTTTCGCCTGTTTCGCCGGTTCATACTGGTGGTATGGGCCAAGAAACGGCGAAAATCGGCCATGCCCCCGAAAGGCGCCGCCGATTCTATGCGGTGCAGGCTCCTACAGCGTCGTCAGGACCTTCTCGATGCGCTCCACCGCCCAGTCGATCTCGTCGCCGGTGATGGTCAAGGGCGGCGCGACCCGGATGACGGTCGAGTGGGTCTCCTTGCACAGCAGACCCTCCGCCTGGAGCGCCTCGCAGAACCGGCGGGCGCCGCCGGCCGAGTCCTTGAGAACGATCCCGATCCACAGACCCTTGCCGCGGATGAGCTCGACATGCGGTGAGTCGATGGCGCGGAGCTTGTCCATGAAGTCAGTCGCCCAGCTCGGCGGAGCGCTCGACCATCTTCTCGTCGACGAGGACCTTGAGCGCCTCGCGGGCCACCGCGGCGCCGAGGGGGTTGCCGCCATAGGTCGAGCCGTGCTCACCCGGTTTGAAGACCCCCATGACCTCGTCGTCGGCGAGGATGGCCGAAACCGGATACATCCCGCCGGACAGGGCCTTGCCGATGATCACGATATCGGGCCGGATCCCCTCGTGCTCGTAGGCGAAGAGCTTGCCGGTGCGGCCGAGGCCCGACTGGATCTCATCGGTCACGAGCAGCGCGTTGTGTTCGGTGGTCAGCTCGCGAAGCTCGGCGGAGGAAGCCCTCCGGAGGCGCCACGATCCCGGCCTCGCCCTGGATCGGCTCGACCAGCACGGCGCAGGTGTTGGGGTTGATGGCCTGCCTGACGGCCTCGATGTCGCCGTAGGGAAGAATCCGGAAGCCCGGGGTGAAGGGGCCAAAACCGAATCGGTACTCGGGATCCGACGAGAAGCTGACGATGGTGGTCGTCCGGCCGTGGAAATTGCCGTCAAAGACGATGATCTCGGCCTGGTCCTCGGCGATCCCCTTGACGGTATAGCCCCACTTGCGCGCCGCTTTGACCGCGGTCTCGACGGCCTCGGCGCCGGTGTTCATGGGCAGCACCCGGGCAAATCCCGTGAGCTCGCAGATCTCCTTGCAGAACGGGCCGAGCTGGTCGTTGCGGAACGCCCGCGAGGTCAGGGCGACTCGGCACATCTGCTCCGCCATGACCTTGACCAGCCGGGGGTGGCAGTGGCCCTGGTTGACCGCCGAGTACGCGGCCAGGAAGTCCATGTACTTCTTGCCGTCGACATCCCAGACCCAGGCGCCGTCGGCGCGGCTGATGACGACATCGAGCGGGATGGTAGTTGTGGGCGCCGTAGCGATCCTCGAGCGCAATGTACTCAGTTGCCTTCGACATCAGTGCCTCCCTGGTGCCGACGCTCCCGCCGGCGTTGTTTTTGGAGACGGAGACCAGGTCAATCCGCCAGGCCGCGGCAGAAGATGCCGCTCGCGGCACAGTACACTCGATTTCACCCCCGAGCAAGGAATCCGTCACCCGGGATCGGCGCCGGATCCCGTAGGCATCAGCACTCTGAAGCCTGCTGCGCGCTCCAGTGCAGGAAGGCCTCGATGAACCTGTCGATATCGCCGTCGAGCACCCGGTCCGCGTCGCCGACCTCGTGGCCGCTGCGAAAGTCTTTGACCATCCGGCAGGGCTGGAGAACATACGAGCGGATCACCGCTCTGCTGGCGGACAAGCGGCGGAGCGACACAGCCGTTGGCGAGCTCGGTCCGCCCCATCATGCACCTCGGACTGAACACGGCAACCGCCCGAGACTTGACCGAGGTGATCGCGGAGCACGCCGAGGATTTCGAGTTCAACAAGACTCGGACCGTTATCAGGCTCTTCAACATCGGCACCGAGCGAGCCGATTCCGGGGACGTACGACCGAGGTTCGACGGATGGGGGGCGTGATCCCTTCGTGGCAGGCGGGAGGAGCTTACTCTCCGTTGTTTCAGGACTCCGGTTCTGCCTGAGCGGTTTCGCCGGCATCGGGGACCGGCGTCCCATCCGTGACGTACAGACTCGCGCCCCTGAAGACTTTGACGTGGCCGACTTGGAGCGCCGCGGGGGCGAGTTGCCACAGCTTCTCCCATTGTTCGTGGGTCAGAACCTCGCGCATTCCTCGCATCCGATTGATCCGAATCCGGTTTCTGGCGGAGAGGACCTCTTCGAGTTCTGCGCTCATTCTGTCGACCTGTTCCGGGTTGGGCTTTTCTTGGCTGAGCACTCGATGGAATCTCGTCGTCGCCCTCCGCTCGAGCTCGGCTCGCTGGTTCAACTGCGTGCGCGCCTCGGCGGTAACGGCTTCGATCTGGGTGGCCTGCTCTTTCGTAAGATTCATTTCGGCGGTGATCTCCGGATTTGTCGACCAAGCGGAGGGGGGCGTGCTGCGCTTCTGTTCCCTGGCGCGATCGGCGCCCGGCTTCGGTGTGTTCTCTGCAGTCTGGTTGGGACTCGAACAGCTGGAACAGACCACCAGTCCAAGAATGACTGCAAACATGATGGCGATCGCGTTTTTCCTCACGATGATGACCTCCCAGCCGGGAATGATAGAGGATGGCCGGCGGATTCGCCACTGTCGAGAACCAGGGAGCGGGGCACCCTCCGACACCACGATCGTCAAGATTCGGGTTGGAACCGAACGGATTGAGCCGTCGCGAGAAGGATCTCCTGTCGGTTGGGTGCGACGTCCTCGTGGATCTCCACCATTAGACATGGCTGGTGTCCTGAGCGTTCATGGATATAATGCCGGACTCTTTGGGTCTGAAAACAGGCCCGCGGAGAGGAGAATTGAATGCGCATTTCAAGAATTGTCGCGATCAGTCTGGTTGTTTTCGGGGCTTTCGGTCTGTGGTTCTCTACCACGATGGATCGGCCGGCTGCCGTACCGGACTCTATTGGCACCTTTCCTGATGCATCAATCGTCGTGGTGACGCTGGATACCACTCGAGCCGACAAGCTCGGCTGTTACGGAGCGACGTCGGGGTTGACGCCCTATCTTGACGAGATGGCGAAGAAAGGCGTTGTTTTTGAAGCCGCTCAGACAGTGGCGCCCGTGACCCTTCCTGCCCACGCGTCGATGATGACCGGTCTCTACCCGATCAAACACGGTGTTCGGAACAACGGGATGTTCGTCGTTCCAGACGAAATCGAGACGTTGGCCGAGGTCTTCTCGGAAGAAGGCTATGCAACCGGTGCATTCATCTCGGCGCAGGTCCTTGTGAAGCAGTACGGCCTTGGCCAGGGATTCGACATTTACGATGACGATTTGTCGCAAGGAAAAAAAGTCGGCCGCAGCCTGGTTCCGTCCCGGCGTGGCTCGATCACGTTGCAGTCGGCGTTGTCGTGGCTCGAGACGGTTCCGCCGGAAAAACCGGTTTTTCTGTGGCTTCACCTGTACGATCCACATGCTCCCTACGATCCACCGCCGGAATTCCGCAACCGTTTTCCCGGCGATCCCTACGGTGCCGAGATCGCATTCGCCGACGTCGTCGTCAGAGACCTCGTGGACAACCTGCGGGTGTCCGGCCGGCTCGACAACACAATCCTGACCGTTTTGGGAGACCACGGGGAGGCTCTGGGCGAACACGGTGAGAGGACCCATGGGATTCTCCTCCACCAAGCCACCATTCACGTGCCGTGGATTCTCACGACACCGAAAATGACTCGACCGATGCGGTTCCGCAGCCCGGTCAGCATCGTGGATCTGGCTCCGTTGCTGACGGCCCTGGTCGGCGTGGACCCTCCGAACCGGGATCGGCTGGATGGGAAGGTGCCTTTCGACAACAAACGACACCATGTCGGTGGAGAACCCATCTACTTCGAATCGATGCTGCCGCTGTATCAATACGGGTGGAGCTCCCTGCGCGGATTACGAATCGGCGACTGGAACCTGATCTCAGGGGCGCATGACGAGCTGTTCAACCTGGAGAAGGATCCCAGGGAGCTTTCGAATGTGGTTGACACCGAGACCCTCGAGCTCGAGAACCTGAACGAGATTCTGGGTGAGTTCGTGGCGTCCGACGAGGATCTGAGTCCGGAAGTCGCTCGGGACCTGCCACCCTCGGAACGCGAGGCATTGCAGGCTCTCGGCTATCTTGCGACGACGGCGCCTCCGAGGCGGAGTCCGCCGGATCCTCGCGACCTGATCGGGGCCCACGTCCGCGTCGAGAGAGCTCAGAGTCTTCTCGCGGCTGGTTTGTCTTCAGAGGCCCTCGGCGAGATTGACAAGATGCTGGCGGAGGACCCCGAGAACATCGCCGCTCTCAATCTCCGAGCCCAAATCTATGTTTCAATCGGCGATCTCGACAACGCAGAGAAGGCGTACCGCGTATCGCTGGAAGTCGATTCCGCGAACAGCGACGCCTTTTCCGGTCTCTGTCGGGTCGAACAGGGCCGAGGAAATCACGAGAAGGTCCTGGAGCTGGCGCGGCTGGGCCGAAAAAGCCGATCGCCCTTTGGGGTGTTCGATGCGATGGAGGCGCGTTCACTGATCGCCCTCGGCCGGGATGGGGATGCCGAGGCACTGGTCAAGGCGAAGTTGGCCGAGAATCCGGAAGACCCGGACCTCCTTTCGGTACGAGCAGTCCTGCTCGCGGGACGGGGACAGCTCGACGAGGCCGAAACCGATCTTCGAAAAGCGGTCGAAGTTGCGCCCTTCCACTGGACCGCCCGGAGCCAGCTCGGCAACCTCTTGGAGGCCAACGGCCGTCAGGAAGAAGCCGTAGAGGTGTTCGAGCAGCTTCTCCACATTCAGGCGGATGACCCGGGGACCCTCTCGAGCATCGGGACGATTCTGGTGGATTCGGATCCAAAGGCTGCCATTCCCTATCTCGAAGAAGCGTGTCGTCTGGCGCCCGGGCGGAACACGTATTTGACGACCCTTGGGGTTGCGTACCTGAAAGTCGGCAGGTTGAATGAAGCCGAATCGGCATTCCGCCGCTCCATCGAACTCGACCCCGAGGAACCTTCGGCTCGAAACAACCTCGGCATCGTCTTGACTCAAAGCGGAAAATTCGATGAGGCGATTTCGGTTCTGCGCGCCCTCCTCGACAAATCACCGGGCTTTTTCAAGGCGCGAAATAACCTGGCCATCGCTTTGGCCGAGAGCGGCGACCTTCAGGCGGCCGAGAAAGAGATCCGAAAAGTGCTCGCTGAACATCCCGACTTCACCGACGGATTGTTGACTCTTCCGCCATTTGCGACCGAGGCGGCCGAATCGATGAGGTCTACGAAGCATTGAAGAAGGCAGCTGCCACTGCGCCGGACCGCGTCGATGTGAAGATTCGGTTGGCCATGGCCGCAGCAATGAGCGGTCATTGCGATGCCACCCTGGATTTGTTCGAAGACCAATTGGATACCCCGACCGCGCTTTCGCCCGAACTCAGTCTCGAGATTGGAAAGTGCCTCGAACAGGACGCCCGATTGCGCCTGGCCCTCGCCCACTTCGAGCAGGCCGCGCGCCAGAGCACGTCGAGCCCGACTCGCGACGAAGCCCTGGCCGGGGTCCAGAGAATCGGATTGCAGCTTGGAAACAGCGAGTGAGCTCCCGAATCTGTTTGGTTTCAGGTGTCAGGCCTTGATAATCTGCGAGCGATTTGCGAGACTGACGTAGTAGAGTTCGGTTCTGATGGAGTAATCTGAGGTTCCGAACTGGTGTATGATTCATTTAAGGAGGAAGGCAGATGGAGATGAAAAGAGTTCTGGTAGTTATGGCGGTCGCCGCGCTCGTGAGTTCCGTGGCGGTTGCAGAGGTGCGGTCGACTGACCAGTCTGCCCGCAACGGGATTTCGAACACCCGGACGAACGGTGCGCTGGGGTCCTTTACGGGGTCGATCGTCCAAACCGGGGCCCTGCAGGTCAACTACGGTGCCACGGTCACGACTGTTGGCGGTGACGGAGCACCTCTCGTGACCACCGTCGGAACCCAGGTATACACCCTGAACGACCAGGTCCGGGTTGCCGTTCAGCTTTATGATTCCCCGTGGACGGCGCATACGTGGACGACCTTCAACGGTGAGTACTTCATCAACTCGCCGACCGCGCTTGGCAGCTTTACTGCTTCGTTCGCAGCCACTGTGCCAAGAGCGGCCAACTATCAGGTTTGGGCTGCCGCGATTGCCGGTCACAGCTGGCCGTTGACTTCCTTCAACTGGTTCGACATCACCCAGGGTGTGGCCGGAAACTACTACACCATTACTGCTGGACCGATGGCGACGACCTATATCGACTCCACTCAGCCCCCGACACCGACCCCCCCGCCTCCGGGCGGAGGCAACGCGATTCCGGTTCCCTCGGTGAACACCTACGGCATGGTCGCCATGGTGCTCATGATTATCGGCGTTGCCGTCCTCGTGATGTGGCGCCGTAGCTAGTCAACGTTCTCTCGAACATCAAAAACGCCGCGCATTGCGCGGCGTTTTTTTTTCCGGGTTCGACTGCGAAAATGAGTCGGCCTACTCTGCCTCACCACCGACCGGTCCGCCACCCTGGGCCTGCCAGTGCAGGAAGGCCTCGATGAAGCCGTCGATGTCGCCATCGAGGACCCGGTCGGTGTTGCCGACCTCATGTCCGGTTCGAAGATCCTTGACCATCCGGTAGGGCTGGAGAACATACGAGCGGATCTGACTGCCCCAGGAATTGTCCTTCTTGGGGCCCTTGAGCTTGTCGAGCTTCTCCTCGCGCTTCTGGATCTCGAGCTCGAAGAGACGCGCCTTGAGCACCTTCATGGCGCTCGCCAGATTCTTGATCTGCGAACGCTCGTTCTGACAGGTGACGATGACGCCCGTCGGCTCGTGCACGACGCGCACCGCCGAGTAGGTCGTGTTGACACCCTGCCCCCCGGGGCCCGATGAGCAGTAGCGGTCGATACGGATGTCCTTTTCGGGGATCTCGAACTCGATCTCATCGTCGATCTCGGGATAGACGTGGGTCGAGGCAAACGAGGTGTGTCGCCGCGACTGTTGGTCGAAGGGCGAGATCCGCACCAGCCGGTGGACGCCGTTTTCGGATTTGAGGTTGCCGTAGGCGTACGGGCCCTTGACCAGCAGGACGGCGTTCTTGATCCCGGCCTCTTCCGCCGGTTGCTCGTCAATGACCTCGACATCGAATCCCCGGCGCTCGCACCAGCGGAGGTAGAGCCGGAGGAGCATCTGCGCCCAATCGGCCGACTCGGTGCCCCCGGCCCCCGGGTGGATCTCGATAAAAGCGTTGGCGGTGTCGTGCTCGCCGGTCATCTTGGCGGTGAGCTCGATGCGGTTGAGCTCCGGGATGAGCCGGTTGAGGACGGTCTTGAGCTCGGCATCGACCCCCGCATCGCCGTCGCGGGCCATCTCGGCGAGGATCTCCAACTCGTCGCCGGCCTCCCTCAGGGTCTCGGCGGTCGCGACCTGTTGTTGGAGCTCCGCGCGTCGCCGCATGACGGTCTTGGCGCGGTTCTGATCCGCCCAGATTTCCGGGTCCTGGGCCTGCTCATCGACCTCGGCAAGCTGCGCCGTCAGGCTCTCGACGTCAAAGATACCCCCGGAGGCGCTTGACGCGCTCGAATTCGGCATCGGCTTTTTGAATCAGGTCGTCGAACATGATGTCTCCCGGTCTCACACCCCGTCGGGCGGAGCGTATTGTACTCAACAGTCCACGAGACCGCTACCTTCCCGAAGGATTGAGGGAGCTGGGGTCTTGGGGTCTTCGGGGTCTTGGGGTACCGTCGTATCACTGAAGGGCAAGCTTCCAGCTTGCCCTTCAGACTCCTTCCGGTCAGAACTACATTTCCACGAAGTCTGACGCCGCTCAAGAGAGCTGTGTCAGGATTCAACTGCTATGGTCATCGCGTTGGACTCGATCTCCGCGATCGCACCCGCCCCCCGATCAACATCCCCATTGCCGCAACTGCGCACAGCACCGCCCACCAGTCGCCCCAGCGCGCGCGTGGCGTGAGCTGCGTGATGGGTTCCAGGTCGGCCACGAGCAGGCCCTGTTCCCCCACTCCGAGACGTGAATGGACCCGTCCGTAGGGATCGACGAAGGCCGAGATCCCGGTCAACGCGGCCCGGGCGAACCACCGTCGTTGCTCGGCGGCGCGCAGTCTGACATGGGCGAAATGCTGGACCGGCGCCCAACTGAAGCCGTACCAGCCGTCGTTTGTCAGGGTGACGAGGATCTGGGCGCCCTCCCGCACCGCGGCTGTGGCATGGGACGGAAAGACAACCTCGTAGCAGACCGCGACTCCAAGAGGAACGATCGCCGGCAACGGCGTCACCGCTCGCCCCGGGGTGAATCGGCCCACCTCCCGCACCAACGCCTTGGTGAATGCAAGTTCCGCCCAGGGAGGAACATACTCGCCGAACGGCACCAGGTGAACCTTGTCGTAGCGAACCTCGGAGACCCCGTTGGCGGTCACGAGATAGGCCGAGTTGGCGTGGCCTCCGTCAGAGGTGCCACCGATGGAGTTGAGCACGATCTGGATCTCGAGTTCGGTTGCGAGGCTCGTCACCATCGCCCGGTAGGTCTCGTCGGTTTCGATTCGGAAGGGCACCGCGCTCTCGGGCCACAAGACGATCTCGGCGCCGGCGTCCGCGGCTCGACGGGTCAGCGTCCACACCCGGTCGGCGATTTCCTGCCACTCGGCCGGGTTCCACTTTTCCTCGAGGCTCGTTCCGGGCTGGAGCACCGCCACCCTCACCGGCGGACCCGACGGCTCCGGCGCCGGGGCCAGGACTCCGAACACGATGGTGGACCCGACGGATGCAATCAAGAGTGCTGCGGCAGCCGGACGCCCGACCGGTCGCGCGAGACCCCACAGCCCGGCTCCGACGGCCACGGTGGCCCAGCCGAGTCCGGACGCACCCCAGATCGGCAGCGATCCGAGCATGGGCGGCAGATTGCCGAAGACCAGCGCCACATCACTCCATGGGAACTGGTAGGGCTGAAACCGACGGAGGGCGTCGATGGCGACCCACGCAACGGGAAAGAACCAGATTCGCCAGGGCGGCGGAACCAGCGAGGCAAAACCCACAATCAGGATCCAGACCAGCCCCAGGTACACCGCCATCCCGATCATGGATCCCACCGCGGCGAGGAATGGCAGACCGCCATAGTGGTGCATGACCTCGAGCACCCAGTTTGTCGCCACCAGCCAGTAGACGGTTCCCGCCAGCCAACCGAGCAGCCACGGCCGCCATCTCCCGCCACCGCGTTCGATGGTCTCGAGCAGCAGCCCCGGAAACAGCACCACCAAAGCCCACAGACCCGGCCCCGGCATGGCCAGGGCGAGGGTCAGTCCAGCGAGGGCAGCGAGGATCCAAGGAAGAGCACGTTGCATGAGTTGGAGTATAGCGGGCTGGATGGGATCCCTCTCTCCATCGCCATCCTTATCCCTATCGCAATCGCTATCGCCGGCGTTCTCGTTATTGAAGAAGAATTGTGACTCGTCCAGCGTAAGCTCACACCGTCACAACCACGAGGACTCGATGACACGAAGTGGTCGCGGAGCATCGCAAACGGAAATCCCTTGACAGCTTTGACGCCTCGACGTAGAGTTTTCGCTATGCCGAAAACTTTGGAGATTGCGTTATGACCGAAGCCACCCTCAGTGCCAGCCTCGAAGACTATCTCGAGGCGATTTTTCACATCCAACGAAAGAAACAGGCGGCTCGACCAAAGGACATCTCCCAGTTTCTCGAGGTCGGCAATTCGTCGGTCACCGGCGCCCTCAAGGCGCTCAAGGCGAGGAAACTCGTCAACTACGCGCCCTATGATCTGGTCACCCTCACACAGAGTGGCGAAGAGGCCGCCCGCGATGTTGTCCGGCGTCACGAATCGCTGCGCGAATTCTTCATCAAGGTCCTCGCGGCCGACAACGAACTCGCCGAGAACGCGGCGTGCAAGATGGAGCACGCGGTGCCTGCAGATCTTGTGGATCGCTTTGTCCGCTTTGTCGAGTTCATCGAAATGTGTCCCCACGGCGGCCCGGGTCTCCTCGAAGGATTCCGCAACCACATCGAGAAGGGCTGCCGACCCAAATGCTTTGACGAGTGCAGATTCGAGTCTTCGCTGCCGACATCCCAAGGCGATCCGGTGGGCGCTGTGGCAATCACGACCATGGCCGATCTCGAGCCCGGCCAACACGCTACCATCACGCGGGTCCAGGGCGAGGGTCCACTGAGACGACGGCTCATGGATCTCGGAATCATCACCGGAACACCGGTCACCATGGAACGGTCGGCCCCGTTGGGCGACCCTCTCGAAGTCCTCGTCAAGGGGACCCATCTCTCGCTACGCCGTGAAGAAGCAACCGCGGTTCAGGTCAAGATCGATCACTGAGGGGCCGCTGCGGCCTTTTTTTTTCGAGGAGTTTTCGTCGTGCCGAACATTTTGAGTGTGGTTGAAACCAACACCGAGATCAATGATCCGAAATCGAGATTTGTCACCCTTGCCGGTAATCCCAACAGCGGGAAGACATCGCTTTTCAACGCGTTGACCGGCGCGTACCAGCACGTCGGAAACTACCCGGGTGTGACGGTCGAGCGAAAGGAGGGAAAGCGCCACTTCCGCGGTCTCGATCTGCGGATCATGGATCTCCCGGGAACCTACTCTCTGGCCACCAACTCCCTCGAAGAACGCATTGCCCGCGATGTCCTCGTCACCGAAAACCCCGATGTCACCGTGTCGGTGGTCGATTCTTCAAACCTCGAACGCAACCTCTATCTCACGGTTCAGCTCCTCGAGCTCGGGCTCCCGGTCGTGGTCGCACTCAACATGGTGGATGTGGCCAAGAGCCGGGGCACGGTGGTGGATACCAAGAAACTGTCCGCGCTCCTGAGATCGCCCGTCGTCACCACCGTGGCGCGCCGGGCCAGGGGTGTAGAAGGCCTCCTCGAAGCCATCCGGGAGCGCAGCACTTTCCCGGCACCAAGCGAATTCAAGGTCGACTACGGCACCGATATCGAGCGCGAGATCGAACGCCTCGACGGGCTCTTGGCCATGGCAGATCCCGGGATCGAGCTCATGGCTCGCCGCGGGCTCGCCATCGCGCTCCTCGAGGGCATCGACACCGACCGCACCGCGAATCTTGGGCTCGGAATCCTCGATGTCGCCCACGAAGCCGTCGATCGCCTCGAAAAACTCCTCGGCGATCCCATGGACATCCTCATCGCCGAACGCCGGCACGGCGCTGCCATGGGTCTCGCGCGGCAGACGGTGAAAACCTCGGCCGAACGCCGGCGGGATCTCACCGATCTCATCGACCGGGTCCTGGTCAACCGTGTTCTCGGAATGCCCATCTTTCTCGGCACCATGTATGCGGTCTTCCTCTTCACCTTCACCGTGGCCGAGAAACCCATGGAGTGGATCGAAGCCGGTTTCGGCTGGCTCGGCGAAGCTGTCAGTGGGCTGTGGCCCGTGGGATCGGAATCGATCCTCCAGTCGCTCATCGTCGACGGCATCATCGGCGGGGTCGGCGGGGTGCTGGTCTTCCTCCCCAACATCGTCCTGCTCTTCCTCGCGATCTCACTTCTCGAGGACTCCGGCTACATGGCCCGCGCGGCCTTCGTCATGGACCGGGTCATGAAGAGCGTCGGACTGCACGGCAAGAGTTTCATCCCCATGCTCCTCGGGTTCGGCTGCTCGATCCCCGCCATCATGGCCACACGCACCATCGAGAGCCGGCGTGCACGGATGACCACCATGATGGTCATCCCGCTCATGAGCTGCAGCGCCCGGCTGCCAATCTACGCCCTCATCATCCCGGCCTTCTATGCCGGCCAGATGCGGGCGGCGGTGCTGTGGATCATGTATCTCATCGGCGTCGCCCTCGCCATGGCCTGCGCCTATCTGCTGCGCAAGACGCTCTTTGCCGGTGAGGGTCTTCCATTCCTGATGGAGCTCCCCCCCTACCGCCTTCCCACCATCCGGAGCGTCCTGCAGCACATGGCCGAGCGGTCATGGCTCTATGTCCGCAAAGCCGGGACCATCATCCTCGGGATTTCCATCGTCATGTGGGCGCTCGCCACCTTCCCCCGGCTCGATCCCGTGGTCGTGGCCGAGGGTGATCCCTCGGTCGTGGAGGCCGCCGCCCTGGGCGACACTGAACTCGCTTCCCGACAACTCGCCCACTCCTTTGTCGGTCGCATGGGTCACGCCATGGAGCCCGTCGTTGCACCCATGGGTTTTGACTGGCGCATCGGCACCGCCCTCGTCGGCGCCTTTGCTGCCAAGGAGGTCTTTGTCGCCCAACTCGGCATCGTCTACGCGGTCGAGTCTCCGGATGGCTCCGGCGCCGCCCACCTGAGGACCCAACTCCAGACCGACTACACACCGCTCGTCGGCTTCTGCATCATGCTCTTCGCCCTCATCGCTTCGCCGTGTATGGCGACGGTGGCGGTGATCCGCCGTGAGAGCGGCTCCTGGGGCTGGGCCGCATTCCAATTTTTCGGTCTGACGGTCCTCGCGTGGATCGTGACCGTCCTTGTCTTCCAGATCGGCAGTCTCCTTGGCCTGGGGATCTGACGGGAGGCCGCCCATGACACACCGTCAGCTGATCCCCGGAATCACATCTCTGATGATCGCCTCCGCCGTCCCCGCCACCGATCTGGTCGGTATCGCTCCCGGGTCCTACGAAGAGCCGGTTCGAGACGCCGATGGAATCGACGCGGAGATCAGAATCGAGTCGACAGAGACCTCTTGGCGAGAGAGAGAGCAGCTCCTCGGCGATCTCGGTGGATTCCGGAGCATGCTCGCCCGGCACGGTATGAACTTCATAGTGCAATCCCTCGACGAAAGCTTCGCTAACACCAACGGTGCTCTCAGCGCGACCGAGGACAGTCGCTACGCTGGACTCACCGATGTCATCTTCACCATCGACACCGAAGGCGCCGGCTGGTGGAAGGGCGGCTTCTTCTTCATCGACCTGCAGAACACCCGAGGCGGTGACATCTCGGATGTGGTCGGCGATATCCAGGGCATCAGCAACATCGTCGCCCCGCCCGGCACCCGTCTTTCGGAGTACTTCATCGATCAGAACTTCGCCGATGGACGGTTTCGGCTCAAGGTCGGCAAACAGGACGCCAATGCCGATTTCGTTGTCTCGGAGGGCGGCGGCGAGTTCATCAACTCATCTTTCGGCCTCATCCCAACCGTGCCCCTGCCGACCTACCCCGCTCCCGCTCTCGGAATCATGGGCGGCTGGTCACCGAGCAAGACCATCAACGTCAAGGCCGGGTATTGGGACGGCTCTCCGACCCTGGGGTCGGGCATTTCCACCGAGATTCTGACGGGATCCAGCGGCGGGGTTGGGGCCGTGGGTCTCGAGATCCGACCCTTCGGCGGATCGATCATCGACGGCACTTACCGGATCGGCTACTGGCGCCACTCCGAGATCGAACTCGCCCTGCCAGCGGCCAAGGAGAACGGCTCGGTGGTGAGTGGTCCGGCGGACGGAATCTACTTCACCGCCGACCAGGGCCTGTGGGAAAGCGGCCCTCGCCGGTTGTCGTTCTTCGCCCAGGGCGGCTGGGGCGAGGCCGATCGTTCGGTCGTCGGCTCGTACTACGGCGCAGGCCTGACCCTCTCCGCCCCGTTCGGTTCTCGCCCCGACGATGTAATGGGAATCGGCGCGGCCCACGCCGAGATCGGAGAGCTCGAACGACGGGAGGGCTACGCCGACTCCGAGACCGTGATCGAGCTCTTCTACCGGCTGGCCGTGACCGGATGGATGATCCTCAGCCCGGACCTCCAGTGGGTCCATCGCCCGGGTGGGGCCGACGACTCCGCATTCGTCGCCGGGCTGCGCGTTGCAACGTTTTTCTGACCCTGCACCGATTTCCCGGCTCTTGTGATGCCACGCCGACTGCGGATACCATGGCGGACGGAGTCACCATGAACAACACCATCAAGCTCGTCATCTCGGTCGCAGCCCCCTGGCGGTCGGCGGTCTTTCCGGATACGCCACGGCGCGCGGCGTCGCGGACTGGTATCCGACGCTGACCAAACCGTCGTTCAACCCACCGGCCTGGGTCTTCGGTCCCGCCTGGACACTGCTCTACATCATGATGGGCGTCGCCGCGTTCCTCGTCTGGCGGAAAGGGCTCGACGTTGATGGGGTGAGGATCGCGCTCACGGTCTTCGCGGTCCAACTCGCCCTCAACGGACTCTGGTCCATCCTGTTCTTCGGGATGCGGGCGCCCGGCCTCGCGCTGGTCGAGATCATCCTGCTCTGGATCGCCATCGCAATCACGACGGTGCTCTTCTGGCGGGTGACGCCGACGGCTGGAGTGCTCCTGCTCCCGTACTTGGGGTGGGTCAGCTTCGCCTCTGTTCTCAATGCATCCCTGTGGTGGCTCAACCGCTCGCCGGTGGGCTGACACGGTGTTGTGTGCCGCGGTGAGCGCGGTGACCTACCTCGCCTCAACGCGGATCTTGTGATGCCCGTTGGTGGGCCTGGGCTCACCCTCCGTCGGAGATCACAACTCGCCGAGAACCTCCTGGGTGTGTTCGCCGAGGGCGGGTGCGGGTCTCTCCGGTGTCCGGCCGATCTCGGGCAGCCATGGGCCGATCGCGGTCATCACCCCGCCCGGCAGCGACAGCTCTTCGAGTCAACCCCGCGTCGGCGAAAATCGGGTCCTCCGTCGCCTCTCCGGTCGTGTGAACCGCACTCAACGGTAAACCGTGCTCCTCGGCGAGCGCCAACCAGTGGTCACGCCCCTCGCCGCGAGCACTTCTTCGACACGACCGACCACCGCGTCTGCCTCGTCGTCCATGGCGAAACCGGCGCCGCGAAGCTCCTCGAGTCCGAGCATGCGTGACGAAACCGAGCCAGAACTTGGGCTCGAGAGCCGAGACCGCCATGAGCTCACCACCGCCGCAGCGGTAGGTTCGGTAGCACGGGCAGGCGCCGCCGAGCAGGAGGTCCACCACCTGCTCGCGTCCCACCGCGGCCTCGGCCCAGCGCCAGGTCACGAACGGCAACGATCCCGTGATGAGGGGCTGATCAACGCGGGCGCCGCGCCCGGTTCGCTCACGCCGAAGCAACGCCGCCAGAATCGACGACGCCGCCAGCATCCCCGCACCGACATCGGCGAGCTGGATTCTCGGCTGATCCGGGCCCATGGCATCGAGCGCGCCGGTGAGCGCGATAAGGTTGAGATCGTGGCGCGAGCCGATGACGCACCGCATCGCCACGGCCGAACGACGAGAGCGAGCACCACACGAGCCTCGGGTTGGTCTCGGTCAGTTCGTCGTATCCCAGACCCCAACTCGCC
Source organism: uncultured Acidobacteriota bacterium (assembly GCA_963712805.1). Taxonomy (GTDB): domain Bacteria; phylum Acidobacteriota; class Thermoanaerobaculia; order Thermoanaerobaculales; family Sulfomarinibacteraceae; genus JAHECW01. The sequence goes on along the minus strand of CAVQJV010000049.1, from coordinate 10,846 downwards.
ATGGTCCCGGGTCGGAAGCTCTCGACCAGCACATCGGCGCGCGCGGCCAGCCGGCGCAGACGCGCCTGACCCTCGGCGGTCGTCAGATCGAGACAGACCGACTCGGCGCCACGCAGAAGCGCCGCAAACCCGACCCCGACACCGCCGACCACCGGCGGAACCATCCGCATGGGATCACCGACGCCGGGCTCTTCGATCTTGATCAGTCGCACACCGAGATCGATCAGCTGCCGCGCCAGTATCCCACCCGGCAGCAGGCGAGACAGATCGAGAACCGTGATGCCGTCGAGAGGAAGGAGTTGCTCAGAGGTCATCGACCCTCCTTGAGAAAACACTCGTGACCACGTTCTTTGAAAGCACGTGACGAGTTCTCCGGTGCCACCCGCAGCATTGAGCGGCGCAACGTCTCACCAGATCCGGGAGGCCAACGGGGCCGCACAATGCAACAAGTGGCACCACGCGACGCGCCCCGGAACACTCGCTCCGACAAACGCCTACCACCCCCAGAACGCGGGATGGGTGCCATCTGGCACCAACTTTGTTTGCCGCGAACAAAGTTGCGTGCCTGACATCCCCTCCCATCGCGCCACGGGGAACGACGATTGGTCCCCACGCCGTCTCCTCTATATCTCCGGATAGAACCGCCCACCGTTCGTGGCGAGCTCCCTCAATCCCCCCGCGGGCTCAAACCGCGGACCGTGGCGTTTTGCGAGGGCTTCCATCCGCTCGACGATGGCCGCGGCGCCCTCGTGGTCGACGTATCGGAGCGGCCCACCTCGGAACGGTGGGAAGCCGAGTCCGAGGATGGCTCCGAGATCACCGTCCTCGGCCGACGCAATAACTCCCTCGTCGAGACAATGGACGGCCTCGTTGACCATGAGCAGCGCCATCCGATCGCGGATCTCATCGGACGGCACCCTCCGGCGATCGGGCCCGTCGAAGAACCGATAGACCGCGGCGTTGACCTGCCGTGGCCCCTTCTTTTTCTTCTTGGGATAGAGATAGAAGCCCTTGCCGTTCTTCCGGCCCTCGAAACCCGCCTCGTACATCTTCGGCAGGGCATCCGAGGAACCCAGCCCGCGCTCGGCGAAGGCGGCGCCGAGATCGGCGGCAACATGGGCGCCGACATCGATCCCGACCTCGTCCATCAGCGCCACCGGCCCCACCGGGTAACCGAAGTCCTTCATGACGCGATCGAGATCCTCGATCTTCGCCCCCTCCTCGAGGAGCACCACCGCCTCGTTGAGATAGGGCGCGAGGATCCGAGTTGTGTAGAAGCCGGGTCCGTCCTTGACGACGATGCAGGTCTTGCCCTGAGCCGTGCCGAACGCCTTGGCCGTCGCCGTCGCCCAGTCGGCGGTTTTCTCGGCGACGATGATCTCGAGCAGCGGCATCTTGGGCACCGGCGAGAAGTAGTGCATCCCGAGGATCCGCTCGGGGTGCTTGGATCCTTCAGCGATCTTCGCGATGGGCAGAGCCGAGGTGTTCGAGGCCAGGACCGCGTCCGGTGCGATCTGCTCCTCGACCTCGGCGACGACCCGCCGCTTGAGATCGAGATCCTCGAAGACCGCCTCGATGACGAGATCGGCGCTGTCGCCAGATCGGCATTGTCGGTTGTCGGCAGCAGCGCGGATCGCCGCCGGTCGGCCTCGCGGCGAGTGATGGCGCCCGAGCGCACCTGGCTGACGAGTCCCTTTTCGATGGTGCGGATCCCGGCGCCGAGAGCCTCGTCCGAGATGTCCTTGAGCACGACCGAGACACCTGCCGAGGGAGACCGAAGCCACCCCGGCGCCCATGAAACCGGCGCCGAGCACGGCGAGTCGATCGACCGGCTTCGGCTCAGCGCCATCGCCCGGCTTCTTGGCGTTGTTCATCGCGTGGAAGAGCCGAACGAGATTGCGGCTCTCCATCCCGGTGGCGAGTTTGCCGAAGTAATACGACTCGCGGTCGAGACCGGCGAGCCGACCGTGTTTGAGCCCGGTTTCGACGCAATCGAGGATGGCCGGCGGCGCCGGATAGAGTCCACGGGTTCTGCGCGCGACCTGTTTCGCGGCAGCCTCGCGCAGGATCTTCGCCCGCCCGGGCGGCAACGAGGACAGGCGATCGAGCCGGGGTCTTCTTTCGCCGGGGTCGTTTGAGCTTGCCGTCCGCCATGGCCAACGCCGCCTTGGCCGCGGTATCGACAATCCCGCCCGGGTGTCGTCAGTGCATCCACCAACCCCATCCGTTTGGCCTTCTTGGCCCGGACGCGCTTCCCGGTGAGCAGCATGGGAAGCCCCGCGACGAGTCCCGTCCGTTCAATGAAGCGCTGGGTGCCGCCCCCCGCCGGGAGCAGTCCGAGCATGACCTCGGCCTGGGACAGAACGGTGGCGGGGTCATCGGATGCGAGGATGTAGTGGCACCCGAGCGCCACCTCGAGCCCACCACCGATGGCCGCGCCGTGGACCGCCGCCACCACCGGTTTCGGGCCGGTGAAGATGCGCTCGAGCAGCGCGTTGCCGTCGCGCGACATCTGCGAGATCTGCTCCGCATCGAGCCCCTCGATGACCTCGAGATCCGCTCCGGCGATGAAGGTGTCCTTCTTGGCCGAGGCCACTACCAGCGCACGAACGCTGTCGTCATCCATGAGCGGCAGCACGAGCTCGTTGAACTCCGCCACCGCCGCCGGCGTCAGCGTGTTGACCGGTTTGTCGGTGCTGTCGAGCCAGACGACGGCGACGCCGTCGTCACGTTGTTCAATGCGGATCATGGGCATCGTGACGCTCCTTTTGATTCGTACCTCGACTTTTTATTGGCCACAGCTTCGGTCGAACCGAAGATGTGGCCAATAAAAAGAACTGATTGAGTCTTTTCTTCTCATCTGCTCGAACACCATCCCGATCCCGATGGCGCCGGCGGCGCAGGCTGCCACGATCCCCAGGTTTTCATCTTCCTCGACCATCCGCTGACAGCAGTTCGCAATCAATCTCGCTCCGGTCGCGCCGAACGGGTGGCCCACCGAGAGCGACCCTCCCCACGCATTGAGACGATCCGGATCGATCTCACCGACGGCTTCGTCGAGGCCGAGTCGTTGCTTGCACCAATCGGGGTCGGCGAGCACCTTCTCGACCGCAAGAACCTGCGCGGCGAAGGCCTCGTGGAGCTCGACCACTCCCATGTCGCCGAGGGAGAGTCCCGCGCCATCGAGGGCGCCCGGGATCGTCAATGCCGGACCGAGCAGAAGTTCCTCGAGAGGGTCCAGCGCCGCCACCGCCGCAGACCGAAGTGTCGCGACGGGCGTGAGCCCGAGTTTCTTCGCAGCCTCCGCCGACGCCAGCAGCACCGCCGCCCCGCCATCGGTGAGATACGAGCTGTTGCCCGCGGTAATCGTCCCGAAACGGCGGTCGAAGGCGGGTCGCAGTTTGGCCAGCGATTCAACCGTCGAATCGCCTCGGATCCCATTGTCTTCGCGGACCGCGGTTTCCCGGGGCGGGACAAATGCCGGCGTGATCTGTCGAGCGAGGCTTCCATTCGCGGTTGCCGCAGCGGCGCTCTGATGCGACCTCGCCGCGTAGGCGTCCTGCGCCTCGCGGGTGATTCCATAACGCTTCGCCAACCGCTCGCAGTTCTCGCCCATGATCTCGCCGGTGGAGAACTCGGCCAGCGCCACAGGTTCGGGCAGCAGATCACTCGGCCCGAGGCCCTTGAGCAGCGCCAGGTAGTCCCCCGGGCCGCGGGCCTTCTGCGCCTTGATCAACCGTTTGCGCACCGACCGCCGATAGCGGATCGGAGCATCCGACAGTGTTTCAGCTCCGGCCGCGATGGCGACATCGGCGCCGCCGGTGGCGATGGCCCGCGCCGCGTCGAGGAACGACTGGAGCGACGACACGCAGGCCACGGAGACCGTGTAGGCCGGACAGCTGTCGGGCAGCTGGCTGGCCAGAACGACCTCACGCCCGAGATTCGAGGTCGCCGGGTCGGCGATGACCGTCCCCATCACCAGCAGGTCCACCACCTCGGGGTCGATGGCGGTGCGATGTAACAAACCCGACACAGCCATCCGACCGAGATCGTAGGACCTGAGATCGGTGAACGCGGTTCCCGAACGGCAAAAGGGAGTCCGGCAACCATCCACCACAACGACACGGCGCTTGAGATCGGCGAAGTTCTCGATCACGGCAGCCACCTTTCGGAATCGCTCCCATGGTGATAACAGAACCGGAGGTCCGCCGCCACTCCGACCGGCCGCAAAGACGGTGGCTCCCGGGCTTCGACAACCGGACCCGCGAGCGGCCAATTGATTCCCGGGTCATCACTGTCGTCGGCCCCGGGTTGTGAACAATGAAACCAAATATGGACCCGGTTCGCCCGATCGACCAGGAGATCACTGGATGAACGGGGTCAGAGTTTCCCGGCCGAGCGAGCTTATCGGGATTCTGCCGTCGATCTTGATACCATCTCTGATCGAACCTGCGTCGCATCGCGCCGTATGAGATTTGAGGAGGAGCCAACCATGCGTCAGATTCTGATCGCCGTCGTCGTACTCGCCCTGTGTGGAATTGCCGCTGCCGAAGCACCCGAGGACCCCTATCTCTGGCTCGAGGAGGTGGAGGGCGAAAAGGCCCTCGACTGGGTCAAGGATCGCAGCGCCCAGGACACCGCGGTGCTCGAAGCGGTGCCGGTCTACAGCGAGATCCACGAGAAGCTCCTCGAGATCTACAACTCCAGCGACCGGATCCCGAGCGTGAGCATCCGCGGCTCCTGGCTCTACAACTTCTGGCGCGACGCCGACCACGTTCGCGGGCATCTGGCGGCGCACCTTCCTCGAGGAGTACATCAAGGACGAACCGTCGTGGGAGACCGTCCTCGATCTCGACGCCCTCGCCGAGGCCGAGGACGAGAACTGGGTGTGGAAGGGGTCCAGCTGCCTGCCGCCCGAGTACCGCCACTGCATGATCACCCTGTCGCGCGGCGGCAGCGACGCGGCGGTCGAGCGCGAGTTCGACGCCGTCGCCAGGGCCTTCGTCGAGGACGGTTTCGTCCTTCCCGAGGCCAAGGCGCAGGTGAGTTGGAAGGACGCGGACACGTTGTGGGTCGGCACCGATTTCGGTGAGGGCATCATTGACGACGTCCGGATACCCTCGGATTTGCGAAACAGTGGAAGCGCGCCACCTCCCTCGACGAGGCGGTCACCGTTTTCGAGGGTTCGGTCGACGACGTGTCATCGGTCGCCTACAGCGATCACACTCGCGAACGGCCGGTACGATCTCGTCCAGAGGACACCCGAGTTCTACCGCGGCACCTCGTACCTGATTCTCGACGGCCGGCTGGTCAAGCTCGACTTCCCCGAGGACGCCGAGCTTCTCCGGATTCTTCAAGGACCGGATGCTGCTCAACCTCCGAACGGACTGGGAAGCCGGCGGGACGACCTACGCCGCCGGCGCGCTGCTCGCCATCGACCTGGACGACTTCCTCGCCGGCGGCCGTGACTTCGACATGCTCTTCGAACCCTCGGAGCGGATCTCGCTCGGCGGCGTCGGCACGACGGCGAACGACCCTGCTCTACTCGACCCTCGACAACGTTCGCGGTCGTCTCTACCGACTGACCCCCGGCGACGACGGTTGGGCCGAGGAAGAGATCGAGCTGCCCGGACTCGGCACCGTCGGTATCGGCAGCACCGGCGATGTCGACGACAGTTTCTTCTTCTACTACACCGACTTCCTGACGCCGTCGAGTCTCTACTTCGTCGCCGACGGCGGCCAACCCGTGGTCGTCAAGAATCGCCGTCGTGGTTCGATCCCCAAGGGATGACCGTCGACCAGTACGAGGTCGCGTCCGCCGACGGCGTGATGATCCCGTACTTCGTGGTCAAGCCCGCCGGCTTCGAGGCCGACGGCTCGAACCCGACCCTGCTCTACGGCTACGGCGGTTTCGAAAACTCCATGCTGCCCTCGTACCTCGGCTCCATCGGCCCGTCTTGGGTCTCTCGCGGCGGAGTCTACGTCCTGGCCAACATCCGCGGCGGCGGTGAGTTCGGTCCCGCGCTGGCACATGGCGGCGGTCAAGGAGAACCACCAGCGTAATTTCGACGACTTCACCGCCATCGCCGAGGACCTGATCGCCCGTAAGATCACCTCGCCGGACCACCTCGGCATCATGGGCGGTTCGCAGGGCGGACTGCTCGTCGGCGGCAGCTTCGTCCAGCGGCCCGATCTCTTCAAGGCGGTGGTTTGTCAGGTCCCGCTTGCTCGATATGAAGCGCTACAACAAGCTCCTCGCCGGCGCGAGCTGGATGGCCGAGTACGGCAACCCCGACACCGAGGACTGGGAGTACATCAAGACCTGGTCGCCGTACCAGAATCTGGACCCGAAGGCGAGCTACCCAGAGGTCTTCTTCTGGACCAACACCCGCGACGATCGGGTCCACCCCGGCCACGCACGAAAGATGGTGGCAAAGATGACCGACATGGGCAGCAAGGTCTACTACTACGAGAACACCGAGGGCGGTCACGGGTCCGGCGCCAACCTCAACCAGCGTGCCTACACTGGCGCACTCGAGTATGCCTACCTGTGGATGATGCTCGAGTGAAGGACCCGGCCCTTCTGCGCCGCCGAGGCGGTGGGCGTCAGCGGCGCCCGCCGCCACGTCTTCCTGTGCTGCGACCAGGCCAAGCCCAAGTGCTGCGACCGCGACGCGTCGCTCGAGTCGTGGGGGTTCCTCAAACGCCGGCTGCGCGAGCTCGGGCTGTCGGAGGCCGGCGGAGTCCTCCGCACCAAGGCCGACTGTCTGCGGATCTGCTGCGACGGTCCCATCGCGGTGGTCTACCCGGACGGCGTCTGGTACCGGGGCTGCACTCCCGAGGTCCTCGAGCGGATCATCACCGAGCACCTCGTCGTGGCGATGTGGTCGAGGAGTTCGTGATCACGACGCGAGTGGAGCACGTCCAAGTAGCGCGATGGGGAGACACAGCACCCGATCCGCGCCGCATCGCTACGGCGCGCGGTACCACGAGTCGCGGTTGGCCTCGAACGGACGTCGCGTTGATCATGTTCGGATTCGCTGACCTCGTCGCCGTTCAGCCCTTGCCGAACAATGTCAAGGGGGGCAATCAGGCGACCGCTCGCTGAGGATCCTTTTCGGGTCGCGCCATCGGGCGTGGCGCCTCAGTGCGTGACGACACGGCGACCCCTGCCCAGACCATGGCTCCGAGGATGAGGAGCGGAATCAGGACCACGAGGCCGATGCCGAAAACGAGCGGGCCGACGACAAAGAGCACCACCAGCGCGCCGATGAGCAGGGCGAGTCCTTTGAAGAGCAGCGCCAGTGGAATCAGCGCGATCTTGAGCACCAGCTTGAGCAGCCCGAAGACGATCGCGATCACCCCGAACACCACCGCTCCGACAGCGATCAACGCGAGAATTCCGAATAGCTCGAACATGGTGGTTGCCTCCTTCTAGAGATTACGGAAGTACGCCCCGAGAGGTTCTCGGTTCGCCTCAAAACAGCCTGGTCCCATTTGTAGCGCCCGCGTCTCGCGGGCGATGTGTCCAATCAGCATCGGGACGCAACCATCGCCGGCGGCGACGCCGACGCTACAAGAGGCGGCGATTCTCTGGCAGATTCCTCAAAGGTAATTCTGCCCGACGTTTCGTTCGACGAGTCGTCGGGCAGAATTACCTTCTCATGATCGAATCGAGGATCATCATGAACGCCGCCTGCTGCTCGGGCTCGGCCTTTTCGATCACCGCGAGACAGCCGGTGTCGTCGAACTCCTCGTGCAGGCGGTCGGCCGGGTGGGACGAAGTGATGATGATCCGTTTGAGGTTGACGCCGATGCTGCGCGCCGCCTCGAGGACCTCCTTGCCGTCCATCCACGGCATCTCCCAATCGAGCAGGAGAAGGTGGACTTCCGGGTCGAGGGCCCGGACCCCGTCACGCGGGTCGCTGTAGGTCTCCACCGCGACCCGATCTCCATAGCGTGATCTCCAGGAGCCGCTTCCACACGGCGCACTGGATCTGCGAATCGTCGATCACCACCGCGCGACGCGGTTGAACATCCGCCATCGGTATCAGAGTAGCAAAGACGCCGGATCTTCAGTCCGCAGTGACGATCTCGACTTCGAAACCGAGGCCGCGGATCTTCTCGGCGAGCATCGAGCGATCAAAGCCCGAACCGCGGACGCTGGCCCGGCCCGCCGCGAGATCGACCGTCGCGTCATCGACGCCGCGGGCCTCGTTGAGGGCCCGCTGGACGCTTTCGACACAGCCGTTGCAGCGCATGCCCGGTCACGGCCAATTCCAAGACATCGACATTCGGCATGGTGATCATCTTCACATCTCCCCGTCCCATGGGTTGCGGTTGCGGCCACAGCGCGTTGACGAGCAACAGAATGAGCAGGATGGCGCACCCCCGGCCGAAGAGACCCGATCCCGCGTCCTCACCGTGGTGCTCGTGGGCGGCTGCCGGTGATACGACGGCCGGCACCATGGCTGTTGGATCGACCAGGTCCGACGCCACGATGGCGTCGACGGCGATTCCCGTCGCGAGCGCCCCGACCGCCACGGTGAGCAGGAAGATCACCACCGACCGCCGCCCGAGCACCCGCCACAGGGTCGTCAGCGTCGCTCCGTTGGTGGCCGGTCCGGTGATCAGAAAAACCAACGCCGCCCCGGGCGACAGCCCGGCGATGGATCAGCGAGAGCGCGATGGGAGTCGAGGCGGTGGCGCAGACGTAAAGCGGAATCCCGACGGCCATGGCCACGAGCATGGGCCAGATCCCACCACCGAGAGTTGCCTCGAGGGCGTGGGGTTCGATCAACGCGGAGATCACCCCCGACAGGAGAATCCCGACAATGAGCGCGCGACCGATGTCGCGGGGCAGGGTCACCAGACCGTAGGCCAGGCCATCGAAGAGGGTCTTCTTCCGCGGCTCCTCGTCGTCCTCACAACAGTCGGATCCGCTCGAGCACGTCTGCTTCGGAAGCTCATCCACAGGCCGGTCATCGTCCTTCCGGTCGAAGGCGTAGACGAGGCTGCCGCCGAGGAAGCCGGTGAGCAAGGCCGCAACAGGTCTGACAACCGCCAGGAACGGTCCGAGCAGGGCGTAGGTCACGGCGATGGAGTCGACACCCGTCTGCGGCGTCGAGAGCATGAACGCCGTGGTCGCGCCTTTGCCGGCGCCGTGCTGGCGCAGCGAGGCACCGACGGGGATCACCCCGCACGAGCACAGCGGCAACGGCACGCCGAACAGGCTCGCCTTGAAGACCTGGCCGAGTCCGCGGTTGCCAAGGTGGCGCTCGACCCACCGCGGGGAGATCATCACCGAGAGCAGACCGGCGACGGTGAATCCGAGGAGCAGATAGGGCGCCATCTCGACGAGCATGGCCCACGAAGCGATGATGATGGATTGCAGGACTCCCATCATTTGCTCAACTTGTAGATGAGGTCCATGAGTTCCTCGTAGTGTGTGGTCCCGCTCCTCACCCTGGAGGCCGTCGGTGACGCAGGTCTCGAGGTGGTGACGGACCACCAGCTTGCCGACGCCGCGAAGCGCTTCGTGGATCGCCGAGATCTGGGTCAGGACATCAAGGCAGTACTTCTTCTCGTCGATCATCTTGCTCAGGCCGCGGAGTTGGCCCTCGATGATGGCCAACCGCCTCTGCGCGTTCTCCTGGACTTTTTCGTCGATCACCACGGGATCTCCATGACTGTGAGCCGAGCCTCATGCAATATTCAGGAATCGAACACCGAGGTCTTCTCGCCCTCCTCACCAGCAGGCCGGCGCCTCGCCGGCACGGAGACCACGACTCACGACGAGTACCATACCCTGGGGGGGTATACGTGTCAATGCAGGGTTGCACAATCAAGGAAACGATTGCAGGACTCGTTCGCGATAGTTACACTAGCGGTCCTGACCGCGACAACGACCAAGGAGGTAGCTACGATGTGCGATGAAATGATCCAGGCCCAGCTGGGACACAAGGTTCCCGACTTCGAACTCGACACCTACGACCCGAAGATCCGCAACTTCGGCAAGTTCAAACTGTCGGAGAACATGGCAGCCGGGAAGTGGACCATTCTCTTCTTCTACCCGGCCGATTTCACCTTTGTTTGAGCCACCGAGTTCGCTGCTCTGGCAGAGCAGCAAGACCGGTTCGCAAAGATGGGCGCCACCCTGGTGACCATCTCCACCGACACCCAGTTTGTTCACCTTGCCTGGAAAGACCACGAAAAGGAACTTGCCGATGTGAAATACCTCATGGGCGCCGACCCCACCGGCGAGGTCTCCTGGCTCTTCGGTGTCTATGACGAGGCTTCCGGTCTCGCCCTGCGCGGCACCTTCATCATCAGCCCCGACGGCACCCTCTTCAACTCCGAGGTCAACTTCTACAACATGGGCCGCAACATCGATGAGCTCATGCGCAAGTTCAAGGCCAATCTCTACCTCTCCCGCAAGACCACCGAGGGCTGCCCCTCCAAGTGGAAGGACGAAGGCGACGCCACCCTGACCCCCGGCCCCGAAATGGTCGGCAAGGTCCACGAAGCACTCAACAAGTAGTCCGGTCATCGAACCAGCAACCAACCCCGCCATCCGGCGGGGTTTTTTCTTGAATCACATACATCCCATCGCATTTTTACCGCAAAGACCGCAAAGGGCATCGCATTCTTGACCCATCGCACCATCGCTGTTGAGAGTAGGCCACACGAAGCTCGGAGGTTGTCTGACTTCGTGAGAGATCTGGAGTACCGACATGACTCTGAAGTACATGCTGGAAGCATGTCCCTACAAAGGTCGCTGCGGTGATCGTGGGGGTGGCCATCCTGGCTGATCGTAGGGTGGGCCTGGGCCCACCTTCAGATAAAT